>JAVBLC010000002.1:0-331286 GCA_031553805.1 Rikenellaceae bacterium | reverse complement strand
CGACATCAACACCGCCTATATAGCCGTGTACGACTACCCCTCGCTCGATTACAAAGGCATCGTCGAGGACAGCCGCGCGGCCATCTGCGGCTCATGGAACGGCTACAACGGCGTATTCAAGGCCGAATCGTATGTATATACCTTCTCTAACACCTCGATCGCCAACGGTTACACGCAGAACAGCGCCAAGCCCGCCGCTTTCCTGCGCATCCCCTCGGGCGGCACGGCGTTCGACGCCGGTTACTATTTCGACGTGGAGACCGCTGCCGGCGGCTTCAAGCCTGCCCACCTGCAATACCTGGGCGGCGGCCGTTTCTTCGCCCAGGTCCACACCAAGACCTCAACTGAGATGGTGCAGTGGCAGGATAAAGCCCTCAAATGCGCCATCATCGACGTGGTGAACAAAACGGTGAGTTACATCCCCCAGATCCCGGTGCACGACGGCAACGGCGGGCAGCGCATGTCCGGCATCGTTGACGGCGGCTATTTCTACTACCCGCTGGAGGTGGCCGAAGGACTACGCTACTACCGTGTGGACATCGCCACGGCCACGGCCACGGCAGGGGCTATGGTATCGGCCAACTTCGTGTCGGCTTCGTTCATTATCCCCTAAGCGTATCCCATTTCGGGGCCGGGAGAAAACACTCTTCCGGCCCCTTTTTGTATTTTTCGTATGAGTAACATGGCTAAAAAAATCGCACGGATACTCCATCTTTGGCTGGGACAATTGTCGTGCGTTGTGGTGTTCGTGGTTTGCGTCACAGGCTGTATCTACGCTTTCAAGGACGAGATCAACGACCTGCGGCAACCGTGGCGCTTCGTCGCCCCGCAGGACGCACCCGTGCTGCCGCCTTCAGCGATCCTTGGCGCGGCTGACGGGCAGGCCAAAGGACGGCGTCCATCGGCGATTACCTATGCCCGGCCGAAAGACGCGGTAGCGATAGACTATTTCAGCCGCGAGAGCGGCCGGGCCACCGTCTGGGTCGATCCCTACTCGGGGGCGCACCTGCATACCGAAGTGAGCGCGCCGGGCAGTTTTGATTTTTTCCGCTTCATCCTCGACGGGCACCGCACACTGTGGTTGCCGCGGCCCGTGGGGAAATACGTGATCGGCTGGAGCGTGGTCACGTTCCTGGTCGTGCTCATCACCGGGATTATCCTCTGGTGGCCCCGAAAATGGAATAGTAAAACGCGCCGCCTGGCCTTTACCGTGCGCCTGCGCGCGGGGCGCCACCGGTTGGTCTTTGACCTGCACAATGCCCTCGGCGGATATGCCTTCCTGTTTCTGATGACAGCCTGCCTGACCGGGCTGGTATGGAGTTTCACGTGGTTCGGCGACGGGATCTACCGCGCCACTTCGGGCGGGAAGCAACCGGAGCCCTATATGCTGCCCAAGTCCGATTCACTCAACATGGCCCTGGCTGCCACGCAGGAGCAGCAACACGCACTGCTCGACACCCTTTACTGCCGTTTGAAGGCGGCTGAACCGCAGGCAGAGAGTTTCTATTTCGCATTGCCGCACGCCGCCGACGGGGTGATCCGGGTGAGTGTGGTGCATAAATTCCGCTCGTACTACCGCACGGACAACCTGTTCTTCGACCGCTATAATCTCGCACCCCTCGAAGGTCGAGGCCCCTATGCGGGCAAGTACACCCAGGCCACGGGTGCCGACAAACTGCGGCGGATGAACCTCGAAATCCACGACGGGCGCATCCTCGGCCTGCCGGGCCGCATTCTGATGTTCTGCGCCACGCTCATCGGCGCATCGCTGCCGGTAACGGCCTGGATACTGTGGCTGCGCCGCAAACGCCGCCATCTCAATGCTTAAATGTGGGTTACCCACAAAAAAGAGTGCCCGGGTTCCCAGCCCGGACACTCAACACCACAGCGATGCTTTCGGGAAACGCCGGGCGGTAAATCTGTAAACTCTTATTTCACAATAGCGATGTCGTCGAGGCAGAAGTAAACGGGCTTGGCTTGGCTTGGCTGTGCCGTAGCCGTTGTCGTCCGAGCCTTGCACATCGAAAACGAGTTTATTGACCTCACCGAGCAAACGCAGGTCTACTTTAGCCCATTTCTTCAACGCGCCGGGCGATGAAGGTACCCGCCCAAAAACAAAAATCGCCGAGATGTCTTGAATCTCAGCGATTTTCTCAATATTGCTATGTTACCTGGCGGAGAGACAGGGATTCGAACCCTGGGTACCCTCGCGGGTACAACGGTTTTCGAGACCGCCCCGATCGACCACTCCGGCATCTCTCCTGATGTTGTGGTTCGGTAAAATCCGGCACAAAGATAGAAAAATTCTCCGCAATCAACCCCCTCGAATCACAATTTTCCTGCAAAAAACAAAAACACACTTATATACAAATACTTACATCCATTCTTTCTGTAAAATTATTTTTATCGCCAGAAACAAAAAATTCATCGTTTTCGCTGGATGTCAAACAACCTATTTTTCATATATTTGTCAAAATAAAGTAAAAAACCGCCGGGTGCCGGATGGCATTCTGTGTAAGTAAAATTAGAAATCCCGAAGTCGGAACGTACCCTTTGTCCAGGCAAAAGTCAAAATTCCGAGTGCCGGGAGGCACCTATGAAAAAAGGATCTGTTCTTGTCGTGGACGATAATCGGAATGTGCTTACTGCCCTCCGGATTTTCCTCGGCAGCCACTTCGAAGAAGTGACGCTGCTCGCTACACCCAATGCGCTCGCCTCGACCCTGCGCGAAAAGCGGCCCGACGTGGTGCTGCTTGATATGAATTTTTCGGCCGGGATCAATTCGGGTAACGAGGGTTTATACTGGCTGCGCGAGATCAAAAAATTCGACGGCGAACTGCCCGTGGTGCTTTTCACGGCGTATGCCGACGTTGAACTGGCAGTGGCAGGTTTAAAAGAGGGGGCTTTCGATTTTCTGGTAAAGCCGTGGGACAACGCCAAACTGCTGGCCACGTTGCAGGCGGCGCTCGAACTGCGCACCTCGCGGCGCGAAGTGAAACGGCTCAAGGACCGGCAGAGCGTACTCAACCAGGAACTTTGCCCCGGCGACGACGTTTGCTGGGGCACGTCGAAAGCGATGCAGGAACTGCTCTCGCTCGTCGAGAAGGTAGCCCGCACCGATGCCAACATCCTGATTACTGGCGAAAACGGAACAGGCAAAGAGTTGATCGCCCGGAAAATCCACTGCATTTCGGACCGGGCAAGCGAAGCGATGGTGAGCGTCGACCCGGGTTCGCTGACCGAATCGCTCTTCGAAAGCGAGTTGTTCGGCCACGTCAAGGGCGCTTTTACGGATGCCAAGGCCGACCGGGCCGGAAAATTCGAAGCGGCCGACGGCGGAACGCTTTTCCTGGACGAGATCGGCAACCTGAGTTACCCGTTGCAGGCCAAGCTGTTGGTTGCCCTGCAATCCCGAAAGATCACGCGCGTGGGGAGCAATGTGCCGATTAGGGTCGACATCCGGCTGATCTCGGCCACGAACAAGGACCTGCCCCTGATGGTAGCCGAAAACGCTTTCCGGGAAGACCTTTTCTACCGGATCAATACGATTCAGATCGAGGTGCCGCCCTTGCGCGAGCGACGGGGCGACCTGCCGCTGCTGGCGCGGTTTTTCCTGGAGAAATTTGCGAAAAAATATGGTAAGGCGGGATTGACGCTCGGCAAGAGCGCCATCGAAAAACTCGAAAGTTATGGTTGGCCGGGCAACGTGCGCGAATTGCAGCACGCGGTCGAAAAGGCGGTAATCCTGGGCGAAGGCCCGGAATTGTCGGCGGCCGATTTCTTCTTCAATGTCCCGGGCGAAAAATTTGATGCGACAGCCTCCGTATCGCTTGACGAACTTGAACGGCTGGCGATCAAAAACGCGCTGGCCCAACACGGGAAGAACTTGTCGGCGACGGCGGCCCAGTTGGGCATCAGCCGCCCCACGCTCTACAGTAAAATGAAGAAATACGACCTCGAATAATCCTTTTGGAAAAGTGCGTGCCCGCACTGGGAATTTTTCAATGCAAAAGTTCAATTTAAATCTTTGGCGCCGTTTTTTTATAAAAGATGTTTAAATCGATCGAATACAAGCTGATCCTTTTCCTGGTGCTGCTGGTCGTAGCGGCGGCCGGAGCGACTCTCTTTTTTCTCCGGGGCGAGGTGTGGTACGGCGGAGGGTGTGCGCTGATCGCCGGGTATGCGGTGAATCGGTTGTGGGCCCACTATCGGAAATTCAATAAGAATATCCTGTTCCTGCTCAATGCGATGGAGAACGGCGACTATTCGTTCCATTTCTCGGAAACCAAGCTGTCGCGCCGCGAACAGGAGCTCAACACGATGCTCAACCGGATCAAAGAAATCCTCTCCTCTGCCCGCAAGGAAGTGATTGAAAACGAACAATTCCTGAGCCTGATCGTCGAAAGCGTGTCGACCGGCATCGTCATCCTCGAAGACAACGGCGGAGTGCGGACGGTCAATCGCGAAGCAGGCCGGCTACTCGGCCTGCCGGTCTTCACCCACATCAGCCAGCTGGCGACGGTCGACGCACGGTTGCCGGCCACCTTCCGGAACCTGCCCCTGTCCGAACCGGTGCAGATCACCATTCCCAACGAACGCGAAGAAGTGCTCATCAGCCTCCGAACACACCGCATCGTTCTGAAAAACAGAGAAATGAAAATCATCACCCTCAACAACATCGGCAACGAGCTCGAAGCGCGCGAAATGGAGTCGTGGGTCAAACTGATCCGGGTGATGACACACGAAATCATGAACTCGATCGCCCCGATCACCTCGCTCAGCGACACGCTGCTGGCAGCCTACCGGGCGGGCGAGGCACCCGCCGCCGACACGCTGGCTGCCGACACGGTCGAGGCGTTCGAAACGATTAACTCAACGGCGCGGGGGTTGCTGCTTTTCGTCGAGTCGTACCGCAAATTTACCGGCGTGCCGAAACCCGTGCTTTCCGACATTGCCGTCGGGCCGCTGCTGAAAGAGGTCGTCACGCTCAACTCCGAAATCTTCAAGGAAAAAGGTATCGCGGCGGAAATCGTCGTGGCGAATCCGGACCTTACGGTACGGGCCGACCGGACACAAATCACCCAGGTGCTGGTCAACCTGCTCAAAAATGCCACCGATGCGATCGGCGACACTTCTAACGGAAAGATCCTGTTGAAAGCGGCCGGGAGCGCCCACGCCGTCGAAATCTGCGTGGCCAACAACGGGCGGCCCATCGACCCCGAGGTCGCCCCCCACATCTTCGTCCCTTTCTTCACGACCAAGGACACCGGGACAGGCATCGGACTCAGCCTTTCGCGCTACATCATGCGCCTGCACGGCGGAAACCTGAAACACCACGGCGAAGGCGGCATGACCGTCTTCACCATGGTGTTCCCGGCGGGGACAAACGCCCCCTCTCCTACTCGCTCCTGAGCGATTCGACAGGGTTCGTGCGGGCCGTGCGCCAACTCTGCCAGGTGACCGACAGGACGGCCAGCGCGAGGACTGCGACGCCTGCCATCACAAACACCCACCAGCTCAGTGGAATGCGGTAAGCAAAATTCTCCAGCCATTTGTCGATGGCGTAATAGGCCACCGGACAAGCCACCAGGAAAGCGATCGCCAGGCTCCACAACACTTGCCGGTTGAGCATCAACAGGATTTCGCCCACCGTCGCGCCGTTGACCCTGCGCACGCCGATCTCCTTGCGCTTCTGTTGCACGGTGTAGAGCGCCATCGCAAAGACGCCCATCAGCAAAATCAGCAGCGTGAGGCCCGAAAAAGCGGTCATAATGCGCGACATTTTCCGATCCTTTTCGTACCATTTTTGGAGGTTGTCGTCGAGGAAGTTGTATTCGAACAACTGGCCATCGGTAAAATCGGTGTAGGCTTTTACCACCCGGTCGGTCGTTTGGCGCAAGTCAGCCTCGGGTGAAATTTTCACCAGATAATTCCAAGGAGTGGCGTCATCGGGCAAATATCGGATCCACAGGTCGCCAATCTCTTCGCGCAATGAGTTGAAATGAAAATCCTCGAAAATGCCGTTGATAACCATGCGTTGGCTGTAAAGCTGGAGGGAGTTGTCTTTAAGCTCAGACTGCAACGTATTGTAGCCGTGTCGGCTGATCCAAAACGGCTTGCCATCTTCGACAGGGGCATCGGTCGGTGTGATTTCGATGCCGAAGATGCGGAAGAAAGCCGAATCGACCGTGTACTCGGTAAAGCTGTAATTTCCGGCGCCCTCAATGCTAAACGACTGGTTGTTCCACTCCCCCAGCGGCGTCCCACGGCTGCGCGACACTTCTTCTACGCCGGGAATTTGCCGCAACTCGTCACGCACGGCCAATGATTTGGACGATCCTGTGATGACGTTAGGCAGGAATAGCACCCGGTCGGTATGTATGCCCATATCGTAATTGGACATGAAATCAGACTGACGGATGATCAGTAGACTACACGCCAGCAAGGCCACCGACACCGCATACTGGAACACGGACAGCACCCGCGAGTAGCTCCCTTTGACCTTGCGCTGGAAGGTACCCTTAACGATCTCGATCGGTTGGAAACGCGAAATGACCATCGCCGGGACAAGTCCCGAAACCAACGCTATCAACAAGACCATCCCCAGGACAAAGAGCGTCACGGGCCAGGTAAACTGATGGGCCAGGTCGAGTTGCGTACTGAGCACATCATTAAAAAACGGCTCGGCCAGGAAAGCCAGGAATCCGCCTAAAAGGAAAGCGAACAAAGTCATCAGCAGCGATTCGCCCAACAGTTTTCCGACCAGCGCCCCACGGCTGCTGCCGAGCAGTTTTCGCAATGCGGCTTCTTTGCCCCGGAAACCGGCCTGGGCCACGGTCATGTTGATATAGTTCAACATCGAGATTACCAGGATCAGCAGGGCGATGGCCAGGTAGACCTTGATGGTGGTCGGATTACTCTGGCGGGCGTCGAATTGGGTAACTTTGATATCGGGCCGGAAATGGAGGTCGCGCAGGGAGATGAATTGCACTTGGTCGGCATAGCCTTCTTTGTAGTACCACACATCTCCGTCGTTTTTGAACTTTTCGAGCAACAGCGGGGCTTTGGCTGACAAATCGGCCCCCTCCTTTTCGAGGAAGAAGATGGAAAACCCGAAATTATTCCATCGCGTCAACCAGTAACTGTTCCCGGTGCTGTAATCGGCAATCAGGTCGACCTGCGGGAAAAGCGTATTTTGCGGGAAGTCGGCTGCGATGCCGGTAACCAGAAAATCTTCGCCGTTGATATTCAGCGAGGTTCCTATCGGATTCGTTTCCGGAAACTCGCGATCGACAAACGAACGGGTGACGACGACCGACTTGCGGCTCTTCAGCACTTCGTCGGGTTTCCCCTCCAACAGCGGAAAAGAAAACGTACCGAAGAAGGTCGAATCAGCATAAAGTACGTCGGCAAACACATCTTCACTGCCGGGCTTTTTGGCGACGGAACGGCTACGGGAAAGGACGCGGCAATAGCTTTCGACCTCGGGACATAGGTTTTGTACATAATCGCCTACCGGAGGGCCGAAAGAAGTGCTCTCTTCGTTGGCCATCGCAAAAATCCGGTCGCCTTTTTCGTGGAAATTATCCACCGAGAGTTCGCCCTTCACATAAACCCCCAGCACGATCACGAACATCAGCGACACGGAGAAGCCCACCACCGTGACGAACGTATAGAGCTTATTTCGCGAAAGGAATTTCAGGTAGGTCTTTAAATCGGAAAATCTCATTTTCTCTTTTTTTCGGATTATTCACTTCGCAATGAGTCAATGGGATTGGCCGAGGCGGTTTTCCACGTTTGGAAAGTGACCGTCAGCAGCGCCACCACGCAGGCCGCCAGGCCCGCCAGTGCGAAAACCCACCAGCTAAGCGGTGTACGCGCGACAAACCCTTCGAGCCAGTGCCCGAGGAAGAAGTAGGCCACCGGACAGGCAATCACGAACGACACCGCCACGCCCCATACCACTTCGCGGTTCAGGAGCACGAGCAGGTTGCCCACCGTCGCCCCGTTGATCTTGCGGATGCCGATCTCCTTGATCCGCCGCTGGGCAGAATAATAGGCCATTGCAAAAAGGCCCGCCGCCGTGATCAGCAATGTAATGATCAATGCATAGCCCAACACCCGGCGGGTGCTCATCTCACTGCTGTAGAAAGCTCGATAATCGTCGTCGAGGAAATGGTAGCTAAACGGTTGGTCGGCCACGGTTTCCTTCCATTTGCGTTCGATCGCAGCCAGCCCTTGCCGGGGATCGCCGGTGAGGCGGAAATAGATTTGCTTGACAGAGGGATTCCGGTTGTAATCGTCCTTGTAGTAAAACTGGGGATCGACTTCAGCGTGCAACGAACGGGTCTGTGCATTACGCACTACGCCTGTCACTGTATAATTCCGGTTGGAATTAGACTCGTGGATGCTCTTACCTACCGCATCATTGCCGAATCCGAGCAATTTTGCCATTTGTTGATTGATCACACAATAACCGTCAGGATTTTCGAGCAAAAGTGAGTTTTCACCTGAAACGAGCGGCATCTCGAAAAATTCAAAATAATTGGGGGCGATCAGGCATTGTTCGACCAGCAACTCATCGGCAGAGTCTTCCTTACTCACCACCCCACCACTATTCCATTCGGTCAGTTTTCCGCGTTGCATCGTAATGTCGGCAATGCCCGTGTGTTGTATCATCTCGGCACGGAAAGTAGCGAAATTTTTCGCCGCATCGTCCCATTGACTGACATAAACGACACTCTCTTTATTGAACCCCAGCTCCTGATCGAGCAGGAAACGAACCTGCCGCCCGAAGAAAAGCACCACGACCACCAGGAAGATCGATGTGGCGAATTGCAACACGATCAAACCTTTCTGAAATGGCGAAACGCCTTTGCTGCGGAACTTCCCCCGCAGGGTTTCCATGATCGGGAAACGGGTCATCTGCAGCGCCGGGAACGATCCGGCCAGCAGTGTGGTCACCACCGCCAACGCGATAAGCAACAAGTAAAGCACCGGCCAGGTAAAATCAATTGTCAGCCGCGAACCGGTATACTGGTTGAACACCGGCAGGGCAAGGTAAGCCAATCCGATACCGACAACGATCGAGATCAGCACATAAACAGCCGTTTCGCGATAAAAGGCCCAAGCCAGCGCACCTTTCGACGCACCATGGGCCTTCATCACCCCGATCGTCTTGCCCCGGATAAAGGCCGTAGACACGAAGAGATTCGTGAAGTTGATGCACGAAACGAGCAGGATCAGCGCGGCCATCAGCATAAAGGTCGTCACCATCCCGCGATCGCTGGTCACCGCGTCGTCACCCATCGGATGGTGGCTGAAATATATCTCGGCCAGCGGTTCGAGGGTGACCCGGACGTTAAGATCTTTGTAAGGCGGTATCCGCTCGATGATCATTGCAGTGAGCGATTTTTCAAGCGCTGCCAGATCGGTTCCCTCGCGAAGCACAAGGTAGGTATTGAAGCGATCGTGGCTGTCCTTATTAAAATTGCCGAACGGGGGAAAGATCAGATGGGCTTGAAGGTGCGAATTACGAGGCATGTCATACATTATGCCCGAAACATGAAACGTTCGGCCACTGTACTCGATCGGCTGCCCGATCGGATCTTTGCCTGCAAAAAACTTCTTGGCCGTGGTTTCGTCGACCACCACCCCATCGGGTGCCAGAAGTACCGTGGCGGGATCGCCTGCTTTCAGCCGGAATCCGAAAAAATCGAAAAAACTGGTATCGGCAATGATCGACCGGGTCTCGGGATAGTATTGATCGCCCACCCGTGGGTCGATATTTTCAAAAAGCACTCGGGCCATTCGCTCTATTTCCGGCAGCTGGGCCATCGCCATCTCTCCCTGGAACCTGTGTGATCCGGGAGTGTTTATCGGCTGGCTGTTGAGCTCGGCATTCAGCCCCATGCGGTAGGTGCGGTCGGGATAGGGATAGAAGTTATCGAACGTAAATTCGTTGACCGCCCATAGCCCCACCACGAGCGACACCATGATCCCAAGGCTCAGGCAGCAGACGTTCAATACACCCACTACACGCTGTCGCCGGAAATTTCTCAAAAACTGTTTCATCTTTTCTCCTTATGAGAATGTAAAAATTACATTTTGCTGCTCACTTCGGTCACGATCTGGCCGTCGAAGAGGTTGACCGTACGGTGGGCAAACGAGGAGTCGTGCTGCGAGTGGGTCACCATGACGATCGTCGCCCCTTCCCGGTTGAGTTCCGACAGAAGGTCCATCACGTCCTTACCGTTTTTCGAATCGAGGTTCCCTGTCGGCTCATCGGCCAGGATCAGTTTCGGGTTGGCGATCACGGCACGGGCAATCGCCACGCGTTGCTGCTGCCCGCCGGAAAGCTGGTTCGGGAAATGACTCGCCCGGTGGCTGATATTCATCTTGTGCAGGACTTCGTCAACGCGCTTTTTGCGCTCCGACGCCTTGATTTTAAGGTATACCAACGGAAGCTCCACGTTTTCGGCGACAGTCATCTCGTCAATCAAATTAAAACTTTGGAAAACGAAGCCGATGTTGCCTTTGCGGGTGGCGGTGCGCTCTTTTTCCTTGAGTTTGCCGACCTCCTTGCTATCGAGCAGGTAGGTGCCGCCGGTGGGATTATCCAACAGGCCGAGGATGTTGAGCAAGGTCGATTTGCCGCAGCCCGACGGGCCCATAATGGCAACGAATTCGCCTGGTTTGACGTTCATCGACACGCCGTTCAGCGCCGTGGTTTCGACTTCTTCCGTACGGAACACTTTTCGTAAATCATTGATCTGGATCATCGTTGTAAGTTTTTTATGTTTTTGATTTGTGTTATTTAAATTTTTCAATCTTTATCGGTTCGATATCCCGGGCTAACGTCCGGATGTCGCAATCTTCGTAATCCAACCCGTGACGCATCTTAATCGCCATAAAGTGCGGAAACCCCAGCGAATTGAGCGTCGGTTCGACCGCCCACCAACCCACGCCGTCGATATAACATTCGGGCCAGGCGTGCGTCCCTTCCGATTTAAATTCCGGGCCATAGATATACCCGACGCAGAACCGCGCAGGGATCTTTTTATAGCGCATCAGGGCGATGAACAAGTTGGTGTATTCGCTACAAGTTCCTTTTCGAGCATCGAGTATACGCTGAACGTCGAGGGTTCGGCAAGCGCCCGCATCGATCTGCCGGGCCAGCGAATCATCAAAGACCAGGTAGTCGTGGGTAAACGACAATGCTTTTTTTATCAACGCTGAGAGATTGGTTTCATCCCCCAGTAACGTGTCGGCGATTTGCCGGATGTGCTCGTTTCCGGAATCGATCAACAGGGTAGGCTGCACATAGCGCTGAATTTCGTGGGCATATTCCCGATCCGGGGCATACGGAGCATTATCCATCTTCTCGCGCCTTACGGGATCGGCGTAAGGGTTGACGATCGCCAGGTGAATCTCATAATCATTCCCGCTTTTTGAAATTCCGGCAATCTGCTGCGGATAGTCGTCCAGCGCTTTGATCGACGGGGTTCTTACGGTGAAAACGAAGTTTGTCGTGTCGGGTTTCGACAAGTCGAGTGTTTGGGCGAAACAACCGGGTACCGCCACGAACCCCACCAGAAGCAGTAGAAAAATTCTTTTCATCACAAAATCTCATTTTAGTTTCCATTTCGTATTTCCCGATTCGGTATATCTCGAAAATTATTCTGATTTGAGCGAGTCGACCGGATTGCGGCCGGCGATGCGCAGCACGTTGAGCACCACCACACCGGCGACGATCGCCAGCACGGCCAGCGCACACGCGGCAAAGAGCCACGGCGTGAGCGGAATTTGCGCTGAAAAGCCCTCGAGCCACTTGCGCGAGGCCCAGACGGCCAATATTACCCCGACCAGCGCAGCCAGCACGGCGATCTTCAATACATCGCCCAGGAAAAGGGCGGTGATATTCGAAAAAGTCGCGCCGTTGACCTTACGGATGGCGATTTCGGCACGACGACGGTCAATCTCTTGCCCCAGGTAACCGACCAGGCCGATCAGGGCGATCAGCAGGGCGATCAGGCTGCCCGTCATCACCGTGTTGCGAAACAGGCGTTCGTCGTCATACATCCCGAGAAAGTCGTCCTTGCAGATGCGCAACTCGATCTCACGGCCGGGCAACGCTTTTTCCAAAGCATCCTGGACCTGAGTGAGGGCTTCGGGGGTGATCCGGCTTAATTTCACCAGCAGTGCCGGACGGGGGCTATCGGCGTAGAACAACACGCTCGGGTATTCTCGTGTGCCGATGCGGAAATCTTCGTAGACACCCACGATGGTTTGCTCCCAGTCGGTGTGCCCTCCCACAGGGATCGTCTGCCCCACCGCACGCTCCAAACCCGTAAATTCGTGCAGGCGCTCGGCAAACGAACGGCTGACCAGGATCGTGTTCCTCGAATCTCCTGGGGCGAAACCACGGCCCTCGATAATCGGAATTTCGAAGACCTGGAGATAGCCCGCATCGGCTTTGTACAAGTCGGCAATGTGGAACAGCGTCCGAGTGTCGTCGGCCGGATCATAAACATAGTTTCCGCTGATGCCTTCATACGGCAATGTTTCCGCCGTGGCTATCCCCTCAACCGCGGGCAGCTCGCCCAGCCGGTCGAGGGCCGCCTGACGCTGCGTGGCACTCACCCCTGCCGCATTAAACCAGATCAGATTCTCGAACTGGTAACCCGGGTTGGTGCGGACCATCCGGTCATACTGCAACCACACGACGGCCAGCAGCGACACCAGGAACGTGGCCCCAGCAAATTGGAGGAAGAGCAGGGAAAGCTTCCGGAGGCGGTTGGCCTTACGAAAATTGCGGAAAGCGGCCGCTACCGGCACCCGAGCGAAGATACGTGCTGGCGCCCACGCCGTCAGCACGAGGATCGCCCCGCAAACCGCTGTGAGCAGCGCCGCGCTCTTCCATGAAAAAAGTCCCCGGAGCGACACTCCGAGCAGTGTTTCGACCGGCCCCCGGCACAGGGCGGTCAGGATGAAGGCCAACAGCAGTGCGAGTACCAAATGCAAAAATGTTTCTGAAAAAATCCGGGCGGCGATGTTGCTTCCCTGCGCCCCGTAGCATTTGTAGATGGCCATCTCGCGCGAACGCCCGGCCAGCGACGAAAGGACGATCAGCACGTAGTTCAGGATGCCGGCGGCGATCAGCACCACAGCCAGCAGCGTGAGCAGCAGGATCACCCGCCGAATGTCGGGATCGCTGCTGTGCATTTTCGAGAAAGGGGTCAACGAATAAGAGACGTCGACACCTGCTTTGCGCATCTCTTCTACGTCCACGTATTTCGCCTGCATCCGGAGCATCGGTTCGACGAGGGTTGCGGGATCGGTGCCCGGAGTGAGCCGGACATAGGCGTAATAGCGGTCATTGCCTTCCCACCCCTCCGAACCGTCCCACATGAAAGCCGTGATCGAACGGAGCGAAACGACGACATCGTAACAATGGGTCGAATTTTCCGGAATATCCTGAAAAATAGCGCCGATGGTCAACACTTTGCCCGGATAGCTTTCCAGTTCGATCGTCTGGCCTACCGCGTCGGGACCGATCTTGCGGGCAACGGATTCGGAAACCATCGCCATCATCGGCCGGGAGAGCACTTCCCGTGCGAGCCCTCCCTCGACGGGGCGGGCCAAGACGTCGAACAAATATTCGTCGGCGAGGATAAATTCACCCTTGAGGCGTTTTTCGCTCGACACGATAAAGGGTTCCGCCTCGTCGGTGAAGTAGGTGAAACGGGTAGCCGCCTCGACCTGAGGTATTTCAGCCTTCATCCCGGGGGCCACGCCGCCGCTTACACAATCGTAACCGCTCGACTTGCCTTCGTGGACAACGCGTTCGAGGATGTTGTAAACCCGGTCTACGTCGGGATAAAATTTTTCATAGTTCAGTTCGAAAACCACTTTGGCAATTAGCAGTAAACCCACAGCCAACCCCGTCCCCAGGGAGACGATCTTGAGCAGGTTGTTCTGCTTCTTGCGGAACAGTCCGCGGGCGGAAAAAAGGAGGTGGTTCATGATGGGTGGATTATTTCAAAATGAGTTCTTGTGCGTCGCCGTAGTTTTCGTAGCCCGAGGTGACCACTTTTTCGCCCGGTTCGAGGCCCGAGGTCACTTCGTAGTAAGCAGGGTTCTGGCGGCCGATCGTGATCTCGCGGCGCACGGCGCGGCTGCCGTCGGGCGTGACGACGAAGATCCACTTGCCGCCCGTGGTCTGGTAGAACGTCCCGCGCGGGATCAACACCGATTCGGTCGGCTGCCCCAACTGGAGATTAATATAATAAGTCTGGCCGGCGCGGATGTTGTCAGGGCGTTCGCCGGTAAAGACGAATTCGGTCTTGAACTGATTGTTACGCACTTCAGGAAAAATCTTGCGCACACGGAGCGAGAAATTCTTGTCCTGGCGTTCGAACGTGGCTTCGAGGTCCTGCACCACGCGGTCGATGTAGTGTTCGTCGATCATCGCTTCGACCTTGTAGTCGGAGAGTACGCTGATCTGGCCGATGCGCGTTCCCGACCCGACGGACTGGCCCATTTCAACTTCGAGCAGCCCCAATTGGCCGTCGGCCGGCGCCTTGATGTCGAGATCGTCAACCCGCTTATGGACCAATAACAGGTTCTCGCGCATATTCTGAAGACTCTCTTCCATGTTGCCGACCTGGATGCGGCGGTAGGCTTCGTCCTGCTTCTGGCGTTCGACCACCAGGTCGCGGGTCTGGACCGCAAATTCGTAGTCTTCTTTCGCCGTCAGAAACTCTTCTTTCGAGCAGAGGTTTTCGTCGTAAAGGCGTTGGTATTGCTCGTACTTGCGCTGTTTGCGCTGCACGTCGGTGTCGAGTTGCAGTTTTTCTTTGCGGAGGTTCAGGCGCTCCTGCTCCATTACTACTTGTGTATTCCGAAGGTTGTTCTGCTGTTCGGCCAGGCGGGTTTCGCTTTCGAGAATGTTGAGGCTCAACATCGAGTTGGTCAGCCGCACGATCACATCGCCCTGGCGCACGAACGCCCCCTCCTCGACCCGTTTCTCGGCCACGACGCCGCCTTCGACCGCGCTCAGCTGGATCACCGAGATCGGTTGCACTTGGCCGCTGACGCGCATATAATCGTTGAACTCGCCCCGGGTCACCTCGGATACGGTGATCCGCGCCTGCTCAACCCCCATCTTCGGGGCATGATTTCCGAAAATAAGCCAGAGCAAGGCTAACAGCAAGAGAGCGCCTCCGGCCAGGTAAGGAATGTGTTTTTTCTGAATTCCTTTTTTCTTTTCAATGATCGTATCCATGGTTATTCCTGATTATTCGTTTCGATAAAGGGGCGGCCGGTGTAGTACTCGACCAGGCGTTGTTTGAGGTGGTAGCGCAGGCGGGCGTATTGCTCCTCGATGCGGGCCGACAGCAAGCGGTTCGACGAAGTGTGAAGTTCGAGGGCGCTCACCAGCCCCTCTTCGTATTTGCGCTGGTTGACGTTGTGGGCCGTGGCGGCCGACTCGGCCTGCTTGTGGGCCTGGGTATATTCGTCGGCCAAGCCGTTCATGTCGGCTACCGCCTGTTCGATCTCGCCGTAGAGGCTGCGCAGGGTTTCGTCGCGCTGGTTACGGGCAATCTCGACCTGGTAGCGGCTGCGGCGCACGCTCGACGAGCGGCGCAGACCGTTGAAAATGGGGATCGACAACGTGAAGTTGACGTATTCGCCCCGCTTCTCGCGGAACTGGTCCCAGTACGGCAGGGTCGTCGAGTTATCCTGGTTGCGGTATTGAAAATAGTTGGTCGAGATGCCGGCGCCCATCGACAGAGCAGGCCACAGACTACCACGGGTAGCGCGGTAAGCGAGCTGACTCGCGTCGAGGGCCGATTCGGCCGCCAGTGCCTGGGGTAGCACATCGAGCCCCTCCTCGTAAATATCGAGGGCTGTGCGGGTGGTTTTACCGACCGGTTCGTCAGGGATATATTCACCCACGGCAAGTTCTTCCTCAACCGGGAAATTCATCTTTTCCTTGAGGACGATGACCGCCACCTGCAACAGGTTCTGCTGGCGGGTGAGGTTATAACGGTCGGCAGCCTGCTTAGCCTCCATTTCGGCTACGTCCGGAAAACCTTTCAGGCCGACCTCGGCCATCCGGCGGGTCTGCGCCAGATTGCTTTCGCTCTCGGCCAACTGTTCGGCGGCCAGCGACGCAGCTTCGCGGTAGTATTGCACCTGGACGAAAGCCTCCATCACGGCGTAGGCCAGCATATCGCGCTGCGTGTCGAACTCGTGGCGGCCCATCAGCCGGTTGACCCGCTCCATCTTCACCCGGTTGATGCCCGAAAGCCCCTCGAACAGGGTGAGCGAACCGCCCAGGCTGTAGTTGTTGCTGAGCGAGTTGATGTTCTTATAGGTGTTGTCGACGTCGAGCCCGCGTCCGAAGTTGAAGTAGGCGTTGGTCTGCGCACTCACCGAGGGCATCAGGCTGGCAATCGCCTCGCGATAATTTTCGCGGTGGATCGCATTGCGGGCTTCCTGGGTGGCGGTCTGGGGACTGTGTTCAACGGCGTACTGCATACACGCTTCGAGCGTCCAGCCACCGGCTACAGGGGTTTCCTGTGCGCGGAGCCACCCGGCCGTCAGGCATAAAATCAAAATTAAGGCGTATTTCATAGTGATCGATTGAATACTGTTTACGCATTTTTAAACGATCACTGTGCCAGAACTTTTTATTAACTAATAATCAGCAAATTAACAAACTGTGAGACTAAACAACTTGTAAAAATATTTTACAGTCAAGTAAGTATATCTTACACAAAATAAACCCGAGGAAAACCCAGGTGATTGCACAATACAAAAAAACCGCCCTGAAACAGGACGGGCTATATTCTTTCTATGATAAAAGCTGTCAAATTTCGCACGCGGAGGAGACCGATGTACGGCTTTTTACATCTATTCGGCCGGGGGGGGCTTCTTTCCGACCAGTTTGCACCCCGCAAAAAGCCCGACGCCTACCCCGACGGCCAGCGTCAGGATAAAATTAAACCATGTCGGGAAGGGATGACCGTTCTCGAACGAGGGGAAATAATAAAACAGATTGAAAAACCAGTTAGTGTCGTGGGTGTGGTAGTAACAGGAATCAGAAATGATGGTATGCTCGATCAGTCCGAAATTGAGGAACATCGCCACAATAACGGATGCCAGTACAACGATGCCGATCACCAACTTTCTTCCTGTGTCCATAGCTCAAGGGCTTTCGTGTAAATATAACCCTTTTCGGGAAATTTTCGAAAATCAGCGACGAAAATCTTTTCTCACAACAACTTTCGAGAGAAGACTGTTATGATTTGCGACCGGTGATGAAATGGAGCACCTTTTTGAATCTGCCACGCAGGTCGATGCCGCGATGAAGCAGCACCGTGGCGCAGAAAACATCTGGATTCCAACCCCGCAGCAGGGCATATTGCCCGGCAATGACGACCAGGTTCTGGCGGTCGAACAACCGCCGGAACTCGTTGGCGCAATCGCGTTTAGACAACGTCCGGAACTGCACCCGGTTGATGTCGATCAGCAAAAAGCGGTAATCGCCGTCCTCGTAGCGGAACAACACGTTATTGGGGTTGTAGTCGCCGTGTTTGACCTTCTTCTGGTGGAGGTCGACCGTGAAGCGGGCAAAGGCACGCAGCACGGCTTCGCGCTCGATCGAGTCGCAGGCGTCGACCTGCGAGAGCAGGCGGTCGGAAATGAACCGGGAGATGTAGTAGCCGGTGTGGAAAACCCCGTGCTTTTTCACCTCGATACAAGCTACGGGATCGGCCGTGCGGATACCATATTCCTGGAAGCGCAGGGCGAATTCATAAGAACGCCGCGGTTTGCTCCAACGCAGGCCTGAGTAGACGAGCTGGTTGACCATGGTCGGTTTTTTATACCGTTTCACCACCAGCGTAGTACCGTCGGGCGCCGTCACCTTTTCAATGCTGTTCCGACCGCAATGCAGCATCTGACCGCTGGGCGTGGTACGCTCGGGGATGGAACGGACGAATGCCTCGAGATGGGCATAGTCGGGATGGACAATAATCTTTACAGAGGACATCGTGTCTGATTTCCTGATTACAGAGAAATACGTTGGAATGATTCAAGGGATAGGCCCGGTGAAGATTATAAAATTTTTTAATATCAATCTAAGAACTATACGAACGAAAATAGATCGTCCGGCAGCCAAAGTAGCCTGTCTCGATTTTCACATCCGAAAGCCGGCCGCGGATTTCGCACGGGACGTTGTCCATGGCACTCAGAAGCTGATCAACCGGGCAAGTTTTTGTTTTTCGATTATCGTTATCTCCTTGCTTTTCGTAGCAATAAATCCTTCGGCGGCCATTGCCTTCATCTCACGTTCGAGCGCCTGGCGCGACACGCCGAAATATTCGGCCAGCGAGGTGTGGGTACGGTCGAGGCGCACGGTGTCCGACCCTGACTTTTTGGCCAGCTCCAACAGATACATCGCCACCTTCTGCCGGATCGTGCGAAACGACATAAAGTGTAGCTTCCGGCTCAGGCGGGCAGCGAAAGTGGCCGAAATATCCAGAAAATTTTTCAGCAGCGTTTCGTTGCGTGAGAGCATTTTCAGCACCACGGATCGGGGGATCACGATCGCCGTGCCGTCGCCGGTGGCCGTGGCCGTCACCGGGAAACGGTTTTCGGGGCCGAACAGAAAGAGGATCGCCAGCGGGTTGGGTGCCTCGATCTCATCGACCTTGACGATCTTCCCCGATGGGTCGCTCATCTCGCCCTTGGCCGAACCGGTGAGCAGAATGATCAGGCGGTTGCACGGTTCGTCCTGCTCGGCCAGTATTTTTCCTCTTTTCACGCGGATTTCCCCGATCGAAAACTCTTCGAGCAGGGCGGCGATCTCGTCTGCGCTTATGCCCGAGAACAAGGCGGTCTTTGTCAATGCGGCGTAGTCCATCGTCAATAATTTTCCTCAAATATACTAAAATGCAACAAATGTGTCAAATTCCACCGAACAGGGGCTGTAATTTTGCACTATAAAAAAGCGGAAAACATGAAACGGACAATCATTAAAATAGACGAAGCCCGGTGCAATGGCTGCGGGGCTTGCGTGAGCGGGTGCCACGAAGGGGCCCTGCAACTGATCGGCGGCAAGGCCGTGATGGTAAGTGAACTCTATTGCGACGGGCTGGGCGCCTGCATCGGCGATTGCCCGGTGGGGGCGATCACCTTGGAAGAGCGCGAGGCGGAGCCTTATGACGAAGTAGCCGTCATGGAACGCCTGGCCCCCAAGGGCGAGGGGGTGATCACGGCCCACTTACGCCACCTGAAAGAGCACGGCGAAACGGAATTGCTGCGCCAGGGGCTCGAATACCTCGAACGACACGACATCAAAATCAATATGGAAAAAATTCAGGAAGACGAAAAACCGCTGGCCTGCGGCTGCCCGGGATCGATGATGCGCGACCTGCGGGACGAAAAGGCTCCGATGGCGGCCGGAAGCGGGTTTGCCTCGGCCGGTGCAGCGCAAGGGTTTGCCCCTCTCCTGCCCCAACCTTCGCAGTTGCGGCAGTTTCCGGTGCAGTTGCACCTGTTGAATCCCGCGGCCCCCTTTTTGCAGGGAGCAAACCTGCTGTTGGCGGCCGACTGCACGGCTTTCGCCGCGGGCGATTTTCACAACAGATTCCTCAAGGGGAAAATGCTGGCTGTGGCCTGTCCGAAACTCGACAGCAACATCCCGTCGTACATCGACAAACTGGCCGAAATGATCGACCTGGCGAAGATCGACACGCTGACCGTGGTCATTATGGAAGTACCCTGCTGCGGGGGCTTGGTGCGCATCGCCGAAGCCGCACGCCAAAAGGCCACGCGCAACGTGCCGGTGAAAGTCATCGTGCTCTCGGTACGCGGCGAGATAGTCAACGAAGAATGGGTCGCTACGGTGACACCGTAATGATATGTGATTCAATTAAACGAACTTTAAAAGACTTTACTATGAGCATGTTTTGTTTTCAATGCCAGGAAACGGCCGGCAATCGCGGTTGCACGGTCAGGGGAGTTTGCGGCAAGGAGCCGCAGACGGCCGGATTGATGGACCTGTTGCTTTACGTGGTGCGCGGCGAAGCAGTCGTGAACCGCGCCCTGCGCGAAAAGGGAGTGGCCGACCGGGCGACAAGCCGGGCCATCCTCGATGCGCTGTTCTGCACGATCACCAACGCCAACTTCGACGACGAAGCGATCAAGGCCCGCATCGGCGCGGCACTGGCCAACAAGAACGTACTGATCGGCACGGCCGAAAAACACGGCATCGTTCTGCCGGCGATGGATGAGGTAACGTTTTTCGTTTCCCCCGAAACATATGAAACCGCAGCCGCGACCGTAGGGGTACTCGCCGAACCGAACGAAGACCTGCGTTCGCTCAAGCAGCTCGTCATCTACGGGGTGAAGGGGGCAGCGGCTTACGCCAAGCACGCCCTCAACCTGGGCCACGAAGACGAGGCTATCTACGAATGCCTCGAAAACGCGCTGGCCGAAGTGAGCCGTCACGACATCGGCGCCGACGAACTGGTGTCGCTCGTGCTGGGCGTTGGCGAGTGCGGCGTCAAGGCAATGGCCCTGTTGGACAAAGCCAACACCTCGGCCTACGGCAATCCCGAAATCACGAAGGTCAATATCGGCGTGGGCACCCGTCCGGGCATCCTCGTGAGCGGCCACGACCTCAAAGACTTCGAAGAACTTTTAGTACAAACCGCCAACGCGGGGGTTGATATTTATACTCATAGCGAAATGCTTCCGGCCAACTATTATCCGGCGTTCAAAAAGTATCCGCATTTCGTCGGGAACTATGGCAATGCCTGGTGGAAGCAACGCGAGGAGTTCGAATCATTCAACGGGCCGATCCTCTTCACGACCAACTGCATCGTGCCGCCGTTGAAAGACGCGGGCTACACCGGCCGCATCTACACCACCGGTTCGGCAGGCTTGCCCGGCGCCGTCCACATCGGCAACCGCACCGAAGGCGGCAAGAAAGATTTTTCGGTGATCATCGAACACGCAAAAAAGTGCGCCCCGCCCGTTGAGATCGAAAAAGGAGAGATCATCGGCGGATTTGCCCACGCCCAGACCCTGGCCCTGGCCGACAAAGTAGTCGACGCCGTGAAATCAGGCGCCATCAAAAAATTCGTGGTGATGGCCGGTTGCGACGGACGGATGAAATCGCGCGGCTACTACACCGACTTTGCGCAGGCGTTGCCCGGCGACACGGTGATCCTGACGGCCGGTTGCGCCAAGTACCGCTACAACAAGTTGCCGCTGGGCGACATCGGCGGTATTCCGCGCGTACTCGACGCCGGGCAGTGCAACGACAGCTATTCGCTCGTGGTGATCGCCCTGGCGCTCAAGGACGCTTTCGGATTGAAAGACGTAAACGATCTGCCGATCGTCTACAACATCGCCTGGTATGAGCAGAAAGCGGTGATCGTGTTGTTGGCGCTGCTGAGCCTGGGGGTGAAAAACATCCACCTCGGTCCGACGTTGCCCGCTTTCCTGTCGCCCAACGTAACCAAGGTGTTGGTCGAGAACTTTGGCATCGGCGGCATCTCGACTGTCGAAGAGGATATCAAGGCCTGGATCTAACTGTCGGACACGTTTCCAGACAGCGGGCAAGCGCTAGTAAAAGTACTGTCGCCCAAAATGAAACGGAGGCCGGAATGCGTTGCATTCCGGCCTCATTCCGTTTGCCGGGCTATCGATAGCCCCCCTTTTCCCCGAAAACTCGCTTCGGGATGCTCAGAACACTCAGAATATATTACCTTTGCAGCATTCCAAAAAATCCGACTGCCGCTGCCGATTTATGCAAATCATAGAAAAATTCATCCTTTTTATTGCCCTCTTCTTTTCGACGGGAGCGCTTTACGGCCAGACCGTGGAACTCCGCGGCCGGGTGACGGACAGCCAGACGGGTGAACCGCTCCCCGGGGCGTCTGTCGTTGTGGCGGGCACCACGCGAGGGACAGCCACCGACACCCAAGGCTACTATACCCTCCACATCGACCGGGGGCGCCAGACGCTGCGCGTTACTTCGATCGGCTACCTGACGGGCGAAACGATCGTCGAGCCAGGCACCCGTGTGCTCGACGTGAAGCTCGACCCCGAGTCGCAACAGATACAGGCCGTGACGGTTTCTTCACGCGCCCGCGACGGGAACGTGAAGGACGTGGCGATGGGCGTCGAACACCTGGACATCAGCACGATCCGCCAGATTCCGCCCCTGATGGGCGAGGTCGACGTGCTCAAGGCCGTCCAACTGCTGCCCGGCGTGCAGTCGACCAGCGAAGGGGGATCGGGATTCAGCGTGCGCGGTGGATCGCCCGACCAGAACCTCGTCCTGCTGGACAACGCCACCGTGTATAACGCCTCGCACCTGATGGGATTCTTTTCGGTGTTCAACAACGACGTGGTGGGCGGCGTGGAAATGTATAAGGGCGATATGCCGATCCGCTACGGAGGACGGCTCTCGTCGCTGCTTAAAGTGGACACCAAGACAAATGTGCCGCAGCGTTTCAGCGGCACGGGCGGCCTGGGGCTGATCTCGGCGCGGCTGATGATGGAAGGCCCCATCGGCGAGCGCACCTCGTGGACGGTGGGCGCACGGCGCAGTTATGCCGACGTGTTCCTTAAATTCTCAAATGACGAGGCGCAACGGAATTCCACCCTCTATTTCTATGACCTCAACGCCAAGCTGACACACCGTTTTTCGGAGCGCGACCGGTTGGAACTGAACGGTTATTACGGCAACGACGTGTTCGACGCCGACAAGATGGCCCGTATGCATTACGGCAACGGGGCGGCTTCGCTCAACTGGAGCCATCTCTTCTCTTCGCGGTTCTCCTCGCGGGTGAGCGCCTCGTGGAGCGACTACGGCTACGGGATGGGCATGGATGCCGATGGGATGAACGTGGACTGGAAAGCCGGGATCTCGGATGTGGCGCTGAGGGCCGATTTTTCATACCGCGTCGGCCGCTGGCTGGATGCCGAATGGGGCGCCTCGGCCATCCTGCACCGTTTCCGCCCGGCAAACGTTTCGCAAACGGGCTACGACAATTACGACATCGAGGGGGGCCGGGCGCTGGAAAACGGCGTGTGGCTGGGCAATACGCAGGAGTTGGCTTCATGGCTCACTGTACGCTACGGGGTGCGGCTGGCAGCGTTCCAGAACATGGGGCCCATCGAAACCTATACCTATGACGCGGACCACGAGCCTTTGGACACGCTGCAATACGGTTCGGGAAAGATCTACCATACTTATGTGCGGGCCGAACCCCGGGCCGGAGCAGTGGTAAAACTGAGTGCGAATTCCTCGGTGAAAGCCAGTTATGCCCGCAACGTACAGTTTATCCAACTGGCGGAAAACTCTTCGGCCGGGTCGCCGGTGAACGTCTGGTTTCCGGCCAGCGGCAACATCCTTCCGCAGACGGCCGATATTTTTTCGGTGGGTTATTTCCGCAATTTTCGCGACAACGACTTCGAAACTTCCGTAGAGGTGTATTATAAATCGCTGCAAAACGTGATCGATTTCGCCGACCACGCCGACCTGCTCCTCAACCGCCAGCTCGAAGGCCAGGTGCGCACGGGCAGCGGGCGGGCCTACGGCGCCGAATTCTCGGTGCGGAAGAACAGCGGACGGCTGACGGGCTTCGTCAACTACACCCTCTCGCGCACCGAGCGGACCATTCCCGAGATCAACGACGGGGTAACTTACCTGGCCCCCTATGACAAAACGCACGCGGTGAACGTGTTGGTGAACTACGAGTTTTCGCGGCGGTGGAACGCCTCAGCGCTGTGGGTCTACGCCACAGGAATGCCCACAACCTACCCCACCGGGCGTTTCGAGGTGAACGGCGAGTATTTCCCCATCTACTCGGGGCGCAACGAATACCGCAAACCGGCTTACCACCGGTTGGACCTTTCGGTCAACTACATTCCCCGCCACGACCCGGCGAAACGCTGGCAGGGCGAGTGGAATTTCTCGCTTTACAACGCCTACGGACGCAAAAACCCGTGGCTGATCACCTACAACCAGAGCGATTCGCCCACGCCCCAGGCCGAGATGATTTACCTGTTCTCATTCGTGCCTTCGATCACCTATAACTTTAAATTTTGAGTTTTATGACGACCCTATATCGCATATTGGTATTGGCGGCACTGGTATCGGCGGCGGCGGGCTGTACGGCGCCCATTGAGTTGCCGGTAAAAGATTCCCCGCCCGTGATCGTCATCTACGGCTGTCTGACGGACATACCCGGACGGCAGTCGGTACAGATCTCCTCGTCTTCGCCCTATTTCGATACGCAGCCCAATGCGGGCGTTTCGGGAGCCGTGGTAACCATCACCTCCTCGAAAGGCGACGTGCTGGCACTGGCCGAAGACCCGGCCCGGCCCGGCACCTACCGCACGGAGCAGTATGTGGCCGGCGTGGCCGAGCTGGATTATCACCTGAATGTGAGGGTCGATTTTGACGGCGACGGCGTGACAGAAACCTACACAGCCACCGCCACAATGCTCTCTTCACCCCCTATCGACTCGGTAAGTGTACGCAGTTTCTCGATGATGGGCCAACAGCGATTTGCCGCGCGCATTTACGCCCTGGACCCTCCGACAGAAGATTACTATCTGCCCCGTTTCTGGGTGAACGGCACATTGGTCACAGACCGTATCAGCCGCTACTCGGCCATATCCGACCTTTCAATCAACGGTCAGTATGTCGATGGAATGATCATCGAGATGTTTCCCGACGCCGATCATCCCAACCCGGACGACGAAAATTATAATCAACCGCCCATCAAGGTCGGCGACCGGGTAACGCTCCATTTTAGCCGCATCGACAAGGGGTATTACAATTTCATCCGCTTCGCGCAGGACGAAAAGAACGGCGAGTCGCCCTTCTTCGGCGGACCGGCGTCGAACATCCCGTCGAATATCACGGGCGGGGCTGTGGGATATTTCACGGCCTATGCCCACGCCTCGGCATCTACCGTGGTAAGAGGTAATTAGAATTGCGGCGCCCTTAGGACCGGGCACGCGCATCGACTCATTGTCAGTATTATAAATAAAAAGCCCAGCGACGAGGGAGGTTTTTCAATCAATCGTTGTCAGAAAGCCTGCTCTGATGTGCTAAACTGAATTATTTATTTTCGAGGGTATAAGTTAGGAACTCTAAAATATTTTTCCTGAAAATCCTACCCTTTCCTTGACGTTTAACGACATTTCAATTTGCAGATTATCAGGTGATTGAATTTTTAACTTGATCATATAGGCAAAGAAAAAGCACCCCGCAAGAGGTGCTTCTTTTTGTTGGATGGTATGTCCTGGCGGAGAGGGGGGGATTCGAACCCCCGGTACCGATTACTCAGTACGTCAGTTTAGCAAACTGGTGGTTTCAGCCACTCACCCACCTCTCCGTTTGTCTTGTATGCGTTTGAAAACATCAGGCCGGCATTCGCCTGCATCCCGGTTCGCTACGCACTTTCGAAGGGCAAAAGTAATACTTTTTTTTATTCCGCCAAATTCGAACTGCCGTTCACGGGCATTTTTAGTAAGGCACAACACACCGGCCAAAACCGGTTGCCTTCTACCCTTTCCTAAAAAATGAAACGCGAACTGATCTCCTGGTGGTTATGCACCCGTTCGATCACATCCGAGAAAATATCGGCCACCGAAAGCACCGTGAATTTCGACGTGTCGGCATCCGTACGCAACGGAATCGTATCGGTCACGATCACCTCAGCCAGTTTACTGGCGTTGATCCGGTCATAGGCCGGACCCGACAACACGCCGTGGGTAACCGCCGCACGTACCGTTCTCGCTCCGCGTTCGATCATCATGTCGGCTGCCTTGGTGATCGTTCCGGCGGTGTCGATCATGTCGTCGAGGATGATCACGTCTTTGTCTTCCACGTCGCCGATCACCGTCATCTGGCCTACCACGTTGGCCCGTTCGCGCTGCTTGTGGCACACGACCATCGGCACATTCAGGTGGTTGCTGTAAGCGTTGGCCCGTTTCGCCCCGCCCATATCGGGAGCGGCGATCGCCAGGTTGTCGATTTCAAGGCTCTTGATGTAGGGGACGAAAATGCCGCTGGCATAAAGGTGATCGACGGGAATATCGAAAAATCCCTGGATCTGGTCGGCGTGCAGGTCCATCGTCACCACGCGGTCGACACCGGCGGCGTGGAGCAGATTGGCCACCAGCTTGGCGCTGATCGGCACCCGCGGACGGTCTTTGCGGTCCTGGCGTGCCCACCCGAAATAGGGGATCACGGCGATCACCTTGTAGGCCGAAGCCCGGCGGGCGGCGTCGATCATCATCAGCAGTTCCATCAGGTTTTCGGCCGGCGGGAAAGTCGACTGGATGATTCCGACCGTGCATCCGCGGATGCTCTCGTTATACGAGGGTTGGAATTCGCCGTCGCTGAACTGGAGCACCGACGAGTCGCCCAATTCGGTTCCGAAACTCTTGGCGATCTTTTCGGCCAGATAGCGCGATTCGCGGCACGAGAAAAGCTTTATTTTATGTCCGGGCATCATAGTTTAGTGGTGTGTTTTTTGACACACAAAAGTAATAATAATGGCTGTATATTTATCCTCTATCCCAGCGGATTTTTATCGGGTGTGATACAATTTTCGATAAACGCCAGTAAATCATCGCGTCCGCGTCCTTTCTCGGACGAGGTGATGACGATCGGCGGCAGGGATTCCCAGCGGGTGCGCAGAAAACGTTTATAGCGGGCCACGTTCGAAGCCGTCTGATTTTCGGTCAGTTTATCGGCCTTGGTAAAAACCAGGGCGAAGGGAACGCGGTGCTGGCCCAACAGTTCCAGAAATTCGGTGTCGTTCTTCTGGGGTTCGAGGCGCGAATCGACCAGCACGAACAGGCACGCCAGGTTTTCGCGTTTGGTCACGTAATCGGTGATCAGTTTCGAAAAGCCCGAGCGTTCGGCTTTCGACACGCGGGCGTAACCGTAGCCCGGCAGATCGACCAGGAACCACTCGCCGTTGATCGTGAAGTGGTTGATCAGGCGGGTTTTTCCGGGAGTGCCGGATACTTTGGCCAACCCTTTGTGGTTGGTGAGCATATTGATCAGCGACGATTTGCCGACGTTCGAGCGGCCGATGAAGGCGAATTCGGGGGTGTCACCCGATGGGCATTGGTCGATCCTTGCGCTGCTGCACCGAAATTCGGCTGTATTGATTTTCATCGGGGCTGGGTTTTACTTGTACAAAGGTAGGGATTTTTTTAATGAGAGGTTCCTGATTGGAGAAGGGTCTGACACAAAAGATTTTTATGCCATGAAAGGGCCTCTATTTGAGGAAACATTTTATCGAAACAAAAAAGTCGCGATTTTTGCTATATTTATTCTATGTAGAATCAAAAATCCCGAGTGCCGGGAGGCACTTTTTGCTATATTTGGGAAATGTGAAATATAAATGATATGGGGACACTGAAAACCGTTTACGTGGGCGATTTCCGGACCGAAACCGTCCACCCGCGCTCCGGAGCGCGCATCGTCACCTTGTCGCCCGACGACGACAACCTCTATGACAATGAATTCTCACCCACCGATCTGGTCGGCGTGGCGTTGGCCAGCTGCATCCTGTCCGTTATAAACCTCTCGGCCCAGCACCACGGTTTCCCGGTCGAAGGCGCAACGGCCGAAGTCACGAAGATCATGGCTTCCGCCCCCTCGCGCCGCATCGGCGAACTGACGGTCAACCTGCGGCTGCCTCACGATTACGACGAAAAAACACAGCAACGGATCAAGCACCTCATTCGCGTATGCCCCGTCGGCGGCAGCCTGCACCCCGACCTCCGGCAGCGAATCACGATCCACTTCGGCCCGCAGGGCGAAAAGGTCGTGGAGCTCTGATCGGACAGATTAATAGAGCCCGAACTTGACCCCCAGGGCCAGGCTCAGGATGTCGCCCGGCTTGACGTAGCGGTTGGTGGCGGCCGAAATGACGTAGAGGTCGCACGAGCTGATCTCGTAGTAAAACGTCAGCGTGCGCGAAGGCACCCGTTCGCTCAGCCTCACGGTAAAAGCCTGCCCGAGGAAAGCATGAAAACGGACACGGGTTGAAAACTTGTAATAGTTACTCGGGTAGCGGTCCGGCTCACGGCCCCAGAAATGATTGTCGAGCACCGAATTGACCAGGATGCCTCCGGTCAGGGGCGCAAAGGTCCACCCCCGGGCAATGGGCACCTGCCACGGAGTGTACGTTTCTTTGAGCGAAAGGGTCACCGCCCCCTCTTTGCCCGAGAAACGGGGGATGTAGCCGATCATAAAATCGGTCGCCCATTGGTCGCGACGGCCATAGTCCCACCCCGGACCCGTCGAGAAGACCCCGATCGAACCGGCATATTGCAACGTAGCATGCGTCGGGATCAGGTTCATCCAGAATTCGCGGTACTGCTCCTGCCGGTGCGTATACCGCTCGTCGCGCTTCTCCTGGCGGAGCAGTTTTGGCTCGCCGGAGGCAACCATCTCCTGGCAAAACACCGGCGTCCCCGACGATACGAACAAGAAAAAAAGCGCCGAACGCTTAATAATCGACCACTTCATACTCGTATCCGTCGGGGGTTAGGGTAAAGTAGAGGTAATTGCGGTCGCGCATCGCGCTGCTGCCGTAGTAGATCACTCCGTCGTCGAACAGGTCGTCGGCCTGCAGGCTGTGGTTGTGGGCGTGGAGGCAGAAGTGCATTTCCGGAAACATCTTGAGCACCATCTGGAACACCAGCGACACATTATTGTTGAACTCGGGGCTGCCGGGACGGATGTGCATCACCGGAACCACCCGTTCGACCGCTGGATTCTCATCTTCCAAGTGCCCGTAGATATAGTTCAGGTCGGGGACCGAGTGCGAATAATCGTATTCGAGCGCATTGGTATTCAAGCACAAGAACTTGGTATTACCCGCCACGAACGAAAAGTTCTCGGCCCCGTAAATCTCGGCATACACCTGCGCCCCGTGGCCGATGATGTCGTGGTTGCCGAGCAGAGCGACGTAGGGTACGCGCAAACCGCCCATGATATCCCTTATCCACAAAAACTCCTTGGTCAGCCCGAAGTCGGAGATATCGCCGCCATGGATCACGAAATCGACGTCCGTGCGGCGGTTGAGGTGGTTCACAAAAGCTTTCGTTTCGTCATACCAGCGCTGCGTGTCGCCCATCATCACGAAGCGCACCGTGTCTTTGCCCGCGCAGGCGGCTTCGATCCGGGCCATGTTTTTCGCGTTGATCCCCGTTTCGCCGCTGATCCGCACCTCGTAGGGGTGGTACTCGATCAGGTCGCAACCCGACAGACCGACAGCCAAACCGATGATAAACAAAAATCGTCGGAACATCTTTCGTTTTTTACAAAGGGAAAAATTAAAAATTGTTCGGAAAAGTTCTCTCGTTCCCGGAAAATATTCTATTGTTCGGTTTACCGGACGAAAGTGCTTGAAACGACCGTGCGGTTACCGCGGTCGTCTTCGGCCTCGATGCGGATGGTGTGGGTCTTGCCCGTGGCGTAGCGGGCGTCGGCAAAAAAGTGGGTGATGGTGTGGCTCTTCGGGTCGTGTTCGCACAGCGCCCAAGCATCGTCGACATAGACTGCCCAGCGTTTGATGCCGCTCAGCTCGTCGCGCACATTGAACGACAGGCTTTTCGCACCGGCCAGGTTGGCGCCCTGCTGGAAGTTAGGCGTGATTCGCGGAGCCAGGGTGTCGGCCACGACGTAATAGGTGCCGTAGGTGCGGGTGGTAAGCGTCATCCGGCCCGCCTGCAGGGAACCGCCCTCGTAGGTACGCGAAGTCGAGTCGCGGTCGTAGCTCACGAAACACAGTTTTCCGTACAGGGCTGCCGGCACCGCATCAATCTTCAGGTTCAGGGTCATCGCCGTCTGCAACGGCGCCTGGTCGTTGGCCAGCGTGTAGGCGGGCGACAGGGCGCCTTTCGGGCGCGGGCGTTCGAGTACCGACAGGTAGGTCGATTCATAGAGCACCTTGGCCGGCAGTATGATGGTCATCTGCCCGTCGTCATACGACGCCGGCTTGTTCCACAGCACGGGGATGCCCGCCGGTTTGACCGCCGCCGGGAAAGCATTGCTGCGCACCACGTCGAAAGCCAGCACCGACCGGTTTTCAACATCATCGCCTACAGTGATCCGGATCTGGTGGGGCACGGTGTCGGCCAGCGCCACCACGCCCTGTCGTTCGAGTTTCGGGTAGAGGGCGCTCAGGCGGTTGGGCGGCGCGTAGCAGCGCAGCACGTCGTAGCGTGAGCTGCGGTAGAGCGGGTAGTACAGGATCGAATGGACGTAGCGCGTGTTGTCAAACGTAAAATTATCGACCAGCAGCGAAAAATTGACCCGGCCATCGACGCTCTGTTCGAGGGTGCGGATGCCAAACGTGTTCGACGGCGAACCGTTCTTGGTGTCGGTCAGCTCGATAGCGAAATAGGCCGTGGCCGGGATCTTCACCGGAGCGCTGCCGGCGGCGACCGTGTATTGTTCGCCTGTTTTCTGCAAGGGGTATTTTTGCAGCACGCGGTGGACGGGAATACCACCCAGCGTATCGATGCCGACCACCCACAGGGTCATCAGGCGCGGTGCCTGGGTGTCTTCGGCTTTCACATAACCGAGCGTCATGACGTTCAACGGACGCTGCGCCCCGTTGCGGATTTCGAAATGGAGGTGCGGCCCCCCCGATGAACCGCTGTTGCCCGAGAGGGCGACCGTTTCACCCCGCTTTACGGGCAGCGTACCGGCCCCGGGATAAAGTTCGACGGCGTACATCTTCCGTTTGTATTGTTCGTCGCGGACGTAGTTGCCGATGGCGGTATTGAACGACTCGAGATGGGCGTAAACCGACGTCCGTCCGTCAGGATGCATGATGTACAGGGCTTTGCCGTAGCCGCCTTCGCCGATCGAGATGCGCGACACGTAGCCGTCGGCGATCGACAGGATCGCCTTGCCGGTCACCCCGTCGGTCTTGAAGTCGACCCCCGAGTGGAAATGGCCCGAGCGGATCTCCCCCACGTTGCCCGCCAGGGTCACCGGAATATTCACCGGGGAAGCATAGTCCGACTGGGCGTAAAGGGAAAACGAAAAAACCGAGAAAAGTATCGAAAGTAAAAAAGTCCGCATTGCAAAAATTTTATTATTGCACAAAGATAGCGAAAAGAGCCACCCAGCACTAGGATGAATTGACTTTGCACGGACAAAGATAACGAAAAAACCCTCCGTTCGGGAGGGTCTTTCGGAAAATATCGGCCTCTGCGGCAATCGCTACCATTCGGCGGGAAGCAAAGAAATTCCAGTAGATATGGTAGCGGGAATGGTATTGACATTATACTGGAGGTCCAGCGTTTTTTCCCCTTTTGCATTTGCTTTGTTCCGAAAAACGAAGTTGCCTTTTGGGTATTTTGACTTAACTCAGCCCATACTTACTATGTCTTTATTTAGGAATAACGAACAAATATAGTGTATTTTAAGTAAGTTTATTGATCATCCCATAGGGATAAAATAAAACAGGCGACCCGCCAGGATCGCCTGTAGTAAGTTTTTAACTGTGGTATTTTGAGGAAATTACGAGAGAAATCCGCCTAATACTCGTCTTCGTTGAAGAAAAAATCGTCTTTGCTCGGATAGTCGGGCCAGATGTCTTCTATGCTTTCGTACACTTCGCCTTCGTCTTCGATCTCCTGAAGGTTTTCGATAACCTCGAGCGGAGCGCCCGAACGCACGGCGTAGTCGATCAACTCATCTTTCGTAGCGGGCCAGGGAGCGTCTTCTAGCTTAGACGCCAACTCTAATGTCCAGTACATAGGGCTTTTTGATTATGGGTATTTTCACTTGCGGTATAGGGAGGACAAATATAGTCAATTTTTTATTTTTCCGGCATCCAAAACAGCTCTTCTACATTAAATTCCTGTGAAATTTTTCGGCCCAACACATAAAGGTAGTCCGACAGGCGGTTGAGATAACCCACTGCGAGCCAATGGGCATCAGTATTATCATCGATTTTGGTCGCCTCGCGCTCGGCCCGGCGGCAGACGGTACGCACCACGTGGGCGAGCGACACCAGCGGGTGTCCCCCCGGCAGGGTGAAGTGACGCACCGGGGGCAATTCAGCCTGGAGATAGTCGATGCGCGTTTCGAGAAAAGCGGTGCCGGCGGCCAGGGTGTCGAGGGCCGTGGGGGCGGGTGCCGCCTCATTGGCAAAAACGCTTCCGGCGCTCATCAGGTCGCTCAGGACGTGGAGCAGGTCGTTCTTATATTCTTCAAGGGCTTCGTCACTGAGCTGATCGCGCAGGTAAGCCGCCTGGGCCATCACCTCGTCGACCGCACCATAGGCCTCGACCCGCGGGTCGTGTTTCGACACCCGCCGGCCGCCGACGAGCGAGGTCGTGCCCCGGTCGCCTGTTTTCGTGTAGATTTTCATCGCTGTTTTATCTTTCGTTACGTTCAATAGCCCGAAAACCGGGTGACCATATTTCCCGGCAAAACGACATACGAAACATCGCCGTCGGCCCCCGCGGTCTGTGATCCGACCACCGTCACATCGGGAATCATCGCCTGGCAAATCATCGTCATATTTTCGGCATAACTCCGACTCTCTTGGTTAACCAAGACAATCACCCTGCCGGAATAACAATCTTTATGCCCTTTCCCGCTTTTTTGCACTGTTAGCAGAAAATAGCCGGGTAAGCGGCGGATGGGCCTTGCTGACAAGGCACTCTGCACTGATTCCGGTCCAAAGAAATTGCAGATGAGCGAGCGGAACAGGCCGGTGGGATAACAACGCAGATCGATGATCACAGCCCTGGCTCTGTTAAAAGCCTGTTTCATTTGTTTGGCCTCTTTCGGATCGTATGTTTGGGCATAGAGATAGCCGATCCCTTCGTTGATCATCCGCCAAGGGGCAGGATCAGGAGGAAAGAGGGGTTCTTCCCGCGTCGGATAAGTGACCCGGTGCGGCACAGAGTCCCGGAGATAGACAATCTCCAATGTATCGGCCGGGGTGCGGGCAAGGCTCCAGACAGTTTCCCGCAACAAGCCGTCGCGGTTGGAAACAGAGACATAGCAGTCTGTCTTAGCAATATAATCGCTGACCAGCAAACCGGCAACGCTGACAATTTCGTCGCCCGGTGTGAGCTTATCGCCCTGCGGCACTGTGTCGGAGGCTAACAGCACGATCGGCCGGCCTTCGATGAAGGCAGCCTGGAAAGGGGCAAACCGTTTCCCGAAAAGATCATAGTTGGTGTTGGCAACACCATGCGAGTCATCGATCTGCGCGATCAGGCGACTCGCGGCTTCCTTGTATTCGAGGCCAGTGCGGGCATCGGCGAAAACCGGCAGGAATTCGGCCAGCACTGCGTCCCACGGCTGGTCGGTCAAATGTTTGTTCGGGAAAAAATACTCGATGATGTTCCAATAGCGGACCAGCGACAACAGGCGGTAGCCGCAATCGGGATCGGTCAGCGATTCGTAAGCCGCTTCCGATTCCCGGAAATCGAGATTTGTCGCTATATAATTCGCTCGGGGCAGGTAACGGTTGCCACCGCTGCGGCGGGCATAACGCAAATCGGACAGCAACGTGCTGAGCGCCGGGCCGAGGGTGGTCGTATCGGCGATCCACGCCGCTTCGGTGACCATCCGGTGGGGACGGTCGTCCTGGAAATATTTTTCGTAGTGGGCGCGATCAGTTCTGAACGTTCCCAGGCCGTCGACCCAGCTGTGCAGAATCAGGTTCCGGGTGTCGCGGTCGACATGGACGGCCTGTTGCAGCAAGGCAAAAAACTCATAATCGGCATCGACCGCACGGGTCGTGAAAACCGGATGGTGGGACTTCGCAAAACCCCACACCCGACAAAGCACTTCGAGGTTCTTCAGGGTGTTGCTGTCGAGTGCGATCCGCTCGCAACCCGAACTCACAGCACAATCGGGGTAAGATTTTTTGGGCGCCGAACGACAGACGGTCAAAGCCAACAGGGAAAGGGTCAGCAACAGGATCTTTCTCATCGGTCAGTAGCGGATTTTGTAATGCTGCCGAGGTAGCTTCGGGTGAAAGAACAGGTACCATTCTTTATAACGATCCACACTGACGCAATCTTCTTCTGCGCTGATCTTTTGGCAAATTTTACAATAGTCTAAAAAGCAGTCGATTTTACGCACTACAAGACAGGCAGGCTCGGGTGTAGCAGCCAGTTCGCTGGCCAGGGTTTCGATCTCGGCCGGGCTGCGGTCGCCGGCTTCGATGCAGGGATAGCCGAGATATTCTTCAAGCGTCATCCGCCGCTCGACCCACACGCCCCGCACCAGGCCGTACATGAACGGCGAATGAATCGCCCGCCCCCGCCAATGACGGAAAGCGAACAGGTTGCCCAGCCAACGGGCTGTGCGGAAGCTGAGGTTGCGCATGGTCGCTTATTTATACAATCGCCCGGCCACGCGGCCCGTGGAGAGGGCGATCTGGATGTTGTATCCACCCGTGTCGGCGTCGATGTCGAGCACCTCGCCGGCAAAATAAAGGCCCGACACCAGGGTCGACTGCAACGTGCGCGGGTCGACCTGCGACACGTCGACACCGCCGGCCGTAATCACCGCCTCGGTGAACGGACGGTAGTCGGTCACCCGTACCCGCACGTCTTTCAGCGCGGCGATCAGCCGATCGACCTGCTCCTGCTCAAGTTGCAGCAGCGAAAGGGTTTGCGGCACGTCGGCCTGTTTCTCGACCAAAGGCAGGATCTTTTGGAGCGTCAGCTTCGACAAAAGATCTTTGACTGTGGCCTCTTCTGAAAATTCTTCGCGTTCGCGGACGATGCGGGCCTGGAGTTGTTCGACGTCGAGGGCCGGTTTCAGGTCGATCGACACTTCGACCTGTTTTTCTTCGATCAGTGCGTCGACCGCCTGGCGGCTGATCCGCAGGATCAGGGCGCCTTCCATTCCGCGGTCAAAAAAGTCCATTTCGCCGAATTCGCTCGCCACAGGCTGGCCGTCGACCAGCAGCGTCAGGTTGACGTTGCGCAGGCCGAGCCCGGCCAGTTGGCGGGCCATCGCCGGTTCGATCTCGAGCGGGACGAGCGAGGGGCGCAACTCGACGATGCTGTGGCCCAGTTCGTTGGCCAGTTGGTAGCCGTCGCCCGTCGAACCCGTGGCGGGATAGGACATTCCGCCGGTAGCGATAATGACATTCTTGCAAAAAATGCGTTCGCTCACGCTGCGTTTATTTTTAACGACGACCGATTCGATCGCCTTTTTTTCGGTATCGATTTTTATTACGCGGGTATTGCAAAGAATATCTACTTCGGTCTTTTTACAAAAATTGACAAGTGCATCGGAAATGTCCCACGCCTTGCCGCTGGCCGGAAAGACACGGTCGCCGCGTTCGGTGACGAGTTTGACGCCGTTTTTTTCGAAAAACTGTATCGTGGATTTGGTCGAAAAAAACGACAGCGACGACCGGAAAAATTCGGGATTGGCACGCACTTTTTCCAGGAATTCGTCGCCCATCCGGGTATTGGTCAGGTTGCAACGGCCTTTGCCCGTGATGCGCAGCTTGCGTCCGGGGCGTTCCATTTTTTCGACCAGCAGGGTTTTGTGGCCTGCGGCCGATGCGGTGGCTGCCGCCATCATGCCTGCGGGGCCGCCGCCGACCACCACTACGTCATATTCCTTCATTTTCCCTTTTTTGCTTTCGCGAAGATAACGGTTTTTGCGTTGTTGTTCAACTTTTTTTCTTGATAAAAAGTTGCGACGGGCTTTTGCCCGCCGTGCTATTTACTGGCCCTCGCACAAGAGATTTTTATGGTGCGTCCCCGCACTGGGGGGGATTCTCTTTGCTTTGGAAAAACTCCCTGTGCGGGCACGCACCTTAGCCGACGACGACCCGTACAAAATCGTCGGTAGCCAGGTAACGACGCGAAAGCGTCTGCACCCGCTCGGGCGTGATCGCCTTGACCTCGGCCAGGAAGCGATCGAGGTAGCCGTTATCCGTCCCGTTCTGGATATTTTCGATCGTCACGTCGGCAATGCCGAACGGGCCGTCGAGAATACGCATCATCTCGCCCGTGATAATATTTCTGACCATATCGAGCTCTTCGTCGCCGACCGGTTCGTTGCACAAGCGGGCCATCTCGCGAAAAATCTCGGCGATCGCCGCATCGGTATGCTCGGCCGCCACCTCGGTCGCAATGGCCAGGTGGCCAGCCGACTCGAGATTGACCATCGTAGAAAATACCCCGTAGGTATATCCCTTGTCCTCACGCAGATTCGACACCAGGCGCGAGCCGAAATAGCCCCCCAGGATGGTCATCACCACCTGCATCCCTGTAAAATCGGGGTGCGAACGCGGAAACATCAGTTTTCCGATGCGGATGGCCGATTGCAACGCCCCGTCCCGCGTCATCCGGACAGGGGAAAATTCAGGATGCGGCGGAATTTCCGGAAAACCGGCCTGCCCCCCCTGCGGAATCGCATCGAGCAGGCGGATAATGCCCGACAGGTCGTTTTCGGAAAGCTCGCCGCTCGCCACGGCAAAGCAGTTTTTAGAAACGTAATATTGGTGATGAAAAGCGCGGAGTGCTTCGGGCGTTAGTTTATCGTATTCTTCTTCCGGAAAATAACTACCGTAAGGATGATCCTTGCCGTAGAGGGCCTCTGTAAACATTTCGCGGGCGCGGAACGACGGTTTTTCGCGTTCCATCCGCAGTTGTTGCTTGCGTTTGGCGGCATAAACCGCTAACTCTTCGGGCGAGAAGGCCGGTCGGCAAACCACCTCTTCGAGCAACGAAAGCATCGTCGGCAGGAATTTAGACAGGCACGAAAGGGTCACCACCGCATAATCGCGATCGAGGCTCATTTCGAGGTATGCGCCATAGAAATCGATCATTTCCGATATCTCGGCCGACGAATAGCGGGCAGTCCCCTCGCCCATCAGATTCAGGGCAGCGGAAGCCTGGAACGGCTGCGTCTGAAAACGCACCCCGGCCCGGAAAACAAGGCTCACACGGGCCACTTCGAAGCCCGGTGTCGAGAGCACGTGGAGCGGAATGCCGCAAGGCGTACCCACCCGGCGGGCGGGCGGCAGGACGACCCCCTCGGGGATGTGGATCGCGGGTTGGCGGACTCTATCGGGATTCATGGCGGCTCTTATAAATCAGGGTACAACTATTCTCTTCCCGGAACAGCTTTTGGGATTGGGTCATTACGTCTTCGGCGGTCACGGCTTGGTAGCGCCCAACCTCGGCATTGATCAGCGGCAGGTCGCCCAGCATCTCATAGAAACCGAGGTTCATCGCTTTGTTCATCACGTTGATCTCGCCAAAAATCACGCCGGACTCATATTTATTCCGCACTTTCTGTAATTCTTCGTCGGCGGGTGCCTTATCCTTCAGCAATTCCAGTTCCCGCCACAGCGCGGCTTCGGCTTCGGCGGGAGCTACGCCGGGGTGCAGGTGGCCCGTGACGACGAAAAGGCCCGGGTCGACCTCGGCCGTCAGGTAGGCGTTGACGCTCGAAAAGAGCGCTCGCCCCCCCACCCCCTTGACCAGACGTTGGTAAAGGCGCGAGGAGTTGCCGTTGGAGAGCAGGTCCGAGATCACGTCATTCATGTAAAAATCGGCCGCCATGCGCGCACCGGTGTGGAAAGCGATCACGACCACCGTGGCCGGAACGTCTCGTTCGACTTCGAGGCGGCGGGCTTCGGTCTGCTCCGGTTCGGCAGGGATATCGTTCGCTATGGCTTTCCCATGCGGAATGTCGCCAAACCATTTTTCGGCCAATGCAAAAACCTTTTGCGGGTCGAGGTCGGAAGCAATCGACAGGATCGCGTTATCGGGGTTGTAGTAGCGGGCATAAAACGCTTTGACATCGCCCATAGTCGCGCTACGGATATGGTCGGGCGTAGCCCCGATCGTCGGCCAGCGGTAGGGGTGCACCGCATAACACAGCGGGCGCATCAGCAGCCACAGGTCGCCGTAGGGCTGGTTCAGGTAGCGCTGGTTGAACTCTTCGACCACCACCTTGCGCTGCACTTCGAGGCTTTTTTCGTTGAACGCCAGGTCGAGCATCCGGTCGGATTCGAGCCAGAGGGCGGTTTCAAGGTTGGCCGTGGGCAGCGTGAGGTAATAGTCCGTATAGTCGTTATTCGTAAAGGCGTTGTTCTCGCCGCAGGCCATCTGCACCGGGCCGTCGTAGTCGGGAATGTTCACGCTGCCGCCGAACATCAGGTGTTCGAACAGGTGGGCGAATCCTGTGCGGTCGGGCGACTCGTTGCGCGCCCCTACTTTATAGAGCACGTTGACCGCCGCCATAGGCGTCGTCGTGTCACGATGGGCAATGACCGTCAGGCCGTTGGGCAACATTGTTCTTTCGTAGGTAATCATCGGCGACGTGAGTTGTTTTCCGGTTTCGGCGGCGGGTTATCGAAATCGACGGGTCCGAGCTGGTTCATCAACCGGCGCACCTGTGCCGCCCGGTTGACCATGTAGGTAGACGGCCGGGCCAGGTTCATCCGCCGCGGCGAAGGCAACACGGTGGCGATCATCGACGCCTCATGGGCGTTGAGTTTTTCGCCCGTCTTATTGTAAAACGTGCGGGCGGTAGCCTCCGCGCCGTACACGTTATCATGCGTTTCGATCACATTGAGGTAAACCTCCATGATGCGGTGCTTGGGCCACAAGGTTTCGATCAGCAGCGTGTACCACGCTTCCCAGCCCTTGCGAAACCAGGTTTGGTCTGGGGTGCACCAGACGTTTTTAGCGGTCTGTTGCGAGATCGTACTCGCCCCGCGCACCCGGCGGCCGCGCTGGCGCTCGTCTATCGCCTGGCGGATTGCATCAAGATCGAAGCCCTTATGGGTCAGGAAATTATTATCTTCGGTTGCCACCACCGCCCGTACCATCAACGGATTGATCCGTTCCAATGATCGCCAACGGCTCTTTACTGAAAAACCTTCCTCGGGCATATTTTGCACCATGCGGATCACCTTGAGCGGCGTAACCGTTACCGGAACGAAGCGCAGCCAAAGCGCCGAGCCCACCGAAAAAGTGAACAGGAAAATCGCCAGGTAACAGACCAATCGCCAAAGGTAACGCATCGGTCAACGGTTAATTTTCGACCAGCCCGCGGCCCTGTTTTTCGATTTTGCCTTCGGTCTTGAGGTTCTCGACAATCTTGTCGAGGACGCCGTTGATGAAGGTACTGCTCGAAGGGGTGCAGTAGTATTTCGAAATCTCGATGAATTCGTCAAAGGTCACTTTGACCGGGATCGTCGGAAAGCCAATGATTTCGGCAATCGCGGCCAGCATCACGATTCGGTCCATAAAGGCGATACGCTCCAGGTCCCAATTCTTGGTGTTGGCGTCGATGTAGCCGAAATACTCCTTGTGGTTCACAAGGGCCTTGCGGAACAACTCGCGCGGAAATTCGCGGTCGTCGTCGTTCTTGTACTCTGGCAGTAGGGGCAACGGACCATCCGCCTCCATGTCCTGCAACGTCTTGACGATCAAGATCAGCGAAAAATCGACGTCGTCGACCCAGTAGATCGACTGCTCTTCGAGCGCTTCTTCCAACGGTTCGAAATCTTCGACGGCCTCGATAAAGAATTTTTCGACCAGTTGCCGGTCCTGGCGGAACGAGCGTGTGGGCGAAGCCATGTATTCCTTGTAGTAATCCGATTCCACAAGACGTTGGTAGAGTCTTTTGACCAGCTCGGGATAGTTCGACCAACTCAGTTTATGCGTCGCCAGGTAATCGCTGAGCGGTTCGCTTGCAGCGATCCGTTCGATCACCCGGTTGTCAACGAATTTCGTGTTGGGGTTGAGGTCTTCGGCCGTGGGGAGCATTTTGGCCTTGCCGATTTCGATCCGCTGGAGGGCGTATTGGCGTACGTCGACCGCCAAGCTGAGCAGCAGGTGGTACAACTCATAGGCCTTGTCGATGCTGAAGACCAGGTTCTTTTCGGAAACGATCAGGGAGTCGGACTCGGACGTGAAATGGGCGTAGAGCGCCTTGACGACCTTGATGCGTAATAATCTTCTGCTAAGCATACGTATGTCAACGAATCTGTTTTGAGCCACAAAGCTATGCTTTTTCCGGCAATCTTACAAGCCCCCGCCGCCGAAACAACCCCCGCCGCGGGGAATGGCCCCGGCAGAAAACTGTCCCTCTCGCACGCTGTGGAAACAAACCGGCCGAGAATTGTCCCTCTCCCCTGCCGTGGGAACGGCCCTGTCGCGGGAGCGACCTATCCGACGGCCTTGAGGCGGGTCGGGGCTTCGCGTTCGACTTTCGAGCGGGCGTAATCGAGCGTCACCCGGAACTTGTTTTTCGACAGCGAGGGCAGCTCGAACATTGCGTCCATCATCACCATCTCGCAGATCGACCGCAGGCCGCGGGCGCCGAGTTTGTACTCGATCGCCTTGTCGACCACGTAATCGAGCACCGCCTCGTCGAACGTAAGCGCAATACCGTCCAACTCGAACATCTTTTCGAACTGGCGGATGATCGCGTTCTTGGGTTCGGTCAGGATGGCACGGAGGGTATCGCGGTCCAACGGTTCGAGGTAGGTCAGCACCGGCAGGCGGCCGATCAGCTCGGGAATCAGCCCGAACGACTTCAGATCCTGCGGCGAGACGTGGCGCAGCAGGTTGTTGCGGTCGACCGCACCGTTCTTGCCCAGCGTGCCGTAGCCCACGGCGCGGGTGTTCAGGCGCTGGGCGATTTTCTTTTCGATACCGTCGAAAGCGCCGCCGCAGATGAACAGAATATCTTTCGTATTGACCTGCAAAAATTTCTGGTCGGGATGTTTGCGCCCGCCTTGAGGCGGCACGTTGACCATCGTCCCTTCGAGGATCTTCAGCAGCGCCTGCTGCACCCCCTCGCCCGACACGTCGCGCGTGATCGAAGGATTGTCGCCCTTGCGCGCGATCTTGTCGATCTCGTCGATGAAAATAATCCCCCGTTCGGCCAGCGCCACGTCGTAGTCGGCCACCTGCAGCAGGCGCGAGAGTATCCCCTCGACGTCCTCGCCCACGTAGCCCGCCTCGGTCAGCACCGTGGCGTCGACGATCGTAAAAGGCACGTTCAGCAACTTGGCGATCGTGCGGGCCAGCAAGGTCTTGCCCGTGCCGGTTTCGCCCACCATCACGATGTTCGACTTGTCAAGCTCGATGCCCGTGTCGTCAGCGTTGTTTTGGCCATGCATCAGGCGCTTGTAGTGGTTGTAGACCGCGACAGACATATAGCGTTTGGCGTCGTCCTGCCCGATCACGTATTGGTCGAGGAACGCCTTGATCTGAACCGGTTTCAACAGCTCTTCACGCTTGATCGGAGTCAGTTTCACCGGACGGCGCTGGTCCTTATCCTCGTTGATCAGGTGATAACCGTGTTCGATGCATCCGTTGCAGATGCAAGCCCCGTCCGTTCCCCGGAACATCATCGCCACCTCGCCGCTCGTCAATCCGCAGAATGAACAGCTGTCCTGACCACCGGAACTCTTCTTTGCCATTTTTTGTGTGTTATTTTGCTGGTAATTTTTCGATTTTAATCAGATAAAACAGGCTTTTCCCGTACATGGAGGTTCTTTCAGTGCATAGAAAATCCCCCTGTGCGGGTACGCACTTATTTGCGTTTCGAGAGTACTTCGTCGATCAGGCCGTACTCCTGGGCCTCGGCCGCCGTCATCCAGTAGTCGCGGTCGGCGTCTTTTTCGATCTTTTTGTAGGGAACACCGGTGTGTTGCGAAAGGATATCGTAAAGTTCCTTTTTCGTTTTCACGATCTGGCGCGCGGTGATCTCGATGTCCGACGCCTGGCCTTCGGCCCCGCCCAGCGGCTGGTGGATCATCACCCGCGAATGGGGCAACGCCGAACGTTTGCCTTTCTGGCCCGCCGTCAGCAGCACCGCCGCCATCGAGGCGGCCAGGCCCGTGCAGATCGTCGATACGTCGGCGCTGATCAGCTGCATCGTGTCGTAGATACCCAAGCCGGCCGATACCGATCCGCCCGGCGAGTTGATGTAGATCTGAATGTCCTTGTCGGGCTCGGTCGACTCAAGGAACAGCAGCTGGGCCTGGATAATGTTGGCCGCGTCGTCGTAGATAGGCACCCCCATAAAGATGATGCGGTCCATCATCAGGCGCGAGAAAACGTCCATCGACGCAACGTTCAACTGGCGTTCTTCGATAATCGTCGGCGAGATATACTCGTTATAGACCGATTTGAAATTATGCAGTTTCAGGCTGCTGATGCCACGGCCCAGACGGGCGTATTTTTCAAATTCCGAATTTTTCATATCTTTTTTATATTTAGCGCATTGTGTATGCACTTACGATTCCTGAAAAAGAAATCGCAAGGTCAAACTTAATTCTTTTTTTTGGTTTTCATGTAGAAATAGAACGTTTTTTTGATGGGATTATTTGGAGAATTATTTTTTTGCATTACTTTTGTGCCGCGGATCGAAACGATAAGCAAGGCGAATGGCCCATTCGTCTATCGGTTAGGACGCAAGATTTTCATTCTTGAAAGAGGGGTTCGATTCCCCTATGGGCTACAAATGCAAAAAGACCGTACGTGAATAACAATCACTTACGGTCTTTTTCTTTTAAACTTGCACCACATTTGCACCACTCGTCACGAAACATTATTTTTTAGTCCATGCCTGAGTCAACCTGAAAATTATTTCATTTGCCTTCTCACTACCATTTCCCCTCTGTGATTTTGTTCGATCTCACGCACGTAGTTATAGGAAGAAATCTTCGCAGATTGTCAAGAACAACAAAAAACAGCCCCGAAAGGCTGTCTAATGTTAATCACTGGGGCGTGCTCTTTTTTTTGCGATACTGTATTAGTACGTGGATCGCCCGCCCTGCTTAGTATAGTGGCTTTTTTTGCGTGAACATCGCCGTGGCCGATCTTACACAATAGCCGTGATAGGACGGTAGCGTTTTGCCTACTGCCTTGCCTATGGCCTCGTATTTACTTCGGGCTTGATAGACTTTGATGTGAATTATCGTTTCGCCCGGTCTTGACGGGTGAAACATAGATACACGGGTTTCAAAGCATTTCGTTTCCATGATTGCTGGTCTGATTATATAAGAACCCCCTTTTGTGCACACTCAAGTAGTCGAACCATTTCCTGCAAGCGTTCTTGGTGCAAATAGAGATCTAATAAATATTTCACCACCTCGATTGATGAATATACATCACCCATTATGTTTGTGAAATCATCGATAGTCATTTCTCCCCTCTCTTTTGCAATCTCTCTTTCCATAAACAGGAGATTGTATATCGCATCAAGGTGTGTGTGTGTGTATTATGTGAGCGCCCTCAAAAGAGAATAAGTCCGTAATACTGTTGAGCATCTTGGTTTTGACATTCTCTATGTTGCTAATCGAGATGCTTGCTTGAGTATATAGATCCGGGTATGAATGAGCCATTTTTACGATCTCTTTTCCTTTCAGGCCCTCAACATCGACTTCGATCACTTCCGTTTCTCCATAACGGGGAAATGATACTTTTGCAATTCTTTTGCTGTTTGTGTTTTTTTCAAGTGTTGCCATAGTCGTAGGTTTTAATGATTAAGTAGGTTGCTGTAAAACGGGTTTAGTCCCCGAAGTATGTCCCGGCCGTGGCATTGCTGTAATATGCAGCCACGGCCATATTATAGCCTTCCGACATCCCGACCGGGGAATTGCCAACCTCTCTGCGGGCGGTGCCCATTTGCGCCCTTTCCGCGGCTTTCTCGGCTTGTTCTTCTGCATAGCGGATGATGTCTTTCTCAACCTCCCACGCCCGGCGGAGGCTCGTCGAAAAGTTTCCCGAATAGGGATTATTGCCCCGATAGATGTCCCAGGCACGTTTCATTAATTGGCTTTTGTTGATTGTTGCTTTCATGGCATTCAACGTTTACTTTTATTTTTATACTGCAAATATAAATGCTTATTTTGAATTCACCAACTTTTTTAGTGAGAATATTCAAATTATTTTTTGATGTTTTTATGGTATAATATATATTTGCCTTGAAAATATACATTATCTTTGTGTCAAACTATAATTTGAATGCTATGCTACGAATACAGGAATTATGTAAAGAAAAGGGGATTACAATGCAGGTTCTTGCAGAAAAACGGCTTGGGATAACTTACCAGGCACTATATGCATCCGTGAGCGGAAACCCTACTTTAGAGCGATTACAGCAAATTGCCGATGCACTCGGAGTGTCGCTTACGGAACTTTTTGAAAAACCCGCCGCCGGCAACTTCACTTGTCCGAATTGTGGGGCGGCATTGAGGTTGAATCCGGAGGTAGTGAATAAGTAAAAGACAGCTAACATGACACTATTCATATTAATAGTGATTTGCGCTGCCGTGGGTATTTTCCTTGCTGATCCCGATGCAGGTCAGGGGCGCATGTTTTGGGAGACAAGTAAGTTGGTTGTCAATACCTACCTGAAGATAGGGCTTCTCTTTCTAGGAGGAATTTTGCTGCTTTTTTTTATTTTGTGGATTGCCAGCACTTGTTCGTAGATAACAAAATCGAAGTAAGCATCACGACTAAACCGAAATAAAGAATAATTTATAGCTTTGCAGATGATGAACCGAAAACAAATGCAGTTCCTTGCCCCTATTGTTGGTGGTAAGATCAAAGTAAGAAAAGAGTAGGATTATGGCTGATCTTGAGAAATACACCGATTTTCTGTTTTATAATTCCGAGGACGGCACTACCAAAGTGCAGGTAATTGCAGATCGGGAAACCGAAACCATCTGGACCACCCAAAAGGGGATGAGTGAGATATTCGGAGTTGAGGTGCCGGCTATCAGCAAGCACCTGAAAAATATATTTGAGGATGGTGAGCTCGTTGAGGATTCAGTTATTTCCAAAATGGAAACAACTGCTTCCGACGGTAAGAAATACCTAACCAACTATTATAACCTTGATGCTATTATCTCGGTCGGTTATAGGGTTAATTCCGCTCAAGCTACCCGGTTCCGGATCTGGGCTACACAGATCCTCAGGGAGTATATGATAAAGGGGTTTGCGCTCGATGATGAACGGCTGAAACAGGGTGGCCAGATGTTCGGCAAAGACTACTTTACCGAACTGTTGGAGCGTGTCCGGGAGATACGAGCCTCGGAGCGTATGTTCTACCAGAAACTGACGGACATTTACGCCCAAAGTATCGACTATGATAGCAAGGCCCCGATAACCATTGAATTTTACTCCAGTATTCAAAACAAACTTGAATATGCCGTTACCGGCCGGACAGCGGCGGAAATCATCATTTCCCGTGCCGATCATAAGTTGCCTAATATGGGGCTGATGACGTGGAAAGACTCCAAGAAAGGCGGTAAAATTCAATTCACCGATACTAAGATCGCCAAAAACTATATGACACACGAGGAGTTGAGCGAGCTCAATCAGTTGGTCAGCTTATGCCTCGATAGTGCTGAATTACGGGTTAGGCGGGGTGTGCCTATCCGGATGGCTGAATGGATTGGGCAAATAAACGCCATTCTTAAAATGAACGGTTATGCCATACTGGTCGGCAAAGGCACTCGGTCGAAAGAGCAAGGCGAAACCCACGCAAAGAAAGAGTTTAATAAATTCCGCCCTATTCAGGACGCTTCCTACATTTCAGATTTTGATAAACTGATAGATAAAACCCTCAAAAAATAACTGCGATTCAATGCAAGATCACGATTTGTGATCTTAAACGATAGGCCAGATCCGGTGCCGGCGACGAATAACCGGTCGCAATTTGCGATAAGTGCCCAAAAGAATAGCCACCCTAACGGGTGGCTTTCTCATCTGCCGACGGCGTGGCTTCCAGCTCATCCTCCTTTCGTTTGCGGCAATTCTCAAAGATCACTTTGTGATTTTGGACATTGCCCAATACTGCCTGCCCCGGAAAGAGTTCCGTATCAAACACACCGTCCGTGAGGGCTTGAAGCAATTTTATCTTCGTCTCCCGTGTGATTGCAATTCTCATTGTTCTATGCTTTTAGTGAGTTCTTCAATGAGGTGATTTAATTGCTCATCGGCCAGGCTGCTGATACTGCTCAAAAAACACCTCGAAATTATCAGTATATTTCTTATTAATATTATTATCATTATTGTTTGTTGCCCTTTGTTTGCCCCTTGACTGCCGCTCTGCTTGCCTTTCGACAATTTCCAGGCATTGATAAGATGCATAATTACAAATGGTTACAATCGAATATTTGTTTGTCCTTTTGCTTGCCGAAAATCCGGTGTTTTCCAAATGTTGCTCTGCGGTTCTTATCTGTTTTATCGAGAGGCCGGTTTCTTTGGCGAGTGTCGCCCGGCTTGTCACAAATTGGCCGGCTTCTATCTCGATCCCTTTCCACTTGTTGGCCTTGTGATTGGCTTTTAGCAGATAGTGGATCGCAAGGCTTTTTGTAGGCAAATCCGTGTACCATTCCCATTCGAGAAACTTCCGGTGAAGGCTAATCCATCCATCAGCGCCCATCGCTTTCAGGCTTAACAAGTCCCAAGAATTGCACAGTCCTTCCGGAGTAGGGAGATATTCCCGTCCTTTTCACCTCTAGCCAACCGGCCACCATGGCGTCGTATACCATGCGCGTGACATGATTGATCGGTTTATTCATCAGCCTAAAGGCTTCGACGAGATCCTGGCGGCAGACTTCGCGCGTAGGATAAGTTTCGAAAAAGAGACGGAGAAGGCGGCTTTCACCGAGGCGTAATTGTTCGGTTTCGGCGTATGCCTCCCGTTGAGTCGAAGTTGCGGCAATGGGCCTTTTGATTGGACCGAAATAATTACTACCTTTGTTACCAGCTCTCACACCGGTGCCGTTCTTGTCGTTTACGACGGGGGCGGCGCTTTTTGTTTTCATACCTCTCCTCCTTACTTTTTGCCATGGTTAAGGATTCGATCTACATCCGATTTACGGTAACGGATAAGGCCGCCCACCTTGATCGGAACGAGGTAAGAGCGCTTGGCCCACCTCCAGAGAGTAGTACGGTCAACGCTAAAGATTTCGCTAACCCGATCTGCAGTGTAGTAAGCCTCTGATTTGTTCTCGGCTATTTCCTGCTCGATTTCTTGCCGTGTCTTGGCGGCAATGGTCTGGGCAAATTCTCGGAGGTCATTCGCTCCGATAGTCAGACTTATACTTGCCCCAGTGTTGATTAATTTGTGAAAGTTCATTTCGATAAGAATTAACTTTTAGCTTTCCCCGATAGCTGCGCAGTCTATCGGTTGCTTGCCAGGACAAATATAGACACTGAATACCGTGCAACTAACTGAAATACAGCACAGAAATCCGACACCACAATGTCGGAAAGTATCGGAAAGTATCGGATTGAGAAATAAAAAAGCCCCTAAAAAGGGGCTTTGCGAGGTGTCGGAGGTGTCGGAAAAATTATGAGCCTAAAGAAAGTTCTTTTAACGTTTTGCACACGCCGGGATTGTCCGTTATCCCTTTTTTGTCTTTATCATTTGCACGTAATGGGTTATTGTCGTGCATTTCAAATATAGAATTAAATATTTTGACACTCCAAGATAAATATTTCTGGAATCTCCAGGCATTAACTCGGTTCCCAATCCATTTCACTTTACTTGCTCCTGTTTGTAATTTTTTATGTTCGACAATATGCTTAAAATCACTTGCGCTCACACCTGATAGATACGCACTTAAACTCTCTATTGCGTTCTCATAATCAACACCTTCATCTGCATCGACTTCGTTAGTGGATGTGCTTGCTTGTGGTGATTGTGGAGCAATAGGGTCGGCATACTCTTTCGCCTTTTCGGCAATCCACTCGGCGACAATTTTATCGGCGGGTGATTTGATTTCATTAATCGAATCCCGCGAGCAGTAATAATCACTAACGTTCTCCAGCATAAACTTAAAATATGGGAACACCTTACTCGCAAGGCTTGGATTCTTGAGCGGTTTTTTACTCCACCATGTTGTTATTTCACCTCCCTTGCCTGGCATTTGGAATTCTTCGTATTGTTCTATCTCCTCGGTGGGTTTCTCGTCTGTTGCCAAACCAAGAGTGCGGATCGCTCCTAATTGTTTATTAAAGGTTTTGTCAAGGCATCTCTTAACATAGTCAATACTCCTACAATTGCTATTGATGTCTGCAATCATCACTTCAAATTGGATTTTGTCAACCTCTACTGGCCCTTCTTGTATAGTGCTGGTAGTTTGGATGTTTGGTTTTGTAAGGTCCATAGGAGTTAGGATGTTTATAAAATCGACAATACCCTGACATACAGCACGTAATTCGTCATTTGTAGTGAGATGATGAAACTTATACGCATTTGGGTTTCTCGCAATGGTTGTAAGGTCTTGATGCCTTTCATAAAACACTCCACCTACGGTTAAACTGCCATAAATCAGAATATCGCCAAGATACTTATCATAACCCCCTGTCCTACTGCGCCATTCGTTGCAGTCTTTAACTTTCGGATTATCAATATCCCAATGCCATGCGATATAACCTAAAATATCCGCCGCCTTCTGTTTGATCGCCGCCGATTGATTAATAATGAGGGCGTGATTGGTTGCCGTTTCAAAACGCGTTGTAAACTCATCTTTGAATGCCTGGACATTGAACAGTTCGACTTCGGAGTGGACCATAAAATTAGGCATAAATCGCCCGGGTGTCGGATTGCCATCACCGTCGAACGCAATAGGCCTGACCCTCGAATCGTGCTTAACGGATAGCTGTAATTCGAAAAGGAAACGGATTAGATCAAGTTCCCTGCTAATTTTATCAGCGGTCGTAATATCCCCCATCACTCCAACATTTTTACAAGTTCCGTTTTCATCTGTTCGTCGATCTCCCGGTAGCGGGCAAATGCTTGTGACCCCTCTTTGTGTCCGGACAAAGCACCCACCAAATTAGGGTCTTTCACCTGTTTATACAAATTCCCAACGAAGCACCGGCGGGCAAGGTGCGACGATGCGATCTCATTCAGCGGCCTAATCTTCGGCTCCCGTGTCGTGGGGTTGATAATTGTAACCGGGCGACTCAATCGCGCGGCAAGAAATATCCGCTTGATCGCTATATTATATTTCTGTTCCGAGATATACGGCAGCAACCTGCCGCCGGTGTCAGAATACTTCGCAAGGATCTCTTTAGCTATCGAATTGAGCGGCACACGCACTGTAACCGGCCGCCCGTCCTTTGTCTTTCTCGGGATATACTCTATTGCGCCGTTGATTATGTTGGCCCGTGTCATTTTGTAGAGGTCGCCCACCCTGCACCCGATTAAGCATTGGAATACGAAAATATCTCGCTGTACCGCCAAATGTGGATGCCGGGTGAGGTTGGTTTGATATAGCCGGTTTCGCTCGTCGATCGATATATAAAAGGGCGTACCGTATACACATTCTTCGATCTTGAATTTACGGAATGGATTATTTGCGGTTTTACCTGAATCTACAGCCCAAATAAAAAACGTTCGAATTCGGATAAGAATTCCGTTAATGGTATTTTGTCCTCTGGGTTGAGGTGTACGACTTTCGGGAACGGCTTCATAGATTGACGGGTATTTTTCTGCAAACAGATATTCATTTCGCAGGAATTCTTCAAAGTCCCGCAATATGTCCGGCGTGATCGTGTCGAGTGATAGCTGGAAAGATACTTTTCCGACTAATTGTTCGTACATCTCAAACCGTTTTAATGCACGGAAATCGACACGAAACGCCCGAAGTCGAATTTCTGAAACTTTCCGCTGTCCCAAAAACTCGGTAAAAACTTCAAAGAAAGTTTGTGGCCTTTCGCCGATGTCGTATTTTTCAGGATGCAGGCATTTGTCGATCTCCGTTTCCAGCCATTCAGATGTTAACGCACCTTTGTCCGCGGCTGCGTTGTATAACCGAAGGATGGCGTTTTTGCGGTCAGCTACATCCGTACTGATCTTTAACCGCTCGTCGGCATCGAAAACAACTTTCGCTTTGATCTCCTGTTTGGCGTCATCCCAAAGAGTCGGATTTACCTCAATCTCGCTTTTGTGGAATAGCTGAATATCCCGACCATCCCGTAGACGGAAGCGAACATTTGCCCGGTCGGCTTTTTTCTTAGTGGTGCGTACGAATGCTGTAACGGTTGCCATAGTCAATTATTTATTTCCGTGGTGCAAATATAATAAACTTGCACCACACTCGCACCACAAATTGAAATTATTTGCAATTAACCTCGATTTAATTTGCAATCACAAAATATTGATTATATTTGCATTATCCCCGTTTTGTATTAACCAAAAGCACATTACAAGATAGCCCAGAGATGCATATTTCAAACCTCATATGGGCTACACCTCGGAGCGGTTTTCTTTACTGAAAACCGCTCTTTTTTGTCTTTAGATAACGAATTTATCTCGTTGTAATTTTAACGGTTCGAGGTTTTGCTCGATCGTTATTGCGTCACTACTTTTCTTTGTCTGCCATACAACGAAAGTAGCCAATGTATCTGATAACTTTCAATCGGCAGCAAGACAGAGCAAACAGCCAGACTTTCAGCACAATGATCGCCACGCGACCATGCTTTACGTTTGAGAATAATGACATTTTGGAGAATGTTGCGCGGAAGGAAAGTCGCGAATTCACGCCTGTTTTTTTAAACGACGTTTCGCAAATACATGCTTACTCGTTTTTCGCAGATTCCCGCCGGGCAAAAGAAATACAACCTTGGGTATCTATTCGCCAGATGGAAACTTCAGTCAGGCTTAACCTTCAATTCAATCTTCGCCCGGTAGGCTCCGGGTATTCCGGCTGTCTTCACGCTCCGATGAAAATCAAATAAAAAGCCCAGCGACGGGGGATATTTTTCAATCAATCGTTGTCAGCAAGCCAGCCCTGATGTGCTAAACTGAATTATTTATTTTCGAGGGTATCGGATTGTGTCGCCGGGCCTTGGCTCGGGCAGCCGTGGCCTCGCCCTGACAATTCCGCAGGTCGGTCGGCCGAGCGCCGAAATAACGCTTGCAAAAATCCGAAAAATGCTGATACGAGCGAAATCCGTACCGGTGTGCGATCCCCTTGAGCGGAGTGCCGCCCGCCCTGACTTCGCGCAGCACCAACTCCGCCTTCCGCTCCTGCATCCATTGGTAGGGCGGCTGGCCGTACACCCGGTGGAATTTCTTGATAAAGCCCGACGTCGAAAGGCCCAGCCGGTTGGCCAGCCGCTGCACATTGCCCGCCTCAAACCAATGTTCCGACACCAGGGTCCGGAATTCCACCTCCCCCCCCAGCATCGGCGCCAGGAAAGCCGTTAACTCTTCCGGCGTGTAAACGGAGGATAGCAGACAGAAGAACTCCTGCTGCTTGATCGCCAGGAGCGTTTCGGTGCCCAGGCCCCGGTTGATGTAGCTTTGGGTCTGTGCGATCACCCCACCCAACTGACGCCCGAACGGCAGGGTGCGGAAAGCAGACAGCGGGTCGAGCGAGGCGGTGACGATCGGCTGATTCGCCCGGAAAAGATAACCGGACAGGCTATCGCTGGTAATCGTGCAGGCCATCGCTTGGGCCGGGCCGGGGCTTTCGAGCGTGTAGGCCGTGTCCGGAGGAATGAGGATCATCCGCCCCCCGCGGACTGGCTGCCGCTCATTGCTCGTGGTGGCGGTGATCTCACCCGACATCATGGCCACGATCATCCCGTCGGTCGCCGTCTGGCCCTCCCAGCGCGAGCCGCCGGACATCGCCAACGGACACCACGGCAACCGGGCCGCGTCGTAGAAACGCATCCTCGGAAAGCGCTCCTGCGCAGGGGCGTCGGTAATGGTCGGATAGCTTGGGGACGCAATCATAACATTCCGGGGTTAGATGATTTTGCAAACCAGTTCACCGGCCGGGGACGGGTTGGCCGAGACAAAGCATGTTCGGTGCTTTATTTAATTTTTTAAGTTGGGGACTTCTTTATTCCTTGTTTTGTGCCCTGCGGAGCGGTCAGGCTCCGCAGGACTGGGGTGTTTCCGATTCCGCGGCAAACCTGCGGATCGTTTAAACAGGGGGAGATAAGACAGGCATCCGAAGTGCGAACTAATGTTTAATGCCTTATCACAACGGTTTTGTCCGAAAACGGGTAAAACATAAATCTTATCTCCCTCTATGCCGCCAATTCAACGGCATATTTATTCTATTAGCTCCGGCGGCCTGTCAATGCACGAGGCGAACTGCAACACGCACTGCCGGGAGAGCATCCCCTCCCGAAGGAGGGGCGCTCTGCGGGGCACTTCAGGCTACACCGAGCCAGCGGGGTTTCCGCGGTGCCGCCGGATGGAAAAGGCGGCGCCTGCCTTATTATGGGCGCAGAACACGAACGCCATAGCCGTAAGTGCCGGTAATGATAGAATGATCCAAAATGACTTCGTTGTACCTGAAAGCCAAGAAGTACCCGCTAGGAAAAGTACCGTTCATGTATGCGGTACTCGACCAGTAGGCCCCGCCATTGCCTATAGCCAACGGCATGTGTGCAGCCGTCGGCGCGCCAGTCAGGCCACGAAGGCCAGCGGCAAACATGGGAGCATAACCGTTGTCGATAAAATTACCGTCGGCGCAGATGGGAAAGTAAGCCCGGCCGGAGTTGGGAGCATCTCTAAAGCTAGAGAAATCGCTCGTCGACGGGTTAGGATAGAAAGCACGGTCAGTGCTATTGTAAGCTCCCGCTAAAGTGGTGCCGCCAACGAACAGACAATTCTCCTCCCGGGTTACCGTGCGCCAACCACCTACGCCGGAGGCTTTCAACGCGGCTTCGCGGGCATAGAGCTCTGCGTCGGTAGTCATTGCCTGTATTTCGGCCACGGTCATACCCACCAGGCGGGCGGGGTCGCCCTTGCCGGCCTTGACGTTGGCGAGGTTGTGGTAAGCATTGTCCGAAATATTTTTCAGGTTGGCATCCCAATCGGCCGTAGTGTGACGCGGGATATCAGGATACGTAGCATACGACGGTGTACCGGTCACCGGATTGAATCGCACTTTGGAAGCAGCCCAAGCGTCGCCAGTATTGGTGAAACCTACGACGGAACCGAACTGGAAGAAAGCGAGGTTGGCCTGGGTGACGGTTCCCGTTCCGTCGGTCCATTTGCCCACGGCCAGCGTACCGTCAGCCTTGAAGTAGAGCACGTCGGCTTCGCCGCCGGCACCACCCTGCTTTACCGTTCCTACAGGTACCCACACGTCGGGAGACATTTCGTACTCTATGGTCACCTGGCGTGCGCTGCGGTCGTTTGCAGGAATATCAAAGGTCACGTTGGACGTGCTGCTGCCAGTCGAAATCGAGCCGGTCTCCACGCAGGACCTGGTAATATCGACCTGTGCGCCGCCGATCATCGCACGGATATTCATCGCGGGGAAGAAACCGTTGAGGGAGAAGGCCGTGCTGCCGCCTGCAAATCCTACAGATGCCGGAGCAGTAAGCCTTATATTGTAGAGCGCGAGCTGGGTGTAGGTCTGTCTCTCGAATTCGAGGCCCTGGCACTCGACCCAAACGTCGGTGTTCCGGGTGCTCCACGACAGGTTGGCGGGGATATCCACGGCGAGCGTATATTCTACGGCCTCCCGGTCGGCAGGTTCGGCCATCGAGGCCTTAACCCCGTAGATGCTGGTGCGGAACGACCAGCCCATATTGGTGAGTACCTTGGCCGTGACGGTGGCTCCGGCCGCCGTCATCGGGCCTGGAGCAGGCGTGTACTCGATGAATGAGAACACGGACATTTTCCTCTCGGTGTTCGTCTGCGTCACCATCACATTGTATTTCAGCCGTCCGGCGACCACGGGGATAGTGGCCGTGCGGGGCTCGCCGCTCGCGTTCGCGGCTAGATAAAGCTCGATGCTCTTCTTGTCGTTGCCGCCGTATGAAGTCCCGGAAAGGGTCAGCCAGTCGCCGCCAGCGGGGGAATAGACGATCTTGGAGGGGTCGATGCTCCAGCCGCCGGGAACGTCGGTCGTGATCGTCAGCAGGTTGTCGTCGCCGGAGGTGGCGGTGACGGCCTCCTTGCCGAACGTGAATTCGCCGGGGCTCACAGCAAGCATATTCTGCCCGTCGAAGTTAACCTCGGCCATCGAACCGTCGTTCCATTCGATCACATTAGCTTCGATATTCACGGGTTCGGAGCGGTAGGCCACATCGGGATCGTCGTAGCCGGGGCCCGATACCTTGTCGATCTGGAAGGTGTACCAGAAGTTGCGCCGGATGTCCTGGTAGGACTGCGAGGCGCCGTTGCCGGTCGAAAAATCGACGCGGTAGAACGTTTCGTCGGTGTCGGTGCCGTACTTGCCGCCGATCACCAGGCAGGTGCGTTGCAGCAGTCCCTTTTTGTTGGCATTGGTATGCGGAGCACCGGTGTGGTTCTCCGATTCGTAGAGGTAGATCTCCTGCACGCACTGATTGTCGGTCGTGTTGATCGCTGCGCCGTTATAGAGCAGCGGCCCCTCGGTCAGCGTCGAACTGGCGGGCACGGTGGGCACGACGACTTGCGCCCCGTCGGTGTGCGAGGGGTTCCAGTAGTTCGTGTCCCAATAGTTGGCCGGGACCATCGCCCCGCGCGTGTTGTAGTTGTAAACGCGCACGCTTGTCAGTTTGAAGTTGGTCACCTGTGCCGTATTGACCTTCACGTCCACGCGGGCCACCATGCGCGTCATCGAAAGCGCGTTGGAGCCCGTCAGGTCGGTCGATTCGCTGATGGTCACGTTGTCCTTGTAACCCCACATCGGGATCGGGCGCGTGTTGTCGGCGGGCCATTTGCCCTGCCAGCCCGCCTTGGTTTCGAGCGAAGCCAGGGTTGCTTTCTTATAGGTGCCCTTCAGGTCGTTGCGGATGATGAAATCGCGGGCGTTGGCCAGGATCACCAGGTCGTAATGGCCTTGCGGCATCGTCACGGTAAAGGTTTTCTTGCGCGAACTCACCCCGTCGGTGTTGTCGGTGCCGATCGACGTGCCGGTGGCGCGGGCCACATCGACGAATTTGCCGTCGCCCGAGCCGTTGTCGTACTCGAACAGCAGCACATCGATGCTCTGGACGTGGTTTTCCTGCACGTCCGTCAGCGCACGGGTGCCCGCACGCGAACTGGGGGTACTGCTGCCCGGCAGCATGAGCGAGAAGGTAACCATTGCATCGTCGGTACCGGCGGGAGTGTTCTTGAAGTCCTCTTTCACGCACGAGGCGAGGGCAAGCGGCAGCAGCCCTGCCACAAGCGTCCGGATCAGTCTTTGTCTTACATTTTTCATTTATAGTAGTTTTAATTTATCGTCAGAATTCGATATCTCCCTTATTGCTGTCCCATTGGATCAAAGAGACGGTGACACTCACCGTGCCCTCGAAGTTGATCTCGACCTCGGTCAGTCTTCCGGCCTGCACGGCGATGGGGGTACCCGTGTTGCTCGCCGTAGCGGTATAGACCAGCGTGCTGCCGTGATATATGTCGACGTTCACGCCCGTGGGTTCGGGAACCATGTTGAAGGCGTCCACCTTGTAGATCTCCTTGCTGTTCACGGTGCGGAACGCTCCGGCGGGATAGTAGAACGCCTTGTCGCCGCAGCACGCGCCGTAGAAGTCGATCGTGTTGCACGTCTCGCGCACCATGATGCGGTAATCGGCGTCGTTGAAGCCCGCGTAGGCTTTCAGCCCCTTGACCGTGACATTCATGCTGCCGACCTTGCGCTTGATGGGAATCTCCTTATGGCCCTGCATATCGGCGGAAGTAAGGGTCAGCTCGCCGTGGAACAGGTCGCCGGGCGAATAGTGGGGCGAAGCAGCCCGGGTGTCGGGCGCCAGGCGCACGTAGCCCGCATCCTTGTGGTCGCCCGCCGCAAGCGCCGGGCAGGCCTGGCTGCCCGTTTTCATGTTGCCCCAACCCACGATATGCACGCCGCTCCCGGCGGGTACGCTGATCGTGATGGTTTCGTCCACGGTGGTCTCGATCTGTCGGATCAGCCGGAGATCGTCGTCGAACACATAGAGCGTCACGTCGTCCACCTTGCTGTTGGCTCCGTTGTTGTCCGCGTCGTACGCCTGCACCGTCAGGGCAAGCAGGGTATCGGCAAGGGCCGCATCGTCCCATATCCGGCATCCCGTCGTTGCGGCCGCAAGGGCCAGCACGAAGAATGCACGCGATAAAAATCTTTTCATGAAAAATACCATATTGTTAAGTCGTTTTAATTGCGCTTGCAGCAGCGGGAAAACGCATCCCACCCTTCGTGCCCGGGAAGGTGGTCAGACCCGCCCGGACGGTGTTGCTTGGGGTATGCGCCCCGGTCGGGGGGCGCATACCAATAGAAATTGTGTGGATTAGAATTCTTTGTAGAAAGCCTGGGGAGTCCACGGGTTGATCGACAGGGCAACGGTTACCTTACCGGTAGCTACGGGATCGTCGGTCGGGTCTTCATCGCCACCCGTTTCGCCCGGCCAATCGCCGCCATCTTCGAATTTGGCCTTGCCGGTCAGTTTGATCGAGAGGTCGTAGCTGTTGCCGCGCTTCACACCATCGGTCAGCGAACCAGTAGCCGTGGTGAACTGCTGGGCTGTGTTCAGGTGGACCGAATAATAAACCGGTTTGCTGTCATAAGTACCTTCGATGGCCAGGATAGTCGGGAAGTCTGCTGCCGTAGCGCCCTTGTTCTCGAACGAGTAGAATAAGAAATAAGTGGCGTCGAGGGTCGCTTTGGCCATCCCTGCACCGACAGCCTCATTCAGGCCCGCATAAACGCCGTAGTTGGCGGGCACGTAAGCGAAAGGAGGAGTGGCAACCATCGACCTACCAGCGTACAAAGGCTTGTAGGTAGTGGTGTTGGCCGTATTCCATGCGCTGAGTTCGGCAACTGAAGGCTTCATTGAGCCGGCAGCGGCGAACAGTTTGGTCGTACCGCCTGCGTTGAGCAGATACACATTGTTGATGATAAGCGACTTGGGATTCACCGGCGTGTTGGTGTAGTCGGCCATTGTTTCGAGTTTCAGCGTGATGCGGGCCGACACGAAGGTCATGGTGACCGTAGGTCTGGCTTCGTTGCTGGCGTCGAAAGTTACGCTGCTTTTGCCGGTAGCCCAACGTGCAGAGACCTGCGAACCGTTGCTTGCCAGGTCGCCAATCCATCCTTCGAGTGCCGTTTTGCTTTTCACCGTCGCCGGGACAGCGGTTGTGCCAGTGCCTGCGTTAGCCACGACGTAAATTTCGGTCACGTCGTTGGTGGTGGTGAACTCTTGGCCCGTAGTCGTACCGTTCAGGCGGTTTTTCAGCACCCCCAGGTTGTTGAAGAAGAACACGGTGTAGTTGTTGATATTCGTGTCATCGGTCGCCAGCGGAGCGCTCATCGAAGTCGAGCGGGTCGCCGTTTCGAGGTTTACCGTCACTTTGGCGGGCGAGCCGTCGGCCGGATTCTGACCGCTTTCGCCGTCCTTGTTGCAGGCCGTGAAGCCTACCATTGCGGCCATTGCCGCGATTGCAAAGAATCTTGCTTTCATAATAAAAAATTGTTTGATTTGAAAAATGTGTGTTAATTGAAATTTGGTTTGTATTTCTTTGGTGTTATGTGTTTTTATTTCATTGTGTCCGGCCTTGCGCTCGGCGGCCAGAAGTTCCTCCGCGTTGATGTACAGGGCCTCGACGGCCCGCTTGTTCCCGTTGTTGAACGCATCCATGCACATCAGAAATACCACAGCGGCGTGTCGGGCGTTGCATTGAAATATCGGGCAATCGTTTCCATCACCCTTACTGTTTATTCAGTTTCTCCAGTTCCGCGAGGTTCTCCGCGGCTTCGGCGTTGCCCGCGGCAGTCGTGAAGTGCGCATGGGCCTGGTCGTAGCGGCCTTCGATGGCACACGCCACGCCCATGTTGTTCTGCCAGGCGGCATCGCGATTCTGCACTTTGTTCAGGTAGACCGTCGCCGTGCTGGAATCTTTTTGCGCAAGGGCGTTGGCCGCCATGTTCAGGTTGGCGATGTCGCTTTGCGGGTACTGTTCCGAGGCCACGGCAAAGATGCGGTTGTAGTCGGCACTGCCGACCGGGTAAGTCTGCGCGATCAGGAACATCTCGTTCAGACTCAGGTTCGACGGGTTTGTTTTGATCACTTCCTTTCCTTTTTCGACCGTGAAGGGGATGATCGTGTAACTCAGTTCATAGTCTGAGCGGCGAAGCTGCGGGAAGAGTTTGGTCAACATCCATTGCCACGTCGATCCGCCCGCAAGGGCTTTCAGTTGACGTTCCTTTGTGTCGGGGACTTCCCCGCCGCGAATGATCCCCTGGGCCTGTTCCAGTCCGGCCATGCCCGACTCTGTGACCAGTTGGCCGAGCGTCGTCCAGTCCTCGCCCTGGCCAGTGGTGCGGAACAGATTGTCGCGGAAACCGTAAGCCGTTCTGATATATTCTTTCAGGGCTGCGGCGCGTCTACCCGATAAGGTTTGGTTCGAAGCGGCCGACCCTTCGGGCGAAGCCCAGCCATCGATCGAGATGCCGGTGATCGTCGCGTAAGGGTTATTCTTGACCGACATTACCATTTCGCCGATCTTGGCCAGTTCCGAGGCGTTATTACCAAAACCCGGCTTGATCGCCGACTGCCCCTGGGCGAAGTCGAGGTACGCCTTGCCGCTTTCAGAGCGTGTTTTCACGGGTTCCGGGTTGGGCACTTTGAAACTGGCAGCGAAGTTCATCGTCACAATACGTTCTGGGGCCGTGCGGGCAGGGTTTCGGTTCTCCATCCGTCCGGCGATCAGTTCGGTGGCGATGGGCACCAACGGCCCGTTGCACTCGCACTGGTCTTCGCGTAGAAAAAACTCCGCTTCGCTCATCCACGCCTCGTAAGGCACAACGGCTTTATAGCGGTAGGTTTGGGGGGCATACTCGTCCGACGCGTCGATCACCTGGCCCACGTAGACCGGCTCGATGTGCAATTTCCCCAGGCGGTTGTAGGTACGCTGGCGGTTCTGGCCGTTGATCACAATGACCGGGAAGTCCATTACCGTCGCGCCGTTCTTCCAATTCAGGTAAGGGGTCAGCACCACGAAGGCATTTTTGTCCGGCTGCACGCCGTTCAGCGCGATAATCATATCGACATAGACCGAATCGCCCTGCACGGCAAAAGTGTTCTGACGAATGCTCACACGCTGTTGTGCTGCGGCGGGTATGGCAATAAGGAATCCTGCCAGAATGGCTAAACATCTATATATCTTCATTTTTTCTGTTATTTCGTTTCCTGCAAAGTCAATATTTCCGTGTGCCGGGCGGCACTATTTAATCATGAATACGACGGTGATGGCGGCTTTCGTGAGGCCGAAATATTCCCATTGGTCGGTGCCTGTCTTCGGGGCATATTGGGAGACGGGTTGGTAGGTGCGGTTATCGACGTGCGCCCAGCCCGCGCCGATCTCGGCTTCGAGGCCCCAGCGGCCGAACGCCCAATGGTAACCGTAGCCGACGCCTGCTCCGGCGAACCAACCCTGTTCGCGGTGGGTTTTCATGTAGTCGGAGAAGAAACTGATGTCACCTCCGAAGTTGTAGCGGCCGTAGTGGGCATAGACGCTCCAGAAGCCACCGTTGAAAGCTTCGCAGTTCCAGAAGCGCACGCCGGGCTGCGCCAGGAAGTATTTCCAGCGCTTGCTCCAGTCATACTGGATAGCGGTATAAGTTATGGGGAGCTCAAAGGTGGTCTTGTGGCCCAGCTTCACTTCCCAGGCCAAATTCAAGGCCAGGGTGGCATCCAGCAGGATGTTGGTTTTCAGCGCGTGCGACGGGGTGGCCTTCAGGTTAGAGGACGAAGAATAGTTGCCCAACGGCGCCGGCATGGATTCCGGTTCGGGCGTCAGCACTTCGCGGAAAGTCACGGCGGGGATATGCACGCCGCGCACCTCTTCGGGGGTTGCAGGCTCCGGCGCGGGTTCCTGTATCGTGGCCACTGGCGCAGGTTCCGGCAGGGGAACGACCACAATGTATTTGCCGTTTACGTCCCACGTCTGTCCCGTGCCTGCGAGAAGCTGGCCGAAGATCTCTTTGGCCGTGCCTTGTGTGCGGGAAAGGGTCACTCGCTTCGATTCGTTGAAATCGTTGCTGCGAAAGCCGATCACATAACCCGTCTGGGCTTCGATCTCATTGACGGCTTGTTCGATGGTGATGCTTTTGTTGGAAAGACTGACCCTTGCATCCTGCGCTTGCAGAGCGGTTGCCGCCAATACCCCGCAGGCTAAAAGCAAAGCAGCTCTTCTGATTGTCCCTGCGGACCCGATACGTTGTAACTCCATTTATTTCCTTCGGTTAATGAATTTCTAAACTTGCGGTTTCACTTTCACCACGTCGCCGTCGATTTCGTAAGTGAACTCACGGCTCACGTTACGGAACAGCCACATGGTGGTTTCTATATCTTCCTGGCCGGTTATGCGGAAGTTGAGCTTCATGTTGTCATCGAGGTTTCCGTCCAGTTCGACCGTTACTCCGTAGTACCACTCGATGGTGCGGATGATCTCGGAATATGGGGCGTTGCGGAACGTCAGTCGTTGTGCTATCCAATCGGGCAGCATGGCCGCCGTCTGTTCGATCTTATATTCGCCGGTGGTATTGCTATAGACAAGCCGTTGGCCCGGGGTCATTCCGATCACCGTCACACCGTGTTTGTTATTGATCCCGTCCACCTTTATGCGGCCCTCGTAGAGCGTCACCACCGTATACTGACCGTTCTGCAACGCTTCCACGTCGAACTTCGTCCCCAGCACGTTCACGTTCAGGTTCGGTGTCTCCACAATGAACTCGCGCACGCTGTCGCTGATTACATCCAGGTAGATTTCACCCGAATCGAGCATGATGCGCCGTTTGTCACCGGCATTGAAATCCTCCGCGTAGCTCACTGCGCTTCCCGGCCGCACGAACACGTCCGTTCCGTCCGGAAGATTGACGCGGGCCTGTGCGCCCAGCGTGTCGGGCACAGCCATCATCACCATCGCCACCACCGCAGGTTCAATGGCCTGTTGGCGATCGAACAGTAACAATCCCGCGATGATCAGGATCGGCACTAGCACGGCGGCTGCTCTGAACAGGGCGGTACGGTAAAACAGGATCCTCGGACGAATCAGTTTCATGATATCCGCCGGGGCATGGCCCATGCGCTTATGCCATTCACCGAGCATCCGGATCGCCATTTTGCTCGGACGAGGATTGTATGCAACAGTGTAGTCGAAAATCTTTCTCAATGCGTCAGCCTTCTCCTTCTCGTTGTGCTGTGATGCGAGCCATCCGTGGACCGCATCTTTCACATCATCGGGATAGTCGCTTTCGAGAAACTTCGCCAGCATCTCTTCCGCAGTGACTTTATCTTTTTTTCTTTCTTTCATTTGCAGTTTTCGACACTACTTCAAACCCGGGTCGATTCATCCCCCCTCTATTACTATTGCGATGAGATTGAGCAATCGGACCCCTCGGGTTTGAAATATTTTTTAAAAGAATTTCTAAAAACCTGGAAAACAGGAAAATAAAAAATCATTTTTTGCTGTTTCCCAGCCGTTCAATGAATTTCGAGGTGCGGAACCTCCTGTTTGATGTCGTCATCGGATGGCTGTTTTGCCTTTTCCGATTGAATCTCCCGGAATTTACGGGTCTGTTCGAAGCACTTTCGCTGGGGTCGAGGTCGTAATGGACCATTTCATCGAATAGTTCCCACATCGCTTCGTCTTTCTCCTGCCGGAACAAGTCGCACGCGAACCATCCCTGAATGCTCCTGAGCGCATCCTCGGATAGGTTTGTTTCGAATAGTGCCCGTAAAATCCTTAATGCCCGTTTTTTCGCATGTACGTCCATTTTTGCAGTTAGCCAGTGCAACTTGAGAAGAGTGTTGGAATCCCCCTCTATTACTATTGCGACGAAACCGGGGTATCGGACCCCTATGAGTTATCAAATATTTCATTCATAATTCATTAACCATTGATATATAGTTTGTTATGTACAAATAAATATACACGGGAAAGAGGATACTTTCCCGTGACAGGCCTGGTAAGCGCACCGCGATGCGCTTACCGGACCTACCAGTGTTTTATAATAAATTCGGGTTTGGAAAGGGGGCTCCCGGCGGGATGACCGTATGGGGCTTATTGCGAGAGCAACAGGAAGGCGACGAACGGCATTATCTTTCGGAGATCCTTGCGGGCCAGCACAAGGTGTTTCTTGACCACCGAAACCTGGATTCCCAGGGCATCGGCGATCTCCTCGAACGACATCTCATCCCGTCGGTTCATGATAAACACTTTACGGCGTTGGTCGGGCATATTGGCCACGGCCATCCTGATCCAGGCTTCCATATCTTTGGCGATGAAAGTGAGCTCGGGTGATAATTCCTCGGCGAAATTCGAGTCGGTCAGCGCGTGGTAGCGGTCGATGACCTTTTTGCGCTTGAAATAGTCAAAACAGTTGTTGCGTGCGCAGGTATGGATCAATCCCTGGATATTCTTCGACGAGGTGAGGCTTTCCCGTTTGATCCACAGGTCGGTGAACGTGTCCTGAATGATCTCTTTGGAATCCTCGTTATTTTTGATGATGCTGTTGATAAAGTCAAAAAGTGTATCATAATAATGCAGATATAGTTTACTGAATGCCTCGTCTTCCCCCCTCCCCAAAGCCTCCAACAGTTCTATCGGGATTTCAAGTTTTTTCCGGTACCTCTTCCGTGTCTTTTCAATGTAATGCCTGTCGATCAGCGACAGATCATCCGTTAATTGGTATTTGTCTTCCATATCGAAATTATTAAACGCAGTTTAAGGTTAGTTTTTCCATTTTAGCAAGTTAGCCTTTCCAAACGGGCGTCTGAGCGGCATTTCAATGACAACGGGGCTGGGAAAAATATTGTTTGTTCACTATGCGGGAAACCCGTTTCACCTGAATCGGGATCTACCAATAAATTGCTTTTTCAATCCCTGTTTACTGGAAAAAAAAGAAGCGTGGCGATCCCTCCACCCTCCTCTGTTGCACTGGCAATGCAAATCACAGTAGCAGACGTCACACCACGCTGTATCGTTGAATACAGAATGATACCCAATGGGTCTGCCGATGACTATGATTAGTAAACTGCCAGTTTTCAGAGAAGCCTCGGTTGTATGTCCGTTCCAAAGGGTTTCCACTTCAGAACCTTGCAAAGATAGCTGATTTTTCGATTATCGGCTATCAGTGCCACGCTTTATTGCGGTTCTGTGGAATTGCCCCGGATCGACCGGTTCCGTCAAACTCGGTTGTTTGCCGCAGTCCCACCCCGTATCAGGGCCGAGGCAAAAACGAAAAGCGTGCCATTCATAGTGTTTGTTTTTCAAAAAGTCGATTATTGTAATTTGTCTTACCATAACCTTCTCAAAATATGCAAAACACCTTTTCCCCGGGAGATCTGTAAAAAGCGTGGTGCTTCTTCCCCCCACCTCAGACTTGACGTATTCGGGGGACAAGGCAAATGGCACCACGCTATACTTTCAGTATAGAGTATAAACGATTGGCCCGATACGCCCCCATTATAAAATCACGTCAAGATTTACAGGATTTACCGGAGGATAGGCGCACAAAAAGAATTTTTTGACACTTTTGTATCCTTACAAAAGCGGAGCAAAGAATCTTGTCAATCGGCTGGTGCTGAGGCCTGAGAATCAAGGACCGAAGCACCCGGCGTGGCTTCAGCAGGGACTGGCGCTGCGGCCGCCGCGACCGGTTTGCTGCGCCCCATCCGCGGGGCACGCTCGAACGGCTTCTCACGGTCGAACAAATAGCGATACGTAACGTGGGTCTTGAACTTCTTCGCACACACATACGATTCGACAAAGCGGATCATTACCGGATTGAAATCGCCCACCCAGGCCAATTCCAGCGATTTATAAGGCAAGTCGCCCTTTTCGACCTCGATCTCAAAACGGCGGATCAGGCCGCCCTCGACCCCTTTGCCCTGGAATTCGGGCAGCACGCCGAAGATAATCGCAAAAATGCGGTCCGAAGCCTTTTTGCATTTCAGCAGGTAGAGCAGGCGAAGTTTCTGCCATAAGCCAAATTTCCCATTGAATCGGCCTACGATGCGGTTCAGGTCGGGCACCATGACAAAAAAGCCGATCGGCTGGTCTTCGTAATAGGCGAAGATAAGCAGGCGCCGGTCGACGATCGGTTTCATGTTGTCCATCAGCGCACGGGCGTGAGCGGCGTCGATCGGGTTGACGCCGGTAAATTTGGCCCAGGCGCCGTTGTAGATCGTGCGGAAATCTTCGGCGTAGCTGCCAAGGTCTTTCCGGTGGGCGTATTCGAAGCGGTAACCGGGGGTGCTGAACAGGCGCTCGGCCTTTTCGACCGCGGCGGGGTTCAACTCACCGACCGCCATACTCCGGTAAAACGTATACTGATTAAAGTAGTTCTGAAAACCGTAGTTTTCGAACAGCGCCTGATAATACGGCGGATTATAGGGATTACAGTAAAGCGGTTCTGTGAAACCATCGACCAGCACGCCCCACCAGTCGCTGCGGTCGCCGAAGTTTACGGGGCCGTCCATCGCCTCCATCCCTTTTGAGGCCAGCCAGTCGCGGGCAGCGTCAAAGAGCATATTGGCCACTTCCTGGTTATCGACACACTCAAAAAATCCGCAACCGCCGGTCGGTTGGTCGTAGATCGCGGCCTGGGCGCGGTTATAGAAAGCGGCAATGCGTCCGACCACCTTGCCTTGTGCATCGCGGGCGATCCAGCGGATGGCTTCGCCGTTTTCAAAAAGTTCATTGCGCTTCGGGTCGAAGCGTTTTTCGATATCGGGGTCGAGCGGGCAGACAAAATTGGGGTCACCTTTGTAAAGGGTGCGGGCCAAATCGAGAAATGCTTTTGCATCCTGTTTTGTGAGGACCTCTTGCAGCGTGTAATCCTTCATATGGATATGGTTTCTATCTTACAAAAATAGAATAAATTTATATCTTTGCTTCAATCAAAGTCAAAAACTCCGGGTGCCGGAAGGCACTTTCTCCCATAAATCGAAATAACGATGCCCGAAACCTATTCCGAAGCCCGGCGCAGTTTCAGCGCGACCGATTACGGCAACCTGATGCAGCGACGCATCCGCAAGGTGCTGCTGTTGTGCAGCAGCTACGACGCCTACACCCTGGAAGAGGACGGACGCATCGACACCCAGATCAGCAAGGAGTACCACGACCTGAGCCTGAGCAATCCGCCGGCGTTCAAACGCGTGGCTTCGCCCGAGGAGGTGATGGCGATCCTCGAAAAAGACCCGTCGTATGACCTGTTGATCTCGATGTATAACATCGGCGAGGTCGATGTGTTCCGCTTTTCGCGCGAATTGAAAGCCGCCCACCCCGACATCCCGACCGTGCTGCTGACCAACTCGTCGAAAGAGATCCACCGCCGACTGGAGAAAGAGGACAAATCGGGGTTAGACTATATCTTCTCGTGGCACGGCAACGCCGACCTGATCCTGGCCATCATCAAGATCATCGAAGACCGGATGAACGCCGAGTTCGACATCCTGCGCGGGGGGGTGCAGGCGATCCTGCTGGTCGAGGACTCGATCCGCTATTATTCGACCTATTTACCTGCAATATATAAACTTATCGTCCAGCAATCCAACGAATTCCTGAAGGAAGCCCTCAACGAACAGCAGCAGAAATTGCGAAAACGTTCGCGCCCGAAGATCCTGCTGGCCACGAACCTCAACGACGCCGTGGCCCTTTACGAGCGCTACAAGGACAACCTGCTGGGGGTGATCTCGGACGTGGGTTTCGTGGTCGACAAGAACGACCGCAGCGAGGACGAAAAACTCGACGCAGGGATCGACCTGTGTAAAATGATCAAGAAGGACAACCCACTGATGCCCTTTCTGTTGCAATCTTCACAGGAAAGTATGCGCGAAGTGGCGCAGGAGCTGGGCGTGGGGTTTTTGGTAAAATACTCGAAAACGCTGCTGTTGGAGTTGGCCGAGTATATCAGCCGCGAATTCCTGTTCGGCGATTTCGTCTTCAAGAGCCGCAAGGGCGAAGAAATTGCCCGGGCCAAAGACCTGCGCGAGTTGCAGGCCGCGATCACCGAAATTCCGGACGGGGTGTTGCGTTACCACGCTTCGCAGAACAACCTGTCGAAATGGATGTTCGCCCGCGGGATCTTTCCGCTGGCGGTGACGATCGAAAAGCTGGGGCCCGAGGATTTCGAGTCGATAGCCGACCTGCGCGAATTTCTCGTGCGCACGATCCAGGACTACCGCAGCCTGCAGGGACAGGGCGTGGTGGCGCACTTCGACCCGGCGACCTACAACGAGTACATCTGGTTCGCCCGCATCGGCGAAGGGTCGCTCGGCGGAAAGGCCCGCGGGCTGGCCTTTGTCAACAATATGCTACAGAATTTCCGGCTATATGATAAATACGAAGACGTCCGTATCCTGATCCCGCGCACGGTGGTCGTGGCAACCGACTATTTCGACGAATTTATCCGCGAAAACGGGTTGCAATACGTGATCAATTCCGACATTTCGGACGAAGAGATCCTATCGGAATTCGTCGCCTCGCGCCTGCCCGACGAGTTGGTCGACAACCTGCGGGCGTTTATCCGGACGATCAAGCGGCCGCTGGCTGTGCGGTCGAGTTCGAAGCTCGAGGACTCGCACTACCAGCCGTTTGCCGGAATCTATTCGACCTACATGATTCCCACGGTCGACAACGAAGACCAAATGCTGCGCCTGCTGGGCAAGGCGATCAAGAGCGTCTATGCGTCGGTGTATTACACGTCGTCACGCGCCTACATCACCGCCACCTCGAACGTGCTTTCGGAAGAGAAGATGGGCGTCGTGATCCAGGAAGTGTGCGGTACGGAGGACGCGGGCTACTACTTCCCTACCCTTTCGGGGGTGGCACGATCCATCAACTTCTATCCGATCGGCGACGAACGACCTGAAGAAGGCGTCGTAAACCTTGCCTTCGGACTCGGGAAACTGGTCGTCGACGGGGGGATGACGCTGCGGTTTTCGCCCCATTACCCGAAAAGCGTGCTGCAGCTTTCGACCCCCGAGCTGGCCTTGCGCGACACGCAACGCGAGATGTACGCGCTCAACCTGCGGCCCGAAAGCTTCAAGACCTCAATCGACGACTCGGTCAACCTCGAACGTTTCGAAATTCAAAAGGCCAAGCATTTTCGCAATATGCGCTACGTTTCCTCGACATGGGATATGCAGAACCAGCGCATTTCAGACAGCAACCTCGATGAAGGGCGAAAGCTGATCACCTTTTCGCACATCCTGAAATACGATACTTTCCCGCTGGCCGAGATCCTGTGCGACCTGTTGGCGATGAGCCAGGCCGAGATGAAGTGTCCGATCGAGCTGGAGTTTGCGGTCAACATGGATGTGCCTTACGGCCATCCACGCGTATTTAACTTCCTACAGGTAAGGCCCATTGTCGAAAATTCGGAGAGCGCGACGATCGACTGGAACAAGGTCGACACGTCGGACGCGCTGATCTACGCCGAATCGGCGCTGGGCGTCGGACGGATCGACGGGCTGTGCGACGTAATCTATATCAAGCCCGACAAATTTGACGCGCAACACACCGTGGCGATGGCGGCCGAGATCGAACGCCTTAACATAACGATGCGCGGCGAAGAGTCTAATTACGTGCTGATCGGGCCGGGCCGTTGGGGGTCGAGCGATCCCTGGTTGGGGGTACCCGTCAAGTGGAGCCAGATTTCCGAGGCACGGGTGATCGTCGAAAGCGGGTTATCCCATTTCCGTGTCGATCCGAGCCAGGGGACGCACTTTTTCCAGAACCTGACTTCGTTCGGGGCGGGTTACCTGACGATCAATCCTTTCCTGGGCGACGGGGCGTTTGACGTGGCGGTGCTCGACCGGATGGAGGCGGTTTATGAAAGTGAGTATATCCGTCGGGTGCGGTTCGAGAAGCCGCTTTATATCTTTATTGACGGGAAGAATAACAAGGGGATCGTCAAACTCGAGAAACCCAAAGACGAACAAGAGGAATAGCTCAAAGCAAACTCCCCCAGAAAAAAGAAGTTTTCCCGGGTGTGACTTTGAAAGAAAACAAAAAGCGGAACACCATTGGTGTCCCGCTTTCCATATACCTGTCAGCGATTAGTTGATCGCGTTCACGTGCAGTTGCAGGCTGCTCTTCAGGTTGGCCGCCTTATTTTTGTGAATAATGTTGCGCTTGGCCAGCTTATCGAGCATCGAGGCCACCTTCGGCATCAGCTTTTCAGCCGCACCCTTCTCGGTGGTGTTACGCAGCGCCTTCACAGCGTTACGCGTCGTCTTGTGGTAATATTTGTTGCGGATCTTGCGGGTTTCGATCTGGCGGATCCGTTTCTTTGCAGATTTATGGTTTGCCATTGTGTTTGTGCTTTAGGGGTAAAAATTATTCGGAAACCGGCGTCACCGATACATACGATTTGCCTTCGGCTTTCTTGCGGAACGAAACCGTGCCGTCAACCAACGCGTAAAGCGTATGGTCCTTGCCTATCCCGACGTTCTCGCCCGGATTGTGTACCGTACCACGCTGGCGAACCAGGATGTTGCCCGCTTTGGCCCACTGGCCGCCGAAAAGTTTTACGCCCAGCCGTTTGCTTTCAGATTCGCGTCCGTTCTTCGAACTACCCACACCTTTTTTATGTGCCATCTCTCTAAAATTTTAAACGTTAAGCAACTATTTCGTCTACCACGATCTGGGTGAGGTACTGGCGGTGGCCATTCTTCACCTTGTAGCCCTTGCGGCGTTTCTTCTTGAAAACGATAACCTTATCGTCCTTCAAGTGCTTGAGGATCGTTGCGTTTACCTTGGCGCCTTTCACTACAGGTGCACCAACTTTAACCTGACCGTCGTTGTCAATGAGCAGGATTTTGTCGAAGCTCAGGGTAGAGTTTTCCTCTCCCTCGAGACGGTGAACATAGAGCTTCCGACCTTTTTCAACTTTGAATTGTTGACCCGCGATTTCTACAATTGCGTACATTCGTTTGATTATGATTGTTTTACAAATCAGCGTGCAAATATAGTTACTTTTTTGATAATCGCCAAATACTCACGATTTTTTCTTGACCGGGAGCCCGGAGAACATGCTTTACTTATTGCTCTTTCGGCAAAGAATCAACATATTGATAGGCAGCGGTCTTTAATTCATAAATTTCTCCATTTTTCCCGTATCTTTTCTGAGCGAAACCCAACCGCTCTAATTTCTCGAAAAAGCTATTCCAGAGTGCCATATCCCTACCTGGTTTTACTTCATATTCATTCCCCGACCCAAGATGAATGATTTTTCCGCCGCCCTCGAAAGAAAGCGAATAAAATGAGGGATTACGGGCAAGCGTCCATTTTTTTAGCCTGTCAGTTTCGTCTTCGGTCAATGTAATTTCAGGTACTTTTGATTTCAACTCCTTTACGAAATAGTCATTGGCTGCTTTTTGCAGCGCAGAATCGAATTGTTTCTCAAAATCGGCCGATGATTCAAATTCGGCTGTAAGAGCCATCGTTTTCTGCACTTCTGCCTTAAAACCAGTCAATTTAGCAAACTGCCCCAGATCGATTTTCCCGGTGTCGTTCGTGCCTGTTTTGAAAAACACCATCACGGGCTTGTTTTGATCGAGGTGTTCCTTGATTTCTTCGAGCGTACCACTTTCTGCCTCTCCGGTGGGTGTCCCTAACCGTATGCCGAAAATGCACACAAGCATATCACTCTTCGAGGTCACCTGGTCGTTGATGATGGCCTGCGGCCGTTTTCCCGCCGCGGGATAGGTGTTGGTCGTCCAGTGGGCCGGAAGCAGAACGGTGCGATGCCTCCGCGAATGATTGTCATTCCACTGATGAATAATTCGCCGGGCAATCCCGACCTCTTCCTGGATATCCGAGGGGGCGCCGATCATAATCTGGTAAACTGCAGCTGTGTACATACCGGTTTATTTAAGAATATGCCTTACTCTTCGCCCCACTCGACCCGCTTGAGCAGCGAAGTGAAATGAAGGGCCTGCTCGCCGAAGGCGGGGCCGGCGACGGCGATATATTCCGACAGCAGGTCGCGGATAAAGCGATGGTAGCCCGTCATGTCGGAAACCGAAACTTGGAGCGAGTAGGTAAAATGTCCGTCAGATTCATTGGTCAGGACACGCGTAAACGTAATGTCCGAAAAACCGGCCGAGGCGACCAGCCGCAGAAAATGCCGGGTCATCGTGTCGAGCCACTGCGCGTGGACGGCATATTCGACCATAAATGAGGTGTTGACAATATACATCGGTTCGGTGGTTTTTGCGGGTGCAAGATAGCGATTATTCGAAAATAACTACCTACATTTGCCCGTAACAAAACACGCGAAACGATGTCAACCGAAGGTACGACGCGGGCTGTGACCACCTACCGGCTCCTGGAAATGAAGAACAAGGGCGAGAAGATCTCGATGCTCACCGCCTATGACTATTCGATGGGACGCATTCTGGACGAAGCCGGGATCGATGTGATCCTGGTGGGCGACTCGGCCGCCAACGTAATGGCGGGCCACGAAACCACCGTGCCGATGACCTTAGACCACATGATCTACCACGGGCGTTCGGTGACACGAGCCGTAAAGCGGGCGCTGGTGGTGGTCGACCTGCCGTTCGGCACCTATCAGGGCAACTCGATCGAAGCCCTCGCCTCGGCCATCCGCATCATGAAAGAAACCGAGGCCGACGCCGTGAAACTCGAAGGCGGAGCCGAGGTGATCGAATCGGTCGACCGTATCCTGTCGGCCGGGATTCCGGTGATGGGGCACCTGGGGCTGACCCCCCAATCCATTCATAAATTCGGCACGTATAACGTCCGCGCAAAACAGGAAGAGGAGGCTGCCAAACTGATCTCGGACGCCCACCTGTTGCAGGAAGCGGGCTGTTTTGCGATCGTGCTTGAAAAAATCCCGGCATCGCTCGGGGAGCGGGTGGCGAGCGAACTTTCGATCCCCATCATCGGCATCGGGGCCGGAGGCGGGGTCGACGGCCAGGTGCTCGTGATCCACGATATGCTGGGGATCAACAACGAGTTCTCGCCGCGTTTCCTGCGCCGCTACGCCGATCTGTACACATCGATGAAGGGCGCTTTCGAAAATTACATCGCCGACGTCAAGAGCGGCGATTTCCCCAACGAAAAAGAACAATATTAATCCGGCGCGAGCGATGGGAAAGAAGACGAGCGCTCCGTTTTTCATCGCCCGGCGGCTGATCGCCGAAAGCGGCGGACGCCGCAACAGCGTGATGGTCAAGGTCGCCACGCTCAGCGTGGGGATCGGGATAGCCGTTATGCTGCTGGCCGTCGGGGTCATCTCGGGCTTCAAGCACGAGATCGCCGACAAACTCACCGGGTTCAACGCCCAGGTGCGCATCGTCCATTACGACCAGAGCAACCCGCTCGAGACACAGCCTATTTCCGAAAACCAACCGTTTCTCTCCTTACTCCCGCAAGTAGACGGCTTTTCGCGGATGAACCGTTACGCCACGGCCGGGGGCATCGTGAAAGGCGAAGAAGCGATCCAGGGCATCGTGCTAAAAGGCGTGGGCGACGATTTCGACTGGTCGTTCTTCCGGAAAAGTTTATTAGAGGGCGAATTACCCGATGTGGGTGACAGCGTTCGCAACAAGGACGTGCTGATCTCCAAAAAGCTGGCCCGGCAGATGGGACTTGAGGTCGGGGGCAAAATGGAGGTGGTGTTCGTCCGCGAACCACCGCGGCGCGACCTGTTCCGCGTGGCGGGGATTTACGACACGGGCCTGGGCGAGATGGACCAGGTGACCGTACTCACCGACCTGCGCAACGTGCAGCGGATCAACGGATGGGAACCGGAGGAGATTACCGGATACGAGATCGACGGCACCCGTTTCGCCGACATCGGCCCTTTCAGCACCCGGGTGTTCGACGCGGTCAACAGCGTGTCTGACCAGATCGACGGACAACTGATGGTCGTCAACCTGCGCGAACAGAACCCCGTGCTTTTCGACTGGCTCGACACGCACAACCTCAACGGGGTGATCATCATCACCGTGATGCTGCTAGTGGCCGTATTCAACATGATCGCCGCGCTGCTGATCATCCTGCTCGAAAAGACTTCGATGGTGGGCATCCTCAAAGCGCTCGGCATGGAGAACCGCGACCTGCAGAAACTTTTCATTTACCGTTCGGCCTACATCATTCTGAAAGGGCTTTTCTGGGGCAACCTGGTGGGCTTGGCCCTCTGTTTCGTGCAACAGTGGACGGGTTTCCTGAAACTCAATGCCGAGGGGTATTTCCTGTCGGTGGTGCCCGTGCATGTGCCCTGGGAAGCAGTGGTGGCGCTCAACGCAGGGGCTTTTGCGGTGATCGTGGTGCTGCTGACGCTGCCCACGCTCGTCATTGCGCGGGTGTTGCCCGAAAAGACCATCCGATTCGAATAGGAATATGTCGCAAGAGATAAAACCATACGACCAGCAAGCCGAAAAAGGGGGCCAGGTACGGACGATGTTCGACCGGATCGCCCTGCGCTACGACCTACTGAACCACCTGCTCTCGGCAGGGATAGACCGCAGTTGGCGGCGGCGCACGGTGCGGCGGGTGAAAGCGGGAGTCAGTGTGCACGGGGCCGGATGGGACACCGATGGCGAACCGTGGAGCAAAGAGAGCGGCCCCTTTCCAAAAATTCTGGACGTGGCCACCGGCACGGGCGACCTTGCGCTGATGCTGTCCCGCGCCATGCCCGAGGCACGCATCACGGGGGCCGATCTTTCACCCGGCATGTTGGAAATCGCCGCCCGGAAGGTCGTCCGCAAAAACCTCGGCGGGCGCATCACCTTGCGGGAAGCCGACGCGACGGCTCTACCCTTCCCCAACGGCGGGTTCGACGCGGTGACCGTCGCTTTCGGCGTGCGCAATTTTGAACGGATCGGCGCCGGGCTGGCCGAAATGGCCCGCGTACTGCGGCCGGGAGGAAAATTATACGTATTGGAATTTTCGATGCCCAGCAACAAAATTATCGGGAACCTTTACGCGTTCTATTTCCGAAAGGTACTGCCGTGGATCGGCGGGGTAATTTCGGGCGAACGGCAGGCTTACCGTTACCTGCAACGCTCGGTCGAAGCGTTTCCCTATGGCGACCGCTTCGAAGGCATGCTGCTCGAAGCCGGGTTTTTGCAAGCGGAACAAGCCCGGTGGACGGGGGGGCTCGTCACCCTATACACGGCAACGAAATAATAAAGACCCTGATTTCTGAAAAATATGAAAAAAATCGTGTTGATCCTGCTCGCGGCCTTTGGACTGGCGTCGTGCGTGAAAATAGACGCCGACGACGTGCAGATCGTCGAAGTCCTGAAGATGGACGTGGCCGGCGCCTCAATGTCGCAGGCCCGCCTCAACTCGGTGCTCGAGGTGAGCAACGGCTCGCGCCACACGATAACCGTCCGCGAAGCGGACCTGATCGTTTCCCATCCCACAGGGGGCGAATTGCTCTACGTCACCCTCGGCCAGGCCGTTACGCTGCCCAAGCGTTCGACCACAGAGATTACCGTGCCGATCACTATCAAATCGGCCAACCCAATGGGATTTCTGGGACTGGCCTCGTTGACCAATACGATAGATGCGCTTTCGGTTTCGGGCGACATCCGCCTGCAAGCCGGCAATCTGCGCCGCACGTTCCACGTCGAAAATATGCCGCTGAAACAATTATTGGACGAAATTTCAGCGAAAACCGGCGGGAATTCATTACCTTTGCCGTGGTAATTTTTCGAAAACGATGAGAAACCGCATCCTGACCGTTGCCTTTGTCGCCGCCCTTTGCCTGGGGTGCGGGGGCACGCTTTCGGCCCAAAGTTCTTCGCCGACCGCCTTCAAATCCTCGCTAGCCGAACCGGCGACCGACGGCAGCCGCATCCACATCAATGAAGCCGAAGATATCCGCACACAGGTGAATCGCATGACCACAGGCAAAGGTGTCGTGCAGGGCTACCGCGTGCGCATCTTCGTCGACAACAGCCAGAACGCCCGCACGAGCGCCCAGGCCATCCAACGCCGGTTCAGCGAGGCTTTTCCGAATATCCCCGTCTACCTGGTCTACGAAACGCCCAATTACAAGGTGACCGTGGGCAACTGCCTCACTTCGGACGAAGCAGTGATGCTCTGGGGACGGGTCAAAGACGGTTTCGAACGCGCGTTTGTCGTGCGCGAAGAGATTCCGCTCAGTTCTCTGGCCGAGGCCCGGTTCCCTGCCCTGCCACCCGATTCGGCACCCGATGCCGAGAATCTCCCATCCCTGTAAGTTTACCAAAACCAAAAATAGTGAAAAACATGAAAAAAATCCTTTGGATCGCAGCCGTTGCCCTGGTGGCCGTTGCCTGCAGCCCGAACAAAGAACAACAGGCACAAGGTCTTATTAAAGAGTACATCGCGAACAACCTACCCAACCCTGACACCTACGTACCGGGGGCATTCGGCACACTCGACACAGCCTACACCTCGTATGCAGTTGAAGGCGGCGGACAGCTCCTCGAAGACCAGATCACGTTCCTCAGTCAGCACGCCGAAACCGCACGCGAGCTCTACAACGGCTCAAAATCGGAAGAATTCCTCGACAGCTGCAACGCCCGCCTCGGCCGTGCCCAAGCGATCAAACAGCAGATGGACCGCGAATACCAGGCTTTCGTCCCGAAAGCAAACGGATGGAAGTTGGAACACAAGTTCCAGATCAAAGGCGAAGACGGCGAAACACTTAGCTCGCTGAAATTTTTCTATTTCGACGATAAGGTTTCGCACATCACCCGGATGTCTGACCTGTAGACCTTAAGCATAAAAAAAAGAATCGGGGTAGCAGTTTGCTACCCCGATTCTTTTTTTATGGATGTTCCAGATAGATGGGCCAAGCACTGCGCCTTACCAGAAAAATCTGCCACGCCAACACTATTCCCCGATGATCTTGACCAAGACGCGTTTACGACGTTTTCCGTCGAATTCCCCATAAAAGATCTGTTCCCACGGGCCGAAGTCAAGGCGACCGCCGGTAACTGCTACCACCACTTCGCGGCCCATCACCGTGCGTTTGAGGTGGGCGTCGGCGTTATCCTCATAGCCATTATGGCGATACTGATCGTAGGGTTTCTCGGGGGCCAGTTTTTCGAGCCACACGTCAATGTCGTGGTGCAGCCCCGATTCGTCGTCGTTGATGAAGACGCTCGAGGTGATGTGCATCGCGTTGCACAGGAGCAACCCCTCGCGGATGCCGCTTTCGTCCAGGCACGCTTCGACCTCTCCGGTGATGTTGATCAGCTGGCGCCGCCGAGTGGTTTCGAACCACAACTCTTTACGATAGGATTTCATGGATTTTTTGAATTATCAAGTAGTTTCAACTGTTTGAGTCTTTACTCGACCGTCGGTGCGTCGTTACTTTCTTTTGCTACCATCAAAAGAAAGTAACCAAAGAACCGAAGCTCACCGACCGGAGGGAGGTAAAAATCACCGCGTTACAGAAAAAACTAAAAATTCTTCCGAAAAGCTACTCCGTCCACAACTCGCCCTACGGGCTCAGACAGTGGACTACGCTACGCTTTTCGGAAGAATTTTCTTAACGTTTTTTCTTTATATGCGGAGGCGCGGGCCGTTGACCCGCGTTCGCGCGGCACCTATGGCCCAACCTGAAGTTACGGCTGTCCGGCAAAGTCTAATCTCCCTGTGCGGGGACGCACCGGGGACGCACCGCACCTATTCGAGGGAGTGGATCACCAGGCCCGAGCGCAGTTTCGGTTCGAACCACGTCGTTTTCGGAGGCATGATGTTGCCCGTGTCGGCGATGTCGACCAGTTGTTTCATCGACACCGGGTAAAGGGCAAAAGCCACGGCCATCTCACCGCCATCGACCCGGCGCTGCAACTCGCCCAAGCCGCGGATGCCACCTACGAAGTCGATGCGCTTGCTCGTGCGCAGGTCGCCGACCGCCAGCAGCGGATCGAGCACCTGGTTCGAGAGGATCGTCACATCCAACACGCCGATCGGATCGTTGTCGTCATACGTACCCGGCTTGGCCGTCAGGCTGTACCAGTTGCCGCCGAGGTACATCGAAAAATTGTGCAACGCCGTCGGGTGATAGACTTCCTTGCCCTTGAGTTCGACCGTGAAACCCGCCTTGAGTTTTTCGACGAATTGATCGGCGCTGAGGCCGTTCAGGTCTTTCACCAGACGGTTGTAGTCGATGATGCGCAACTGGTCGTCCGGGAAAGCGACCGCCAGGAAGTAGCAATATTCTTCGTCGCCCCGGTGGTCGGGGTTGGCGTTTTTCCTCTCCTGCCCCACACGGGCGGCGGCAGCGGTGCGGTGGTGGCCGTCGGCGATGTAGAGGGCGGGCATGGCGGCAAAAATCTCCGTGATGCGCCGGATCATCGCTTCGTCGTCGACCAGCCAGAAGTGGTGGCCGAAGCCGTCGGCCGCCGTAAAGTCATATTCGGGTGCACCGGCGGTGACCTTTTTCACGATCGCATCGAGTTCTGCATTGGCCGGATAAGCGAAGAACACCGGCTCGATGTTGGCGTCCTGAATGCGGATGTGGATCATCCGGTCCTCTTCCTTGTCGGGACGGGTCAGTTCGTGTTTCTTGATCTTACCCGACATGTAGTCTTCGAAGTGGCAGGCGATGGCCAGCCCGTACTGCGTGCGCCCGTTCATCGTCTGGGCATACACGTAATAACGTTCTTTGGGGTCTTGCACCAGCCAGGTGTTGGCTTTCCACTTTTTGAAATTTTCGACCGCCTTGTCGTAAGCCTCTTGCGAGTGCTCATCGATGATGGGAGAAAAGTCGATTTCGGGCTTGATGATGTGCAACAGCGAGCGCTCGGTCGCTTCGGCCTGTGCTTCGGCCGAGTTGAGCACATCGTAGGGGCGCGAAGCCACTTCGGCGGCGTATTGTTTCGGGGGACGGATCCCTTTGAACGGTTTTACCTTTACCATTATATTTTTTCGTTATTGGGCCGTCCCGCTTCCGCAGGAAAGCTGTTTTTTAAAATGCATAACCGAACCCCACGCCAGCCGAGGGCACGATGTCGCCCGAAGTGCCGATCATCGTCATGAAGCCAATCTTCCACATAAAACCGCCATCGGCAGGCTGCCTGCGGTACATAAAGCTGACGTGGCCGATCACATTGCCTTCGGGGCCGTAATCGTTGTCCCAGTTGTAGACGCTCACTTTCCTGGTGAGAATCGTGGCGCCAGCACCCACCTCGAAGAAGTGGCTCGAACCCTCGCGCCCCAACAGGTAGTTCAGCCCCAAGGGGATCGTCGCGTAGGTCCGGACACGGTCGTCATCGTAATAATAACCGCCGTCGTAGTAACCGTCCTGGGTGTACGGTGCAAAACCGAGGCCGATGCGGTAACCCAGCCCCCGATTGCTCTTAGCATCGAAACGGCCGTCGAAGTTGGCAGAGAAGAGTATCCCCGGCCCCCCCATTTCGGCGTAAAACGCATGGCCTCCACCGGTTTGGGCACGTACAAAAGAACAAACTCCCGCACAAAGCGCAAGTGTCAACAAGAATTTTCGCATCGGTTTCATCTTTTTAAAAATTTTCAGATTCTCAAAGAAGATGCAAACCTCCCCTGTTGCGTTGCACAGGCTTTTCGTTTTTTTTCCCACTGCTGGTTTATCCGCCTGAAACCGTATTATTTATTCACCTGGAATTTCGTCTCGCCTTTTTGGAAAAACCCGACTACCTGACGGGCGGCGGCCAGACCGGCGTTGATGTTGGCTTCGGCCGTTTCGGCGCCCATTTTCTTGGCGGTGCCGAAGACGCGGTTACCGAATTTTTCGTTCAACTCGGCCTGGGCGTCGGCGGCAATGTCGGTCGCGTACTTGAGGTCCGGACGGTCGGCCAGCAGGCGGATCAGCCCCTCTTCGTCGATCACCTCCTTGCGGGCGGTGTTGACGATCGTCGCACCTTTGGGCAACTTCGACAGCAGGTCGTAGTTAAGTGACTTTTTCGTTTCGGGCGTAACCGGAATGTGTACCGACACGTAGTCGTTGTTCGCGAAGAGCGCTTCCACGCTGCTGGCTACCGCCACGTCGTCGGCCTCGAACACCGCCGGGGCGGCATAGGGGTCGAAAGCGGTCACTTTCATACCCATCGCCTTAGCATAGTGGCCTACGATGCGGCCCACGTTACCGTAGGCGTGGATACCCAGGCGTTTGCCGTGGATCTCGGTGCCGGTGCCCGGTTGGAACTGGTTGCGGGCCATGAAGATCATCATCCCGATGGCCAGCTCGGCCACGGCGTTCGAATTCTGGCCCGGGGTGTTCATCACCACGATGCCTTTGGCGGTACACGAGGGCAGGTCGACGTTGTCGTAGCCTGCGCCGGCGCGCACGACGATTTTCAGTTTCTGCCCGGCTTCGACCACGGCGGGGGTCACCTTGTCGCTGCGGATGATCAGGGCGTCGGCGTCGGCCACGGCTTTGAGCAGGTCGGCTGCGTCGGCATATTTTTCGAGGAGCGCCAGCTCATAGCCCGCCCCTTCGACAATGCTGCGGATACCGTCAACCGCTGCCTTGGCAAACGGCTTCTCGGTGGCTACCAATATTTTCATCTTTTCGTCAATTAATGAAGTCCAAAATACATTTTTGTCCGTTTCCTTCGGATTCAACGGAGAGTATGGATAGGCAAGCGGCATGTCGCGGCTTATCCCTTGATTTTCTTCTCAAAATCCTGCATACAAGTCACCAGCGCCTGCACGTCTTCGAGCGGCAGCGCGTTGTAGGTCGAAGCGCGGAAACCACCCACCAGGCGGTGGCCCTTGATGCCGACCATCCCGCGTTCTTTCGCAAAGGCAAAGAACTCGTCGTAGAGGTTTTCGTTGCCCGGCGACGGCACGAAGCAGATGTTCATCAGTGAGCGGTCTTCTTTCACGGCGGTGCCTACGAACAACGAATTGCGGTCGATTTCGTCGTAGAGCAGCTTGGCCTTGGCCTTGTTGATCTCATACATCTTCTGCACGCCGCCCAGCGACTTGATCCAACGTAGCGTTTCGCGCATCACGTAGATCGGGAACACCGGCGGGGTATTGAACATCGAACCCTCCTTGATGTGGGTGCGGTAGTCGATCATCGTCGGGATCGGACGGCTCATTTTTCCGAGCATATCCTCTTTCACAATGACGAAGGTTACGCCGGCCGGAGCCAGGTTTTTCTGCGCCCCGCCGTAGATCAGGGCATATTTCGACACGTCGACCGGACGGCTCAGGATGTCGGAACTCATATCGGCCACCAAGGGTACCGGGCAATCCATATCGGTATGGATCTCGGTCCCGAAAATGGTGTTGTTGGTCGTAATATGCAAGTAATCCAGATCCGAAGGAATCGAAAAACCTTTCGGAATGTAGGTGTTGTTCTTGTCCTCGGACGAAGCCACTTCGACCACTTCGCCGAAGAACCTGGCCTCTTTCATCGCCTTCTTGGCCCACACGCCGGTGTTGACGTAGCCCGCTTTCTTTTCGAGCAGGTTGAACGGTACCATATAGAACTGCGAGCTTGCGCCGCCGCCCAGGAAGAGTACCTGGTAGCCCTCAGGAATCGCGAGCAGTTCCTTGAACAGTGCCGCTGTTTCGTCCATCACCGCTTCGAATTCCTTCGACCGGTGGGAAATGGTGAGCAGGGAGAGCCCCATTCCGTCAAAATCCAGCACGGCTTTGGCCGCGTTCTCGATGGCTACCTGCGGCAAGACGGCAGGCCCGGCGTTGAAATTGTACTTTTTCATCGTTGTGTGATTTATGATTTGTTTGTAATAAGCTGTTTTTAGGGGCCACTTTCTCCGGATCGGGGGCTTTCGCGGGCGATTTTCGAACCGCTTCAACAGATTACCCTTTCGAATTAAAATGACCGAGATTCAAAAAGAGACCTTAAAGATACACAAAAAATATTTTTTGTATCTATTCCTGCTACATTTTTATCACCTTTGTAGTTCATTTCTTAAAACAACCAGCCGGCCGCTGCATGATAGATTTTACGAAAGGAAACGAAACGAAGCAAATCTTCCAGTTTGCCTTGCCGATGCTGATCGGTAACGTCTTCATGCAGCTTTACCAGTTTGCCGACACGGTGATCGTGGGCCGCTTCCTTGGTAAGGAAGCGTTAGCGGCCGTCGGGGCGAGCACGCCCGTCGTGTTCCTGACCATCGCCCTGGTGATCGGCATCGGCATCGGGTCGTCGATCGTCATCTCGCAATACTTCGGAGCCAAGCGCTACGACAAGGTGAGGATTACGTGCGACACGCTTTTCATCTTCCTTTTCATAGCGGCCCTTGTGATTACGGTGGTCGGCGTCGTCTTCAGCGAGTCGATCCTGCGGCTGATCGTGCTGCCCGAAGAGATCATCCCCATGGCCAAGACCTACCTGCAGATCTACTTCTCGGGGTCGATCCTGCTCTTCGGCTACAACGCCGTGGCGGCAGTCCTGCGCGGGGTGGGCGATTCGAAAACGCCGCTTTACTTTTTGATCATTTCGTCTGTGCTGAATATTGTCCTCGACCTGCTCTTCATCGCCGTTTTCGGCTGGGGGGTGGCCGGTGCGGCGTGGGCGACGGTTGTTTCGCAGGGATTTGCGTTCCTGCTCTCAGTGTGGTATGTCAACCGGCGCAACCATGTGATCCGGATCAACCTGCTCCGTCCCAAGTTCGACGGCGAGATTTTCAAACAATGTATGCAGATGGGGCTTCCGGCCGGTCTCCAGCAGACGTTTCTGGCCGTGGGGATGCTCGCCCTGATGGGCATCGTCAACGGGTTCGGCACGGACGTGATCGCGGCCTACAGCGCGGTGAACCGTATCGACACGTTTGCCGCACTGCCCGTGATGAATTTTGCCGCCGCGCTGACCACCTTCGTCGGACAGAACGTCGGGGCGGGAAAATTTCGCCGCATCAGGCGCGGACTGCGGGCGACGCTGCTGATGTCGATCGGCACGTGCCTGGTGATCAACACCGCGCTCATCCTCGGAGCCGAACCGCTGATGCGCATCTTCACCACCGATCCGGCGGTAATCGCCATCGGACAGAAATACCTGATGATACTCAACGCATTCTATCTTATTTTCTCGGTAATGATGACCATCAACGGCCTGTTGCGCGGGGCGGGGGCGGCAGTGTTCCCAATGATCGTCACGCTGTTGTCACTGTGGCTGGTACGGGTGCCGGCGGCGGCATGGCTCTCGGGCGAAATGGGTTACGAGGGCATCTGGTGGGCGGTGCCCGTCGGTTGGACCGTGGGGATGGTCGCCGCGCTGGCTTATTACTTTTCAGGTCGGTGGAAACACAAGGCGGTCGTCCGCGGCCGCGAATCGCGGGCGATGGCCGAGGGGTGATTTTCGATTTGTCCGAGTTACGTCAACATACCGGGCGCTGGGAGGCTCCCGGCGGCAGGTTCCGCTTTTTTGACTATATTTGCCGGATAAACATATCATAAACCCTATGATCAAATCGATGACCGGCTATGGCAAGGCCGAAGCACAGGCCGGCAACCGGAAAATCACCGTCGAGGTGCGTTCACTCAACAGCAAACAGTTGGACCTGGCGGTCAAAACACCGTCGATCTACCGCCCCTACGAATACGAAATCCGCGCCGAAGCCGCCAAACGGCTGCAACGCGGCAAGGCAGACATTTTTGTGAGTTACGAATCGGAAGCTGCGGCCGGGACGGTAACTTTAAATCGCTCGGCTTTCAACGACTATTTTCAGCAGTTGAACGCCATCTGCAAAGAAAACGGGTTGGAGATCTCGGATCCGCTGATGGCGGCCAACGCCGTGCAATCGGTGCTGCGTTTGCCCGAGGTAGTGCAGAACGAGGTGGCGGCCCTGCCCGACAATGAAGTGGCGGCGCTGAAGCACGCCGTGACCGAAGCTTTCGACCGGTTCGACGCCTTCCGGTTGCAGGAGGGAACGATCCTGATCGCCGACCTGTTGGAGCGCGTGGCCAAGATCGAAACCCTGCGCGATGAGGTGACTCCCTATGAATCGGCCCGCTGCGAAACGGTCAAAAACCGCATCCGCGAAAACATCGAGGCGATGAAGATCCCGGTCGACAGCAACCGGCTGGAGCAGGAAATGATCTTCTACGTCGAGAAACTCGACATTACCGAAGAAAAGGTGCGCCTGACCAACCACTGCAACTACTTCCGAGAGGTGGTGCGCGAAGAAGAGGGCGTGGGCCGCAAGCTCGGTTTCATCGCCCAGGAAATGGGCCGCGAAATAAACACGATGGGATCGAAGGCAAACGAGGCCAACATCCAGAAAATCGTCGTCCAGATGAAGGACGAACTCGAAAAGATCAAGGAACAACTTTTGAATATACTGTAGGTCAACACGCTGACGATCATTGAAAGAAGCGATGACGGGAAAAGTGATTATATTTTCGGCCCCTTCGGGTTCGGGCAAGAGTACGTTGATCGGGCACCTGCTCGGGGTGTTTCCCGAACTGGAGTTTTCGGTGTCGGCCACCAGCCGTGCGCCGCGAGGGCGGGAACAGGATGGTCGCGAGTATTATTTCCTTTCGGGCGAAGAATTCTGCCGCCGGGCCGAAGCCGGCGAGTTTGTCGAGTGGGAAGAGGTCTATGCCGGGACGTGCTACGGGACGCTGCGATCAGAGGTCGACCGCATCTGGGCCAAGGGCCACGCGATCGTGTTCGACATCGACGTAAAAGGGGCGTTGAACCTCAAGCGGATTTTCGGCGAGGCGGCGCTTTCGGTGTTCATCATGCCGCCGTCGGTCGCCGAGCTTGAAAAGCGGCTTGTGGCGCGGGGCACGGATTCGCCCGAGGTAATCGCCCGCCGCGTCGGCAAGGCTGCCGAAGAGATCGGTTATGCCGAAAAATTCGACCGGATCGTCATCAACGACCGGCTGGAAGCAGCCGAAGCCGAGATCGAAAAGATTGTCCGCGAATTCTTAGCAAAATAAAACGCAACAAGCGGGACATTCCTGGCGAACAGGTTCTTTAAGAATAGAGAGAAAGAGATCGTTTCTCCTGACTTACTATGATTTGACGATGGCTAATATCATTTTATATTTCGGGTCATTCAACCCAATTCATTTGGGGCACCTTGCCGTCGCCCAGGCCGCCCTCGACCGCGGGATAGCCAGTGAGGCGTGGCTCGTCGTTTCCCCCCACAACCCGTTGAAAGACGCCGCCGGCCTCGCCCCCGAAACCAACCGTCTCAAAATGGCCGAGATAGCCGTCGAAAATCTCGGCGACAGCCGCATCCGGGTCTGCGACATCGAATTCGCCCTCCCCAAGCCCTCCTACACGTTCCAGACCCTCAACGCCCTGCACAAATCCTATCCCGACGACAATTTTTCGATCCTGGTGGGCGAAGACAGCATTGTCGAATTCACCAAGTGGAAGAATTTTCAGCAGATCGCCGACTGCACGCTAATTTGGGTCTACGCCAGAAGCGGTTGCAACCGCGGGGAGTGGTACCGGCACCCGAACGTAAAACCCCTCGAAGACGTGCCTTTGTTGGAGGTTAGTGCGACAGCGATTCGGAAATGGTTGGCCGCCGGATCAGCCGAAGCGGCCAGGTGGCTGCCCGCAGGCGTTTTCGAATATATCCAGGAGAAAGGGCTTTACCGACCTGCAGCCGCCGACCACATCGCCCGCGGAAAAGAGAACTACCAGCACGGAAATTTCGGCCCGGCGCTCAATGATTTCTCGCAGGCGCTGGCCCTCGACCCGGGTAATGCCGAGGTGTTGGCTTACATCGAAATGCTGAATGAGATTTTAGATTTCCGCCACAAGGATATTTATAATCCTTAGCGGCCCGGGCCTTCGGGCATCGACACCACCCGGAACGAAGCCAGAATGTGGCGGTCGGCATCCATCAGGATCAGGAATTCGCGGTCGATCTCGTAGTGTGTCGTCCGGTCGAAAAGGTCGAAATAGGCTGCCTCGCGTACGCCGTCGGGACATCCCATGCGCGTGGCCACTACGGGCGAAAAACGTATCGCCCCTCCCTCTTTTAATTGAAAAGTACCCGAAAAACGGTTGCAATCCCCCACCCCGCTGTAACGCAGATCGCCACCCAGCGTGAGCGTGTAATGCTCCCGGTCGGGATTGTCGACCACCGTACCGCCTATTTCGTTGAGTGTCCACGAACTGCCTTCGACCACCACACGCGGCCCTTTGCGGCAGCCGCAACACGAGGAAAGCAGGAGCAAGCCGGAAAGCATAATTACGAAAAACGCCCGTTTCATCGGTTTTCGGGTTAAGGGTTATTCTACGGCGTCAATCCGCACATCGGTATATGTCCATGTGCCGTCGGGAGCCTGTTTTGCGGTGAACGAAAAACGTGCCAGTTCGTCGTATTCGTGCTGTACGTTTTCGTTGTCGATGAAGCGCATATCTTCGTCGGTGTAGCTCGTGTCGGTCACGTAGAACGAGTTCTTCGTCACGTAGTGGCGCATCTGCAGCGTACAGATCAGCTCGCCTTCGCCCGCCGGTTCGGTCCAGATCGTGACGGGCAGGATTTCGTTTTCACCGTCGTAAAGCGAGTCGGGGGTACAGATGTAGCCTTCGACCGAAAAGCGCTTGCCGTTGTTGGCGGCGTTGCTTTCGATGGTGGCGACCGTTTCCACGGGCGTTCCGGGTTCGAGCGGCGCACTGCAGTTGGCAAAACCAAGCAGGGCGAGGAAGGCGGCGAGGACGAGGAGTTTTTTCATCTTGGCGGGATTTGTGATGGGGTTTGAGGGATTTATAGGGACGGGCTTTCGCCCGCCCCTTTATTTAGGATTGGCCTGCGCGCAAGAGATTTTTATGCATCGGAAGTATCCGGTTTCTGAACCAGCTCGGGCATAAAAATCACTGGGGAGCGTGCCCCTCGCGCATTTTCCTTTGAGGGAACTGCCGCTTTTTATAAAAAGCGGCACCAAAAATTTTCTGAAAAGCTCCGCTTTTCTTGGCTTATTTGGAGAAACCCTTTGCTATGCCGATAAAGTCTTCGGCAACGAGCGCTGCCCCGCCAATCAAACCGCCGTCCACGTCAGCCTTCGAGAAAATCTCGGCCGCATTCGACGGCTTGCAGCTGCCGCCGTACAGGATCGGGGTCTTTTCAGCCGCAGCACCGAATTTCGACGCCAACACCTTGCGGATGTAAGCGTGGATCTCTTGTGCCTGGTCGGCTGTAGCCGTTTTGCCGGTGCCGATCGCCCAAACCGGTTCGTAAGCGATCACCAGTTTCTCGTATTGTTCGGCGGTGAGGTTGAAAACCACTTCCTCGATCTGCGCTTTCACCACGTCAAAGTGGCGGCCCGCTTCGCGTTCGTCAAGCTTTTCGCCCACGCAGTAGATCGGGATCAGGTTGTTGGCATAGGCCTGCTCCATCTTCTTGTTGAGCGTCTGCGACGTTTCGCCGTAGTATTCGCGGCGTTCCGAGTGGCCCAGGATGGTGTATTCGACGCCCATCGAGGCGATCATCGCGGCCGATACTTCGCCTGTATAAGCCCCTTTGGCTTCGGCGGCGCAATTCTGCGACGACACGTGGATGCCGGTACCCTTGGCCGTTTCCACCACCTGGCTCAGGTGAGTGAACGGCGGCGCCACGATCAGGGTCACGCAGTCACACACTTCGTTTTTCAATGCAGCCACCCCTTTCAGCAGGGCGACACCTTCAGCCGGGGTGGTGTTCATCTTCCAGTTACCGGCGACAATCTTTGCTCTCATTCTTTTCGTTTATGCTAAATTATTACATGTTTCTGCTACACTCTTCCATCAGGTCCAGGGCTTCTTTGTCATCTTCGGCACTCAATCCCAATTCCCTCGCCTTTTTGAAACATTCCAAGGCTTTACCATACTGCCACTTATACCCTTCCGGATTTGCATTGGAACCCTCCAAAATGTTCTGACGAACATTGCTCATTTCCGACAATCCCCGATTGAAGTAGCCATACGGGTCGGTAGGCACGGCTTGATTATATAGTTCAAAACAATTCGATGCTCTCCGGAAATTCATCGATAGTCCGCCAATCATGTAATGTGCATAACCATACATAAAAAAAGCATCTTTATAGCGCGGATCCTGACTGTAATATTTTATATACCGGGAGCCGTCACAGACAACAAGCAAATTGATGATCTGCCGGAACTCTGAGTTATACTCTCCGTTATATTTCCGTCTATTGGGCCAATTTATCTTTTTAAAGATCGATTTGGCCTTTACGTATGTCATCTCCACATATTCCGCGCTCATATCGTCCTCGATCAATGCCAAGGCCAGATCGGCATACCGGATGGCTTCGTTGTAATTGGCCTGATCCACATTGCTCCAGGCAAGTTTACGGTATTGATTCAATTCTCCGGCCTGTTGAGCATAACCTTTTCCCATCAATCCGACGAGAAGGAAAAACAGCGAGATGATTTTTAACGTTCTCATAAATTTCTCAAATTATTGATTTATCCACTCTGCTACCTGTTCAGGCTTGGGCGCCGTGAGGCCGAGTTTGTTCTTCTTGTTGAACCCGCACAAGTCATTGAACAACTTGCCCGGTGCGAGTTTGGTGAGCGATTCGAGGGTGACGTAGCCCATTTTCTGGAGTACTTCGGCCCATTCAGCAGGGATGCCGAGGGCAACGTAGGCCTCGATCGGATCTTTGGTCGCCTTCTTCTCGGGGCGCATCTGGGGGAAGAACAACACGTCCTGGATCGACGACTGGTTGGTCATAAACATCGTCAGGCGGTCGATCCCCAACCCCATCCCCGAACAGGTGGGCATCCCGTATTCGAGCGCACGCACGAAGTCCATGTCGATGAACATCGCCTCGTCGTCGCCCTTTTCGGAAAGGCGCAACTGTTCCTGGAAACGGTCCAGCTGGTCGATCGGGTCGTTCAGTTCCGAATAAGCGTTACACAACTCTTTCCCGTTGACGAACAGTTCGAAACGTTCGGTCAGTTCGGGGTTCGTGCGGTGGCGCTTGCACAGGGGCGACATCTCGATCGGGTAGTCGATGATGAAAGTCGGCTGCACCAGTTCGTCCTCGCAATATTGGCCGAAGATGGCGTCAATCAGTTTGCCGGTGCCCATCGTCGGGTCAATCTCGACGTTGAGTTTTTTGCACGCCTCGTCCAGTTCTTTTTCGCTTTTGCCCGTGATGTCGAAGCCCGTTTTTTCGCGAATGGCGTCAGTCATCGACAGGCGGCGGAAAGGACGTTTGAAGTCGATCTCACGCTCGCCGATGGTCACCTTGGTCGTGCCGTGCAGGGCCAGGGCCACGCGTTCGAGCATCTCTTCCGTGAAATCCATCATCCAGAAGTAGTCCTTGTAGGCGACGTAGATCTCCATTACCGTAAACTCGGGGTTGTGGGTCCTATCCATCCCCTCGTTCCGGAAATCTTTGGCAAATTCGTAGACGCCGTCGAAGCCGCCCACGATCAGCTTTTTGAGGTAAAGTTCGTTGGCGATGCGCAGGTAAAGCGGAATATCGAGCGCGTTGTGGTGGGTGATGAACGGCCGTGCCGCCGCCCCGCCCGGGATCGGTTGCAGGATCGGCGTTTCAACCTCCAGATAGCCCTTGCTATTAAAAAATTCGCGCATCGTGGCGACGATCTTGCTGCGTTTCACAAAGGTGTCCCGCACCTGGGGATTGACCACCAGGTCGACGTAGCGCATCCGGTAGCGCTGCTCGGGATCGACAAAGGCGTCAAACACCTGCCCGTCCTTCTCCTTGACGATCGGCAGCGGGCGCAGCGATTTGCTCAGCAGGGTGAACTCCTTGCAGTGGATCGAGAGTTCGCCCATCTGGGTGATGAACGCAAAACCCTTGATGCCTACAAAATCACCAATATCGAGTAGCTTCTTGAAGACGGTATTGTAGAAGGTCGTATCCTCGCCCGGACACAGTTCGTCGCGCTTCACATAGACCTGGATGCGGCCCGTGTGGTCCTGCAGCTCGAAGAACGAGGCGCTGCCCATAATGCGGCGGCTCATCATCCGGCCGGCGAGGGTCACTTCCTGGAAATTGCCTTTTTCGGGGTCAAAATCAGCGGCGATTTCGCCCGCGGTGGCGGTCACTTCGAAGCGGGCCGCGGGATAAGGGTCGATGCCCAGGCGGCGCAGTTCGGCCAGCGACTGGCGGCGAATCTGTTCCTGTTCAGAAAGTTCGGAATGTTCGATAGGGTTCATATCGGAAGAAAATTATCGGGCAAAGATAATAAACCGGCGCGTCATTCCGGGCACGACGCACAGATTTTTTCTTCGCAGGTGCGGGATGTTATTTTTCGAGCAAATCGGGACGCAGGCGTTGGGTGCGTTCGTAGGCCTGTTCCTCTTGCCATTTGGTGATTTCGGCGAAATTACCCGAGAGCAGCACATCGGGCACCCCCCAGCCGTTGAACTCGGCCGGGCGGGTGTAGACGGGCGGCGCGAGGAGGTTGTCCTGAAAACTGTCGGTCAGGGCCGACGACTCGTCGCCGATGGCCCCGGGAATGATCCGCACCACGCTGTCGGTGATGATCGCCGCGGCCAGTTCGCCACCGGTCAACACATAGTCGCCGATCGATATCTCCCTGGTGATCAGATGTTCGCGGATGCGGTAGTCGACCCCTTTATAGTGGCCGCACAGGATGATGATGTTCGTGAGGGTCGAGAGGCGGTTGGCCTCCTGCTGGTTGTATGTCTGCCCGTCCGGCGAGGTATAGATCACTTCGTCGTACATGCGTTCAGCTTGGAGGCCTGTGATAATTCGGAAAATCGGTTCGATCTTCATCACCATGCCCGCTTCGCCGCCAAAAGGGTAATCGTCGACCTGGCGATGCTTGTCGGTGGTGTGGTCGCGAATGTTGTGTACCACGATCTCGACGAGGCCCTTGGCCTGCGCCCGTTTGAGGATCGACTCGTTCAGGGGGCTGGCCAGTAGTTCGGGGACGACGGTGAGGATGTCGATGCGCATGGCTTTAGGGATTGACTTCGCCGTCGACGACCTCGACGATGAAGGGGTTATTTTGTACCTCGTGGCCGATCGAGGTCGACGGGCCGTGGCCGGGATAGACCTGCACGTCGCCGCCCAGCGGAATGATCTTTTGGAACAGGCTGTTCATAATCTGACGGTAGTCGCCTCCCGGGAGGTCGGTACGGCCAATGCTTTCCTTGAACAGCGTGTCGCCCGTGAGCAGGATTTTGTTTTCGGGATCGAACAGGCACACGCAGCCCGGCGAGTGACCCGGGGTGTGGATCACTTCAAGGGTGGTGTTGCCGAAGCGGACGCTGGTTCCGCACGACAGGTCGACGTCGATCTCGGGTACCGCGGCGATCTCCATCCCGTAAAGGCGTGCGTGGTCGGCCGCCGTGTCGAGCAGGAAAGCGTCGGAACCGTGCAGGGCGAACGGCACACCGTAAGTTTCCTTTACGTGGCCCACGCCCAGGATGTGGTCGATGTGGCCGTGGGTATTGACCGCCAGCACGGGTTTCAGTCCCCGATCGCGGATAAATTTGTCTAAAACGGCGTCTTCGCGCGGGTTGCCGTTGCCGGCGTCGACGATCGCACACTCGTTCGTATCGTCCCAAAGGACGTATGTATTCTCCTGGAACGGATTGAATACCAGGGCTGCCAGATTCATCATAGCGTCTAATTTCCGACAAAGGTAAACAATTACTACCTTTGTCGGAAATCAAAACGTAAGGATTGTGGCCCGCAAAAGAGAAAAACTGCCCCGGATCGAGGGTATGGAAATCGTAGACATCGCCGCCGAGGGGAAAGCCATCGGGCGGTGGAACGAACAGGTGGTCTTCGTGCCGATGGCCGTGCCAGGCGACGTGGTCGACGTGCAGGTGACCAACAAGCGCCGCCGGTTTATGGAGGGTTTCGTGACCAGCTACGTCAAAAAGTCACCGTTGCGGACCGAACCGTTTTGCGAACATTTCGGCGTGTGCGGCGGCTGCAAGTGGCAGCACCTCCCCTACCCCCAACAACTGGCGTTCAAGCAGCAGCAGGTCGAAGACCAGCTTACGCGCATCGGCAAGGTCGAGTTACCCGAAATACTACCTATTTTGGGGTCGGCCAAAACGACCTACTACCGCAACAAACTCGAATACACCTTTTCGAATAAGCGGTGGATGACCCGCGAGGAGATCGACGCCGGGGCGAAGATCGAAAATCCGAACGCACTCGGATTCCACATTCCCGGGATGTTCGACAAGATTTTAGACATTAAAAAGTGTTGGTTGCAGCCCGATCCGTCGAACGCCGTCCGGTTGGCGATCGACGCCTTTTGTCAGGCTGGATCGTATGAATATTATGACGCCCGCGCCCATACCGGTCTTATGCGCAACATCATCATCCGCACTGCTTCGACCGGCGAGGTAATGGTGGTGGTCGTCTTTGCCCGCGAGGACGAGGAAAAACGGGTGGCGCTGCTCGACCACCTGGTGGAAAAATTTCCGGAAATCACCTCGCTGATCTATGTCATCAACGAAAAATTCAACGACACGATCGGCGACCAGAAAACCGTTTGCTACGCCGGGCGCGACCATATTTTCGAAGAGATGGAGGGGCTGCGGTTCAAGATCGGGCCCAAATCGTTTTACCAGACCAATTCCGAACAGTCTTACGAACTTTACAAGGTGGCCCGCGATTTTGCCGGGCTGGCAGGCAACGAGGTCGTCTATGACCTCTACACCGGTACGGGCACCATCGCCCATTTCGTCGCCCGCAACTGCCGGAAAGTGGTCGGGGTCGAGTACGTGCCCGAAGCGATCGAAGACGCGCGGGTCAATTCCGAGCTGAACGGCATCACGAACACGGTTTTCTACGCCGGCGATATGAAAGACGTACTCAACGAGCGGTTCATCAGCGAAAACGGACGGCCCGACGTGGTGATCCTCGATCCGCCGCGGGCGGGGATTCACGACGACGTGGCGCGGGTGGTACTGGCCGCCGCACCCGATCGGATCGTTTACGTCAGCTGTAATCCGGCCACGCAGGCGCGCGACATTGCGCTATTCGACGACGTCTACCGGGTCGAGCGGGTGCAACCCGTCGATATGTTTCCGCATACGCACCATGTTGAGAATGTGGTGCTTTTAATCAAACGATAGTTCTTTTGACTTGCTATAGATAAGTTCCTCGCTCCACTTTTGTAGGGATACAAAAGTGGCAAAAAATCCTTTTTTGCGCCTATCCTCCGGGATGTTACCTCCCTATGTTACGTCGCTCCGCTCCGTGAGCTCATCCGCCCTACGAGCGACTTCGGTTCGGTCGGTGAGCTCGCCCGCCTTCGGCGACCTCGGTTGACCCACTAAGGTTTTCCTGCGCGGCCGGACAGTATTACCTCCCTTCGATCGGTGAGCTCCTCACCCTGCGGGTTCGTCGGTTCCGCTTCGGCTACGCCTCCGCTACAGTACCGTCCTATTCGCCGCTTGTAAAACCTAAGTGGGGCCCCAACCTCCGGCTATAAGGCGCTTGCGGGCCGTTGGCCCGCTAACCTACGGACGCCTGGCATAAAGGCCCTTGCCCCCTGAAGCCTATTGACCGTCCGTTCCAAGCTGGGCCACAGGAGCCACGCCAACGCGGGCCAACCGAGGTCGCCGCAAAGCGGCGGGCAAACTCACCGACCGAACCGAAGTCGCTCGTAGGGCGGATGAGCTCACGGAGCGGAGCGACGTAACATAGGGAGGTAACATTCGGCCCGCGAACCCGCATATAAGGAAAAAGCGGTGACCTTTCTTTGGTTACTTTCTTTGGGTGGCAGCCAACCGAGATCGTTGCGAAGCAGCGGGCGAACTCACCGACCTAAGGGAGGTAACATAAGAAAGTAACAACGCACAGACGATCAGAAAAACTCAAACAGCGTAATCCACGTAATCAAATAAGATACATTGAAATTTCCAGAAATAATAACCTCGGACGATGGGTCGCACACCTTACGCCACCCCTCGCTGGGCGACACCTACCACTCGACCCGCGGCGCAGTGGGCGAAGCACAGCACGTTTTTATCGAGGCGGGCTTCGATCGTGTACCCGGCCCCGAAAAGCGTATTTTCGAAATGGGTTTCGGCAGCGGGCTCAACGCCCTGCTGACACTCAAACGGGCGATCAAAACCGGTTGCCGGGTCACCTACCACGCCGTGGAAACCGATCCGGTGCCGATGGAGATCGTCCGGCAACTCAACTATATCACGGCCGACGATCCGCTCTATCCGGCTTTCCTGGCGATGCACGAAGCGGCATGGAACGAACCCGTTGAAATTCATCCCGCGTTTACGCTCAAAAAACACGCAGAGTCATTGCTTTCGACCGAATTAGATGCTACCTTTGACATCGTCTATTTCGACGCCTTTGCCCCCGAAACCCAGCCAGAATTGTGGAGCGAAACCGTTTTTCGAAAACTTTTCGAGCGAACGGCTCCGGAAGGGATATTGGTTACCTATTCGGCCAAAGGCGAAGTAAAACAAGCCCTGCGTGCCGCCGGATGGGAGGTCGGGCGGTTGCCCGGCGCACTCGGAAAAAGACACATGGTCAGAGCTACAAAACGCGAACAATGAAAAATTTCGAAAAAACGATCCGCTACCGGGCGTCGGCCATCGACCAACTGCCCGAAACCGACCGCCGGCTGGCCGAACGGGCACAGGCGGCATGCGAGGGGGCCTGGGCCCCCTACTCCGGTTTCCGGGTCGGGGCGGCGGCGCTGTTGGACGACGGCACCGTGGTCACCGGCAGCAACCAGGAAAGCGAAGTCTTTCCGGCCGGGCTGTGCGCCGAACGGGTGGTGATCTTCTCTGTCTTGTCGCAACATCCCGGGCGGAAGATATTGAAACTGGCTGTCGCTGCTTGGCACGACGGCCAGTTTACCGACGCACCGGTCACCCCGTGCGGTATCTGCGCCCAGTCACTCGTCGACGTCGAGAAACGACAAAGCGAACCGATCGCTATCCTCTTTACCGGCAGCCGGCAGGCGATAGCCGTCGAACGCGCCGCCGACCTGTTACCCTTTACCTTTTCCTTAGCCTGATTATGTTCGATCCGAAACAGATACTCTACGAAGACAACCACCTGATGGTGGTCAACAAACGCGCGGGCGAGCTCGTGCAACCCGACACCCAGGGCGCGCGCGCCCTCGAAGACGAAATCAAAGTCTTTTTGAAAATCCGGGAAAACAAACCCGGGCAGGTTTTTCTGGGCGTCGTTCACCGTGTCGACCGTCCGGTGAGCGGCGCCGTGCTCTTTGCCAAGACGAGCAAGGCGCTGGCCCGGTTGAACGAGATGATGAAAGAGCGCGATTTCAAAAAGATCTATTGGGCCATTACTGAAAAATCACCCGAGCCGCTGGAGGGCACGCTCGTGCACCACATCGTGCGCGACGGCAAGACCAACCGTTCGCGGTGCGTACAGAAACCGACGGCCGATTCGAAAGAAGCGCGGCTCAACTACCGGTTGATCGGCACCAGCGACCGTTATTCGTTGATCGAAGTCGAACTGCTCACCGGCCGCCACCACCAGATCCGCTGCCAACTCTCGCGGATGGGCTGGCCGATCAAGGGCGACCTGAAATACGGCGCCGCACGGTCGAACAAAGACGGCGGCATCGCGCTGCACGCCCGCTCGCTCGAATTCGTGCATCCGGTGCGCAAAGAGCCGATTCGCGTCGTCGCCCCCGTGCCCCAGGACGATAATTTGTGGACTTATTTCGAGAAAACACAAAAATAACGATGAAACCTCTAATCGCTTTAATTTTAGCTATTACGGCAACTGCGCTCCAGGCACAGAACCTGACTGTCAGCGTGAAATTTGACAATAACGACCCTGTCGGTTATGCCTATATTTCGATCAATAACAAAATTATAGCGGCGACAGATTCAATCGGGGTTGCACTTATCCCTATCGATAAAATAAATTTGCTCGATACTATCGCTGCCAGTTTTGTCGGGTATGGTAAGGAATCGGTTTTGATAACCGATGAAGTCAAGCGGAAAATGGCGTGTGACATCATTTTAACCCGCACGTATGACGTGGATGAAATTGTTGTTGTCGGTACGGTCGATGCAGACGCATTATATAAGAAATATACGGATATCTACCCCTTCTATCACTGGGGGACCATATACGACCTTGCATATAAATACGTCTTAAAGAAAAATAATAGTAGCGTGAAGAGCGGGGAAGGGAGCCTTTCTCTGGTATATATATGGAAAAAGGACAGGGAGAAGGGACGCTCGGTAGCGGGGGCTTATGCTTATCCTGAGGCCAATGTACAAGATGAAACAAGCTTTGAGAAGCAGCTTATCGCTTCTGTTCATCATAACATAAGTTCGGCTTCCCGATTCTATCATTCAATGTTTATCCACACAAATACATTGAGATACCTTGGGATTCAGGATAACTGTCGTGTATTCACATCGGTATCGATAAAAGACCATTCAAAGACACAAATAGTTTGTTTCTTTGATAAAGAGACCAAACTTTTATCTCATTTTGAGTTGAGTATGATCGAATATGACGACGATGGCCATATCGTTATGACCCGAGAGAGTGAATTTGATGTCAGTAGAGACAGGTCGAACATTATTGTAAATGAGTATTACATAACGCACTTGAAAGAAGTGACAACGTATAAAGATATAGTATTGACGACCGAGATAGGTGTTGAACGCAGGGCGTTAAAGTCTTCTAAAAATATTCCGGTGAGTATTGTACCAGACATTAAACTGTTGTTGGATTCTGATTATTCCGATAAAAAATATAATACTGACATTTCTTACCGGCATAATCATCTTATTAATGCGGATTAAGAATTCCAATACTCTGATGATTTTTAGTGACTTACGAATTTTAAAATGTAACACTAACAACCAATGGACAACCACTCAAAGTTAGTAAAAATAAAAACCCTGCTGCTATGAAAACGATTCAGGACTGCATCCGTTTCACGAACGAAAACCCCTATTGTTACCTGGCTACCGTCGAGGGCGACCAACCCCGTGTGCGGGCCCTCGGTTTCTGGCTTGCCGACGAAAGCGGATTTTATTTTCAGGTCGGGGGGATGAAACCCGTCGCCGCACAGCTTCGCGCCCACCCCAAGGCCGAAGCCTGTTTTTATCATCACGAGGGAGCGCTCGGCACGATGTTGCGCGTGGGTGGCGCGGTCGAATTCATGAACGACCGGACGCTGAAAGAACGGATCATGAAAGACCGCCCCTTCCTGGCCGATATGGGCCTGACGGTTGACAGTCCCGAGCTGCTCATCTTCCGCATCGCCCATGGAGAAGCCCATTTCTGGACAATGGAAAACAACCTGAAACCGAAAGAAATCATTACGTTCTGATGAAAATCATCTGCATCGGCCGCAACTACGTCGACCACATCCACGAGTTGGACGGCAACCGCAACATCCCGACGGAGCCTATTTTCTTCAGCAAACCCGACACGGCGCTGCTGCGCAACAACGATCCGTTTTATGTGCCTGATTTCAGCAACGACCTCCATTATGAAACGGAGTTGGTGGTGAGGATCAAAAGAACCGCCAAGGCGATCGACGAGAAATTTGCGGCGCGTTGTTATGACGAAGTGGGCCTGGGGATCGACTTCACGGCGCGCGACATCCAACGGCGGTGCATCGCCGAGGGGTTGCCGTGGGAGGTGTGCAAATCGTTCGACCACTCGGCCGCCGTTTCGCCCCGGTTCATTCCGTTGGCGGAGTTGGGCGGCGACGTGCAAAAGCTGCATTTTACCGGAGAGCTGAGCGGGAACGTGGTGCAGCGGGGCGACACGTCGCTGATGATCTTCGGCGTTGACCGGCTGATCGCCCACATTTCGCGATACATTACGCTGCGCATCGGCGACCTGCTTTTCACCGGAACGCCCGTCGGCGTGGGGGCGGTACACCCCGGCGATCATTTCCGGGCTTCGCTCGAAGGAGAGGTGTTGCTCGATTTTGACATTAAATAACACTTTAAACAAACGTGCGATGGATCAGTTGGAGTTGGTAACCGTAAAAACCTTTGTTCTGCCGCAGGATGCAGCGCTGGTGCGGGCTTACCTCGAATCGGAGGGGGTGGAGTGTTTCGTGCAGGACGAGTTGACCGTGCAGGTCGACAATTTTTACTCGACGGCCGTAGGCGGCGTCAAATTGCAGGTGCGTAAACGCGACCTGCAGGAAGCCATCGTCGCCCTCAAAAACGGCGGCTACTGGAACGAGGAGGAATTGAAACCCACCCGGCAGGATATCGTCGTGGAACGCATCGTGAGCGCCATCCGCCGCTTTTTCGGCAAGAAGCGATGAACGGCCAGAAAACGGCGGACGGGCGCCAAGAGCCCCGTTGTCCCGTGTGCGGGTCGGACGAGGTGACGCAGGCGCAGCTTTCGGGCTGGGCATTGTTCTCGCTCTACCTATGTGCATTGCCGTTGCCTTTTCGCGAAAAGAAGCTGCATTGTTTCGATTGCGGGCACGATTTTAAGATCACTCAAAGAAAAACATAGTTTTTATGACAGACATTACGAAAATCCTCTTCGAACGCCGCTCGGTGCGCCGTTACGAACGCCGCCCGATCGAAACCGAAAAACTCGACTTCATTTACCGCGCCATTCAAAATACGTCGACCAGTTACAACGGCCAGCAATTTTCGGTGATCGCCGTCACCGACCAGGCGCTCAAAGAAGAACTTTACGAGATTATCGGGCAGAAACAAGTCAAGACTTCAGCCGTATTTTTCGTTTTTTGCACCGACTTCCACCAGTTGCGCATTGCGGGCCAGGCCAAGGGGATCGACTACCCCGATTTCGAGGAGAAGATAGACGGCTTTACTGTGGGTGTGATCGACGCCGCAATGGCGATGCAAAATGCCATGGTGGCTTGCGAAGCGCTTGAGCTGGGGTGTTGTGCGATCGGGTATGTCCGCACGGCCGATCCGAAGCGCGTGTCGCAGATACTCGGGTTGCCCGAAGGGGTGGCCATCGTGTGCGGACTGTCGGTCGGCTACCCGAACGAGGAGCCCGACCTGAAACCCAAGCGGCCCGTGTCGCTCGTGGTCCACGAGAACCATTACCGCCCGCAGGGAGAGTTGGTGCCGGAGTTGCTCGAGTATGACGCCGCCATCGAGCAATTTAATGAAATCCGCAGCGGCACGACGACCGACAACGACTGGGTGGGACATATCCTCGATTACCACCACGAGGCGAAGAAGCACGACCTGACAGGTTACCTAAACAGTCAAGGTTTCTTAGAGCGAACGTCCTCCAAATCAAAGTAAATCTCAGGAAAGCAAAGCTTTCCCAAAAAGTTTTTGCGGCGCTTTTTTCAAAAAGCGCCAGTACCCTCGGTGCAACCCAATGCGCGAGGGGCACGCTCCCTGAGATTTTTATGCCAAATCCGGAAAAGGAATGCGCCCCTTTCCAATGCATAAAAATCTCTTGCGCGGCGGCCAAAAATAAAAACAAAACGGGAGGTGCCGCTGGCACCTCCCGTTTATCATAAATCCCGTACGGATTACAGCGCAAAAGCATAACCGAGCGTGAACGAGCCGGCACCGATGCGGTTCTGGCCGTTCTCGTCGCTCTTCTGTATCTTCACAAAGCCATACTGGCCTCCGGCCTGGAGCATCAGCTCGCCTTTCCACAGCTTCATTCCGACACCGGCCCCGCCGATGAAACCGAAGTTGAAGTGGTAGGTGTCGTCATAAATATCGCGGGTCGAAGTCAGGTTGACCCCCTCGGCGGGCAGGAACTGGGTCAGCGGAATCTGCTGCTGCGTGATCGTACCCAGCGCATTGGTCAGGTTAGCCGTCACGATGATGTTGCCCTTTTTGTCGTCGGCGTAAAGCGCACTCGTACCCGTGTTGATGTTCTTGGCCTCGAGCATATAAGCGGCATAGCCCCCTGCGTGGACCACAAAACGGAAACGGTCGTGGCCGAAAGGCAGGCTGAAACGGCCCATCACCGGCACTTGCAGGTAGTTGAACTCCGACTTGTTGCTGAAATCGGCATAGGTGTATTTGTTCGTCCACGGGTCGATAGCCACGGCCGTAATACCCATCGGCTGCATCTGCGCCAGCATCCCGGCAGCCATCTGTGCGTTGATCCCCGGATAAAGGCGTTTCGACGGCAGGGCTTGCATCCCGTCTTTCTTCCCGCCCATCTCGGTGTATTCGATGCCGCTGACCAGCGACCAACGGGTGTTGAAACGGTATTCGAACGTCAGCCCGTAGATGCCGCCCAGCTTCGACGACCAGCCGTCGCTCAGGGGATTGTCGCTGGCTGTCGTCAGGTTAGGAACATTGAGGCCGCCCTTCACACCGATCAAGATTTTATCTTGTTGCGCCGAGGCAGTCACAGCGCTGAAAAAGCATACACACGTCAAAATCAAAAAGATCTTTTTCATAGATTGATTTTTTTAGTTAACACAGGAGGCAAAGATAACTGTTTTCTGTAGACTTTGATTATTTTCTTTCTAAAAATCAGCCATCAATAAAGCAATAGTCCGGCGACACCCGAGGCGGCGATCAACACAATCGGATTGACCTTTCGCGCGGAAGCCGCCAGACAGATCAGAAAGAGCAGCACCGCTTTAAGGTCCGGGAAGTTAGCCGGGGTCATCAACAGGAAAGCGGCGGCCCCGATCATCCCGACCACCACCGGTTTCAGGCCGTCCATCACATAGCCCACGCGGCGGTTTCCCCTGAATTTTATAAAAAATTTGGTCAGCAAAAGCATAATCACCAGCGGCGGCAGGCACACCGCCAGCGTAGCCACGGCCGATCCCCAGGCGTTGCCCGTGACCGTATAGCCGACATAGGTGGCGCTATTGACCGCGACCGGGCCGGGGGTGATCTGCGAAATGGCGACGATGTCGGTAAACTCCTGGTTCGAAAGCCACGCCCGGTTTTCGACCACCTCGTGCTGGATCAGCGACAGCATCGCATAGCCGCCGCCGAAACCGAAAAGGCCGATCTTCAGGAATGTCCAGAACAACTTTAGATAAATCATACCTTTTCGTTCTTATAAACCCCGTAAATCATTCCGCAAGCCGCCCCGCCGATCAGCAGCCACACGGGCGACACGCCCAGAAAACCCACCACGACCGCCACGGCAGCGGCGATTCCGATCCGGACGTAACCGAGCCCCCTGGCCAGGTTATAGACCGGCGACGCGATCAGGGCGACCACCGCCGGGCGCATTCCCTTGAAAATGCGTTCGACGACCGGGTTATCCTTTATATCGGTAAAAAAGACGGCGATGGCCAGGATGATCAGGAACGAAGGCAGCACGGCTCCGAATGTGGCGGTAAGTGCGCCGCGCCAGCCGAAGCGTTTGTAGCCGACAAAAACCGAGGCATTCACCGCAACCGGGCCGGGCGAGGTTTGGGCCAGGGCCAGCAGTTCGAGGAACTGGTCGGGGTCGATCCACTGGCGGCGTTCGATCACCTCACGCTGGATCAGCGGGATCATCGCATAGCCGCCCCCAAACGTGAAGCAGCCGATCTTGAAGAATGACCAAAAAAGTTCGAAATACGCCTTCATCGAGGCAAAGGTATAGTTTTTTCTCTTTTTGAGCGGCCTTCTTGTAACGGTTTGAGTTTGTGTTCGACGGTCGTGTCAGCTACTTTCTTTTGCTACCATCAAAAGAGAGTAGCAAAAGAACCGAAGTTCACCGACCGGAGGGAGGTAAAAATCACCGCTTTAAGGAAAAAGCGTTAAGAAAAACCTGCAACAAAGCGTCAGCGGAGTCCACTGTCTGAGTCCCTATGGGGCCGAGTTGTGGACGCAGCAGCTTTGCGGAAGTTTTTTTTAGCCAGCTCCTTGAAGCGCTTGACTTGTAATGTTACGTCGCTACGCGCCGTGAGCTCCCCCGCCACTAACGTGGCGACATCGGTTGCAACTTTTTTTGTCAAGAAAAAAAGTTGGACACAACAAATCAAAAAGGAACTATCCTTAATAAAAAAGACATAGTTCCATCCCAAAACATTATCTTTGCGGGGTGAAATTCGAACCGTTATACGAAAAGGCCATCCGGCACGAAAACCTGACCGTGGATCAGGCCGAGGCGCTATATACCGAGGCTCCCTTGATGGAACTGGCGGCCGTGGCCCACCGGTTGCGCCTCGAAGCCGCACCGCCCGGAACGGTCACCTGGCAGATCGACCGCAACGTCAATATCACCAACGCCTGCGTGTCGGGCTGTAAATTCTGCAATTTCCATTGCAAACCGTCGGAAAAGGACAAGATCTTCATTACAACGATCGAAGAATATACCCGAAAAATCAACGAAATGCTGGCTCTCGGCGGCGACCAACTGCTGTTGCAGGGCGGGCTGCACCCGGGGCTGGACATCGACTATTACGAAACGCTGTTCCGCGAGTTGAAAAGCCGCTTTCCGCAAGTAAAACTCCATGCGCTGGGACCGCCCGAGATTTTTCATATTGCACGGATCAGCAAGATTTCCATCGAAGAAACCCTGCAACGACTTGTCGCCGCGGGACTCGATTCGTTGCCCGGCGCGGGAGCCGAGATCCTCGACACGGAGGTGCGCCGCCGCATTTCGCCCGGCAAATGCACCGCCGAACAATGGCTCGATGTGATGCGCTCGGCCCACCGGATGAACCTCGCCACGTCGGCCACGATGATGTACGGCCACGTCGAAACGCCGCGCCAACGCATCGAACACCTCTTGAAAATCCGCGACCTGCAGGCCGAACGGCCGGCGGGGCATTACGGGTTTATCGCTTTCATTCCCTGGATTTTTCGAGGTACTGGAAGCCAACTGGAAAACGAAGGCCTAACGACAAAAGATTCGCCGTTGGATTACCTGCGTCTGATCGCCATCAGCCGGATCGTGCTGAACAATGTCGCCAACATCCAGGCCTCGTGGCTCACCGTGGGCAAGGAAACGGCCCAGGTGGCGCTGCACTGCGGGGCGAACGACATGGGATCGATCATGATCGAGGAAAACGTGGTGCGCGCCGGCGGCGCCCGCAACCAGTTCGACGCACGGGACATTCAGCAGGCCATCCGCGAGGCGGGCTTTTCGCCCGAGTTGCGCGACCAGCTTTACCGCCGCCGTGAATGGGTCGAAAAATAGCCGGCCATTATGATGAAAAGAATTTACCTGTTCTTGCTGTTGGCCGCGGCGCTGCCTGCCGGGGTTTCCGGGCAGGACACCTTGTCCGGCAGGCCGTTGGTCGAATTCGATTCGCATTGGTATTTCCGGTCGGTGATCAACGATTCGATCGCGGGCACCTTTGTTTTCGACACCGGAGCGCATCACCTGATCTTCGACAGCCTCTACCTGGCGCAGAGCGGCTATACGCCCGGAAGAACGAGCGCCAGCCTTTTCAGCGGCGTAGGCACCGCGCGGGAACGGGGCGGATATGCCGCCGAGCCGGTGACGATCCGTTTTGACACGCTCAGCCACACTTTCAGCGGGGCGCCGGTGTTGCAGATCCGGCCGATCCTCGGCCGGCGGGCCGATGGGATCATCGGCTGGCCATTACTGGCCGGACGCACGGCGATGTTTGATTACCAAACTGGGCGGGTAACCGTTTTTGCGCCCGACAGCCTGCCCGACCTCACCGGCTACGTAGCACTTCCGCTCGCCTACCGCAACTATCGCTACTATGTCCGGGCCGAGGTCGAACCGGGGAACGGCAAGCGGATCCGGGGCAAATTCCTGCTCGACCTGGGCAGCGGCGGCGCGATTGCATTCACGAGCGTCTCAGCACGAAAATACAACCTCGACCGAACCACCCCCTCGGTCGACACCTATGCCCGCAACGCCGGGGTGGGCGGCGAAGGACGCAACTCCAGTTTTCGCGCCCCGGCCGTGACCCTCGGCGGGTTCCGGGTCGAGGAGATCGTTTGCTCTTACTCGCACAACACCTCGGGGTTGATGACCACCCGGAAACACCTCGGGTTGCTCGGCAACCGGCTGTTGCAGCATTTCTCGGTGATCATCGATTTTCAGGCAAAAACGCTTTACCTGAAACCCAACGGCGAATTCGGCAAGCGGCGCGAAATGAGGTATACAGGGATGGGATGGACCGACCGCACGGACATCTGCGACGGGTTAGTCGTCAATCAACTGTTGGTAGGCCGCAACGCCGAGCAGGCGGGCATCCGGCCGGGCGACATCATTACCCGCATCGAAAACCGGCCAGTCACGGAAATGACCCGGCAGGAAATCGCGGAAATCATACGAAACCAGGGGATGACGATCAACCTGACCCTGCAGCGCGGAGAGGAAGTGATGAAAATTGCCCTGCCCCTCGTCGACCAGGGAATTTAGGAGAGAAACTCACAAGATGGAAAACCAAACCAAAAAAGCGGCCTTCTTTACGCTGGGTTGCAAACTCAATTTTTCGGAAACGTCGACCCTGGCGCGGGAGTTCGAGCAGGCGGGCATTGTGCGGGCCGCGCGGGGCGAAGCGGCCGATATTTGTGTGGTCAACACTTGTTCCGTGACGGAACACTCCGACAAAAAGTGTCGAAATATCATCCGGAAGATCGTGCGCGAAAATCCAGGGGCGATCGTTGCCGTGACGGGGTGTTACGCCCAGTTGAAACCGGCCGACGTGGCCGCCATCGAAGGGGTCGACCTGGTGATCGGCAACAACGAGAAAGGCAATCTGCCGGAGCGCGTGCGCAAGCTCTCGGGCAAGGGCCGGGCGGCCGTCCACACATGCGACGCCGAAGAATTAACGTCATTCTTTGCCGCCTTTTCCTCCGGCGACCGCACACGCGCCTTCCTGAAAGTGCAGGACGGGTGTGACTACCGCTGCTCCTATTGCACCATTCCGCTGGCCCGCGGCGGCAGCCGCAACATCGGCATAGAGGAATTGGTTCAGGAAGCCGGGCTGATCGCAAAAGGCGGCCAGAAAGAGATTGTCATCACGGGCATCAACACCGGCGATTTCGGACGCACGACCGACGAATCGTTTTTGAACCTGCTCCGGGCGTTGGATACAGTAGATGGCATTGAACGTTACCGCATTTCGTCGATCGAACCGAACCTTTTGACAGACGAGATCATTGCTTTTACGGCCGCTTCCGAAAAATTCCAACCCCATTTCCACATTCCGTTGCAGAGCGGGTCGGACCGCATCCTCGGACTGATGCGGCGGCGGTACACCACGGCGGCCTTTGCCGACCGGATGGCAGCGGTGCGCCGGGCGATGCCCGACGCCTTCCTCGGGATCGATGTGATCGTCGGTTTTCCGGGCGAAACGGATGCCGATTTTGAGGAAACGTACCGCTTTCTGGAGGAGATCGAACCGGCGTTCCTGCACGTTTTTCCCTACTCCGTGCGACCCAACACACCCGCCGCGGCAATGCCCTGCAAAGTGACCCCGGCGGTGGCTGCCGAACGCGTCGCCCGGTTGATGGAGCTCAGCGAGGGGAACCACCGCCGCTTCATCGAACGCTTTTCGGGACAGGAAGCCGACGTGCTTTTCGAGGGTTTTCGCAAGGGTGGCGCGATGTTTGGTTACACGGGCAACTACATTCGGGTCGAAGCTCCCTACCAACGCGAGGCGATCAATGCCATCTGCCGCGTGAAACTCGGCGACCCGGTTGGGAACACGCACACCGAAGGGATCGTTTTAGCATAAATTCCGTTAATTTATTACCTTTGTCGGAATAAAGCCAAAATTCCGGGTGCCGGGAGACACTTTATTACCTTTGTTATTTACAAAAACACCTATCCGCGCAATATGAACCCTATTAAACCGGCTAGAGGCATCCGGCGCAAGGTCCTTTACGGCTTTGCACTGCTGGCGGGCCTGCTGATGCTCACGGGGCTGATCTCCTATTTCGAACTCTCGCGGCTGAGCCAAACCACCCGCGTGATGATCGACACGAGTGTGGGCAATATGGAGATATCGAAGCAGATGCTCGACGCCGCCCAGGAGCAGAATACCGCCCTGTTGCAACTGGTCAACCACCGGAGCGATGGCTACGACACGGTGCTGCTGGCCCACCGCCAGGCGTTTGACGACGCACTGGCGCAGGCCCTGACCATGCACCCTAACAACACAGAAATCAAGGACATATACATCGCCCGTGCCAACTACTACCAAGCCGTGGCGCAGGTGTTGGCCGACTCTACCCGCGCGAGCGACATCGAATGGTTTACCGACGTCTACCGCAACTCATACTACGACCTTACGCTGGCCGTCAAGAACTTTATGATTGAGACGCAACACGCTGTCGAAGGAAATGCTACCACGCTGATGAACAACGTCTACCGGGCCATTATGCCCGGTATCATCGCCCTGGGCATCGCCATCGTGATCATCGTGATGTTCTACGCGCTGATCAACATCTATATCCTGCGCCCGATCCTGCGTATCACCCGCGGGCTGGGCAACTACCTCAACTCGAAAATCCCGTTCAACGTCAAGATGGAGGGAATGGACGAGCTTTCGCAACTCAAGGATTACATCGACGAGCTGATGCTCGCCCTCAAGAAAAAGGACCAGCAACAGTAAGGAAGAATGCGGTTTACGGTCATCATACGCTACACCGGGATGGTGCTGCTGCTCAATGCAGGGTTTATGCTGTTGTCGGCCTGCATCTCGCTTTTCAACGGAATGGACACGGGGCTTTACCCGCTGCTACTAAGTTTCGTGGTGACGGTGGCGCTTGGGGTATTCCCGCTGATCTTCGTACGGCCCGAGAGCGATATCACCAACAAGGAATCGTACGTGATCGTCGTCGGATCATGGCTGCTGGCCTGTTTCGTCGGCACATTTCCTTATATGCTCTGGGGGGGGGAATTCAATCCCATAAACGCATGGTTTGAAAGCACCTCGGGATATACCACCACCGGATCGACCATTCTGCACGACATCGAAGCGCTGCCCAACGGATTGTTGTTCTGGCGTTCATCGACCCACTGGCTGGGCGGGGTGGGCGTGGTGATGTTCGCTATGGTAATCCTCCCCTCGCTCGGCAAGATCAAGGCTACGCTGTCGAATATGGAAATCTCGACCTTCGCCAAGGAGAACTACCATTATAAGACAAAAAAAATCCTCCAGATCCTGCTTTTCGTCTACATCGGATTGACTTTCCTCGAAACGGTGCTGTTGCGCGTGGCGGGGATGGGCTGGTTCGACGCCGTGAACCACGCCTTTTCGACCATCGCCACCGGGGGGCTGAGCACAAAGAACACCAGCATTGCTTATTACGACAGCGTATGGATAGAGGCGATCGTTTTCTTCTTTATGGTGGCCTCTGGATTACATTTCGGATTGATCTTCGCCACGCTGACCGGCAAAAGTACCAATATCTTCCGATCGGAAGTATCTCGCCTATACCTGTTGTGCATGATTGCAGGCGGAGCGTTAATTTCATTAAACCTCTGGCTTACACACAACTACGAATCCATTTCGAGCGCTATTCGCTACGGTTATTTCCAATTGGCGGCGGCTTTCACCACGACTGGGTTTGCCACAGCCGATTCGACCTTCTGGCCGCCTTTCTCGATAATGTTGCTCGTGGTGGCGAGCATCATTTGCGGGTGTGCCGGTTCGACTTCGGGGGGGATCAAGGTCGACCGCGTACTGCTCTCTTACAAGGGCATCGCCGCCAAACTCAAGCAACAGCAACACCCCAACGCCATCATCCGGGTCAAGATCAATAATGTCCATTATGACGATAAGATGGTGAGTTTAGCCTCGATGTTCATTGTTTGCTATTTGGCTGCGGTGGGGATCGGGACTGTGGTCTGCACGCTTTTCGGGTGTGACCTGATGACCAGCTTCAGCGTGGCCTTTGCCAGTATGGGCAACGTCGGGCCGGGATTCGGCCAGGTGGGATCGATGAGCAATTACGCCGAGTTGCCCTACGGGACCAAGATTGTTTCGTCGCTGCTGATGCTGCTCGGACGTTTGGAGATTTTTGGATTTATTCAAATGTTTTTATTGCGATCGTGGAGATAGAATATATGCACAAGATATTGAAAACCATATTTTTAATCACCATTTTAATCGGAGTAGGACTGTGGGCCGGAGCGCAGCAGCGGGGAACCGTCACCCCGCGCGTGGCCGGGCTCGAGGGCGACTCGGTCTATATGGCGCTGCTCGGCCAGGAATATATGCTCAAGGGGCAGGAAGACTCGCTCGTGCGGGTCATCGCCGACAAGCGTACCGCCTTTGCGGCCGACACCACCGACCGGGCACGGAAATCGAACGAGATCCTACAACTCGAAACCCAGGTCTTCGGCCTGCGCAACCGGATCGGGAGCATCACCTCGCGCACGAACGCCATTGAACAGGAATTCATCCTGCACAACATGGCCCAGGGAAAAACCGTCGCTACGAACACGGGGGCGGGCACGGCAGCCGGCAGCAGCACTTCGGGCGATCCCAACCTGAAAAACCTGCTCGATTACCCCTATGTAAAGAACAACCTGGCGGGGCCGGAAATGGAGCTGCTCCGGAAGGCGCAACGCGACCAGCCGGCGGTCGACCGGCTCGGCGAACAGTTTCTCGATATTTACCAGCAGATCAAGCCGCTGGTCGAATCGTACGACACGATCGCATCGCCGGCCGAAGCCCAGCAGGTCTACGACGAATGGCGGCGAGGAGTGACCGGGATCAACGGGCTTGAAAACGCGTTGGACGAGGCATGGGGCGATCCTTACGGCGATCGCATTTACCTCTATTCCTACCTGTTGGACCGGCTCAACCGCACGGCGGTACTCGACAGTCTCAATCGGGTGGAACAGGAAATCAAACGCACACAGCATGCAGAGGCCGGCGAGGTGATGTCGCCCGCATTTGCCGCCTATCCGGCCCAGTTGGCGCTGGTGGCAGCCTACGAGCAGGCGTTGGCCGGGCAGTTCGGGTTGCCGCAGGCGCTCGATTCGCTCGGAGGGGTCGTGGCCCGGGCGCGGAAACTCGATTACCGGATGCCCCGGATCGAAGTGCAGGAGCGCGAGTTCGTCCCCTATGCCGATCCGGTGCAGGGCGAAGAGCAGCTCTACAACAGCCAGCACCCCATTCCGGCGCTCGACGTCCCGGCCGAGGGAACGTTCTACAGTGTGACGATCGGCACGTTCGCCAGCCAGCCCTCGATGGAAACATTCCGCAAGGTATCGCCAATCTATTCGTTGCGGTTACCCGACCGGCGGCTGCGCTATTTCATCGGCCTTTACCGGACCTATGGCGACGCGGTCGATGCGGTGGCCAAACTGAAAGAGTGGGGCTTCCGCCGTCCCGAAGCGGTGATGTGGAAAAACGGTGAATTTTCGAACCTGGCTGCGGCGACCGAGGAGGCGCAGGGGCTTTTCCGGGTCGAGTTCTCGACCGCAACGGGCGATTTGCCCGCCCAGGCCAAGGAGGTCACCGACCGCTATGCCCGCCACCGCGAAGTGGTACGCACGGGAACGACCTATTCGGTCGGTATCTTTGAGAACCGATTGCAGGCGCAGGAGCTGGCCAACGCACTGGGCAAAGTGGCCGGCGTCAGCAGCCAAGTCGTGGAGATCAGCCCTGAGGCGGAACCGGAAAATTAACCCAAAGTTTACGCCAAAGCAGGAGGGCGTGCGGTTGTCGCACGCCCTCCTGCTTTTTTGTTATCGCCGTTCGAGATACATTTCGGTCAGGCGCGAAACGGCGTAATCGCCCAGCGCCCCCTCGCCCACCCGCAGGAATTTTTCGAAGGACGGAGGGAAGGAGTCGACCGCCAATTCATAAAACGTGCTGTGGATCGTGCGGTGCGAAAGCTGGTGCTTGGGCATTTTTGTGGTTTTCGTCAGCGTGAATCCCGTGCTACCCATCAACTCCTGAAAGGCTTCGGTATGGAGCAACGCTGAGAAATCGGTTTCAGCATCGGTTTCGATCAGGGGAAATTCATAGAGGTTGCGCCAGATGTCGTTGCCGGTGCGTTTCGAGAGCAACAGCTCGCCATCGCAATGGATGCAGAGGTAGTTGAACCAGCGCGAGGTGACCGCCGTCCGGGCCGCCTTGACGGGCAACTGCCCTACCCTGCCTTCGGCCCGGGCGCGGCAACGGTCGCCGAGCGGACAGACGGCGCAATCGGGAGAGCGGGGCGTGCATTGCAGGGCGCCGAACTCCATCGTCGCCTGGTTGTGCCGGCCGGGATGGGACAGATCGAGCAGCTCCTGGGCCAAGGCTGCAAAATACCGTTTCCCGGGGCCGCCGTCGATCGGCAGGTCGACCCCGAACAGGCGTGCCAGCACGCGATAGACGTTGCCGTCGACCACCGCATAAGGTTGTTCGAAAGCGAACGAACAGATCGCCGCTGCCGTATACTCGCCCACTCCTTTCAAGGACAACACGTCTTCATAGGTCGTCGGAAAACGGCCGCCGAAGCGTTCCATCACCTGCCGGGCCGCGGTGTGCAGGCTGCGGGCGCGGCTGTAGTAACCCAGCCCCTGCCAGTATTTTAAAACTTCATCCTCATCGGCCGATGCCAACGCCTCCACATCGGGAAAACGGGCCATAAACCGGTAAAAATAGTCGAGTCCCTGCGCCACGCGGGTTTGCTGGAGGATCACCTCAGAAATCCAGATCGTGTAAGGGTCGTGGCTCTCGCGCCACGGCAGGGCGCGGCGGTGGATTTCGTACCATTCGGCCAGGATGGCGCTGACGGGGGCGGGCGTGTATTTTTCGGTCGGCATCGTGGGGCGAAGATACGAAGAAAGCCTGGATCGCGCGACACTTTGGCACCTTCATTGCAATAGATTCAGTCAGAAAATTTTTCATTTATAACTAATCTAAAAATAATTATTATGGCAGACAGAGCATTCCGTATCGGGGGCATGGTAACCACCCTCGGCAACCCGGTGAAAGTGGGCGACAAAGCCCAGGTATTTGACGCAGTCAACACGGAAATGAAAACCGTATTATCGAGCGAATACAAGGGGAAAGTGGTTATCATCAGCGTATTCCCGTCGGTCGACACGCCGGTTTGCGCCGCCCAGAACCGCCGCTTCAATAAGGAAGCTACGGCGCTGGGCAAGGACGTGGTCGTGCTGTCGATCTCGGTCGATTTGCCGTTTGCCCAAAAGCGTTTCTGCGGGGCCGAGGGCATCGATCGCGTGGTGATGCTGTCGGACTACCGCAACCGCGATTTCGGAGCCAAGTATGGCTTCCTGATCGAAGACCTGCAACTGCTCTCGCGCGGGGTGGTGGTGATCGACAAGGAAGGGATTATCCGCTATGTCGAATATCTCGACGAAGCGGCCAAAGAACCCGATTACGACAAGGCTATTGCGGCCGCCAAAAAACTGCTTTAATTAGCTCGTTATTTGTAAAGCGGGCTGGTTTCTCCGGCTCGCTTTTTAATTCTGTCCACCTTTTTTTTTGAGTGCCGCGAGGCCTCCGGAGTCTTTTGCTCCTTTAAGCAAAGGCTGTTCTCTCGTATGTCGGGAGGCACCCTCTTTTTTCTTGATAAAAAAGTGGCAAAAAATCAAGCGCTCAAACAAATGACTAAAAAATATTCCGAAAAGCTGCTGCGTCCACAACTCGCCCTGCGGGCTTAGGCAGTGGGCTTCGCTGACGCTTCTCGGAATATTTTTCTTTACGCCATTTGTTCGGAGGCGCAGGCGGGGCTTCGCCCCGCGTCTCAGCCATCCATTGATGGTCAAGCCTTTTGACGATTCCTTTTACAAAAAACACCGGGAAGGCAAACATTCCCAGTGTTTTTTTATTTAGGATCACCTTCGGTGTGCGTAGCGTGCGGCAGGTTTTGCCGATCGTTTGCTTTTCGTAGCGGAGCATACTAAAATACGTAAGCATCCGAAAAGTGAAGGATCGGTGAAAGATGTCGTGCGATGCGCGCAGCCTACGGCAGCACGCTTACAGGACGCCTTGTTCTACCATTGAACGTGCAACCTTCATGAAGCCGGCGATGTTGGCGCCTTTCATGTAATTGACATAGCCGTCCTTTTCGGTGCCGAACTCGAGGCAGGCGCCGTGGATCGACTCCATGATCTGCTGCAACTTGGCGTCGACCTCAGGGGCCGTCCAGTTGATCTTCATCGAGTTCTGGGTCATCTCCAGGCCCGAGGTCGCTACCCCGCCGGCGTTGACCGCCTTGCCCGGAGCGTACATCGTGCGGCTGTGGATAAAGGCTTCGATCGCTTCGGGCGTACAACCCATGTTCGACACCTCAGCCACGCAGGTCACCTTGTTGGCGATCAACTGTTTGGCATCGGCCTCGCCCAGTTCGTTCTGCGTGGCGCACGGCAGGGCGATGTCGGTTTCTACTTCCCACGGACGACGGCCCGCGACAAATTTAGAACCGGCGAAACGATCGGCATAAGGAGCCACCACGTCGTTGTTCGATGCGCGGAGTTCAAGCATATAGGCGATCTTTTCGGCGTCGAGGCCGGCCGGATCATAGATGTAGCCGTCAGGGCCCGAGATGGTAATCACCTTGGCGCCGAATTCAACGGCTTTGAGCGCCGCCCCCCAGGCCACGTTGCCGAAACCGGAGATCGACACCCGTTTACCCTTGATGTCGATGCCCTGGCGTTCGAGCATGCGGCGCAGGAAATAGACCGCACCGAAACCCGTCGCTTCGGGACGGATCAGCGAACCGCCGTAGGTCATCCCCTTGCCGGTCAACACGCCCGTGTTTTCGCGGGCCAGTTTGCGGTACATCCCGTAGAGGTAGCCCACTTCGCGGGCACCCACGCCGATGTCGCCCGCCGGAACGTCGGTTTCGGGGCCGATGTAGCGCCACAGTTCGACCATAAAGGCCTGGCAGAAACGCATGATTTCGGCGTCGGATTTTCCCTTGGGATTAAAATCAGAGCCCCCCTTGGCGCCGCCCATCGGCAGCGTAGTGAGCGCATTCTTGAACGTCTGTTCGAACCCGAGGAATTTCAGGATGCTCAGGTTGACGCTCGGGTGGAAACGCAACCCGCCCTTGTAAGGACCGATGGCGTTGTTATACTGGACGCGGTAACCGAGGTTGACCTGCACCTGGCCCCGGTCGTCGACCCAGGGCACCTTGAAGGTGAAAATGCGGTCGGGTTCGACGATACGTTCAGCGATCTTGTTCGCCTCGAACTGGGGATGCTGGTTGTAGATCTCTTCAACGGACACCAGCACTTCGCGCACGGCTTGCAGGTATTCGGCTTCGCCCGGATGTCTGGCTTCCAGGTCGTTCATCAGTTGAGTGACGTTCATAAGTGTTTTTTATTTAAAGGTTTTTAACGCACGAATGTCAAAAATAACAAAAGCGCCTCCGGGCATACGGAATTTGCACGCTATCAAAACAAATATAGCTAAAAATTTATTTATTAACTACCTGTTTTTTATATTTTTCGAGAAACAACACGACTGAAAAGCATCGGGGCCGGGAATTGATTTTTCCCGGCCCCGAAACAAGTCTTTCGGCCGGGTCAATAGGTGTAACCGAGAACTCCCGGAATGGTTTTCGCCCCGAGGAAAGGATGGAGGGTAAACCCGACGCTGTAGCCTTTTGTTGCAGGCAGACGATAGTCTTCGTAAGGCATTGCACCCCACGCGTTGTCGCCCGCCACACCCATCATCGCGCCGTCGATGCACACCTCGACGTAGTCGCACGGACGGATGTCATTCGTGTGGGTCTGCTTCGGTCGCAGATTGACGAGCTGTTCCGTGGTTTGGGGGATGTAGTAGTAGAGTTGGTAGGGACGGTCTGATTCCTGGCCATCGAAGTCTTCGACGCTGTTGCGCAGGGCGTTGAACTCAATAGTCTTATCGGCTTCGACCGCCAGGCCGCGGCCGCCGTCGTCATAGAACGCTACCCAGCGGACGTCGGTGCGGTGGCCGTTTTCCTGCGGGCGGACATACGGGAAATACATCTCTTCAGCCGTAGTCGTGTATTGTCCGATGTCGGAACCCCAGTTGCGGTCAACGTAATTCTCGCCCGGGCCGCGGCCGAGGTATTCAACATTGTGCATCGGCGCGGGCAGACGCATCCGCAGGCCGAAGCGCGGCAGGTCGGGCACGCCGGCAGGCAGCGCGGGCAGCGTAGCCGCAACGTGAACGGCACCCGTGCCGTAGACCGTGTAATCGACTTTCAGCGTCCCGTCGACCGGCGCAAGGTCGTAAATGACGCTCAGGGTGATCTTTTCACCGCTCGGGGAGTCGCACACCGCCGACCGGATTTTTAGATTTTGTCCCGCCTGTTTCCACGGCTGGAGGCGCGAGGGCATTTTATTGCCGTAATCGTTGTCGGTCGGGCCGCGCCAAAAATTGGGATGCAGACCGAAACCTTTCTCGAAGTAGTTGGTTCCGGCGATCTCATACCGGGTGGGCACTCCAGCCGATTTATCGAACGCGAATTTCACGACGGGTGAACTGATGGTAATTTCCGAGCCCAATTCATTGACCGAGAGCGAGGCAACCCTTCCTGTAGATACGTAAGCCTGCTTCGGGGTAGAAAGCGACGGCATCGGGAATTGCTCAGAAGCCACTTCAAAACCTTTCGGCAAAAGTGCGGATGCCTGTTTCGTCACCAACGAAAATCTCAAAAAGTATTCGGTGGCCACGCCGTCGCGGCGCTTGAGCATCGGAATCGGCACATCGACCGCCCCCGTTTCGCCCGGGGCGAGCGAGAGGGGCAGCGCCCCCTCGGCCAATGTTGACGCGCCACCCGAATAGATGCGGTAGCGGAGTTCGAATTGGTCGAGGTTGGTAAAATCGTGGCGGTTCGTGATCCGGAACTTTCCGGCAGCGGGATCGACGGCTTCGAACAGCACGTGCTGATAAACCTTTTTCACTTCGGCCAGCGCCGGATGGGGCGTGCGGTCGGCGCTCACCAGGCCGTTGCACACGAAATTGCCGTCCGAGGGAGTGTTCATGCCATAGTCGCCGCCGTAGGCCCAGAAGCCGCCCTCGGCCGGGTTCCAGATCGCCTGGTCGACCCAGTCCCAGATGAAGCCGCCCTGAAGGTTCGGGTAGCGATAAACCACCTCCCACCAGTCGCGCAGGTTGCCCGTGCTGTTGCCCATCGCGTGGGCGTATTCACAAGCGATATAAGGGCGCGCGTGTTCGCCCTTGGCCCACGTTTCGAGGACGGCGGCGCTCGGATACATCGGGCAGATGATGTCGGTGTTCCACTCCTCGCCCGCACGTTCGTACTGCACCGGGCGCATCTTCTCCTTGGATTTTATCCAGAGGTAAGTTTCATAAAAGTTATACCCGTTGCCCGCCTCGTTGCCCAATGAAAAAAAGATCACGCTCGGGTGGCTCTTCGTGCGCTCGTACATATTTTTCGTGCGGTCCATGTGGGCGTTGAGGAAGAGCGGGTTGTTGCCCAGCGTGCGGTCGAGCCCGTAACCCATCCCGTGCGACTCGATGTTGGCTTCGCTGCACACGTAGAAACCGTATTCGTCGCACAGTTCGTAGAAGCGGCGCTGTTGGGGATAGTGGCTCGTGCGGATAGCGTTGACGTTGGCGCGTTTCATCAGTTCGAAGTCGCGGCGCAGGGTGCCCTCGTCGACCACATGGCCGGTGCGGCCGTGGTGTTCGTGGAGGTTGACACCTTTGACCTTGATCGCCTGGCCGTTGACCAGCAACTGGTTGCCGCGGGTTTCAACCGTGCGGAAACCGACCTTGGTGGCGATGTACTCAACGTTGCGGCCTTCATACTGGAGCCGGGTCACCACGGTGTAGAGCGTGGGCGATTCGGCGCTCCACGCTTCGACGTCGGGAACGAGCGCATTGAAATGGACGGTGTCCTCACCGCGTAGCTGCAAAAAAACCTCCTGGTTGGCCGTATTGAGGATCCGGCCGTCGGGGGCGAGCAATTCAAAGAAGACTTTGGCAGACTTGTTCTGCAAAAAATGGGATTTAACAACGGCTGCAAAATCGAGCACACCGTCTTTATAGGAAGCCGAAAGCGTCGAGTTGACCGCGAAATCGCGCACCCTGACTTTGGGGCGGGCGGTCAAATAGACTTCTCTTTCTATACCGCTGATGCGCCAGAAATCCTGGCATTCGAGCCAGCTGCCCGTGCTCCAGCGGTAAACTTCGAGGGCGAGCGTGTTGCGGCCGTCTTTCACATAATTGGTTACGTCAAATTCGGCCGGGTTTTTCGAATCTTCGCTATAGCCTACCTTCTTTCCGTTGACATAGAGATAGAATCCTGATTTCACACCCGCAAAATGCAAAAAAATCTGTTTGTCGATCCACGCCAGCGGCACGGTGAACTCGGTGCGGTACATCCCCACCGGCACATCGGCGGGAAGCGTCGGCGGCTGAGGGTTTTCAGGATTAAACTCGTAAGGCTTATTGAGGTATATGGGTATTCCGTAACCGTTGATCTCCCAGTTGGCCGGGACGTCGATCTCACCCCACGAGGCGTCGTTATACCCTACGGTATAAAAATCGGGGATCAGCTTCGTCTGGCTGTCGGCCCAGGTGAATTTCCATTTACCGTTGAGCGGTCTATAGTAATCGGAAAGCGCGTAGTTGCCCGTGAGCGCCTGGTTGCGGTCCGTGAAACTCATAAAGTCGGTGTGGGGATATTCTTTGCCGATGCCGACCACCCGGGCGTCGCGCCACTCGGGCAGAAGCTGCTGGGCCGTAGCCGCCGTTCCCAATACTACCGAGGCCAACAGGGCCAGACCGATGTTTTTCTTCATAACCTGCAGGGGCTTTATTTGGCAAAACGCATTTCATCAAGGAGGTAGCCCGCATCGGCCACCTTGTCGATCACGAAGAGCACATAGCGGATGTCGACCGATATGTTGCGGCAGATCACGGGGTCGTATTTCACGTCGCTCATCGTGCTCTCCCACGTGCGGTCGAAGTTGAGGCCGAGCAACTCGCCGCGGCCGTTGAGGATCGGGCTGCCCGAGTTGCCGCCCGTGGTGTGGTTGGTGGCGATAAAGGCTACGGGCACCGTGCCATCGACTGCGTAGGGGCCGTAATCCTTGGCGGCGTAGATCTCGCGCAGGCGTTGGGGCACATCGTAGTCGTATATTTCAGGCGAATCTTTTTCCATCACGCCGTCGAGCGTGGTGTGGGATTCGTAGTAGACGCCGTCAGCCGGCACGTAACCGTCGACCTTGCCGTAGGCCACGCGCAGGGTCGAGTTGGCATCGGGATAGAATTGCTTGCCCTTTTGCATTGCCATCAGGCCCCGCATATAGGTGCGGTATTGCAGTTCGATCTGGGACGAGAGTTCGGTGTAGCGCGGCAGGAAGATCGTCGTGTAGGCGTTGTTGAACGCCCGGTAAAGGACCACGGCGGGATCAGCGTTGACTTTCTGCTTCAACTCCTCAGCAGGGAGGGCAAGCAGGCGTTCAACCTGATCCTGCGACACGAAAACGGAAGTATTGAAGATATGTTCGACGGTAGCCGCAATCGAGCCGTATTGCTTGATGTAGCCGTCAAAAATATTCCGCACCGCCGGTTCATACGAACAATTTTCGTAGTACGCTTCGAGCAGGGCGACGGCCGTAGCCAGGTCGATCACCGGCGAGTAATTCTTGAAAAAGTCGGCGGCCGCCTTGCGCTGGCGGCCGGCATAGGTCGCGTCGATCTCGCCGGAAGTCGTGCGGGCAAAGGCCCCGGCAAACGTCGTGAGTTCGATCGGGGCGAAAGCCTCCAGGTAATAATCGCGCTGGAAGGCGAAGTGGTCGAGGTCCCGGTAAAGATCCGAAAGGGCGGGCAACACGTTGCTGTACTCGGGTTTGTTCGCCGCCCAGTCGGTGAATTGCGCCTCGAGGGCCCGCTTCTGGCCCACGACGTCGAGGCGGACGATGCCTTTAAGTTCGCCCTGCCACTTTTTCCAGGCATTGGCCACCCCGGCGTGTTTCGAGGCGTACATAATGCGGGTCGCCACGTCGCGCTCCTGCTCGGCGGTCATGATGTCGAGGCGGATCGTGCGCAGGGCGATCTTGTGGGGATTGCCCAGGTTGACCATATAGTCGACGGCGTCGGAGGTGATGTATTCGTAGGTGCGTCCCGGAAAGCCGTAGACAAACGTAAAATCGCCCTCGTCAGCCCCGGCCATCGAGATCGTGAAGAATTGTTTCGGGCGGTAGGGTACGTTGTCCGGAGAATAAGGCGCCGGACGATTCTGTTTGTCGGCGTATATGCGAAAAATCGAAAAATCGCCGGTGTGGCGGGGCCACATCCAGTTGTCGGTGTCGCCGCCGAATTTCCCGATCGACGAAGGCGGTGCGCCGACCAGGCGGACATCCTCGAACACTTCGTAGACAAACAAAAAGTATTGGTTGCCGTAGTAGAACGCTTCGACCGAAGCTTCGTAACGGGTGTCTTTCGTGGCGGCGGCAATGATGTCGACGTTGTTGGTGCGGATCGCGCCCTGGCGTTCCGATTCCGACATCTGGTCGGTCACGCCTTTGAGGGATTGCTTGGTGACGTCGTCCATCCGCACCAGGATTTTCACCTTGAGGCCCGGGTTGGGCAGTTCTTCGGCCGGGGTACGGGCCCAGAAACCATCGGTCAGGTAGTCGTGTTCGACGCTGCTGTGGGCCTGGATCTGGCCGTAGCCGCAGTGGTGGTTCGTGAAGAGCAGGCCGCGGTCGGAAACGATTTCGCCCGTGCAACCCGAGCCGAATAGGACGATCGCATCCTTGAGGCTCGACCGGTTGACGTCGTAAAGGTCAGATGCTTTCAATTGAAAACCGTTCTTCTTCATGTCATCGTAGCGCATCTTTCCCACAAGGCTGGGAAGCCACATGCCTTCGTCGGCAGTGGCACGGCCAAACGTCAACAGCGAGAGGATGAAAATTATGAAAATGTGTTTCATTTATGGTTTGTTTTCGAGTTGGTCAATCATTTTCGAGAGTTCAAGGTAGAGCATCTGCGTGGGCAGGCCCATCACGTTATAGAACGAGCCTTCAATGCGCTCGATGCCCACGTAGCCGATCCACTCCTGGATGCCGTAAGCCCCGGCCTTGTCCAGCGGGCGGTAGCGGTCGACGTAATACGCGATCTCTTCGGCGTTCAATGTACGAAAAAAAACCGAAGAGTGAGCCGCAAAATTTTTCGTCAGCGCCGGGTTGCGAAGCGTGACGCCGGTGATCACTTCGTGGCGGCGGCCGGAAAGTTTTCCGAGCATCCGGATCGCTCCCTCGCGGCCATCGGGTTTGCCGATCACCTCGCCGTCGACGATGACGATCGTGTCGGCCGTGACGAGAATTTCGTCGGCAGCCAACGGTTTCGGATAGGCGGCCGATTTAAGGGCGGAGAGGTAGGCCGGCACCTCTTCGGGGGCCATGCCCTCCGGAAAAATTTCTTGGACTTCGTAGTCGTCGGCCAGCGTGTAATTCATTTCCGCGTCGGCCATCAGTTGGCGGCGGCGGGGCGACTGGCTGGCGAGGATCAGGCGGTAACTCTTCAGGCGTTCGGGCAGGAGCATTTTTTCGGATTTGGTCTTTGGTGAACTTATCCCCTCAACATCGAGAGGGCTTTACGCAGGCCTTCGGCCAGGACATCGGCTTCGTCGAGCGTGTTGTAAATGGCAAACGAGGCGCGGGCCATGCCCGTCAGGCCGAAGCGCGTCATCAGCGGCTCGGCGCAGTGGGTCCCCGTGCGGACGGCGATGCCCTGTTTGTCGAGGATCATCCCGATGTCGTAGGGATGTGCCCCGGCGGCGGTGAACGACACGATAGGGCATTTCCCGGGTTGGGTACCGTAGATCGTTACGCCGTCGATCGCTTCGAGGTTTTTCGTCGCGCGGGCCAACAGGGCCGCCTCATGGGCTTTAATCTCGGCGGGATCGAACGTTTGTACATAATCAATCGCTTCGGCCAGCCCGACGGCACCAATGTAGTTGGCCGTGCCCGCTTCGAATTTGAGGGGCAATTCGGCGTAGGTCGTTTTTTCGAACGTAACCGTGCCCACCATGTCGCCGCCGCCCAGGAAAGGGGGCATCGCTTCGAGCCAGCGTTCTTTGGCGTAGAGCACGCCGGTGCCGGTCGGGCCGTAGAGCTTGTGGCCGGAGAAAGCGTAAAAATCGCAGTCGAGGGCTTGCACGTCGATCCCGCCGTGGACAATGCCCTGGCAGCCGTCGATCAGTACGGGGACACCCGCGGCGTGGGCCGTGTCGATCACATACCTTAAATCGGGACAGGTGCCGAGCACGTTCGAGGCTTGGGTAAGGGCGACCATTTTTGTGCGGTCGTCGAGCAATTCGGGCAGCTTCTCGGTCATCAGGCGACCGACGTCGTCGATGGGTAGCACACGGATTTCAACTCCCTTCCGGTCGCAGACCAGTTGCCAGGGGACGATGTTGGAGTGGTGTTCCATCACGGTCAGGATCACATTGTCGCCCGGTTTAAAAAATGCCTCGCCGTAGCTGTAGGCGACGGTGTTGATGGCTTGGGTGGCGCCGGAAGTGAAGACGATTTCGGCGCGTTTTTCCGCGTTAATGAATCGACGGACGCGTTCGCGTGCGGCTTCGTAGGCTTCGGTGGCCTGTTCGCTCAGGTAGTGTACGCCGCGGTGGACATTGGCGTTGAGGTGGGTTTGCATCCAGTCGACGCGGTCGATGACGCGGCGGGGTTTCTGGGCGGTGGCGCCGCTGTCGAGATAGACGAGCGGGCGGCCGTAAACCTGTAAACCGAGGATCGGAAAATCTTCCCGTATTTTCGTAATATCAAGCATAACTTTTCCTGTAAAGTAAGTAAAGGAAAGCGCAGCTTTCCAGAAAAATTTTTAGCTCCGCTGAGCTCGCCCGCTGCTACGCAGCGACCTCGGTTGCGGCGCTTTTTATAAAAAGCGGCAGTACCCTCGCGGAGCCGTTCCCTCCTGCGCGGGGGGCAGCTTTTCCAGAGATTTTTATGCCCGACCCGGCCCGGCGAAGGTAACCTTCCAATGCATAAAAATCTCTTGTGCGGTGGCCCCTAAATAGCGTGCGGGGCGCAGCCCTGCACCAGGGGATTTTCCGCTATTCCTAAAGAACTTATTCTCCTGAGTGCCGGAAAGCACCAACTTTTTTTCTTGATAAAAAAAGTTGCAACCGATGTCGCCACGTTAGTGGCGGGAGAGCTCACGGTGCGCAGCGACGTAACATTAAAAATCAAGCGCTTTACCCGATTGGCTAAAAAATGCTTCGGAAAGCTGCCGCGTCCACAACTCGGTCCTACGGACGTCAAACAGTGGACTTTGCTGGCGCTTTCTTCCGCATTTTTAGCTCCCGTTGGTCGCTGAGCTTCGGTTCTTCACGCCAATCGGCTATATGCGCGTTGCAGGGCTTCGCCCTGCGCCTATCGGCACTTCGTAAATGCAGAGAACTTTTTCGCTAAATCCGTCCGATCTTGTCCAGCGCCCGGGCTTCGATCGCCTCGGCCGCCGCCTCGATGGCGATGCAGTCGATGATGTCGTGCACAAAACCGGCCATCTGCAACCGTTCGGCCTGCTCTTTCGAAATGCCGCGCTGGCGCATATAATAAACCGCTTCTTCGTCGAGGCGGCCCGTCGTGGCACCGTGGCTGCACTTGACGTCGTCGGCATAAATTTCGAGTTGGGGCTGGGTGTAGACGTGGCCCGTGTCGGCCAACAGCAGGTTGTGGTTCTCCTGGAACGCACGGGTGCGCTGGGCATCGGGTGCGACCACCACACGGCCGTTGAAGACCACTGTGCCTTCGGCCCCGGCGATGCCTTTGTAACGTTCGAAACTCGAACAGTCGGGCACCGCGTGGGCCACACGCAACGCATTGTCGACGTGCTGTCCACAATGGACAAGCGACAGGCCGTAGGCTTCAAACTCAGCCCCGCTGCCGCCGAGCGTCGCACTCAGGTTGTTCCGGAAAAAGCCGCCGTCAAGCGTGATCGCAGTCGAACGGACACGGCTCGATGCCTCTTGCCGGATGTAAGCGGACGAAACGCAAGCGGCACGGTTCGCACCCTGCTGCACCTCGGTCCATTCGAGCCCCGAGCCGGCAGCGCAATGTACCTCGACCACCCGGTCGATCAAGCAAGCCTCGGTCCCCGGCAGGCGTGTGTCCCACAGAACCGATGCCCGGGCGTTTTCACCCAGGATAATCAATCCACGACCATAAGCGGATACCGCTTCGGTTACGAAAAATTCGTCGAAAACGTAAACCGGTTTTTCGGCCGATACCCCGTCCGGGACATGGAGGAAAAAACCGTCCTGTACGAAAGCCGTGTTGAGCGCCGTCGGTGCATCGGCAGCGTTATCGGCCAGCGCGTTATAGTATTTTTCAATCAATTCGGGAAACTCCGCGGCGGCGGCACGCAGGGAGCCGCAGACGACGCCGTTTTCGTAAACCTGCACCGCCTCCGCCTCCGGTGCGCGGAGGTAGCCGTTGAGCATTTCGAATTTTTCGTACAGGGACGGATCGCCATAATAGTCCTTATCAGACGGTTGGCCGAAAGGCGAAAAGTAGTTTTCGTATTCACCCTCGTAGTACGGGGCGAGCGGGCTGTAGCGATAACGTTCATCTTTCGCGTCGGGCAGGCCCAGCAGGTGGAACGCTTCAATCGCAGACCTGCGGTGCCTGTTGACACCATATGAGAAACCCTCCTCGATCAGTTCGAGGTTGGCGACATAGAGGTCGATCAGTCGTTTTTCGGCGGTGGTCATCAGCACGGCGGTTTTTATTCCTGAAAATCCTTGATCAACCAGTCGTAACCGCGCTCTTCGAGTTCGAGGGCCAGTTCCTTGCCCGCGGTGTGGATGATGCGGCCGTTATAGAGTACGTGAACGTAGTCGGGAACGATGTAGTCCAACAGGCGTTGGTAGTGGGTGATGACCACCGTCGCGTTGTCGGGACGGCTGAGGCGGGTGACGCCCGTAGCCACGATGCGCAGGGCGTCGATGTCGAGGCCGCTGTCGGTTTCGTCCAGAATGGCAAGTTTCGGATCGAGCATCGCCATCTGGAAGATTTCATTCTTTTTCTTTTCGCCACCCGAAAACCCCTCATTCACAGCACGGTTCGCGAGTTGATCCTGGAGTTCGACGATGCTGGCTTTTTCCTTCATTAATTTCAGGAATTCGCCGGCGGTTAGGGGGGCCTGTCCCCGATACTTACGTTGCTCGTTAACCGCTAATTTCAAAAAGTTGGCCATGCTTACGCCGGGAATCTCTACCGGGTATTGGAATCCCAGAAAAATGCCGGCGCGGGCGCGGTCTTCGATGTTCATTTCGAGGAGGTTTTCGTTTTCAAAAAGGACTTCTCCTTCTGTCACCTCAAACTTCTCGTTGCCGGCCAGGACGGAGGCCAGGGTGCTTTTGCCGGAGCCGTTGGGGCCCATGATGGCGTGGACTTCGCCTGCGTTGACTTGCAGGTTGATGCCTTTTAGGATTTCCTTGTCGCCTACTGTGGCGTGGAGATTTTTTACTTCGAGCAGCATAACGATCCTATCTCTTAATTTTCAAATCAAAATAAGTCAAGAGAAACGAAGTTTCTCAGAAAAATTTTTGGTGCCGCTTTTTATAAAAAGCGGCAGTTCCCTCGCAGAGCCGTTCCCTCGCGAAGCCATGCGCGGTGGCACCCTCCCCGGAGATTTTTATGCCGGAGCCGACTCTTTAGAGGTAACCTCCCATTGCATAAAAATCTCTTGTGCGCGGGCCCTACACCAACGCGCGGGGCGTAAGCCCTGCGCAGTGCGTCCCCGCACTCGGAATTTTTTCTTTGCTTAGACAAAGTCAATTCTCCCGAGTGCCGGGAGGCACCTGCGTCCACAACTCGCCCTTCGGGCTCAGACAGTGGACTCCGCGACGCTTTCTTCCGCATTTTTAGCTCCCGTTGGTCGCTGAGCTCCGGCCTTCGGCCTCCGGTTCTTTACGCCAACCGGCTATATGCGCGTTGCGGGGCTCTGCCCTGCGCCTATCGGCACTTCGTAAATGCAGAGAACATTTCATTTTTCTACCATCTCCCACACTCACCCGGGTGTGCGGAGGGTGGGTCAGGTTTGTGCGATCGTTGCGCTTTTCACCCGCAGCGTACTTTTAGTACGTGAGGACGGAAAAACGGAAGGATCGTGCAAAGATGGCCTGCCATACGCGCAGCCCACAGAAACACCCTAACCCACGCTGCCTTCCAGGCTGATGGCCAGCAATTTCTGTGCTTCTACCGCAAACTCCATCGGCAACTTATTCAGTACCTCGCGGGCATAGCCGTTGACAATCAACCCCACGGCATCCTCAGTGCAAATGCCCCGCTGGTTGCAGTAAAAAAGCTGTTCCTCGTTGATCTTCGACGTCGTCGCCTCGTGTTCGACCGTCGCGCCGGGGTGGTTCACCTCGACATACGGGAACGTATGCGCCCCGCACTTGTCGCCGATCAGCAGCGAGTCGCACTGCGAAAAATTCCGCGCCCCCTCGGCCTTGCGCCCCACCTTCACCAAACCGCGGTAGCTGTTCTGGCTGTGGCCGGCCGAGATGCCTTTCGACACGATCCGGCTGCGGGTGTTCTTCCCCAGGTGGATCATCTTGGTTCCTGTATCGGCTTGTTGGCGGTTGTTGGTCAGCGCGACCGAGTAAAATTCGCCCACGCTGTTGTCGCCCAACAGGATGCAACTCGGATATTTCCATGTGATCGCCGAGCCGGTTTCGACCTGCGTCCACGACAGTTTGGCGTTTTTCCCTTTGCAAATGCCTCGCTTGGTAACGAAATTATAAACGCCTCCGCGGCCCTCTTTGTCGCCGGGATACCAGTTCTGGACGGTCGAATATTTTACCTCGGCATCCTTGTGTACCACAATTTCGACCACAGCCGCGTGCAGCTGGTTTTCGTCGCGGCGGGGAGCGGTGCAGCCCTCGAGGTAGCTCACGTAAGCCCCTTCGTCGGCCACGATCAATGTGCGTTCGAATTGGCCGGTCCCGGCGGCGTTGATCCGAAAATAGGTCGACAGCTCCATCGGGCAACGCACGCCCGGCGGAATGTAGCAAAACGACCCGTCGGAAAAGACCGCCGCGTTCAGGGCCGCAAAAAAGTTATCGGTGTAAGGCACCACGCTGCCCATATACTTGCGTACCAGCTCGGGATAATCGGCCAGCGCCTCGGAAAACGAGCAGAAGATAATCCCCTTTTCGGCCAGCGTTTCCCGGAACGTCGTTTTGACCGACACGGAGTCCATCACCGCGTCGACCGCCACGCCCGACAGGGCCATCTGTTCCTCGAGCGGAATCCCCAATTTATTAAAGGTAGCGACGAGCTCGGGGTCAACCTCGTCCATGCTTTCGAGTTTTTTCTTCGGCTTCGGGGCGGCGTAATAAATAATATTCTGGTAGTCGATCTCGGGAATATCGAGATGGGCCCAACGCGGCATGGCGAGCGTCAGCCAATGGCGGTAAGCCCGCAGGCGCAGTTCGGTCATCCACTCGGGTTCGCCCTTTTTCGAAGAGATCAGGCGCACGACGTCCTCGTTCAATCCCTTGGGGATAAACTCGGTGTCGACGTCGGTCGTGAAGCCGTAGGCGTACTCCTGCTCCGTCGCGCGGGATAGTATGTCCTGTTGCTCGTCCATTACCCTCTTATTCCAGTTCGCCCGAACGGCGCATCACCACTTCGCGCAGGTCGCTATTAAACCGTTCATAAAAATCGCAATCGATCGGCCCCGGGTGGCTCAAGACCTGCAGGTCGGCCTCGGGCGTATTCAACCGGTAGACCGGGCATTTGTGCATAAACGGGTTTTCCGAAAAACCGAGGCTTTTGTAAAAACGCAGGCGGCGCTGCGAAAGCTCGTCGACCACCGGGTCGATCTCGAGCACGATCGTGCGGCCGTCGTAGGTTTTCATAAAATCGCCCAGGAACTTCGTGCCATAACCGAATCCACGGTAAGCTTTGTTGACCGCAAAATGCTCGACGTAAACATATTTCGGGAAAACCCAATAGGCGATGAAACCGACCAGGATGTTGTCCTCGACGTAGCCGTCGAGGTGGTAATCGGGGTTGGTGAAAGCCGTCGCCTGGTGGCTCAGCGTGCGCTTTTCAAAGTACGGAAAACTATAGTCATAGACCGTCCACATTTGTTCAAAGTACCGGTCTTCAATGCCCTCTATGCGATGTAGCTCCATCGTTGCGTTTTTTATTTTCTGAAACAGGTTACAAATATAGGAATATTCCCTATCTTTATCAAAGTTTTTCAGAAAGGCAAAAGCGATACCAAAGAAGCGGAAAGCGGACGACAAAATTGTTAATTATTTGTTGTATGTGTTTCTTTTAAAACAAAAATGACAAATTTTATACATTTGTATCGTTTTCCGATTTCTTGGTGTATATTTGTCGGTGCAAAAACACAGGGGCTAACTTTCCTGAAGGCGATAACGGCCGGGGAAAGATCCCGTTCGCTGTGCGGAGTGTGCGCCAGATTTCGGCTATCGTTTCGGTTTTCAAGCGAAGCGTACCCGGCGTACGTGAGCATTGAAAACCGAAAGGACAGATGGAATATGGCGTGCAATACGTGCAGCCTAAAGAAATGAGATAACGATATGAAGATCCAGGGTGAACCCAAGGCTTTTTTGAGTAACGAGGCTCAACAATTACTGAACCTATACGAGTCGCTCGGCGAGCGGGCCGAAATTTTCCTGCCGCGCCACATTTTCGACAACCTGACCAGTTTCGTGGCCCTCTGTATGGAGGAACCCACCGACCCGGCCAAACAGCAAGCCGAGATCAATCGCTACCTGCTCCGGTTCCGCGAGGACATCCCGGGCTACACTCATGTGTCGTTGATGCTCGTGCCCCACAACAATTCGAAGGCATTCGAACTGAGCGCCAAGCGCGGCGATTTCGTCGGCAAGATCGACGCCCTGATCGACACCGACGGCACCGACGCCAAGCTAAAGACCGTGCTGCGCAACATCAAGGATTCGCACGACCTGTCGGTCGGCACGCCGCCGGTCAACAGCTGGCACATCGAGTTCATGTCGCAGGTGCAATTAGGCGGACACGCCCGCGACCTGCGCAAATACCGTGACGTGATCGGCGTGACGGGCGACATCAACGAGGCCCATTGGAACTATATGATGGACACCCTCGAACAGATGATCAGCCAGAGCACCCACTACACGACCAAAGCCGAAACCAACGATTTTCTGAACCGCAGCCGGTGGACGGTCAACTTCAAGGGGTTGAACGGCATGATCCGCACCGTGGTAAGCGGCAATGCCGACAAGGCGGTGCAACTGCTGAGCAACGACGTCTTCAACCGCCGCTGCGTGGTAGTGGCCGAGAGCCCCGATCCCGAAGCGCTGTACGAGCAAATGACAGCCGACACAACGTCGGTTTTCGTGGTGAAGGTGAAACACGCACGTATCAATCATTATGCGGGCGAACGCTGGTTTCCGCTGCTGACGCGGCTGGTGATCGTCGACGATTCGAAAGAGTCGCGCTCGTCGAACACCTCGCTCGTGTTCTGTTTTCATAACGGGATCGTCAATACGCTCAATAAGGTACACACCAAGAAACTCGGGTCGCCTGCCAATACCCAGCTGAACCTCCGGTTGATCCTGGAGAATGTGAACGCCAACTTCCTAAAAGAGTTCCGGGAAAAGATCGAAGTGCAGATCGACGAGTACGGCAAGGAACTTCAGAAATTACTCACCGAGCAAACCGGTGACCCGGCAAATATCGAAAAGCGGATCACACTTTACAAACTCGACGCATTCTCGCGCCAGGTGGTGAAAGACAGGTATTCCCTGGAAAAATTGCGCGACTTTATCTTCTTCCTCGAAAACTGCCACCAGCCCGAGAACAAGCAGGTGCAGACGCAGGAGTTGATCGACGAGTTCGAAAGCCGGATGCGCAACTATTTTTACGGGGGCAACAAGCACATCGACATCGTCACCATCCTCGAAGGGGGCGGACGCAACCAGATCAAGACCTTTGGCGACTACCTGCGCCAGAAGCCGTATGCGAATGCGAGCAGCAAAATCCGCTATGCCTGCAAGTTGATCCTCGACATCATTCCGAGTAACTACGAACGGACGCTGCATAATCATTTCCATAAGAATTTCGGCATAAACCTGTTCCTCGAAAAGTACCAGGAATACCTGAGCAAAATCGGGAAAGAGGCCGACAACAAGGGCCGCTTCGACAAGTTCCTGACCGACCTCGGCATCCGCGACCGCTACCATGCGTTGGGCGACGAAGACCGCGAGATCGTGCGCAATTTCCTGTCGGCTCTGGGCAACCTCGAGCAAACCTCGGTGTCGGACGCGGTGCAGATGATTATCCGCGACCTGCTGTTTAACCCCAACGGCCGGCCGAAACCCTATGTGATTTACAACGCGGTGCAGGCCTGGGAATATAAGGATCTGCTTCCCGACGACGTATTCGATATAAACCCGTTTGACATCGAGATCGAAAACCACGGCGACGGCCGCTTGGCTTTCGAACGGTTGTTGGACCGCCTGCTGCGCATCAAGTCGACGCTGGCGCTGTTCGACGACACGGGTTCGCTGTGGGATTTGTTCTGCGAGAACACCACCATCGTCATCAACGATCCGAATAATCCGACAGGCTATACCGACTTCAACAGCGAAGCGCTCAACGACTTTTTGAAGTTTTTGAATACTTCGAAAATCACGCTGTTCCTCGACGAAGCTTACGCCGAAAGCGTAAAGATCGAAGACCGCCAAATGCCGAAGTGGCGCACCATTTCGCGCTACATCATGAACAACATCGACGCCCGGTCGAAGATCAAGGCTATTTCATCGTTGTCGACCACGAAAAACCTGGCCGCTACGGGCGAACGCTTAGGCGCTGTCGCCCTGACGCCCAACGCCGCTGAGTTCGGAAAATTCGCACGGCAATGTAACAGCGCCGAGCACGGCAACAACAATTCGCTGCTGATGCTCAACAACACCCTCGAAACCGCCCAGACCGCCAAGGCGATCAAGGACCAGATCGAGGCCGAACTGCCGCGTAACGCTTCGCGGTCGAAGATCAAGCAGACGTTGATGAACTTCATCGTGGGCCAGATCGGCAAGACCGCCGAATATAACGCGATCAGCAAGACCGACCGCCAGTTGCACAAAACGGCCGGTTTCGAAGGGTCGCCGCTCTACCTCTTCCTGTTGGACGAGCTGGTGGCGCTCGACAAACTCGACGTGCTGGGCCTGCCCGATGACTTCAAGTACCAGGGCGAACCGTTTTTCCTTTACTACCAGAATAAATTGGTAGAAAACCTGAACCGCTACCGGATCAACAAGAATTTCCGGAACGAATCGTTGAAACGCCTCCGGATGGCGAAAGAGATCGCCGCCCGGGTGATCGAAGCGAGCGGCACGACTGAAATGAGCTTTTTGGATTCGGACGGGTCATACCTGTTCAATTTCAAGGTACTGGGAACGTATTCCTATCCCGACCTGTTGGCCTTTGCCGGAGCGCTGGCCCGCAACCGCGGGGTGGCCACGGTGCCCTACCCCACCGGGTTGATCCGTTTTTCGTTGGGCGGCTATGTGGTGGCCGGCAAGGACGGGTTGAAAGTGTTGGGCGCCGAGTTGGAAGACGCCTTTGCGATGGTGGTGAAATACTGGACGTTGTTTGCCGCCGAACGCGCCAAGCCCGAAAACAAGGAGGTCGAATCGGAAGCCATTTTGAACCGGATGCTTTCGGCCACCAAGAACAGCGTGTTCATCGAACGCCTGATCGAAGACTACCGCCTCTCGGCGCAATATAAGAAAGATAAGGCGCCGTCGTTGCAGATCCGCGACGTGCGTTCGCTCTACCACACCTCGCCTGAACGCAGCGGGGTGACGATCACCACCATCGGCCGCTCGGCCAACTCGGTCTTCGAGTTGCACGGCGACCTGATCGGCTCGTGCAAGGACGTGTTCGAATTTATCAAGAGCCCGGCCTTCACCAAGATTTACGAAAACCTGTTGGCGCAGGTATATAAAAAGGTACCCGCATTGAGCGACCTCGATTTCAACACGGTCAGCTCGCGCTACAGCAAGGCGGTGATCCTGAAGTACATCACGAACAAAAAAACCTTCCAGCCCAACCACCACGTATTGGACAGCACGGAAGAGATGAACGTGATGCGCGAGATCCTGATCGAGATGGAAAGCCTGCTCTTCTCGGACAGCAAGATGAAGATCCTGGCGGTCAACGCCACGGGAAATCCCGACCTGGACAAAGCCAAGCTGGAGGGAATCAACTCGATCATCAAGAAATACATCCGGGAAATCCTGCTGCATTTCAATCTGCCGTTCGAAAAAGAGAGCCTCGAACCGAGCCGCCGCGAAATTATCCGGATGGCCGGCGAGTCGTTTTCCGAAATTACCGGTATCTCGCTGACGGACATCAACCTCAATATCTGGATCGACGAATTTGTCCGCAACCTGCGCGAGCTGCCCGAGTTCAAGGAAAACGCCCTCTCGCAGAAGAGCATCGGTTACGTGATGGACATGATTTCGGCGGGTGTAAACCGGGCGAAAGAGATGGCCGACAAGATCATGTACCTCTACCTGCTGGACAACGACAATTCGTTCTACAAGCTGGTTTGCAATAAGTTGCAATACTTCAACGACAAGTTGATGGAGTGCGACGAAGGCGAGGTGCGGATGTTTACCGAAGAATTCGTGGTCAACTCGATGGAGATGCAGCTCCGTGAATTGAGCGACTACATCATGCGCAAGCGCGACATCAAGATCGCCGAAAGCGAGATCTACGCCGTCAGCCGCAAGGTGGTGCGCTTCTACATCGGGCTGATCCGCCGCACGCGCGGGACGGACTACTACAACCGTTACGCCCACACGCTGGTGCGGATCGTCGAAACGGCTTTCCGCAAGCAGAATTCGAGCGTGAACGAAATGGTGCAGCACGGCGTGTCGCTCTACAAGGGATTTCAGATGGAGGAGCGCGTATTGGAAACCTTCGACGGCGGGACTATCCACTGGATCAACGAACTGATGTCGAAGTGCGGCGTCATTTCGTCGGAACAACCCGTGCAGGAGCACACCCGCATCGTGACCGACGCCAAGAAACGCGAATACCCGTTCCACAAAATCGACCGTCCGGCCGGACGCAAGAAACCCGAACTGACGGGCGAGGCGGCGGCCGACTACATCCGCTATATCGACTCGCGGCCCGACTCGTCGTTCTTCGTTGACCGGCTCGCGCGCTTCGTGGCCAATATGGACTCGGACGACTACCGCTGTAAGGTGGTGAAGCACGGCATCGTCAAGGAACTCGTGATCTTCCAGAAGGGCTACATGAAGTACCTGACCGACAACTACCGGTTGAACTACACGGAAGATATTTCGCTGAAGGATATCCGGAATTTCGTGCCTGACGTGATCTCGCTGTTGGGTGCGCCCGAAAAACTGATCTCGTTCCCGCAGATCGGCTACTTCGACGTGCCGGGGCCGGCGGGCAACATCAAAACCATCGTCACCCCGCTCAAGAGCGAAGCGGACTATTTCGGCGACGTGAAGAAGCCTCGCCTGACGGTGATCAACGAAAAGGTGAAAGAGTTGGGCGGGATTCCGCGCCACGGTTCGCTCTTCCTGGTCGAAGAGAACGACGGGAGCGTCTTTGTCGTCGAGATCAACGGCGACAGCGGCGTGGGCAAGAGCGAGATGATCGCGGCATTTATCCTCAAGTGGTTGCGCAACAACCTCGAAGGGATCCGCTCGGTAAAAATGATCGCGGGCGATATGTTCCACGAGTTCCAGGACGCCGAGGGCAACCTCTACGGCATCGGAACCGAGGTGGGCGATTTTTCGCGCACCACGGACTTCGACCCCGACTACATCAAGTACTATAAGTACCTGTTCGAGAGCAGCGCCGACAGCAACGTCGACGACCTGAACTCGCGCAGCACAGTGAGCGGGATGTGCGACATCACGATGCCCTACAAGATCGACATCATGCTCAGTGCTAGCAACTACTCGAAGGAGGAAGGCGGCATCACCCGTGTCGACAACCCCGAGAACTTTTTGCTGTATATCGACTCGCACGGGGAACGCAAGGAAAAGGCTACCAGCCAGGACGGCCCTAATTTCCAGCGGACGCTGAAGCGTTACACCGCCGACAAGAACATCGTCGACATCATTGCCCGTCACGGCAACTATCTCGACGACGTACTCGACTGGGATTATTCGCCGGGCGACAAGCAGTATTATTTGGCCTCTTCCTTTAAGCTGATGGATAAGGTCGACGTGACCGAAGTAGTCCGGAAGATTTTCGTTGGCAAAGAATTTTCGCGCAACGATTTCCGGTACACGATCGAGGACGTGTCGTTCGACATGATCCAGAACCGGTTCATCGCCGAGCTTTCATACAAGAGCGACACCGAAACGACCGTGGGCGTCGACATGGTGATCGACCGGCGGATGTTCAGCTCGATCTTCGACTCGCTGGCCAGCACCCCGGGTGGGCAACCGTTCATCGCCGAGGAGGGCCAGTTGGAAACCGTGCAACTGCTGATCAACTGCCTGCGCGGCGGAAAAGACGGCAAAGGCAAGGCCCGCAAGATCCAGTGCGGCGTGCTATCGACCGAGATCGGCAAGAAAGGACGCGAGATCACCGGCCCGCAGAAGGCCGCCGCCGCCCTCAAGCAACTGATCCAGGAAGTGCGCGTCGGCGCACCCGAGATCAACGAAGGCAAGATCAAGGTGAAGCGTCTGCTGAACGAAAAATACGCCCACGTGTTCAACGGGCGGATGGAGAGCGCCGAACTGTGGCGGTACAACTTCTACCTCTACCAGTTGGAGAATATGCGCAAGGCCGACCTGCGCCGGATGGACAACAAGGCGAAAAAAGTCGACATCTCGAACCTCGTCGATTTCGTACCCTCGGACCGCGACCGCGAGTTCAGCCCGCTGCTGGTCAACCCCAACCTCAACATCGAGTTGAGCAGCTTTAGCGAAACGTTCGAAGAGCTGATGAGCCTGCCGAACTACCCCGACTTCGCCGAAGAATTTTTTGAAAGGGTGGATAAGCTGTATGTTGCGGAAGGTTATAGTGCAGAAACGAATATCAACAACATGATCGTCCAGCTCCTCTTAATGGAAAGCTACATCAGCAGCGACGACCTGGCACGCGGCAGCGTGATCGAAAAGGTTAACCGCGAAACGATCGCCGCCGCCAAGTATGCCGTCGTGCAATTCCTCGGCCGCAAGAGGGCTCCGGAAGGCGGCAACGCTACCCCGGCGCCGAAAGCGAAAAAGGCCAAATAATCACCGGCGGTAGCCGAATCATGCAGAAGGCCGCCCCTTTCCGGGCGGCCTTCTCTTTTACATTCGTTCGGCAAGCAATCAGAATTTATAGATAAAGCCCACCTGGAAGTTGCCTGTATTGAATACGTTAGAGCTGTTCACACCGAATTCATAGCTTGTCTGGCGTCCCGTATCTTTTTCATCGAAAACGCTGTAATTGAGGCTAGCAAAATTGAGTGATGCCAAAAAATCGAGGTGTTTGCTCGCTTTAAAAAGCAGCTGAGGTGTCAGCCTTGCGCCCCAGATAGTATAGTCGGTTTCAGTGTACAAATATGAATCTTCCATATAGTATTCATCCTTTGTCTCACCCTGTACATACCTGGCGGAAAGAAGTCCCGCCACGCTGAACTTGCCCAATCGGATGAAAGAATAACGAACATAAGGAGATACGGACCATTCTTCAGCGGTTTCCTCCCGATAAGTGGATCCTTGCGATTTGTTGTTGCGATAAAAATATCCCAAAGTAATTCCCGTGTCGAAACGATCGTTGAAGCGATAGCCTACCGCCGGATAAACTCCTATCCATTGATTTTTAACGACATAATTACTTGAACTCTTCTCATATTTCCCCGAAGCAGAACCCTCAATATACCATTGGGCCTGTGCCGCTGTGGCCGATACGACCAGCAGAGCGACGATCATCACTGCTCTTTTCATCATTTTGCAAGTTTTAGTTAGCGTTTGTGCGCCGGAACAACCGTCATCGGCGACAGTTTGCCCCGCGACGCTTTCGTCGTTTTAAATACAAGCGCTATGCCGATAAAACAAAATGTATTGACAATCAAAAACTTAACACACAATCAGAATGCTAATCATGTGAGATCACAATGTGATCTCACATGGCCGGTCGTGTTTTCAGGATCATCCGTACCCGAAGCCCGTGTACGCTACGGGATCGTCGGCAAAGAATGATTCCTTTCGAATAAGAAACGATTCCGCGCTTTTTCGTATCTTTGTCCGAGCAAGGCCCAAACTCCTGGGTGCCGGAAGGAACTTATCTTTGTTTGATGATTGACTTTTTTCGAGAAATCTTTGCGTACCGGTTCCTGTCCAATGCGGTGGTCGCCTGCCTGTTGGCGGGGATTGCCTGTGGCATCGTGGGGACTTATATCGTCAGCCGGCGGCTGGTGTTCCTCGCAGGGGGAATTACCCACGCTTCGTTCGGCGGAATCGGGATCGCGTATTACCTCGGGGCAAACCCGATTTTGGGGGCGCTGGCTTTCGCCGTGCTTTCGGCCGTCGGGATGGAGGCGATGAGCGGACGGGGCGGCAACCGCATCCGGGAAGATTCGGCGATTGGCATCCTTTGGTCGCTGGGGATGGCGGTCGGTATCCTGTTTGTATTCCTCACGCCGGGCTATGCGCCCAACCTGATGAGTTTTCTGTTCGGGAATATCCTGACCATTACCACGACCGACCTGTGGGCAATGGCGGGGCTCGACGTCCTGCTGCTATTGGCGTTAGCCCTTTTTTACCGGCCGATCCTATATATCGCTTTCGACCGCGAGTACGCCGCCACGCAGGGGGCGCCGGTGCGGGTGGTGGGTTACGGGATGACGATCCTCACCGCAGTGGCGATCGTGCTCTCGATCCGGTTGGTGGGGATCGTGCTGCTGATTTCGCTGCTGACGATCCCGCCGGTAACGGTCAACAGCCTGACCCGCTCCTATGGGCGGATCACGGTGTGGTCGGCCGTGATTGCCGCCGTCGGGACTTTCTTCGGACTGTGGATCAGTTACGGGACGAACGTTCCGGCCGGGGCGGCCGCGATCCTCGTGCTGGCGCTCGGTTTGGGCGGGGTGAAACTGGCCCTGCGGCTGAAAGCCCGACAACGCAAACGGAGAGGTTATCCGAGCCCGAATGCATAGTTTTCCCATTAGCGCGTAATTTCACCAAAAATTCCTACCTTTGTAAGATATTTCCGACACAGGGCAAAACCGATGAAAACCGTACACAAACTCATCCTGAAATCGTACCTGGGCCCGATGGTCCTGACGTTTTTCATCGTGATGTTCGTGCTGCTAATGCAGATCATGTGGCGCTACATCGACGAGTTGGTCGGAAAAGGGCTTACCTTTGACGTGATCGCCGAACTGATGTTCTACTTCGTCATCACGCTCATTCCCATCGGGTTGCCATTGGCGACGCTGCTCGCCTCGATCATGACGATGGGCGATCTGGGCGAAAACAACGAATTGCTGGCCCTGAAAGCGACCGGGGTGTCGTTGCCCCGAATCATGCGCCCGCTGGCTATCCTGGTGTTCTGCATCTCGATCGGCAGTTTCTTCGTAGCCAACAACCTCGTGCCGCTGGCTTACCGCAAAACGGCCGCACTGCTCTACGACATTCGCCAGCAAAAACATTCGATCGAATTCCAGGATGGCATTTTCTTCAACGGCATCGACAACATGAGTATCCGCGTCGGCCACCAGCACCCGGAAACCAAACGCCTGACCAACCTGCTCATCTACGATACCCGCGACCGCAGCGGCAAAATGACCACCACCACGGCCGAATCGGGCTTTATCGGCCTGTCGGACGACAAACAATACCTGAAAGTCACCCTGTTCAACGGCGAAACTTACGAGGAAGACCGCGGACGGGAGTGGTACGACAACAGTTCGTTGCAGCACTACCTCTTCGACCGCCAGGACATGACCATCCCGCTCGAGGGATTCAACATGGCGCGTACCGACGAATCGATGTTTTCGTCGGCCAAGACACGAAATATCAAAGAATTGACCCATGATATCGACTCGCTCAAGGGATTAGTCGACAACGCCGTGGGACGCTTGAACGCCGAATTCCTCGCCAATTCGATCTTTACCTACAACAAGGAACTGGCGTTCGACACGCTGCCCAGAACCCCGCGCCAACAAATCGCGTTCTCCGACTCGATCGCCCTCCTCGGCGAAACCGATATGGCCCGACTGGTGAGCAACGCAGTTTCGCTCGGCAACCACGCCAAGTCGTACCTCAACTACGACGAGGAGGTGATCAAGCAGAATATCAACCAATACTATAAACTCAACACCGAGTGGCACAAGATGCTCTCGCTGCCCGTGTCGATCATGATCTTCTTCCTGATCGGCGCTCCGCTCGGGGCGATCATCCGCAAGGGGGGGCTTGGGATGCCGATCGTGATCTCGGTGTCGTTTTTCGTGATCTACTACATCATCAGCATCACGGGCGAAAAAATGGCCAACGAAGGGGTGTGGGAAACCTGGCGCGGGGCGTGGCTCTCGACGATCATCCTGACGCCGATCGCTTTCTTCCTGACCTACAAGGCTACCAACGACTCGGCCCTGTTCAACGCCGAAGCTTACCTCAACATCTTTAAGAAAGGGCGCAACCTCGTGATGGGGCTCGTGCGCCGATTCAAACCGCAACCGAAATGACACAAGAAAAAGCATACCGCCTCAACACGATCGAAGAGGGGATCGAAGCGATCCGCCGCGGCGAAGTGATCATCGTGGTCGACGACGAAGACCGCGAGAACGAAGGCGACTTTATCGTGGCTGCCGAAAAGATCACGCCCGAGATCGTCAACTTTATGGTGACCCACGGACGCGGGTTGCTCTGTGCGCCGATTCCCGAATGGCGGTGCAAGGAACTGGAACTGCCGCCGATGGTGAGCCACAACACGTCGATCCATTCGACGCCGTTTACCGTGTCGGTCGACCTGACCACGCGGGGATGCACCACCGGCATCTCGGCCGCCGACCGCGCCGCCACGATCCAGGCGCTGGTCGACCCGACGATCCGGCCCGAAGAGTTGGGCCGTCCGGGACACATTTTTCCGCTCTATGCCAAGGAGAAAGGCGTGTTGCGCCGTCCGGGACACACCGAAGCGGTAACCGACATGACCCGGCTGGCCGGCCTCAAAGTGGGCGGCGCGTTGGTCGAGGTGATGAACGAGGACGGGACGATGGCCCGCTTGCCCCAGTTGATGAAAATCGCCGAGCGGTTTGATCTGAAGATCATCACGATTGCCGACCTGATCGCCTACCGGCTGAAAGACGAGTCGATCGTCACGCGGGGCGAAACGGTACGGATGCCGACCGCCTACGGTGATTTCAACCTGGTGCCTTTCGTACAGAAAAGCAACGGGTTCGAACACATGGCGCTGGTCAAGGGCGAGTGGACGGACGACGAAGCGGTGCTGGTGCGCGTGCACTCGTCGTGCATGACGGGCGATATTTTCGGCTCGTGCCGGTGCGACTGCGGGGCGCAGCTCCACGAAGCGATGCGGATGATCGAAGCCGAGGGACGCGGTGCAGTGGTTTACCTCAATCAGGAGGGACGCGGCATCGGATTTACCGAAAAGATGAAAGCCTATAAGTTGCAGGAGGAAGGGCTGGACACGGCCGAGGCAAACATCCGCCTGGGCCACGGGGTCGACGAACGCGACTACGGTGTCGGGGCAAGCATCCTGCGCGAGATCGGCATCCGCCGGATGCGGCTGATGACCAACAACCCGCTGAAACGGGCGGCGCTGGAGGGGTACGGGCTGTCGATCACCGAAAACGTCCCCATTGTCATCGCACCCAACCCGTTCAACAAACGCTACCTCGAAACGAAAGAATTGCAGATGGGCCACAGCCTGGGCCTGTTCCACAAAAAATAGACCGACCGATGAGCGAGCACCCCCGGACAATCGCAACACCAGACGCCGCCCGAAGCGCAGGGCAGCGGTTGCGGATCGTTTTCCTGGGGACGCCCGATTTTGCCGTCGCCTCGTTGCGGCGCCTCGTCGAGGCGGACTACCACGTAGTGGCCGCTGTGACGATGCCCGACAAGCCTGCTGGGCGCGGGTTGAAGTTACAGGAGAGCGCGGTGAAGCACTATGCGGCGGCGGCCGGCATTCCGGTGCTGCAACCCGAGAAATTGCGCGATCCCGCCTTTTTGGAAACCCTGCGGGCGCTTGAACCCGACCTGGGGATCGTGATCGCTTTCCGGATGCTGCCCGAGGCGGTGTGGAGCCTGCCCCGGCTGGGGACATTCAACCTCCACGCCTCGCTCCTGCCCCAATACCGCGGCGCGGCGCCGATCAACCGGGCTGTGATGGACGGACAGCTGACCACCGGCGTAACCACTTTCCTGCTCAATGCCGAGATCGACAAAGGCGACATCATTATGCGCCGGGAGGTGGCGATCGGATCAGACGAAGACGCCGGCTCGCTGCACGACCGGCTGATGGCCGCCGGCGCCGATCTGGTCGTCGAAACAGTCGAACGGCTGGCGACGGGCGACTACACCCCGGAAGTACAGCTCCACATCCCCGAGTCGCAATTGCGTCCCGCCCCGAAAATTTTCAAGGAAAACGCCCAAATCGACTGGCACCAGTCCGGCGAAACGATTCGCAACCTGATCCGCGGTCTGAGCCCCTACCCCGGCGCGTGGAGCGAAATATGGCGGAGCGGCACAGCAATTGGCGTGAAAATCTATACCGTCTCATTTGAACCTGCCGCACACGGTTTGCCCCCCGGAACGATCCTCACCGACCATAAAGAAATGCTGAAAGTAGCTTGCGCCGATGGCTTCCTGAATCTGCACGAGTTGCAAGTAGCAGGCAAGCGCCGGATGTCCTCCCACGAATTGCTACGCGGTTTCCGCGACATCGACCGATATGTATTCACCTAACCCAAATAGCACCATGAAAAAGATATTGCTGTTGTGCCTGCTGGCCATTGTGGCCGCCGCCTGTGGAAACGGGGCGCAAACTCCCGTCCAAGAAGCGTCGAAAGAGATTTACGAAGTGCGCCTATACACGATCGAATCGGCCGAGAAAGCCGCCTCGTTCGACGCCTTTGCCCAGTCACAGCTCGTGCCCGCCTACAGCCGGATGGGAATCAAGACCGGCGCTTGGCGGGAATATGAAAAGGATTCGGTCTACACCCGTTATCTGGTGTTGATCTACAACAACATCGACCAATTCCAGCAGTCGAAAACCGACCTGTGGGCCGACAGCGTGTTCGTGCAGGAAAGCGCAGCCTGGTTCAAAAAGAACCTCGACGACCCGGCTTACAAACGTTGCGAGACGTACCTGTGCGAGGCGTTCGACGGCCAGCCCTTTGCCGCTACGCCCGAAAGCCCGCGCGGATTCTACGAAATGCGCATCTATAACAGCCCCGACGAAGAAGCCCTGGAACGCAAAGTCAGGATGTTCAACAGCGGCGAGATGGATATTTTTGCCGCCGCCGGGGTCAACTGCCTCTTCTTCGGCCAGGCGATGGCCGGACCCGAAACACCGGTGCTGATTTACATGACGTGGTACAACAACATCGACGAGCGCGAGGTAAACTGGGAAAAATTCCGCACCTCGGACGCGTGGACCCAAATGAAGGCCGACCCGCAGTATGACCGCGCCACCTCGACCACGCGCAATGTCTACCTCTCGCCCCTACCCTACTCGCAATTCTAAACAAATCCCCATATACTTAACAAAATGAAAAAGATCAGAGCAGCGATTGTCGGCTATGGAAACATCGGCCGCTATGTGTTGGAGGCGTTGGAAGCGGCGCCTGATTTTGAAATTGCAGGCGTCGTGCGCCGCGACGCCATGAACGTCCCCGCCGAGTTGGCCGGTTATCCGGTCGTCGGGATGTTGAAAGAATTGAAGGACGTGGCCGTGGCCATCCTGTGCACCCCCACGCGCAGCGTCGAAACATTCGCCGTCGAAGCCCTTGAATTGGGCATCAACACGGTCGACAGCTTCGACATCCACGGCGGCATCGTCGAACTCCGCGCACGCCTCGACGAAGTGGCCAAACGCAACGGATCGGTGTCGATTATCTCGGCCGGGTGGGACCCGGGGAGCGACTCGATGGTGCGTGCGCTGATGCAGGCCTGCGCCCCGAAAGGGGTGACATACACCAACTTCGGCCCGGGCATGAGTATGGGCCACACCGTCGCCGTCAAAGCGATCGAAGGGGTGAAAGCCGCCCTGTCGATGACTATTCCCACCGGCACGGGCATTCACCGCCGGATGGTTTACATCGAAGTCAAAGACGGATATTCATTCCACGAGGTGGCCGGCCGCATCAAGTCGGACGACTATTTTGCACACGACGATACCCACGTGATGCAAGTCGAGTGTGTGGACGACCTGTTGGATATGGGCCACGGCGTAAACCTCGTACGCAAAGGGGTCTCCGGAAAAACGCCCAACCAGCGGTTTGAGTTCAACATGAGCATCAACAATCCTGCGCTTACGGCCCAGGTGCTGGTCAGTGTGGCGCGTGCCTCGCTCCTGCAGCGGCCGGGGGCTTACACGATGATCGAAGTTCCGGTGATCGATATGCTTTATGGCGACCGGCAGGAGCTGATCCGGAAGCTGGTATAGGGCTTCGACACTTTCTTTTATAATAAAACGCGGCGGGCAAAAGCCCACCGCGTTTTATTTCGCCCTGCACACAAGAGGTTTTTATGTCTCGGAAGAGGCATGTTCCTATGCCGAACATAAGTGTGTCCACACCCGGTGTTCTCTTCGCGTTGAAAACTCCTTGTGCGGGAACGCACTACCAGGGGATGCACCGCTTAGCGGATGCGAATGCCGTTAAACGTGGCCGTGCGCTTCTGCTTCTCCGGAGGATCGGGCAAGCGCGTATAGAGCCGCCCGAAATCGAAATAATAGCCCTTCGCCCCGCCCTTGGTGCGTTCGAGCAACGGCACATATTCGACCGTGCGGCTCACCAGAATGTGCTTGCCCTGTTTCAGGTCGAGGTAAAGCAACAAATCCTCGATGTGGTTGAAGTAGAGCACGTGCCAAGGCGAATCTTCTTTCAATCCTGTACCCGAGGCGATGATCGTTTCCATCAGGCATTCGAGCCGGTCGAAATTTTTCAACTCCATCTCGTGGTCGCCGATCACCCCATAGGCATAGATCAACAGGTTGAGGTGCCGCGGATTGAACGGTTCGCGCAGCATGATCTGGTTGACATACTCGATCAGCTGGCGGCACTCGAGGGGCGACGGATTCTCGTTGCGCCCGAAAACGTTCAGCACGCTGTCGGCCTCGACGGGCGACGTCCAGGGATCGTAATCGGGCTGGAATATATAGCCGTAATAAAGGTAGTGGTAATCGTCAAGAGTCAACGTAGTGTCGCAGTGCAGGTAACGACTCATCAGCCGGGGATAGAAATAGATCGAGGCCGAGTCGCCCGTCAGGCGTTCTATCCGCTCGTTATCGGGCACACGCGACTGAGCTATCCCCCAAACGGGTAAGGCCACCAGCACGACCAGCAGGAATCGTTTCATATTCATTTCAACGCACAAAGGGGCCGAAAAATTTTATCCGGCGTGTAAAAGTACCGATTTTTAGTCGGGTTCGGGTGCAAAATGCGAAAAAAGCGGTCGGCCGAGCGATTTTTCTTTTGCATTTTTTGAAAAACGGCTTATCTTTGTCCCCGCAAAATGGTCCTTTAGCTCAGCTGGTAGAGCACGACACTCTTAATGTTGGGGTCCAGGGTTCGAGCCCCTGAGGGACCACTTGCAAAAACCTTGATAATCAGATGATTGTCGAGGTTTTTTCTTTTTAGGCATATTAGAGAATCTGTCTGATTTTGCCTGAAAACGGGAGTTTTTCCTCCATGATGTTTTACACTGAAAAGTGCAATGTTTTGAAAGATGTGTTGCTTGCAATAACCTTATAAAGCAATGACAGTTTTAAAACCATCAATCAGGTGAAAATGAATCGATTAAGGAGGCTTTACAGGAGAAAGGGTTAACACAAGTTTGGCTGGCTGATAGACTCGGGAAAAGTACAACGGATGATTACGGCCCAAACATCGTCCCCTATACGGCTTTCATAAGCTCCCAGGTCGAACATGTGACGGACATCGGCCTCCTGTCCCAGAACGAATGGTTTGACGCGTAATGACGTACATCCGCGCCGGTATGGAAAGCCGGGTCTGCCAGACAATAAAACACCCGGAGCGACTACAATGAATGTCATTCCGGGTGTTTTTCAGGCTATGGATAAGCTTCCGGTCGGGAAGCGCCCCTTTTAAGCGATGCCGGTGTTTACGGCTCGGGGGCCGCTTTTACTTCGATTGCAATGTTAGTGGTTTTAATTCCCCACTTATAGCTCAGTTGCACCTCCATAAATACCTTATAGTCCTGGCTTACCGGGGGAGCGGTCGATTCGCTGAAAAAGCGCAGATGGGTCGGATTCCGAGTCACTTCCGTATAGGCACCCGTCCCTGGAACGTAACTATCGACCTGCTTGATAACGCGATCACTGGGGAGCGGCCCGTTCGTCACTCCTTCGGTCGGAACATAGACGTTGCCCTGCTGTCTCAGGTTCGTCTTGGCTGTCCCTGTTTTGAATATGATATTGCGCAGCTGATAGTAGTCCCACAGTTGCTGGCTGAATCCGCCTATCAATCCGGCCGGATTCGGGTCGGGGGTGGCCAGTGCGGAGCGCGATACGATGTGCTTGTTCCTGTCGACGATGTTCGTGTTAGATTCCACATCGATAAAACTGCCGTTGACAACCCCATCTTTAAACGCCGGAAGTTGGCCAATCGAGAAAGTGAGCAGATCCAGGATATAGACCTCGAAATCCAGCACCGGAATCTGGTTATACTGGTTATATTCGACTACCAGTTGTATCGGGACTTTCTTGCCAATCAGGTTGCTTGCCGCGGTACTGCCATCGCTGTCGTTGATTTCCGAGAGCCAGAGTTGCGCCGAGGCTTGGTTGACTCCGGTGCCCAAAGTTTCATTATAGGTCCACGGCAAGTTCGTAGTGTTGACATTTTCCACCGCGGTGGCGCCGAATTGGTTCCATATCGTGGCGGCCAGCCTGTCGTAGCGGGCGTCGTTCACCGTTCCGGGGTGGGCGTATGTTTGCAGCTCGGCAGTGCTTATCGCAGGTTGCGAGTTGCTCCAAAGCGCCTGCCGGTTGTTGGTCACCGTATAACCCGCCAGGTGGGCGTAATTGGCAAACTTCTTGTCGTTGAACTCAATACGCACTTTGGACGCGCTACGTATATAGCGGATAAACTGGTCGAGGTTCGCCGGTTTAAGCGACGTCCCGCTGTAGACAAAGCCGTTCATCAGGTCGGCCCCGATGTGGTTGTAGTGGTCTTTGCCCGTGTTCCAGCCGGTCCATGCGCCATATGCCCAAAGCGGAGGCGCAACCTGATGGTCTCTCGCATTGTCATAAAGATACGGGCTCACGTTGAAAATCTGGCCCGGCGCGGCGGCATCCCACCCTATGCTGCTGTATACGAACGACTGAGTGGGCAGGACGATAGTCTGTTTGAATGTCTTGGTGATGTAGGGATTCTGGCCCGACGGGTCGACGAACTTGATCTTGATCACGTAGGTCGAGGAACCACCTGTCTTGAGCGTCCCGATGGCCTTCGGCGACATATACCACTTCAGGTTATAGGAAGCACCCGCTTGATTCTGATCCTTGGCCAGGGCAACTATGACGTCGTCACTGATCGGATCATCGGTCGCATTCTTCGCATAAGCGTCCGCCTGGGCGACGGTAACGCCGACATTGCCATTGTAAGTGTCATCGAGAACGCGATTGGAGAGATTCAAGCCCGAAGCCGGGTCCAGCATATTGGTGGTGCCCCCGTCCTTAATCAACTCCACGATCTCGATCTTCTTGTAAATGGCATGGAACTGGTCCTTGGTCATGCCGTTATCCCCGATCTGCGCATATATCATTTCGTTCATAGGCTGGGTGCCGAACAACTGGGTATGTGATTTGGAGGTCAAGAACTGATCCGGGAATACGAATTCGGACAGGGTGACGGGCGCATCCGGCCCGACGCCGCTTCCTTCGGTAGTGAATTGCAGCTTCATGTAGCGCAGAGCCACCAGATTTTGGCGGACCGTGTCCATGAGCATGATGCGCACGATCGGTTCGCGGCCCACGGCGGTTTGAGAGGCACCGCCGACGGTGTAGACCTTGGACGTCAGCAGCCCGTTGACCGGATCGTCGATCGTGGCAAACTGCTGCTGGTCGGTGTTATTGGCCCCTTTGTTATATGCTTTTTTGGCTATGGCGAAGCGGAATGCCAGGCCGTATGACTTGAAGTCGGCAATATCGGCGTGGCTGCCTACAGTGATGTTGTCGGTGCCATTCGGGTTCTTGAAATATTTCTCGAATTCACAGACCGTAACAAGGGTTTTCAGGTCGAGCGTCGCATTCCAGGCGACCTTGTGGTCTATCAATTGGCCGAGTTCGCTTTGGTACACAGAAGATGAGTCGTGGTAGTGGAGGTATTTCCCGTCCACGTTTTTCCCATTAAGCAACTCTTTCCTGTCGTAATTTACAGTATGCGGTACGTGGGGTACCGTGCCGGCCTGTTTGATCATCGGGACCACCGTAGTCTCGGTGATGCGCATGTAGTCGGCCGCTACCTCCGGGGCATTGCCGGCTGCGGCTGCGTTCTTGTCCGATTCGGAGTAGAGGGCCGACGCAATGGGCACACGCAGGCTGGCGATATAATACTTATCGGTGCCGGTACCTTGTTCAAAACTGATGTTAGTGGCGGCAGGTACGCTCTTTCTAACATAGACCGACAGGACGCCCGTAGCCGGATCCATCTCATACCGCGACACCGCGATCGGGGTGTTTTTTCCCGCCAGTGCGTTGTCGACCGAGCGGGTGATGTTGGTCTGCACGTTCCCCATAAAATAGGGAGTCGCGATGTCCTGCGTCCGGACGCCCACCTTGGGATTTGCCTGATATTGCACCAGGGTCTCCCCGTTGTCGATGTAAAGACGGGCTCCCGAGTTCTTGGTTACTTCACCGGTGCCTATGCCATCAACTTCGTTCGGAATCGTATAGGCCGTATGTGTGGCGTCAAATACCTGGGGAACATACGTCAGGCTCCGGAATAGGATCGCCGGGGCATTGTTGAGCGTAGTGGTCGGGATCACGGTGAGGCTGGTCAGCCGGTGGCTCACCAACTCGATGATCTCGGCTGCAATAGCGTCGATTTCCGACTGCATGTCGCTCAATTGCTGCCGGAGTGCCTCGAGTTCGGTCTTGTCCGCCTTGCCGGCCAACGCGGCGCTTACCTGCGCAATTTTTGCGATCAACTCGGCGTTCAGTGCGTCGACTTTGGCTTGAGCTGCGGCAATGCTCTCTTCTTTGATGGCATTGGCTTTCTGAATGGCTTCCTGAGCGGCAGCAGCGGCATCATCCCCCGCTTTCTTGGCAGCGGCCAGGGCGGCAGCGGCATCGGTCTTTGCTTTCTCCAATTCGGTTTTGGCGTTTTCCAGCGATGTTTGGAGATTCGTCAGATTGTTCTGCAATTGTTCCACTGTGGCTTTGCCATTAAGCTCTTTCCACAGGGCATCGATGTCAGAGTCATAATCCTTGCCGCAGCTTGCAAGCACGGCAAAAATAGTAAGAATAAAAGAAAATCTGCGTAATTTCTTTTTCATGGGGGTAAATTTTTAGAGTTGGGAAACCGTATATGTTACTCATCCCTATAAAGGTATCACTTTTTTTTAAAAAACAACCATTCGATAACAAAAAAATACCATAAAATGCTCTTCTCATCGGGTTAGAATCGTGAAACTTCCGCAGATAATGAAAAGCTGTATTTTTCAACTGCGAATTTGAATACATCCACCCGTTCAGTGACGGCAACGGGCGAATGGGCCGGATGTGGCAAACGCTTTTGCGGTACCAGGAGAACCCGGTGTTCGCCTGGCTGCCGGTCGAAAGCATTGTGGCCCGTAACCAGCAGGAATATTATTGTGCCATACAGTGCTTTACGCATCACAATGACAGCAGGATTTTTGCTCAATTTATGCTCTCAGCCACTAAAACAGGCTACCACCGAATTTAAAGAGAAATATCACAAGGGTGAGTTGGCGGATGCAGGTGTAAAATTATCTGAAACCCAAGAAAAGACCATTGCACCGCTTGCAAAGAACAACAATTATTGCACAGGCATAAGTTGCTAAACAACTGAGAGTTAGTAAATTTACGGTTTGTCGAAAAAATGGAACAGGCAGACATACTGGAAAGTAGGGGTTCTGACAAAACAGGGGTTTGGGTAATAAAACGATAAGGAATTTTAGTCGTTTAATATGATCTATTCTCAAATAATTCCTACATTTGCCCCAAGACCATATGCAGTCCAATGCATATCAATGAAGGACGTACATGGCTAAATCGTGGTACAAAAATTTAAACCGCGAGACAATGCATTGAAATACAGCACATTCTAAGACAGTACAATCCCCTGAGGGACCACGTGAAGGCGGATAATTTCTATTATCCGCCTTCTTTTTATTTAAAAACCCGCTGAAAATTATGGCCGAAATTCAACTCAAACCGACCGAAGAAACCTCGCCCGAACCGAAAACGACAAACGCCTGGGCCGACACCAAATTCCACTCGATGAATTCGATTCTCGTCGGCACGTTCCTGGGCAGCCCACTGGTGGCGGGCATTCTTGTCCGGAAAAATCTGATCGCACAGGGACGCAAGGCCGAAGGCAAGCAATGGCTGCTGTGGTGCACCGTAGGGACCATCGCCCTCTTTGCCGGACTGATCGCCCTGCCCGAAGCCGTGCTCGACAAGTTGCCCAATTACGCCATTCCATTCGTCTACACGGCAATCGTCGGCCTTGCCGCCGAAAAGTCGCAGGGGAAGTTCCTCAAAAAACACAAGGAGGCAGACGGACCGTTCTATTCCGTGTGGCGGGCCGTGGGCACCTCATTGCTTTGTGCGCTGGGCATCGTCGTCGTGATCGGATCGATCGCCCTGGCCATATTCGGATTCGAGTAAACAGACAACGCTCAACTTTTGGAAAGAGCAGACCCACGTTTGCTCTTCTTTTTTGCCCGGGCTGAAGATGCCCTGTGTGACCTTTTGGATTATCTGAGTTGTACTGATGTTGTACCAGAGATAAAAACGGTGTAAAGATGCGACTGGTTTTGTTTTTTAGCTATTTTCTTTTTTCCGCCGCACTTTCCATTCCCGGGCGGGCGGCAGGCAAGGCCTCGGGCGATGCCGGCACCGTGCGTATCGTCAGGGGAAGCAACAACCTCTACCTCAGCGAACCGGTTTTCGCGCCGGGGTAGTAATTATTCAATTTTTTGCTTACATTTGATCGATCATCCCCGCGACCTTCAACCCATCTAACCTAAACGATCTATGAAACGTCTTTGCAATCTTGTAAAGGTGTTGTTGCTATGTGCCGCATTTGCGGGTATGCACACGGCCAACGCCCAGGAAGGGCTACTCTTCTACCTCTCGGGCGACCGCGGCCTCGAAGCCGATCACGCCGCCGGCAATCCGATTCCCAACTATGTAAACAACATCTCGTTCGTCAACGACGGGGCGCAGGGCCAGGGCATCCGCTGCGGATACCTGCAACTGCTCACCTACTGGGCGCCGCAAAACATCTACGCCCAGCGGGGCACGCTGTCGTTTTACTGGCGCTCGGCGCTGCCGGTCGACGAAACCGAATTCCCGGTTTTCCGCGTTGGCTATGCCGACCATTCGAGCTGGGACATGGCGTTCCTGCGCATCGACTGGAACGGGCACGGGTTTGACGCTTTCGTCACGGACGTCAACCTGGCGCGTGTACGCACGTCATATAAGATGCCGAAGACGCCTGCCCCCGACCAGTGGGTGCACCTCGCCCTGGCGTGGGACGAAAACACGGGCATCCGCCTTTACGTCGACGGACAACTGGCGGGGAAGAAAGATTCGACCGTGGTGCTCAACGCCGGGTTGGACCAGTTCGGCCCCCACTCGCGCGTGATCAGCCCCTACCAGGTGCAGAGCCGTTACTGCTTCATCCGCAGCGGCGACATCGACGAGGTGAAGATTTACGACCACGCACTCAACGCCTCGCAAGTGACCGACCTGGCCGCCGGTAAGACGGTGAGCGCTCCGGCCCCGGTGCGCGACCTGGCACAGGCCGAGTGGAAAAAAGAGTGGCTGCTGCGTTACGGGTGGGACCGTCCGGGCGACCTGCCGCCTTACCTCGAAAACGAAGCGACGACGGTGCGCAAAGTACAGATCCTTGAAGCCTACGACCTGAAACGCTGGTGGTGGAAAGCCAACGACGGCATCCGCGAAACCACTTGGCCGGGCGTTTACAACCAATCGCGGTTGCCCGGGCGGACCGACTATTTCATCCTGCCCGACTGGGATTGCTACACGCTTTCGGGGCAGCAGGTGCGTTTCAATATGCCCGACGAACCGTGGAATTACCTCGAAGTGTCGAGCGGCGCCGACGGCAAAATCTCCCTGACGCCGAACAGCGACGGCACCGGCGGGCGCAACATCTTCACCCGGCCGAGCGTGAGCCTCGAACGCACGTTCCACAAGATGGACGCCCCGGTGACGGGCCAAACGGTAGTCTTTACGAACAACCACCAGGAAAACCCGATCGGCGAGTTCGACGCGTTTTATATTCATTCCGGCGATGCGCCCAGGGGTGTTGCCAGACTAAGTTACACGCTCTCCTCGCGCGGCAACCTGAAAGATCCGACGCTGGTCCCGATCGAAGAGTACATTTACGGGCGTTTCCCGGCCGACGAAGTGTCAATCCTCATCGCCCAACCCGGACGCACGGTTGCCCCGGCCAGACCGGCTCCCGAAGCATCGAAAAAAATGCCGCTGGCACACATCGTCATCCCGGCCGACTTCCGCAGCGGGATGGTCAATAACGCCCTCGAACCGGGCGCCTCGAGCGGCAACTACACCTGGAACAACATTGACGCGGGGCTGGACGGCATCCGGATCACCCTGCCTGCAATGAACGTCGCCCCCCTGGCGGGTGGGCTTTTCCCGATGAACATCCAGGTGAAAGACCCGATCTGGCCGTTGCGCAATATGCTCGATTACTCGTTCTCGATCAAGCCCAACGAGGGCCGTGTGCTGTGGCTCGATCTGCGCGACCGCATCCTGCCCGTGGACAAGCCGCTGTATATCACCGTGGCGGGCGCCGGCGCCGATTTCAACGCCGCCCTGTTGGAAGGCGCGCGGATCGAACTCGTGTTCAAGGACCGCGAAGAGGCCAAAAAGGAACACGTAGCCGACCGATTCACCCAGGTACGCGACAACCACGCGATGATCATCGAGGAGCGCCCCAACGACAGCCGGCTGAACAAATACGTACAGATCGAAGCCGACATGACCGACCTGTTGGCCGTAGACCCCAACCACAAGGAGGGGCGCGAATACTGGTACGAATACAACCCGGAACAGCCGCGGCCGGAAACAGAAATTGCGCCGGCGCCGGCCGGCGTGCCAGAGTGGGCTTACCTGCAGCTCGAATACCTGAAAGAATTCCGCCACTTCGTCGAGTGGCAGATCGATAACCGCCAGATCAGTAACGGAGAATTCGGCGGCGGCCTGTCGGACGACAGCGACTTTGGGAACTACATCCCCGCCCTGACGATGATGGGCGTAATTCCAGAAAAAACGAAAAATTCGTTGAGCCGGATGCTGGAAGCGATCTACCGTGAAAAGATGTTGAAAAATGGTGTTTCGGCCATCCAGACCGATATGCTCCACACCTACGAGGAAGGGGTGAACGTCGTCGGCGAAATGAACCTGGTCAGCTTCGGCGACCCGAAACAGGTCGAACGGCTGATGGAGTGTGCCTACGCGGCGATGCACTACATCACCGCCATCAATCCGGCCGGGCACCGCCACGCGCGTTCGGAATACTTCGGCGCCAACCGCATGGCCACCGGCGTGTGGGGATGGCAGAACGCTTACATCGGACTGCACCTGATCTCGGCGATGCAGATGGCCGAGTTCTACGGCAACCCTACCGCCAAGCAACTCATTCTCGAGATGGCCGACGGCCTGCTGGCCCACGCCAAGGTCGACGCTAACGGGCGCACGACGCTTATCACCGAGATCCATTTCGAAACGGACACCGTGCGGCCGTCGTCGCTCGGCAACATCCTGTCTGTGTTGTGGTCAGCGTGGAAGCTGACCGGCGAGGCGAAATACCTCAAACCGATCGCCGACCAGGCCGAAAACACCCGGATCATTACCTCGGATATTCTGAACCAGACCGGTTTGCGCAAGGTGATGGCCCAAGCCATCCTCGACCGCGTGACCCCCACCTCGGGCACCGACTACCTGCGCCATCTGGCCTGGCAGGCGACCGGCGACAAGGCCTATCTCGAAGGTTATTACGCCGATAATCTCCGCACCATCCGGACCAAGGAGTACATCAATACCCTCGGGATGCTCTGGACCGACCGCGTGGCTTTCCCGCTGGAACCCTTGCAGCGCTCGCGCATGGGCGGCGTCGGATCGGCCCGCAACACGCTCTACCCGGGCAATACCGTTAGTTGGTCTTTCGACGGTGAACAGGCCGAACAGGTGGCTATCCTGATGCCGGTCGCTACGCCGCGCGAGTTTGAGGTCGAATTATTCAATACGGCCAATCACGCGATCGACGCCCGGATGACCGGGGCCGACGTACTCGGCGGCCAGTGGAAACTCTCGTGGGGCAGCGACACCAACGGCGACGGCCTCCTCGACAGCGAAACCCGGAGCGAACAGGTTACCTTCGGCCGCGGCGAAACGGTGACGCTTTCGATTCCGCCGCGCACAAGCGTAATGATCAAAATGACCGTTACAGGGCAAGGCGAGAAATTTGGCAACCGGGCCGACCTGGCCATCGGACGCGACGACATCCGCCTCGACAAGAACCGGGCGACGGTGACCGTCCACAACCTGGGGCCGGTCGACGCGCCGGCCACGCCGATCGCGCTGGTCGACGCCGCGGGCAAAACGGTGGCTACGGCCAATATTCCGGCGCTGGCTTCAGCCGCCGACCTGCTGCCCAAACGGGTCGCCGTGACCCTTACCCTGCCGCGGGGTGTCGATCCGGCCAACCTCAACGTGGTGATCGACCCCGAAGGGACGCTCAAAGAAATTACAAAGACCAATAACGCGCTGCCGCTGGCAGTCCGCTAAAACAGCACGGGGCCGTCCTGATGACGGCCCCGTTTTTTGTCGTCGTCGTTGCTCCTCTCTGCCGGAATCAGACAAGGCAAAAACGAACCGGGCCGTTTCTCGTGTGAGAAACGGCCCGGTTTATTCTTGACACTATGCCGCATAATCAACCCGCCTCTTCGGCTTCGGTCGTTTCCCCGGTGTGCGACGGTTCTTCTTCATCGCCGTTGTGCTCATAATATTCTTCCTCGCCCTCGTCAGTGATCTCGCTCAGCGGACGCTGGAGGTAGCTGACAAACTCCTTACTCTTGGGGTCATAAAAAATCGCATAGCTGTCGCCTCCGCGCGGGAATTCCTGGAAAATGCCGTTGTTGGGCGCTTTGACCTGCTCCTCGGTATCCATATAGATGGGGGTGTCCTTGCGGAAAGTGCGCACGGTCGGCTTACTGTCGGCGTAGTAGCTGGCATCCTCGTAGGCGATGTAGGACTTCTTGAGGTCCTTGTTATAGCACAGCACAAAGAGTTTGGTCCACGATTCCGTCGGGTCGATCGACTCGAGGATCACCGCCACGTCTTCCTCGCCGTCGAGATCGAAGTCGCCGTAAGCGATCATCGACTTGATCCGGTCGGGATTCTGGGTGAACGAGAGGTCGCTCTCGTGGTCGTAGTCGTAATTGAAAATGGTTTTCTTGACATACGAGGGCAGGTTTTGCGCCTCCTTAACCGGAAAGGTCAGGTTGTAGTAATCAAGGTAACAGGCGCTTTCGAGGTCGAAATCGCAGGTCGTTTCGATGTAACAATCTTTGCCCTTGAACTCGGAAGGCAGCGTGTATTCACTGTCCGACTCGAACGGGACGATCCGGTAGTATTTCTTACCTCCCACGTCGACGGCCGTCTTCTCCAGCGCAAAGGGAGTGCCGTAAGGCACCTCATCGACGAAGCGGAACCCGCCGTCGCGCGTGCGTTCCATGACACTCAACTCGGGGGCGGCGACGAAATATTCGTTATTGTACGAAGTATAGTCGTTAACGCGGTGCTGCTTCCACAGCATCAGTCCGACAAAAATTCCGCCGGCCATCAGCAGGATGGCGATAATCAGCAGGACCATCAACCCTTTTCGCCCTCCTTTGCGGGGAGGGGCGGCGGGGTTCGAGGGGGTTTCGGAGGGATGGGTGCTCATATTCTTAAAGATTTATGCTTATGCAGGCAAATATAAATAAAATTTCTTTCCTCACCTATATTCCATCCATTTTGAAAAAACCGCCGGAATTTTCTGAAAATAGCGTTACCTTTATCCCTGTACTTTTTACCGGCACACGGGATCACGCTTTCCCCACGATGAAAAACCAAAGAAAAAACCATACGATGAAACTGTTAAAATGCCTATTATTGGCCTGCCTGCCCCTGACGCTGGCGGCCCAGGAGCGCGAAGTGCGCCCCGTCTCGTCGATCGACGGGGTCACCGTTTTCCTGAACAACGCCCAGATTACCCGCACGGCCAACGTCCAGCTCCGCGCCGGCACCAACCGCGTGGTGTTCGAAAACCTGCCCCAGTGGATCGACCAGCAGAGCCTGCAGGCTTCGGGCAAGGGCAATTTCACGATCCTTTCGGTCGCCTACGAACTCAACCACCTCAGAACGCAGGAAAAAGCGCCCGAAGTGGCGCGGCTCGAAAAATCGCTCGACAGCCTGCGGGCCGAACTGCGGCGGGTGGCGAGCAATACACGTGCGCTGCAGGCCGAGGATTCGATGCTCCAGGCCAACCGTTATATCGGCGGACAAAACGGCGTCACCGCTACGCAGTTGCGTGAGGTGTCGGACTTTTTCCGCACCCGCATCGCCGACATCAAGACCCGCCAGCTGAAGGTAGACGAAGAGCGGCTGGTCGTTACCGAAAAGATCCGCAAGGTACAGGAACAGTTGCAATCCTACCAGTCGAAGCCGCGCCAGCCCTCGGGCGAGGTGACGCTGACGATCGCCGCACCGGCCGACCTGCGTGCCCCGGTGACGATCAGCTACATCGTGCAGGGAGCCGGATGGACGCCGACCTACGACGTGCGTGCCGCCGACACTGCCCATCCGCTGTCGCTCGTGTGCAAAGCCCAGGTTTATCAAAACACGGGTGAAGACTGGAAAAACGTAAAACTCACCCTCTCGACCGGCAACCCGACCCAGAGCGGCACCAAACCGACGCTTTATCCGTGGTATCTCGATTATTACCAGCCGGCTCCCATGCGTGCCCGGGCTTCATCGAGAAACCAAGTTATGGCCGAGGAAGTGGTGATGTATGACATGATGGCTGTCAAACAGGCGGAAATAGCTTACGCCCCCGAAGCCCCGGCTGCCGGTTCGGCCGCCACCTACACGCAGCAGACCGAGGGAGTGACCACGACCGAATACGCGATCGGCGTGCCATGTGACGTTCCGACCGGAGGCAAGCCCCAGGGCGTGGAATACAAGAAACTCGACATTCCGGCCTCTTACGAATACTATGCCGTGGCGAAGCTCGACAAGGACGCTTTCCTGCTGGCCCGTGCTACGGGATGGGAGGAGTATAACCTGGTGCCGGGCGAGGCAAGCCTCTTCTTCGAGGGTACTTACGTGGGCAAATCCTACATCGACCCGCGTGCCGCTACCGACACGCTCGACCTTTCGCTGGGCCGCGACAAAGGCATTGTGGTGACCCGCGTCAAGGGGGCCGATTTCGCTTCACGCCAGTCAGTCGGCTCGTCGCAGCGCGAGGTGCGGAGTTGGAACATCACGGTGCGCAACACCAAGCGCCAGCCAGTGACCTTGGTGCTCGAAGACCAGATTCCGGTGTCGGTCAACAAGGAGATCGAAGTGACGGCGTCGCAGATTTCGGGTGCCGCGTGGGACAAGGAAACGGGTAAATTGACCTGGCGGTTGACGCTCGCTCCGGGCGAAAGCAAGCCGCTGACGATCAAATACGAGGTGAAGTATCCGAAGAACCGGCAAATTATTCTGGAATAGTGCGTCCCCCAGTGCGTCCCCGCACTGGGGGATTTTCCCGAGTAAGGTCACCCCAGGAAAACAAAGTTTTCCAGAAAAATTTTGCGGCGCTTTTTATAAAAAGCGTCAGTATCCTCGGCGCAGCCTCCCTCGGTGCAGCCCAATGCGTGGGAGCCATACTCCCCTGAGATTTTTATGCAGGATCCGGCTCCTTAGAGATACCCCTCCAATGCATAAAAATCTCTTGTGCAGTGGCCAATAAACATAGCGCGGCGGGCAAATGCCCGCCGCAACTGTTTTGGTGCGTCCCGCACAGAGGGTTTTGTTCGTTGGCGCAACGGTTCCGCTTCTCGACCGTTAGTGTCAGTTACTTTCTTTGGCTGCCATCCAAAGAAAGTAACCAAAGAAAGATCACCGCTTTAGTCAAATGGCTAAAAAATATTCCGAAAAGCTACTTCGTCCACAACTCGCTGCGCTCAAACAGTGGACTACGCTGACGCTTTTCGGAATATTTTTCTTCACGCCATTTGCCTATAGGCGGGATTGCAAGGCTTCGCCCTGCGTCTGTCGGCATTGGAAGTGTGGGATGAGGGCTGACTTACCGTTTTCCCTTTTCTTTAGGTGGAGGACTGATGGGGGGACTACCAATAAACAATTTTGCGGAAAGTGACGCGGTCGGGGTCTTCCGGGCGGTCGCCCTCGTCAGCAGGATACCGGACGCGGCGCGTCCAGTTGCCGCGGTCGTCGTATTTGTATTTGTAGATATAACTGCCTTCCCTGTCCCGCTCCCAAACCATATCGCCCTGGGCGTTGTAGACGAAAGTCCATTCCCAATCGTCGTTCCAGTAAGTTTTTTCGTAATAGCCACCATTACGGAACGTGATCTCGCAGCGTCCGTACAGGTGTCCGTCCGTCCCCTCGTAGGTGTCGAGCGCCAGCGGGTTTCCCGACTCGTCATAGAGATATTCGTTGCGGACGTTCAGCTTGCCGTTTTTGTAGTAGATCAACCGGTCGGTCAGCCACCCGTCCTCGTCATAACGGTAGGTGTAGCGGGCGTAGTTGCGTTCAGCGCCCTGCGTCTGGATCACCTGGCGTTGCAGCATCCCCTGCCGGTCGCATTTGATCTCGGCGGTGCTTATGACGCTTTTCTTTTTTCCGACGGCATCGGCCGGATATTCGGTTTCCGTAATGCTTCTCACCGGGCCGTGGATCCCCTCGTTCCAAAGGGCGTGGGGCGACTGAGCATTCGCGCTGACGGCGGCCAGTGCAAGGATGAACAATACGATGAATTTTTTCATAAGAGAGGCTTAATAAGAGTCAGCGCACCTGTCCCACATTCGGATGGGTAGGTTTTGTCCGGACAAAATAGCGAAAAATTTACAGAAAAAACAAGGCTACCCCGATCACGCTGATCAGCGCCCCGAGGATTTCCCACGGCGAGATGCGCTGCTTGTAGATCAGGCGGTAAGGCAGCAGAATCAGGATCGGGGTCGTGGCCAGGATGGTCGATGCTATGCCCGTTTCAGTATACAACACGGCCATCAGCGATAGCGACACCCCGATGAACGGGCCGAAGATCGATCCGCCGAAAGTAGCGGCCAGCCCCTGCCGGTGGCGAATACCGGCCACGAATTGTTGGCCCCGGCCGGTGAAGAAAATGATCGCTGCAAAGCCAATGATCCCGATGATCACCCGGATGAGCGTAGCCGAAAAAGGGATGAATTTCTCGATCGTTTCGTTGCCCGCCGCCGCGGCTTGGTAGTAGAGCATCCCTTTCTTGCTCAGCACGATGCCCAATCCCTGCCCCAGCGCGCCGCAGGCGGCGAAGAACAGGCCGCGGGGTTGCAACTTAATTTTCAGTTTGGCCCCCTCGCCTCCCCGCTTGAGCACCGATATGGCGATCCCGGTCAGCGTGATGGCCATCCCCAGGAAACCGAGCGGCCGGATGTGTTCGTCGAGCATCATCCACCCGAACAGCGCCGCAAAGGGCGAGGCGAGCGTCATCACCAGTTGCGAAAAACGCGAGGTGATCAGTAGGTAGGAATAGAACAGGCAAAGGTCGCCGAAAACAAACCCGACGGCCCCCGAAAGGCCCATCCAGAACCAGGTGTGCCCGTCGGCCCCCTGCGGCCAGAAGCTGCCGGTGGCGATCCACAGCAGCCCGCCCAGCAGGAAAAAGGCAAAGATAAGGCGCAGCAGGTTGACGATCAGCGACCCGATCCGGTGGCCGGCATACTCAAAAAAGAGGGCGCTGGCCGTCCACGACAGGGCGCCCAGGATGGCGACGATCTCACCGATGTAGTTTTCCATTGTTTGGATGGTGTTCCTGTTTTCCCCCTCCGCTCCTTATGTCCTGATCTATAATTCCGTGTGCGGGGACGCACCGCTGTGTGTAGCGTGCGGCAGGTTTGTGCGATCGTTTTGTTTTTCACCCGCAGCGTGCTTTAGTACGTGAGGACGGAAAAACGGAAGGATCGTGCAAAGATGTCGTGCGATGCGCGCAGCCGACGGAAACGAGAAAGGCTAAGGTTCGTTGTATTTGTATCCGGCGTGTTCGGTTTTGCGCTGCAGATTGTCGACGGTGCCGATTTCGAGAAACGATGCCCCCTGGGCTGCACCAAAATTTCCACCGATCACCACCACCAGGTCGTCCTTGGTCAGCGCCTTCTGCTTCTGAAGTTTTTGCAATGTTTTCCCCAGGAAACTTTCGTGCGTTTCGAACGGTTTCTGATAAATGGCTTCAATGCCGTAGGAAAGCGCCAACTCGCGCACCACGTATCTATGGTAGCAAACGGCATAGACCGGTTTCTGGCTGCGGAAAGCGGCCAGGTAACGCCCCGTACGCCCGGTGAGCGAATCGAACAGGATCGCCTTGACGTCGAGGTTGATCGATGCGCGAACCGCCGAGCGCGACAACTGGGCCGTGATTTCGTTATTGATGCGCACCATCTCGATATCGGTCATCGGCTTGGTGTCGGTTTCGATTTTGCGGGCGATCTTGGCCATCGTTTGCACGGCTTCGACCGGATAGTTACCGCTGGCCGTTTCGCCGCTCAGCATGATCGCATCGACACGCTGGTAGATGGCGTTGGCGATGTCGCTCACCTCGGCCCGGGTCGGGCGCGGACTGAGGATCATCGAGTGGAGCATCTGGGTGGCGATGATCACCGGCTTCTTGCTGGCGATGCACTTGCTCACCAGGCTGCGCTGGGCAATCGGGATCTCTTCGGCGGGCAGCTCCACGCCCAGGTCGCCGCGGGCCACCATCACCCCGTAGGTGACGTCGAGGATCTCGTCGATGTTATCGACCCCTTCCTGGTTCTCAATCTTAGAAATAATCTTGATGTGGCTACCGCGCTCGTCGAGGATGCGCTGCACCTCGAGCACGTCTTCCTTCTTGCGCACGAACGAGTGGGCGATGAAGTCGATATCCATATCGATCGCCCAATGGATAAATTTTATATCTTTTTCCGTCAGTGAAGGCAAGTTCGTCTTCACGTTGGGAATATTGACGCTCTTCTTGCCCTTGATCGTGCCGCTGTTGTTGACACGGCAGATGAGCATATCCGACATTTTGTCCATCACCTCGAGCTCGATCTCACCGTCGTCGATCAGCACGACCGCACCGATGAACACCTCGTCATAGAGGTCGGCATCGGTGACGTAGATCACTTCTTTCGACGAAGGAGTGCCTTTATCGGTGCCTTTCAGGCGGACGATCTCGTTCAGTTCGACGGGAATACCGTTGGCCCAGGCGTCCGCCATCGCCGTGATGCGCAGTTCAGGGCCTTTGGTGTCGATCAGGATGGCGATCCGGTCCGACACTTCGCGTACGTTTTTGACCACCTGGGTGGCGCTTTCGGTGGTTACGTGCGCCGAGTTGATGCGCACCACATCCATCCCCGATTCGTGCAATTCGCGGATAAAATCCACGCCGCAGCGCAGGTCCGAAACGGTTGCCACTATTTTTGTCTTCTTCAGCATATCGATGTTTACGTGTGTGTGTTTTGCGTGTGTTTAGGGAATGAGGGCAAGGATACCCAGCCGGTAGGAGTCGAGCCCGAAGCCCATCACCGATCCCTTGCAGCGGGGAGCGATGAGCGACACATGGCGGAACTCTTCGCGAGCCAGGATGCACGAAATGTGCACCTCGACCACCGGCGTGCTTACCGCGCCGATCGCATCGGCCAGCGCGACCGAGGTGTGGGTGTAGCCCCCGGCGTTGAGCACGATGCCGTCGTAACGGCCGTCGGCAGCGTGGATGGCGTTGACCAGCTCGCCCTCGACGTTTGACTGGTAATAATCGAGCGAGATATCTGAAAACGTCTGCTTGAGTTTCTCGAAATAATTCTGAAAACTCTCCCCGCCGTAAATTCCCGGCTCGCGTTTACCGAGCAGGTTCAGGTTGGGGCCGTTTATGATCAGGACCTTCTTCGCCATATTACATAATTTGAGCTGCAAAATTACACACAAAATTGATATTTAAACCACTTTCCAAATAATTTTAACGGAGGTTCTTTAGGAAGGTACGCTTAATACTCTTTTTACAGCGAAAAAACGAGCCGAAGCGGAGCTTCAACTCGAGGCTCTCGAAACAAGCGAGCAGGGGACAAATTCTACGGAGTCAAAAAAATCTGAAACAAAACGAAGTGGCGCCCTGCAAAATCAAAAACTTCGCCTTTTCCGGATTTACCTGGAGGGAATATTTTGTCGACCCTGATTTTTTGCCCACTTTTGCAGCAAAGAAAAATCAAAAAATGCCCCTGCAAGGAGAGTTCGAATGGATCGCCCGCATCCGGGCCATGTTCGCCCCGCTGGCCGAAGGCCGCGGGCAGACCGGCATCGGCGACGACGCAGCCGTATTGCCCCAGGGCGGCGGCCGCTCAATGGTCGTCACCACCGATATGCTGGTCGAAAGCCGCCACTTCCTGCAGGAAAAGATCACCCCCGGAGAACTCGGCCGGAAATCCCTGGCCGTCAACCTGAGCGACGTGGCAGCGATGGGCGCAAGGCCCGTGGCTTCGTTCCTGTCGGTGGGGTTGCCCCCGTCGGTCGACGATACGTTCTTCGAAGCATTTATGACCGGCTATGCCGAAATGTCGGCCCGTTACGGCGTTCCGCTGCTCGGCGGCGACACGACCGCTTCGCCCGCCGGATTGGTGGTCAACGTGGCCCTGCTGGGCGAGGCCGATGACACGCACATTAAATACAGGAGCAGCGCCCGCCCCGGCGATGCGGTAGTCGTCACCGGCCCGTTGGGCGACTCGGCCGCGGGCCTGAAACTGCTGCTTGCGGGCGATGCCCTGAACGAGCTGACCGCCGAAGAAACCGCGCTCGTAAAAACCCATCACAACCCGCGGCCCCACGTCGAGGAGGGCCTTTTTCTGGGCGGAGAACCGGGTGTGCGGGCCATGATGGACGTGTCGGACGGCGTGGCCTCCGATTTGCTGCATATCCTGCGCGCTTCCGGTGTGGCGGCGGAGATTTTTGTGGATAGGGCTCCGCTCTCACCCACATTACAAAATGTTTGCGAACGCCGCGGGTGGGACTCGTTGGAGGCGGCCTTTGCCGGCGGCGAAGATTATGTGTTGTTGGCCACCGTCGCCGCTGAAGCGTTGGACGACCTGCAAAAACGATACACCGAAACGTTTGGCCGCGAACTCTCCGTCATCGGGAAAATCACCCCGGGTGAACCCCGCATCACCTGGACGGAGGGAGGCGTTGCACGTGTACTCAATTACCACGGTTTTACTCATTTTTAATCTTGCGAAACGATGCCTTTTTTCATTCGGATCCTACTGATCCTCTTCACGTTTAACGTTGTTGCAGAATATTATTTCTATAAGACCGCTTTCTGCAAATGGACGAAAAACCGCATCTTGCGGGTGCTGTATTGGGCGATCGACGTGATTTTCGTCGTCTTCTGGATATTTATGGTCTTCGGCCGGGTCGACGAACGCAACCTTTTGCCGGAGAGCTTTTTCCAGAATTTTACGCTGGTGTACCTGTTGATCTACGTCCCGAAATTCACCTATATGCTCCTGTCGTTCCCGGCGCTGTTTTTCGGCCGGGGAAGCCGCTATGACCGCAACCGGGGCCGGGGCTGGCGACGCTTTTTCTTCACCCTGGGCGGACTGGCGGCGGCCTATGTTTTTTATGTGATCGGCTATGGCGGGACGTTCGGTTTACAAAAACTACGCACGACCCATTTCACGGTTTCTTCCGAAAAAATTCCACCCGCATTCGACGGCTACCGGATTGTCCACCTGTCGGACGCCCACCTGGGCAATATGCGCACGACGCGAGTGATGGACAAACTGTTGGACAGCTTGCAAACGATTCGCCCCGACGTGATCCTCTTCACCGGTGACCTGGTTCACGCCCACACCGGCGAAGTTTTCAGATTTGAGGAGGTTCTGAGGAGGTTTACCGGGGTAGCGCCCTGCTACGCCATCCTGGGCAACCACGACTACGGCGGTTACGCCCGCTGGAAAACCGATGTGGAAAAGGAGGCTAACCTCCGTGAACTGGTCGACTTTTACGACAAGATCGGTTGGCACCTGTTGAACAACCGCTCGGTGATGCTTCACGAGGGGGCCGATTCGATCGCCCTGACCGGCATCGAAAACTGGGGCCATGCCCCCTACCCCCAACGGGGCGATCTGGCGGTAGCCTCGGCCGGGGTGACGGACAGCACATTCCGCATCCTGATGTCGCACGACCCGACTTTCTGGCGCGAACAGGTGGCGGGACACAACGGTATCGACCTCACCCTTTCCGGCCACACCCACGCGATGCAGATGGTCTTCAACGTGTTCGGAAAGCGCCTTTCCCCGGCATCGGCCATTTACCGTGATTGGGGCGGAATATACGAGCAAAACGAGCAGAAATTGATCATCAACGAGGGGATCGGCGTGGCGCTCTTCCCCTACCGCTACGGGTCGACGCCCGAGATCACCCTCATCACCCTCAAACGCACACCATGAAACACTACGCCCGTTTTCTGACCATCGCCGGTTCGGACAGCGGCGGCGGAGCCGGCATCCAGGCCGACATCAAGACCGCTTCGGCGCTGGGCTGCTATGCCGCCTCGGCGATCACTTCGGTGACGGTACAAAATACGCTCGGCGTGTCGGCCGTACACGTGCTGCCGGTCGAGGTCGTCTCCGGACAGGTCGAAGCCGTACTCTCGGACATCGGGGCCGACGCCGTCAAGCTGGGGATGATCCCTACGCCCGAAATAGCCGAAACCGTGGCGGCCTTGCTCAAAAAATACCGCGTGGTGAACGTAGTGCTCGACCCGGTGATGGTCGCCACTTCGGGCGACCGGCTGATCTCGGAAGCGGCGGTCGACGCCATTGTCGAACGGCTATTTCCGCTGGCTGCGCTCGTGACGCCCAACGTACCGGAACTCGCTTTCCTGACGGGCCGGTCGATTGCCGCAGAGGCCGATTTCCGGCCTGCCGCCAAGGCGTTGCAAAGCCGCGGGGCACGGGCCGTATTGGCCAAGGCGGGACATTTGTCCGGGACTGAAGTCAGCGATTTATTATTTGACGGGGCGGCCGAGTATGCTTATCCTTACACAAAGATCGACACCAAAAATACGCACGGCACGGGTTGTACCCTCTCGTCGGCCATTGCCGCCGGTTTGGCCCGGGGGCTTGCGTTGCCCGAGGCGGTCCGGCAGGCCGAAGAGTACATTCACGGGGCGATTGCCGCCGGGGCGGATTATCGGCTCGGGGACGGACATGGGCCGGTACATCATTTTTTTGAATGGTGGAAATAGGGGTTTTTGCCCGCGCTCAAGAGATTTTTATGGTGCGTCCCCGCACCGGGAGATTCACTTTGCTTTGAAAAAACTCCCCGTGCGAGCACGCACCTTTTTATAAAAAGCGACACCGAAAATTTTTCTGGAAAGCTTTGCTTTCGTGGACTTTCTTTGCATAGAAAATTATTACCTTTGCCGTAACATTTTCCACCGGCACACAATGAAAAACTTCTTCAAGGGAAACCGCCTGCTCGTGATCACGATCCTCTTCTTCCTCGTGCTCATTACCTTCATCGACAAGAACAACCTGGTCGACAGTTGGCAGGTGCGCCAAAACATCAAAGCCCTCGAAGAACAAAAAGCCTACTACCTGAAAAAAATCGCCGAGGACAGCACCGTGCTCGAAAACCTGAAGGACAACGACTACCTCGAACAACTGGCCCGCGAAAATTACCTGATGAAACGCCCCGGCGAAACAATCTATGTCATCAAATAACACATCCATCGCACATTTTTTCCGGCGAATGGGAAAGGCGGCCTGGGCGGCCGTCCCCCCTGCCCTGCGGAGTGCGGGGTGGATCCTGCGGCTGACGCTCACGATCACGCTCGCCGTTTCGTGCCTCAACTACGCCGGGATGATCGCATGGGTCGCGCGGGCGTTCGAACCGCTGTTCAACGGACTCGGGTTGCCGGGCGAGGCGGTACTGGTTTTCCTGACTTCGATACTGGTCAACATATACGCCGCGATTGCGGTGATCGACACCATCGGATTCGACTACCGGGCGGTGGTGATCCTGGCCGTGATGTGCCTGATCGCCCACAACCTGATCATCGAAACGGCGATCCAGCGCAAAACGGGCAGCCGGGCCGCGTTTATCGTCCCGTTGCGGATCGCGGCGGCGCTCATTGCCGGCGCCGGACTGAACGGGATCTTGCCCGCCGCGATGGACGGACGGTTGGTCTTCGGCGGGGCGGCGGCGGTCCTCCCCACGTCTTGGGGCGGGGTGTTCGCGCAATGGGCCATGGCAAGTGTTTGGCTATCGCTAAAAATGCTTTGCTTTATCGTGGGGCTCAACGTGTTGCAGGCCGTGTTACGGGAGTTCGGGCTGATCGATGCGCTGATTTGGCCGCTGCGGCCGGCGATGCGGGCCTTAGGGCTACCACGGTCGACGTCGTTCCTGTGGGTGGTGGCCAATTGCGTCGGGCTGGCCTACGGCGGCGCGGTGATGATCGGCGAGATCGAAAAGGGCGAAATCTCGCCCCGTGACGCCCGCTACCTCAACACCCATATCGCCATTTCGCACAGCCTATTGGAAGACACCCTCCTCTTTGTCGCAATCGGCATCGGGGTGTTCTGGCTGATCGTGCCACGGCTCGTACTGGCCTGGGCGGCGGTGTGGGGCGAGCGGTTGTTCAACGCCCTGCGGGCACGACGACAGCCTGTTTCAGCCTGATCTCCCCGCTTGCTGATGCAGCTAAAAATCGTTTTTTGGCATCTTTATCTCCATAAGGTGGCTGTCTGGTTTGTCAAACCCCATACTAAACCATACCCACACTACGTTTTTTAATTAACATTAAAAAACGGGCCCTAAGTTTGAACTATCACAAAAAAACTGGTAACTTTGGCCTTTTGTAGGTATTATGATTAGCTGAGATATGAAAAAAGTTTTCCTGATCCTTTTCGCTGCGGCGAGTGTGTTTGTTTCGTGTAAAAGTTCGACCGAAAGCGATCCGATGCTCTATTACCGCCAGTGGTACGGCGAGGTGTCGACCATCAACGACGTGGTGCTCGACCCGTTTAACATCGCCTACCGCCTGGAGGTTTACCTCAACACAACCAAGGCCGACCCGTCGCGGGCCGAAGCCCTGCGCCAGTCGCTTTTCGGCGGGGCGACGATCACCACCACCGATCAGAAATCGTACACGATCACCTACAATACGCTCGAAACCACCGTCTCACAGGACTTTAACCGACAGGGAGCCATTACGATCCACACCTACGGCGCCTCGCTGACCGAGCCCGGTGCGGTGTGGACGGCTGAAATACCGGAGAGCCAACAATTCCTGATCGGGGTAGTCAACTTCGGGCTGATGGAGGCCCGGATCGACGAGGGAACCTACCAGATCGAAGCCAAATCGGCCTCGCAATGGCAGGTGCGGGCGACGGATTACTACCTGCAGTTGACCTCTTCACACGCTTATGCGCTGTGGGACCTCTTCCGCGTAAACATCACCCAGACCCAGGGAACACCTGTTGAATCGGCCCTGGCTACCGCTCAGTTCAAGCTGGAAACCCTGCCCGAGGTTCCGGTCGAAGGCAGTAATTTCAGCCGGGTTTACACGCGCTACGTGGTCGAGTCACCGGTGCTCTACGCCACCGATTGCGGGTTCCGGTCGAAGGGGGGCGGCAAGGAAACGCTCTACCTGCTCGACACCAGCCTGAAAAGCACCGACACGCTCTCCGTCGACCGCGGCACGACGCTCACCTGCAATGGGCCGGTGACGTTCATCCACGACGATATATCCTATATCTATTACTAATTCACCTTAAACACTAACCCACTTATCACCAAACGCTCTATGTCACGCGGAGGAAGAACAAAAATCGCACAACTTTTAGGATCGAAAGAACTCGAACGCCAGGTCATAGCCAAAGGCTGGGTACGCACCAAACGCGGCAACAAGAACATCGCTTTCGTGGCGCTGAACGACGGTTCGACGATCCACAACATACAGGTAGTCATCGACGTGGCGCAGTTCGACGAAGAACTGCTGCGCCAAGTGACCACCGGGGCGTGCCTCAAGGTGACGGGCAAACTGGTCGAATCGCTCGGTTCGGGCCAACCGGTCGAAATCCAGGCGACGGCCGTAGAGGTTTACGGCACGGCCGACCCCGAAACTTACCCGTTGCAGAAAAAAGGACACTCGCTCGAATTTCTGCGTGAAATTGCCCACCTGCGTCCCCGGACGAATACGTTCGGGGCCGTGCTGCGTGTGCGCCACGCCATGGCTTTCGCGATCCACAACTACTTCAACGAACGCGGTTTCGTCTACCTCCACACGCCGATCATCACCGGGTCGGACGCCGAAGGGGCCGGACAGATGTTTTCCGTCACCACGTTCGACATCGAAAACCCGCCGCGCGACGAGCAGGGCCAAGTTGATTTCACGAAAGATTTCTTCGGGAAACATTGCAACCTGACCGTATCGGGCCAGTTGGAAGGCGAATTGGGGGCGATGGCCCTGTCCGAAATTTACACTTTCGGGCCGACTTTCCGCGCCGAAAACTCGAACACCCCGCGCCACCTGGCCGAGTTCTGGATGATCGAACCCGAGATGGCCTTTTATGAAATCGAGGACAACATGGACCTCGCCGAAGACTTTTTGAAATACCTCATTACCTATGCGTTGACGCATTGCAAAGACGACCTGGAGTTCCTGGCCAAGATGTATGACGAGGAGTTGATCCCGCGCCTGCAATTCGTGGTCGAAAACGATTTCGTGCGCCTCGATTACACCAAAGGGATCGAGATCCTGATGGCTTCGGGACAGAAATTCGAGTTCCCGGTCAACTGGGGCCTCGACCTGCAAAGCGAACACGAACGCTACCTGGTCGAAAAGCATTTTAAGAAACCGGTCATCCTGACCAACTACCCGGCGGAGATCAAGGCGTTCTATATGAAGCAGAACGACGACGGCAAAACCGTCCGCGCGATGGATGTGCTCTTCCCCAAAATCGGGGAAATCATCGGCGGGTCGCAACGCGAAGAAAGTCTCGAGAAGCTGACCGCCCGTTGCGCCGAACTCGGCATTCCGGAAAAGGACGTATGGTGGTATCTCGACACCCGGCGCTTCGGAACGGCCCCCCACAGCGGTTTTGGCCTGGGATTTGAGCGGCTACTCCTGTTTGTGACCGGGATGGCCAATATTCGCGACGTGATCCCCTTCCCGCGCACGCCGAAAAATGCGGAGTTCTAACCCATAAAATAGCACATCCCTTTACAAACTACTATACGTATAACCCAATCCCACGTACTATGGCAGGACTGAATCAATACAGTCTACAGAAGATGATGCAAAAGTTGTCTCCGCAGCAACTGCAGATGATTAAACTGCTCGAGCTGCCGGCCCTGCAACTGGAACAACGCATCAAACAGGAAATTGAGGAAAACCCGATCCTCGACGAAGACGTAGAAACCGAAAAAGAGGCTGATGCCGAAGCGGCAGAAGCCCCTTCGATCGACGACTACATCCGCGATGAGGATATCCCCAATTACAAGTATTATGTGAACAACTATTCGAAGGACGACGAAAAACGTCCGGTCTATCTCTCGGAAGGCCTTTCTTTCGGTGAATATCTTCAGGAACAATTAGGCTACAAGCACCTCACCCAACGCCAGGAAGCCATCGGCCAATACCTGATCGGCAGTTTGGACGAAGACGGCTACCTGCGCCGTCCGCTCGAATTCCTGATGGACGACATCGCGTTCAGCACCGGACTCGAAGCCTCGGAAGAAGAACTGGAAGAAGTGTTGAAGATCATCCAGGAACTCGAACCGCAAGGCGTCGGCGCACGCGACCTCCGCGAATGCCTGCTGTTGCAGTTGCCCGACAAGAAGGAGTTGACTCCGTCAGAAGCACTCGCCAAAGAGATCTTGACAGATCACTATGAGAATTTTACCAAAAAGCACTACGAGCGGCTGATGTCGAAACTGGGCGTGACGACCGACGAACTGCGCGATGCGGTCGACGTGATCACCCGCCTCGCCCCGCGTCCCGGGACACTCTATGCCGAGAGCCAGTCGGGCGCACTGCCCCACATCATCCCCGATTTCCTGCTCGAGTACCAGAACGGCGAGTTCAACCTCACGCTCAACAACTCAAACCTGCCGCAGATCAAGATCAACAACCACTATATCGACATGATCAAGGAAATGTCGGCCAAGGGCGACCGCCAGAGCGAAAGCGACCGCGAAACCGTCCAGTTCGTCAAACACAAGATCGACTCGGCCAAGTGGTTCATCTCGGCGATAAAACAACGACAGAACACACTGAACCTCACGATGAACGCCATTTTAGACTACCAAAAAGCGTTCTTCGTCGACGGCGACCAGACCAAGTTGCGGCCGATGATCCTCAAGGACATCGCCGACGTGACGGGCCTCGACGTGTCGACCATCTCGCGTGTGGTCAACAGCAAGTATATCCAGACCCATTTCGGCACGCTTTCGCTCAAGACCCTGTTCTCGGAAGCGATGCTGACCGACTCGGGCGAAGAAGTTTCGTCGTTCGAGATCAAAAAAATCCTGAGCGATTGCATCGAGAAAGAGGACAAACACAAGCCGCTGACCGATGAAACCCTGATGGAGATCCTCAACTCGAAGGGCTACCAGATTGCCCGGCGAACGATCGCCAAATATCGTGAAATGCTGGGGATTCCGGTCGCCCGGCTGCGGAAAGAGATTTAGTGAAGATGCAGGACGAAGACACACTTACCCCCGCTTCCGGGCTGACGGAAGCAACACCCGAAGCTGTCGCCGGAAACGGAACGGAACGGGATGGACAAGAACTGAAAAGCAGGCCGCTCATGCAGGCGGCCCGCTTTTTTTCGGCCGTTTTCCATCCGTTCTGCATCCCGTTGATCGGGATGTCGTGCCTGTTGTATGGGCACACGATGCTTTCGCTGTTCTCCTTCACGTCCAAACTCTATGTGTTGGGCACGCTGGCGACCGTAACGCTGGCCCTGCCCTTTGGGCTGATGTGGGCCTTGCGGTGGACGGGGATTACCGGGCGGCTGTCGTTTGGCGAACGGGGACCGCAAGCGCTGATGATGCTCATCTTCCTGGCCTGTTATCTGCTGGCGGGAGGCTTGCTCTGGCACTTCCTGGCCGTCGAGATGATCCGGAGTATCTTCTTCGGCGGAATGATGCTGCTCGCGCTCAGCTTCGGGGTGAATAAATATTGGCCGGTAAGTCTGCACATGATAGCTATCGGGGCGGTGACCGGATTCTTGTTTTCGACCCAGGTCACCCACTTCGGCGAAGTGACCGCGTTGCTGCTCGGCATGATCGCCGTAGCCGGTGCGGTGGGCAGCGCACAAGTCTATCTCGGGCGGAGCAATACAGGCGAGGTGGGCGGCAGTTTCGGGTTGGGATTTTTGGTGATGTTCCTATTTACTGTGCTCTAACACCTGTGCTGATTACAAAAAAACGGCACCCGCTTTAAGGGGTGCCGTTTTTTGTCACTTTTCGTAACGGTAGTGGCCGATGATCTTGTACGAAAACAGACAGTCGGCCAACACCTGTCCCCCGCCGATGTTATGGACCACGAGCGGGCGCGAGGTGCCTGGCGCTCGACGGTCGACAACGATGCCGATGTGGGTGATCGCACCACCCAAGTTCCAGCAGACAACGTCGCCCGGAGCATAATCTTCCGAACGTCCGGAGAGCGGCAACACCGTGCCGTGGCGTGTGAAAAAGACCATCAGGTTGGGCACGCGGCGGTGGTCGATGTTGCGGTCGGTGCTTTTCAGCCCCCAGTTTTTCGGGTAGAGGGCGAAATTGGCGCGCATATCTTCGTGAACTTCCTTTTGCAGGTCGACGCCCAGTTTGCGGTAGGCGCGGATCACCACGTCGGTACACACGCCGCGGTCGGCCGGCACGTCGCCCCCCGGATATTTCATCGAAAAATACGACGGGTCGTAAGTCACCCGATCGCGGGTCAGTGTCAGCGTCGAATCGGCCAGGCGGCGGTAAAAGTCACCGGCGGCCGACGCCTGGCCCCAGGCCGTTCCACCCGACAACAAGAGCAATACTAAAAAAATCTTTCGGATGGCAGATAGCTTCATTTTCACACAAATATAATATAAAAGCGGCGCCGTGCAAACGGCGCCGCTTCCTTATTCATTCTGCGCCGATTACAGGACGCCGATCTCTTTCAGTACGTCGTTGGTCGAACGCACCGCGGCGGCGCTCTTCTCGAACAACCCCTTTTCTTCGTCGGTGAGTTTCACCTCGATGATCTTTTCGATCCCATTCTTGCCGATCACGGCCGGAACGCCGATGCAGATGTCCTTCTGGCCGTATTCGCCTTCGAGCGACACGCACGAGGGAACCACCTTCTTCTGGTCGCGCAAAATCGCCTCAACCACATAAGCAGCCGCAGCGCCCGGGGCATACCAGGCCGAAGTGCCCAGCAGCGAGGTCAGCGTAGCGCCGCCCACCATCGTGTCGGCCACCACTTTCTTCAGTGTTTCGGCGTTGGCGAATTCGCTTACCGGAATGCCTTTATACGTAGCCTTGCTCACCAGCGGAATCATCGTCGTGTCGCCGTGGCCGCCGATCACCATACCTTCGACTTCGTTGGTGTTCACGCCCAGCGCCTTGCTCAGGTAGCATTTGAAACGCGAGCTGTCCAGCGCGCCACCCATCCCGAAGATACGGTTCTTGGGCAGGCCGCTCACCTTCGAGGCGAGGTAGGTCATCGTATCCATCGGATTGCTGACGATGATCACGATAGCGTTGGGCGAGTATTTTACAATGTTTTCGATCACCGTTTTCACGATACCGGCGTTGACGCCGATCAGTTCTTCTCGGGTCATCCCCGGTTTGCGGGGCATCCCCGAGGTGATCACCACCACGTCCGAGTTGGCCGTCTGCACATAGTCGTTGGTTACGCCCACCAGGTTGGTGTCAAAATCGAGCAGCGTAGCCGTTTGGAAAATGTCGAGCATTTTGCCTTCGGCATATCCGTCCTTGATGTCGAGCAACACCAGTTCGCTGGCGATCTCGCGCGTGGCGATCACATTGGCGCAGGTGGCGCCCACGTTGCCCGCACCTACGACCGTTACTTTGTTTCCCATTGCTTTTATTGTTGTTTTAATTAACCGATCAGTTTGGCATATTCGTCGGCCGAGAGCAGTTCGTCGAGCTGAACGAGGTCCATCACCCGAACCTTGATCAGCCAGCCTTCGCCGTAGGGGTCTTTGTTGACCAGGTCGGGCGAATCGTTCAGTGCCTCGTTGAATTCGAGCACCTCGGCATCGACCGGCAGAAAAGCGTCGGAAACGGTTTTCACCGCTTCGATCGTGCCGAAAACGGATTCTTTACCCAGTTTTTCGCCGACCGTGTTGACATCGAGGAAAACGATGTCGCCCAATTGGCCCTGGGCAAAGTCGGTGATGCCAATATACGCTTCGTTGCCATCTACGCGGATCCATTCGTGGTCCTTCGAGTACTTGAGATTCGACGGGATGTTCATAATGGTGTGTGATTTTAGGTTTTTGGTCTGCCAAAGGTAATGCTTTTCCACAGAAATAATCTCTGGAATGGATTTATTTTACATCAAAAAACAGACCGTTTGGGTGATCGTTTTTCCATCAACAGAATATATCTACTTCTAATCTAAGATTCAAAAAGTAGTTTTAACAAGCTAACAAGAGACACATAGTTCTCAACAAAAAATAGGACCAAAGAAGTGCAAAAGAAATTGGGATTACCAAATCTACTTTAACCCGAGTTTTTCTCCAATTCTTTTTCAGCCCTTCTACACTTTGATTCACTTGATGTCGTACCTTCCTGTTATGCACATAAGTGTGTTCATCTAATGCTTTATCATTATTTTCTTTCCGACATCCATTATTATTAAATTCTTTTGACAATTTAAATTTATAAAAATCCACAATCATTGCTCTTGCTCTAATTACCGTAAAACCCAATATCAATTGAATAAATGCTATTATGGAAATAATTAGTGTGATGTACTTTTCCGTTGGCATTGCGACAGTCACTGCGACAGCACTGACTAAAATAGATTGCGAAGTCATAAAAATACTTCGATATGACTGTAATAAAGCATCATTAGCTCCCCATTTCGCTATTAATGCATCATCTCTGTTTTCTGTATTCATATTTTCAAATATCGGTGACCTGTTCGGGATTAAAATCATTAAAAATCTTTTCGATCTCGGTTTGGGGCAGATCGCGTCCCGAAACCACCACAAATTTGTGGTAGAAAGAGGTCGATTGGCCTTTTTCGAGTACCAACTGCGTCGGCTCGGCGGTGGGCGTATAGCATTGTGTGCCAATATTATTGAGCGCCATCATCCCATAGCCGCGCGAAAATGCACGGGCAGGATAGCCGGAATTCTTCGGGTGGTCCATCAATACGACGGTTACTTTCTTGCCGTTTTTGACCGTCGAGTTGCTCAGCCAGCGGGTCGGTTTGCTGAACGTGCCGGCTTCCCGTTCGTCGCCGCGGTCGTTACGGATAATGCCCTGCGTGCCTTCGTTCCAGATCGATTTTTCGGCCATCAGGTAGCCCGACGCATCGGTGTGGTACTCTGGAGTTTTTGCCGGTTCTTCGAACGCTTTGTCGAGACGGATGAACCAAAGCCCCTCCTTGTTGTCGCCAAAGGTCACCTTGTCGAGGACGGCGGTCAGGGTCGAATAACGTTCGATCCAACGCATATCGCCCCGGCAACCGAAGAGGTACACCACCTCTTCCAACAGCAGCAGGTTGTCGCTTGCGTCGCGCCATTCGGTCTGCACGACCATCCGGGCGTTGCCGTCGCCGTTGGCGATTTCGCTGATACGGGCGGTTTTGATCTTGCCGTATTTATACAATTCGGCCGGGGTGCGGGCCCACGAGCCGTTCCAGAAGTCAAAGCCGTTGACATCGCCGTAGATGAACGTCAACCCATACTGATGGGGGTGGTCGGCGTGCTCGTGCGGACGGGGCTGCCAGGGCCAGCCGCGGGTGACGGTCACATTGCCCGGGGCGTTGACCGGGTAGAACGACGGCCGCCAGTAATAGGGATTGTAGCAATAGGAGGTGAACAGTTCGTCGCCGCACCAAACGTCGACCTTCTGGTTGGCCGCATCGGTGCGGATAGAGATGAACTGAGCGCTGGCTCCAAAGCTCATTAAGCTCAGGACTAAGCACAGGCCAAATGCAAAAATGCGTTTCATCGTGGGTTATTTATTAAGTGGGGTTAGGGTTACGTTTCGGAACTGGACCGGGCCGCCTTCGCTCTGCAGGCCGATCGAGCCGTTGGTCTTCGTCGCGCCGGTGATCTCGTTCTGGAGGGTGCCGTTGATGTAAATGGTCAGGTTGCCGTTGAGGCAGATGATTTCGGCCTTGTTCCACTCGCCGACCGGTTTCTCGGCCGATTCGACGTTGCGCACTTTCACCCGAATATTGGCATCCGAAGCCGCGCCGCCCAAGTGAACCACGTCGCCCGCCTTACCCGCTGCCAACTGGCATTCGAGTGTGTAAGGCCAGCGGTCGCCCTCGGGCACCGGAAAGTTGACCAGTTGGAAAATGCCGCTATTGTTGGCCTGTTCGGGCCAGCGCCACTCTACTTCGAGTTTGTAGTTGCTGTATTGCGCCTCGGTGTACATACAGCCGAACGGCTGGCCGGCGATCGTGATCACGCCTTTATCGGCACGGAACACCTCGGCCGGGGTCTTGCTGTCGTCGACCAGGTAGAACTTCCAGCCGCTAAGGTTTTTACCGTTGAACAATTCTATTTTCTCCTGTGCCAGGGCAAAACACGGCAGGGCCAGGAGCAGGGCCAGCAGGGCTGATTTTCTCATATGTACACGTTTTGGTTGCGTAAACATACGGAAATTATGGTAGAATAACAAGGCGGGGCCGATTTTGCCGGGAGGTTTGAATCAACGGCAAAGGAATTCCGGGGAGCCGGCTTGTATTATTTCCAAAATCTTCACTACCTTTAATAAAATAATTTCAACTGCCCTATTAAAAATTATGACACGCGCGATCCTACATTGGTCGACCGCCCTCTGCCTGGCGATTTTTTGCACGACTGCGGCGGCCGGCCGCGTCCTGACTGCTGAACCGCACCGGCAGATAACTGCCGGCACTGACACGCTCACCACAACCGAGGTCATACTCGCCCGCTTTGGAGACGGCGACCTGATGAGTTTTCGCCAGTGGGCTGCCCAAAAAATCATGTATCCGGTCGAGGCGGCAATGAACGGGGAATCGGGCGAGGTGCTGGCCGAGTTTGTTGTCGACAAGACGGGAACGGTCACCGACGTCAAGATACTGGAATCGCCCGGCCCATTACTCGCAGGTGAGATCACACGTGTGATTTTATCGTCGCCAAGATGGACGCCGCAGATGGAGGACGGGGTTCCCACTGCCGTCGCATTCAGACTCTCTTTCAACTTTGCCATCGGCGCCCCCTCACTCAGCATGCTCGAAAACCTGCCGGAATCACGCGATTTTGTGATTCAGACGACCGACGGCGCAACCTTTTCAGCCAAAGAAGGCCCGCGGTTTCACGGCGGCACCCCCAATCAATTCAAGCGATGGGTGGTTGCCAAAACAAAAACCTTGTTCGAACGCGGGGTAAGGATGATGGGAAGGGTCATCGTGAATTTCTCAATTGGGACAGACGGCAAGATCAGCAGAATCGAAGTGGTGGAAACCAGCAGTCCCGAATTGGCAGAACTGGTCGTCCGGGCCATCGAAGCCTCGCCCAAATGGAAACCGGCCACCCTAAACAAGCAACCGGTCGAAATCCGGATCATGGACCTGACCATCGATTTCGATTCGATCTTTTGACGGGTATCATTACTACAACGAGACGAGGATTGCCCGGTGGCAATCCTCATTTTTTGATTCCACAATTACCCACGGTCAATACAATTAACTGACAATTAGTGTAGTAAAAAACAATTCGATAATAATAGTAATATTACTATAAAAATAGTTGTATTATTAGAAAAATAGTTGTACGTTTGTGATATGAAAAGCAAAGAACTGACAAAAGCAGAAGAACAGGTGATGCAGTACCTGTGGGAAATCGAAACCGGATTTTTGAAGGACGTCGTTGATAGTTTTCCGGAACCCCGGCCCGCCTACACCACCGTTTCGACGGTGATCGGGGTGCTGGTGCGCAAGGGATTCATCGGTTTCAACACTTATGGAAAAACCCGGCAGTATTTTCCGTTAATCAGTAAAAGCGACTACTTCCGGAACCACCTAAGAGGGATCATCAACCACTTTTTCAACGGTTCCGCCCCTGAGTTTGCGTCGTTTTTCGCAAACGAACAGCTGGATCTTTCCGAGTTGGAAGAGATCCGGAGCCTGATCGACGAAAAAATACAGGAGGTCAAATCTAACGGTTGACGGCGATGAACGAATTTCTCGTATACCTGATCCGCGCAAGCCTTTGCCTGATTGTATTTTACCTCTTCTATGAGGTTTTCTTCAGACGAAGCACCTATTTCCGGCTCAACCGTGTGTTGTTGCTGGCAGGGCTTGTCCTGTCGTTCGTGATCCCGCTGCTGCGGTTTTCGAACCCGGCGGTGGCCCCGGAATTTCTCAACCGCCCAATCCTGATCGATCCGATTACGATCCGTCCCGATGCACAAACCTCAACCCCAGCCTATGATGTAGCGTTTAATTTTTACATTCTGGTGCCCGTGCTCTATTTTGCCGGGGCCATCCTGCTTTTGCTTCGCTTTTTGCTTTCTGTCCGGCAGGCCGTCCGGATAAAAAACAACGGCCGAACCGTCCGACGAGGCCGCTGGACGATCGTCGAAACGAACGACGGGACGCCGTTCTCGTTCTTCTCGCTGATCTTCCTCCCCGGCCAGGGGGCAGACCCGCTGATCCTCGAGCATGAAAAGGTGCATGTCGATGAGCGGCACTGGCTCGACCTGCTGCTGGTCGAAGCTGCCGCCCTGGTGCTTTGGTTCAACCCCTTTGTTTTTCTTTACAAACGTTCGCTCAAACTGCAGCACGAGTACCTGGCCGATGCCCGGGTAACCGGCGACCCCGCGCAAGTCGTCCCCTACCTCGAATGCATCTGTCAACAGGTGCAAACGGCCAGCGTGGGCGGACCCACCAGCCAATTTCATTGTAAAACCGTTAAAAACCGAATCATGATGATGACCAAGAATAAAACGTCGCGCCGCTATGCCGCGATCTACCTGCTGGCTCTGCCGTTGGCCGCACTGCTGACGATGGCTTTTTCGGGGGCGCCGCAAAGCGGAAGCCCGGATGCGATCACTCGCCTGCAGGCCGCAAATGTACAATTTGACCTCACCCGCCCAGCACCCGCACCTGTTATGGAAGCGGTTCGTCCGGAAGCAGTTCCGGCACCGGCACCCAGCTCAACTCCAGCGCCCGTTGAAGTTGCGACTCCGGTTACACAAACCCCGCCTCCTCCCACTCCCGTCAACCCCCAGGAAACTATCTTCCTGAATGTCGAAACGATGCCGAAATTCCAAGGCGGTGATGTGATGGCTTTCCGCACCTGGGTAAGTTCTCAACTGAAATATCCGGCTGAAGCCGTCGAGAAGAAAATTCAGGGCCGGGTAATGGTCTCGTTTACCGTGGAAAGAGACGGTAAAGTGGGCAATATCGTGATCCTCTCCAGCCCATCGGAACTCTTAAGTGACGAAGTAGTGCGAGTCGTATCCTCCTCGCCCGATTGGACTCCCGGCATGCAGCGAGGAGAAGTCGTTCGGGTGCGATTCAATGTGCCCATCGATTTTGCGATGTAGTTCAGCTACCAGATAGAGAAGGGGGCAGACCTGATTGGTCCGCTCCCCTTCTTCTTTATTCAGCAACCTATTTCGCCAACTCGGGATAGAACACCGAGAAGATCAGGATCAGCAGACCGATCGTCAGCCACACCATCGTCTTCCGGCCCGAGCCTTTCCACTCCTTGAGGATAATGCCCCAGACGTTGCTGAACGTCACGTTCAACGCCATCAGGATGCTCCACGAGAAAGCCAGCAGTACCGGCGAATCGGCAAAGAAACTCTTGCCGAGTTCGAGGCCGAAGAACTGCGAATACCACAACGCACCGGCCAGGGCGCAGAACAGCAGGTTGTTCACAAAGACGCTTCCCGGAACCGAGAAATAGTCTTTGCCCGTGCCGTTCTTCACATTCTGGAAGATGCAATAGGAGGCGTTGGTCACAAAGCCGCCGAAAGTCACCAGCAGGATCACCGGCAAACCGGCGGTCAGGGCCGGGGTGCCAAGGGAGATGATGCTCTCCTTGATCGGTCCGCCGGCGTTGAGCCCCAGCGCGAAGCAGGCGCTCATCACACCCGCCAGCAGGGCCACCAGCAACCCTTTGGTCAGGGCGAAATCCTGGATCGCTTTCTTGCGTTCCTCTTCGGGCATATGTTTGGCCCGCAGGCTGCCCGCATAACCGATCACCGAAATACCGGCGAGCGTGATGCAGACACCGATCAGCAGGATCAGCCCGTTGCCCTGAAAGAGGTTGTCACCGGCAAAGATGGCCGGCAGCAGCGTACCGAACGCCGAGCAGGTGCCGAGCGAAATCGATTGGCCCAGCGCCACGCCCAGGTAGCGCATGCTCAGCCCGAAGGTCAGCCCGCCCACGCCCCACAGGGCACCGTAGACCACCGATTTCCAAGCCTCGGGAGCCGTCCCAAGCAACGAGAAGAGGTTGTGTCCTTCCGGAACAGCGATCAGCGCCCCCAGCAGCGGGAACACCAACCACGCAAAGATGCCCTGCGAAAGCCAGAAACTTTCCCAGGCCCAGTTCTTTACCTTTTTGATCGGCACATACGAACTCGATTGCCCGAAACTGCCGATGGCGATGATTAAAAATCCTAATAATGCATTCATAGGATTAGGTTTGGGTTAGTAGTCAGTGATTAGCGTTTCGACGTTACCTCTTTTTCGTACTGCTCGATGGCGGCGATGTAGTCCGTTCCAACGGGCACACCGTTCTTCTGGCAGAAATAGTCGTACACGTCGTTCCACGGCAGCGCCTTGCCTTCTTCGAGCAGCGCCAGGCGTTGGAAGTTCTGGCCGGCGGCTTCGTACGAACGCAGTTGTTTGATCGGTTCGAGAATGGCCTGCAGGAACGCTTTCTGAGTGGCGCGAACGCCCACTACGTAAGCGCCGATGCGGTTGATCGATGCGTCGAAATAGTCGAGGCCCACGTGTACGCGGTCGAGGGCTTCGGCACGGATGATTTCCTGCGACAGGGCCAGCAGTTCGTCACTCAGCGTCACCACGTGGTCGCTGTCCCAACGCACGCCGCGGCTTACATGCAGCATGATTTCGGGGGCGAAGAGCAGCAGCGACGAAATTTTATCCGAGATCACTTCGGTCGGGTGAAAGTGCCCCGAGTCGAGGGTAATCATCACCTGGTTGGCCACGCCGTAGCCCATGTAGAATTCGTGCGAACCCACCACGTAGCTTTCGCTGCCGATGCCGAAGAGTTTCGACTCGATGCAGTCGCGCATATAAGCGGGATTACGTTTTGTCTTAAAAATTTGGTCGAGCGAATTTTTGAGGTTCTGGCGGTAGCCGAGGCGATCGACGGTCATATCTTTCGAGCCGTCGGGAATCCAGATGTTGTGGATACAGGGTGAGCCGAGTTGTTTCCCCATCTCTTCGGCGATGATGCGGCAGCGCTGCACGTGTTCGATCCAGAATTCGCGCACTTCCTTTTTCGGGCTCGAGAGGGTGAAACCGTCGTCCGAGAGGGGGTGTGAGAAGCAGGTGCAGTTGAAGTCGAGTTTCACGCCGGCTTCTTTGGCGAAGTCGATCCAGCCCTGGAAGTGTTTGGGTTCGATCTGGTTGCGGTCGGCTTTGCCCGACGAGAAGTCGCCGTAGATGGCGTGTACGTTGACGCGGTGCGAGCCCGGAAGGAGGGAGAGGGCTTTCTTCAGGTCGGCGTGTACTTCTTGGATGGTGCGCGCTTTGCCGGGGTAATTACCGGTGGCCTGGATACCGCCGGTGAGTTCGCCGTCGGGGTTTTCGAAACCGGTAACGTCATCGGTTTGCCAGCAATGGAGGGAAATTGACAGTTTTTGGAGTTCGGCGAGGGCTTTGTCGGTGTCGATGCCCAGGGCTGCGTAGCGTTCTTTGGCGGCCTGATAGGCCTGCTCGATCTGTTTGCTCATAATGGTTAAGTTGTTATAGTTAATTGTTCAATCAAAGTCAGTCTGGGAAAACGAAGTTTTCCAGAAAAATTTTTGGTGCCGCTTTTTATAAAAAGCGGCAGTACCCTCGCGGAGCTGTTCCCTCCTGCGCGGGGGGCGGCTTTCCTGGAGATTTTTATGCCAGAGCCGGCCCGGCAGAGGCAACCCTTCAATGCATAAAAATCTCTTGTGCGGTGGCCCCTAAAACCCACGCGCGGGCTGCAAGCCCTGCGCAGTGCGTCCCCGCACAAGGGGATTTTCTGCTATTCCTAAAGAACTTTTTCTTCAGAGATTTCTACATCCCACTTTTTTCTTGATAAAAAAGTGGGCAAAAAATCAAGCGCTCAAGGAAATGGCTAAAAAATGTTCCGAAAAGCTACTCTGTCCACAACTCGCCCTGCGGGCTCAAACAGTGGACTCCGCTTACGCTTTTCGCAACATTTTTTTCACGCCATTTCCTTGGAGGCGCGTTGCGGCCCTTACGGCCCGCTGGCCTACGGATGCCGACCTAAAGGTTCTTGTTGCAGCACAGGGAAAATCCCTGTGGGGAACACACCTCGCCGCGCCTATCGGCACTTTGCTACCCTAAAGGCCGCTTGACAGGAGGCACAAATCGGAATTCCTAACTCGTAATTATATCTTTTCGAGGTGGCACGCCTGCAGGAAACGGTCGTAAGCTTCCTGCCACAGGGCCGCCTGCTGCGGGTTATACGTCTTGAGGTCAATCGACGCGCCGATCACCGCACGCATATCGGCCAACGACGCGATCTCGCCCGAAGCCTTGGCCTGGATCATGATGTTGCCGATCGCCGTCGCTTCCGACGGACCGGCCACCACCGGAATACCCAGTGCGTTGGCCGTAAACTGGTTCAACAGTTCGTTCTGCGAACCGCCGCCGATCACATGCAACTTCTCGATCGGGAACGGCGCCACCGAACGCAGCATCTCCAACACATAGCGGTATTTCAGCGCCAGGCTTTCGAAAATCACCCGCACGTATTCAGCGTGGGTCGCCGGAACCGGCTGGCCCGTGCGGCGGCAATAGGCCGCGATCGCTTCGGTCATGCTCGCCGGATTGGCAAACGACGGATCGTCGGGATCGATCATGCAATGGAACGGATCGACGCTGTGGGCCATCCCCACCAGTTGGGGGTAGGAATACGATGCCTCGGCCTTCCACTCCTCGCGGCAGCGTTCGAGCAGCCACATCCCGGTGATATTTTTCAGGAAGCGGGTCGTACCTTCGACCCCGCCCTCGTTCGTAAAGTTCATCGCCATCGAGCGCTCGTTGATGATCGGGTCTTTCGTTTCGATCCCCATCAGCGACCAGGTGCCCGAGCTGAGGTAGGCGAATTTTTCGTCGGAAGCCGGCACAGCCGCCACGGCCGAAGCCGTATCGTGGCCCGCCACGGCGATCACCGGCACCGGTTTCACCCCCACCTCACGGCAGATGTCGTCGGTCAGCATGCCGACCACCGCGCCCGGCATCACCATCTCGGCAAACAGGTCGGGTGTCAGGCCGATTGCTTCCAGCAACGAAGCCTCCATCTGCTTCGTGCGCGGATTGAGGATCTGCGAGGTCGAAGCGATCGTGTATTCAGTCACCATCTTGCCCGTGAGCAGGTAAGAGAGCGCATCGGGCATAAAGAGCAGCTTGGCAGCACAACCCAGTTGCGACGAATGGTCGCGGGTCATCGCGTAAAGCTGATAAAGGCTGTTGAAATTCATCACCTGAATCCCCGTCAGGTCATAAACCCTCTCGCGGGGAACAAGCCGGAAATATTCCTCGGGCGCACCGTCGGTGTGCGGATCGCGGTAGGCATAGGGTAGCCCGAGCATCGCCCCGTCAGCCCCGACAAAGGCGAAATCGACGCCCCAGGTGTCGATCCCGATCGAGTCGATCTCGATCCCCTCACGCACGCAGGCGGCCAAAGCCTCCTTGATGTGGTCGTGGAGCAGGAATATGTTCCAGTAATAGTGGTTGTGGATTTTTTTGATCAGGTTCGGAAAGCGGGTCAGTTCACGCATCCGGATCTTGCCGTCCTCGAGCGATCCCAGGATGGAGCGGCCGCTGGTGGCCCCCAAGTCGATCGCCAGAAATTGTTTGCTCATAAAAGGTAGTTAATGGTTTCGGGGACGGATAAAGACCGACGTCCGGGGTTGTCCAACCGGCAAAAACCGAATGCATTGCGTCCCGATAAATCTTCACCCGTTACACAAATATAGGGATAATTCCCATACAATGACTGAAATTATTGATCCGGGCACTTTGTTTTTTGATTTTTTCATTTTTCTTGTCCTAAATCTCGAAATTATTCGTTATATTTGAAAGATTATACGTTAATCGATGTGCGGAATGGACGAAATTGATCCCAAGGCCACCTCCCTGCTAAAGTACCTGGTCGCCAACGAAACGGACGAGCAGTGGGGCTTGACGGTCACGACCACCGGTTACCACCGCATCCGCCGGGTCGCCGTCTACCCTCCGACCCGCGACCACCCCACCCACTACTATTTCGACCACCGCAAGGGACGCATCCTGGGCGAATTCCAACTCGTCTACCTCTCGCGCGGCAAAGGCACGTTCCAGTCGAAACACCTCGCCCCCACCCGGGTCAACGAAGGCGATATGTTCCTGCTCTTCCCCGGCGAGTGGCACACTTACCGCCCCGACGACGACGGCGGATGGGACGAATACTGGATCGGGTTCAAAGGGGGCATCGCAGACCATTGGGTCAAAAGCAAGTTTTTTTCGCCCGCCTCGCCCTTGTTCTACCTCGGAATCAACGAACAGGTGATCAGCCTCTACAACCAGGCGATCGAAGTCGCCTCGGGCGAAAAAGCCGGGTTCCAGCAACTGCTGGCCGGCATCGTGGCACATTTGTTGGGGACCGTTTACTCTAACCAACGCGACCGCCAGTTTGCAGACAAGGAGATCATCCGCAAGATCAACAAGGCCAAGTCGATGATGCAGGAAAACATCTTCTCGCCCCTGTCGGCCGAAGAGATCGCGCGGCAATTGAACCTGAGCTACTCGTGGTTCCGCCGCACGTTTAAGGAATACACAGGGTTTGCTCCGGCCAAGTACATGAACGAACTCAAGCTCCAGAAAGCCAAAACCTTTCTGGTGACTTCAGATAAAAGCATCAAGGAAATTTCGATCCTGTTGCAGTTTGAAAACGTCGAGTATTTTTCGACATTCTTCAAGAAAGCCACCGGAAAGACGCCGCTCCAGTACCGGGCGCACTCGACCAAATTTCTGAAATCGCACGAATGATTATGAAACGTATCCTGACCATACTGTCGATCGCCCTGCTAACCTCGTCCTCCTGCAAAAAGGATCCCGAGCCGGCAGGCCCCGTGACGCTCAATGAAACGAACCAGTGGATTTACGACCAGATGAAGCACTATTATCTCTGGAGCGCCGAATTGCCGGAGAAATACGTTTCCTCGAGCCTGGACCCGACAGCTTACTTCTATTCGCTCTGCCACACATCCGACCGTTTTACCTACATCCTGGCCCTGGATGGCGCCACCAAGGCTTCGATGGTCGCCGAAATCGCCACGGGCAGCGACACCTACGAAACCGACTTCGGCTTCTCTTCGCGGCTGGTGACCATCAGCGGGGTGGTGTCGGCCATGCAGGTACTCTACGTCGTACCCGGGTCGCCAGCCGACCAGGTCGGCATCAAACGGGGCGACATATTCAGCAAAGCCGACGACAAACCCATCACCAGCGCTTATACCTACTGGTGGAACCAACAGGAAACGATCAGGCTCACCCAGTGCAATGCCTCACTCGATCCGATACGCGAAGTCACCATCAGCAAAGCCCTCTACCTCGACCACCCCGTGCTGGCCGACTCGGTCTATGCCTGGGGGACGAACCGCGTAGCCTATCTGGTTTACAAAAACTTCAGGCCCGGCGGAAGCAACATCTTCCTCGACGAACTCAAAGAGAAATTTGCCTGGTTCAAACGCTCCGGCGTCAATGCCATGATCCTCGACCTGCGCTATAACAACGGCGGCGAACTCAACGTCGCCCGCACCCTGGCCAGCCTCATCGCACCGCGCGTCTACGTCGAAAATAAGGAAATCTTCGCCCGGCTCGAATATAACGCTGCCTACTACGCCGACCTGCGCAAACAAAACAACGAGCCCGAAGCACTCCGCTTCGAGCTCTCGACAGCTGAATTAAACAGCCAAAACCTTAACCTCAACAAGCTATACGTAATCACAGGCGCCCAAACCGCATCGGCCAGCGAAGTGGTTATGCACTGCCTCTCGGACTATATTCCCGTGATCAGCTACGGAGAAAAAACCAAAGGCAAGAACCTCGGGTCGATCACCGTTACCGACAGCCGTAAACGCGTCCTGTGGGAGCTGCACCCCATCGTCACACGTATCGCCGACCGGAGCGGCGACTACAAATTCGACAACGGAATCACACCGACTTTCCATGTCGACGAAACCACCATCAATATCGGCGACTTCGGAGAAATCCTCGAAGACCCGTTCCTCCTGAAACTCGTCGCCGCCGAATTTCCCGACGCCCCCGGCGGCCCCAGTGCCCCCATTCAGCCAAAAATCCAATCCAAAGGAAGCCCCCGGGTCGAATTCATCTACCCCGCTTTCCGAGACGCAGGAACCATACTGGACAATTAACCCCTTATCCGCGTAACCCAACCGACTTTGCTACGGGCCGCCTGGAACTGCCGCTTTTTGTAAAAAGCGGCACCAAAAACTTTTTTGGAAAGCCTTGCTTTCCTCGACCTCCCTTGCTTAGTTTTAATAAAGGTTTTAGAGAGGGGCCCCCTTCCCTGTAGCGCATCGAGTTTTCGATCGCCACTCGGGAAAGGGGCCCCTCTCTAAAACCTTTGGTAAGGCCGAGTAAAGTAAGTCAGGAGAAACGAAGTTTTGCTGCGCAGAGCTCCGCTTCGCTCCGGTTCTCAGTAAAATTTTTGGGGCGCCTTTTTATAAAAAGGCGCGGTTCTATGCCAGCCACAGCAGGGTTTGGCCGGTTACTTGGAGAAGGTTTGTCGTTCCATGGGCACCAGGGTGACCGGGCCGAGGAGTCCGGAGGGCATTACATCCCAATTTTCGAAGGCGACGGGGCCGTAGGCTATGCTGACTATGTTGGCGTCTTTGAATTTCCGCCAGGGGACGTTGCGCCGGCAGTAGTCGGCGATGCGGTTGGCGGGGAGGTTGGTAACTTCGACTTCGAGGGTGTTTTGGCCTTCTTTGAGGTATTGGCCGACGTGGGCTTCGAACGGGACGGCCCAGAGGGTTGTGACGTCGTGGCCATTGATGCGCACGCGGGCGCTTTCGCGCACGTCGCCCAGCGAGAGCAGCCATTGCGATTCTTTGAGGTCATCAGGCAGGGCGAAAGTGGTTTTGTAGAGGGCGGTGCCCACGTTGACGGTAGCGTCTTCGCGGCCCAGGGCGGTCCAAGAACCGAGGGCGCCGATATAGAACGTATCTTCGATGGCGGGTTCGCTGTCGACGAAACTCAGTTCCCAGTTATCGGCGATGGCAAGCGGCTTGACCTGGGGATCTTTCTGGTAGTAGATCCATGAGTCGAGGCGCGCGCGCTTGTTGGTGAACGCCTTGAGGATGACCGACTGGCCGGGTTCGAGCTGGAGGTAGACCTGGGTCTGACCGTCGGCAGTGCGGGTGCGGGCCAGGCCGCGGGCACCGGTCATCGGGTCGAAGATGATGACCGATTTGGCGGCTTTACCCAGGGTGACCCACCCGTCGATCGGGTTGTCCTTGAGCATGGTAAGGAAATAAATGTGGCCGCCGTCGAATTTTCGGCGCAGGTACTGGCCTCCGAATTCGTTGCGGAACGACTCGGACTCGATGCCGGTTTGGGCCAGCAACTCCTTATAACCGGCGCCGGTGATGATCCGGCCTTGTCCAACGGGCGAAACGGTGGTTTTATCGAACGACACGGCGGGCAGTTTTCGAACCAGGACGTCCATCTGCGCCTGGCGTGTTTCCAACTGCGAAAGGCCCATCACCTGCGACGGATAACGGCCTTCGAAGATCACCTGTCCGCCGGCTTCGGCCAGGGCGATGATCTTTTCGAGCGTCGCGGGGGGCATCGCGGTCGTTGCCGGGATCACCAGCGCGCGGTAGCGGGCGCCGCCCGAGGTGATGAATTCGCCCTTTTCGACTTTCGTGGTGGCGATGAACGCGTCGGAAATGTAATCGGGGTCGTGGCCTTCGGCCATGATGTCCGACACGACGCGGTTAAACTCGGGCAGGCGTGCTTCGAGGCCGTGGATGCCCAGGGGTTGGAAACGGTTTTTCTCGTGCATATTGCGCACGTCGTCCATCGGGAAGTAGAGCAGCACGTCGTTGTCGGCCTGGCCCATCTGCAAGAACGACTGGCAACGGGTGATGTAGGTGAACAGGCCCGAGGCGTCGCGCCAGATCGAATTAGTGGGCGACATGTTGACGGAGGCGTAGAACAGCCAGCCCGGCCATTCGGCGTCCTTGGGCGAATAAGGCGTGCCGTGGAAAAAGACGTGGTTGATGCCCGAGGCGAGCACCAGGTCGAGTTCGGGCTTGCACTGCGAAAGCGAAGCCCGGAAATGCTCGGCCAACCAGGTAAAAGTTTCGTTCGACACAAGATTTTTGCCCGCGATGTGGGCGGCCGACGAGGCGAACTTCAACACCATCGGGTTGGCGTCGTTGTAGCGGGTGATGCTGTCCTTGCGCAGGCCGGGGATGTCGAATTCGGTGCGGCCGAAGATTTCGCTCTCGGGGATGTCGACCGAGGCGTAAATGTCGATCAGGTTGCCCGGCGAGCCGTGGGACTGGTTGCGCACCAAGGCGCCCTTGCCATGTACCCAGTCGCGCCAGGGGTAGATGAAGTTATCGAGCAACAGTTCGTTGATCGTCAGTCGGTAATCGGCCACCAGGCGGGTCGAGAGTTCGGTCGTGTCGTTGGCTTCGAACTCGGGCAGATACTCTTCGAGTTTGTAGCCGCGGCGCTTGGCAAACTCATCGAGGAGGTCGGGCGTCCAGTCGGCGCTGTGCACCTCGTAGGAGTCGTTGAAGAACGAGCGCGGGGCGGGAACGTCGGGCGTAAAGGCTTCGTCGAAGCGGGCGATGTAGTGGTCGAACGCTTTGTGCGAGAGGTGGTCCATCACATAGCCCTCGCCACCCGGGGCGGCGCGTTTTACCTTTTGCATCGTCTTGCCGGTGAAGACGGCGTAGACCGTCCAGTCGCCCGGCGAAGCCGTCCAATCGCTGGCCGGAGCCACCCAATCGAGGCTGCCGTCCGGAGCCATTTTGTCCGTTATGTCGAGTTTCTCGCCGCCCGGGCCGTAAGCCATCACGCGGATCAGAGTGGAAACGTCAGCCTGTTTCGGGTCACTGACCGCGATCTTGCCTAAAAACCGGCCGCCGCCTTTCTGCACATATTTTTCGAAGATCACCTTGGTCGCCTGGTCTTCCACCGTCACCTGCGGGCCGCCGAAGGGCCAGCCGGTGCCGTTATTGAGGTCGACCAGCATCCCGAGGCGGTTCGATTCGGCTACGGTGTGTTTATACATCTCCATCCACTCGGGCGAGAGGTATTCGATGTCGTTCGCTTCGTTGCCGATCATGCCGTAGATCGGGGTGATCTCGACCCCGCCGATACCTGCGTTGGCATACGCTTCGAGGTTGTAGGTGAGGTTTTCCTTGTCGACCGCACTGCCCAACCACCACCAGCGGGTGAACGGCTTGTGGGTGGTTTCGACCTCGGGCCACGAGGTTTGCTTGCTGCTGCACGAAGCCAAGACGGCCAGGAGTAGGATAGGGAGCAGTTTTTTCATAGCGGTTTTCGTTTGGGTTTTCGTTACGAGCGACAAGGCCCGATGTTTTTATCCGGCGCCGGAGGCCGACCACTTTGCTGTGCGGAGGGTGCGTCAGATTTAAAAGATCGTCCCGGGTTTCACCCGCAGCGTACTTTAGTACGTGAGGACTGAAAATCGGAAGGATCTTTTAAATATGGCGTGCGATACGCGCAGCCTACGGCAGCGCGACTACTTGTTTAATTCTATGCAACCTAATATAAAGGGCCCGGTCGCTTTGGCGTCGTTCTCGCGGATGCGCTCGTTGATGTAGTATTCGTAACTACCGTCGCGGTAGGGATTGCCGCCCAGGCCGGCTACGGCACAGCATTGCGTGAGGTTCATCGTGCCATCGGGATCGATGCGCACCAATTTGGTCATCAGACCGTTGTAAGCGTCCTCTGCGTATTTCTTATACTTCTTGGCGATGTAGCCCTTATTGACCGCCTTGGCGTAGCAGTACATAAACATCGAGGTCACCGAGGCTTCCTGGTAGTTGCCCTCGCGGCCGCCCTGGTCGAGCACCTGGTACCACAGGCCGTCTTTCTGGTATTTGGGCAGCGCGTCGGCCAGGCCCTGGATCATCCTGATGATGTCGGGACGTTGCGGATGATTGGCCGGCACATAATCCAGCACGTCAACCAGCGACATAAACCACCAACCCACGCTGCGGCCCCAGAAAATATGGGAAAGGCCCGTCGCAGGGTCGCACCACGCCTGCTCTTTCTTTTCGTCCCAGGCGTGGTAGTAGAGGCCGGTCTTGGCGTCGCGCATATACTTGCCCACGAGGGCATACTGGTTCATCACGTCGTCCATCAACTCGGGCTTATCGAACGTCACGGCATACTGCGCCAGGAACGGATCGCCCATATAGAGGCCGTCGAGCCACATCTGCCACGGGTAAATGTCTTTGTGCCAGAAGCCGCCCTCGCTGTTGCGCGGGTGGGACATCATCGCCGTGTAGAGCATATCCATCGCCTTGCGGTACTTCTCGTTACCGGTTTCCTTGTAGATCGGGAAAAGGATTTTTCCGGTGTTGATCATGTCGATGTTATGGGGTCCGTTGACGTAGTCGTAGTTGTAGATCTCGCCCTTGTCATTGACCATAAAGTCGGCGTACTTCAGGACGTAATCGTAGTATTTCGTGTCGCCGGTGGCTTTCCAAACACCCAGCATCGCCATGCAGCCCACCCCCTGGGTGTAGCCCCAGAACGGACGCGAGCCGTAATCGAGCTGCCACGCCTGCGGGAAGCGTTTCATTTCGGAGTCGGCCATCGCCTGGTAGGTCTTTTGGGGTTGGGCGCCGAGCGAGCCGGCAAAAAGAACGGCCAATAAAAGGATTGCGATTTTCTTCATTATTTCAAGTTTTTGAAGTTCAGGTTTTTGCTTGTGGAACGGGTCGCCCCCTTCGCTGTGCGGAGCGTGCGTCAGGTTCGGACGATCGTTCCGGTTTTCACCCGCAGCATACTCTAGTATGTGAGGACTGAAAACCGAAAGGATCGTTCAAAGATGGCGTGCGATACGCACAGCCTACGGGCCCAAAAATACTTACGGCATTTTTTGGAGTCCCTCCCACTTCACATTCCATGTGCCGTCCTGCGGGAAGCCGGGGCACTCGCCTTCGCTGCCGTCCCAACCGGCGCACATCATCGCCACGGCCGTCAACAGGCCGCCGTTACCGGGCAGATAGATGCGCAGGCGGTCGTCCTGGTAGTTGTGGCCGTTGAGCAGGTAGGTATTCGTGCGTTTGTCCATCAGCAGGGCGTCGATCGCGCGGTCGGGCATCCCCAGACGGGCAGCGCTCATCGCCACCATCGGGAAGTCCCAGCCCCAGGTGCGGCCCCAGTTCCAGTTGTCGTAAATCCAGTCGAAGGTGTTCTTCATGATTTCCGGATTCATCAGCTTGTTCTGCGGCAGGATGCCCAACGCGCCGAGCACAATAGGATGGTCGGTGGTGAAACGCACGTCGGAATAGGTATCCACGGCGTCTTCCGAAGCGAGGTACTTGCCGTCAAGGGCTGCCAGGGGCGAAAGTTTGTCGAGGATCAGGTCCCACTTCGGTTCGCGGGCCATCCCGGCACGTTCGCGCCATTGCTGGGCCGTGGTCAGCGCCCAATGCCAGTACGAAAGTTCGAACGGCGAGTTGATCGTTTCGGCCGCGCGCAGGGTTTCCTGGGCAGGAATATAACCCTTGAGAATATAACGGATCTCGAGTTCTTCGTAGCTGGGGAACGAAGCCATAAAAGCGGCGTCTTCGAACACGAGGTCTTTGTATTTGGCTACGGTTTCGGGGCTCGGATTGGCACGGTACATCAACTCGGCGAAATAGATGAAGTGCGGCTGCTGCCAAATCAGGAACGAGCCTACGCCCGAGGGGGCTTCGCCCGCCCATGGATCGGTCATCTTCATCCAGCGCATCCCGTCGAAGCCCTGGCGCTTAGCGATGCCGCGAGCCGGTTCGAGGGCCACATCCGCATACCACGGCAGGCCTTTTTCGAGCAGGTCGGGGCGGCCCCAAAGGGCGTTGTGCACGCCGTGCCACCAATGCATTTCGAGGTGCGGACGGCCGTACCAGGTGTTATAGGTCAGGCCCGATTCGGCCGGCGGGGTCGTACCGCAGTTGTTCGTGCGCATGATGTATTGCGAAAGGATCACGCGGCGCTCGAGTTCCTTGGCGCGCGGATCGGTGCAGGCCGAAAAGTCGATCGCCCCGCCGCTCTTCCAGAAATGGTTCCAGAAAGCGGTGGCGTCCGCTTCGATCTGGGCGAAAACCGGTTCGCCGACTGCCGGTTTTTCTTTCGAAAATTCGCAGGTAAGGGCCAGGTTTTCGGTCGAAGCGGTGAGCAGGAAATAGTGCGGAGCCTTTTCCGAGAGGGTGGCGGCGCCCTCCCATTTCACCTGCACATAGTATACGGTATCGTCGAGCGAACGTTCGATCAGCGCCCAATCGGCACCCTGGTCGATAATCTTCGAGGTGTGCTTTTCGGGACTGTTCCAATCGGTGGCGTTGTCGGAGTGACCGCCCGAGGGATACGGAAAACGCAAGTTTACTTTCACTCCACCGTTAGCCAGCAGGGGCGAATTGACGCTTGCAGCGATGCGGCTGGCGACGGTGTCGCACACCGTCTTGACCGTCACTGGCGAAGCCTGATAACTGAACGAGCTGAGAATCGCCCCTTCCCACAGGTTGAGGGTTTGCTGCACGTTCGACAGGTCTTCGGGTTTGGCCCCTTCGGCCAGTTCAAAACCCACGTAGCCCAGGTGCATCCGATGGGGATTCACGCGGAACCACTCGGCCGCCGCACGGTTGCGCTCGGGGGTCTTCGGCTGCACGGCATAAGGCTCTTCGCGACCCCGGCCGAAATCGTAGTTGACCAGCGTTTCGTCGTGGGTAAATTTTTCGGGATTGGAGAACGAGTGCCAGCCCCACTCCGAATAGTTGCCCAGCGGCACCCCGGGGGCGTAGAGGTCAGGGAACGTCTGCAGCCCGGTAACATCGACCGTAAACGTGTAACTGCCGTTGCCCACCGAGAGCGAAGACAGGGGGTCGAATGTATTGATTACAGGATTGTTGCGGGTCACCAACGCCTGACGGTCAATGGCTTCTTTGTTCCCCGACGAACAGGCTACAGCCAGCAGGGTACACGCGAGTAAAAGTTTTTTCATCTCGTTTTTTATTTGGGTGTGGGGTTAATAATCAGCGGGCGGCCGGTCGGCTAGGACAACAGTCCATCATGTTACAAAATTAAAAATTTCTGCCGGAATAAAAATGGGTATTTTGACAGAATGATTGCTTTTTTTGACTGTGCGGCCGCCGTGCAGCCGTGTACCAGGGATTTTTGTTCGTTTCCGAACCTGCTACTATTCTCGATCGTCTTTGCGTCGCTACTTTCTGTATGCCTTCGGCCTCGGCTTGCCAGCCTTAGAAGTTATCAAAAACGGTTGCCTTATCATCTCCCCTTTCTTGAGGTAGTGGCCTCCAGCGGCCTTTAGGCCCAGCGCCCGTAGGCCAGCGGGCCAAAAGCCCGCAACGCGCATACAAACAAATGGCGTAAAGAACCGGAGCGAAGCGGAGCTCAGCAACCAACGGGAGCTAAAAATATGGAGCAAAGCGTAAGCGCAGTCCGCTGTCTGAGCGAAGCGAGTTGTGGACGAAGCAGCTTTGCGGAATATTTTTAGCCATTTGTTTGAAGCGCTTGACTTTTTTGCAACTTTTTTTGTCAAGAAAAAAAGTTGGACAAAATATTTCTAAATGAACATCCAACCGATGAAAAAACAACGACGGAATCGAAAATCCGCCGTTGTTTTTTCCGGATAAAATCCGTACCTTGCGCCACCTTACGGGGCGCTGCCCCGGCAGACTTAAACTGTAACTTCCCGTTATGAAAATCTCATACAACTGGCTCAAGGAATACCTCAGTCCGCTGCCTCCAGCCGAAGAAGCGGCCGTGATCCTCACCTCGACCGGACTCGAAGTCGAGGGGCTCGAAAAAACCGAAACCATCCGCGGAGGCCTTGAAGGCGTGGTGGTGGGCCATGTGCTCACCTGCAAAAAGCACCCCGACGCCGACAAGTTGAGCATCACCACCGTCGACCTGGGCGATGGCGAGCCGACCCAGATCGTGTGCGGCGCACCGAACGTAGCCGCCGGACAGAAAGTATTGGTGGCCACTATCGGTTGCACCCTCTACCCCACCGGCGAAGAAGAGGGCTTTAAGATCAAAAAGAGCAAGATCCGCGGGGCGGAATCGAATGGGATGATCTGCGCCGAAGACGAATTGGGCCTCGGCACGAGCCACGAAGGCATTCTGGTATTACCGGCTGAAATCCCGGCCGGGACGGCTGCCAGGGACTATTTCCAGATCGAGGACGACTACGCGGTCGAAATCGGTTTAACGCCGAACCGCATCGACGCCGGTTCGCACTACGGCGTGGCACGCGACCTGGCCGCCTGGATGAAGACCAACGGGCGCGAAGCGGTGCTGAAGTTGCCCGAAACCATTGCGGTAGCGGCCGACAACGGAAAATCGCCGATCAAAGTAGAGGTCGAGAACGCCGAAGCCGCCCCCCGGTATATGGGGCTGGTGGTGTCGGGCCTGAAGGTGGCCCCCTCGCCCGAGTGGTTGCAGAATCGGCTGCGCGCGATCGGAATCAATCCCAAAAACAACGTAGTCGATATCACCACTTATATTCTTCACGCCGTTGGACAACCGCTCCACGCTTTCGACGCCGGAAAAATCGGCGGCGGGAAGATCATCGTGCGGACGTGTCCCGAGGGGACGCCTTTCGTGACCCTCGACGGCATAGTGCGGAAACTTTCGGCCACCGACCTGATGATCTGCGACGCCACCCGGCCGATGTGCATCGCCGGGGTGTTCGGCGGAATGGACTCGGGGGTGACCGAAGAAACGACCTCGGTCTTCATCGAGAGCGCTTACTTCAACCCGGTGTGGGTGCGCAAGACGGCCAAATTCCACGGGTTGAACACCGATTCGTCGTTCCGCTTCGAACGCGGCGTCGACCCGGAGATGACCCCTTACGCCCTGTTGCGTGCCGCCCAGTTGATGGTCGAGCTGGCAGGCGGGACAATTGTGTCGGGCGTGATCGACAGCTACCCGGTAAAACTGAATCCGTTCCCGGTGAGCGTCTCCTTCGACCGCATTAACAAATTGATCGGCAAGGAAATTCCGGCCGAAAAGGTCAAAGAAATCCTGGGGGCCCTCGAAATAAAAATTGAAAAAGAGATACCCGGCGGCCTCGACCTGCTGGTGCCGGCTTACCGCGTCGACGTGAAGCGCGAGGCCGACGTGGTCGAAGAGATCCTCCGGATCTACGGCTACAACAACGTCGAGATCCCGCAGCAGGTGCGTTCGACGCTCGCCTACGTCGCACAACCCGACCGCGAACGGATGGTCAATTCGGTGTCGGACTTTTTGACATCCAATGGATTCAATGAGATTATGAGCAATTCGCTCACCAAGGCATCATATTACGAAGGGCTGGCCAATTACCCGGCCGGGCGCTGCGTAAAAATACTCAACCCACTGAGCAACGACCTGAACGTGATGCGCCAGACACTGATCTTCAATGCATTGGAATCCGCGCAACTCAACGTCAACCGCCGCCACGCCGACCTGAAATTCTACGAGTTCGGCAACTGCTATTTTTATGACGAAGCGAAAAAAGAGCAAGGCGGACTGGCCCCCTACCGCGAGGAATTTCGGTTGGCGATGCTGGTGACCGGCGCGGCGCAAACCCCGTCGTGGAACACCAAATCAACGACGGCCGACTTCTTCACGCTGAAAGCTTACGTCGAACAGATACTGCGCCGGTTCGGGGCAGATATTTACGAGGCGCAGACCGAGCCGCTGGCTTCCGATTTCTACGCAGAAGCCGTCAGCTTTAAGTTAAAAGGGAAGCGGGTGTTCGAAATGGGCGTGATTTCTAAGAAATTGCGCAATGCGTTTGACATCCGGAATGACGCTTACTACCTCGAAATGGACTTCGGCGCGCTGATGCAGATCGTCAAGAACCACACGATCACCGTCACCGAGCTGACCAATTACCCCGAGGTGCGCCGCGACCTGGCGCTGCTCGTCGACCGAGGAGTGAGCTTTGAGCAACTGCGCCGCCTCGCCTTCTCGACGGAGAAAAAGCTGCTGAAAAAGGTTACGCTGTTTGACGTTTATGAAGGCGACAAACTGCCCGCCGGGAAAAAATCCTACGCCCTGGGCTTCGTGTTGCAAGACCCCGCCGGCACCATGACCGACGCTGCGACCGATCGCATTGTCAACGCCCTGATCGGCCGTTTCGAAAAAGAAACCGGCGCACAAGTGAGAAATTAACAACCGCAAAAAACCATATGCAGGAAAAAATCTTAATCCTTGACTTCGGTTCCCAATACACCCAGCTGATCGCGCGCCGGGTGCGGGAACTCAACGTGTATTGCGAAATCCAGCCCTACAACCAACCCGCAGTGATCGACGCTTCAGTGCGTGGGGTGATCCTTTCGGGCAGCCCGTCTTCGGTGCGCGACGAAAAAGCCCCCCGGATCGACCTCGACGGGATCAAGGGCAAACTGCCGCTGCTGGGCGTGTGCTACGGCGCGCAGTATCTCTCCCATAACTTTGGTGGCGAAGTGAAACCCTCGGGCAGCCGCGAGTACGGCCGCGCGATGTTGACCATCGGCGACGGGTCGTCGCCCCTGCTCCGCGGGTTGTCGAAAACGACCCAGGTGTGGATGTCCCACGGCGACACGATCGTCAAGATCCCCGCCCACTACAAGGTGATCGCCAGCACGCCCGACGTCGCGGTGGCCGCCTACCGCATCGAGGGCGAAGACACCTACGCCATCCAGTTCCACCCCGAGGTTTATCACTCGACCGAAGGACAAAAACTGCTGAAAAATTTCGTGGTCGACATCTGCGGGTGCAAGCAGGACTGGACCCCGAAATCGTTTGCCGAGCACGCCATCAAGGATTTGCGCACGCAGATCGGTTCGGACCGCGTAATCCTCGGCCTGTCGGGTGGGGTCGATTCGTCGGTCGTGGCCGAACTGTTGCACCAGGCCATTGGCGACCAGCTGACCTGTATCTTCGTCGACCACGGGCTGCTGCGCAAGCATGAGTTCGAAAATGTGCTCGAATCATACAAGGTAATGGGATTGAACGTGATCGGCGTGCGTGCCGGAGATAAATTCCTCAGCGACCTCAAGGGCATCACCGATCCCGAACAAAAGCGAAAAATCATCGGCCGCGACTTTATCGAAGTGTTCGACGAAGAAGCCCAGAAGATCAAAGACGCCAAGTGGTTGGCCCAAGGAACGATCTACCCCGACGTGATCGAGTCGATCTCGGTCAACGGCCCCTCGGCCACCATCAAATCGCACCACAACGTGGGCGGATTGCCTGAAAAGATGAACCTCAAGATCGTCGAACCGCTCCGTCTGCTCTTCAAAGACGAGGTGCGCCGCGTGGGCCGCGAACTCAACGTGCCCGAATCGATCCTCGGCCGTCACCCCTTCCCCGGCCCCGGCCTCGGCATCCGCGTACTCGGCGAGCTGACCCCCGAAAAGATCAGCGTCGTACAGGACGCCGACAAGATCTTTATCGATATGCTCCGCGAAGAAGGCCTCTACGACAAGGTTTGGCAGGCTGGCGTTATCCTCCTCCCCGTCCAGTCGGTCGGCGTGATGGGCGATGAACGCACCTACGAAAACTGCGCCGCACTCCGTGCCGTCACCTCTACCGACGCCATGACCGCCGACTGGATACACCTCCCCTACGAATTTCTCGCCCGAGTGTCAAACGAAATCATAAACAAAGTACGCGGAATCAACCGGGTAGTCTACGACATCAGCTCAAAACCCCCCGCAACTATCGAGTGGGAATAGACACTGCTCCGACTGCCGCTTTTTATAAAAAGCGGCACCAAAAATTTTTCTGGGATACTGCGTATCCCTTGACCTACCTTGCTTAGTTTTAGTAAAGGTTTTTAGACAAAGGAAGCCCCCTTTTCTTAGTGGCGATCGAGAATTCCGATCGGCTCACGAGAAAAGGGGGCTTCCTTTGTCTAAAAACCTTTTGTAAGGCCGAGTAAAGTAAGTCAGGAGAAACGAAGTTTTGCTTCGCAGAGCTCCGCTTCGCTACGGTTCTCACGAAAGTTTTTGAGGCACTTTTTACAAAAAGTGCCAGTCAAAGACAGCGCCTTTCCCACCCTGTTAATTGAGGGTCATTTTGAGGAGGTCGAGGTCTTTGGGGTCTGAGCTGTGAATATACTCGGCACGTTTGCGGTTTTCGGCGCGTCCGTCTTTGATGTATACTTCGGCGGAACGGCGGTAGTCGTCGTCTTCGTAGGCCTGGGTGATGAGCAGGTATCCGAGGATGATGTGGCCGGCCATTTCGACCATGCGGCGGGCGTGGAAGTCGATGTAGTCGTTATCCCCTTTTTCGACGACGGCGGCAACGGCAACTTCGTATTCCTTGCGCATTTCGATGAGTTCGCGGTGGAGGTGTTCTACTTCGCCGCAGTATTCCATGCCTTCGTAGGCCATGATCTGGGTGAGATAGGTGCCGGTGGTGACGTGACGGATCGCCGCAACTACCTGTAATTGAGATGTACCTTCGTAGACGTTGGTGATGCGTGCGTCGCGGTAGAGGCGTTCGATGGCGTAGTCTTTCATGTAGCCCGAACCGCCATGGATCTGCAACGAGTCGTAGGCGATCGAGTTGCAATATTCGCTCGAGAAGAGCTTGAGCATCGGGGTGAAAGCGTCGGCCAGGCGGGCGTAGAACTTCATTTCGTTGCGTTCTTCGGGTTCAAGTTTACGCTCTTTGGCGATCGCTTCGTAGGTTTTGTAAATTTCGACGAGACGGGTCGTTTCATAGAGCATGGCGCGGCTGGCCTGGAGGCGTGACTTCATGTTGGCCAACAGTTCGTAAACCGCCGGGAATTCGATAATCGCCCTGCCGAACTGGAAACGTTCCTGGGCATATTTTAGACCTTCACGATAAGCCGCTTCCGACAGGCCGGTGGACTGGGCGCCGATGCCGAGGCGGGCGGCGTTCATCAGGGCCATAACGTATTTGATAAGCCCCATCTTGCGGTCGCCGACCAGCTGTGCCGGGGCGTTGGTGAAGACGAGTTCGCAGGTCGGCGAACCCTTGATCCCCATCTTGTTCTCGATGCGGCGCACCTTGACGGCCATGTGCTTGCGGTCATAAACGAACATCGACAGGCCGCGGGCATCGGTGGTCCCCTCTTCCGAACGGGCGAGCACGAGCGAAATGTCGCCGTCGCCGTTGGTGATGAAACGTTTTACCCCGTTGAGCAACCACGTTTGTTTACCCTCATCCCAGGTCGCTTTGAGCATCACGGCCTGGAGGTCGCTACCGGCGTCGGGTTCGGTAAGGTCCATCGCGCAGGTGGCCCCTTCGTTGCACACCTGGGGCAGGAACTCTTGTTTGATCTCGTCCGAGGCAAATTCGTTGAGCGTTTCGGCGCAGTCCTGCAAGCCCCAGATGTTTTCGAAGCCGACGTCGCCGCGGGCCACCATCTCGTTCGACATCACAAAACACACCAGCGGGAAGTTCAGTCCGCCGTACTGGCGCGGGAGCGAGATGCCGTACATTCCGGCCTGCTTCAGCGCATCGTGGTTTTCCTGCGTACCGCGGGCGTAGACCACGTGGTCGTTGACCACGGTTGGGCCTTCGTGGTCGACCGACTCGGCGTTGGGGGCGATCACCTCGCCGCAGATTTCGCCCAGCACGGTAAGCACCTGGTTGTAGCTGTCGATCGCGTCCTCATGGTCCACAGGGGCGTAATCATAAGTGGCTGCATCGCGGAAACCGCGTTCGCGCAGTTCGACGATCTTCTTCATCATCGGATGGTTCAGATGATACTGAAAATCCTTGTTGTCGTTAAAAAAGTTTGCCATATCGTTTGTGTGTTTTACTTCTCGTTAGGTTTGACATACATTTCGAGCGCCTTTTCGATGGCTGCGTTCTCGTCGGCCGACAGCCGGCCGGTGGGAACGATCACCGCCTCCTGTTCCGACAGGAAGAGGAACGTGTAGCCTGTTTCGCGGACCACGCGGATCACGCCTGCCCATTTGAAATGGGTTTCGGCGGTTTCGGTGGCGATCCGGAAACCTTCTTCGCCAAGTTCCATCGAGCGGTTGCCGAGCATCCGGCTGTTTTCGGGTTTCGCCAGGTTGCGGCGGGTCTTGCGGAGCATCGACCGGCGCATATAGCGCGGGATCACAAGCATCCAGATCAAGAACACCACAGCCAACGCAATACCGAACTTCCAGTCGCGGGTAACGATCATCATCAACACCCACAGCGCGACCGGAATCCCGAACTGTGCGATTCGCACCGCACGGCGGGCCTGCTTGTTGGTCTTCAGGAAATACCGGTAGTAAGCCAGCGTGTCGTCGACGGTTTGCTCGAAACGGATCGTCATTACTTGCTGTTCTGTTTATAGTATTTGATCATCTTGGGGATCACGACGTTCAGGTCGCCCGTGATGGCAAAGTCGGCGATCTTGTTGATCGGCGCTTCGGGATCGGTGTTGATCGAAATGATCATGGCCGACTGGTCCATCCCGGCGGTGTGCTGGATCTGGCCCGAGATGCCGCAGGCGATGTAGAGCTTCGGGCGCACCGTGACACCGGTCTGCCCCACCTGGCGGGCGTGCTCGGCAAATCCGGCGTCGACCGCCGCGCGCGAAGCGCCCACTTCACCGCCAAGTACAGCAGCGAGATCACCCAATAATGAAAAATTCTCTTTCGAACCGACGCCGTAGCCGCCCGACACGATCACGCCGGCGCCCTTGATGTCGATCTTGCGTTCCTCGATATGGCGGTCAATGATGCGTACAGCCATATCGATGTCTTTCAGGTACTTTTTGAAGTCGATCTGTTTTACCTGCAGGGCCGGTTTCTTGGCGGCCGCCTCCTTGCGCATCACCCCTTCGCGCACGGTCGCCATCTGCGGGCGGCAGTCAGGGTTGATGATCGTGGCGATGATGTTCCCCCCGAAGGCCGGGCGGATCTGGTAAAGCAGATTTTTGTATTCATTGCCTTTCGTGTCAGCATGATCGCCGATGACGAGGCTCGTACAGTCGGCGGTCAAGCCGCTGTGCAGCGCCGACGACACGCGCGGGCCGAGGTCGCGGCCGAGCGATGTGGCGCCGAAGAGCGCGATCTGCGGTTTTTCTTCTTCGAACACGCCGCACACGATCGACGTGTGGGGCAGTGTGCGGTAAGGGGCCAGAGATGCGTCGTCAGCGATGTAAACGACGTCGGCGCCGTATTCGTTCAGGGTCGTTTCCACCCCCTTGAGGTTGTGGCCGATGGCCAGCGCCTCGAGTTTGCAGCCGAGGGTGTCGGCCAGTTCGCGGCCTTTGGTCAGCAGTTCGAGGCTTACGTCCGCCACTTTGCCGCCCTCGATTTCGCAGTATACAAATATGTTGTTCATAGCATGTGTTTTTTCAGTTTTTAATCCACCACATTAAAGGGGCCTTTAGGCCACACCGGGTCGCGGGAGCGACTCGCGAGGGCTTAGCCTAAGGTATGACTTTCGATCAATTCCTTCATCAGGCTGTCGATGTCGCCGTCGGCGGCAGTAAGCTGCTTGGCTTCCTTGGCCTGGAAAACAACGTTTTCGATCTTCTTCACCTTGGTCGGCGAACCACTCAGCCCCAGCTGTTCGGCATCGGCGTCGACGTCGGCCACCCCCCATTCGGTGATCGTCAGGCCACGCGAATCGCGCAGGTTGAGGTACGGATCTTCCTGCAACTCCTGGGCTTCGGTCACGGTCTTGGCGTGCTTGTATTTCATCAGCAGCTTGGCGTGGCGCGGACGGCAATCGGGCGCCGAACCGTTGACCGTCACCACCATCGGCAGCGAACAGGCTACGGTTTCCACCCCATGTTCCAGGCGGCGTTTGATCGTCAGCTCCTTGCCGTCGAAATTGGTAATCTCTTCGGCGTAGGTCACCTGGGGCCAACCCATTTTCTCGGCCACCTGGGGGCCTACCTGGGCGGTGTCTCCGTCGATAGCCTGGCGGCCGGCGATGATCAGGTCAGGTTTAATTTTACGGATAGCGCACGCCAGGGCATACGAAGTAGCCAGTGTGTCGGCCCCGGCAAACTTGCGGTCGGTGAGCAATATGCCGCCGTCGGTGCCGCGGAACAACCCTTCGCGGATGATCTCGGCCGCGCGGGGCGGGCCCATCGTCAGGATTTCGATGGTCGTTCCTTCGAATTTGTCTTTCAGGCGCAGCGCCTGTTCGAGGGCATTGAGGTCTTCGGGATTGAAGATAGCCGGCAGGGCGGCACGGTTGACCGTTCCGTCGGCCTTCATCGCGTCCTTGCCCACGTTGCGGGTATCGGGCACCTGCTTCGCCAGGACAACAATTTTCAAAGCTTTTTTCATATGGTAAATTGAATTAGTAGACGGCGTAAAATCTATTTTTGCAATCTGACAAAATTAACTCTTTTTTGAAAAACGCCAAATTTTTGAGGGTGCGTCCCTGCATTGGGGGATTTTTGCCACTTTTGTATCCCTACAAAAGTGGAACGAAGAATCATGACAACGCAAGGCCCCCCCGAGTGCCGGGAGGCCACCCAGGAGACACCAAAAGCAGGGCGAAGCATCTATCAAAATATATGTCTTAAAGTGAAGTTACTGGCAGGGGTGCAACAACCTCTCGACAAGTGGCAAAATTTTTTGCCGCCTGTTCAAAAAACCAGTATTTTGATTAAATTTGCTTTTTGTAAAATGGGGTAATCTGAATCACCGCCAACCGATATAACCACTAAAAATCCAAGCATAATGAAAAAATTTACTTTCCTGGCCCTGGCCGCCGCCCTGCTCACAGGGTGTTGCGAAAAAGAAGAGGCCTATAAGTATGAGTACCTCTACACGAACCTCCAGTTCGAAATGCCGCGCGTCGAACGTCCGGTATTCGCCGACCGTACGGTGAAAATCACTGACTTCGGCGGTGTGGGCGACGGCATCGCGATGAACACCGACGCCTTTGCCCGGGCTATGGAATCGCTCTCCTCGCAAGGCGGGGGTACGCTCGTCGTACCGGCCGGGGTATGGTATACCGGCCCGATCACCATCCTGAGCAACGTCAACCTTCACCTGGATAAAGGTGCGCTCGTGCTCTTCAACCCCGAACTCGACCTCTACCCGATCATCGACACCTGGTTCGAAGGTTGGGAATCAAAACGTTGCACCTCTCCGATCAACGCCCGCGGGGCGGAAAACATCGCCATCACGGGTGAAGGCGCGTTCGACGGCTCGGGCCACATGTGGCGCGGAGTAGGCCGGGAAAAGGTTAATTCGTTCGAATGGGCGTGGCTCGGCCTGCAGGGCGGCACGATGGAGAACGACCGCTATATCCCCGCCGGCAACCGCACCCGCATCCGTCCGGTGATGGTGAGCCTGGTCGAATGTAAGAATGTACTGCTGGAAGGCGTACTGGTACAGAACTCGCCCAACTGGACGATCCACCCGCTTTTCTGCGAAAACCTCATCATCGACGGCCTCACCGTGCGTAACCCGAGCTGGGCCGCCAACGGCGACGGCCTCGACATCGAATCGTGCAAGAACGTGATCGTCGTCGATTGTACCCTCGACGTGGGCGACGACGGCGTCTGCATCAAGTCGGGCAAGGACAAGGAAGGCCGCGACCGCGGACGTCCGACCGAAAACGTGCTGGTAGACAACTGCACCGTGTTCAAAGCCCACGGGGGCTTTGTGGTGGGCAGCGAAATGTCGGGCGGCGTGCGCAACGTGTCGGTCACCAACTGCAAATTCCTGGGTACCGACGTCGGCCTGCGCTTCAAGAGCCGCCGCGGACGCGGGGGGCTGGTCGAAAACATCTACGCTTCGAACCTGAGCATGGTCGACCTGGCTACCGAAGCCGTCCTGTTCGACCTCTACTATATGGGGATGTCGGCGGCCGAGGTGCTGGCCTCGGGCATCGAACCGGGCGACAAGGACACCGACCCGATTCCGGCCGTGACCGAAGAAACCCCGGCTTTCCGCAACATCTACATCAAGGACATTTCGTGCCGCAACGCCTACCGCGCATTCTACTTCAACGGTCTGCCCGAAATGAACATCACCAACGTCAACCTCGAAAACTGCTCGATCACGGCGGTCTACGGCGGCGAACTGTGTGAGTCGGACGGCGTGAACCTCAAGAACATCTACGTCGAAGCCCAGAACGGCCCGGCCCTCAAGTTGCGCAACGTGAAGAACCTGAACCTCGAAAACTACGAAACGAAGTCTGGCGCTGAAGTGGCTTTCTCGATCCGCGGGGTGCGCAACGCCAACATCAACCTGTCGTCGAAAACGATCACGGCTGAAAATTCGCAGTTCGACATCGAAGACAAGACCGTAGTCACGTTCAAATAATCCCGGATGATGAAGAAACTCACTGTTATTCTGGCGCTGCTGTTCTGTTTTGCGGCAAGCGGTGCTTGGGCCCAGGTCAGGGTCGAAACCAAGAAAGGGGGCGGCGTGACCTGTTACGTCAAAAATCCCAACGCGGTAGAAATGACCGACGTCCCGGTAGTGCTCCAGCTCGAAAACAAGGCCTACAAAGGCGCGTTGGTGATGGAGGGCGATGTCGAAATTGCATCGCAGTTTGACGTCCTCGACGGAGGGACTGTGCGCGAAATATCGTTCGTGGTCGACCTCAAACCGAAGCAGAGCCGCGTTTTCAGGGTCTATTTCGCAGTGCAGGACGTGCCCAACAACCGCTATAAATACCGCACGGGCGCCCAGATGTTCCTGCGCGAGAACGGCGAAACGATCCCGATGGACGAGATTTCGGCCACCGAAGATAACATGTATAACAAGGTCTATCCGCACGGCCCGGCGTTCGAATCGGAACTGGCAGCCTACCGCATCTATTTCGACCAGAAACAGACGGTCGACATTTACGGCAAGGTGATCAAGCGCCTCGAACTGCCCACCACCGAGTGGTATCCGAGCGACCAGCAGCTGATCGACAAATACGGCGACGACGTCCTTTACGTGGGCGGCACCGTCGGTGTCGGTACGCTCAAAGGCTGGGACGGCCAAACCATTCAGCACATCGTGAATATGGACCGCCGCACCGCCCGTATCCTGGCCAAAGGCCCCGTGCGCACGATCGTCGAAATGCAGGTCGAGGGGTGGGACTATCAGGGGCACAAGATCGGTCTGACCAGTCGCTACACCCTCTATGCCGGCCACCGCGACGCACAGGTGTTGCAACGTTTCACGGGCGACACGGGCGGGCTCGAATTTGCCACCGGCGTACAGAAGATCTATCGTCGTAGCGACGTCAGATTCTCTGACGGCAAAGGACTTGTGGCCGACTGGGGACGCGATTTCCCAGTGACCGATACGATCAAATATCCTCAACAGACCGTTGGTTTGGCGGTCAATATTCCGGAGAAATACGTCCTTCGCGAGGTTGTCGACGACAAGCAGAATTACCTTTATATCGTGCGGCCCGACGCCAATAACGAGATTCGTTACGGGATTTCTTTCGCGGCCCAGAAAGAGGAGTTCGGGTACAAAACTGCCGAAGAATTTTTCCAGTATGTACGCGATTGGAAGGCGATCAAACCTGCCGTCATTACGGTTAGATAATTGGCGATTTTAATAACGACGGGGCCGCTTCTTTTCGAGAGCGGCCCCGTTTTTTTTGTTTTTAAGAATAAAACCGATTTTTGCTCCACTTTTGTAGGGATACAAAAGTGGCAAAAAATCCTTTGGGGCGCCTAGCCTTTGGTTGACCCCACTAAGGCATTTTTCTGAATCCACTTTTGTAAGGATACAAAAGTGGAGCAAAAAATCCTGGGCGCCTATCCTCCGGTTGACCCACTAACCTTTTGGCAGGGGGCGAGCCAGTATTCCATTCCGCTACGCTCCATTCCAGTACCGGCATCTTACACCCCCTGCCAAAAGCTAAGTGGGTCCCCAACCTCCGGCTAAAAGGCGCTTGCAGGCCTTCGGCCTGCTGCCTACGGGCGCTTGGCCTAAAGGCTGCTGAAGGCCACCACCTAAAGAAATGTAGAGGACGGAAAGGCGACGCAACAACCTATACTTCTAGGGCCGACAGGCGCAGGGCTTCGCCCTGCAAGCCCGCCTATAAGGAAAAAGCGTGAAGGAAATTGTTGGGAAAAGCGTCGCAAAGTCCACTGTTTGAACCCGCAGGGCGAGTTGTGGACGGAGCAGATTTTTTCGGAACTTTTTAGCATTTTTCTTAAAGCGGTGATTTTTCTTTGGCTACTTTCTTTTGATGGCAGACAACCGAGGTCGCTGCGCAGCGGCGGGCGAGCTCACCGACCAAAGGGAGGTAACATAAGAAAGTAGCGACGCAATGACGGTCGAACCAAAACTCAAGCCGGTTCGGCCACGAACAAAAAATCCCCCAGTGCGAGGACACACTAAAAAAGAATTCCGAAAATTTCTATCTTTGTCTGAAATGCTTTTCAAATGATGAAAGAAGTACTTGAATTCCTTTCGGAATTGCAGTTGAACAACCACCGCCCATGGTTCGAGGCCCACAAGGCCGACTATCGCGCCGCCGAAGCCCGCTTCAACGCCTTTGTCGAACAACTGATCCCGGGCATCGCCGCGTTCGACCCCTCGGTGGCCGGTGTGACGCTCAAAGACTGCACCTACCGCATCTACCGCGACACCCGTTTTTCGCCCGATAAAACCCCGTATAAAACGCATATGGGCGCCTACGTGTGCCCCGGCGGCAAGAAGTCGGGCTACGCCGGCTACTACTTCCACGTCGAACCCCGCGGCGAAGGGTTGCTCGGCGGTTCACTCCTGGCGGCCGGCCTCTATATGCCCGAGCCGCGGATCGTCAAGCACGTGCGCGACGACATCTTTGACAACGGCGACGCCTTTGCCAAAGCGATGTCCGAAGCCAAAGGCTTCGTATTCGATCGCAGCCGCGACCTGAAAAAGGCGCCGCGTGAATTTCCGGCCGACCATCCGCATGCCGACTACCTGCGGATGCGCGAATACTCGTTGATGGAACCGGTCGATGAAAAGACCCTCCTGCGCACGGACCTGCTCGGCTGGTGCCTGAACGAATTCAAAAAGGCGATGCCGATCAATCGCGTGCTGAACCGCTCTGTGAAATTTGCCTACGAGGAGGAATAGCCGATGAACGGATTGGATATTGCCCTGCTCGTACCTTTGGTTTACGCCCTCTACCGCGGTTTCCGCGAGGGAGTGCTGGCGCAACTGGGCGGCATCGTGGGCGTGGTATTGGGGGTGTGGCTGGCGTTTCGCTGGTGCGCCGAACTGGGCACACACCTGCCGATCGATGACTCGAAAGTCGCAACTCCTGTGGCGTTTATATTGATCGTACTTGCCGCCCTGCTGGTCATCGGCCTGGTCGGTTGGTTGCTCGGAAAACTGTTCGACACGCTGGGCCTCGGGCTGTTTAATAAAGTCGGGGGCGTACTGCTCTCGCTGCTAAAGATGACACTGATCCTGAGCGTATTGATCATGGCTTTCGACACGATTAACCGCGACGGCACGATCCTCAAACAGGAAACGATCGACAGGTCGGCCCTCTACCGTCCGATCGGCCGGGTGGCGTCGACCGTTTTCCCTTACCTGACGGCGTTGATGACAGACGATTAACATGGCTACAGGACTGATAATCAAGAGCACTGGAAGCTGGTACACGGTCGAGGACTTGGTCACGGGCGAACTGATTCCCTGCCGGATCAAGGGTAAACTGCGACTGAAAGGCATCCGCACGACCAACCCCGTCACAGTGGGCGACCGGGTCGAATATGCGGCCGAAGCGGGTTCGGACTGTGTCATTTCGGGGATCCACGAACGCACGAATTACATCATCCGTAAATCGTCGAACCTTTCGCGCGAGGCCCACATCATTGCGGCCAACCTCGACCTGGCACTGGTGGTGGTCACGTTGGATTTTCCACCGGTCAATCCCGAGTTTCTCGATCGTTTTCTGGTAACGGCCGAAGCGTATAACGTGCCGGCCAAGATCGTGCTCAACAAGATCGACCTTTTCGGCCCGGCCTATGCCGACGCGTTGGCCGAATTCCACGAAACCTACCGCGGAGCAGGCTACGAGGTGATCGAGGTGTCGGCCCTCACCGGTGCCGGCATCGACCGGTTGCGCGACATGATCCGCGACAAAGTGACGCTTTTCTCCGGCAATTCCGGAGTGGGTAAATCGACGCTGATCCAAGCCGTCGACCCGTCGCTGACCTTACGCACTGGCGAGATTTCGTCGTATCACAACAAGGGGAAACACACGACCACGTTCTCCGAAATGTTCAAATTAAGCGAGGGGGGCTACCTGATCGACACGCCGGGGATCAAGGGATTCGGTTTGATCGACTTCGAAAAGGGAGAGATCAGCCGGTATTTTCCGGAAATTTTCCGGCATGCGCCCGAGTGTCAGTACTATAATTGCACGCATACGCATGAGCCGGGGTGCGCGGTCAAAGAGGCGGTCGAAGAGGGACGGGTGAGTACTTCGCGGTATATCAGTTATCTCAAGTTGCTTGAGGAGGACGAAAAGTATCGGAAATAGGTGGTGCGTCCCCGCACAGGGAGATTTTTCCAGGCAAAGTCTCCCAGGAAAGCAAAGCTTTAGCTTCGCTGAGCTCCACTTCGTTCCGGTTCCAGAAAAATTTTTAACTGCGTTGAGCTCGCCCGCCTTCGGCGACCTCGGTTGGTGCCGCTTTTTATAAAAAGCGGCAGTTCCCTCGGCACAGCCGTTCCCTCCTGCGCGATGGGCGGCTTTCCCTGAGATTTTTATGCCCGACCCGGTTCAGAAACATGCCCCTTCCAATGCATAAAAATCTCTTGTGCGCCGGCCAATACCTCAACCTGCGGGCGCAAGCCCTGCGCAAAAAAAACAAAAAGGGCGCTGAAAAAATTCAGCGCCCTCGTTGACCCGCCTGGATTCGAACCAAGAAAGGCAGATCCAGAATCTGCAGTGTTGCCATTACACCACGGGTCAATATGTCAAATTGTATGTCTTTCGGTCGTTCTTGATGTTACCTCCCTTCGGTCGGTGAACTCGCCCGCCTTCGGCGACCTCGGTTGACCCACTAGGACTCGAACCTAGAATGACAGAACCAAAATCTGCTGTGTTACCATTACACCATGGGTCAATCATGGATTTGGTGGTGCAAATATAGCGTTTTTTTGTGTTGTGCAAAAAAATCCGCTGTTTTTTGTTGCGCCCGGCCGTCAAAAGAGCTTCTTGGCCGAGGTCGTAACGACGAAATCCTTGAGGTAGAACGGTTCGAAGTAGGCTGTGTCGACAAAATCACCCTGCCGAAACGCCCGGTCGGACAAGGCGACCATGCCCCGGGCTGAATGGGCTACCTCAACGTAATGCACATTGGAAGAGACCATTACTCCGACACATTTTTGCGCCCCGCTGCCAAAGATCACAAACTCTCGTTCGGCGGCCAACGCGGCGTAGGTCGTGCCGTCGACAACGATCGCCTCGACCTCGGTCACCGGCGCCAGCGCCTGGTCGAACACCTGGGCGTAGACCTCCATCCGGCGGGCGTCGATCATCGGGCACAGGTAAAGGCAGTCGGGATGAGTTAACTCCAACACCCCGGCGTCAAAATCCTCGAGGGCGACACAGGCCATCGACTCCAAAGTGCTAACGCCAATAAGTGGGATGCCGACCCCGTACGAAACCCCCTTGGCCAGTGAAACGCCAATGCGCAGGCCGGTATAGGAACCGGGGCCTTTGCCGACAGCTACGGCGTCGAGGTCGCGCGGGTCGACGTCCAACTCACGAAAAATCTCGTCGATGTAGAGGGCCAGTTGTTGGGCGTGCTGACGGCCGGTGCCGCTCTCGCGCAACGAGATCAGCCGGCCGTTTTCGGCCAGTGCAACGGAGCAGACCTCCGTACCGGTTTCTATGTTCAGGATCAGCGACATCTTTTCAGAAAGAGAGGATATGCCTCTTTCGCAGGACAAAAGTAGTGTTTTTCTTTATATTTGTCCAGGCGAAGCCAAAATTCCGTGCGCGGGAACGCACCGTCTAAACTCGGAACAGATTATGGCCGCGGCGATCGCCACGTTGAGCGATTCGCTGCGCTGGGCGTCGGCCGGAAAGGGCGGAATGAACAGTTTTTCAGTGACGCAGGCGGCCGCTTCGGACGAAACGCCTTTTCCCTCGCTGCCCAACAGGATGATGCCTTCCGTGGACAGGCGCTCGGCGTAGATGTTTTTCCCCTCCAGAAACGTACCGTAGACAGGCAACCCGTTGCAGCGGGCGGCAGCGAGCCAGGTGGCCAGGTCGCCGTAGTGGACGCCCACACGGGCGATCGCCCCCATCGTGGCCTGCACCACCTTGGGGTTGAAACAGTCGGCCGTGGCGGGCGAACAGTAGATGTCGCCGATGCCGAACCAGTCGGCCAGGCGGATGATCGTACCCAGGTTGCCCGGATCCTGCACCCCGTCGAGCATCAGCGACAGCACGCCGCGGGCCGGAGCGGCGGCCGGACGAGCGGGGATTTTGACTAAGGCCAGCACGTCCGACGGCGTTTTCAGGTGGCTGATGCGCTCCATCTCTTTGGCGGTGGCCTCTTGCACCACATTGCAGGGCGGCAATTTGGCCGCCGCTTCGGGCTGTGCATAGACCGCCGTCACGGCCAGTGGCGAAGCGATCAGTTCGGAAACGAGTTTCAGGCCTTCGGCCACGAACACCCCCTCCCCGGCACGCACTTCCTTGCGGACAAGGGATTTGATGCGGGCAATTTCGGCTTTCGGGATCATTCGGCCTGCGTTTTTTCGGCACGGGGGACGACGCCCGACAGCGTGTCGATAAACTCCGCCAGGACACGGCACGCCTCCTGCGGCTCTTCTTCAAACCCCATGTGGGCCGAGTGTTCGAGCCACACCACGCGGGCCTGCGGATGGCGGGCTGCGAGCCCTTCGGCCACCTCAATCGGGATATACTCATCCTGTTTGCCGAAGACAAAAAGTTCGGGCACAGGCAATTTCGAAAACATTTCGTTTTGGTCTTTGCGAGCGATCATTCCCTCGAGAATGGAGGTAATCCCCTCATCTTCGGTCAGCATCACTTGCAGGGAGAGCGACTCGATAAGGTCGGAGAGGCGCTTTCTATTTTCCACCGCAAATCCTTTCTCCGGGGTAACACGGGCAAGGAGTTCCTTGCGACCGCCCTTGACAACTTCAATTTCGCGGCGGCGGTGTTCGACCTTCTCAGGGGTGTCGGCGTTGGGCGTCGAATGGAAAAGCACCAGGCCCTGCAAGCGCTCGGGATAATGCTCGGCAAAAGCCAACGCCACGTAGCCGCCCATCGAGTGGCCCACCAGCACGCACTTTTCGACGTTCAGTTTATCTAAAAGCTGTTTGACGGTCAGCGCCAGAAAATCCATCGTGTGGACCTCGCCGATCACCTCGGAAATGCCGTGGCCCGGCAGATCGAGCGAAACCGTCCGATAGCCTCCCGCTTTCCTCAACAGCAATGAAAAGTCGTCCCACACGTCGAGGGATTCGAGGTAGCCGTGGAGCAGCACCACACAGGGTTCGCCCCGTTGCGAATCGGCATAGTGGAGAGCGGTGTCGCCCACCAGGGTAAATTGTTCCATATTGTATGTATTCCGGACAAAAAAGGCTGCCGAGGCAGCCCCTTTTTATCGCTTGTTATTCCTCTTCTTCGTCGTCGCCGAAATAGTCGAGAACCGATTCGCGCCGGTGCAGCATAGGTTCGTCATCGTCCTCGTCCAATTCGTGAATGAATGCCCTTTTCTCTTTCCCGTTCTTGCGGATCGGCTCCAACTTGGCAGCCTTTCTCAGCGAATCCTCGGAACCGGCAGCGGCCGGCTTGCTCCGGAGATCTTTTTGCGATTTCATTTCTGGTCCGTGTTGTCGTTAAAGGTTTTTCGGTAGGGTGTCGCCACCGCCGGTCATTTTGTATTTTAGGTTAAGGGCGCCCTGCGCTCTGCGCAGGACACAATGCAATGATAATTATTTTTTTTGAATTGCAAACCCGATGCCTAAAAATTCTCGGGATCGACTGCACATTCAAATATCTTTACGGCGGAACCTTCGGCCGTGATTTTTTCGTAATGGCCGGAAGCGTTCTTTGCGAACGACACTGAAAAACGGTCTTCGGCCGCCTGCAAACCAAGGACCGTCCGATCAGGAAAGCAGAGCAGGTTGGCCGCCAGGGCGCTGGCTACGGCGCCTTCAGCGGTGAGGGGGGCGGATTGTTCTGCGCGACAGTCATAGCTTTGCACCTGCAACGAGCCGTCGGGCAACAGTTTTACAAAGTTGGGCGTGATTCCGCCACGGGTCGAAAATTGTTCGGACCGGCGGATCACGCCGAGGCGTTGTTCGATTTCGGCCGAGGAAAATTCTTTCAGGAATTCGACGTAGTGGGCTTCGCCAAAATCGAAGATCAGCGAACGGGTCATAAACTCCCACGCTGTCACGTCGGGCATCGACAGACGCACGTGGCCGCGACGACCGTCGCCGGCGATGACAGCGGCCTCGCGCAGGCCCGACGAAGTGGAAAAAACCAACGGTTCGCCGCTGACGCCCAAGTGGGTGGTCTGCAGGCCGACACACCAGCCGGCGTTGCCGGCCAGGTCGGTTTCAGCGCCGTCCGGACGGTAGCACCGAGCGTAAAAGGAAGCTCCGGCGACATCCACAGGTGCATCTTCGAGAACGATCATTCCGCCCGCCCCAATCCCCGTGTGGCGGTCGCAAAGGGCGGCCACCTGCTTGACTGGCAGAGCGTCGAGTATTCCGCGCCGGTCGGCCAGCAGAAAGTCGGCTCCGGCGGCGTGGTATTTCGAGATCTTAATTTCCATCGTTTTTGTTCCGGGTAACAAATATAGCATTTTTCGCCGAAAAGATTTAGCTTTGCACTATCCGAATCCCAAAACCCACGACCCATGAAATTTTTCAGGATTTTCCTATTGGCAGCAGCGATCATTTTGGTCACGAACTGCACCCAATCGCAAACTACCCTCTTCACCGACCAGTTCGACAAATACGAGGTGGGACCTTTCTTTCCCCATGTCGGGCCGCACACCGAATACCACTACATCAGCGCCGCACAGCCCACCGGACCGTGGGTAATGAGCGCCTTCGCCAGCCGCTGGATGGACACCGCCTGGCGGGTGAACCTGCGCGACGGGGCCAAGATCATGAGCCAAACCGTGGAAAGCAAGACAAAACACACCCATCCGATGCTCGTGGCGGGCGATAATCTGTGGAGCGAATACCGTGTCGAAGTTACCTTCTCGCCTTCGGCCGTCCGCGACCGCGCCGGGGTGATGTTCCGCTACGAGAACGACCGGTGTTACTACTATTTCGGGATGCAGGACGACCAGGTAGCCTTCATTAAAGTGCAATATGAAAGGGATTTCCACATGCCGCAGGAAGATACGCTGGCCATCGCTTCTTTCGACTGGAAAGCGGGTAAAAAATACACCTTGGCCGTAGACGCCTCGCTCGACAAATTCGCCGGTTACGTCGATGGAAACAAAGTACTGACGGCAAGCGATAAACGATACATCACCGGCAAGATCGGCATCCTGGCCGACGCCCCGGCCGATTTCTACGGCGTGATGGTGACCGGCCCCGCTGCCGAAAAGAGGCGCGTCGAGGAAGAAAACAAACGGATCAACGCCCGCGAAGTCCTCTTACAGGAAGAAAATCCGAAAATGGCGCTCTGGAAGAAATTCGACACCCCGGTCTGGGGCACAGGCCGTAACGTGCGCTTCGGCGACCTCGACGGCGACGGTCAGCCCGACGCCCTCTTCGGACAGATCCAGCAGCACGCCTATCCGTTGGACCGGTTCAGTGAGCTGAGTTGCCTGACCGCCGTCACCTTCGACGGAAAGATCCTGTGGCAGACCGGCACCCCCGATCCCGAAAAATATGAACTGACGAACGACGTCGCGTTCCAGATCTTCGACATCGACCGCGACGGCCACAATGAAGTGATCTACACGATGAACAGCACGATCTACGTCGCCGACGGCGCTACGGGCAAGATCAAGTACCAGGCCCCCACCCCGGCCAAAAAAGCGACGATGTACTTCATGGACGACAAGTCGAAACCGATGCGTGATTTCGACCGTATCCTGGGCGACTGCCTCTTTATCTGTGACCTGCGGGGCGTGGGCTATCCGCAGGACATCGTAATCAAGGATCGCTACGAAACCTTCTGGGTACTGGACGAAACACTGAAAATCCGCTGGCAAGGCGACTGCAAGACGGGCCACTACCCCTATGCCTACGACCTCGACAGCGATGGCGCGGACGAACTGCTGATCGGCTACTCGGCCTACAAGGGCGACGGCTCGCTGCTCTGGTCGTGGGACACCGAGATCGAAGACCATTGCGACGGCATTGCCGCCGTCGACCTGAGCGGCGGGGAGGGTGAGCCCCGGGTACGCGTATTGGCCGCCGCCAGCGACGAAGGTTTTTTGATTGCGAACGTCGATGGGGAGATTATCAAACATGACAGGATCGGCCACGCCCAAAACCCGGCCGTGGCCAACCTGCGCCCCGACCTGCCCGGTCTGGAAACCGTGGTGATCGATTTCTGGGGCAGCCAGGGGATTATGCATTTTTATGATGCACAAGGGAATATCTACCTGATGATCGAGCCGACAAACTACGGCAGCATGTGCCTGCCGATCAACTGGCGGGGCGACGGGCAGGAATTTATCGTCTTGAATCCCAACGTCAAGGAGGGCGGAATGTACGACGGTTGGGGACGACGGGCAGTGGTATTTCCCGACGACGGGCATCCCGATATGTGCAACGCCGTGCTCGACATCACGGGCGACGTGCGCGACGAGGTGGTCGTGTGGGATATGCACTCTATGTGGGTCTATACCCAGAGCGACTCGCCGAAAACGGGACGCCTCTACACCCCCGTCCGCAACCCGCTGTGGAACTATTCGAATTACCAACTGACGGTTTCCTCGCCGGGTTGGGTGACCGCTGAACCGTAAAAGGACAGTGCCGATGGCCAACCGGAAAAAAGCCGGGCTTTGCACGGTCTGCGTTGCCGGCGGAAACGAATTGTTGGCCTCAATGCCCGGCGGGGCCGGGATCGTAGCCGGGGCAATCGTCACGTTGGCCATTTGCCTGTTCGACCGGTCGTTCGTGAAAAATTTCCGGGAGTTTTCGTAACCAAAAGAGGGAGCGCAACGCTCCCTCTTTTTTCTTGCCGGCCGGCCGAAACAAGTCTATTCGGCAATCATAGCAGCCGAGAGGGGCGTTCCGCGCTCGATATCGCAAGCGGCGTGTTTGCCCAGCACCACAGGCAGGTATTTCGGCGGCAATCCATCGGCCGGGCGCACCGAGCGCACGTTCTTCGAGGTAAAAGCCTCTCCTTTCTTCATATCGGCGGTGATGAACAGCGACCGCGAAAAGCGCCGGTTGGCCAGCGTCTTTTCAGACAGGTCGTAGGACACCCGTCCTAAAGATTGCTCGACCTCACGGACCCGGGCCACCATCTCGGCAAATTCGGCGGGCTCCATCGAGAAACCGGCATCGGGGCCGCCTTGCGCACGCGACAGAATAAAATGTTTTTCGACCACCGTCGCCCCGAGGGCCACCGCCGCCAGGGCCACCGTATAGCCAAGCGTGTGGTCGGAGAGGCCCACCGGACACCCGAAACGCGCCTGCATATCGGCGATCATCACCAGGTTGGCCTCAGCCGCCGTCGCCGGATAGGACGAGGTGCATTTCAGCAGGACCACCTCGGCATTGCCCGTCCGGCAGCACGCTTCGACCGCATCGGCAATTTCGGTTTCGGTGGCGATGCCGGTCGAGATCATCACCGGCTTGCCCTTTGATGCAACGTATTCGATCAGCGGAATATCGGTGATTTCGAACGAAGCGATTTTATAGATCGGATTATCGAGCGTTTCCAGAAAATCGACCGCCGAGAGGTCGAACGGGGCCGAAAAACAAAGCACTCCCTCCTCGCGGGCCACCCGGAAAATCTCTTCGTGCCACGCCCAGGGCGTGTGGGCCTCTTCGTAGAGGTCGTGGAGGTAACGGCCGTCCCACGGGCCGCCGGCGATCCGGAAGCGATCAGTGCGGCAGTCAAGGGTGATCGTATCGGCGGTATAGGTTTGGAGCTTCACCGCATCAGCGCCGGCGCGGGCAGCGGCACGGACGGTTTCGACAGCCGTCGCCAGGCTGCCGTTGTGGTTGGCCGAAAGTTCGGCCACGATCAGGGTCTTGGGGGTATCCATCCTTTGTTTGCGGGTCAAACTCGTTCTAATGTATATTGCAAAAACTCTCCCTCGACGGAATTCTCAACGAATCCGGCCGCTTCGAAAATGCGGCGCGAGGGGATATTGTCGGTGCGGATGCGGGCCGTCCACCAGGCTATTTCCGGACACTCCAGGGCGTGGGTGTCGAGGGCGGCGATCAGCAATTGGTCGCCCAGGTGTCGGCCGCGAAACACTTCGTCCATCGAGATGCTGACTTCGGCCGTATCGCCCGCCACGTCGAAGCGCACCTGTCCCAGCGGAAATCCCTGGTGATACGCAACGTACATCGTACAATGCGGGTCGGCCAGGTGGCGTTGGAACCAATCGAGGTGGGTGTCGAGCGAAATGGGCTCGGTCGTGCCCGAATTGGCGCGGGTCAACGGTTCGTTCGCCCACAGGTAATAGCGCATCGCGTCACCCGCCGCCGCAGGCCGGAGCGTGATCGAGCGCCGGAATAACCGTTGGAAATTCTCCTGGACTCGCGTCCGGGGCCAAGGCGTAAATGCGCCGGGATCGCGGCCGTAGAGCGAAGCCACAGCCTCGGCGATCACTTGTCCGTCGGCAGCCATCAGATCGCCCAGGCAGATCAGCCCGAGCAACGGGTCGGTGCCCAGGTTGCGGCAGACTTCCTCCTGATTACTCACGTAACACCCATATACACAAGACAATCCCATCCAAACCGACTCCCATAGCACCGTGCTCGCCGACACCACCGCCGCGCGGCAGGACGACATTACCGACACCATCTCGGCCGCCGACAGGTTTTTCAGAATTTTCGTCTTCGGGTTATTTTGGGCGTAAGCTTTCAGTTCGCGTTTATAGGAATAGGCATCGCCCACGACGGCATAGATCGTGTCGATCGCACCGATCTGGTCTACAGCCTGCAGGGTTTTCATCGTCAGGTTGTTGGCATCGACCCCGCCGAAGCACACAAAGAGCGAATCGCCCCGGTCGGGCAGCGGAAAATGCTTCAGAAAAGGCATTCGCAGCAGCGCCCAATCGAGCCCCAGGCAGAGCTGGGTGTAGGGTTCGCACGAGAACATCTCGCGCGTCAGCCCCAAGGCATGGTTGATCACCACATCGGCCGCGTAATGACAGTCGTGAGTGTCATCGATGCACACCAGACGGCAACCCAGCGCCTTGATCTTCAGCTGATAATCGGTATCAAAAAAATAGTTATCCAGCACCACCGTTTCGCCGCCGGTCAGGTAGCCGAGAAATTGGTTGAAGTGGGCTTGTTCGTCGCCCGGCAGTTCGATCACCTCGTCGCATGTGGCTTTCATCATCGCCCGTTGGTAGTCCGACGGGGTGCGGGTGGCAAACGTAATGAAAAACTCGCCTTTCAGCTGCTCGGCCAACGCCAGCGAGCGCACGAAATGGCCCATCCCGATGGACGAATTGCCGTCGGCCCGGAAAACTATCTTTTTCGGATTTTTCGTCATCAGGATATGGTGTTATAATCTATCGTGCAGAAACTTATACTTAAACTCGGCCAGCTGCCAATCGCTTTCGGTATCGATGTCCTGCACGCGGTTTTCGGGCAGCGGCAGGCCGAGGGTAGCCGGGGGGAAGAGTGTGTGGTGACGGTCGAAAGCGGCCGTACGCATCCAATAGAACGTACCGGTGTCGTGGTAGGACAGTTCAAGGTCCTGACTGCGGGTAAAGGTGTGTTCGGGGTGGCGCATCGCCACGCGGCCGTCGGCGTCCATCCCGAGCGCGCGCTGGATCGGATAGGAAAAGGCCACCACCGGAACCACCGCCTCAGCGGCCGTATTTTCAACAAGCATATTGCAGGCCCATTGCAACTCTTCCGCACCGATCAGCGGGGCGGTGGGCAGCAGGCAGCAAAAGGCATCGAACGTTTTTCCAGCCTTTTCGTAAGCGCGCAATACTTCGTCTACTACAGTGGCCAGCGGCGCAAAATCATCGGCCGAAGCCGCCGAACGCAGAAAAGGCACCGTGGCTCCAGATTCACGGGCCACAGCAGCCACCGCTTCGTCGTCGGTCGACACCATCACCTCGGCGAACAAACGGCTTTTCACCGCTGTCTCAATCGAGTAAGCGATGATCGGGCGGCCCAGGAACAGGCGGATGTTCTTGCCCGGAATCCGTTTGCTGCCGCCGCGGGCGGGGATGATCGCCAGGCACTTCATCGGAAAAACTTTTTGACGGTTTCAATAACCCGCTCCTGATCCTCTGCGGTTAGCGTCGGGTACATCGGCAGGCTCAAACACGTTTCGTAGTAGTTTTCGGCTACAGGAAAATCACCCGCTCTCCAGCCCAACGCTTCGTAATAGGGCTGCCGGTGGACGGGGATGTAATGGACCTGCGCAAAGATATTGTTCGCCTGGAGATAATCGTAAAAGGCCTTGCGGCGTGGGGTGCGAACGATGTAGAGATGGTAGGCGTGGGAAATTCCTGCAACTACCTTTGGCACCGTAAGACCGTTAATCCCTGAAAACGCTTCGTCGTAGCGGGCGGCGATCGCCTGGCGGCGGGCGACACCTGCGTCGGCATGCTGCAATTGCGACAGGCCGAGGGCAGCCTGGAAATCGGTCAGGCGATAATTAAATCCCAACTCCTGCATTTCGTAGTACCAACCGCCGTCGTTGCGGGTCAGCCGTGCCGGATCGCGCGTGATGCCGTGGCTGCGGAGCGAGAGCAGGCGGTTGTATAGTTCTGCGCTGTTGGTGGTCACGGCCCCACCCTCGCCCGTGGTGATGTGTTTCACCGGGTGGAACGAGAAGACCGTCGCCTCGGCCCAACGGCCGTTGCCCGTGCGTTGCACCGCTCCGGTCGAATCGGTGAACGAGGCACCGGGAGCGTGGCAAGCGTCTTCGACCACCCACAGGCCATGGCGGTCGGCGATTTTCCGAAGGCGTTCGCCATCGATGGGATAGCCCGCCAAACTGACGGGGATCACGCCTTTATAGGTCCCGGCCGGGGCTTTTTCGAGTTTCTTCTCTAATTTATCGAGGTCAAATAGAAAGGTTTCGGGGTCGATGTCGCAAAAATCTACTTCGCCTTCGGCATAGCGCACGCAGTTGGCGCTGGCGGCAAAGGTGATCGGTGTGGTAATCACCTTTTCGCCCGGTTTGAGCCCGAGGGCCAGTACAGCCAGATGCAAGGCCGCCGTGCCGTTGGCCACGGCCACCGCATGGGCTGCGCCACAGTAATCCGCAAACGCTTTTTCGAATTGCCCCACCGCCGGACCTTGTGTCAAGAAATCGGAACGCAGCGCGTCGACCACCGCCTCGATGTCGGCGTCGGTGATATGCTGGCGGCCATAGGGGATCTTTTCCATATCAGGCCTACAGGGGCTTGAAAGTTTTATCGACAAATTTTTCGATCTTTTCGCGCAGCGTTTCGACCGTTTCCCACCGGGTGTTTTCGCCGGAATTATAGCGGAAACCTACCGGGACCACTTTCGCATGAAAATGCTTCAGGTAGCGTTCCTTGTCGATGCCCGAGGGCAGGATGGCGAAGTAGCGGTCGAACTCGATCGTGTTGAACGAGTCGCTATCGGTGATCATCTCTTCGTGGATCTTTTCGCCGGGACGGATGCCGATGTATTCGATCTTTGCGCTCGGGGCCACGGCCTGGGCCACGGTTTCGATCTTGTAGGAAGGGATTTTCGGCACGAAGATCTCGCCGCCGATCGCGTTCTCGATCGCCCAAAGGACCATGTCGACCCCCTCTTCGAGGGTGATATTAAATCGGGTCATCTCGTTGTGTGTCACCGGAATAACACCATCCACACGTTTATTCATAAAGAACGGGATCACCGAGCCGCGCGAACCCATCACGTTGCCGTAGCGCACGGCCGAAAAACGCAGGTCGCGCTTGCCCTTGATATTGTTGGCGGCAATAAAAAGCTTGTCGGAAACGAGTTTGGTCGCGCCATAAAGGTTGACCGGGGCGGCGGCCTTGTCGGTCGAAAGCGCCACCACCACCTTGACCTCGGTCTGCAGGCAGGCGTCGATCAGGTTCTGCGCCCCGAGGATATTGGTCTTGATGAATTCGTCGGGGTTGTATTCGGCAGCCGGCACCTGTTTCAGCGCCGCGGCGTGGATCACCACGTCGACCCCTTCGCAGGCGCGTTTCAGGCGGGCGGCATCGCGCACATCGCCAAGGAAATAGCGCATCTGCGGGTATTTTTCGGGCGAGAATCGTTGCGCCATCTCAAACTGCTTCAGTTCATCGCGTGAAAAGACGACCAAGCGACTCACCCGGGGATAGCGGGCCAGGATCGTTTCGACGAATTTCTTCCCAAAGGAGCCTGTCCCGCCGGTGATCAGGACCGATTTATGGTTCAGCATCTTATGTGGTTTTCGTGATTTGTATCCGCAAATTTAGAAAATTTACCGCAGGGGCAACCGAGATTTTCCAAAAATTATGAATTTTGGCTAACTTTGCCCATTCGCAAAAGAAACGAACCCCGCACTATGGAATACAATTTCAGAGCCATCGAGCCCAAGTGGCAGCAAAAATGGATCGACAGCCAGACCTACAAAGTCGACGTCGATCCGTCTAAACCCAAATTTTATGTCCTCGATATGTTCCCCTACCCGTCGGGTGCGGGGCTGCACGTGGGCCATCCGCTGGGCTACATCGCTTCGGATATTTACAGCCGCTACAAACGCCTGCGGGGGTTCAACGTGCTGCACCCGATGGGCTACGACGCCTTCGGGTTGCCGGCCGAGCAGTATGCCATCCAGACCGGACAACACCCGGCCGTGACCACAGAAAAGAACATCGCCCGTTACCGCGAGCAGATGGACAAACTCGGCTTTTCCTATGACTGGAGCCGCGAGGTGCAGACCTGCGACCCGAAATATTACCACTGGACGCAATGGGCATTTACGAAAATGTTCCATTCGTATTATTGCTTCGACGCGCAACAGGCGCGGCCGATGGAAGAACTGATCGGCGTGTTTGAAAAACACGGCAGCGCAGGACTCAACGTGGCCTGCACCGAGCTGTTGCATTTCACTGCCGCCCAATGGAACGGGTGGAACGAGGCGCAGCGCGAGGAAGTGTTGCAAAATTACCGCCTCGCTTTCCGGGCTGACACGATGGTCAACTGGTGTTCAGCCCTGGGCACGGTGCTGGCCAACGACGAAGTGGTCGGCGGGCTGTCGGTACGCGGCGGCTATCCGGTGGAGCAGAAGGTCATGAAACAATGGTCGTTGCGCGTAACGGCTTACGCCCAGCGCCTGTTGGACGGCCTCGACACGCTCGAATGGAGCGAATCGCTCAAAGAGATCCAGCGCAACTGGATCGGCCGCTCGGAAGGAGCCCAGATGTTTTTCGACCTCGACGGCCACCCCGAAAAACTGGAAATCTTTACGACCCGTCCCGATACGATCTTCGGTGCCACCTTTATGGTACTGGCTCCCGAGCACGAGTTGGTCGACAAGCTGACCACCCCCGAATACCGCGCAGCGATCGACACCTACCTGGCCGAAACCAAGAAACGGTCGGAACGCGAACGGATGATGGAGACAAAACGCGTAAGCGGCCAATTTACGGGAGGCTATGCGAAAAACCCGTTCAACGGGGCGCGCATTCCGATCTTCATCAGCGACTACGTGTTGGCGGGCTACGGCACCGGAGCGATCATGGCCGTACCGGCCCACGACAGCCGCGACTATGCCTTTGCGAAGCATTTTTCGTTAGAAATCATTCCGGTGGTCGAGGGCGGCGATATCAGCGTAGAATCCTACGACGCGAAGGAAGGTAAGATGATCAACTCGGATTTCATTACCGGAATGGACGTCAAGGATGCTATCCGGGCCATGTTTGCCGAGATCGAGAAACGCGGCATCGGGCGTAAAAAGATCAACTACCGCTTGCGCGACGCCATTTTCAGCCGCCAGCGTTATTGGGGCGAACCGTTCCCTGTCTATTACAAGAATGGAATTCCGCACACTTTGCCCGAGCACGAATTGCCGCTCGAACTGCCGTCGATCGAAAACTTCGGCCCCACGGCCGAGGGCGAACCGCCGCTGGCCCGCGTCAAGGGGTGGCAACGGATGGCCGACGAGCCGTTCGAACTGAGCACGATGCCCGGTTTCGCCGGGTCGAGCGCCTACTACCTGCGCTACATGGACCCGCACAACGACAAGGCGTTGGTGTCGAAAGAGGCTGACGAATACTGGCGCAGCGTCGACCTCTATGTCGGCGGCATCGAACACGCGACGGGACACCTGATGTACAGCCGTTTCTGGAATAAATTCCTCTTTGACCTCGGCTATGTGTGCGAGGAAGAACCATTCAAAAAGCTAGTGAATCAAGGGATGATCCAGGGCCGGTCGAATTTCGTGTACCGCATCAAGGGGACGAACAAATTCGTATCGCTCGGCCTCAAGGATCAGTACGATACGCAGGAAATCCACGTCGACGTAAACATCGTGCGCAATGACATGCTCGACCTCGACGCGTTCAAAAAATGGCAGCCCGAGTTCGCTTCGGCCGAATTCGTCTTGGAAGATGAAAAATACGTCTGCGGCTGGGCGGTCGAAAAGATGTCGAAGTCGATGTTCAACGTCGTGAATCCCGATATGATCGTCGAACAGTATGGCGCCGATACGCTGCGGATGTACGAGATGTTCCTCGGCCCGCTCGAGCAGGCCAAGCCGTGGGACACGAACGGGATCGACGGGGTGCATAAATTCCTGCGCCGTTTCTGGCGCCTGTTCTTCGACCGCGACAATATGCTCGCAGTCAGCGACGAAGCGCCGTCGGAAAAAGAATTGAAAACGTTGCACAAGACGATTAAAAAGGTATCGGAAGACATAGAGAATTTCTCGTTCAACACGTCGGTCAGCGCCTTTATGATCTGCGTCAACGAGTTGACCGAGACCGGTTGCAGCAAGCGGTCGGTGTTGGAGCCGCTCGTGGTGGTGCTTTCGCCTTTTGCGCCGCACATCGCCGAAGAATTGTGGGCCCAACTGGGCAACGCCGGGTCGGTGGTGGCAGCCGCGTGGCCCGCGTGGGACAAAAAGTATTTGACGGAAAGCAACATCGAATATCCGGTTTCTTTTAACGGAAAAATGCGTTTCAAGATCACGCTGCCCGCCGCCATGGGACCGAAGGAAGTCGAAGCCGCTGTGCTGGCCGACGCCAACACCGAAAAATACACCGAAGGGCGGGCGCCGAAGAAGGTGATCGTCGTCCCCGCCAAGATTATTAATATTGTAGTTTAGATTTTAGCCTCTCCAAGCAAGGTCACATCTCCCCGTGCCAGGAGGTAGCTACTTTTTCTTGATAAAAAAGTCAGCAAAAAATCAAGCGCTCAACCAAATGGCTAAAAAATCGTAAATCAAGCCGCTGCGTTCACAACCCGCTTCGCTCAAACAGTGGACTCCGCTTACGCTTGATTCACGATTTTTCTTCACGCCATTTGCTTGGAGGCGCGGGCGGCCCGTTGGGCCGCTGGCAATGCTGTGCGTTGCGAATGGATTTGCATTTTTTATTATGATATACCCTTCGGATTTTGAAGTAAAGATCGGTTTCGACCGCATCCGCCGCCAGATCGAGGCCGGCTGCATCACGCGCCGGGCCAAAGAATTGGCTGCGGAAGCCGGGTTTGTGACCGTGTATGCCGCCCTCGAGCAAGCGATTGCCCGCACCGACGAGATGCGCGTCCTGCTGATGATGGAAAATAATTTTCCGCAGGAAGGCTTCGTTGACCTGGGCTACCTGCTGAAAAAGACCGAGGTGATCGGATCGTTTCTCGAAAAGGAAGAATTGGTCGTAATCCGCCGCGGGCTGGTGGCGCTGGGCGAACTGATCGCTTTTTTCCGGGCCAAGGAAGAGGGTGGGCTTTACCCCCGGCTACGCGAATTGCTGGCGGGGATCAATGCCTTTCCCCAAATCGTGCGGCAGATCGACGGCATCGTCGACACCCACGGCAATATCCGCGACAACGCTTCGCCCGAATTACAAGACATTCGGCGCACGATGCGCGACCGGCAGGGGCAAATCTCGAAACGCCTGCAACAGATCATGCGAGAGGGACAGTCGGCGGGCTACATCGAAACGGAGGCCTCCGTTTCGATCCGCGACGGCCGCGCCGTGATCCCCGTCAGCGCCGCCAACAAACGCAAACTAAAAGGATTCGTGCACGACGAATCGGGCACCGGCAAAACGTTTTATATAGAACCTTTAGAGATCGTCGAGATCAATAATGAATTAAAGGAGTTGGAATATGCCGAACGGCGCGAGATCGTAAAAATTCTCGTACGGTTTACCGACGAGTTGCGGCCTCGTGCCGAGGAACTGGCTTCGGCCGGCGAGTTTTTGGCCGAAGTCGATTTCCTGCGGGCCAAGGCGCGGTGGGCGCTGGCCAACGATTGCGTGAAGCCGATCCTGGTCGCCACGCCGCAGATCGCCCTCCACACCGCCCGTCATCCGCTGCTGGCCCAAACACTGGCCAAGGAACAGAAAAAGGTGGTGCCGTTAGATTTGACCCTTACCCCCGAAAAACACATCCTGATCATTTCCGGGCCCAATGCCGGGGGAAAATCGGTGTGTTTGAAAACCACCGGGTTGCTGCAATATATGCTGCAATGCGGACTGCTGGTTCCGGCTTCGGAAAATTCGGAAATGGGCGTCTTCCGGGATATTTTTATGGATATGGGCGATGAACAGTCGATCGATAACGACCTGAGTACCTACAGCTCGCACCTGCTGAATATGAAGACGATGCTGCGCGGCGCTTCGGCCCACAGCCTGGTGCTGATCGACGAATTCGGCAGCGGCACCGAGCCGGCCATGGGGGGAGCGATTGCCGAAGCCGTATTGCAACAACTTGAAAACAAGGGAGTTTTTGGCGTCATCACGACCCACTACTCTAACCTGAAATATTACGCCGCCGGGGCGAAAGGCATTCTGAACGGAGCGATGGCCTTTGACGTGCAGCAGATCCGCCCCCTTTTCCGCCTCGAGATGGGCAAGCCGGGCAGTTCGTTCGCCATGGAGATCGCCCGCAAGATCGGGTTGCCCGAGGAAATCCTGCAATCGGCCGCCGAAAAGGTGGGCAGCGAACAGATCAACCTCGAACGACAGTTGCGCGAAATCGCCCGCGACAAGCGCTACTGGGAGGGCAAACGCGACCGCATCCGCCTGGCTGAAAAACGCACAGACGAGTTGGCCGAGCGTTACGAACGCGAACTTTCCGAATTGCGCGAGCAGCACAACAAGCTGATCCGCGAAGCGAAAGACGAGGCCCGCCGCCTGGTCGACGAAGCCAACCGACGGGTCGAAAACACGATCCGCGAGATCCGCGAGTCGCAAGCCGAGAAAGAAAAGACCCGTGCCGTCCGCGCTGAACTCGAAGCATTCAAGGACAAATTATTCGGAGAACAGCTGGCCGAAAGCGAAAAACTCGACCGCAAGATGGAACAATTGCGCCAACGCGAAGAACGCCGCGCGGAACGCAAGGAACGGCGCGGCGAACCGGCCGCAGGAAAACCTGACGGAGAAGCTCCCGCCAAGCGCGACCAGGAGTTGGCTGTGGGCGACAAGGTACGCATCGAAGGCCAGACGGCCATCGGCGAAGTGATGGAGGTCGCCAGCAACAAAGCCGTCATTGCTTTCGGCCAGATTCGCACGACGATCGACAAAAAACGCCTCGAGGTGATCTCGAACAACGAGTACCGCCAGCGCGTCAAGGAACACCGTTCGCAGAACGCCATCCTCACCAATTACGACACGTCGAAACGCCGCCTCGACTTCCGCCAGCAGATCGACCTGCGCGGCGAGCGTGCCGCCGACGCCCTGGACATCGTGCGCGACTACGTCGATGAAGCCATCATGCTTGGCATCAGCGAGGTACGCATCCTGCACGGCAAAGGCACCGGCGCGCTTAAAGAAGAGATACGAAAATACCTGAAGACTGTTCCCGAGGTGGTGGAGGCCGTCGACGAACACGTCGATTTCGGCGGGGCAGGAATTACGGTGGTGCGGCTGAACGACTAATCCCTTTCGAAAAACTATTCGATCAGTGCGAGCGTACGCTTCGCTTCCTCACGGGTGACCAAATTAAAATGCCACCACTCGGTGGGTAACACCCGGAAACCGGCTTCGGTCATTATTTCTCTCAGCAACAGGCGGTTTTCGAGTTGCTCCTGCGTGATTTTGCCCTGACGCAAAAGCTGCGCTTCGAGGCTGACGCGAGCTTCCTCACCGAAATAATCGTAAAGGCTGCCCATGTCAAGGATCAGCAACTTGGTCGAGGGATCGATGATCGTCACGTCGACCGCTGCGCCGTAGTTGTGCAGGCCGCCGCCGCGAGCCGGGTTGCTGACGAAATCACGTTTGTCCGTGCCCTTGACCAAGTCCCACATTTGCTGTTGGACCGACATCGGGCGGGCGGCATCATAAAGGCGGATCGAGTAGCCGGGGTGCAATTCCTTGAGCATTCGCTGGGCCACCATCAGTTTTTCAGCCGTTTCGGGCAGCATAAACGCCTTGTGGAGATCGTCATAGAGGACGCGGCCCATAAAATTATCGGCCGTGGCGTATACCATACAAATGTCGATCGAAGGATCGAGTTCGGCGATGTCGACCAGCCCCATCGCCCGTAGCCGGGCTTCGGTCGGGGTGTCGGGGCGCAGGGTTTCGGCGGGCGTGGCGATTTCGACAACCGATTCCTCCACGAAAAGCGTGTCGGCAGCGACGGTCGACTTCGGCGACGGGTTGCCGCCGCACGAGGCGAGAAGCAGGGCCAGGAGGGCGATCCACAGGTTTTTCATCACCGGAAAGAATTTGTTATTCAACTTGTTCCGCATCATCGGGATCATCTTCCACGACGTCGGCCAGGTCGATGTAAAGGCGACCGTTCAGGTGGTCGATCTCGTGCTGAAAAATCACTGCCGTGAAACCTTCGACCGTGTCGCTCCGTTCCGAGAACGTTTCGCGGTCGGTGTAGCTCACCACGATTTGCGTCGAACGTTTCACCTCGCCCCGTTTGCCGGGAACCGAGAGGCACCCTTCGCTGCCGATGGCCGTTTCCTCGGAATAAGATTCGATGCGGGGGTTGATGTAGAACTCTAATGGTTCTTCCTCTTTGTCAAATCGTTGCACGCAGACCAATTGTTTCGAAACGCCCACTTGCGGGGCAGCGATCCCGACACCGGGGTTGGTCGGGTCTTGCACCGTGGCCAGCATCCGGGCAGTCAGCACATCGAAATAATTCGACTTCACTTCGCCCCGGGTCAGCAACACGGCCGTTTGGCGCAACAGCGTGGAATCCTGGGGATTGTCGACCGTCCACAGGCGCATTTTGCCCGCCTCGGGGTCGGTGCCGATCAGGTCGCGTTCGGCGGAAGTAAAGGGAGTACAGGCGGTCATCAGGATCGAGAGGATTAGGAGAAGGTTTTTCATCGGATAGATTTTTGCGGGAAAGGCCAGAGCCTTCCCCATCCGTGTTTATTGGCCACCGCACGGGGCAGATTTGCTCGCAAATCTGCCTGGGAAAGCTGGCCACCGCGCATTTGCCTTTGAGGGGACTGCCGCTTTTTATAAAAAGCGCCGCAAAAATTTTTCAGCGATACTTCGTATCGCTTGACTCACCTTGCGTTAAGGCAACGACAGTTATTTGTAGATCTCCCCTTTCGCCGCCTTCAACGTATTCTTCATCAGCGAGATAATCGTCATCGGTCCTACCCCGCCCGGAACCGGCGTGATGTAGCTGCACTTGGGCGACACCTCGTCGAACTTCACGTCGCCCAACAGTTTCCAACCCGATTTCGTCTTCTCGCTCGGCACACGCGTAATCCCCACATCGACCACCACAGCCCCCGGTTTTACCATATCGGCCGTCACAAACTCGGCGATGCCGATCGCGGCGATCACGATGTCGGCCTGGGCCACGGTCTGCGGCAGGTCTTTCGTGCGGCTGTGGCAAATCGTCACCGTACAGTCCCAGCCCTTCTGCGAAAGCAGGTTGGCGATCGGGCGCCCCACGATGTTACTCCGGCCGATCACCGCGCAGGTTTTTCCGGCCGTTTCGATCTTGTAGTATTTCAGCAGTTCGAGAATGCCGTCGGGCGTAGCGGGCAAGTACGACGGCAGGCCGCTGATCATCCGGCCCGTATTGACCGGATGGAACCCGTCGACGTCCTTGCGCGGATCGATCGCCTCGATCACCCGTTGCTCCGAAATATGTTTGGGCAGCGGCAGTTGCACGATAAAACCGTCGACCTCCGCATCGTTATTGAGTTTTTCGATTTCGGCCATCAAAAAATCTTCGGTGATGGTTTCGTCGAAGCGCAGGATCGTTGAGCGAAAACCCACCTCGCCGCACATTTTTTCCTTGTGTCCCACATAGGTCTGGCTCGCGCCGTCGTTGCCCACGAGGATCGCCACCAGGTGTGGGGCGCGGCGGCCTGCAGCCGTCATTTCGTTTACCTGGGCCGCAATCTCAGCCTTCAGGCTTTCGGCCACTTCCTTACCGTTGATCAGGTTCATATCGTGTCGGTTTTTCGAATTATTTGCGGCGTTTCATCGGGTTGCCCATGCGGCCCATCGGAGTGCTGGCCACGGTTTTCATCATCTTGCGGGTGTCTTCGAATTGCTTCAACAGGCGGTTGACATCCTGGATCGGACGGCCGCTGCCCTTGGCGATGCGGTCTTTGCGCGAACCGTTGATCGACTGCGGATTGGCACGTTCGAACGGGGTCATCGAGTGGATGATCGCTTCGGTATATTTAAACGCGTCGTCGCCGATCTCGACGTCTTTCAACGCCTTGCCCACGCCGGGGATCATCGAGGCCAAGTCCTTCAGGTTACCCATTTTCTTGATCTGGCTGATCTGAGCCAGGAAGTCGTTGAAATCGAACTGGTCTTTGACCAGTTTCTTTTTCAGGCGGCGGGCCTCTTCTTCGTCGAATTGTTCCTGGGCGCGTTCGACGAGCGAAACGATGTCGCCCATCCCCAGGATGCGGTCGGCCATACGCTCGGGATGGAATACCTGCAGGGCGTCCATCTTTTCGCCGGCGCTGATGAATTTCAGCGGTTTGTTGGTCACCGCGCGGATCGAAATCGCCGCACCGCCGCGGGTGTCACCGTCGAGCTTGGTCAGCACCACGCCGTCGAAATCGAGGCGGTCGTTGAACTCCTTGGCCGTGTTCACCGCGTCCTGACCCGTCATCGAGTCGACTACGAACAGGGTTTCGCCGGGGTCGATCGCCGCTTTGATCGCTGCAATCTCGTCCATCATCTGGGCGTCGATCGCCAGACGGCCGGCGGTATCGACGATCACCGTGTTAATGTGTTTCTCCTTGGCGTACCGGATCGCATTCTTCGCAATGCCGACGGGGTCTTTGCTCCCCTCTTCGGTATAAACTTCGACGCCGATCTGGCTGCCGAGCACTTTTAGCTGTTCGATCGCGGCGGGGCGATAGACGTCGCCCGCAACCAACAACACCTGACGGCCTTTTTTGCTTTTGATCAGGCTGGCCAGTTTACCGGAAAAAGTCGTTTTCCCCGATCCCTGCAAACCAGCGATCAAGATCACGGCCGGGTTGCCGGTCAGGTTGATGTCCTCGGCCGTGCCCCCCATCAGTTGGGCTAGTTCGTCGCGGACAATCTTGACCATTTGCTGGCCTGGTTTGACGGCATTGAGCACGTTCTGGCCCATGGCCTTTTGCTTCACGTCGTCGGTAAACGTCTTAGCTACCTTATAGTTGACGTCGGCGTCGATCAGTGCGCGGCGCACCTCCTTCAGGGTTTCGGCAATGTTGATCTCGGTGATCTTGCCTTCGCCCTTGAGGAGTTTGAATGAACGCTCGAGTTTCTCGCTTAAATTTTCGAACATTTCGATTGGATTTTTTCAGAGTGCAAAGATAACGATTTTTAGCATAGCTGCATAGCTGTTCCGGAGATGTTTTCCCGCGACGCCGGACTATCTGAACGTCAGGTCGATCACCGTAATCTCGGCATAGCCCGAGGTGCGCACGGCAGGCCCCCACGTTCCGGTGCCGCACGACACGTAAAAATGGGTGTCGCCCCGGCGCAGGTAGCCCCAGTCCTGTTCAAACAGTCGCCGGGTCAGGTGACCGAAGGGCCACAGCTGGCCGTGGTGGGTGTGGCCCGAGAGGTTCAGGTCTACGCCCGCCGCTTCGGCTTTTTCGAGTTCGTAGGGCTGGTGGTCGAGAACGATCACCGGTCGGGTGTTATCCAGCGAAGCAAGCAAGTCGGCCACCGGTTTCCGGGACTTTAACTCGCGGTCGCTACGCCCCACCACATAAAACGCATTATCGATCAGCACCGCGCTGTCCTGCAACGGGGTGACGCCGTTGGCCGCAAGATAGGCCATCGCCTGCTCCACCGCGTCGCCTTGCTCCATCTGACCGATGTATTCGTGGTTGCCCGTGACGGCAAACGTGCCGTAGTTCGATCGCAAGCGGCGGAACTCCTCGCCCGCACCGCGGCGGATCACCGGGGCCGGGCCGCCGTCGAACGTATCGCCCGCCAGCAGTACCACATCGGGTTGCTCGGCATTGACCGCATCGACCACCCGCGCCAGGAACGGCCGGCCGGTGACATGGCCCAGGTGCAGATCGCTCAAGAGCACCACGCGCAATTGTTTCACCTCGCCCGCCGGTTTGTCGACCACCACGTTGAGTTGCGTCACTTTCGGGTAACGGGCATTTCGGTAGCCCCAGGCCAACACGGCGATGAGCGCCAGGCTGACGATACCGAACAGCACCGCTTTGGACAACAGGTAGTTTTCATAGATAAACGCCGGCCTCACCCCACCGATCCACCCCGCGATCCGGAGCAGGTCGATCGCCACCACGGCCAGGAAGCCATAGAGCATCACCGCCATCCACATCGCCGAAGCGCCCGACAACATGTCGAACGCACCACCGCCTGCCCCGCGCACCCGCATCACCTGCGTCACGATGGCCAGTATCGCAAAAAGCCAAAAAGCCACGGCAAAGACCCGCCGCCAAAGGGGTACAACGGCCAACGATTGCCAACCGCGTACAAAAATATAGGCGTTGACTAAGAAATAAACGCCCAGCATCAGTGCGACGACCAGGGCAAAAGGCATCTTCATTCCCTTTCTGTTTTTATGCAAGCACGGCCGGTCGCCGAAGCAACCAGCCGCACATTTATTTGATTTACAATCGACTAACTCAGGAAACCGAGCAACACCCCGGCGGCCACAGCGCTACCGATCACACCGGCCACATTGGGACCCATCGCGTGCATCAGCAAGTAGTTGGTCTTGTCGTATTTGATCCCCACTTCCTGCGACACACGGGCCGAGTCGGGCACGGCCGACACCCCGGCGTTGCCGATCAGCGGGTTGATCTTATACCCCTCTTTCAGGAAGAGGTTCATAAATTTCACGTAAAGCACCCCGCCGAACGTAGCCACGACGAACGACGCAGCACCCAGACCGAAGATCAACAACGATTTCGTAGTCAGGAAGGTCGTCGCCTGGGTCGAGGCACCGACGGTGAGCCCGATCAAGATCGTCACGATATCGATCAGCGGGCCGCTGGCCGTATTCGCCAAACGACGGGTCACACCACTTTCTTTCAGCAAGTTACCAAAGAACAGCATCCCGAGCAGCGGCAAACCCGACGGCACGAGGAAACAGGTCAACAACATCCCCACGATCGGAAAAAGTATCTTTTCGTTCTGCGACACCACGCGCGGCGGACGCATCCGGATCACCTTCTCCTTTTTGGTGGTGAGCATCCTCATGATCGGCGGCTGGATCACCGGAACCAGCGCCATATAAGAGTAGGCCGAGATAGCGATCGCCCCCATCAAGTCGGGCGCCAGGCGCGACGAAAGGAAAATCGCCGTCGGGCCGTCGGCACCGCCAATGATCCCGATCGCCCCCGCTTCGGCCGCCGTAAAGCCCAAGGCCAACGCCACGGTATAAGCCCCGAAAATCCCCAACTGGGCCGCAGCCCCGATGGTCATCAACTTCGGATTCGAAATGAGCGCAGTGAAGTCGGTCATCGCCCCGATCCCGAGGAAGATCAGCGGTGGATAGACCCCTTTGATCACCCCGAAATAGAGGTAGTTCAGCACCGAGCCGTCCTCATAGATCCCGACCTGCAGCCCCGGAAAAAAGGGAATGTTTCCCACCAAAATCCCGAATCCGATTGGCACGAGCAGCATCGGCTCGAAGTTGAAACGGATAGCCAGAAAGATGAAAAACAGACCGATCAGGATCATCGCCAAGTGGCCGAAGGTCACGTTGGCAAAGCCCGTGTAGGTAAAAAACTGTTGGAGATTTTCGCCCAGGAAAGCGAGAAATCCCCCTTGTGCTTGCAATGCTATCATAACTAACCGATTGTTATCAATACGTCACCCTCAAGCACCGAGTCGCCTTTGCGGACATGGATCCGCGTAACGGTCCCGGCCTTGTCCGATTCGATGTTGTTTTCCATCTTCATCGCTTCGAGCAGGAGCAGGTGCTGCCCCTCTTTCACGGTATCGCCTTCGCGCACCACCACGTCGAGCACCACGCCGGGAAGCGGCGATTTGATATCGCCCGCCTTGGCCGCTGCCGCAGGGTGTGTGGTCTTGGCCACCGACGGGTGAGAGTCGGTCGACGGAACGGTCGGGGCCTGCACGATCTTCGGAGTTTTGGTCGGAGCGGAGACCTTCTTGCCTTCGATCTCCACGTCGTAGGTCGTGCCGTTGACCGACACCTTGGCCGCATTGTCGTCCACGTTGCTGATCTCTACGGCGTATTCGTTCCCGTTTATCTTGAATTTATACTGTTTCATGACGTTTATTTCTTATTAGGTGTTTGCGTTAAACCGTAAAGTTTGGAGCTCCACGGCGAGTAGCTGCGGGCGACGCGGTTGATCGTCAGCACGGCTATTTCCTGGTGTTCCAGTTCTTCGAAATATTGGTGGAGGGCCAGCGAGATCGCGGTGATCTCCTCGGCCGAGGCTTCCCCTTCCTTTGCAGCTGCAACAGGTGCGGCTGCAACGGCTGTCCCCGGCTGTTCCTTGCGTACGGTGCGGCGCGACATTGCCTTGCCGATCATCCGGAAGATCAGGTAGAGCAGGATCAGTGCAGAGAATACCACCGTCATCGCCGTAAGCGACATCACCACCCCTGAAGGGTCGGCGCGACGGAAAATTTCATGGGCAGGAACTTCGCTCTCCTCTTCGTTGACGGCGTTAGGTGTGGTCGTCGCCAGCGGGCCGAAAACAAGTGCGCCTTTGGCGTTGTGGGCCCAACCGATCGAAACGTCGGGTTGCTGGGCTGCCACGTCATACTCTACCTCGTTGATGGGTTCGCCACGGCCGCTCTGGTCGTAGAAAGCGATATAGCCCGTCTTGTCGAGCGTGAAATTGGTGTGGAACGTTCCTTTGGTGGCCGTCCCCTCGGCAATGAAGATCACGTAGCCCTGGGGCGGGATCACCGTTCGTGCGTCACCCGTCGGAATACGGTAGCCGCTGACTGTCCCTTCGCGGTCGATGGTCAGGTAGCACCCGGCCAGATTGACGCGCGAATAGCCCGTATTATGGAGCTCGATCCATGCCTCGCGGTGGCCGTAGTCGTCCTCGTAGTTGTCTACATTAAAAACGAGCACCTCGTTGATCCGGATGTCCTTGATCGCTTGCGCCCATCCGGACGAAGCAAAGGCCAGGCACCCCAGCAACGCAATTCCCGTTATCAGTAATTTTCTCATAATTCAAAAAATCATTAGGACGGCTTACAACGGAATGTTCGAGTGTTTCTTCGGCGGGTTGACCAGTTTCTTGGTGGCCAGCGAGCGCAGCGCGCGGATCACGCGGAAACGGGTGTTGCGCGGCAGGATCACGTCGTCGATATAGCCGTATTTGGCTGCCACATAGGGATTGGCAAACTTGTCGCGGTACTCGCCTTCCTTCTCGGCCAGCAACTTGGCCTGGGCTTCGGGGTCACCGGCTGCAGCGATCTCTTTCGAGGCCAGCACTTCCATCGCGCCGGCCGGGCCCATCACGGCGATTTCAGCCGTCGGCCAAGCGTAGTTGATGTCGCCGCGCAGGTGTTTCGAACTCATCACGCAGTATGCACCGCCGTATGACTTGCGCAGGGTAACGGTCACCTTCGGCACCGTCGCCTCGCCGTAAGCGAACAACAGTTTCGCCCCGTGAACGATCACCCCGCCATATTCCTGGGCGGTACCCGGCAGGAAGCCCGGCACATCGACGAACGTCACGATCGGAATGTTGAACGCGTCGCAAAAGCGCACGAAACGCGCCGCCTTGCGCGAGGCGTTGATATCCAGCACCCCGGCCAGGAACTTCGGCTGGTTGGCGATGATGCCCACCGACTGGCCGTCGAAACGGGCGAAGCAGGTGATGATGTTCGGGGCGAACGCCTTCTGCGATTCGAGGATCTCGCCGTTGTCGACAACGGCTTTGATCACTTCGAACATATCGTAGGGTTTGTTCGGGTTGTCGGGAATGATCTCGTTGAGGGCTTCGTCGAGGCGGTCGATGGCGTCGTTGCACACGGCCAACGGAGCGTCCTCGAGGTTGTTCTGCGGCAGGTAGCTGAGCAGTTTACGGATCAGGCCGATCCCCTCGTCTTCGGTGTCGACCGTGAAGTGGGCCACACCCGACTTGGCCGAGTGGATCGACGCGCCGCCCAGTTGTTCTTGGGTCACGTCCTCGCCCGTGACGGCTTTCACTACTTTCGGGCCGGTGAGGAACATATAGCTCGTACCCTTGCTCATGATGATGAAGTCGGTCAGCGCCGGAGAATAAACCGCGCCACCCGCACACGGGCCGAAAACGGCCGAAATCTGCGGGATCACCCCCGAAGCGAGGATGTTGCGCTGGAAAATTTCAGTATAGCCCGACAGCGCATTGACCCCTTCCTGGATGCGGGCGCCGCCCGAGTCGTTGAGGCCGATGAGCGGGGCGCCGTTTTTCATCGCCATATCCATCACCTTGCAGATCTTGGCGGCCAGCGATTCGGAGAGCGAACCGCCGAAGACCGTAAAGTCCTGGGCGAAAACATAGACCAGGCGACCGTCGATCGTACCGTAGCCGGTCACCACGCCGTCGCCGTAGTACGATTCTTTTTCAATACCGAAGTTCGTGCAACGGTGCGTAACGAACATATCGAACTCCTCGAAGCTCGCTTCGTCCAACAACATTTCGATGCGTTCGCGGGCCGTCAGTTTACCTTTGGCATGCTGCGAGTCGATGCGCTTTTGGCCACCGCCCAACTTGGCCTGTTCGCGCAGGCTGAGCAGCTCTTTTACCTTTTCCTGATTGGTACTCATAGCGTTATCTTATTTTTAGTTTTTATCCTCGCAAAGTTCGGTCAGCACGCCGCCGGTGAATTTCGGGTGCAGGAAAGCGATGGTCAACCCCTCGGCCCCGCCGCGCGGCGTTTTGTCGATCAGTTGCACGCCGTTGGTTTCGGCTTCGGCCAGCGCGCCTTCGATACCGTCAACGGCATAAGCGATGTGGTGTACGCCTTCGCCGCGTTTTTCGATAAATTTGGCGATCGTGCTCTCTTCGCTCGTCGGTTCGAGCAATTCGATCTTGGTCTGACCCACCTTGAAGAAAGCGGTCTTCACCTTCTGGTCAGCTACCTCTTCGATGTTGTAGCACTTCAGGCCCAGCACCTGTTCATAATAGGGGATCGACGTTTCGAGGCTCTTCACCGCGATGCCGATGTGTTCGATATGCGTCAGGTTCATAACGTTGGTTTTTATTTTTTTCGTTAATTTACGTTTGGTTTTGAAATATCGGGCAAAGGTAGTGATTCCCTTGAACTTTTCATGCCTTTTCAGACAATTTCGAACGATTAATTTTGTGTTATACAACATAAAGCGCCCTCCTCGCCCGGAGGTGGCGAGAAAACAGGAAAGGAGTACCCAAAAACAGGGCGCTCCTGGAAAGGTGCAATGGAAAGACGATCGAAAAAAGAGAACGCGGCGCGCGTTACCCGGCCATCGTTTTACGGTATACCTCGATCAGGTTTTCCGCGATCCGCTCTTCGCGGAATTGCAGGGCGTAGACACAGCCCCGTTCGATCATGCCGGCACGCAAGTCGCAGTCGTTAAGCGTTTTTTCGAGGGCGACGATCATCTCGTCGGTGCTGTGCGGGTCGACGTAGTAGCAAGCGTCGCCCCCCGTTTCGGGAAACACTCCGCCGCGGGTGGTGATCACCGGGATGCGGCTATTCAACCCCTCGAGGATCGGAATGCCGAAACCCTCGTAGAAAGAGGTGTAAACCAGCACGTCGGCCATCTGGTAAACCGCCGGCAGGTCGGCGAATGACACGTCGTGGATCAGGTGCACGCGGTTGGCGATGCCGTGGCGCAGGGCGTAGTCCATGATCTCCTTCACGTAAGGGGTGGCACGGCCGCAGGCCACCAGGTCGGCGTCGAGGCGCCCCTCGGCCATCGCCTGTACGGTAAGCATCAGGTTCTTGCGGGGTTCGATCGTGCCTACACTCAGGATATAGCGCTTCGGGAGACGGTAGCGTTCGCGTACTTCGGCCCGTTTTTCGGCCGACGCTTCGTCGTAAAAGTTCGGACTGCACCCCTGGTAAACGACGTCGATCTTCTCCGCCGGCACCCCCCAGTGGTTGACCAGGTCGTCACGCGTCTGGCGGCTGATGGCGATCACCCGGTCGGCTCGAAAACAGCTCGATTTATACTTCTGGGTATAGAGATAGCGATCGAGCGGTTTATACAATTCCGGAAAATGGACAAAAATGATGTCGTGGAGCGTGACCACCGAGCGCATCCCCCGGTCGGTCGCGCGGTAAATGTCGGCCGGAAGTTCGTTGCTCAACCCGTGATAGAGTTCAATCCCTTGCCGCAGAAGCGACCCCGACATATTGTAGCTGCGCCACACCGACCCCAGACTCCGGTTGAGCCCCGAAACGGGCGTCACCGTACGGACGCCGTCGGGCACCGCAAACCCCACCGGGTTGCCGGGTCGCGGGGTAAAGAGCAGGTACTCGTTTTCCGGCGCGTAACGGGCCAGCAGTTCGACCGTGCTGCGGCTGTAGTTGCCCAGCCCGCTGCGGTTGAAAAATACCCGTTTGGCGTCAAAACCGATCTTCATCGCACTCCCCTATTTTTTCCCAACGTAACCCTTGATCGCCAAACGCAGCGGGCCGCCCGGGGCGGTCGATTGCACGACGATCTCCTTATAGAATGCACCTTCGGCAGCCGGTTTATAGGTCACCACGACCTCGCCCGATTCGCCGGGGACGATGGGGCTCTTCGTCCATTTGACCTTGGCGCACGAGCAGGTGGTGCGTATGGCCGTCAACAGCAATACGTTGCTGCCGTTATTCTTGACCGTAAAGGTATGGCTCGGCGTATCTTTCATCGTGAAACTGCCGAAATCCCAGGACATCTCGCTGACCGCAATATCCGTCCGTTGTTGCTGGGCTGCACCCGTCGACGGAGCAAGCAGCAACAATCCTAAAAACAAAAGACACAGACCAAACCGGGCCTGAAAAACGTTATTAGCGTGTGTCATACCGTAAAAGGTATCAAATTTGCGTCCAAAGATAGGCAGAATTTGCGATTTCGCACTCGAAAAGTTGGACATCACGGCCTGCGCGGAATCATTTCTCCTTTTTTTACTTAGATTTGTGTATAAATTTTCATCGATATGAAAAATTTTATCCGGCTCAGCGTGCTGGCACTCTCGCTCCTGATAGCGGGAAACGTCCAGGCACAGCGGCTGATGATCGGGGAAAAAGCACCCGACGTCAAAATCGCCACATGGATCGGCGGCGGCCAGCCTTCGGGCGGCAAGGCACAGCTGGTCGACTTCTTTTACTCGACCAACGACCAGTGCATCGCTTCGCTGCCCCGGCTCGACGCCCTGGCACGCCAATACAGCGGCAAGATCAATTTCGTGATCGTGGGCCGCGAGGAAGAGAGCAAGCTCGCTCCGCTGGTAGCAGGCAAAAATTACGCTTTCTTTTTCGGCCTGGACGATAACATGAAGACGTTCACCTCCTATAACGTGCGTTTTGTGCCGTTCAGCGTGCTGCTCGACGCCCGCGGACAGGTGGTCTGGATGGGCAACCCCTCGGGGTTGACCGACGCCATACTTGGCAGCGCGATTAAATAATCGTTTCCGTATATTCAAAAGGGGAAAACCTGTGGGTTTTCCCCTTTTCGATTTTTGGGTATTATCCTTTGTCTATGGCAGATTCAGCGATTTGAGTTTTGCCCGACCGTTAGGTAGCCGTTACTTTCTTCGTCGCCCTCACCCCAAAAGCACCCCTAAAAAGCCTTCGCTTTATAGAAAAACAAGGGCGGCTCCTTTGCAGGAGCCGCCCCAAGTTCTATTAAGAAGCGTTTTAGAGCTTCGGACCAGCAGGAATGAGCGCCTTGCCGGCCGGAGTATCGGTATACTGCTCGAAGTTCTTGATGTATTTGGCAGCGAGGCTCTTGGCCTTTTCTTCCCAAACCTTCACGTCGGCGTAAGTGTCGCGCGGGTCGAGGATGCCTTCCGAAACGTTGTTCAGTTTCTTGGGGGCGGTCAGGTTCAGGATCGGAATGTGCACCTGTTCGGCGTTGTTGATCGAACCGTCGATGATCGCATCGATGATCGCACGGGTATCCTTGATCGAGATACGTTTGCCGGTACCGTTCCAACCGGTGTTGACCAGGTAGGCGGTTGCGCCGTGTTCTTTCATCTTCTTCGACAGCGTGCTGGCGTACATCGTCGGGTGGAGCGTCAGGAACGCTTCGCCGAATGCGGGCGAGAACGACGGAACGGGTTCGGTGATACCGCGTTCGGTACCCGCCAGTTTCGAGGTGTAACCGCACAGGAAGTGGTATTGGGCCTGAGCGTCGTCGAGGATCGAAACCGGAGGCAGCACGCCGAAAGCGTCGGCCGACAGGTAGATGATCTTCTTGGCGTGGCCGGCTTTCGACGGGAGCACAATTTTGTTGATAAAGTAGATCGGGTACGATACGCGGGTGTTTTCGGTGATCGAACCGTCGGCGTAATCGGGCGTACCGTCAGCCTTTACCACTACGTTTTCGAGGAGGGCGTCGCGGCGGATAGCGCGCCAGATGTCCGGCTCGTTCTCTTCGCTCAGGTTGATCACCTTGGCGTAGCAACCGCCTTCGTAGTTGAACACGCCGTTGTCGTCCCAACCGTGTTCGTCGTCGCCGATCAGGTAACGTTTCGGGTCGGCCGAGAGGGTGGTTTTACCCGTACCCGAGAGGCCGAAGAATACGGCTACATCGCCCTTTTCACCCACGTTGGCCGAGCAGTGCATCGAAGCCATGCCCTTGAGCGGCAGGTAGTAGTTCATCATCGCGAACATACCCTTCTTCATTTCACCGCCGTACCAGGTACCGCCGATGATCTGCACCTTTTCGGTCAGGTTGAACATGACGAACACCTCAGAGTTGAGGTTCTGTTCTTTCCATTTCGGATTGGTCACCTTCGAGCCGTTCATCACCACGAAATCGGGTTCACCGTAGTTTTCCAGTTCGTAGTGCGACGGGCGGATGAACATATTGGTCACGAAGTGAGCCTGCCAGGCGACTTCCATGATGACGCGCACTTTCATGCGGGTGTCTTTATTCGTGCCGCAGTAGGTGTCGACCACGTATACTTTCTTGTTCGAAAGTTCTTTCTGCACAAGGGCTTTACACTCGTTCCAGATTTCGGTCGAAACCGGCTTGTTTATGGTGCCGTCCCACCAGATGTGCTGATCGCTCGTCGCATCTTTCACGATATAGCGGTCTTTGGGCGAGCGGCCGGTGAAAACGCCGGTCTTCACCGAAACAGCGCCGGTGGTCGTCAGTTCCCCTTTTTCATACCCCTCGTTCTTGGTATCCATTTCGGCCTGGAACAGTTGTTCGTAGGTCGGGTTGTGTACGATCTCGGTCACGCCCGTGATACCGTACTTGCTTAAATCAAGGTTGCTCATAGCTTTTTATTTTTTGTAATTCTACTTGTTAGCCTTTTAAAATGAAAAATCACGGCAAAGATAGGAAATGTTATTTGATTCACAGCAAATTTTTCGAGGAAAAATTCGCTTTAAATTTCGCAGCTCGACAATGCGCTTTCCTGCAAGTTTTTGGACTTTTGTACTAACAAAAGCGTGCCCGACGCGCCCCTTCCGGGAACCTTGGCGGGCCAGTGGAATGTCGACATCAAGCAGAAAGCCGGGCGGTTTCGCCCGGCTTTCCGTTTGATGATGCGAATGGATCAAGCCGTAATCTGCTGCGCCTGCTCCTTGAGCTTCTCCTCCCAGCGGAGATTGACTTCGCGGGTGAAATCGCTCACCACGTTCATGTAGTTGATAAACGCTTCGTAGGGCGTGTCGTACGGATTGAAATAACTGTGCACGTCGCCGTCCGAAAACCACTTCGTCGCCATATAGTAGAAATGGTCGGACGTCTGCAGGAAACTCCACACGCGGTTCAGGTTCTCGTCGTTCAGCAATTCGACCTTTTCCTTCTGGACATACAGGTTTTTGAAGGCCTCGTCCTGAAGTTCGTTGCCGAGCCAGGCCGTCACGTCGCGCTCCTCGTCGGCCCACGAAATGGGGTACGGCGAGTGCAAGACGGCCACCGGCTGGTATTTGGCCGACACTTCTGACGGGGTCTTGAATTCGATCTCGCCTGTCTTGAGGGCCAGCTTCGGCAGATGCTTCATAAAGTCAAAAATGCCCGTTTCGGCCCACTGGTGTTCGCCAAAGGTTTCATAGTCCATAAAAAGGTTGACCACGTCGCCCGGCAGGTCGGGATGAGTGATCCATTCGACGTATTTGTCGACCGTCAGCGGCCATTCGCTCCACCCGCAGTCCGAGAACCGGAAAGCGATGTCATCGCTCAGCTTAAAGTTGCGAAGCAACAAGCGCAGGCGCGGATTGGCTGCATTGGCATAAACGTAGTTGGGACTCTTCCACCCCAGGATGTGTTTCGCTCCTTCGGCCAACATCGTTTTAAAACCCATGTCGGCTACGATTTCGCCGATGTGGTCGGAATAGATCAGCTCGGTATTGCGGAACGTGGTCGGTTTTTTCCCGAACTCTTTCTCGATCATCGCGCTGTGCTGGCGCACCTGGTCTTCGAATTCGTCGCGGCTGATGAGCGAAGCCAGCGAGTGGGCGTAGGTTTCGGCCAGGAATTCGATACAGCCCGTGTCGGCCAGCGCTTTGAAACTTTTCAGCACGTCGGGGGCATAGACCTTAAATTGCTCGATGGCGATGCCCGATATCGAGAAACTCACCTTAAACTTTTTGCCGTTTTCCTTAATCATTTCCAACAGACACTCGTTCATCGGCAGGTAGCAACGCTCGGCTACTTTCTGCATGATCGAACGGTTGGCAAAATCGTCGAGATAGTGGTGGTCCTTGCCCATGTTAAAGAAACGGTACTTTTTGAGCCGTAGCGGCTGGTGGACCTGGAAATATAAGCATATAGTTTTCATAATGCGCTGTTTTTTCGTTATCGTTTAGCGGACTACAGGACCGAGCGGTAGACCTCGGCCACTTCGCCGGCGGCTTTGTCCCACTTGAGGTTGTTGACCTCTTCCTGGCCCTTGGCGATAAACATCCGCGAGAGGGCCGGATAGGTAATCAGTCCATATATGGCATCGGCCATCGCATCGACGTCCCAATAGTCGACTTTGACCGCAAATTTCAGTACCTCGGCCACCCCCGACTGTTTGGAGATGATCACCGGCACATTGGATTTCATCGCCTCGAGCGGTGAAATCCCGAACGGTTCCGAGACCGAAGGCATGATGTAGACGTCGCTCAGGGCGAACATCCGCTGTACCTCCTCGCCGCGCAGGAACCCCGTGAAGTGGAACCGGTCGGCGATGCCCAGCTTGGCCACCCGGCGCACGACGTGGTTCATCATGTCGCCGCTGCCCGCCATCACGAAGCGCACATTGGGCACCTGTTTCAACACCTTGGCTGCCGCTTCGACAAAGTAGTCGGGCCCTTTTTGGTAGGTGATCCGCCCGAGGAAAGTAACGATCTTGTCGTCGACCCCGCGTTCGACCTCGGCCACTTCGTCCGTTTTGAAGCGCACCGCATTGTGGACGGTTACCACCCGGTCGGCCGGCACGCCGTATTTTTCGATCACAATGTTGCGCGTCAGGTTGCTCACCGCCACCACCCGGTCGGCAGCGTGCATCCCCGTGCGCTCGATGTTATAGACCTCGGGATTGACGTTCTCGCCGCTGCGGTCGAACTCGGTGGCGTGCATATGCACCACCAGCGGTTTGCCCGACACCATCTTGGCGGCGATCCCGGCGTAGTAGGTCAACCAGTCGTGGGCGTGGATCACGTCGAATTGTCCCTCCAAATCCCGTGCCACTTGAGCCGCCACCATCGCGTAACGGGCCACTTCTTCCATCAGGTTGGCGCCGTATTTCCCGGAAAAAGTGTAGCGTTCCTTCCAGACATCGGCCCAGGTATTCTCGGCCGTCAGCCGGTTCTCCTCGGAAATAGTCAAAAAATCTTCCGGCGACACGTAAGGTACCAGGTTTGAATCGATATGGATGAACGTGAGTTTTTCCCAAAAACTTTCGCTGAAGTTTCCGCCGTAGAGCGTGTCGACGTCACTCGCGCTGAGGATCCGTGCAAAGCGCTGGTCCTCGTCGCCATAGGCCCTGGGGACGACGAACTTCACCTCGACCCCGTGCTTGGCCAGCCCGCGGGTCAACCCGTAGCACGCCGTGCCGAGGCCCCCGGCAATGTGGGGAGGAAACTCCCATCCGAACATTAGTACTCTCATAGTTTTTCTTTCATTTCTTTGCTTATAAACCATCCCTCTCACATTACCCTTTCACTCTTTCTTTTATGCTTTCTTCGTCTTCACCGCAGTCGTTTTTTTGACTGCAACCGGTTTGGTTGCTTTTTCCGCGGGTTTAGCCTTGGCCGGAGCTTTGGCTTTCGCACCCGGTTTGGCCGATTTGGCTGGTTTGGCGACCAGCGGGGAAGCTGCCCCACGAGCCTCGACCTCGCCGATCATTTCGTTGATGCGCAACACGGCGCCCACGCTCCACGCCTGCGAAATTGCACCGCGTGCCGCGTGCGGCGGGTCGCCCTCGAAGATCTCGGCGATCGACCCGATGCCGTATTCGATGATCTCGTCCTGGAAGCCATTCAATATCTCTTTCGCCTGGTGCAGGAAATCCACGCCCCACAAGTCGAAGCAGGTCTTCACGTAATGTTCCAGTTGCCATACCCACACAGTACCCTGGTGGTAAGCGCGGTCGCGCTCGGACTGGTCGCCTTCGTAACGCCCCTTGTAGAGCGGGTTGCGGGGCGAAAGCGTACGCAGCCCCCGCGGGGTGAGCAGATGTTGCCGCACCACTCCGACCACTTTTTGTTTCGCCGCCTCGCCCAGCATCGTGTATGGCAATGCGCAGGCGATGATCTGGTTCGACCGGATGAAAGTGTTGGTTTCGTCCGGGTTCACATAATCGGCCAGGTAACCGCCCTCGGAGTACCAGAAGCGGTCGCAGAACGATTCCTTGATCTGTTCCGGCAACGCTTCCCACGATTTGACGAAGGAATTGTCCTTGAACTTCTTCGCCAGCTCCAGCGTGTAGCACACCGCGTTATACCACAGCGCGTTGATCTCGACCTGGTAACCGTCGCGGCCCGTCACCGGCACCCCATCGACAATGGCGTCCATCCAAGTCAGGGCATAGCCTTTCTGAGAGGCCCACACCAGCCCGTTGTCATCAATCCGTATAGCATATCCTATGCCCCGCTTGAACGCTTCGAGGATCGATTTCATCTTTTCGCCGTAATACTGCCAGATTTCCTCGGGAGAAAGGTGTTTTTCGAGTTGTTGCAACGTCCAGAAAAACCACAGTGGCGCATCGACCGAGTTGTAGGCGCTGCCCATATTCGGGAATAGGCCGTCTTTCATTTCGGAAACCATCGTGTCGATCACCTCGCGGCAGCTTTTCACGTCGCCCTGAGTGAGCGTGATTCCCGGCAGCGAGATGAACGTGTCGCGTCCCCAGCGGCCGAACCACGGGTAACCGGCCACCACCTCGGTCTTGTTGCCCAGACGCACAACGAACTGACGCGCCGAGTGGCGCAGGCAGGGCAGGAATTCGGTCTTCTGCGTGCGGCGGGCGCGTTCCTCGTCGAAAAGCTGGGCCAATTCCGCCGGGTCGATCTCCACGGTCGACGCCGAGAAGATAATGGGCTTGCCCTTTTCGATTTCGATCTCGAAGAAGCCGGTGGTCAACAAGTCTTCGTGCGACGGATAGCCACGCTTGTATTCCTCGGCATATTCGAAATTATAAAACCAATCGGGGCCCGACACAAATTCGTGGGGCGCGTTGAGTTGCATATGCAACCACGGGAAATGCGAGTAGAGTTTCGACTTCACCCCATTTTTGATCGGGAACGAGCGGCCGTCGGCCACCATATTGGCGTGCGAGAGCATATGCACCTGGCGGAAGGCAAGGAACGGCCGCAGGCGCAGGCGGGTCGGCGAGGCAGCCTCCATCAGCGTATAGCGGATCAGCAATTGCTGGCGCGAGTGAATCCAGAGCAGTTCCTTTTTCAGTTGTACCCCCCCCACACGGTAAGTGATCGTCGAGTTGGGGTTGAAATTGAAGTCGATGATGTATTTGTGTCCCCGCGGCTCGTAAATACCCGGAAAGCGATGGATCGCCAGATTGAACAGTTGCTCGTGCTGGATTACGGTTTCGTCCAACGACGAGAGCAACACGTGATTTTCGTTGTCGAACGCCTCGATCGGGCAAACCATCAGCCCGTGATATTTTCGGGTATTGCAACCCACGATCGTGGTGCTCAGGTAGCCGCCCGCCCGGTTCGTGCACAATATTTCCCGCTGGAGCGAATACTCGAGGTTTCCTAATTTCTGTTTATCAAAACTGAGAATCGACATATTTAAAAGTCGTTATGTTGATGAAAAAGTAGGTTTCTTTTGCGAAATATAAAGAAAATATTCCGATAAAACAATGGCTTTCTGCTGTTTTTGTCGGAAATCGGAATTATTTCACCAATATTTAACAACCGGCGGCGGAAGCATGAACTTCCGCCGCCGGTCCAAAGAGTATTAAATGCGTCTTTTTTATTGATAATCAGACCGATTACCAATACCGCCGCCGGGTGATCAGGCCCACTTCACCAAGGCAAAATCCATCCGGTGGGGCAACTTCGGATTTTGCGCGAAGAGACGGATCGCCGCGTCGAACGTACCCGTGTTCTCGGTCACGGCATCGACCACATAGGTCACCACCGAACCGTCGATCGACTTCACATCGAACGGACGCTTGCTGTGGATCTTCACACGGCCCTCGGTGATCTGCTCGGCCACCACCATTTCCACGCCGATATCTTCCGGGCGCAGGGTGCAGATGTCGACCTTAACCTCGATGTAGATGTGGCCGCCGGTCTTGATCGCCTGTTTGCCGATGTCGAGGTGTTGCACCTCGAGCACTTTCACCTGGTCCCAGGCGCGGCTCACGTTGCGTTTCCAGGCGGCTATTTCGCGGGCCATCGCAAAGCCGTCTTTCTTCATCGCACCGCCACGTTCGAGCAGTTTTCCGTAAAACCGGTTTTCGTAATCGGTCAGCATACGGTTTGTCGTAAAGTTCGACGCGATGTCAGCAATACACAGTTTGACCGACTTGACCCATTCGTAAGGAATGTTGTCGGCCCCGCGGTTGTAGTATTTCGGGACGATCTCTTCCTCGATCGTGTTGTAGATCATTTCGGCGTCCATTTCGTCCTGGAAACGCTGGTCTTCGAACGTGCGTTCCTGAGGCAGCATCCAACCGGCGCCCTCCTTGTAGCCTTCGACCCACCAGCCGTCCAGCACGCTAAAGTTCAACACGCCGTTCATCACGGCTTTTTCACCGCTGGTACCCGACGCTTCGAGCGGACGGGTCGGGGTGTTGAGCCACACGTCGACACCCTGCACCATCTTGCGGGCCAGCTCCATGTCGTAATTCTGCAGGAAGATCACCTTACCGATGAACTGGGGCATCGCGGCCACCTCCACAATGCGCTTGATCAGGTCCTGGCCCGGCTTGTCGTTGGGATGGGCTTTACCGGCAAAGAGGAATTGCACCGGATGCTGCGGATTGTTCACGATCCGGTCGAGGCGGTCGAGGTTTGTAAGCAATAGGTATGCTCGTTTATAGGTAGCAAAACGGCGGGCAAAACCGATCGTCAGCACATCGGGACGAAGCGACTCCTGTATCTGCACCATCTGGCGAGGCGAGTCGAAACGGAACTGCTTCGGATCGGAGACGCGCTTCTTGATCTGGGCCACCAGCTTTTCCTTGAGGAAAAGACGTTGTTGCCAGAGCTCCTTGTCATCGACCGAGTGGATGCCCTGGAAGCACTTGAGGTCGTAATTCGGTTTTTTGAACTCTTCGCCGAACGCTTTCGTGTACATCCTTCTTAAATGCGCTGCGGTCCATGACGGGAAATGCACGCCGTTGGTCACGTAACTGATGTGCAGCTCGTCGGGGAAATAGCCCGGCCACAGGCCGCCGAGGATTTGCTTGCTCACCTCGCCGTGGAGCCAGCTCACTCCGTTCACTTCCTGCGACAGGTTGCAAGCGAGGACACTCATCGAAAAACGCTCGTTGGGGTCGTTCGGGTTGGTCTTACCCAGGTTGATGAATTGTTCCCAGGTAATGTCCAATCGATCGGGATAGTGCGAAATATACTGGCGGATCATCGACTCGGGGAACGCATCGTGGCCAGCAGGAACCGGGGTGTGGGTGGTGAACAACGACGACGAACGCACCACTTCGAGCGCTTCGCTGAAGCTCAGTTTATACTTTTCGATCAGGTTGCGGATGCGCTCGATGCCGATGAAAGCGGCGTGGCCCTCGTTGCAGTGGTAGACGTCGGCCACGATCTTCAGCTCGCGCAGCGTGCGGATACCGCCGATACCGAGCAGGAGCTCCTGCTTGAGGCGGTTTTCCCAGTCGCCCCCGTAGAGGTGGTAGGTGATCGAGCGGTCTTCGTCGAGGTTCAGGTCGTGGTCGGTATCGAGCAGGTAAAGCTCGGTGCGGCCCACGTCGCAACGCCAGATACGCGCGGTCACCGTGCGGCCCGGGAAAGCGATCTGGATAGAAGTCCAGTTGCCTTGGGCGTCACGCAGCGGCGAAATCGGAAGTTTCGAAAAATTTTGTTCTTCGTAGCTGGCTTCCTGGTCGCCCGCGCCTGAAAGGCGCTGGGTGAAGTAGCCATAGCGGTAGAGCAACCCGACGGCCACCATCGGCACGTTCTTGTCGCTCGCCTCCTTGAGGTAGTCGCCGGCCAGGATACCCAAGCCGCCCGAGTAGATTTTCAGCGAGTTGTGCAGCCCGTATTCCATACTGAAATAGGCTACGCTCGGCTTCTTTTTCTCGTCCATATAGGCGCGGAACTGGGCGTAGACCGTGTCGAGTTTCTCGAGAAACACCTTGTCGGCCTCCAATTCCTTGAAGCGCTTGTAACTCAGTTTATCGAGAAAATCGATCGGGTTCTTTTCACAGGCACGCCAGAAATCGTCGTCGATGTATTCGAACAATTCATGCGCGTCGAGTGTCCACGACCACCAGATGTTTTTGCTCAACTCTTCGAGCGGGCGCAAGCGTTCGGGGATATCGCGCTCGATCATCAAACGCACCCAGTTGGGGTGGTTGCTTTCGAGCTGTTGCTTAACGAAATTGATCTGCTCGGTTTTGGCGCCGCCGTCGATCGTCACCCGGTTGGTGCGGTACGACACGCTCTCCAACGCCCGGTTGTAGGCCTCGGCGTAGTAGTCGATCAGGTTGTCCCATAGCGCGATCTCGGAGATCTTCAGCGCCGAAGCACGCACCACGCCCAGCTCGCCCGGACTCATAATAAGGTAGCGGTAGAGCGCTTTCGACAGGTTATCGACCACCTCTTTGTCGTTGGTATCGTTGCGGTTGATCACCTCGACGCCGATATGGCCCTCCTCGTCGCAATACTGGTCGACCCACAGGCCGAAACCGGTCAGCGTGGTGGTCACCGTCGGCACCGAGAACGCGATGCTTTCGAGCGGCGTGTAGCCCCACGGTTCGTAGTAGGACGGGAAAACGGAAATATCACATCCGACCAGCAATTCATAGTAATGTTTATTGAAAATGCCGTCGGCGCCATTTAAATAGGTGGGGACAAACAGCACCTGCACTTTCGATGCCCGATCGGCCAGTTTCGTACCCCGGATGCGGCACACTGAGGGGTCCGAATCGGGATCGCTCAGATAGTGGGTCGTGTTGCGCAGCTGATGGGGGTCGATCGGGGCCGACGGGTCGGCCAGGCGGGCCTGCAGGTCTTTGCGCGGCCCGTTGTTGCCCGCCGGCACGGCGATCACGGCCAACACATCGCGGTTCAGGTCCTCGCGTTCGGACAACTCAATGAGCGAATCGATAAAAACGTCGATCCCCTTGTTCTTGAATTCGTAGCGGCCGCTGGTGATCACGATCAGTGGATCCTGTTCGTAATCTTTGCCGAAGCAAGCCTCGGCCGCATTGATCAACGCCTGGCGGCCTTCGTGGCGTTTGATGTCGAACTCTCCTTCCTTCCACACGAAGTCGTCTTCGAAACCGTTGGGGGTCACCAGGTCGACCTCTTTACCGAGCAGGTATTTGCACTCGCGGGCCGTCAGGTCGCTCACCGTGGCGAAACAGTCAAACTGGTTGGCCGCCGTGCGCTCGATCGAGTGCTTGGCCGACACGCCGAACTGCGACGCAAGCTGGTCTGCGTTGAAACGCTCCAGGTCGCCGTACAAGGGCAGTCCGTTACCGGCGATGCAACGGCCCATAACCGTCGCATGGGTGGTAAACACATTGGCGATATACGGAAAATTGTTGCGCAGGTAGAGGCCGCCGCTGGCGGTCATCCATTCGTGGAAGTGGGCCGCCATGCGGTCGGTCGATTTGCAAAAAGTCTGGGCGTAACTCTCGATCACCTTACCCGCGGCATAGCCGAAGAGCACCGGTTCGATGTAGTCCCAGCCGCCGCTGATCGAATCGACCTTATACGACTCCCACAACTCCTTAAGTACCTTGTCTTTATGATTGAAGAAATTACTAAAATCGACCAACACGGCGATCGGGTTGCCGGCAATCTTCCAATGGCCCACACGGATGCGGATGCCCTGTTCGTACACCGCCTGGCGCCACGCCTTGAGCAGGTTCGGGTCTTCTTCAAATTCGGGGTTGGCCGACTCACGGTTCACATCCGGGCCGATGACCAAATATCGTTCTTGGAGCTGATTGGAAACGGTCAGTGCTTTGGTGGCGATCACGGTGTGGATACCTCCCACTTTGTTACAAACCTCCCAGCTTACTTCAAACAAATAGTCGAGTGATAAATCTTTCATTGTGTATCTTTTTATGTCAATTTTTCGGTCTTACTTTTGTAAAAATAGCATTTTTCGGGAAAAACCACCCTGTTTTAGCTAATTATTTTTCATTCCACTGCTGGATTTTTCAAGATTCACACCCGGAACATCGTTGAGATCACAGCATCCGCGAGTAAAAACTTTCCGGCAGGAATGCGAATGTTTTTCCCCTCCCGGACCAACAGGCCGCTGGCAAAGGACGGTTCGGCGGCGGAAATCCACTCTCCGGTCCACGCTGCGCCGAAACGTGCGGCCAGGGCTTCGGGATCGATCCCGGCGGCCGTGCGCAGGCGGGTCATCAGCCATTCGTTGAAACGGTCGGTGTCGCTCAACACTTCCTCTTCGAAAAAATCGCCGGTAGCCGCTGCGGCCAGGTAGCGGTCGTTGTCGCTCACGTTCCACCGGCGGCGCTTTTCGCCGTCAAAGGAGTGGGCTGCGGGGCCAATGCCCAAATAGGGTATTCCGCTCCAATAACTGCTGTTGTGCACGGCTTCGCGCCCCGGGCGGGCAAAGTTCGATATTTCGTAATGCAAAAAACCGGCGCCGGCAGCCTTTTTTCGAAGAATCTCGTAATGGCGTTCACTCACCTCTTCAACGACCGGGTGCAACTCGCCCCGCTTGGCGCGGCGGCCGAGGGGGGTACCCTCCTCGATCGTCAGGTGGTAGGCCGACAGGTGCGGGACGTCGAGCGCGAAAAAACAATCGAGATCGTCCGCCCACTCCGCTTCGCTTTGGCCGGGGATACCGTAGATCAGGTCGACTGACAGGTTCTTGTAACCGTGGGCTTTTGCCCGGACAATGGCGTCGACCGCTCCCCGACTGTCGTGACGGCGGTTGAAAAACCGCAGGATGCGGTCGTTGAACGACTGCACGCCGAGACTCAGGCGGTTGACCGGGGTTTTGCGGAGCGCTTCCAGATAGGCGTCGGTCAGATCGTCGGGATTAGCTTCAAGGGTTAATTCCTCAAAACCGTTCGCACCAAATAAGTTGTGTGTGCATTCGATCAGGCGATTAATATCTTCCGGGGCATAGAGCGAAGGGGTTCCGCCACCGATATAGAGCGTGCGGACAGTGTGTCCGGCGAGGTAGCTGTGGCGGGCTTCGAGTTCGCGGAGCAGGGTTTCGAGCATCGGCCCGCGCAATTCCGTCCGGGTGTCGGAGTGGAAGTCGCAGTAGGCACAGCGTTGCCTGCAGAAGGGGATGTGGATGTAAATGCCTGACATTTTGCCTCGAAACAAGGGACAAAGGTACGGATAAAAAAACGATTTATTCAGCATCTCCGGTTAAACATATAACAATACCCCCCTTTCAACGCAAAGCCCCGCCGGAAAACGAAGCTATGGCTTTACCGGGTTCCTATTCGTTCCGGTTCCGGAAAAAATCCGTCAACGGCATGGCTCGTCGCCGCTATGCCGCGCTCGCGGTTGGCCGTTTCGGCGCAGCTCCTGTGGCCCGGATACCGATCAGAGGACGGGAGGAATGTAAAAATCGCGAGGGCCACCGGTTGGCAGCCCTCGCGATTTCTATAGTCGATGAGAATTATTTTTCTTCCTCTTCGCCTTTGCCGCCCTTGCGCATCATCATGTCGTAAGCGATCGGAGTAGCCACGAACACCGACGAGAAGGTACCGACCACGATCCCGAACATCAGCGCAAAGATAAACCCGCGGATCACTTCGCCACCGAAGATGAAGATCGCCAACAGCACGACGATCGTCGTTCCAGCGGTGTTGACCGTACGGGCCAGGGTGCTGTTGATCGCGTTGTTGATATTCATCCTGAGGCTACGCTTCGGATAGAGACGGCGATACTCGCGGATACGGTCGAAGATGATCACCGTGTCGTTGATCGAGTAACCGATGATGGTCAGGATCGCCGCGATGAACGACTGGTCGACCTCCATCGTGAAAGGCATAATTCCCCACAGCAGCGAGAAGATACCGATCGTCAGCAAGGCATCGTGGGCCAGCGAGATCACGCCACCCATCGCCCACTGCCAACGTTTGAACCGGATGGCGATGTAGATGCCAATGGCCAGCAGACTGAAAATAACGGCAATTACAGAATTTTTCTTGATATCGCTCGCCACGCTCGGCCCGATCTTGTCGGCACTGATGATCCCGATCGGATTGGTGTCGGTGGTCGAGAACTCCTGGAACGTAAGCGATCCGGAATTCAGCGAAGCCAGCGCGTCATAAAGCATATGATCGATTTCGCCCGTGGCCTCTTCGCTCGTGTCGTCGAACTTATACTGGGTCACGATACGTTTCTGTTCACCGCTCGAACCGTACTGCTTCACTTCGAAACTTTCGCCTTCGCCGAATACGGTACCCAGGCGTTCGCGCACGTCGTTGTCGGTCACCGGCTGGTCAAAGCGCACCACATAGGCGCGGCCCCCCGAGAAATCGACCCCATAGTTCATCCCGCGGGTGAAGAACGAAACGACCGAGATCAGGATCAGCGCACATGAAATAATGTAGGTTACCTTACGGGCCTTGACAAAGTCGAACTTCGTGTTGGACAGGAAGTTTTCGGTATATTTGTTCGAGAAACGGATCTTTTTGCCGCTGTCGATCAGCGCTACGAAAATCAGGCGGGTGATGAAGATCGCCGAGAAGAGCGAGGTGACGATCCCGATGATGAGCGTGGTGGCAAAACCCTGTACCGGACCGGTACCGAAGATAAACAGCACGATCCCGGTGATGAGCGTGGTCATGTTCCCGTCGATGATCGCCGAGTAGGCATTGCTGAACCCGTCTTTCAGGGCGAGGCTTACCCCCTTGCCCGCTTTCAACTCTTCTTTAATACGCTCGTAGATGATCACGTTCGCGTCGACCGCCATCCCCATCGTGAGCACAATCCCCGCGATACCGGGCAGCGTCAACACCGCCCCGAACGAAACGAGCACCCCGAACAGGAAGAACAGGTTGGCGATCAGCGCAATGCTGGCCACCATACCGGCTTTGTTATAGAAGAGCATCATATAAATAAGGACGAGCACAAAAGCCAGCACGAACGACATCATCCCGGCGTCGATCGATTCCTGACCGAGCGACGGGCCGACGATGGCCTCCTGGATGATGCGGGCCGGAGCGGGCAACTTACCCGACTTGAGCACGTTGGCCAAGTCACGGGCTTCATTGATCGTAAAGTTGCCGGTGATCTGCGAGCGGCCGCCCGAGATTTCGGTATGCACACGCGGAGCCGAGTAAACGTAACCGTCGAGGCAAATGGCGATCGACTTGCCGATGTTGTCGGCGGTCATACGCGCCCAAACGCGCGAGCCTTCGGCGTTCATCACCATCGACACTTCGGCCGCGGCACCCTGCTGGGCATATTCCTCGCGGGCATCGACCACCACCCCGCCGTCGAGCGGAGCGCGGCCGTCGCGGGTATTTTTCTTAATGGCATAGAGGTCGAAGTAAATAGCTGCATCATCGGTCGCCTTAACACCCCACATAAATTCCACATCACGCGGAAGCAGGGCTTTCACTTGCGGCAGGGCAAGGTAACGGTTCACGGTAGCCGTGTCGAACGATTGGGCCTGGCCCACTACCGGACCTTGACCGACTTGACCACTCTGGTAGTCCACGATCGGGTGGAGCTTGGCAAAGAACGGCATTTCGCGCTCCAGTTCGGACTGCGAAGCGTCGGTCGATGCGGCCGGGGTTTCCCCCAGTTGCGCAAGCAGGCTCGAATCGGCCGGGGCAGCGGCTGCCGCAGCGACAGTGGTGTCGGCCGGAGCGACAATCGTCGTGTCGGCCGGCGCGGTGCCGGCGGCGCTCAGGTATTCCTTAATATATTGGTTCACCTGTTCGAACATCGGATAAATCTCCGAGTTGTCATAGGTTGACCAGAATTCGAGGCTGGCGGTTCCCTGGAGGAGTTTACGCACACGTTCGGGTTCTTTCACGCCCGGCAATTCAACCAGGATGCGGCCCGAGTTTTCCAGACGCTGGATGTTGGGCTGGGTCACCCCGAAGCGGTCGATACGGTTACGCAGTACGTTGAACGAGTTGGCAATGGCGCTCTCGGACTGCGCGCGCAGCACGGCCACCACCTGTTCGTTGGTACTTTCGGGGGTGATCTGTTCGCGCAATTCGGGCGTATTGAAAATGAAGCTCAGGCGCCCACCCGGCACGATCTGCTCATAGGCTTCACGGAACAGGGTGACGTAGTCGCGCGAGCTGGTTTCCTGTGCCTTGCGGGCCTGGGCCAACGCCTGGTTGAAAGCCGGATCGGGGTTGTGGTTGGCCAGGGCCTTGACCACGTCTTCGACCGAAATTTCGAGCATCACGTTCATCCCGCCCCGCAGGTCGAGCCCCAGGTTGATCTCGCGTTCCTTACACTCTTTGTAAGAGAACTTGACCAGGCCCAAGTTGTAGACCGTTTCGGACTTGATCGAATCGAGGTAACTCGACTCCCGGGCGGCGTCGCCCTGGGCATAGGTAGCCGCCTTTTTCTCCACGGAGCGGGTTACCACCGTGAACGAGAGCTGGTAAGCACAGGCAATGGCCAGTACTATGGCTAAAAATCGTAGTGCGCCTTTGTTTTGCATTTGTTTCTGAATTTATTTAAGTTTTTATGATTCCAAACCTCAATTAATCTGCAAAACTACATATTTTTTCGCGAAAAACAATCCCCTTTAGCAAAAATACAGGGTGCGCCCCCGCACAAGGAGATTTTTGTGCGGGGGCGCGACGGGTCGAATTATCTTTTTACCGTAAGTGTCCACCGCGTTCTTTTGCAGCATTCTAAAGGAAACAGCCAAAGAACCGAAATCGTCCGCCATAGACAGCGGGAAGTTGCATAACAAACGGCGGCTCATCGACCGGAACGGGGCATCCGGCGGCAAAGGTAGAGGTGCAGCTATCCCGATTAAAAAAATATCAGTAAATGGCAATTTCCTGTTATTCGCAAAAAAAATATCGTTTTTCGATAAATAAAAGTTGTTTTTCAAAAAAACACCTGTATATTTGCTGTCGAAAAACCATCGGAAAAGAAATTTATGACCTCACAACCGAAGATTTTACGACGCATCAACGCCCTGTATGCCATTTTTTTTCTGATTGTATTAGTCAGCATGGTGGTGGGCATCACCGGAACCGATTTCCGCGCCGGGTTCAACGAAGGACTTGAACACGGCATGTCCAAAAAGGAGACAATAACCCCTTTCGTAGAACTGAAAAACGATATCAGCGTGACCGGTTACAATATCCCGGTCTATGCCAGCGCTGACAGTTCGGTAGTAGGATTCGCCCGAACCAACACACTCGATCTGAGGCTCGAGGGACCAGGCGCAGATCGACTCGGTTCGGCCGCGACCGCATGGGGGATGGCGATGATCATGCTTTCGGTTTTCCTCTACCTGGGGGTCGTTGTGGTGATGTTTGTCATCTTGGGCGAACTGCGCAAGAGCATCAAGGAAAACAATGTCTTCTCACGCAATGTGGTCACCCTGACCCGCGTGATCGGCGTGCTGCTGATCACCGCCTCGATCCTGAGCGACGTGGGCAACTACATCCGTAATCAATACGCCGCACGCTTTTTCGAAGGGAGCGATTTCGTCATTGCCAACGGATTCCCGATCACTTTCAAAGAGATCATCATGGGCGTGATCGTCCTGTTCATCGCCGAGATCTTCGCCATCGGTTACGACCTGACCGAAGAACAAAAACTGACCATATAAACCGAGCCGCGTATGTCAATTATCGTAAACATAGACGTGATGATGGCCCGGCGCAAGATGTCGCTCACCGAGCTGGCCGAAAAGGTCGACATCACCCAGGCCAACCTCTCGATCCTGAAGACAGGCAAGGCCAAGGCGATCCGTTTCTCGACCCTCGAGGCGATCTGCCGCACGCTCGACTGCCAACCGGGCGACATCATCGAATACCGGCCCGACGAAGAGGTGCAGGAACCCGAAAAGGAAAACAAATGAGAAGTACTGTCCTGCATATTTTTATTCCGGTTTTTCTGGTCAGCTGCCTGTGTGTAAAAACAGTCGAGGCGGCAAAGCCGAACGACGACAAAAAGGTCGACATCGCAATCTTCTTCGACCAATCGAGAGATCGGATTATCCCGGTCGCCTTTTACCGGCCGGACACAGGCAACAGCAATCAACAAGTGGTCATCTTCAGCCACGGCTACGGGCAAAATCAAGGTGGCGACTATCTGGTTTATTCCTATCTGACCAAGTATCTGGCCACGAAAGGCTATTTTGTGGTGAGCATTCAGCACGAATTGTCGACGGACGAACTGCTTGCGATGGAAGACGATTTGCAGGTCACCCGCCGGCCGAATTGGGAACGGGGGAGCGAAAATATCCTGTTCGTGCTGAACGAGCTCAAAAGCATCGAACCCGGGCTGGATTACGGACACGTAACATTGATCGGACATTCCAACGGCGGCGATATGTCTGTCCTGTTTGCCCATGAATATCCAGAGTTGGTCGACAAGGTGATCTCGATGGACAATCGGCGGATGCCGTTGCCCCGGGTGGCGAGCCCCAGGATATATACACTGCGTTCAAACGATTACGGGGCCGACGAAGAGGTCTTGCCGACCGACGAGGAACAGCAGACATACGGCATCACCGTTCAATTCGTCCCCATAAACCACGGACAGATGGATGACGATGCGACCGTCGAAGAGCGAAAGATAATGACTGGCTACATCGAAAAATACCTGAGCGAATAATAAACTTTACGCAAAATATCACTAAAACTTTAACCGCTATGAAGAAATTTTATGCATTGGTCGTGCTGCTCGTCGCCTCGGTGACGACCCTGTTCGCCCAACAAGGGCCGAATATGCAGGCCCCCATCCCCGCCGACCCGAGCGTGCGCATAGGCAAGCTCGACAACGGACTCACCTACTACATCAAGCACAACGCCAAGCCCGAAAAGCAGGCCGAGTTCTACATCCTCCACAACGTGGGCGCGATCCAGGAAGAGGATTCGCAGGTCGGGCTGGCCCACTTCCTCGAACACATGGCCTTCAACGGGACAAAGAATTTTCCGGGCGACGCCCTGTCGGACTACCTCGAAACGGTCGGGGTGCGGTTCGGTTACAACCTCAACGCCGGCACCGGGCAGGACCAGACAATTTATAACATCTCGAGCGTGCCCATCACCCGCGAAGGGATTGTCGACACCTGTCTGCTCATCCTGCACGACTGGTCGTACTTCGTATCGCTCCTGGGCGAAGAGATCGACAAGGAACGCGGGGTGATCGTCGAAGAGTTGCGCACGGGCAACACTGCCAATTTCCGGATGCAGGAAAAGGCGGCCCCGACCCTCTACAACGGATCGAAATATGCCTACCGCAACATCATCGGCAACGAACAGCAACTCCGCACCTTCTCGCACCAGGAACTCCGCGATTTTTACCACCGCTGGTACCGCACCGACCTGCAGGCGATAGTCATCGTGGGTGATTTCGATGTAAACCAAATGGAGGAAAAAGTTAAGAAGGTGATGGCAGACATTCCGGCCGTCGAAAACCCCGTGCCGAAGGTGCTCGTGCCAATCCCCGACAACGTCGAACCGCTGGTGTGCGTGGTGACCGACCCCGAAGCGCCCCAGAACCGCGTGACCATCCATTGTAAGAGTCAACCGTTGCCCCCGGTATTCAACGGCTTGGTGGTGGGCGAAAAAATCACCATCGCCAAGATGCTCATTCAACGGATGACCGGGTACCGCCTCGATGAGATTTCGCAGAAACCCGACGCGCCGTTTGTGGCCGCGGGAGCTTACGCGACCGAACTGACCGCCACCTGCGACGTATTCGCCACCATCGCCATCTCGCGCGACAACGAAACCGGACGCGCCTTCAAATCGATCTACGAAGAGATGGAGCGCATCTACCGCTTCGGCTTCACCGACGGCGAACTGGAACGCGTGAAGAGCGAACTGCTCCGCGAGTGCGAACAGGCTTACGACAACCGCAACGACCGCCGCAGCGGCGAACTGGTCGACAAGTACCTCGCACACTACATGAAAAACGCCCCGATCCCCACTGCCGAAGTGGAATGGGAGTTGGACAGCACACTGATCGTGACCACCAATATCATGGAAATCAACGCCATCGCCAAGGAATTGGCGAGCCGCGAGAACATGGTAGTCGTTGTCAACGGCCCTGAAAAGGCCGGCATCACCGTCGCCTCGGAAGAGGAAATCAAAGGCCTGATCGACGAAGTGCGTGCCGCAGACCTCGAAGCTTATGCCGACAACACGGTCAAAGAACCGCTCATCACCCAGCAACTCAAGGGCAGCGCGGTCAAAACAACCTCGACCGACAAGTTCGGCGCAACGGTATGGACCCTGGGCAACGGCGTAAGAGTCATCGTCAAACAGACCGATTTCAAGGCCGATGAACTGCTCTTCAAAGCAGCCGCTCCGGGCGGAAAGTCGATCCTGACCGACGCCCAGTGCCCTTCGGCCGACCTGCTTCCCTCGCTGGTACAAAGTTCGGGCGTGAGCAAATTCTCGATGATCGACCTGGGCAAACAGCTTGCCGGCAAACAGGTGCAGGTATATCCCACCGTCGGCAACTACGAGCACGGTTTCTCGGGCAGCTCGTCGCCCAAGGACGTGGAAACGCTGTTGCAACTGGTTTACCTCTACACGATGTCGCCCCGCTGGGACCAGAACGATTATGACGTGATGGTCAACCAGTACCGCGCCGTGTTGGCCAATGCGGCCAGCAACCCGAGTTTCATCTTCCAGGATTCGCTGATGAATACCCTCTACGGCCACAACCTGCGCCGCCAGCAACTTTCGACCGCGCGCCTCGACCAGGTCGACTTCGGCCAGATGCCGGGCATCTATACCGAACTTTTCGGCAGTCCGGTCGTGGGCAAGAGCCAGAATTTCACCTTCACCTTCGTGGGTAATATCGACCCGCAAACGTTGAAACCCCTGGTCGAAAAATACCTCGGCTCATTGCCGGCGGGCAAGACCGCCCTCGCCGCCAAGGACGACAAGGTGGCTCCCGTAAGCGGACCGATCGAAAACCGTTTCCAAGTGGCGATGCAGGCGCCGAAGACCACCGTACGCTACACGTTCACCGGAGAAATACCCTACACGATGGAAAATGACCTGGCGCTCGACGTCCTGGGCCAGGTCCTCGACATCCGCTACACCGCTTCGATCCGCGAGGAGAAAGGCGGCACCTACGGCGTAGGCGTAGGCGGTATGCTCAGCCCGATGGCCAAGCCACGCTACCAGTTCATCGTGCATTTTGACACCGACCCGGCGATGGCCGACGAGTTGATGGAAATCGTAATCAAAGAGATCGAAACCATCGCCCAAAACGGGCCCAAGGCCGAAGACCTGGGCAAGGCCAAGGAGTATCTCGCTAAACAGCGCCCGGACGATCTGAAGAAGAACAGCACGTGGCTGAATTACCTGCACGAAAACTACATGTACAAGGCCGATTACAACACCGGTTACGACGCCGCGTTGAGCGGTCTGAACGCCAACCAGATCAAGGCCATTGCCGCCAAGATCCTTAAGGACGGCAACCTGGTCAAGATTATTATGGACCCGAAGGCCGGCGAATAATCATCGGCTCGATCTAAACAGCGGGGACGGGGTTTATCCGTCCCCGCTGTTTGATTTAGAACCCTGTATTTTGTTTGATTGCAGGGTTTTGCTATTTGAGTTTTCCTGATCGTTGGTGGGTCGTTACTTTCTTTGGCTACCATCCAAAGAAAGTAACCAAAGAACCGAAGCTCACCGACCGGAGGGAGGTAAAGGTCACCGCTTTAAGGGAAAAACTAAGAATTCTTTTGAAAAGCTACTGCGTCCACAACTCGCCCTGCAGCCTCAAACAGTGGACTACGCTACGCTTTTCAAAAGGATTTTTTGCCACTTTTGTATCCTTACAAAAGTGGAGCGAAGAACAGTTACTACAGCAAGGGCAACATCCCAAGTGCCGGGAGGCACCCACTTTTGTATCCTTACAAAAGTGGAGCGAAGAACAGTCTATAGCAAAGGTAAAATTCCGGGTGCCGGGCGGCACCCACTTTTGTATCCCTACAAAAGTGGAGCGAAGAATCATTACAAAGTAAGGAAAAGACTCCGAGTGTCGGGCGGCACCCGGGAGGCACCAAAAGTGGAGCAGTGTATTATCAATACAAAATGAGGGGGTGTGCTTGTTGCACACCCCCTCATTATATATCAATGAAAAATTATTGCGCCAACAGGCGAATATCCCCCATCAGGCCGTAGTCGAAGAGGTCGAATTCGGCGGGAGCGGGGATACCGTCCGACCCGCGCTTCATCAACGCCGGCGAAACCTGGCCCCGCGCCTTGGCGTAGAACGACCCGAGCGTGTTCTTCAGCGAACCCACCACGCGCACCTCAACCTTGTTCTCGCCCGGCTGGATGTGCTGCGTCACGTCAGCCCGGAAAGGCGGCCAACCGATGATCCCGGCTGAAGAGCCGTTGACGATCACTTCGGCCACCGTGCCGTTCCAATCGCCCAGCTCCACTTCGTAGTGCGACGCGGGTTCGCCCACAGTAAACGTTTTAGCATAGGTAACCGTCTGTCCGTAGAAAGGCATCCCCTGTGCTTTCCAACTGCCTGTTCCGAGGGGTTTCGGCGCCCCGATCGTCCAGTTGCGCGGACCGGCGTCGACCGAAAAATCGCCCAACACGTAAACGGCCATCGTTTCGGAATGGATGGTCATCGGCGATACCGACAATTCGACGGTGTTTTCACCCTGACGCACACATCCGCTAATATCAAACATTTTAAAATCCCAATCGATCCACCACTTGCCGGGAATGGCTTTCACCTCGGTACCGTTGACTTTCACCGTCCAGTCGTTGCCGCGTTCGACCACGAGTTTCATCTTCGAGAAATCGACCGGCTGGCTCACGTTGAAATGATAGGCGGCCGTGAATCCGCTGGTTTCGGGGAATTCGTGGTCGAGGAACGTGCGTTTGTACATTGCGCTGAAGAACCACGGGTTGCCGCCCTGAAAACCGTAGGTGCGGTAGGTTTCGTTGTCGGCGTTGTAATAGTACATATCGCGGGTGGTCTTGCCCTCGATCGTCAGGTCGAGGTGGTCGATCACCAACACGTTGTCACCGTCGGGCGATGCGGTCACGGCCGAAGCCGTTTCGACCGGTTTCATGTCGTTGTAGAACGGCGTCGGATCGTAACCTTTCTGCTTCTTGTCGGCGATGTAAAGCAGCAGGTCACCGGCGGGATAGAGGTCATAGTCTACGGTGATCATCCCGTCGGCTGCAGCCGTTTCTGGGTAGTCGGTCACCAAGCCGGTCATCGGGTTGAACAACAGCGCATCGGCCCCTTTGACCGTCACCTGTCCGGTGAGGCGGTTGACGTCCGAAGCGTTGGAGAGCAGCAACAACTGACCGTCGTTCATCACCCGGCGCTGGTGGAACAGGCGGGGGATATCGGCCACGTTGTCGGCAAATTTGATTTTGTCGGGAATCAGGAAATGCTCGGCCAGGGCCGCTTTGTCGACCGCGTCGAGACGGGTCACCCGGTCACCGGCAAAGAACGAAACGACCTCTTCGCTCTGCGCGCCTTCGAGATACTGCGGGCCGGGGCTCAGGACGATCACCTTGCCGCCTTTATCCGCAAATTGTTTCAGCAGGTCGAACGTCGAACGGTCGATGCTCTCCATCGTCGACGGCACCACCACCGTGCTGTAGTCGCGTTGGCCGACAGCCAGGGACGAACCTTTCACTTCGCCGTACTTGCGCATGATGGGTTCGCTGCCCAGGTCATACTCGACCTGGTTAGTTTCGAGCAGGGTCACCAATTCCTGGAACGGGCGGGCAATCTCGCCCGTCTTGTTGCCCACAGCGTTGTAGCCGCGGATGTAGTACATCCACACCGAAGTGGTCGGCTCGAGCACCAGAATGTCGTTGACCTGCACTCCGGAAGACATGGCTACCGACAGGCGGGCCTGATAGTCGCCCAGCGTTTTGTAGTAGGGCCACCAGGGTTCCTGGTACGAGAACACCTCGGGGTAGTCGGTCTTGCGCACGCCCTTGATCGAGGTCGGGGTGTAGTGCTGGTTGATCATGTTGACACCCAGCGTGTGGAGCCAGTCCGACTGGCGTTTCATGTCGAAGAACGAGAATTCCCAGCCCGAGCCGGCATAGACTTCGCACACCGTGCGGTTGGCTCCCATCTGGTTGCCCACACTGCGTACCTCACGCACCGAACGGATATTACCGAACTGGGGACCGTTCTCGTCATACTGATTGAAGAGGATGTCAATGCCCGGGATATGCGAGTAGCTCTGCAGGATCATGTATTCGGGCGCGGTCTGGGGTTGCGGCCAGGCGTGTTCCCAGTAGTGGCCGGTCCATTGGAGGCCGAGGGAGTCGCACCAGTGGCGGTAGGGTTCGGCCCAGCGTTCGAGTTCGACCTCCAGCAGCAGGCGGCGGTATTCGTAACGGATGCGCTGCCAGTCGCCCGCCTCGGTAAAGAGCGAGGGCAGGCTCGTTTCGAGTTTATAGCCCCAACGCTGTTCAAAGCGGGGGAAGAGGTCGGTAAACCACGTCGCGCCGGTTTCGGGGCGGATGTGCGGTTCGTCGGTAAAAATGCCCGGAACGACTTTCCCGAATTCACTACCAATATTCTTTTGATAGCCCGAGAAGGTGAAATCGAGGAAATAATCGACCACGCCCGGCATCAGCAAATTCACATACGGGAAATTGCCCCAGCGCGGCGAGGGAGCGATCGAAAGTTTGTTGAACAGGTAAAAATCGCCCGACTGGCCCTCCATCGAGACAGCCGAGGCAGTGATGTCGGTGTAGGCGTCGCCCTCTTTCTTCAGGATTACGCGGTAGAGTTCCGACGAATCGAGTTTCAACACGTCCTGGCGGATCATCCCCACCGAGTGGCCCTCCTGGTATGACGACGGGAAATCGGCCTGGACGTGGCCCCCGGCAAAGCCGCTCGGGAAACCGTCTTCGTCATAGAGCCAGATTTCGAGGCCCATCTGCTTGCCCTTTTCGACGGTGTATTTGAAGAGATCCCACCAATCGTCCGAGAAATATTCGGTGATCATCCCGGCGCGCGGATGGATAAAACCGCCGCCCATGCCGTTGGCCTTGATGCCTTCGAGCATGTGGTCGATCTTCTCTTTGGTCACGTCGTCGTTCCACACCAGGAACGGCATCGTGCGGTACTGTGCCGACGGATCGGCAAACTCGGCCTTCAGCTGGTCGATCGTATTGATCTCGCTCACCGACAGGCTTTTCGAGCAGGAAGCCATCAGAAAAACGGCCGGCAGCAGGAAGCTAAGCAGATGTTTTGTTTTCATAGGTTGCGTAGGTTTATTTTGGGTTTTCTCAATTAATTTCAATCCTGTGCCACGCAGGGGGAAGCAGCTTCTCGACAAACTCCGGCGGGCGATCCCCGAACCATTTCGACGGGGCGGCCACAATCTTTTCCGGCCGGGGGTCGAGCCACGCGCCCCACCAGCTGAACGAGCTGTTGGCGATCACGTGGTGGTGGCAACGGCTCATCAGTTCCATGTCGCGAAAACTGGCGTCGCCCCGGTTCCAGTCGACATAGCGCGCGCCGTCGAGAGGCAGGTTCCCGCGCACCCACGCCGGATCGTCCGAGAAGACCACAAAGCGCGGATCGGCCACCCGCGCCCGGATAAAATCGACCGCCCGGCGGTAATATTCCGGGGTGCAGATATCGCCGAACACCGCCCGGTTGGCCGGGTCGTGGTAGTCGCCGCGGCGCACGTGCAGGCTCACCGTGCGGCCCGTCTGCTCCGGCGCTTCAATCCACGCCGCGAGTTCACGGTTACGGGGATCGTCGTCGGGACGGAACACAAAATCACGGCGCAGCACCGGTTCGACCGCCGCCGCAAAGCGCCACTCCTGCCAATAACCGCGGATCAATACCGTGTGCGGGGGGATCGTAGTTTGCTCCTCCCCCATCCCCTCGGTCATGCAGGCCACACCGAGGCCCTTTTTCAGCCCATCGGCCCACCATTTGACCAAGTGTCCCTGCCACACGGGCAGAAACCGGTTCCCCGCCTCCACGGCCGGGAACACCGCCCGGACGCCCGCACCCGAATGTTTCCGCAGCGACGGGGCCGATGCGTTGATCTTCACTCCCCGGTGGCCCGCCGCTTCGAGGTATTTCAGGAAAGCGTACTCGAACATCTGGTTGCCCAGGCCGCCTTGCAGGTAAAATACAGGATGTTTCATTCGAAAACCGTCCGGGTGTTTACCTTATCTCCAATCTCCATCAGGTCCCGGGTAAAATCATGATTAATAACCGGCTGCCTGTCCCTGTACCGGCCATTGGTCGGCGCCGAGTTTCAGGATGTCAGTCACCGCGTCGCGGTCGATGCCCCCGGCGTAAACCACCGAGTTCATCCCTTCGGACGCGCAAAAAAGGTAAATGTTTTGCGAGATCAGCCCCGCGTTGGTAGCCGATGCGATCTTTTTCGACATTTCGTCGCCGCGGCCTTTGCTCAGGTCAGCGACAAAGATGATTTGCAGGGCCGCTTGCGGGCCGAAAGGCTGGGTACACACTTTGGCGCGCAGGTCGCCGTCGGCCATTTTCACCAAGGTCTGGGTCCGGGCGTCGTAGCGGTAGCCGCCTTTCTCCATAAACACGTAGAGGGTGATGTCTTGCGTGTTCATCGACGAGGCGGCGGTGCGGTTTCCGTTGGGACGGTTCACGCCCCAGGCGGCCCACAGCAGGTCCGACAGCTGGTTGTCGGTAAGCGGCTTGCCTGTGTATTCGCGCGAGGAGGCGCGTTTCGAAAGGGCTTCCATCAGGTGCATCCCGCCGGTCTTATCCGGTTCCGGAAGCGCAATATCCTGGGCGGCTAGGTTTAATGAAAGGACAGTCATGATAAGCAGTAAGAATACTTTTTTCATCGGTATGAGGTTTAAGTGTACCCCTGGGGGCTTTTCGATGTTTTCATGTAAAAGTAGTTGTAAATTTTTTGTGATATTTCCCTGATAAAGAACAGATTTCCCCTATTTTTCATTCCTCAGGTTAACAATCAATAGACGACCGGTTGTGGATTGACGACATTTACCTCATATTGGTAATTGGCGTCGTATTCGGGCGTAACGCTAACCAACTGAAAGTGGTCGATCGGATTAAGCTCCATCGTAGTAAAGGTTCGGGACGACTCTCCGGCATTAAGGTATACGATCCTTGTCCCCGGAGTAAGGCCTTCCGGAAAACGGATATAAGCATCGGTGACAACCTGAACCTTGGAGGTCACCGGATAAGAACTGATGATGGTAATATCCACCAAGCGAGAGGTTCGGTTCGTCCAAGAAACCTCGATGTTGTTCACGGGCAAGGATGCCTTTACTTCCGGAGCGGTCTGCTCACGGTCAACGGGAGATAGCGCCTCTTCTTTCTGGCAGGAAGTCATCAAAAAACCGGTACATAATCCTATCGCAACGATAGCCAGGATAAAACGACATAATCTTTTTTCCATGATATCTTAGGTTTTAGTTGAGGTGATTTCGTTATGTTTTATACATCCAAAATTAAAATTCCCTGTGCGGCGAAGCACCCGGGAGACACTGAAACAACCGGATCGTCTCGACCGCCTCGCGCACGTCGTGCACGCGCAGGATCGACGCACCTTGGCGCAGCGCTTCCCAATGCAGGGCGGTGGTGCCGTTGAGCGCTTCGGCCGGTGTGCTTTCGAGCGGCTTCCAAACCATCGACTTCCGCGAGATGCCGGCCAGCACGGGGCGTTCCAGTATCTGCAAGTCGCCCAGGCGCGCCAGCAGGGCGTAATTCTGTTCGGTGGTCTTCGAAAAACCGAAGCCCGGGTCGAGGATCACCTCGTGCAGCCCCAACGCACGGAAATCGTCTAACTTGCGCGAGAACCAGGCGATCACTTCGTCCATCACTTCGCCCTTGTAGTCGATGTGCTGTTGCATATCCTGCGGGGTGCCGCGCATGTGCATCGCCACATAGGGCACGCCCCACTCGGCCGCCGCCGCCGGCAACTCGGGATCGAGCCCGCCCGCCGAAACGTCGTTGATGATCACCGGGCCGTAGCGTTCGACCACCCGGCGGGCCACTTCGCTCCGAAACGTGTCGATCGACACCGCCGCCGTCGGAAAATCGGCCCGGATCGCCGACAAAGCACAATCCAACCGCGAAAACTCCTCGTCTGGAGAAACATCGTCCGCCCCCGGGCGCGAGGAGTAGCCCCCCACGTCGAGGATTGCCGCCCCTGCGGCCATCGCCTGCGCCACGCGGGCGCGGATCGTCGCTTCGTCCGGGGTGCGGCTGCCGGCCCAGAACGAGTCGGGCGTGGCGTTGATGATCGCCATCGCTACCGGCCGCGTGAGGTCGATCAGCCGTCCGTCCAGCACTAAGGTTTTTCGGAGCACTTTTCTATTTCAAATAACTGTTGACTAATGTATAAAGGTCGTCAATACCCTTAACCGCGTCCTTTGGAAAATTTTCGCCGTTCGGGCCGAAAGCACGCAAGGCCTGTTCGGTTTCGACAGTCACCCTCGACTCGTCCCACTCTCCGGCGGCATCCTGTCCGGCTGCGGCATTCAAACCAAGCTCACGGACCATAAAGTCATACACCGCAAAGCGTTTCGACGGGCCCATATCGTGGCCTTCGTCCGGCAGGTGAACGTTGGTGACCAGATTCTCCTTGCCATAGAAACCGTAGGTGCGTTTGATGAAAGGATATTCGACCTGATCGACATGGTCCGTCCAGTCCTTGCCGTCAGAAACGATCAGCATCGGACGGGGTGCCGTCAGGGCTGCAATCTCGGCCAGGTTGGTCCCGTCGCCGCACAAGGCGATCGGCAGCCCGCTTTCGCAGCCGCAACCGCCTACGAAATACGAGGAAACCATCACCATCGGGGCCGAAAATTTGATGCGGTCGTCCATCGCCGCCATCGTCATCGATTGCGAACCGCCACCCGAAGCACCGGTAATCGCCACATGCGCAAGGTCAATGTCGGATTGGGCCAGGAAATAGTCCAGCACCGCCGTGTTGTTCAACGCCTGCATCCGCATCGCCATGCTGTTGCGGTGGTCTTCGGACTTGAACGCCAGCAGCGATTCGCCGTAGGCAAACAGGTCGAGGCTGACCGCCACCGCCCCCATCCGGGCCTGCATCGCGCAAATGGTCTGGATGTCGGGATAGTAGCGGCCATTCGGAAAGTGACCATTGGGATTAAGGATGAACGGGAGCTTTTCGCCCCGTTTCACCTTGGCCGGACGGTAAACCGAACCGGTAGCATAAACGCCCGGCAGGGTTTCGATCGAAAAATTCTGGACCGTATAACCGTCCATCTTACGCACCGGAGTGGCGAGGTAAGTCAGCTTCAAGTGGGGACGCAGGGCAGGGATGCCGATCACTTCGGTGATGCACGTCTTGAGCTGCTCGCGGCGTTTTTCCCAGGCGGCGAGGTTGTCGTAGAGGCTGTAGAGATAGTCGATCCGTTTGATGCCGACCTCGATCGAGGCCTTGGCATATTCGAACATCCGGACGCGGTAGGTGCCGTCAGGGTTCTGCACCGCTTCCATATCCTGATTCTGGAGGATGTGGTTGAGCGTCGTTTCGAAATCGGGTTCGAAGCGGAACAGGGCGTAGGTCACCACGCGGCCCTTGACCAGGTTTTCGGGGTAGACCAGTTTGACGTCCCAACGGCGTTCGATCTCATCGAAGACCGCTTTGAGCGGCAACTGAAATTTATTTTCAAGATTCAACTCGTCGAGGGCCACCTGGGCCTTAACCCCGACAGCCAGAAAAAATATGGCGAGCAGCAGGAGGATTTTTTTCATCGGAATTTTTCTTCTTTTTTCGTTTGCTAGGATCCTTACAAAGCTAACGAAAATTTTCAGAAAAGTTCACAGGCAAGGGGATTCTTTGGGGTTTTCCGGATGATTTCGGAGGTTTGGCAAAGATTTCGGAACAGCCTTTTGGGGTATCAATTGAAAAAGGTTTGGAAAAACGTTTTTTTTAATTACTTTTGCCCCCGCAAAAAAGGAGATTCCGTAGCTCAGCAGGTAGAGCACAACACTTTTAATGTTGGGGTCCTGGGTTCGAGCCCCAGCGGGATCACTTTTAAACAGAAAAGCGCTGATAATCAGATGATTGTCGGCGCTTTTTTTATGCCAAACTTTTCGGTACTGGCGAATTTCGTAAATCGCATTGCGCTATTTACCAAATACTTATGCACAGACCAGCCATTTTATGCACTTCTGAGGGGGTATGTCCCAAAAGAAAAATCCATGAAACAGTCTATTTTCATGGATTTGCTTTGTTTTTCTGCTCTTCTAATGTGGTGGTGCCGGCACCATTATCTCAAATTTCGCCTTATTATCTGCAGGTTCCGTACCTAATGAACATTGTCCGCCGCAGGCTCCATTTTCGGAATCCGGGCCGCGCAGGCAGGAATCACATACAAATTTATAGGTTATCGTCTTCACATACAAGGAATAAAGAGATCATTTTTTGACGTTATGTAAAAAAGAAGTATATTTGCCGTCTAATCTAAGGCGTTTGCTATGCAAAGCGCGATAATACATATTTCCACCCGGGTAAATAATGCTGCATGTCCATATTTTATCTCTCTCAAATAGCAGAATAGCCGTTATTACGGATTACAGGAATGCTCACATAAACTGATTTAAAAATTTCAAATAATATAAATAACGGAATGGGCGTCAGGAGTGTCGTATTAATGGTGTTTGCCATATTATCCTTTTCGTTGCGTGCAATGTGCGCAACGCCTCCCCCCTCCTCCTCTGCGCTCATAAGCTTCCGGCCGGGCAGCGACATCCTCTATCCGGACTACAGCCTGAATAATTCCAACCTTAAACTATTGACAGCAACCGTCACCCGAAATAAGGACATCATACTCTCGGGCAACGGATACATAAGGCTTGAGGCCTTCGTGCCGCCTGCGGAGAAGGATAATCCGGTGGCGTTGAATATGGCTGCGATCAGAGCGGCGGTCGTGCGCACATACCTGTGCGGGGAGTTTCCGTTGTTTAGAAAGAGGTGCTTCACATTTTGTTTCAATACGGATGGCTCATCCGAGGACAACTCGGTCAGGGTCGTATATTGCGACGGGCGGGTTCCTGCCGATGCGTCCCCCGAGATATATTACTCCTTACAACAGAACAACGTAAGCGCCATAAATGCCATGCTGTCGAAATACGACGGCGGCATTCCGTTTGCCGCCGCCGGGCCCGGCCATGCCGGGCAGGACGAAACTTCGGCGGCCATCACCTATCCCGTGCAACAGCAGGCGGACGACGACAGGGCTGTTGCGGCCGAGGAGCTTACAATCCATCCCGATACGGTGGTACCTGTTGTGCCCGTGACATCGGAACCGCAGTCCGAACAGCCCTCATTGCCGGTGCAGGACAAACCACAACAGGGAGACCAACCCGAATCCCTGCCTGAAACACAGCCTGAAACACAGCCGCAATTACAGTTACAATCCCCCTCCTCCGGCGTAAGATATCCCGTCGCATTGAAGACCAACCTGCTCTATGATATGGTCGGCGCGGCCAACCTTGGTGTGGAGATTCCCATAGGCGAACGCTGGTCGGTGGTGGGCGATGCCGCATTTTCATATTGGCGCGCGCCTAACCATCTCTATGCTTTGCAGACGCTGGAATACGGCTTTTCGGGACGCTATTGGCTGAACATTGCCAGCGAATCGCGCAGACAGAAAAATCCGGAGTGGCGCAAACCGCTCAGAGGTCTGGTATTCGGGATCTACGGCCGCTACTGGCAGCGCTACGACGTGCAGTTGCGCGACGGCTGCCAGGGCGACGCGTCGTGGTCGGTCGGTCTCACGGCAGGGTATGCCTTTCCGATCGCCCGCAATCTCTCGCTGGAGGCCGGGATCGGGGCCGGATATTTTTCGACTTCCGAGTACCGTACGTACGACAGGCCACTGTACGACGACCAGGGACAATACCACCTGATGTGGCGCGAGACAGGAAAATGGAGCGGGATCGCCCTCACGAAAGTTAACCTTTCGCTGGTATGGCTGATAGCGAACAGGAAAGGAGGGCAAAAATGAAGATCCGCTACAGTATATTGGGCATCCTGGCCCTTGCCACGGCGCTCGCGGGTTGCACCGAACAGCGCGATCTGGATGTGATATCGCGCCCCCTGGTTAAAATAAAATGCGACTGGAGCCGCGCGCGTATCGATCCGGATCAGTGGACAATAATGTTCTACGGCAACAATTCCGCCACCCCAAGGGAGTTTGTGACCGATCGTCCCATAGATACATTGCAACTTGCGCCGGGCAACTACAAAACACTGATAGTCAACGGCACGCTGGGCAGCGGGATAGACTACGTCAGTTTCCGCGGCACGAAAAATTACGACACCTTCGAAGCCTATGCTACCATCGCCCGCATAAGGCCCAACGGCGATATCGTGGTGAACGAACCCGACACCCTCGCTTCCACCGCCCTGCTGAAAACCATCAAAAGCAAAAACACGTTCACCGTAAAATATATCGACGGGCAGTTGCAGCGCGGCGATCTCCGCTATTATGTCAGCGACTCCATAGAGTACGTCCCGTGCCGTCTCGTGTACCGCATAAAAGTGATCGTGGAGATCGAGAACATCAATTACCTGCTCGCCTCGCGGCGCGTCACGGGCGAATTGCACGGCCTTTCGGGCGGTGTGATCGTGTCTACCCGGATGCCTACGCATACCCCTGTAGTCAATACTTTAACATTTACGAACAATAATCCGCCATCGGCAACCGTTGGTAATGTCGAAACAGCATTGGCAACGTTCGGGCCACCGCTCGACCTCTCCGGCGGGCGGGTATATACAGCGGATCTCGCGTTCGTACTTACAAACGAACGTATCCACAGGGTCTCCGAGGATATATCGGCCCAGGTAGAGGCGATAGCGGCGAAGATAAAAGACCGGATCGACCGCGGGGTCTGCGATGCGGGCCTTAATCTGGAGATCAGGATCGCGGTTACGCTGCCCAAACCATCGCCCGGACCGTCGCCCGATGACAACGGAGATGTCGATGTGGACCCATGGGGCAATGAGGAAACCCAGGATGTCCTATTATAAAAAAATCTCACAAAAAAAAACATTTGTATTAAAAAAGCACATATATTTGCACCTGAAAATCTCACTGAAATAGCAACTAAACAACCAACTAACTAATAAGACCACACACACATGAAAAAATTAATTTTAGCTTTTGCGGCATTGTCACTTGCAGTCATAATGTCGAGCTGTTCAAAAAGCGAAGTCATTGACCAGAACAGTGACCGCACCCCTCTCAAATTCCGCGTCGCCACCGGTCAGACAACAAAGTCCAATGCCGGCGAGATAAATAATATGGCGAACAGGACTATTACCGTTTTTGTCAATGCCACGGCGGGTAACGTGATAGACGCAGCCGGAAATCCCATTACCCAGTTCTATTTGATAACGCCCGGAGACTTGAAGCCGGAAAATATGATCACCACCTCCGATTTTGCCGGGACCATTCCTCTCACCCTTTACATGACTGCCGACGCTCAAGTACAGTTTGGAGCTCTGGCCGGTAACGATGCAACCGGAGCCCAAATAGACTTTGTAGGAGAAGGTTTCGCTTTCGACGGCACCAGCATAACAAAAACCGGTTTTGCGAGCCTTCCGCTGAAGGAGACCGTTTACGCCATTTCGGGCGATATACTGCCGAATGCTGATCCAATACAACTCCTTTTCAAGCATACGGTATCCCAGGTGATGTTCGCGGTGGCTCAAGGCGACGATGACGTGACCGGCAACGGTGAGTATCTTCAGATATCTGTTTCAGACGTGAGCGTTGCAAGCGTACCTGTTACGGGCGACCTGACGGCCACCGCTTCGGGCGCCGTTTTCGCTAACTCCGTAGTCGGCGATTACCCGATGGCAAATATGGAAACTACGGTTGCCATCAATATGAACTCAACGACTGCCGAACAGGACGACAATACCACCACCAGAAAAGCAGAATTCACATCGTTCTTCGTTCTGCCGTGGTCGATATCCGGTCCCGACGCGACTCTGTCTGTTACGTACAAGATTCTCGGAACCACTGGTAGTGCCATTACCGATGATTTAACGGAGGAGATTCCTTTCAGCGTCTTTGCCGGCATAACTTCATGGACTGCAGGCAAAAGGTACACGTATATCTTCAAACCCGGACCGCTGACGACACCGGTCGGTACACGCATCACAGTAACCGCCGATACCGATGAGATGCCATGGGCGGATGACGGTGACGATGATATCGACGTGAAGGACGACGCAAGCTACGAGTACTAACTCGTTTGCTGCCCACGGCGGCAGCGACGGACTTTCGATATTAACATTCATTACCTATGCGAGGCTGATAACCTCGCATAGGTGCTAAAGGGGGGGTATAGGAAATGATCATGTATATTTTGGTGGCGGCGGGGTTGACGGCAGCATCGTACCTGTTAGGCCATATAGCCGCCATTGCGGGCGGCGAGGACGGCGAGGACGGGTTCGGATATGCTTTCCGCAGGCTGTCGTTGGGAACCCTGCTGATCGTCACCCTGTATGCCATCGTGAACTGCGCGGGCGCGACCATCCTTGCCGGAGTGATTCCCCTGTTGCTTTTCGGCGCCCGGTTCAGGCTGCCCCGCTGGCGCCCGGTGAAGGTGAGCCCTGCGGCGGCGGCGCTATTCCTCGGGGTATTCGCCCTGTTGGCCGCGTTGAAATATTTCGCGGCTTACGACCTTGAGGGCAACCTCTATTCGCTCCACTACGACCATTCGTACTATGCGGCGCTGGCGAATTACGTGGACCGCAGCGGCATCGAATCGACCAATATCGACCTGATGTATCCCGCCCTGCAAAGCCCCGGGATGTACCACTGGTTCGATATGCATCTGGCCGCCCTGGCGGGCAACCTGTCCGGGAATTACTTCAACGCCCGTATCTTCGTCACACTTCCGATGACGGCAGGCATAGCGGTGCTGGGCATCGCCGCCATCATCGGGAAATACTGCAGCAGGGCGGGACGGAAAACGCCGTGGCTCGCGTGCCTCGTCTTTTTAGTCCCCATAATGATGGTGCACCTGATCGACGCCGAATACAAATTCTTTACCCTGCCGTTCCACAACGTAATACCGGAAAAGATCTATGTGGTGATGTGCATAATCGCCTGGACCCTGCTCTCGAAAAACAAAACGCTGCCCCTGGTTATCTGCAGCCTGCTGATTTCGACGACCGCCCCGGCGTTCTTCACCGGCGCGTTCATAGTCCTTGCCGCCGGATTCTGGAAGGGACGGCGCAGCGGTCAATACTGGAAGGACGTGGCCGCCCTTGCCTTCGGAGCATTATGGTTTGCGGCATTCTATACCCTGACGGCAAAAGAAAACCCCTACTTTACCAGCTACCTGTCCTTCACTCAACAGATAGAGCGCGCATTCACGGAATTCACGATGCCCATGGTCCGGGAATATGCCGAAGGATTCGCCGTGAGGGTCGCGGCGAACTTGGCCCCCTGCGTGCTGATGTTCGCACTGCTCGGCCGGGACGACCGCAGGAGTGTCGTCGCGCTGGCCAGGGAAAACATAGTTATATTCGCGGCGATAATCGCCGGGATAGTGTTCTCCTGCCTGATATGGTTCGTGCGCGATGCGACGCAACTGTCGACCGAATTGAGCGTGCCGCTCGCGTTTATACTGGAAACGATGCTGCTGGCGATGTTTCTCACCGGACGCCGCATAACGGGTAAAGTCATTGCCGTATTGATAGTTGCGGCGGGCATGGTGTTTATAGGGCTCCGCGACAAAACATTCAGGGGGAACCCGGTGAACGTGGACTCCCTCCGCAAAATAAACGAGGCCGAAGGCCCCATAGCCTGGATCGACGCCTCCAACCGCCTGGAAGACGACAGTGAACTCGTACGCGATGTCAACTATATAGCCCCCTTCGCGGCTACACGGCGCCTGCGCAACGACTATTTCCCCATAAGGCTCGACGTTTACGACATAAGCTACAGCCCCGATGAGGTGCGCGACTACGCAGTTCTCGCATCGATAGAGAACTCGACGTTCTACCGCTGGGTCGAATCGAATAAAATACCCGTGGAAAGGCTGCGCAGCGCCCAGATAAAGTTTATCAAGGAGAACGGAATACATTACGTGATCACCCCCCGCAAGGCCCAATGGGTGCAGTCCCGAGGCTTCAGGATCGAAGAGAAAACCGAACTGGGATCGCGTACCCTTTACAGAATAAGCTACGATGACCATTCCGTTCAATAAGCCATACGTTTGCGGATTCGAGTACGGCCATATATCCGAAGCCGTAAAACTGGGCAAACTATCCGCCGACGGCCATTTCACGCGGCTGTGCAATGGGCATTTCGAGCGGGAGCTGAACTTCAAACGGGCCCTGATGACCACCAGTTGCACTTCCGCACTGGAGATGGCGGCAATGCTCTGCGGGATCGGATGCGGCGACCAGGTGATCGTCCCCTCCTACACCTTCGTGTCCACGGCGCTCGCTTTCGCCAAATTCGGCGCCGAACTGCGCTTTGCGGATTCGCTTGCCGGGCATCCGGATATGGACGCCTCCTCGATCGAGGCCCTCGTCACGCCCCGCACCAAAGCGATAGTCGCGGTGCATTATAACGGCGTCAGGTGCGACATGGAGACCATTTGCGCCGTCGCCCGCAAATACGGCCTTTACGTGGTGGAAGACGCCGCGCACGGGGTAACCTCGCCCGAACTGGGCCACGACGGCGACCTGGCCTGCTATTCGTTCCACGAAACAAAGAACATACACTGCGGCGAGGGCGGGATGCTCGGTATCAATAATCCCGGAATGGTTAGCCGTGCCGAATACCTGTGGCTTAAGGGAACCAACCGCCTCGATTTCGAGCGCGGGGAAGTCCCCGGCTACGAATGGACGGACACGGGCGGATCATACGCCATTCCGGAGTTGGGCGCGGCATTCCTGTGGGGGCAGCTCCAGGCCGCCGAAAACATCATTGTCAGGCGCTGCCGGCAATGGGGACGCTATGCGGATAACCTGCGGGACATATCTATGGAATTGCCGCACGGCCAGGGCAGTAGCCACATATTCTATCTCGTGTGCCGTGACCGCAGGGACAGGGACAGGCTCATAGCCCACCTGGCGGAAAACGGCATACACGCTCCGTTCCATTACCATCCACTGCATTCGAGCCCCTACGGGCAACGGTTCGCCGACGGCCGCGAATTGCCCCATGCCGTACGTTTCTCCGAATGCCTGTTGCGCCTGCCCCTGTTCCACGAACTCACCGACGACCAGATCGACCGTGTGTCGGAATTGACAATAAAATGGGATATATCTATATAATAGGGATTGTCGTCTTTTCCGCCTATGCCCAGATCGTCGGCAAATGGAGGATCAACGCCCTGGGCTGGAGCCTTGCCGAGGGAAACCTTTGGGCTAAGGCGTGGTCATACCTTTGCCTGCTCTTCGACCCCGTTATGCTGACCTGCGTGGCGGCGGCCACGGCAGCCTCTTTCTGCTGGAATATGGCTGTCAGCAAGATGAACTTGACATCGGTGCTTCCGTTCTCGGCCTCGGTTCCGATATTTGTCTTTTTTTTGGGTATCTTTGTGCTAAGCGAATCATTCACGCCCGGCAAGTTGGTAGGATTGCTGCTGGTCATAGCGGGGATAATCGTCGCCATAAAATTCTGAATGCGTGATCTCAGTGGTCTCGCCGGTGTATATGGCCGGCAACATCGTCGATGAACTGGTGCGGAGGCTCAAAGCCGTCCTCACTCCTTTGGGCAGTTATGAGATCATTCTGATCGACGATTGCTCTTCAGACGATTCATGGGAGCGGCTCAAGGCCCACAAAGGGATAACGGCGCTACGCAACGAACACAACATCGGCCAGCACGCCACCATCCGGCGCGGAATAGAACTTGCCAAAGGCGACTATGTCGTGGTGATGGACTGCGATTTGCAGGACAACCCCGATGACATCTCCCGCCTGCATGTAAAGGCCCTCGAAGGTTATGACATCGTTTACGCCCGCCGGTATAATATACATCAGGGGGTGTTGCGCAGGCTGCTTTCGGTTTTGTTCCATAAACTGTATTCGCTCAGGAAAGGTATCAAAACCGATCCGAGTATTGCCAACTTCGCCATATACCGCAGGGGTTTCTACGGCCACCGCGATTGCAGCATAGCCGTGGTGGACGTGGAGCATTGCCGCCGTTACGCGGGCCGGTCGAGCTACACACCCTGGAAATTAATACAAGCGACATTCAGATTGTTAAAATAATGTATAATCCGTTTTCCCTCGAAGGCAAAACCGTCCTTGTGACAGGGGCATCGTCCGGTATCGGCCGTTCGACAGCCATCGAATGTTCGCGTATGGGGGCGCGCATGTGTATTACGGGCCGCGACGCGGGACGCCTCGACCAGACCTTCCGCTCACTCGAAGGCGAAGGGCATATCCAGATTACGGCCGACCTTACCGAGGAGCAACAGATCGTCGATATGGTCGCCCGGCTGCCCATGCTCGACGGGGTGGTACACTCGGCCGGAGTCTGCCATTTCATGCTTGCCCGCATGATCGATATGGAAGATATACGGGAGACGATGGATGCCAACGTCAGCTCGATCCTCATACTCAACCGCGAACTGCTGGCCTGCGAACGGATTAACCACGGCGCTTCGTTCGTATTCATATCCTCGGTGATGACCCGTGTCAACCATGTCGGGTATTCGCTCTATTCCGCCTCCAAAGGTGCCGTCGTGTCGATAGCCGGAGTGCTGGCCAGGGAACTGGCCGATATGAAATGCCGCGCCAACGTGGTTTCGCCCGGCATGGTCGAAACGCCACTGGTGGTTGACGCCTCGCCTGACGAGATACTCGAGAAGAACAGGATGCTCTACCCGTTGGGATACGGTAAAGCCGAAGATGTGGCCTGGACATGCGTTTACCTGCTGTCGGACGCCGCCCGATGGGTTTCCCGGAGCGAACTGTCCATTCATGGAGGATATCTGTAATGGATAAACTGAATCAAGAAGTGGAACTCGTCCCCCTGACCGAAGACAAGCTTGAACTTGTCCGTCGCTGGCGTAACTCGGAGCGTGTGCGCAGGTATATGGAGTTCCAGGGCGAGATAACCCCCCAAATGCAACGGGAATGGTTCCGCTCTGTAAACAACCGGCATAATTACTATTTCATCATCGTCTGCCAAGGCAAAGAGATCGGACTGTCCAACTTCAAGGATATCGATTATACGACAAGTAGCGGAGAGGCGGGAATATTCATCGCCGATACGGAATACCTGGATACGCCGGTCCCGATACAGGCTTCCTTGCTTGGCCTGGACTTCTGTTTCGGGCGCCTCGGCCTCGAGACGGTATACATCAAAACGGCCGAAGACAACCTAAAGGCCAGGCGGTTCAATGCCGCACTCGGCTACGAACCCACGGCGAAAGCCGCAAATGGAAGGTTCAGGCACTACAAACTGACAAAGCAATCATATTACAAGCAAAGGGAACATTTAATGGATTTACTATATGGAACTGAATGATTTTACCCGCGTGGCCGCCTCTGCGTTCGAAGACCGTCAAAGCATTACCCCCCAGACATGTTTCAAATGCCATAATGAGTGGTGTTCGATCGTGGCTATGACACTCATTGCAATGGTGCGCAAGGCGTATAAAGTTACACTCAAGCCGGAAGACCTGCGCAACAGCCAGACAGTGGAAGACCTGTATAACGTCGTAAAAAACAGATAAGTGGCCCTTTTCGAAATACCTTCCGTCCGCATCGACGGCATTGCGGCGTGCGTACCCTCACACGTCCGCGATTCCGACACTCTGGCCCGCCTGATGGACGACAGGCAATACGCCCAGTTCGTAAAAGCTACCGGAGTCGAGCGCGCGCGGAAGTCGGCCGCAGGCCAGACTACCTCGGATTTGTGCCATGCCGCCGCCGAACGCTTGTTGCAGGGTATGGGCATCGCCAAAGATGAGATCGACATGTTGATATTCGTTTCCCAGTCGTCAGACTACGTCGTTCCCATGACCTCCTGTCTGTTGCAGGAGCGGCTGGGGCTGAGCAACAGGTGCGCCGCTTTCGACGTGACCTCCGGCTGTTCGGGATATGTGCAGGGATTGAGTATCGCCGCATCGATGCTTTCCGTCGGCAGATTGCGACGGGCCCTTTTATTGTCGGGCGATGTCGGCACATCCCAATTTTCGGCGAACGATAAAACCACGTGGCCGTTGTTCGGCGACGCCGGATCGGCCACGCTCCTCTCTTTCGACACCTCGGCCAAACCCATTTTTTTTGAACAGGGCACCGACGGCAGCGGTGCCGAAGCCATAATGATACGCGACGGGGGCGCCCGACACCCTGTTACCGAAGAATCCCTGCGGGAAGTGCGGATCGCTGAGGGAGTGTCACGTAAGAACATCCATGTCGCAATGAATGGCGAAGAGGTGTTTTCATTCGCCATTTCCGAAGTTCCCGACAGCGTGGAGCGCCTTTACAGCCACTATGGGCTGAGCATGGAAAAAACCGACTATTTCGTCTTTCACCAAGCCAACAGGATGATCCTCGAAACGATAGCGAACATCCTCGATATTCCGTTGGAGAAAGTCCCTATGTCGATGAAAGATTTCGGCAACACCTCCTCCGCATCGATCCCTTTGACCATAGTCGCAGGATTAGGTGGAGTATCGAAACCCGCGGCCTTATGCCTTTGTGGTTTCGGAGTGGGTCTCTCGTGGGCAAGCTGCTATCTTGAAACGGAACACATATGGTGTGCTCCGTTGATAGAGGTATGACGGACCTGTGTTGAAAAATAACCCTCTGTAACCACTTTTACGAGCGCTGCGACAGGATGCGACAGAACGCTGTAACCAACCTGTGACCACACCGTAATTAATAAGCTATCTTTAATCATATATTCTATTGCGATACAAATAGTTACGGAAAATAAATTTGTATCCCGACTGGAATCAGCCATTTTTTCCACGTAGATAAGTAAATATGGAATAGGAGTTGTAGCTATAAACTGAAAAACACTCATAAAACATACTTGTATGAAAATTAGATTAACCCTTTTCGTATCATTATTTGCAGTTGCCTTAATTGCAACTTCATGCACCAACCAATCCAACCAACAGGGACAAGCATCCGACACAGAGGCATCCTATGAATTCGTGAACGGCTACCCGACCGCAGCCACTGTACAAAACGCCTACGATGCGGCCGATTTGAACCGTGCAATCCAGGCCTATCGTTTCTTCTATCCTTCAGTATCTATCCTGGCAACTTGGGACGGGAATATGGCGGCCGGCTGCGTGGCCAATAAAACATTTGCCATCATGGACGGAGCTCCTGCGCAGGTGGCGTTCACCCCTAATTCCGACACGCGCTATGCCGGACTTACGATAGACCTTTCTGACGGGCCAATGGTAATCGAGGTGCCCGCCGGCCCGATCATGTCCGCGGTCAACGACATGAACCAGCTTTGGGTGATGGACATCGGTATGCCTGGCCCCGACAAAGGGAAAGGGGGCAAGCACGTTATGCTCCCGCCGAATTACACAGGCACTGTACCGTCAGGATATTACACGGGGCAATCGACGACCAATCGTGTTTTAGTGTTGCTCAGGGCCATCCCGGGCGACAACAACCCCGAAACAGGCGAAAAACTGATGAAATCGGTCAAGGTCTATCCGTTAGGAAAACCCGCTACTGAAATCAGTTGGTTACATCTGAACGACAAGCCTGCCGACTTTACACTTGTTCCCTATGAAAAAAACATAGGTTATTGGGAACGCCTGGCTAAATTCATCAACGATGAGCCAGCCAATCCTGAATACCGTACATGGTACGGCGAACTGGCCGAACTGGGCATCGAGAAAGGCAAGCCCTTTGCCCCCGATGCCCGGATGAAAACGATCCTCGAAAAAGCGGCCGTGACGGGCAACGCCATTATGCGTGTACAATCGTTCGCCGACCGCCGTGCCGAGCGCACCGTATGGAATGACCGCCAATGGGAATGGGCCGTGCTTCGCTATGCAGGCGACGGAAAATTCAATACCGAGAACTACGTCGACCTCTATGCGCGTGAGAAATGGTTCTACCAGGCCGAAATCGAATCACCGGCCATGTTCAACCGTGCTCCCGGCGCAGGCTCGCTCTACTGGCTGGGGCTGAAAGACAACACAGGCGCCTACCTCGACGGCTCCAAGACCTATAGACTTACCGTTCCGCAGCCCGTTCCGGGTAAACTGTTCTGGTCGGTGACCATATACGACAACGAAACCCGCAGCGAAATAGCTACTGCACAGAACAAGGCTGCCTTGCGTTCGTTGTTCGAACTCAAAGAGCTGGCCGGGCAGCCCTCGGTCGAACTCTACTTCGGTCCGCAGGCTCCTGCTGGTAAGGAAAATGTATGGATACAGACAATCCCCGGTAAAGGCTGGTTCAGCTACTTCCGTATATACGGCCCCGAAAGCCCTGCTTTCGACGGCACATGGAAACCGGGCGATTTCGAACAGGTGAAATAACGCTTTAACCTGTTTTAACGGACTGCGGCAGCATGCGACATTTAGCTGTAACCGACCTGTGACCTGCATACTATTTTTAACATGAACGTATTTGTAATGGACAAATAATCAAGCATATATAGTTCATAAATTCGAAGCGTTCTTGGCCCAGCAGAGTCGCAAAACAAACGACTGACAATCAGATGATTGTCAGTCGTTTGTTTTGTATCTTTTTGAGGTTCAGCGAGAATTGCCCAAATAAGAAACCCGATTCGGGTATAAAATCAACGGAACACACCCCGCAATTTTAAAATCCGTCCGAAGTCTCTTTTTTTAGGGGAAAATCCGTTATTAAAATGGTTGCCCTTCATTTTGGGGGACAGCAGCCCGACGGTCCAACGTTTTTTATACAGAAAGGCAACCTCTTCGGCTGTAATGTCGAAGTTGTTGGTGATGACCAAAGCCTGCATCCCACAACAGGCTTCGCCCATCGAGTCGCAACGGCTCAATATGCCGAAAAGCATCGTCACAAGCTGTGTCCACGAGGAGTAACGCTTGTTATAACGGTCGGAACCATGCTTCATGGGCGGTACCTCAAACTTGTCTTTTGGCAACAAATCCATCATTTGTTTGAAAATCGGCTGACCGACTAACTTTTTTTTCACTACCTTTACTCATGTTGTTTTTAGTTTTCGTCAAAAACAAAATTACAACATCGGGAAACCGAGAGGTAGTAGCCCCTTTTTCTAGAATTTTAGTCGGTCAGTAGTGAATTGGATCATTTTAATCGTTGCCGGGCTGTTCGAGGTGGGGTTCACCTCGTGCCTGGGCAAGGTGCGCGAAACGACGGGGGCGGAGATGTACGCCTGGTTCGGGGGGTTTCTGTTGTGCCTGACGATCAGCATGGCGTTGCTGATCAAGGCGACGCAAACGCTGCCCATCGGCACGGCCTATGCCGTGTGGACGGGCGTGGGCGCCGTGGGTACGGTGCTGGTCGGGGTGCTGGTTTTCCGCGAACCCGCCAATTTCTGGCGGCTGTTTTTTATTTTTACGCTGATCGCTTCGATCGTAGGGCTGAAATTCGTTTCCCATTGACCGGGCGAAAAACATCGTCATACGAAAAGCGGCCCGGCCGACCTCGACCGGCTCTGGCCATCAGCCGCCAAACTTTTCAGAAAACGTTTTCGGAGAAGAATACCCGGGAAAATTATGTGGCGGGATCCAGGAGTTCCTTACTTGACGATGATGGAGGTGATCACCTCTTCTCCGAGGGCAGCGTTGAGGCGGGCGGCCAACGCGGTGCGCTGCATAAAGATTTCGTGACGCAGAACCGACGACGAAAGGTATACGGTCATCCGCCCGTTGCGGACGTTGATGCGGGTAGTGACGGCAACTGCCCGCGGCCCCGCTACCTCGCCCCACAGGTCGATGGCGCGCGCTTCGGCAAGCATCCGTCCGTGGTGGGTGCCGCGGCCGAAAAATTCGCCGAGAAGCTGGCCGATAGTGACGGGATCGGTACGGCGCATCGCTATTCTGCTTTAGTGATTATGCCTTCGTTGACCTGAAACACAAAATACTCGTCCGATATATCTTTGAGGATCAGGTCGAGGCGCACCTTGTTGCTGTCTGTGACAAAGATCTGACCGAAGCGGCCTTCGGAAACCAGACGGATCAGGCGTTCGACGCGGGCCAGATCGAGCTTGTCGAAAACATCGTCGAGCAATAGGATCGGTTTGTAGCCGCATTTCTGGGCAATGACGTCGAAGTGGGCGAGTTTAAGGGCGACGAGAAACGATTTCTGCTGTCCCTGCGAGCCGAATTTGCGCAGCAGGTGGCCGCCGATCGAAAAACGGATGTCGTCGCGGTGGATGCCGCCGGTGGTGTGCTGCATCACGCGGTCGCGCTCGGCATTCTGAAGAAGCAAGTCGGCAAACGGCGTGTCGTTTAACTCGGATTTATAGGAGATCTCGACCTGTTCGCGGTCATCGGAAAGGATCGCGTAATAGCGTTCAACGGCCGGGCGCAACTCCTCAACCACAGCCCGGCGCCGGGCGTGCACGGCTTCTCCGGCCGGAACGAGTTGCAGGTCGAGTACTTCCAACAGCCCTGAAAAGCGTTGCCCTCCGGGGTTTTTAAGCAGTTTGTTGCGTTCGGCCAGCAGGCGGTTGTAGCGGATCAGGGCGCCGAGGTATTCGCGGTCGATCTGCGACAGCAGCGTATTGAGGAATCGGCGGCGCTCCTCGCCCGACTCGTGGATCAGCATCGTGTCGGACGGCGAAACGAGCACCACGGGCAACAAGCCGATATGTTCCGAAAGTTTTTCGTATTCCTTGCCGTTGCGCTTAAAAGCTTTTCCCCCGCCTTTTTTAAAGGAGCAGGCAACGGCTTCGCGACGGTCGCCGTCGAGGGTATATTGGCCTTCGACCACAAAGAAATCGGCGGCGTGGTTCACGCTTTGGCCGTCGGTCAGGTTGAAAGCGCTCTTACACATCGACAGGAAATGGATCGCGTCGAGGACGTTCGTCTTTCCCGCGCCGTTATCGCCCACGAAACAATTCAACTTGCCCGAAAAGGCCAGGTCGGCCTGGGCAATGTTCTTGAAATTGATCATCGAAAGGTTTTTCAGGAGCATCGGATCACGCGGATTTGAGACAAAGGTAGGCGTTTTTGGAGAAAAATTCGGCGAAATCGCGGGTTATTCGACAAAAAGGTTTACTTTTGCATCAAATTTTGAAAAACCAAGCAACACGATAATTCACACAACACTATGGTTGACAAGAAAAAGCAGGAAGAGATCGATCCCGAAGTAAAGATCGAATCGGCCATCGGCAGAACGGAACACTTCATCCAGCAGAACGGCAAGACGCTGCTCACCATCCTGGCGGTGATCGTGGTGCTGGTCGGCGGTTTCTTCGCTTACAAATACCTCTACGCTGCACCGCGTCAGGAAAAGGCTTCGGCCTCGCTGTTCGTCGCTCAGGATTTCTTTGCCGCCGACTCGTTTGCGGTCGCCCTCAACGGTGACGGCCAGCACGACGGATTTTTACAGGTGGCCGAGAAATATGGCTCAACCCCCAGCGGCAATCTGGCTAAACACTATGCCGGCCAGTGCTACCTGCGCATGGGCGAATACCAGAAAGCCATCGAATGGTTCGGCAAGTTCACCGACGTGAAAGGCATTCCGGCCACGATGGTCAACGCCGAAAACACCGGCCTCACGGGCGACGCCTACGCACAGCTGGGCGACCTGCAGAAAGCCGCGGCCCAATACGAAAAGGCCGCCTCGATGAGCGAAAACGCCCTCGCCGCCCCCTACTACTGCCGCAAAGCCGGACAGGTTTACGCCAAGTTGGGCAACAACGCCAAGGCGCTCGAGTTCTACAACCGGGTGAAAAACGAATTCCCCAACTCGCTCGAATTCCGCGAGATCGACAAGTATATCGGCCAGATCGAACAACGGTAATCGGTCCGCTAATTATAAGAAAGTTGCTTGTAGGCGGACTACGGGCAACTTTTTTGTTTCAAGGTGCCTCCCGGCACACGGAATTTTTACTTTGCTTTGTAAAACATAAAAGATATGGCAACGAAAAATTTATCGGTATTCGAAGGCGAAGTGCCCTCGGCCGCAGAGATGAAATTCGGCATCGTGGTGTCGGAGTGGAACTGGGAAGTGACCGGTGCCCTGTTGGACGGCGCCATCGGCACGCTGATCGCTCACGGGTGTGACGAAACGAACATCGTCGTCAAACGCGTGCCGGGCAGCTTCGAACTGCCGCTCGGAGCACAATTCTTTGCCGAATATACCGACGTCGACGCGGTGATTGCCCTCGGGTGTGTGATCCGCGGCGGAACGCCCCACTTCGAATATGTTTGCCAGGGGGTTACGCAGGGCATCACCCAACTCTCGATCTCGTGGAATATGCCCATCGCGTTCGGGGTGCTCACCACCGACAACCACCAGCAGGCCCTCGACCGTGCCGGCGGAAAACTCGGCAACAAAGGTGACGAAGCCGCTGTGGCCGCGATCAAGATGGTCGCCCTGCAGATCAACCTCGAAGCGCAGTCCGACCCCAACAAACCCGAAGACCGCCGTCCGGAAGACCGGCGCAAGGTCAACTAATTTCCCCCGAGGGACATTCCCCGATGAGGACGGGAGGTAAAGCCGAAACGGAGGCCGGGAAAACAAGGGCGAAGGGTAACCGGACTGATGCCGGTGCCGCCCTGTGGAACCACCTCGCTGCATTGGCCCACCTCTTTTTTCCGCGCCACTGTCCGGTGTGCGGCCAGGAGCTGGGCGAGGGCGAAGAATTTTTATGTATTCCGTGCCGGTGGAATATGCCGCTTACCGATTACTGGCACGAAGCCGACAATCCGCTTTTGCGAAAATTCGACGGGATCGTTCCGCTGGAGCGCGCCGCGTCGTTTTTCTTTTACAGCAAAGGGAGCGGTTACGACCGGCTGATCCACGGGTTTAAATACGAGGGCCGCCACGCGCTGAGCCATGAGCTGGGGCGGTGGTTCGGCAACGAACTGCGCGAATCGGGATTGTTCGACGGGATCGACGTGGTTGTGCCCGTGCCGCTGCACTATGTGCGGCTGGTCAGGCGGGGGTATAACCAGTCGGAGCTTTTTGCCCGGGGCATCGGCGCAAGCCTCGGGGTGCCGGTTTCGACGGGCAACGTGGTGCGCAGCGTCAATAACCGCAGCCAGGCCCGCCGCGGAAGCAAAGAGCGGTGGGAAAACGTCGAAGGCATTTTTCGGGTGCGCCACCCGCAACGGTTCGAGGGCAAGCACATCCTGGTGGTCGATGATGTAGTGACGACCGGGGCGACGGTCGAGTCGCTGCTGGGGGCGATCCACAGCGCGGCGCCAGGTTGCCGGCTGAGCCTGGCGGCGCTGGCTTCGTCGATGAAGGACATTCTTTAAGTGCATCCCCGGTGCGTCTCCGCACTGGGAGATTTTTCCAAGTAAGGTCACACTAGAAAAACGAAGTTTTTTAGTAAAATTTTTAACTGCGTTGAGCTCGCCCGCCTTTGGCAACCTCGGTTGCGGCACTTTTTATAAAAAGCGCCAGTACTGGCGGCGTAGCTCAAAGCGCGAGGGCCACGCTTCCCGGAGATTTTTATGCCGGATCCGACCCAGGAAAGTGATCCCTCCAATGCATAAAAATCTCTTGTGCGCGGGCAAAAAACATACACAGGCAAAAAAGCAAAGCCGGAGCGGGAAACCCGCTCCGGCCCGTTCAGGGATGGAATACTAACAATTTATTCAGTTACTTCTTGTCCTTCTTCGTTGAGGATGACCACTTTCTCAGTCCCGTCGGCTTTCGCGGAGAGGGTCACCTTGGCCAGTTTTTTGGCAGCGTTATAGGTCACGGCCTTCACGTCGTAGGTCACCAGGTAGGCTTTTACAGTTTCCTGGGCCTTGGGCGACAGGTCTTCCAGTTTGACTTCCTTGTATTCGTCCTGGGCAACAACGGTTGCAACAGGCTGGGGATTGACATTCGAAACCTGGGCGTTTGCAAAAGCGCCGGTCATCAGCGCAACAGCAACAATCAAAAACACTTTTTTCATAACTCTTCCTTAATTTACGGTTAACAATTTTTTCCGGATCATCCCTGTCACTCTTTCTCACCCCCCGCCGGAAATGGGGAAATCGTTCAATCGTAAATTTTCGTCATCCTTGCTCGTTAGCGGTTTGTGATTATAACGGGGCGCCGACCGCCGTTATTGCCGCCGGAAATGAGAAAAAATGCCGCCGAAGGGCATAAGTCATTCTGTCAAAATCTTTTTTACCGGTGAAAAAAATTGAAAAAGATGAACATTGTCACCTCCTCTGCCAAAATGTCACGAAAACTGCGTTGGCACATATCTTGTGTTTTCCGTGGGCGTAGAATCTTCTAAAAACACATCGATATGCAAAACGGGAAAATCGGGGTAACGACGGAAAACATCTTCCCCATCATCAAAAAGTTCCTCTATTCGGATCACGAAATTTTTCTCCGTGAATTGATTTCCAACGCCGTAGACGCCACCCAAAAACTGAAAACGCTTTCGTCGGTGGGCGAATTCAAGGGCGAGCTGGGCGACGTGACGATCCGCATCGCACTCGACCCGGAGAAGAACACGCTCACCGTGTCGGACGCCGGCGTGGGCATGACCGCCGAAGAGGTCGAAAAATACATCAACCAGATCGCCTTTTCGGGTGCCGAGGAGTTTATGGCTAAATACCAGAACCAGGCAGGCATCATCGGCCATTTCGGGCTCGGGTTTTACTCGTCGTTCATGGTGGCCGACAAGGTCGAGATCGTCACCCGCTCCTTTAAGGAGGGGGCCAAAACGATGGTCTGGAGTTGCGACGGCACACCCGAGTATACGCTCGATGAAGCGGCGACCGAGCGCAGCCGGGGGACCGACATCGTTCTGCACCTGTCGGCCGACAGCAAAGAATTCGGAGAAAAAGAGCGCATTCAGGCGCTGCTCGAAAAATATTGCCGTTTCCTGCCCGTGCCCATCGCCTTCGGCAAGGAGCAGGAGTGGAAAGACGGCAAATACGTCGACACCGGCCGCGACCGGATCATCAACGACACCACGCCCCTGTGGATCCGCAAGCCGGGCGACATCAAGGAAGAGGAGTACGGCGAATTTTACCACACCCTCTACCCGATGGCCGAAGCCCCGCTGTTCCACATCCACCTGAACATCGACTATCCGTTCAACCTGACCGGGATCCTTTATTTCCCCAAGATTCGCAACAGTATTGAGATCCAGAAGAATAAAATCCAGCTTTACAGCAACCAGGTCTTTGTGACCGACTCGGTCGAGGGGATCGTGCCCGAGTTCCTCACGCTGATGCACGGGGTGATCGACTCGCCCGACATTCCGCTCAACGTCTCGCGCAGTTACCTGCAAAGCGACTCGAACGTCAAAAAGATCTCGAGCTACATTACCCGCAAAGTCGCCGACCGCTTGCAGGAAATTTTCAGTAATCAGCACGAAGATTTTGAACAAAAATGGGACGACCTGAAAGTGTTTATCGAATACGGGATCGTGACCGAAGAAAAGTTTGCCGAAAAAGCGGCCGATTTTTTCCTGTTGAAAAACACCGGGTCGAAATATTTCACGCTCCCCGACTACGAAACGCTGGTCAAGGAGAACCAGACCGACCGCCACGGAGTGCAGATTTACCTCTACACGAACGACCCTGTCGCACAGCATGGTTTTGTCGAAGCCGCTGCCGCCAAGGGCTATGACGTGTTGTGGATGGACGGGCCGCTCGACGGACACTTCATCAACTGGTTCGAAAACAAGAACCAGGGAAAACGTTTCGTGCGCGTCGATTCGGACGTGGTCGAAAAGCTGATCGACAAGCAGGAAGCGCGGCCGATGGCCCTCAGTTCACACCAGCAGCAGATCCTCGTGCCGGTCTTCGAGGCACAATTGCCGTCGGAAGAAAAGATCAACTACGTCGTCAATTTCGAGTCGATGGACGAGCGCCAGGCGCCGGTAGTCATCACCCGCAACGAATATATGCGCCGGATGAAAGACCTTTCGTCCACGGGCGGCGGCGGGATGTACTCGTTCTACGGGCAGATGCCGGACAGCTTCAACGTGGTGGTCAACGGCAACCATCCGCTGGTGGCCGACATCCTGTCGCAGGTCGAGGACGGTTATGGCAAGACGCTGGCCACGATCACCAAGAAGATCGACGCCGCGCAAGCCGAGAAAGAGCTGTTGGACAAGGAACTCACCGCCAAGAAAGAGGGCGAAACCGCGACCGAGCAGCAACATGCAGCCGAAGAAGCGGGGCGACGCGTCGACGAGTTGACGGGCGAACGCAACGCCAAACTGCACGAGTTGGGCAGCGCCAACAAACTGGTGAAACAGGTGATCGACCTGGCTTTGTTGTCGAACGGGCTGCTCAAGGGCGAGGAGTTGACCAATTTTATTCGGCGGAGCGTCGAGCTTATCGGGCAACCCAAGGACAAGGAGTAAGGCGACTCCCCGCACAGGAAATTAAAACGAGGTAACATTCCCGGGGAAAATACGTGGCGGCCTCGCTCTCGAGAGATTTTTATGCCGGATCCTGTTCAGAAAAGGAACCTCTTCAGGGCATAAAAATCTCTCGTGCGCGAGCCAATAAAAAGCGGGAAGAACAACATTCATTCCCACGAAAAAGTAAACCGTCGCCGTTTGCAGCACAATAATTGCAGCGGGTTTCGGGAAAGCAGATTTTTTTGTTAATTTTGTCAAAAATATAGCGGATATGCTCCAACGAGAACAGATAGACTTCCTGCTGGCCAACGCCTACAACGCTGCCATCCGTGCCGGAGCCAAGATCCTGGACATTTACAACCACGAGGAAGATTTCCACATCAACCTAAAGTCCGACTCTACGCCGATCACCGTGGCCGACCGCGAGGCCCACTCGCTGATCAAAAGCTACCTGGGCAAAACACGGATCCCGCTCATGAGCGAGGAAGGACGCAACATCCTCTATGAAGAACGCGGCAACTGGGACCTCTACTGGCTCGTCGACCCGCTCGATGGCACCAAGGAGTTCATCAAACGCAACGGCGAATTTACGGTCAACATCGCCCTGATGGTCGACAACCGGCCGGTGATGGGAGTCGTTTATTACCCATGTTTCGAAAAGATCTATTTTTCAGACCCCGAACGCGGAGCTTTCCGCAAGGAAGATATTTTTCCGGATGCGGAAGCCGATTCTTCGATCGCCCAGATTTTTGACGGAGCGCAGCAATTGCCGCTCGAGGACGATCCCGAAAGGCCGGTGAGCGTCGTAATCAGCCGCTCGCACCTGACGCCCGAAACACACGATTTCGTCGAACTGCTGCGTGAACGCTACGGCGAGGTCGAGGTGATCGAAAGCGGCAGCTCGATCAAGTTCTGCCTGGTGGCCGAGGGACGCGCCGACTTTTACGTGCGCACAACCCCCACTTCGGAGTGGGACGTGGCCGCCGGCGACTCGATCGCCATCGCCACCGGCGCCCGCACCCACGCGCTGGGCGACGAAAACGCACAACTCGAATACAACAAGGAAAGCCTCGAAAATCCACATTTCGTGTGCTGCCGCAAAGGAATAACCGTTTAACACGCAACATTTAACACGCAATAATGGAATTACTGAAAAAGAAAAGGATCGCCCTGGTCGCCCACGACAACATGAAACGCGACCTGGCCGAATGGGTCGACTGGAACTGGGAAATCCTGCTCAAACACCACCTCATTTGCACCGGAACGACCGGTAAGATGGTGGCTTCTACCCTGATGGAAAAACGCGGCAACGAATCGGGCCGCTTCGACATCACGCTGCTCAAGTCGGGCCCCCTGGGCGGCGACCAGCAGCTCGGATCACTGATCGCCGAAGGGTCGATCGACCTGGTGATCTTCTTCTGGGACCCGATGATGGCCCAACCCCACGACGTGGACGTGAAAGCGTTGCTGCGTCTGGCGAGCGTCTATAACGTACCGCTGGCGCTAAACCGCTCGACGGCCGACTTCCTGATCTCCTCGCCGCTCTTCGAGGGCGAGTATATGCCCGTGGTCAAAGACTATCGCAGCTACATCGAGCGCACCCTCGAACAAAAATAGGTGCGTCCCCGCACCGGGGATTTTTGACTTTACTTTGGACAAACGCCTCCCAATGCTGGAGTTTTGACTTTGCTTGGGTAGTAAACAATTAAAAAAGAACCGGCGTCCGGTGCCTAATCATAATAGGTTATGAGTGAATTTAACCCGAACACGCTGAGCATCTCGAACGGCAACTACTTCGCGCTGCCGTTTGCGCCCGAGGAGTCAGCCGTGGTGCTATTGTCCGTGCCTTGGGACGTGACGACCTCGTACCGTCCCGGGACGGCCCAGGGACCCGACGCTATCCTCGACGCTTCGTTGCAACTCGACCTCTACGATTTCCACAATCCGGCCGGATGGCGCAAGGGGATAGGCACCCTCGAAACCGACTACACGATCCTCGACACCAGCCGCCGGCTGCGCGAAGATGCCGAAAAAGTGATCATCCACCTCGAATCGGGCGGCACGCCCGAAGAGGAATACGTCCGCAAGAAACTGCGCCGGATCAACGAAGCGTCAGAACAACTGAACGCCTACGTTTACGAAGAGGCGAAGAAATGGATGGCCCGTGGCAAACGCATCGGCGTGGTGGGCGGCGACCACAGCGTGCCCCTGGGGGCGATCCGCGCCGCAGCCGAACACGAAGGGGCGATCGGCGTACTGCACATCGACGCCCACGCCGATCTGCGCGAAGCGTATGAAGGATTTTCGTATTCGCATGCCTCGATCATGTTTAATGTGTTGGCTGAGGTGCCGGGCGTGACAAACCTGGTGCAGGTGGCGGTGCGCGACCTGTGTGAAGAGGAGATCAAACGCATCGCCCTCGACGACCGCATCGCCTGTTTCGACGACGCAACGCTGGCGGCTAACCGGTTCAAAGGAATGACGTGGGAGAAACAATGTGCTGCGATCATCGAAAAACTCCCCCAGAAAGTCTATATCAGTTTCGATATCGACGGCCTCGACCCGTCGAACTGCCCCTCGACCGGCACGCCGGTACCGGGCGGTATTTCGTATAACGAAGCGGTCTACCTGTTGGCGCAGGTGGCGGCGAGCGGCCGCCGGATCGTAGGTTTCGACCTGTGTGAGGTAGCGCCCGATCCCCGCGGCGGCGAGTGGAACGCCAACGTGGGCGCACGCGTACTTTACAAACTCTGCAACATTGCCCTGCTGACCCCGTAACAAGTTTTAAGAACATCCCCGACCGATGGCCAATTTCAAACAGAAAAAGCGATTCTACTTACTCAACGAACGGACACATCATTTCATCCATAGCCAATGGGCCGGCGGCACAGTGCTTTTTATTTGCGCGGTGGCCGCCATTTTTATGGCCAACTGGCACGTCACAGCCGACGGTTTCCACCACTTCTGGGAACAAAAACTGACCATCGGGCTCGACCACTTCCACCTCTCGAAAACGCTTGAAGAGTGGATCAACGACGGGCTGATGGTACTCTTCTTTTTTGTCGTCGGGCTGGAGATCAAGCGCGAGGTGATCGCGGGCCAGCTTTCGTCGATGCGCCAGGCGGGGCTGCCGATTGCGGCGGCGCTGGGCGGGATGCTTCTCCCGGCGCTGACCTACCTTGTTTTCAACCGGGGAACGATTTACGAACCGGGCTGGGGAATTCCGACCGCCACCGACATTGCTTTCGCACTCGGGGTCTTATCCCTACTCGGAAAGCGCGTCCCCCTGTCACTAAAGATCTTTTTGACTGCGCTGGCCATTGTCGACGATTTAGGGGCGATCCTGGTCATCGCGATCTTTTACTCGGCCCAAATCCATTGGGCGATATTGGCGGCGGCGCTGGGAACCTTCGTCCTGCTGCTGGTGCTCAACCGGTTAAAGGTGTTTCACATGAAGTATTACCTGCTGCCGGCCATCCTGCTCTGGTTGCTTTTCCTGCAATCGGGCATCCACGCCACGATCGCCGGGGTGATCATTGCGATGGCGATCCCGAGCGACGCACGCTTTTCGAAGAAATATTTTCTGTATAAGGGAAATAACCTGTTGCGGACATTCGCTTATGAAGACCGGCCGGGTGTCAGCGTACTGGCCAACGAGAAGCAACAGCAGGCGGCACGCAGCCTGTGGAAAGTCGCACGGCGCACACTGCCGCCTTCGCTCAGGCTGGAGTATGCGCTGCACCCGACGATCGCCTTTTTCATTATGCCCGTTTTTGCCTTGGCCAACGCCGGGGTCGTCATCGATTTTTCGCAGGCGGCAGCGTTGGTCAACAGCGAGTCGATGGGCATTTTCCTGGGGCTGGTCGTAGGAAAACCATTCGGCATTTTCCTCTTCTCGCTCATCGCCATCCGGGCCGGATGGTGCGTGATGCCCAAAGGCGCGACGTGGGGCACGTTATTTGCAGTAGCCTGCCTTGGCGGTATCGGATTCACGATGTCGATGTTTATCAACAACCTGGCTTTCTCTGACCCGGCAATGGTCGCGACGGGCAAGGTGTCGATCCTGATTGGCTCGTGTACCGCGGCCCTGCTGGGATGGGGGGTGATGGCCCTGGTCGGTCGCACGCACCGAAACAAAGGCCACGACGCAATTAACCCGTGATGCAATTATTTTCAGGAAATGGTGCAATGTTCAATGTTTTTTACTACTTTTGTCCCCAATTAAATCGAATTTTCTTAAAACCAAGTAATCAGATAACCAGATGAAAAAAGTATTGATTCTTTTCGGGGTTGCAGCCATCTTCGTTGCGACTTCCTCGTGCGGTACCGCTTCGGCTCCTAAATCGGAAGCTGACTCGCTCTCTTACGCCCTCGGGATCGACGTAGGCAAATGGCTCAAAGGCATGGACTCGACCGCCAATGTGGATATGTTTGCCCAGGCCATCAAGGACGTGATCGGCAACAAGGCCAAAATGACCGACGAAGACGCCATGGCATTCCTCAACGAATATTTCATGGTACGCAAGCCCGCCAAAGCCCTGGCCGAAGGGGAAGCTTTCCTGGCGAAGGTTGAAAAAGAGAACAAGAACGTGAAGAAGACCGAAAGCGGCCTGCTTTACGAGATCATCACCGAAGGCGGCGAAAAACCGACCAGCGCGATGGATACCGTAGAAGTGAACTACCTCGGCACGCTGCCCAACGGCGAAAAGTTCGACTCGTCGTATGACCGCAACGAACCGGCTACCTTCCCGCTCAACGGCGTGATCAAAGGGTGGACCGAAGGCCTTCAGCTCGTGGGCAAGGGCGGTAAGATCAAACTGTGGATCCCGTCGGAACTCGCTTACGGCGCACAGCAGCGCAGCCAGCAGATCGGCCCGAACCAGGCCTTGGTATTCGAAGTGGAAGTACTCGACGTAATGCCGGCCGACACCACCGCTGTGAAATAATTTCCCCGAAGGAAAAAATATCGGAAAGGACGCTTTTTAAGCGTCCTTTTCTTATCTTTGTGTACTATTCTCAATTTAGAACCCAATGAAAAAAGCAGAAATACATACCGCCAAAGGGGTGATGAAGGTCGAGTTCTTTGAACAGGACGCCCCGGGCACCGTGGCCAACTTCGTTAAGCTGGCCGAAGAGGGATTTTATGACGGGTTGATCTTCCACCGCGTGATCCCCAATTTCGTGATCCAGGGCGGATGCCCGAACGGCATCGGCAACGGCGGCCCCGGCTACCGCATCAAGTGCGAAACGTCGGGCGGCAACCAGTACCACGACCGCGGCGTGCTTTCGATGGCCCACGCGGGCAAAGACACCGGCGGGTCGCAATTCTTCATCTGCCACAACCGCGAGAACACGGCCCACCTCGACCGCGTACACACGGTCTTCGGCCGCGTTTACGAAGGCCTCGACGTGATCGACGAAATCCGCGCGGGCGACGAAATCGAAAAAATCATAATCACAGAAGCATAATGGAACTCGAAGGCGTAGTGTACCGCGTACTGCCCGCGGTCAAAGGGACCAGCGCCCGCGGCGAATGGTCGAAACAGGAAGTCATTTTTGAAATGCCGGGCGAATTCAACCGCAAGGTGTGCGTGTCGTTCTGGGGCGACAAAGTGCAGGACGTAGCCGCAATGCGCGAAGGCGACCGGATGGAAGTGTCGGTCAACCTCGAATCGCGCGAATACAACGGCCGTTGGTACACCGAAGTGCGGGCATGGAAGATCACCCGCCAGAACCAGGAGGGCGCAACTCCGGCCGCCGCCGCTCCCAGTGCCGCGTTCGTTCCGCCGCTCCCGACGACCGACTCGTTCGAATCGGCAGCCGAAGAGACGGACGACTTGCCGTTCTAATAAAACCTCATTGACAGCGAGGGGCGATACGGTGTGTATCGCCCCTCGCTGTCGCTTTTCGCCCCTGGGATAATATTTTCATCGAAGAAAATCGGGCCATTTTTTGCTTCCGCGAAGAAACAGGCTCGAAATTTGATATCTTTATTATTAAATCATTTTAATTTATAAAAAGTACATCTATGAAAAACAACCTATCCAAACTGATCGGTAGCTTATGCCTGATCGTTGTGCTGCTCCCGGCCACCGCATGGGCCCAAACCCAGGCCGATGCCGAAGCACTGAAAGAGGCCAACAACCCGCTGGCCAGCATCAAAACCGCCAACCTGCACAATTATTATATGCCTAAAATGTTCGGGGTACCTGACGCCACGTACAACCAGACATGGATCCGCTACGCGCAGCCCATCGGCAGTTTCATCATCCGCGCCTCGATGCCTTTCGAAACCGTTTCGGCGGCCAACGCCGAACCCGAAACGGGGCTGGGCGATATGAACATTTTTGGCATCTACAAGTTCAAGTCTAAGAATCCGGGCATAGAACTCGGCATCGGGCCGACTCTCACCCTCCCCACCGGGACGAACGACATGGGCGCCGGCAAGTGGCAGGCCGGGGTTTCGGCGATCGCTTTCTTTAAATCGAGTCCTATCATCCAGGTCGGTTCGCTCGTGACGTGGCAAACCTCGTTTGCGGGCAACAGCGACCGCGACGACGTGAGTATGCTCACCCCCCAGCTCTTCTTTATGTGGCAGGTCGGCGGCGGAACCTATCTACGCAGCACGGGGGTCTGGACATTCGACCTCGAAAGCGGGTCGTACAACGTCCCCATCGGACTCGGGGTCGGCAAGGTGATCAAGGCCGGGAGAAAGACGTTCAACATCTTTATGGAGCCGCAATACTCGGTGTTGACCAAAGGAATGGGACAACCCCAGTTGCAGGTCTTCATCGGGTTCAACACCCAGTTTAGATAGGACGGAACACCTCTCGACAAAAAAGCCCGTCTCTTTCGCCCCCCCTTTTACGTTCCGACGGCAGGAAGCCCGACGGATAAAGATGATGGGACGATGGGTGAAGAGAGGCTAAACCTAGCAACGAATTCAATCCGACAAGGTCAGGTCAGGAGAATCGCACAAAAAAGCCGCCACGGGAACGTGGCGGCTTTTTTGTGGAAACCGACAAATCGGATAGAGACTGAAAGCGCCCCCCGTTATCGCTTAATTGCGGATGTTGTTAAGCTCTTCGAGGTTTTTCGCACCTTCGGGGCTGCCCAGCGCAGTGGCCAGGACGAAATATTCGGCGGCACGGCGCGGGTCGTTCTCCTGGCAGGAGAGGACACCCATGTTATTATAGTATTCGGCGCTCTTTTTCGTCACCTTGTTCAGGTAAACGAGGGCCGAAGCAACGTCGCCCCGGTTGAGCGCCGAAGCGGCCGCATTGATGTTGGCTTCGTCGTTTTCGGGATAGAGCTTGGCTGCGGTGGCCATCGCTTCGTTGAACGCGAACGAACTGGGGTCAAAACCCTGGGCCACACGGTAGATCTCGGCCGGGCTCAGGTTAGTTGGGCGTCCGCTGGCTTCGGGTATGCCGGAAGCCCGGTAAGCGCCTCCGGTATTACCGTAGTTGCTACTCCCATAGTTATTCTCGTAGGAATTCCTTTCGGAGGCCGAGGACATCGTGTAGACTATTTCATAATCCAGGCGGCGAAGCTGCGAGAAATAACGGAAAGCGATCTCCTTGTAAGGGATCCCGTCGCGGAAAGCACGCAATTCGCGCAGGCGGCTTTCCGAATCGTTGTACATACGCAGGATAGAGAGCATCCCCTCGCGGGAGTAGAGGTCGGACGTGGCGATCAGGTTTTCAAGCGTAGCCCAGTCTTCGCCCTGGCCACGGGCAACGATGATCGACGGCGAGAACCCGTAGATCGAGATCAGGTGGCTCCGCAACGCCTGGGCCCGTTCGAGCGAAAGGCTCTGGTTGCGTTCATGGCTGCCTTCGGGAGAGGCGTAACCGTCGATATAGATGCCGGTGATCGTCACCTGGGGATTGTTTTTCAACGCGCGGATCTGGTCGGAAATCCGTTCGAGCTCGTAGCGATTGCTCCGGTAGTCGGGGTCGATCTTCGTGATGCCGGTCGGGAAGTCGATGTAGGCTTTGCCCGATTCGCGGCGGGTCGATCCCGGATCGGCGCCGGGCACGACATAGCTGACCTGGAATGCCGAACGGTACTGAGCCGGCAACGACGACACGGTCGCGTAGCTCGGTGTTTCGACCACGGGCGACACGGGCGACGACGCGGTGGGCGACACGTATTGTTGTTGTTGCAGAACCCGCGACTGCGTCTGCATTTGCGACTGTGACTGCGGTTGTTGCGACTGCGGTTGCATTTGCGACTGCAATTGCGACTGTATGATCTGCTCGGGCTGGGCGGCGGCACTGGCCAGCATGGCGGTACCCAGCGGAACGGTAGAAGCTACGCGCAATGGCCCGTTGTGGTCGGAGCGTTTCTCAATGACCGACAGGTCGGCTGATCCCATCCAGGGTTCGTATGCTACGGCGGCCCGGTAATGGATCACCCTACGGACGGGTTTCTTGGCCACCACCATCTCGGCGATGTTGCCCCCTGCGAACGGACGGTGGAGACGGGTCATTCGCTGATAAGCCTTCTCGCTGTTCTTGCCCAGCACCAGCACCGACGGCAGGTCGGTCGACACGCTGCCCGCCTTGAGCGACGGGGTGAAGAGTGTCGACGAACTCGGAGCCATCTTAACGTTTTGCAACTCGACCGACAGGGTGACGCGCAGCGAATCGCCGTCACGGACAAAAGCGGGGTCGCTCACCGTGATCCGGCCCTTGTAACCGGAAGCGGCGTGGGCCGAAGGGGTCCATGTTATACAAAGGATCAGCATGGCCATCGCGGTGAAGATCCGAACCGCACCCGAAGAAACGCTGCCCCGGGCCGGGGTGTAAGGGTAGGTAATCATCGATATCGATTTATTTGATGATATAAATCAGACTGATGCCCGCTTTGGTCGGGCCGTAATATTCCTTGATCTCCGAACTCTGGACCGTCGGACACTGGAGGCAATCGTAAATGTCATAGTCCATATAAGCATGCCCGACTCCGAGGGTGGCCTCGAGCGACAGGCGCGGCGAAAGGATCCACTGGTAGCCGAACGAGACCCCCGCCCCGGCCAGCCAGCCCTGGAAACGGTGGGTGTTCATGTATTCCGAGAAAGGCGGATTGGGAAGCCCCCCTATGTTATAATAAGCATAGTGGGCGTGAATGCCGACGAAAGGACCGTTAAACGCCTGGCGGAACCAGTAGCGCATTTCGGGTTGCACCAGAAAGTGTTTCCACTTCATGTCATTGTCCTTGAATGACCAGGGGTTGTAACTCACCGGAAAATCGAACGTGGTCTTGCGGCCGGTTTTGATTTCGACACCCAGGCTGATCGATGCCGTGAGGTCCATCAGAAGATTGGTCTTCACCCCTAACGAGGGCGAAGGGATCAGCGGGGCATTCGTGGATATCTCCTGGGCGTGGGCCGCTCCGGCAACCAGCAACACCGCAAGCAGGGTTGTCAGAATTTTCTTGGTCATATGCATCGGTCGTTTCGCGCGGCAGGTGTTTCGACAGAAAAAAACGCCATTAACCGCAAACTGTTAAAAAACAGTTCAAATTTACGAATTTATTCCCAAACCTCGCACAAATTCTCGTTTTTTATGCGCTTTTCAGCAAAATACGGTAAAAAAGAGCCCCGAAAACGGGGCTCTTGGAGGCATTTTACGCGATTTTTAGATTTTTCGACCTCAGTTAAGCTGCATTTTTGAATCGGGGAACGGCGCCGATCGGGGCGGGGCTTCCATCGTGTAGAGGCCGGTGAAGAGGCCCGTGTCGGTGATCGTTTCGCCGTCGTAGTCGGTATAGGTCAGGTGAATGTTGATCGAAGGCTGTCCGGCGGGCAGCAGCGACGAAAGGTCGAACGATATCCGCCCGAAGCCGTAATAGGTCGCCGGATCACCGTGGGCGTCGTGACGCAACTGGAGGTAGACGTTGTTCTGGTCGGCCCTGGGGTTGCTCTGGTCGACGGCTAAGTTGATCGTGTGGAAGCCCGATTGGAAGTAGATGTTAAAGTTAACGTTCAGGTACTTGCTGCCGAACCACATATCCGACACGTCGATCGGGTCGATGCCCAGCGTGTCGGGTTGTTCGGTCACCACGGGATCTTTCAGCCGGATGTGCGTCAGGTCGTTCAGGCGCACCTGGTAGTTAAGCTGTTCGCCGTCCATCTCGTCGTCCAGGATCGTGTAGTTGACGTACACCCGTTCGCCGTCGACGATCTCCCTGGGGTCGATCGTGATCTCGCTGGCCACGATGTAAAGCACCGCACCGTCGTCGCGGATGATGTCGAAATCGAGACCCGAGCCAGAAATCGTCCCATAACTCAGGTAGAACTCGTCAAGACTGTAACCGTCGTCGTCGTTACACGAGGTAAACAAGGCCGCCGACAAAAGTGAAAATAGCGATAAGCATAAAATCTTTGTTTTCATAATCCCATAAATTAAAATAAATCCTAAATATAATGTAGACATATACTTATTTCGTTCTATCAATAAAGATGCCACACCACTGCCCGACGCTGCGTCACGAATAGTTTTTTTATGCCGCCACCGGCCGGTGCTTTTTGAAAAAGGGCGGGCGGAGAGGACACAATTCATCCAAGTATTATGTACCTTTGCCGGCGAAAATCCCAACCATGCAATCCAACAAGATCAAAACACACGCGGCGCTGATTACGGCCAACCTGCTCTTCGGGTTGAACTATTCGTATTCGAAGAGCATCATCCCCAACTTCCTTCCCCCGATGGGGCTGGCGGTGTTGCGGATGGCGTTCGCGGCGGCGCTGTTCGTGGTGGCGATCCAGTTCGTGCGGCGTGAGCGGATCGAAAAAGGCGACCTGCTCAAACTGTTCGTCGCCAGCATCCTGGGGTTGGTGCTCAACCAAATGCTTTTCCTGCAAGGGCTGAACTATACTTCGCCGGTCGACGCGTCGATCATTACTACGGCAATCCCGTTGCTGGTGCTCTTTATTTCAGCGATTTTCATCAAAGAGCGGATCACATTTCTGAAACTGGTGGGTGTAGTGACCGGCGCGGTCGGAGCGTTGCTGGTGATCCTCTACGGCGGGCTTTCGCGCCTGGGCGAGGGGGCGCTACAAGGCAACCTGCTCGTGCTGGCCAGTTCAATCAGCTATGCCGGTTACCTGGTCTGGAGCAAACCGCTGATGGAGAAATACAGCCCGCTGACGGTGATGACCGTGATCTTCGTAATGGCGGCGCTGGTGACCACCCCTATTTTCGGGATGTCGCTCGTGCGGGTCGATTACGGGGCCATCCCGATCGAGATCTGGGGAGCGATCGCTTTCGTGCTGATCTTTCCGACCTTCCTGGCTTACCTTTGTATCGGTTACGGGTTGAAACGCGTGCCGCCAACCACGGTGTCGATCTACCAATACGCCCAGCCGGTAGTGGCGTCGTTCTTCGCCATCTTCCGCGGCCAGGACACGGTCGACGGGATTAAACTGCTGGCCGCCGCGCTTGTTTTCGCCGGGGTGTTCCTGGTGACGCAGGCCGTGCGACTCGAGGCGATCCTGCTCGGTTTTTACCCCAAAAATCTCCACAACCCATTCGGCAGCAAGGACGCCCCGTCCGAAAAATAACCACCTGCCCCCACCCTGCCCGTCCTCCGGCATTCCGCTGCCCGCCCCGGGCAAAAAACGTTGATGCGCGCTTTTCGCTCGGGTTACGCGGATGAATCCCCTCTTACCCACCCGCACAGGCATCAACCGGGGAAAAATTTTGTATCTTTGCCCGATATTGTTTACCTATACTTAAAAAGCATGAAAAACCGTTACATTATTCGGGTGGCCAAGTACTTTTTGTACCTGTGCCTCTTTTTTGCCGTGATTTTCGGCGTAATGATTGCACTGAACTACACTTCGTGGGAAGCGTTCCTGCACGTATTCAGTAGCACGCGGGGGTTGATCCTGCTGGCGTTCTTCGTGGTTTTCCCATTGATCTACCCTTTCATGGGCTTCATCACCCGCGAGGTACGGGCCAACGTGGCCGAAGACCGCGACACCGTGCTGCGCGTATTCGAAATGTGTGGTTACAAACTGGTTTGCGAAAGCAACGGCGAGATGCTTTACCGCGCCGCCGGCAAGTTTGCCCGCATGCGCCTGCTCTACGAGGACCTGATTTCCGTCACGTTCGACGAGAAGTACCTCACGATGAGCGGCCCGCGCAAGGAAGTGGTAAAAATTGAGTTCCGCCTGAAAACCTTTTTGAACAACAAGTAAGTCACACGAAAAATAGACCGGGAAAGATTTCCCGCCGCAAGATGAAAAAATCGGTAAAACGCTACCTGGCCGGGACGGTCGGAATAATCGCAGTGGCCGTACTGATGGTATCGGCCGGACGCAACGACTTCCGGGTGGCCCGCGACCTGGAGGTGCTGTTCAATCTTTTCCGCGAGGTCAACACCTACTATGTCGACACGGTCGACACCGACCGCCTGCTCAAAAACGCCGCCCTGGGGATGCTCGACGACCTCGACCCCTATACCGAATTCCTGCCCGAAAGCGAGATGGAAAATTTCGAGATCCAGACCACGGGCAAATACGGCGGCATCGGCTCGCTGATCCGCAAGAACGGCGACTGGGTCGAAATTGCCGAACCGTATAAAGGCTTTGCGGCCGACAAGGCAGGCCTGAAGATCGGCGACCGCATCGTGGCCATCGACGGCAAAGACGCCAAAGGGATGACCACCGAACAGGTGAGCGCCCTGATGAAAGGCGATCCGAACACGACCCTCCGCCTGAAGATCCAGCGTTTTGCCGACGGCCAGACGGTCGAGCTGGCGATCAAACGCGAGCGCATCGCCATTTCGGGGGTGACCTACTCCGGGATGCTGCAGCCCGGGGTGGGGTATATTGCCCTGAGCGATTTTTCGGAAGACTGCAGCGCCGACGTCAAGCGGGCCATCATGGACCTGAAAACGGCCGGCGCCACGTCGCTCGTCTTCGACCTGCGCAACAACGGCGGGGGGATCCTCCAGGAAGCGGTCAAGATCGTCGGGATGTTCGTCCCGCGCGGGACCGAAGTGGTGGCTGTGCGCGGCCGGGTGCCTGGCTCGTCGAACAAATATTCGACCTCGACCGACCCAATTTTCGACGGCAAGCTGGTGGTGCTTGTCAACCGTTCGTCGGCCTCGGCGTCCGAGATCGTGGCGGGCGCCCTGCAGGATGTCGACCGGGCGGTGCTCGTCGGACAGCGCAGTTTCGGCAAGGGGCTCGTGCAGTCGACCTATCCGCTCGGCTATAACTCCTATGCCAAGATCACCATTGCGAAATACTACATCCCCAGCGGCCGCTGCATCCAGGCGGTCGACTACTCGCACCGCGACGAGAACGGCAGCGCGATCGAAGTGCCCGATTCGCTCATCCGCGAATTCCAGACGCGTGCCGGCCGCAAGGTCTACGACGGCGGCGGAGTGATGCCCGACGTAAAGCTCGATCCCGAATACATGAGCATCTTTACCTATAACCTCTACGTGCGCGGTTACATTGAAGACTTCGGTGGCGAATATGCGAAGAAGCACAACTTCACCCCGGTCGACGTCGACACATTCCGCCTCTCAGACGAAGCCTATGCCGACTTCGGGGTTTTCATGCGCGACAAGCCGCTCGATTTCGAATCGGAAACCCAGTTGGCCCTCGACGAGCTCGAAAAGATCGCCGAACGCGAACGTTACGACGAGCGTATTGCCCCTGAACTGGCGGCTATCCGCGAAAAGATATCGAAAAACAAGGAGACCGAGTTGGAACTGAACAAGCAAGAAGTGTCGGAGCTGATCGAGGACAACATCATCCTGCGCCAGGCTTACCAGGAAGGGGTGATGCGCCACAAACTCCACAGTGACCGCACGGTGGCCGAAGCATTGAAACTGATCGCCTCACCGGACAACTTCACCGCCATCCTCACCTCACGCGACACCGCCCGCAAGTAGTAACCGCACAACCCCGCACCCGATGACCAAACGGCTCCGCATATACAAACCCAAGGTCAGCTACCGCAGCAAGAAGCACATTCTGGTGATCGGGCTGGTGATCGGACTGTCGTCGCTCGTGTTCACCAACCGGCTGGCCCGCCAGCTGCGCGAACGCGAACAGAACGAGGTGGCGCTATGGTCGTATGCGATGCAGAACGTGGCCTATTTCGACATCAACTCGCCGCTGTTCCAGTACATTATCAACGCCAACAACACGATCCCGTTCATCATCACCGACGAGAACCTGCAACTGCAAGGGTCGCACCTGATCCCGGCACGTATTCTCAACGACCGGAAACTGTTGCGCCGCAAGCTCGAACAGATGGCCGCCACCAACACCCCCTTCGAAGCCGCGGGGGGAAGCACCACGCTCACCATTTTCTACGACCAGTCGAGCACGCTCAAATCGTTATACTATTTCCCGTATATCCAGATGGGGATCATCGCGGTATTCGTCGTGCTGTCGTTCGTAGCCTTCAGCTCGTCGAAGCAGGACGAGCAGAACCGCGTATGGATCGGAATGGCCAAGGAAACCGCCCACCAACTGGGCACCCCCACTTCGTCGCTGTTGGGATGGATCGAATACCTCCGCTCGCAGGGGGTCGAGGAGTTCGTGGTCGACGAGATGAACAAAGACCTCACCCGGTTGCTGAAAATCGTCGAACGTTTTTCGAAAATCGGGGCCGTGACCCAATTCCTGCGGCGCGACGTGGTTGAAGTGGTCGGCGGCACCGTCGATTATTTCCGTTCACGCATTCCGAAAAACGTAGAACTGACCTACGCCCGGCCCATCGAACCGATCTATGCGATGATCAACGACGCCCTGTTCGAATGGGTGATCGAAAACCTGCTCAAGAACGCCCTCGACGCCCTGCAGGGCAAGGGTGAAATCCGGGTGAAAGTCGACGCGGACGAAAAAAATGTCCATATCGATGTAGAAGATACCGGAAAAGGGATGGCAAAAACAAATTTTAAACGTATATTCGAACCTGGATTTACGACCAAAACCAGGGGGTGGGGGTTGGGCCTTTCGCTCAGCCGACGAATTGTCGAAGAGTATCACAAGGGGCGAATTTTTGTCTTGGAATCTGAAATTGAGCGAGGAACAAAAATCCATGTGACGCTACGAAAAGACAATACAATGTAATTTTACAAAAAAGTTATTTCTCCGTGCAGCGAAAGTTGTCCAATTTTCATCTTACTTGCGAAGCGGAGATCTGAACCCAAACATCGTGACAGAACAAGAAATGATAATGGGCTGTAAACGTGGCGACAGCCGGGCCCAAAGGCACTTGTACGAGACCTTCGCTGGCAAAATGCTGGGACTCTGTCATCGTTATGTCCGGGATCGCGAAGCGGCGAAGGATTTGATGCACGACGGGTTTGTGGTGGTCTTCACGCGGATTGCGGAATACCGGGGGGAAGGTTCTTTTGAAGGATGGCTCAGAAAAATTTTTGTCAACACGACGCTTGGATATATCCGGAAAAATAGTAAATTTGTGGATACCAGGCCAGTGGACGAGATGTACGACCTGCGGGAGAACGGGGTTTCGACATTAGACAAAATGTCGGCCTCGGAGATATTGGAGGTGATCGACCGAATGCCGGCAGGCTACCGGACGATCCTTAACTTGTATGCGGTCGAAGGCTATTCACACATCGAAATCTCCGAAATGCTCGAGATCACCGAAAGCACATCCCGATCACAGTATTCGCGGGCCAGGAACTACCTCCAGAAAGCGCTCCACGAGCAAGACGAGTAAGGGACAGGCAAGAGGCGGAAGAGAGAGGGAGCAAAAAGGGGGAATAGCGAGGAATAAAAAAAATAGAAAAAGGCAAAATATCCAGGTTTCAGCCGGGAAAAACAGGCTCGGAATTTGTAGTAATAAAGAAGGAAGATACAGGAAACAATGGCAGACAGTAAGTACATAAACGACAACCTGGAAGCGACATTGCGCAGGAAGTTGCACGACCTCGAAATGGAGGTCGGCGACGACGACTGGGCAATGATCGAAGCCGGGATGGGCGCGCGGCAAACCCGCGTGGTACCCTGGGTGCGTTATGTGCTTGTTGCCGCTTCGGTAGCCGTCGTAGCCGCTTTCAGTTTTTACCTGATGCGCAACACGCAGATCGAACCGTTGGACAACCCGAGCCAGCTCGTCGAACAGCAGGCTACCCCCTCGCCCCTGCCCGTGATCCGCGAAGTGACCCCGGCGATGGAAGCCGTAGCCAAGTTACAAGACGCCGTCCTGAAATCGAATCCGGGCAGCCCGGTGCGGCTGGTCAATGCCACATCCGATACTACCATTGAAAACACGCTGGCTGCAACGTCTAATCCGCCCTCTAACGGAAATGGGGCAGCCGCTACCGGACAACCCGCCGGCGGACAGGATCCCTCTACACGGAGCCAACAGAACTACGGCCAGTCGGGCAACAACAACCGCTCACAAGGCTATTTCAACGACCCGTTCGCCAGCGTCCGCAACAACAGCAAAGCGAAGAAAGACAACTGGTCGCTGGCCATGTTCGCCAACAGTTCGGCGATCGGAAGCGGCGATTCAGGATCACCCAACCTCCCGAATATGGTGACCAACGCCTGGTATCTGGACGCCGTTGGAAGCGGCACCAGCAGCGCCATGGCTATCGACACCAAGAACGTCAGCTGGAAACACTATATTCCCGTTTCTGCCGGCGTAACTTTCCGAAAGAACATCTCGGCCGACGGACGGTTCGGGATCGAAAGTGGTTTGGTCTACTCCTACCTCTCTTCGAAAGCCGAACTCGACGGAACGACCCGGATCAAGCTCGACCAACAACTCCACTTCCTCGGAATCCCGGTATCGGCAACCTACTCCCTGGTCAAGAACCCCACCTACGAAGTTTACCTCCGCGGTGGCGTTCAGGCCGACGTTAATCTCTCGGCCCGCCAAACGACAGAATACGTATACAGCACCGGGCAACCCAACCACAGCGAAACCACCTCGCTCGATGCCAAAGGCCTCCAGATGTCGCTCTCGGCAAGCGCCGGTGTGATGTATAACATCAGCCCCCGCGTCGGACTTTACTTCGAACCCGGCTTCGGATACTATTTCGAAAACAGCAACCAACCCGAGTCCTACTGGCAGGATCACCCGGCCAACTTCAACGTACGCCTTGGGGTCCGCACCACTTTCTAACGCCAATGTGTTCATCCCCCGCCCGAAAGGGTGTCCATTATAAAGAACACTTCTACACTACTTCCGGCCGGATTCTTCCGGCCGGATTTTTTGTACCGGTTTCGACTGCTTTTTATTAAGAAGCGGCAGTCAGAGGCGGCTCAAGAGCCGGCCCGAAGCATCCGGTCGAGCGTGAGTACTTGTGGTATTAACGGGGTGGTTTCGCTCGCGTCGAGGATGTGATTGGCCCGGGCGATCCGTTGAGAGTCGGACATTTGGGCGGCCATGCGACGGCGAATGGCATCGGGACTTGAACCGTCGCGGCGAACGGTGCGTTCGATGCGCAACGATTCGGGGGCCGTGACGACGACGATTTGGTCGACGTCGGCGTCCATGCCGCTTTCGAAGAGGATGGCCGACTCCATGATTACATAGGGCGCTGAAGCTTGTTCACGGCTCCAGGCGGCGAAGTCAGCGCGGACAGCGGGGTGAACGATGCCGTTGAGGGTTTGCAGGCGCTGAAGGTCGGCAAAGACCACACCGGCAAGGTATTTCGTATCGGGAAGACCGTCGCGGTAAGCCTCGGGGCCGAATGCGGCGCGGACCCGGGCGATTACCTGCGGGTCGTTTGCGAGCAACCATTTGCCCCGGGCGTCGGAATCGTAGACCGGCACACCGAGGGTGGCGAATAGCCGTGCCACGGTGCTTTTACCGCTCCCGATGCCGCCGGTAAGGCCCACGCGGATCATCGGCCACCCTCCTTCGGGTTTTCCTCCTCGAGGTAGAGTTCGACGTAATAGGGATCGAGCTCCTTGACGAAATAGCCAGGGCTGTTTTCGACGTAGATCTTATAGTAGCGCGGGCGGTCTTCGACCTGCTGGGCGGCGTCGATGTAGAGTTTGACCCCGGTTTCGCCCTTGCTGCCCGAAGCGCTGCGGGCCACGTTGAAGCGCACCTGTGCCTGGGCGGGGATCACGAGCGGCTTGTAGCCCGCCGGCACGTTGGTCGGTTCGACGGGCAATTCGAGCGTAATCTCAGTATACGGTTCGACGTAAAGTTCATAGGCAACGCTCTGCACCGGCAGGATCACCCCGTCGACAGGCACCAGGGGCACCTCGCCCGAAAGGTTGCTGCGTACGTCGCGCAGCGTGAGCCGCTCGGTGTAAATACCCTGCAGCGTGTCGAGCACCTCGCCGAGCGATTTGACCGTAATGCGGGCCGGTTTGAGCAGGGTGCTTCCGACCTGCATGAACTGGTTTCGGGGATCGACTTCGATACGCGAAATAACAGGCACCTGTTTGGTTTTCAACGGAGCCACCGTAATCTCGATGCGGGGAGAAACGATCGAAAGCACTTTCAGGTCGGTCATTTCGACCGAGAGAGCCGTGAGCAGCGTCGACAGGACGATTTCATTGCGGGGTTCGCCGCCGTTCTCGGTGAAAGGCGCCGTGCGGATGCGGTCGACGCCGATGTGGATCGGGCGGGGAAAATATTTCTGCCTGAAAAGCGTATAGCCCGGCCCTTCGACCCGGCAGTCGATCCGGTAGTTGCCCCCCACTACCCCGACATTGCTCTCGGGGGTGTTTTCGATCACCACGGGCAACGTGAGGGTCGTCGTATAATTGTGGTTCAACATATTGAGATACCACAGCACGAGCGAGATACCTGCGCAGAGCAGCATCACGAGGGTCGTCCCGCGGCTCAGGAAGTTCCACATCGAGCGCATCCAGTTTTGTTTCATCGCGTCGTTCAAGAGGGGTTATTTCCAGCGGGCGGGGTCGGCTTGGGCCTCGACCACCCGCTCGATACTGTCGGGCAAGTTATGAAAAAAATCATAGCCCGTCAACTCTTCGAGTTGGTCGACGCTTAAGACGTAGTCCCAAAACGTACCGGGAATGACCGTGTCGTTGGGCAGGCGGAAAGCGATTGCCCGGAAGCCGGCCGAGTCGCGGGTAAGGATCGCCTTGAAAAAATGGTCGGGCACCCCTACCCCGTGTTTGCCGATGCGGTCGAGGCCGGGTTTGAGTTCGCCGCCGGTCACGATCCAGAGCGTGTCGTAGCGCAGGGCCATCCGGCGCACCTCTTCCTCCATGTATTTCCAGATGCGCTGGTTCAGCGCCGGGCGCTGGGGCGACACGTTCGACAGGTAAAAGGTGGCAGTGTTCTCCTCGGCCGTGTCGTCGCGGTCGGCCGAGGGGAGCAGGTGGCCGCGGTCGTAACCCGAGCGGGTATAGTCGCTCGTCACGGCATAGGGCCATTTGTAGGCACGGGCGACAGGGTCGGCGGTGAAGTTGTTCGCTTCGCGCTTCACGCCCCGGTATTCGGCTTGGGCGCGGGTCAGCACGTGGGCCACCCACGCCCCCTGGCGGTAGGCGGTGTCGTAGAGGAGGGTGTAACGCCCTTCGGGGCGCGAGATGACGAACGCATAGTCGTCGATCCGCGGCAACTCCAGCCCTTCGGTCGAAAACACGGGCCGGGCAGTCGTGTCGGAAACAAAGGCCGTCAGGGCCATTTCGGGGACGCACACCGTCGTGTCGGCCGCAGGAACGGGACGAAACGCCCGGTCGGGCGTGGCAGATACGGCTACCGAGCGCCCCAGCCACAACAGCGCCGCCAGGATGACCAGCAGCACGACCAGCAAAACCAGTTGCCGCCGCGGCCCGATCTTGCGTTTCGACCTGCGCCGCCGGTAGTTGTCGCGGTAATAATCTCCCCGTTTCATAGCGTGTGCATTATTGTATGAACAAAGGTACGGTTTTTCACAGAAAAGCGTACCTTTGTTTTCCAAAATCATTGTCACACAAAATATCCACCCTATTTCGTTATGGGCCACATCGTCACCGACCAGCCGTTGCTGGATATGAACACCTTCGGAATTTCCGCCCGGGCCGCATTCTACGCCGAATTCTCATCGGTCGAAGCGTTGCGCGCCACGCTGGCCGATCCGCAGGTAGCGGGGCTGCCGTGGCGTGTGGTCGGCGGGGGAAGTAATATCCTGCTGCAAGGCGATTTTCCGGGGTTGATCCTTCACCCTACCGCACAAAAGATCTCCCTGCTCGAACAGTCGGGCGAGCAGGTCGTCGTCCGGGCCGAGGCCGGGGTCGATTGGGACGCGTTCGTAGCGTGGTGCGTGGCCGAGGGGTATGCCGGGCTCGAAAACCTGTCGCTGATCCCCGGTTACGTCGGGGCTTCGGTCATCCAGAATATCGGGGCCTATGGCGCCGAGGCGTGCGAAGCCGTGCGCCAGGTCGAGATCTTCCGGACAGACTCCGGATCGATAGAAACGATCCCGGTTGAAGATTGCCGTTTCGGTTACCGCGACAGCATCTTTAAGCGCGAGCTGTTTGGGAAAGCGATCGTGCTGTCGGTGACGTTCGTGCTGTCGACCGTCGCCCGTTTCCGCCTCGATTACGGCGACCTGCGGGCCGAGGTCGAACGGCGCGGCGGGGCGACTTTACAAAATGTGCGGGAAGCCGTCATCGCCATCCGCGAAAGCAAGCTCCCCGATCCGAAAATACTCGGCAACTCAGGCAGCTTTTTTAAGAATCCCGTGGTTTCGGAAGCGAAGGTGGCCGAGCTAAAATCAAAATATCCGGATATGCCTGCCTACCCCGCCCCGGACGGCGTGAAACTGGCCGCCGGATGGCTCATCGACCGCGCCGGATGGAAAGGCCGCCGGATGGGCAACGCCGGCGTACACGACCGCCAGGCCCTGGTGCTGGTCAACCTAGGCGGAGCCACCGGGGCGGAAATACTCGCCCTGGCCCGTGCGATCCAGCACGATATTCTCGAAATGTTCGGGGTGGAGATCACCCCCGAAGTAAACATACTATAGCCATGATGACACAGGCAGCATTGATCGACAGGTTTCAGGATTACATCCGCGAGAAAGGCCTCATTCCCGGCGGGGAACGGGTGTTGCTTGCGGTGAGCGGGGGGGTGGATTCGATGGTGATGCTCCACCTGTTTGTCCGCTGCGGCTACCCTATCGGAGTGGCCCACTGCAACTTCGGACTGCGGCCCATCGAGGCCGACGAGGACGAGGCGGCAGTCGAAGAACTTTGCCGCGAGTTGCACGTCGAGCATTTCAACGTGCGCTTCGACACCCAGGCCGAGATCGACGCCTCGGGCGAATCGGTGCAGATGGTCGCCCGGCGGTTGCGCTACACGTGGTTTAACGAGTTGTGCATCAAGTACGGTTACGACAAAATAGCCATCGCCCACCACGCCGACGACTCGATCGAAACCTTTTTCATTAACCTGATTCGCGGCACCGGCCTTCGTGGCCTGTCGGGCATCAGCGTGACCAACGGCCGGGTGATCCGCCCGCTGCTTTTCGCCTCGCGCAAGGAGATCCTCGACTACGCCCACGCCAACCACATCGCTTACCGCGAAGATTCGTCGAACTCGTCAACCAAATACCTCCGTAACAAAATCCGACTGGGGATAATCCCACGCATCCGCGAAATTTCGCCCATCTTCGGGGCCATCATGACGGCCAACGTCGAACGGCTGAGCCTCGTCTCGCAGTTCCTCAACCGCCAGATCGAACTCCTGCGCCGCGAAATCACCACGGAAGAGGACGACCGGACTGTGATCCATCTCGATCGCATCGATCCCGAGCTGCCGCGCCAATATGTGGTTTACGAAATGCTTACCGCGTTCGGGTTTAACGCCGACGTGACCGAGAAACTCAACCGTTGCCTCGACCGCGACGACTGCACCGGCCACCGTTTCTACTCGGCCACACACGTCGCTTACACCGACCGCGAGCGGATCGTGGTGACGCCGATCACCCCCCGGGAAGAGATCGAAATCGTGATCGACGAGAAGACCCGCCGCGAAACCGTGCTGGGGAGCATCATCACCTTTGAACGCATCGAAAAGGAAGACCTCGACACGTTGCAGCAGCCGGCCAACGTCGCCCTGCTCGACGCCGACCGCCTCCGCTACCCCCTGCTCATCCGCCGCTGGCGGGAGGGCGACACATTCATCCCGTTCGGGATGGAGGGGCACAAAAAGGTGAGCGATTACCTGATCGACGAAAAGGTAGCCCTGCCCGACAAGGAGCGGCAACTGGTACTCGAGTCAGCAGGCGAAATCGTCTGGCTCGTCGGACGGCGCACAGACGACCGTTGGCGGGTGACGCCAGAAACCCGCAACGTACTTCGGATCACCCGGCTGGGCATCGATTCGATCATTATTTAATTTTTCTCGCGATGAAAATTCACTGCCGTCCAGTGCCGGAAGGTTCGCTGATCAGCCGATGGCTGCCGGGCGACTATGCCGACGCGTTCGAAACGCCGTTGACCGGGGAAGTTACGCCCGACGATTTGCAGATCGCTTTCTGGAGTTCGGAACCCGGCTGGGTGCAGGTGCTGTTCCGGCTGCGCGATGTGCTGGTCAAACCCTTCGGGTTGCAAGGGACGGAGCGCAACATCACCAAGTTAGAAGCGTGCATCCGCGAGAGCGGCAGCTATGGGCTCGTTTCGGTCGTGGGGAAATCGGCAGACGAAACGGTCATTGCACTCACAGACAAACATCTGGTGGCGTATATGTCGATGCTGATCGTTGAGAACGACGGCAAGCGGCGGGTTTGCCTTTCGACGGTCGTCGATTACCGCTCGGGGCTGGGGCGGGCTTATTTTTTCGTTGTCCGGCCGTTTCACCGGATCGTGACGTCGGCTATGTTGCGACGGATGCTGCGGAGCATCGGCAACGGAGAAAACAAGTGAGCCGAGCAAAGCTAAAAAAATCGATAACACATTGCTTTCCCCCTCTTCCGTGCGAGGAAACACATTTACGTAGAAAAACTCCCTGTGCGGGCACGCACCTCAAAAAATTTCCAATTCCGAGAACATTTTTCCGTAGGCGGCCGCCTTTTCTTCCAGCGGCCGCGGATAGGCGCGCGAGGTCGACGGCATCCGGTAGAGGCGCATCGGACGCCCGGCATACGAAAATTCCGAAAAACCGCCCAGGGCCGGAGCCATGGCACCGGTCAAGGGCAGCAGTGTTTCGAGCGATTTTCCGCCCGTGGCCGCTATCGCCCGGCAGGCGGGCAGTTGGGCCAACGTTTTATCGAGATCGATCGCTTCGATGATTTGGAGGTGCTGGTCCGAAGCATCGCCCCGTCCGCGCACGATCCGGCGGGCGGTATCGCTCACCGCAATCCCCTTTTCAGACAAAAAAGCGGCGATCTTTTCCGGCGAAAAATGTTTCGGATCGGAGAGGAAACAATTGCGGTCATTGAAAAAAAAGAGACCCATCACACGCCACATATCATTCTGAAAATTAGGATAATAAAAATCCATTGACCAGCGCTTGGGCTGTGCCGGAAAACTTCCGAGCAGCAACACCCGGGCCCCGGACGGCAGGAAAGGTTCCCACGGGTGGGATTCGACCGGGAGGGCAGATACGGAAGGCGTTGATTCGGTTTGTGTGGGTTTGTTTTTCATGGTGACGGGAATTTGCCTACAGTCTGCAAAGATAAGAGCGGAGAGCAAAAACTGGAAAAAGACAGGCGAATCTTTGTGCGTCTTTTGTTTTTGGGTTACTTTTGGAGGATCTTCCGGGCTACCCGGAAACCTATAAATTGTTTGCTGTTACTCGATGAAAAAAATTTCCGCTGTCCTTTTCGACCTCGACGGCACGCTGGTCGATTCGCTCGAGGACATCGCCGATGCGATGAACCGTGTGTTGGCCCGTTGCGGCTACCCGGGACACACGTATGACGAATACCGCTACCTGGTGGGCAAAGGGCTCGCCAACCTCACCGCCCGCTGCCTGCCTGAAGGCGCACGGGACGAGGAAAACGTGGTCCGTTGCCTGGCGATGATGATGGACGAATACCGGGCCAACGCCGTAGTCAAATCGCGCTTATACGATGGGATCGCGGAACTGCTCGACGCCCTCTCCGAAGCCGGCGTGGGACTGGCGATCCTGTCGAACAAGGCCGACGAATTGACGCAGGTGATCTGTGAGCGGTTGCTCGGACGGTGGACGTTCGAAGCGGTGCTGGGGGCCTCGGCCCGCTTTCCGCGCAAGCCCGATCCGACGGCGGCGCTTCACATTGCCCGCGAGATGGAGGTCGCACCCGAAAAGTTCCTTTATGTGGGCGACACCGATACCGACATGCAGACGGCTGCGGCGGCAGGGATGTTTGCCATCGGCGTCACGTGGGGGTTCCGGCCGCGCCGCGAGCTTGTGGAACACGGTGCGCAGGCGGTGATCGACCGGCCGATCGAGTTGCTTGACCACCTCAGATAGTCCTTTTCGCTTCAACAGAGAAGCTTTCGATGCCCCCGGTAAAACATGGCTTTAGCTTCGGTTCTGTTTTTTAACCGCTTAAGTTGATTCGTCGCCACAGAGCAATCGCAGAATGCGGCGCTTTTATAAAAAACCTGCCCCGGCGAAGGGGCAGGCTGTATCGTGGGTGGCGAGAGGCGCGAAGATCAACGGTCGTCCTCGTCATCGCCCGAGCCGAGGCATTCGTCGCACTCGACCAGGCCCGATCCGGCGCACAGCCGGCAAACATGCGTATATCCGCTTTCCTTTATTTTTCCCGTGCCGTCGCACATCAGGCAGATCACCTGACCCTGCCCGCCGCATTTTTCACAGTATCCCATAGTCGTGCAGTTTAGGGGTTATACCCAAATATAACAAAATTTGCGCCTTTTTGCAACCCGGAAGAGACAAAATTCCCCATCGTCCGAGATGATTTTTCGAAAAAAATCGCCGGCCGCTAAAATATTCTTCCGGACGGGTTGTCTAACCCTATAGAGCGTGATCACCGACAAAATTCAAAAATCATAAAAAAAACTGAAAACAATGAAAAATTTTGGAATGCCATTTTTCGACAGAGGAGCTTTCGGGATGGAAAGAATGAAAAAATTCCGGGACAAGTGGTCGAAAATGACGACCGAAGAAAAAGTAGCTTTCATCGACAAGCGCGAAAAAGCCTTTTCAGAGATGTTCGGCGAAGACGGGAAACCCAACCCGGCGGGCATCGTGAAGCACATCGACGCCCACGCCGAGGAGTGGCTAGGGAAGAGCGTCGAAGAAAAAGAAGCGTGTGTCAGGGAGCGGATGGAACGCCACGCCGCCCACCACAACCACAAAGGTTTCAGCGGCGGCCACGGCCACGGTGATTTCTTCGGCCAACGGGGCGGGTTCCCGGGTGGATTCACCAGCGGCGAATGCGATGGCCGCGAAGGTTTTGGCGTATTCGACGCTTTCGGCTTCGGCCCGGGCGATGATAAAAATCGCCCCGAATAAGCCACGGAGTATCAACCGGTTCGGGATAATGGTATCTTTGCCTTTATCCCGAACCTAAATTCAAGATGCGATATGAAAAACAGGAAATGGAAGATGGTGTTGTTCCCCGTGGCGTTCGCGGGATGTGCGGCCGGTTTCTCGGCGGCTTTGATGCTGTTGTGGAACTGGCTGATGCCGACGATTTTCGGCGTGGCGGCCATCAATTTCTGGCAAGCCCTCGGGTTGCTTATGCTCTCACGCCTCCTTTTCGGCGGGATGGGCCGGATGGGCCACAAGCACGGGCATCGGCACCATGGCAACATGATGCGTGAAAAATGGATGAAGATGACTCCCGAACAGCGGGCAGAGTTCGTCAAAAAACGCCACGCAGCGATGCATTGCTGCCATCCGGGTTTCGGCGGCAAGGGGGTTGAGCAGGACAGCCCGGAGAATAATGACTAAAAAAGGCAACTCACAAAGCGCCGAATGGGGCGACACAGCGGATGCGGTAGAGGTTACCGCGCCCGACGTGGCGCTGACCGTGAGCGAATACCGGCCGCGCCTGAAATCGTTCATCCGGCAGCGGGTGTCGAACGCCGACGATGCGGAAGATATTTTGCAGGATGTCCTCTACCAGTTTGCCCGGGCGGCGGCCGACGTGCTGAATCCGATCGAGCAGGTCGGGGCATGGCTCTACCGCGTGGCCCGCAATACGATCATCAACCGGGGCAAGAAGAAGCGCGAGGCCGAGATGCCTTATTACAAGGCCAATGACGGCGACGACGACATCCTGCGCGACTTTTCGGAAATCCTCTTTTCGGGCGAAGCGGGATCGCCCTCGCCCGAAACCGAATACTTGCGGTCGCTGGTGTGGGAAGAGCTCGAAAAAGCACTCTCCGAATTGCCGCCCGAGCAGCGCGAGGTGTTCGAGAAGACCGAGATGGAGGGTTTTTCGGCGAAAGAGATCGCCGAAATGACGGGCGTCGGGGTCAACACGCTGCTTTCGCGCAAGCACTACGCGGTGCTGCACCTGCGCGAGCGGCTGGCACAACTATACGAAGAGCTGATCTGTTCATAAGTGCGTCCCCGCACACGGAATTATTGACTATAAGGAAGAATCGAAACGTTCCCTGCACTCGGAAGAACTGACTTCGTCAAAGCACCTCAGTACGGGGACGCACCGCGCTATACAGGAAAACGCACTTTCTTTCCTTTGATCCATTGCAGGAAATTGCCACTGCTGGGCCATAACGGGTCGACGGTCTGGGTGACTTCCCAGCGGATCAGCAGCTCGCGCAGTTCACGGACTTTTTCGGGATACTGATGAGCAATGTTCGTCGTTTCGCCCGGGTCGTCATTGAGGTTGTAGAGCAGCAGGCGGGGGCGCTTTTTCGATACGTAGAGTTTCCAACCGTCAGCGATGCACGCTTTCAGGTAACCGTTGCGCCAGAAGAGGGCTTCGTGGGGCACGCTCTCGTTCTCGCCCTCGACGTAGGGACGAAGGTCGCGGCCGTCGTAGGTACGGTCAGCGGGCAGCGGTGCGCCGGCCCCGGCGGCAATCGTGGTGAACATATCGAGCAACGAAACCGGATTTTCGTAAACGCTTCCCGCTGCGGGCGAATCGCCGGGGAATTTGATGAAGAACGGCACACGCAATCCCCCTTCGAACATCGAACATTTGCCCGCTTCTAGCGGGGCGTTGTCGGTGGCGCGGGTGTAGGCCGCTCCCCCGTTGTCGCTCGTAAAGAGGATCAGCGGTCGCACAGGCGATCGGAATTGCCACCCCGGCGGGGACTGGCGGAAAGGATCAGTACTTTTTTGCTCATTCTCGTGTATGTGGCAGCGGTGGAAGAATCAGTATTTCGAGTCGACGATCGCCCTCAACCTGCGGGCGGCTGATTCCGGGTCGGTGGCCGACATCACGGCCGACACCACGCAAAGTCCTGCGGCTCCGGCTTCGAGTAGGGCCGAGGCATTCGTTTCGTTGACGCCGCCGATGGCCAACAGCGGGTGCTGTGCAAGGCGGGCCAATTCGCGCAACCCCTCCAGCCCGAGGGCCGGGGCGGTGTCGGTCTTGGTCGGCGTACCGAACACGGGCGAGGCGGCGATGTAATCGACGTCCGTGCGGTTGGCTTCGAGCACATCCTGCGCCCGCTCGACCGACAGGCCGATGATTTTTTCGGGTCCCAACAGGCGCCGGGCGTCGGCGTAGGGCATATCGCCCTGTCCGAGGTGTACCCCCTCGGCGTCGCACGCCAGTGCAATATCGAGCCGGTCGTTGATAATCAGCGGAACACGATAAGGTTGCAGCACTTTTTTTAACGCCAGGGCCAAAGCAAGAAACTCACGCGTCGGGGTCTCTTTTTCGCGCAGTTGCACCACGCCCACCCTGCCCGCCACGGCGGCACGCACCACCTCATCGAGCGGGCGGCCGAGGGCGAGCGACCGGTCGGTGACCAGGTAAAGGCTGTAATCGGCAATCATCGTTACAGACGGATATGTTTACGGATAGTTTCGCCGTCCAATCCGAAAAGTTCGTCGAGGAAATGGAGCTGCAACGAACCGTTGCCCCGCGAACGGACGGCGGCGATTTCGCCGGCGATACCCATCACCGCCATCCCGTGGAGGGCGGCTTCGAACGGATCGGCGTTGACGGCGGCAAAGGCGGCCACCACGGCGGTTGCGGTGCAGCCCAATCCGGTCGTGCGGGCCATCATCGGGTGGCCGTTCCGGACGGTTTCGGTGCGGGTACCGTCGGTGATGTAGTCGGTCGGGCCGCTGATCACCACGATGGCTTCGGTCGCACCGGCCAGGCGGTGGGCGGCGGCGAGGGCGGCATCCGAAGCAGCGGTGCTGTCGACCCCTTTCGTATGGACGCCGACGCCGGCCAGGGCCATGATTTCCGAGGCGTTGCCGCGAATAATCGTCGGGTGGCAAGTTCTCAGAATTTGGTCACAAGCCGTATTACGGTAAGTGGTCGCCCCTGCACCTACAGGGTCGAAAACGACCGGAATGCCGCGTTGGCGGCCTTTGCTTCCGGCCAGCAGCATGGCTTCGACCCAGGCCGGTTCGAGGGTACCGATGTTGAGCACTACGGCCGAGGCGATCGAGGCCATCTCTTCGACTTCTTCGCGGGCGTGGGCCATGACGGGCGATGCCCCGAGGGCCAGCAGGGCGTTGGCCGTGTTGTTCATCACCACGTAGTTGGTCAGGTTGTGGATCAGGGGCGCGCGGCGGCGGACTTGCGCCAGGTCGCGCTCCAGGTTTTCGATGTCGATCATTTTTGCAAAAAATCATTTTTGCAAAAATACAAAAAACAGACGAACTTCGTCGAAGCAAAGTCGCCCAAGAAAGCGCAGCTTTCCAGAAAAATTTTTAACTGCGTTGAGCTCACCTGCCTTCGGCGACCTCGGTTGCGGCGCTTTTTACAAAAAGCGGCAGTTCCCTCAAAGGGAAAAAGCGCGGGGCCACGCTTCCGGAGATTTTTATGCCCGAGCCGGCTTGGAAAAGGAATCCTTCCAATGCATGAAAAATCTCTTGTGCGCGGGCCAATAAATTATAGTACGGCAGGCTTTGCCCACCACACGGGCAGATTTATGCCATAGAGGGGTCATTACAGGGCAATTTCTCCCTCGATCCCCACCTCGCGGGAAAAGACATCGTCGTGCGAGATCAGCAACAGCGTTCCCCGGTAATCGCGGATCGTGTGGGTCAAGATCTCCATACTCGCAATATCGAGGTTGTTCGTCGGCTCGTCGAGCACAAACAGATCGGGCACACTGTTCGACAACATCAAACAGCACAAACACAACCGCATCCGTTCGCCGCCGCTCAGCGTCCGGCACGACGCATCCCACCGCTCGGCCGGGAAAAGCGCCCGGTGCAGGCGGGTTTTCACCTCGTGATCGGCCAGTTTTTCAACGTTACAGCACTGGGCCAATTCAAGCACCGTCAGGTCGGTATCGGCCCGAGCATACTCCTGGTCGAGATAAACGTAAGTGAAGTCGGCACGTTTGACCGTACCGGCAGTCGGCGTAAGTTCGCCCGTAAGGATCTTGACCAGGGTCGTCTTGCCGCTGCCGTTGGCCCCGGTCAGGCGCAGGCGGTCGCCGCTGAACAGATCGAGGTCGATCGGCTGCGGCCACAACGGTTTTTCCGAAGCATATGCGTAATTCACATCCCGCAACGATACGAGCAATTTGCCCGTGTGGAGGGTAGCGTCGTCGAAGTCGATCTTCAACCCGGCGGCCGCATCGCGGCGGGCACGCAATTCGTCCAATTTTTCGCGGCTTTCGGTGATGATCCGCTCGTGCTTGCCCTGCAAGCGGGCCTGGGTATTCTCGCCCTGGTTCATCGCTTTCTGGCGCATACCGCGGGTCAACTGGTATTTGTTCTGTTCGCCACGGCTTTCGCGGCGCTCCTGACGCTCCCGGACCTCCTGGGCCAGCGTGCGGGCCTGGCGCAGGTTGCGCTCCTCGGCGCCGATCTGCGCTTCGAGAGCGCCGGTTTCGAGTTCCTTCTGTTCCTTGTAAAAAGAATAGTTGCCGCCATAGGCTTTCAAACCGCGCAACGAAAGCTCGTAGGTGGTGTCGATTCTTTCAAGCAACGTGCGGTCGTGGCTCACGACGATCACGGCGGCTTTCGTGCGCCCCATGTAGTCGTAAAGACGCCTGCGGGCGGCGGTGTCGAGGTGGTTGGTCGGCTCGTCTAACAGGACGATCGCCGGCTGGTCGATCTGCAAACCGGCCAGGAAAACCTTGGTCTTTTCGCCGCCGCTCAGCGTGTCCATGGGGGTGGCAAGGCCGATGCCGGGCAGGCGCCAATGTTCGAGGGCGGCCAGGCAGCGGGCTTCGACGTCCCAGTCGTCGGCCAGGGCGTCGTAATCGGCATCGGCCGTGCTGCCGGCCGTTATCGCGGCCAGGGCGGCCAGGCGGGCTTGCACGCCCAGGGCTTCGGCCACGGTCAGCCCGTCACAACCGATTCGTTGCGGCACATAATAAGGTGCGGCGTCGCACGACACCGTGCCTGTCGTCGGATGCAGCAGGCCCGCGACGAGTTGCAGCAGGGTCGATTTGCCCGTGCCGTTATCGCCGACGATCGAAATCTTTTCGCCCGGGCCTACCGACAGGTTCAGGTGTTGGAATAAAGGGGAGTGGTTGTCGTAGTGATACGCCAGATCGCTCAGGATGATACTCATAATACGAAGAATGACCGCCTCGCGGAGAGGCACGATTAAACCGAGTGTTGTCTTGGAAAGAGTGTGGATGCCGGTTTAACGGGAACCAGCCATTAATCGTTCAATTTCATCGGATCGAATTTTGGTGATGGTGTAAAGATAAGCAAAACCGGGCGATTTGCCAAATCGGGACGCAGAAGGGAAATGCACAGAAGCGCCATTTTTGTATTTTATTCGTATATTTACCTACCTAAACCAAACTTATCCATGCGGGAAAACTTCTCGAACCGTTTCGGGGTGCTGGTCGCCGTGGCAGGCTCGGCCATCGGGCTGGGCAACCTGTGGCGGTTTCCTTATATTATGGGCAAACACGGGGGCGGAGCGTTCATCCTGCTCTACCTGCTGTTCGTGATCGTGATCTGCCTGCCGATCATGTATTCGGAAATGGTCATCGGCCGTCGCGCACAGGCCAACGCCTACGGCGCTTTCCGCCGGCTGGCGCCGGGAAGCCTGTGGACGGGCGCCGGGGTGATCAGCATCCTGGCCCCGGTGGTGATCCTGGGTTACTACAGCGTGGTCGGGGGATGGACGCTCAAATATATGCAGATGGCCCTGTGCGGAAGTTTCGGCCGGAGAGAAAACCTCGACGGGCTGTTTGGCGGGTTCATCTCGTCGCCGGGCGAACCGCTGCTCTGGCACCTGGGCTTTCTCGGGCTAACGGCGCTCATCGTACTCGGGGGCATTAAGAACGGTATCGAAAAATATTCGAAAATCCTGATGCCGGCGCTTTTCGTGATGGTCATCCTGATGGCCGCACGGGCGATTACGCTGCCCGGTGCGGGGGCCGGAGTCGAATTCCTGTTCCGTCCCGATTTTTCGAAACTCAACGGCGAGGTGGTCCTCGCTGCGATGGGACAGGCTTTCTTTTCGCTCAGCTTGGGGATGGGGGCGATCATCACCTACGGGTCGTATATGAAACGAAAGGAGAACATTCCGCGTACCTCGGCCTTGGTCGTAGCGACCGACACGGGGTTTGCCATCCTCGCCGGGTTGGCCATCATGCCCGCCGTGTTTGCCTTCGGCATCGAACCCGGCCAGGGGCCGGGACTGGTCTTCATCACCGTGCCGAAAATCCTGGCACAACTGCCGCTGGGCGGGCTTTTTGCCACGGTCTTCTTCGCCATCCTGGCCGTGGCGGCGCTTACCTCGTCGATTTCGCTGCTCGAGGTGATGACCACGTTCCTGTCCGAAGAGTTCCGGATGGGGCGTAAGGCGGCGGTAGCGGTTTCATTTGGGGTGATCGCCGTGCTGGGGGCTGTCGCGTCACTTTCATTCGATCCGGATATGAGGCTCATCTTGTTCGGCAAAAGCGCGTTCGACGCGATGGATTATTTTGCGTCGAACATCCTGCTGCCCCTGGGCGGGCTGCTGATCGTGCTGTTTACCGGATGGCGGATGCCGCGGGCCGAGTTGCTCGAAGAACTGTCCGCCGGGGGAGGTTTCCGGTTAGGGCTGTTCCGGGCGGTACGGTTCCTGCTGCGGTATGTGATCCCGGTGGCCATCGCGGCCATCCTGCTGGGGAATGTTTTTTGACCTTTGAATGATTATTTTCTGAATGAACCACCGGAGATCCGGTGGTTCATTTTTTTATGGTATTTCCTGGAGCCAGGCAATTTCAATTATCCGCCCGAATATTATGTCGTTTGATCGACCTTTTTTCAGAAATCCTCAGCGATTAACATCCTTGGAACGTTTCTTGCTTAAATCTTAACCACAATCTATTTTCACAAACTATCTATAATTATGACATTGAAAAAACTAGCAAACAATTGCGGCAAAGTGGCAGCTCTAGGCGCCATTCTGGCCGCAGGTGCGATCGTGCCGCAGAAGGCAGAAGCACAACAGAAGCCACAAACGGCGAAACCCAACATTCTGGTGATCTTCGGTGACGACATCGGCCAGAGCAACATCAGTGCCTACAGCCGCGGACTGATGGGCTTCACCACGCCCAATATCGACCGCATCGGCCGTGAAGGCGGGGTGTTCATCCAATACTACGGCCAGCAGTCCTGTACAGCGGGACGTGCAGCCTTCATCACCGGCCAGAGCCCGTTCCGCACAGGGCTGACCAAAGTAGGCCTTCCCGGATCGCCCATAGGCCTGCAGGCCGAAGACCCCACCATTGCCGAATTCCTGAAACCGCTCGGCTACATGTGCGGCCAGTTCGGTAAGAACCACCTCGGCGACCAGGATAAATACCTGCCCACCGCCCACGGCTTCGACGAATTCTTCGGCAACCTCTACCACCTCAACGCCGAAGAAGAACCCGAAAATCCGGATTATCCGAAGGATCCGGCCTTCAAGGCCAAGTATGGTCCCCGCGGCGTGCTTCGCTCGACTGCCGACGGCAAGGTGGAAGACACCGGCCCGCTGACCAAAAAGCGTATGGAAACGGTCGATGAAGAATTTATGGCTGCCGCCAAAGATTTTATCACCCGTCAGGTGAAAGCCGGCAAGCCGTTCTTCACATGGTACAACTCGACCCGTATGCACGTTTTCACCCATCTCAAGCCTTCGTCAGACGGCAAGACCGGTCTTGGATTGCAGGCCGACGGGATGGTCGAACACGACCTTCAGGTGGGCGAACTGCTGAAACTGTTGGAAGACCTGGGTGTGGCCGAAAACACGATCGTGATCTACACCACCGATAACGGCGCGATGAAGAACCAGTGGCCCGATGGCGGCTCGTCGCCCTTCCGTTCGGAAAAGGACACCAACTGGGAAGGCGCTTACCGCGTGCCGTGCCTGATCCGCTGGCCGGGTCAGATCGCCCCGAACAGCAACTTCACCGGGCTCTTCTCGGCTGAAGACTGGCTGCCCACCCTGGTGGCTGCCGCCGGCGGCGACCAGAACCTGCGCGAAAGCTCCACCAAGGGCGTACAGGCCGGTTCGAAGCACTTCAAGGTGCATCTCGACGGCTACAACCAATTGAACTACCTGACGGGCAAGAGCCAAACCGCCCGTTCCGAGTTCGTTTACTTTGACGACGACGGAGGTCTGGTGGCCTATCGCGACTCGCGGTTCAAATATATCTTCTCCGCGCAATATGCAATCGGAATGAATGTTTGGCGCATGCCGCTGACCACCCTGCGGGCCCCCCTGATGGTCGACCTGCTGTCCGATCCTTACGAATACTCGATCGACGGCTCGGCATATTATGAAAAATGGATGCTGGAAAGAACATTCCTGGTATTGCCCGCTGTTGAGAAAGTAGGACAATACCTGGCGACCTACAAGGATTTCCCGCCGCGCCAACGTCCCGCCTCGTTCTCGATCGACCAGGTGATTGAAAAACTCGACGCCGCGATAACCCAGCATTAACCGGACACCTGACATCCGACACACAACGGGTCCGCTCCGGTAATTCCGCGGGCGGGCCCGTTTTTAAACACATACCTATGGACAACCGTGAAAAGGTGCTCAACCTCAAAAAAAGCATCGGCCAAAGCATCGTGGGCCAGGAAGACGTGATCGCAAAGATCGTCATCGCCCTGCTCACCGACGGCAATGTGCTGCTCGAAGGGCTGCCCGGGCTGGCCAAGACGCGCGCCGTCAAAAGCCTGGCCGCCAACCTCGACTGCCGGCTCAGCCGCATCCAGTTTACCCCCGACCTGCTGCCGTCCGACATCACCGGCACGGAAATTTACCAGCCGCAGTCGGCCGAAAAGTTCGTCTTTCAACCCGGCCCCATTTTTAGTAATTTGGTATTGGCGGATGAAATCAACCGTGCGCCGGCCAAGGTGCAGAGTGCGCTGTTAGAGGCGATGGAAGAGCGACAGGTGTCGGTCGCGGGCAAAACCTACCCGATGGAGCCGCTGTTTATGGTACTGGCCACCCAAAACCCGATCGAACAGGAGGGGACCTATCCCCTGCCCGAGGCGCAGCTGGACCGTTTCGTGATGAAGATCCGCATCGGTTACCCCTCGCCCGAGGACGAAGCGAAGATCGTCGGCCTGGTGCGCGACGAAACCCGCTCGGGGGCGGCCAAGGTAGAACCGACCGACAAGAAAGTGATCTTTGATGCCCGCAAGGAGATCGGCGACATTGAAGTGCCTGCCGCCACGGCCAAATACATGGTCGACCTGGTGACGGCCACACGCACGCCCGATCAGTTCGACAAGGACCTGGCCCGGTGGATCGGCTACGGCGGGTCGCCCCGTGCGACGATCGCCCTGGACCGTTGTTCGCGTGCTGTAGCCTGGCTCGACGGACGCAAAAGCGCAACGCCCGACGACGTGCGTTACATCGTCCACGATGTACTGCGCCATCGCCTGGTACTCAATTACGAAGCGGGCGCCGACCGGGTCGATGCCGACCAGGTGATCGACAAATTATTGAAAAATGTTGCGGTGATCTGATATGGCTACGATCCCGGTAGAAATCGTTACAACGCTCGACGACCTGATGCGCTTCGAATACCTCGTCGCGCCGGGCCGCATCCTGCCCGACAAGCCCATCTATTCGATCCTGGCGGGCCGCCACGCTGCGCGTATGCGCGGCCGGGGGCTCGACTTCGAAGAGGTGCGCCAATATGTGGCGGGCGACGACGTGCGCACGATCGACTGGCGGGTGACAGCACGCAGCGAAACGACCTATTCCAAAGTATATAACGAGGAGAAAGAACGGCCCACGTTCGTCGTATTGGACCAGGGCCCGGCGATGTTCTTCGGGTCGGTGCGCTATGTCAAATCGGTGACAGCAGCCCACGTGGCGGCCCTGGCGGCGTTTTACACACTGCGCCGGGGCGACCGCTTCGGGGGTGTCGTTTTCGGGGCCGACGGCCACGATTTTGTGGTACCGAAGCGCAGCAAAACCCTCGTACAACATTTTTTGCAACTGACCGTCGAACGCAACGCCGTCCTGCCCCGCCGCAAGGCGGTCACCACCGACAGCGGATTGCTCCCGCAGATGCTCGAGCGGGCCCGCACGGCGATCACCCACGACCATGTAGTGATGCTGGTAACCAACGCCTTGCAGTTGGACGAACCGGGCATCCACACGCTGCAAAGCCTGGCCGTGAGCAACGACGTGATGGTGGTCCACATCGAAGACCCGATGGACCGCACCCTGCCCGCGGGCAAACTGATCCTCACCGACGGCGAGCGCCAGATCCTGTGGGACAACGACCGCGGCGGGATCGGACGCAAGTTTACATCGGACTACGACGCCCGCATCGGGGCGCTGACCGACCGGTTGCGCCGGTTCCGGATCCCGTTGGCGGTGCTCGACACGGCGATGCCGGTCGAACAACAGATTTCACGCAACATCAGCCAAATGCTCAGACGATGACTCCGCTTCAGGCCAATGCCCCTGCATTGGGGGCCTATATCGAACCGGCCACGGTGCCGTTTACTTTCGGCGCGCCGGGGTGGCGGGTCGCGGCAGCGGCTATTGTGGTCTTGCTGCTGGTGGCTGTTTGGCTCTGGCTGCGCCGCCGGGCACGGAACCGTTACCGCCGCCATGCGTTGCAAATGCTGGCTGCACTGGCTCCCGGCGAAGTAGTTTACGAAGCGAATGTGTTGATGAAACGCATCTGCATGATGCTTTATCCAAGGGAAGCGTGCGCAGGGCTACGCGGACGCGAGTGGTTCGCGTTCCTGAACGCCGCCGTGCGCACACCGCTCTTCGGGGAAGAAGATGTTCGCCTGACAGAAAACCTCTATAATACTGGACCCGAAATAAAAACGGAAGCGACAGCACCGGCTGGGACGGATGAAAGTGCCGCACGCGCCTTCGCTGTACGCACCGAGAAATGGATCAAACGACATCGTTATGTGGCCCGGAATACCCGCTGATATGCACTTTGAGATCGCCCACCGCTGGGTGCTGCTGCTTGCGCCGCTGCCGCTGCTGGTGTGGCTCTTGCTGCCGGCGATGCGCAAACGGCGGTCGGGGTTGCTCGCGCCGTTCTTTCCGCGGTCGGTGGCTGTGTCGGGGCTTCGGCCGCGACACAACGCCTGGGTGTCGCGGCGGAGCTGGGTGTCGTGGATCGGGGTGTGCCTCTGTTGGCTGTGCCTGCTGGCTGCAGCGTCATCGCCGCAGTTCGTCGGACAGCCTGGGAAAAAGACGCGCACCGTGCGCAGTTTCCTGATCGCGGCCGACATCTCATTCTCGATGGCCCAGACCGACTGGGTGCTGGACGGGCGCCGGATGTCGCGCTGGGACGCTGTCCGGACCCTGACCAAAGATTTTATCACGGAGCGCAAAAGCGACCAGGTGGGCCTCGAAATGTTCGCCACCCACGCCTACCTGCAAGCCCCGCTGACGACAGACCTGGCCACGATTTCGTGGCTGTTGGATCAAACCGAAGTCGGGATGGCCGGCCAGATGACCTCGATCGGCGAGGCGATCGCATTTGGCATCAAGGTGTTCCGCGAAGACACCATTCCGCAGCGCGTGATGCTGCTGATGACCGACGGCGTCGACGGCGGCACCGACATCATGCCCCTCGACGCGGCGGCGGCCGCCAAGCGCGACAGCATCCTGATCTACACCCTCGGCATCGGTTCGGTATCGGCGGGCGGCTACTCGATCGACGAAAAACTGCTCACGCAGATTGCAGAAACGACCGGCGGAAAATATTTCCGCGCCGACTCCGAGGCCGAGATGCAGAACGTCTATGCCGAACTCAATAAATTGCAGCCCATCGTGCTGGAAGAAGACGCATATAAACCCGTCGTGCCGCTCTACATTTATCCCTTGGGGGCGGCGATCGCACTGGTCGTCCTCGCCGGACTCGTCGGGGGCCTGTGGGGTTGGATTAAAGCGTTGCGCAGATGAAAGCCTTTTTAGACATATTCCGGTCGTTCGATCCCGCGGCATTTCATTTTCTGCGGCCGGGGGCGCTGTGGCTTTTCGCGGCGATGGCGGTGGTCGTGACGCTCTACCTGCTGGGCAACCGTGAGCAAAAACGGTGGCGGCACATCCTTCCGGCTGCGTTGCGCCCATATATGTTCAGCAAGGGCAACCCGTCGGCCGTGGCGTGGCCGCTGACGCTGCTGGCAGTGGGGTTGTCGCTGATGATCCTGGCGCTGGCCGGGCCGACGTGGAAAAAGCGCGATATTCCGGCCGAAAAAATTCCGTCGGTGGTGATGATCTGCCTCGACCTCTCGCGGTCGATGGACGCCACGGATATCCAGCCCTCGCGCCTGGAACGGGCCAAGATGAAAGTTTCGGACTTTCTGGACGCCAATCCCCGGGCGCGGACCGGACTGATCGCTTATGCCGGTACCCCCCACGCCGTGCTGCCTTTTACGCCCGATTACAAACTCATCAAGCACCAGGCCCAGTCGCTCCACTCGTGGGCGATGCCGGTGCCGGGCACCGACGTGCCGCTGATGCTCACGCTCATCGACACGATGATGTTGCGGATCGAAGCCCCGAGTACCATAGTGCTGATGACCGACGCGATCGACGACGCGCAGGCCACGGCCCTCTCGTCGTGGATCGACAATACGCCCCATCGGATGGAAATTTTACTTTTCTCGACTCCTGCGGGGGCGACCGTGCCGGGGATGAAAGACATCGTATCGGTACAATCGGCCGCCACGCTTTCCAACCTGCAGCAGAACCCGAAGATCACGGCCACATACATCACCCTCGACCATTCGGACGTGGAGGCTGTCGCCAAACGCATTTCGGACCACCTGATCTTCCAGAAAGACAACAAGGACAAATCGCAGGATTGGGACGACATGGGGTGGTTGCTGCTCGTTCCGGCGCTGGTGATCGCGCTGCTGTGGTTCCGCCGCGGGTGGATGGTGCAGTGGTGTGTGGCCGGGGTTTTATTGACCGCGTTTACCGGATGCGGGCCCGAAGCCCGGCACGCCGCGTGGTGGTACACCGACGATTACCGCGCCCAGGCGCTTTACGACAAGGGCAATTACGCCGGGTCCGAGAAATTGTTTACCGATCCCGCCCACCGGGCGGCGGCCTACTACCGGGCGGGCGATTTCCTGTCGGCTGCCGAACTGCTCGCCACGGATTCCACCGCGACGGGCGAATATAATTATGGGCTGGCCTTAGCCTCGATGGGCTATTACGACCAGGCGGCCGAGGCGTTTCAGAAAGCTGCGGCGGCCGATCCCGCGCTGGCCCAACGCGCACAACAGAATATCGACGCTTCGAAACTGATGAAAGACCAGGCGCAAAGCGTACTGCAATTCAAACCCCTGCCCGCCCCGCTCGATTCGATCCTCAAAAAAACGGTGAAAACACCGCTGCACGAGCGCAAACCCAAGTCGGAAGACGACCAGCTCACCTCGGACACCGAGGTCAAGAAACTCCCCACCACGGGCGACCGCACCAGCGACGAAGTGGCCAGCAACATCCACCGCGCCCGCGAACAACGTTTTCCGCCCAAGGATTTTTCGCTGGGCGAGCAGCCTCCGACCGAAACACAAGTGTTGATGCAAAAGACCAACGCCGATCCGGGCGAGTTTCTGCACCGCCGCTTCGAGATACAGAAACAGAAATATTATCCTGACACCAAACCCAGCCGAGAAACGTGGTAAAACGAACATACATACTTGTTGTCGCGCTGTGGTGCGCCGCGCTGGCCCCCATGCAGACGCTGGCCCAGGTCTTTGCGGGGGTAGCCGTCAGTCCGCGTGAGGTCTATGTAGGCCAGCCGCTGCGGGTGACCGTGACGGTCTATACCCACACGTGGTTCACGGCGCCGGTCGAGTTCGGCAACCTGCAGGTGCCGGGCGCGTTTATCGTGCCGTTCGACGACACGCAGCCCGGAATGTTTACCTCAGGGGGCAAGCAGTATCCGGGGATACAGTTTTATTACATCGTTTTTCCGTATAAGGCGGGGAGTTTTTCGGTGCCCTCGCTCGAGATCACGGCCACCAGTCCGCCCGAGGGTTCCTCGACCGGGCGAAAAGTGGTGATACACACCACGGAACAGGCGTTTACCGTGCGTGACGTGCCCGACAAACTCAAAGCGATGGGCCCGTGGTTCGTGGCCAAGAGCGTGCGGGTAACCGAGCATTGGGACCGTTCGCTCAACGGACTGAAAGTGGGCGACGTGCTCAAGCGCACCGTCACCGTCGAAGCACGCGGCACGCTGCCGCAGTTCATTCCCGACATCACTCCGCAGGAGCGGGTCGATTGGGCCAGCACCTATCCCCAGGCCGCCGTCCTCACCGATTCGCGCGAGGGGGGCGACGTGAGCGGGCGCAGCGTGACGGTGACCTCTTACCTGTTGGAAAAAGCGGGAACGTTCGATCTGCCCGCCCTCACGCTCCCCTACTGGAACCCGCTGGCTGCACGCATCGCCACCAGCAGCTTGCCCGACCACAAGATCGAAGTGGCCGAAAATTCCAACCTGGGCATTCTCACCACCTTGCGCGACAGCCTGGCCGCTACGGCTCCCGTGACAGTAAAACCGGCCGTTGAAAAAGGCCCGTTGAAAATTCTCGGAATGCGGTGGTATGTTTTTGCGGGAGTCTTGGCGGGGGGGGGCGCAGCCGGATGGTTGTTGTGGCGGTTGGGCCGCGCGGTCTACCGAAGCGCTGTGCGGACCGTGCGCCGCCGCCGGGCCGGCGAGCCGTATCTCTTCAAGCGTTTTCTAAGTTCGGGCGACACTCCGGCAAAGGCTCTGCCCGCCCTCTACCGGTGGTGGGACGCCATTGTCCGGCCACACGATCCGTCGATCGGCGTATCACTACACGAGGCGGACGAAACGGGTGCAGAAAAAGAGATGAAAGCGTACCTCGCAGACGCCTATGCCAATGGCCGGGGATCCGCATCGAAAATCAAAGAAATCCTCAAACGCCTGCGGAGCGCCAAACGCCTCGCCCCGCCGATGCATCCGCCCGTGGATGCCGGGCAGACCCCGTTCGAATTTAGAAAATTGCAGAAATAACCCGTGACGGAAAACGGTCAGCGACAAGATTCCTCGAAACCGCACTCCTCATTCTCGCGCTCCACCTCGAGGGTGGGATGATCGATGCCTGCCGCTTTCAACTCGTCTTTCAGTCGCTTTTTCAGGCAGGGAATGTCGGCTTGCGGATCGACCACCACGTGGGCTGTCATGATGTTATACTCTCCGTCCATCGTCCACAGGTGCAGGTCGTGAACCGAGCGGACACCTTCGGTCCCCTGAAGCAACGCCTCGACCGTCGCCGGATCGATATTTTGGGGTGTGCCTTGCAGGATCACTTTCAGCGCGTCTCTCAGGTTGCGGTAGATATTGAACAGGATGTAGCACGCGATCGCCAGCGACAACAGCGGATCGAGCACGGGCACATCGAAAAACATCATCACCACGCTGGCAACCAGCACCGCCGCCCACCCCAACACGTCTTCCAACAGGTGCAGGGCCACCGCACGTTCGTTCAGCGAATGTCCCTTTTTCAGCCTCAACACGGCCAGACCGTTGACCACGATCCCGAATACGGCCAACAGCAACATCCCTTTCGCATTGGCCTGCTGCGGAGCGACCAAACGGCCCACGGCGGCATAGATCACAAAGCCGGAACCGACCAGCAGCACCAACGAGTTAATCAACGCTCCGAGCAACGAAAAACGTTTGTAACCGTAGGTAAATTTAGCATCGCCCCGTTTGCCCGACAGCTTTTGGAAATACCATGCCAGCGCCAGCGAGAAGCTGTCGCCCAGGTCGTGCAGGGCATCGGACAGGATGGCGATGCTGTTCGTAAAAAGTCCGCCGGCGATCTCGACGAGGCTGAACCCCAAATTAAGGAAAAAGGCGACCCGTATGTTCTTTCCGGCGTTATCGGGATTGTGAGAATGGTTGTGTCCGTGCGAATGTCCCATCGTTAATGCAATTGATTGGCAAGATACGGAATGATTTTCGAAAAATACGGTGGCAAGGGTAGTTTTTATACGGCCGAGCGGGTATGGTTTTTGCCGCGCCATACCCTAAAGATGATATGGCAAGAATAAAAATCAAGCGGGTTTACGAACACGCCGAGGCAGCAGACGGTTACCGGGTATTGGTCGACAGGCTGTGGCCGAGGGGCATCCGCAAGGAAGGGCTGCGTTACGACCTCTGGGCAAAGGAGATCGCGCCCTCGACTCCACTAAGGAGGTGGTTTCATGCACAGCCCGGGGATCGATGGCCGGAATTTCGCAGGAAATATCTCGAAGAATTAGCACACTCTCCGGCCACCGGTGATTTTCTGGAAAGGATCAACGGGCAGCCAACCGTGACACTGCTCTACGCATCCCGGAACACCGCCGAAAACCATGCACTCGTGTTGCAGGATTTTTTCGAGGAACGGATTAAATAATTTTCGGATGAGGATCCGGCAACGATCACCCGTCGGCACAGGCCGTGGGCAAAGCAGTTATGCAGGTTTTCGCACCCGGAACATCACATCCAGCGGCCCGCCCGTTTCGGATCGTTGTGCCATATACCCACTTCCCGATACAGAAAATGTATAACTATATATAACAGTAACTTAATACATACAAGGTACAAATAAGAGACAAAATTTATGGTTTTATGGAATTAATTCAAAAAATAGAGGATAGTATTGTCTTAACTCATCTCATCTCATCTCTGGGCATTAAACAATTGGGATACTTTTATCCTCCGTTTGGGTAATTAAGCCTTTTCTGCTATTCTATCCATAGCTTTCATTGTTCTCACAACAGTCTGCACAAAATGCTTTGCATATAATTGTGCTCTATAAAAAGCGACAAAAGCCAGAATGAAACATATAATCCCTATTATCCAATGCCCAACTATGATAGAGATAATACCTGAAATGAAAAAAACCAGATTTATCGAATTAAAGAATTCGTTCAAATAATTCCAATATTCTGCAGGAGCATAATTTCCCTTAACTTGTAAAACGGCGCAAATTGTCCAAAATTCCTCTAAATCGTTGAAGTATTTGTTTTCTTCATTATTCTTTGTATATTGAATTGCTCTATATACTACTCGTTGCCTATAGAGCAAGCATTGTATCATCATTAATAACTTATATTTAGGCTTTGACATAGACAATTCTTTGCCCTCTGCTTGTTTTTTCCCTTTAAATAATCTATCAAGCCGCTGATATATCTGCAGTAACAAAAAACTTAACGTCCCAAATATATGACCTATCAAATAAATACCGGGAATTATTAGCAATAGCCAACCCCAAGAGAAATCTTTCAAGTAAGCGTTTCTTTGCAGGAAGTCTAAAAGTTCTTTATGAAACACTATTAACATAGTTATCACAAAGACGCATCCTGTAAGCACAAAAACAAAAAAGTCTCTCAACGTGAAATTAGTTGTCATATCTGTTTCAATTCAATTAATGCTTGATAAATAGTGCTAAACAAATCCATAAAACTAGAAAATCCAAAGCAACGGCAAAAATAGTAACGCCATTAATAATGCAAAAGCGACAATCGTTACCGCTTTGTTTGTAGTGACAATCTTTACCTGTTCTTTTATTCCTATCAAGGTCAAAATGAACAAAATACCCATTGTGGTTACAGTAATCCACTTAAGCGTAGACGCCCACCCTTTGGTGAAATAGTCAATCAGCCTTTTATTGATCTCTATTTTTTTTGAATTAGGTATAAACTGAGAATACTTTATTTCTGAATCATAAATATCTCTATTGTCAATCGTTAATATTGGTTCTCCATTGTAACACTCTAGATAGGCAATAAGTTCAATAAACTCATTTGGTTTCCATTGCTTAAAAAACAAACACGTATCTTGAATTATCGCACCATTATTTTCATTGACAAGCTCTACTTTTAATATTTTACAATCGCTATTAAATGAAAATGGCAGGTAGGGATTTACGAGAATAGACTTTGCGCCTTCTCCTATAATGTTAATGTCACCAGTGTTACGTATAATGTATTTAACTCTCCACAAATTTTGCAACGGGATACTGTCATTATACCATCTATACTCAACAGACAAGCCATCAACATTAGGAGGTATTGCTAACTGCGCTTTGTCAATTGTCGCGATCTCTATGATGTTATTTTGCTTTCGAATAACTTGGTAGTAGAGAGTAATACCGGCGATTATCACGCCTGCAAGAGTGAGAAATATACTTAGTTTCTTCATTACTATATTATGTAATAGTTTTATTTCACAAAGATATTAAAAATGAAGACCTCCCCAACGAGAGATTTCCATGATAGGTTGTAACAACATTTAGACACATTTCAGTACATCACACTACTTTCCAATACCCACTTCGCGCAGAACCTTGACGAGTAATAATGCCGTCCCCCGTCATCTTTTGCAGATGGTATTTAACGCCATCGGGGGTTAGCCCCAATATTACGGCCAACTCGTTGCGTGTGATTTTGGGATTGGCTCGCATCTGTTCTATTATCTTATCGCGTGTTGTACGGGGCGAACGGTTCTCTATCGCCAACGTTTCGTCTATAACGCCAAGAATAAACTCGATGAACGGCGTACAGCCATCAGCCCCTCCACTAATAGCAATAGAGCGGTAATATTCCTTGCGATATTTGTAGACGATGTTTTCAATAGGCAGGTTTTTGAAAACAGGCCGCCAGTTGGCAAGAATAAGCGTTTGCCACAGCCTGCCTGTACGCCCGTTCCCGTCTGAGAACGGGTGTATAAACTCAAACTCGTAATGAAATACACAACTTTTAATAAGTGGATGTTCTTCTGTATCTTTAAGCCAATCGAACAAATCCCTCATTAACTGCGGGACGCGCTCAGCCGGCGGCGCGTAATGTATAATCTCTTCGCCGGAAGCAACACCAACGCCCCCTTGACGAAAACGCCCAGCATCGTCTATAAGGCCTGCTTCCATCGTTAAATGCGCTCTCAACAGGTCGTCTATATTATTAGGGGTTAGCTCATCAAGTAGCTCGTAGGCTTTAATCGCGTTACGTATCTCCTGTACCTCATTAATCGGAGCTATAACCGGCTTGCCGTCTAAAATGGCCGTAATCTGGTCGGTTGTTAGCGTATTGCCCTCAATGGCAAGAGACCCCTGTATAGTTTTTATACGGTTTATCCGGTGTAGCCGCAGCTCCTCTTGTGCACTGAAACTGCCTACGGCTTCGCTTATCTTAGAAACGAGGTCGATTATTTTGGGAGTTATCTTATATGGCGGAATGTAAGACATATAACAAAGATAGTAATGTTTTTGATTAGGGTAGTTTATTGGGTAAATATTTTAGGATAAAACTACCCAATAACAGAACTGACCTTTCGGCAGTTGAGGTTTCACTACTGAAAGATTAATAAGAAAAAACAAAAACTCTCCCGCTGAAAAGTGGCAGGGGGAGTTTTTGCGTAAGGATAGTTCAAGGCTATTTGTCGATTGGCGTTATAACAAAGACCCCGGTGAATGAGAGTTTGTCCAAACCATAATAAGGTTTGAGATTTATTTTTTCATAAGGCACTTTCTGATACCAATCAGTAATATATGGGGTGTAGCGTTTCCAAAAACCAAACTCCCAAGGCTGTTTGCACAAGCATTGTCCCGCTGTTAGGGTGAATGCCGATTCTGGGTATTTGGATGTGAAAGGTTTGGCAATATATTCGATGACTGCTGTAGATTTCACCTCAGGTTTTACATTTTCGCCGAGTACATTCTTGAAAAATATATCGACTTTGACCCATACTTTTAGACTGTCTTTAATCTCAGGCTCATAAAACCGAGCCAGCCCCCTTTCTTGGTTTATTCCTGATTCGGCGTATAGGGGCACATCATTAAGTTGTCGTAATTGGGAATTACCCAACGTCCAACTTATGACTCCTAAAAGGGTGCATAATAGTTTCTTTGTCATCTTCTAGGGCGTATCTGAGAACAAAAAATCTCCCTCGCCAAAAGTTGAACGAGGGAGACATGGAATTATTTTTTCAATAGAGGAATATCATTCAAAACATTTACAACTACACTAGCCATTTTTTCCGTTAAATATAAATCTTTATACCCTTTATGTTCGAGCTTGAGAGTTGTAGAATCATTTATTGAAATTGCATAATCAGACAAATCTATATGGAGATAATTTATTGGAATGGCATTATACTGAATTGACAATTCTAATAGAGATGTCAGTTTTAAATCATATGATTTGTTTTTTTCTAGACTGTCTTGAGGCGTAGTGGCGATCCGTATTTTTCTATTGTTAAATGTCCCGTATAGATACAAAACGTCATCGACATTCTGAATTCGTTGTATCGTTACTTGAATAGGCTCATCATTTCCGATTTGTGCCATATTTTTTGTGGTGGCACAAGAAATAATGAGCAAGAAAAATACGAAGAGGACTAACTTTTCCATTTTAAACCACATTAAGGGAATGTCATTATTATTACAGGTTGTTGTCGTCTTGGGTAAGCGGTGTATGTTGCTCTCGTAACAGACGGCCCTAAGGTGTTAACTTCATTGCCAAGCCTATCATAATAAGTTTCTGTTATAATGCCAGGCTGAGGGATAGCAAGATTATGCGCTTGCGGATATACACTTCCAGGTTGATTTGACATTGGTGACGATATCCCGGTTCGCTGTGAAATTATTCCACCTTGATAAGCTTCTGTCATTTCGTGAAGCACTCCTTGTCCTGGTTTCCCATAAGCGTTACTCATTGCATCCAAAACCTGAGGATTAATAAGTTGGTTGGCGACTACAGTCCCATCTGCATTTACAGTATTTCCCATAAAAGCTCCCCCAATGTACACACCTCCTGTAGGTGTTTCCTTAGTGTTTTCAGCAACCATATTTACCGTGACACTAGTGCTACTAAACGCTTTCATAGCCTGTCTCGCATCTCGGGATTGCTTTACTCCTTCAATTGGACTTGCAATAATAGTCCCATTAGAGGCCATCGACATATTTAATTGCCCTCCTAGGCGATCCTGTAATTGTTGAAATGCTGCTGCTTGTTGAGAACCGGATAATACTACGGTGTCACCAGTAGGGTCAATGTATCTGACCGGATTATTTAGCGCATAAGCATACGGAGAAATCGAATAATACTTTTCCGCATAACGGTCCATAGTAGGCCAGGCTCGTTCGCCGGGAGCGACCAGCCTTTCGCCGATCAGCTTGTTTGCCGCATCAAAGAACTTCACGAGCCCCGTCTGCGGATTGTGCTCCAGCCAGGCAACTTCGGAACCTTCGGCCAGATTCCCGATAACGAAGGTTTTTGCCTGTTCCTGCCCGGAATCCGTTCCGATCACATAAGGACTCCCACCAAAGATAGCATAAGGATTCGGATTTTGTGCCTTTTGAGCAAAAGAAATTGTGCCGGCCAATACAGCCGCCAACAACGTAAAACTAAAAATCTCCCCCGCCGAAAAGAGGCGAGGGAGTAAAGAATACTAAAAATCAGTTGTGTCAAGATCGAAGATCATACTTGGTGGATCCATTCCTGCATTTTCAAATTTCCCATCGATTAATGCAAAATTCCAAATAACCACCCTATCATTGGTCACAATAATAATTTGATTGTTTTTTATAAACCCTTTTCTGGAATTAGTTTCATAAAAAAGTAGGCTACCAAACTGTTTGGCTGAGCTTTCCAGCATAAATAATTGATTCTTATAGATAATACATCCATAATAGCGCCCAGGCTTGGAATCATACTTATTTAGAAAGAAGCCTCTTTTAGTATCGTCAAACATAATTTTCAGAACGTCATCCTGTCGAGGGACCCGGTACACGATATAAGTCCCCTGATCGCCCAACCATTGATGTTTGCTATTTAGCACTTCGTTCAGCACCTCATAACCAGCCTCAGTGGGCTCGTATATAGATAAATAAGTTGAATCTCTTCTGGTGTTCGCCCAGCCCTTGTTTTGTACGATTGGCAGTAGTAACACAAGGACTAGTGCGACTATGGGTGTCTTCTTTGCCATGGGGTCATTCTTTGTTTTGCGTGAAAGTCAACAGTTGCGGCTCCATTATTATATGTGGTTGTGCCGTGAAAAATCAATCCATTGCTATCATATCTCATATATTGGGGTTCAGCATAGCCATTGTTATAATAAATATAATTATTTATGCCCGGACTTGCATAGCGCATATCTGCACCAGATGGATTCCGACTATACGGGTGACTATGGGTATGTTCTCTGATAGTATATCCTTGGTTTTCCAAATATGAACCTGTCCCATCGCCTCCAACAAGGTGGGAAGTCCCCACAATATTTCGCCCAGAACCCTCAGCCCCTACCTTGGAATGGCTCCATTCAACGCTATTCGGGTTATTTGACATTATTTCAAATAATTGTTGAGCATTTCCATCGCCTGCAATATCAAACATTGTAAAGTTATGTGCTGTTCCGCTAGGATCAACTACACTTCTTTCCATCACATTTCGGACTGTCCCATAGGCAAATGAAATCGAGTATTGATCTCCTTCCATTCTTTGTCCATTGGCATCAACCATAAAAAAAGCATCCTGAGTTTTGTCTTTTATCCGTTGAGTGATATTCCCATCAGGGTCTACCTCCCATACATCCTGTCCATTGGGGTCAATATACCTTACCGGATTATTTAGCGCATAAGCATACGGACTAATCGAATAATACTTTTCGGCTTTGGGATCGGGCGTGGGCCAGGCCCGTTCGCCGGGGGTGACCAGCCTTTCAGCAATCAGATTATTTGTTGCATCAAAGAACTTAACAAGCCCCGTCTGCGGATTGTGCTCCAGTCGGACGACTTCAGAACCTTCAGCCAGATTCTCAATGACGAAGGCTTTTGCCTGCTCCTGCCCGGATTCCGCTCCGATCACATACGGACTCCCACCAAAGATAGCATAAGGATTCGGATTTTGTGCCTTTTGAGCAAAAGAAATTGTGCCGGCCAATACAGCCGCCAACAACGTAAAGATCGATTTCGTTTTCATAACATAGTGTATTTAGGATTTGAGTTCGTAGTTTTTTATTTATTGACCCGCTCCGTTTCAGCCTGAATGGCTGCCTCATCGAAACCCTGCTTCTTCATGCTTTCTTCGACCCCTTGAAGCAACCCCCGATAGACCTCATCCGACATCTCGGCCCAACCCAACTCGTTGATCCGCTCATAGAACCCCTGCCATTGCCGGTTGAGCATCGCCGCAAAGTCGTCCATCTCGCCCCCGTTGTCGTCGAGGTATGCCATCAGGTGCCAATTCAGGACGTCGGATTTTTGCATCAGGGCCCCAATGTTCTGCGGATAATATTCCAGCGATTTGTCGGCGCACAGCCACATCAGGTCGTCGCAGTCATTGAATTTCTGGCGATAGTAAGAAGCCATCTCGGTAAGCAGAAAGGCGACCGTTTCCCGATCCGAGAGGGGATACATATACACCTTATTGCGGATGGCGTTGTCTGTGATCCCGAAATGTTCGATATAAAACACTTCACGGGAAAGCGATTGGGTGGTTAGTTCGACATTGACCCATTTGTTGGGATCCATTTCGTCGGAATGCCGGATAAAGAGGTGTTGCGGGGCCAGGGTGATATGGGCCTCGGCTCCGATTTCCTCGGCCAACAATTTGTAG
>JAVBLC010000013.1:0-170895 GCA_031553805.1 Rikenellaceae bacterium | reverse complement strand
ATTTTTATGCATCGGAGGGCTACCTCTTTCGGGCCGGATACCGCATAAAAATCTCTGGGGAGTGTGGCCACCACGCATTGGCTCCGCGAAGGTACTGGCGCTTTTTATAAAAAGCGCCACAACCGAGGTCGCTGACGGCGGGTGAGCTCGGCGGAGCTAAAAATTTTTTGGAAAAGCTGTGCTTTTCTGAGACTTATTTTGCGTTGGAAATTTTCCCGTGCGAGGACGCACCCATGCTCCGGGCAATCCCCATCTCCAGTCCGCGCAACTCAGCCAGCCCACGCAGTCTCCCAATACAAGAATACCCCGGATTGGTCTTCTTCTTCAAATCATCGCACATCTGGTGCCCGTGGTCCGGCCGCATCGGGATCGACACCCCGCGCCGCTGCATCAACTCCACAAAGGCTTTCATCACCCCATACATATCGACGTCGCCCTCGAGGTGGTTGTCCTCATAGAAATTGCCGTCGGCGTCGCGCCGCGTGCTGCGGAAATGCACGAAGCCCACCCGGTCGCCGAATTTTTTCATCATTTCGGCCAGTTCATTGTCAGACCGCACCCCAAACGACCCGGTGCACAGGCACAACCCGTTGGATTTGTTGGGCACAAGCTCGATCAGCCGCTGAAAATCATCGGCCGTGCTCAGGATACGCGGCAGACCGAGGATCGGGTAGGGCGGGTCGTCGGGATGGATCACCAGTTCGACCCCCGCCTCGTCGGCCACCGGGGTGATTTCGCGCAGGAAATAGACCAGGTTGGCCCGCAGCCGGTCGGCGTCGATCTCTTTGTAACGGTCCAATGCCTGTTGGAACTGTGCGACCGTGAAACTTTCCTCCGAACCGGGCAGCCCGGCGATCATGTTGCGGGTCAGCGTGTGCCGCTCTTCGTCGCTCATCGCGTCGAAACGTGCGCGGGCTTTGGCCTTTTCTGCGTCCGAATACTCCTTTTCTGCGCCGGGACGCTTGAGGATAAAGAGGTCGAACGCCACAAAAGCCGCCCGCTCGAACCGCAGCGCCTTCGACCCGTCGGGCAGCGTGTAGGCCAGGTCGGTGCGCGTCCAATCCAAAACAGGCATAAAATTGTAGGTGACAATGAAAATCCCGCACGCGGCCAGGTTCCGGATCGACTGTTTGTAATTGTCGATGTAGCGCTGAAAATCGCCTGTCTGCGTTTTGATGTGCTCGTGTACGGGCACGCTTTCGACCACGCTCCACACGAGGCCGGCGGCGGCCACTTCGGCCTGCCGTTTCCGGATCTCTTCGACCGTCCACACTTCTCCGTTGGGGATGTGGTGCAGGGCAGTGACCACGTCGGTGGCCCCCGCCTGTCGGATGTCCCACAGGCCGACCGGGTCGCCGGGGCCGTACCAGCGCCACGATTGTTTGGCTAAATGCATCATATGCTTGCTGTTAATGTGATCCGGAGTTAAATGGAAAAAGCGTCGAAACCGCCGTCGATCATCGTCACCGTGCCGCTGACGAATTTCGAAGCGTCGCTGGCCAACCATTGCAGGGTGCCGAGCAGCTCTTCGGGTTCGCCGAAACGCTTGAACGGCGTGTGGGTCAAGATGGTCTTGGCGCGGTCGGTGTAACTGCCGTCGGGGTTGGTGAGCAGCGTGCGGTTCTGTTCCGAAAGGAAAAAACCGGGGGCGATGGCGTTGACCCGCAGGCCGGCGCCGTATTTCGTCGCCAACTCGCCGCACAAATATTTCGTAAAATTAACCACGGCCGCTTTGGCAACGCCATACCCGGCCACGCGTGTCAGCGGGCGGATCGCCGATTCCGAAGCGACGTTGATGATCGATCCCTCTTTGCGATCGACCATTGTCCGGGCAAAGATCATCGTCGGCAGGACGGTGCCGAAAAGGTTCAGGTCGACCACGGTTTCGAAAGCGGCCATATCGAGGTCGAAGATCGTCTTGTCTGGCGGAATCGTCGCCCCGGGCATATTACCCCCGGCGCAGTTGATCAGCACGTCGACGCGGCCGTAGCGGGCTATCGTCTTGTCGTAGGCAGCTTCCAATTGCTCTTTATTCAGTACGTCGGCCGCAAAAAAGAACGCTTCGCCGCCCGCAGCGCTTACCTCGTCGATCAGCTTCCGGGCGGCTTCGGCCTTGCGGGCCAGGATGACCACTTTCGAACCCTGTTCGGCAAAATGGCGCACCATCGCGCTGCCCAATATCCCCGTTGCACCGGTGATCACCACCACCTTATCCCGGACGTCGAATAAATTTTTCATATTGCAGAATTTTTGTTTTGAGGTTTTCGTTATGTCCAAATGTACGAATAATCCTGAAAAGTGCGTGCCCGCACAGGGATATTTTAACTTTGTTGGACGGGTGATTCCAGGCTGGGCCACAGGAGCCACGCTAACGCGGGCTAACGGCCCGCGCACCCGCCTATAAGAAAAAAGCGTTAAGAAAATCTTTGGAAAAATCGTTGGCGGAGTCCATTGTCTGAGGCCCGTAGGGCCGAGTTGTGGACGCAGTAGATTTTTTCAAAGATTTTTAGCTTTTTCCTTAAAGCGGTGATCTTTCTTTGGTCACTTTCTTTGGATGGTAGCCAAAGAAAGTGACAGACACTAACGGTTGAGGGAGCAAACCGTTGCACACCCCCGCGCGAGAACGTGCTATATAGGCGACGGGCAAAGCCCGTCGCGCTATTTAGGGGCCCGCGCACAAGAGATTTTATGCATTGGAGGGTTACCTCTGCCAACCGGATTAGGCATAAAAATCTCCGGGGAGCGTGGCCCTCGCACATTGGGCTGCGCCGAGGGAACTGGCGCTTTTTATAAAAAGCGCCGCAAAAATTTTATGGGAAAACTTCGTTTTCCTGAGACTATTTGACTTATCTTTGAATCCTTATGATCGACCGCACCACAGTAGACCGAATTTACGCCGCAGCGAACATCGTTGAGGTCATCAACGATTTTATCACCCTCAAGAAGAAAGGTGTCAACTATCAGGCCTGCTGTCCGTTCCATAACGAAAAAACACCCTCGTTCGTCGTTTCACCCTCCAAAGGCGTCTTCAAATGTTTCGGTTGCGGCAAAGGCGGCAACGCCGTCACTTTCGTGATGGAACACGAAAACATGGCTTACCACGAAGCCCTGAAATACGTCGCCCGGAAATACGGCATCGAAGTCCAGGAGCGTGAAATGACCCCCGAGGACAAAAAACAAAACGACGACCGCGAAAGCATGATGGTCGTCAGCTCGTTCGCCGCCGATTTCTTCAAGGACACACTCCATAACACGTCCGAAGGCCAGAGCGTAGGCTTGGGCTACTTCCGCGAACGCGGCATCGCCGACACGATGGTCGAACGCTTCGGCCTCGGCTTTTGCCCCGCCGCGGGCGACGCCCTCTCGAAAGCCGCCCTTACGGCGGGCTACCAGGAGGAATTCCTCACCCGCACCGGCCTGTCGATCAAACGCGACAACGGCACCCTTTACGACCGTTTCGCCGGCCGCGTGATTTTTCCGATCCACGGCGTCAGCGGGCGTGTGATCGCTTTCGGCGGACGTACCCTGCGCACCGACAAAAAAGTGGCGAAATACGTCAACTCGCCCGAGTCCGAAATTTACCACAAGAGCAACATCCTCTACGGCCTCTACCAGGCCAAACGTGCCATATCGCAACACGACTGCTGCATCCTGGTCGAAGGTTATACCGACGTCATTTCGATGCACCAGAGCGGCATCGAACACGTCGTCGCCTCGTCCGGTACCTCGCTCACCACCGAGCAGGTCAAGCTGATCGGACGCTTTACGAAGAACGTTACCGTCATCTATGACGGTGACCCGGCCGGTATAAAAGCATCGCTGCGCGGGATCGACATGATCCTCAAAGAGGGCCTTAACGTGCGCGTCGTGCTGCTGCCCGAGGGCGACGACCCCGACTCGTTCGCCCGCGCCCGCTCGGCCACCGAGTTGCAGGACTACATCACCGAAAACGAACAGGACTTTATATCATTTAAGGCGAAACTCTTATTGTCGGATGCGCAGGATGACCCGCTGAAGCGTGCCGCCCTGATCACCGACGTGGTCGAGTCGATCGCCGTCATTCCCGAAGCGATCCCCCGCAGCGTCTACATCCGCGAATGCGCCCGCCTGCTCTCGGTCGACGAGGGACTGCTCCAGCAGGAAGTCCGCCGCAAACGCCGCGACACCCAATTTTCGGATGAGGAACGCGAATTCATCCGCAAACGCGAAATCCTCGAACGTGCCTCCTCCGCCCCGGCCCAACCCGTCGGCCCCCCGATTGAAGGCTACGGCAGCAGCATCGAAGGCCTCGAACGCGAAATCGTCACCTACCTGTTGCGATACGGCCGCCAGAAAGTCGATTTTTCAGAACCGGGTGAACGCGTCGCCGAAGGCGAAGACCCCCGCCTGCTTACCGTCGCCCAGGCCATTATCGACGACCTCCAGGCCGATGGACTCGTCCTCTCTCGTCCCGTCTACGGCCCCATCTACACCGAATACCTCACCGCCTACGACGAAAATCCCGGCTGCGAGGCCGACGAACAATTCCCGATGAACCGCTTCACCGACCACCCCGACCCAGCCGTCTGCAACGCCGTGGTCGACATGATGATGCGCGGTGAAACCCTCCGCGCCAGCAAACTCTGGGAGCGGAACGACATCGTCGTCTACGGCGAAGCCGATAACCTCGCCGCCGCCGTCCCACGCGCCGTCACCCTCTACAAAACCAAGATCATCGAACGCATGATCGAAGAACTACGAGCACAACTCGTCGGCATCGAATTCGGCCCAGCCGCCGCCGAAATCATGCGCAAAATAGACCTCCTAAACGAAACCCGCCGAAAAATCAGCACCCGCTACTCACGAATCCAATTGTAGTAGGTGTGGGGGCTGCTCTGACTGGCACTTTTTGTAAAAAGTGCCTCAAAAACTTTACTGAGAACCGTAGCGAAGCGAAGCTCTGCGAAGCAAAACTTCGTTTCTCCTGACTTACTTTACTCGGCCTTAACAAAGGTTTTTAGAAAGAGAATTTTCCTGAGTGATGATCGAGATTCCGATCGGTTCACGGGAAAATTCTCTTTCTCTTTCTAAAAACCTTTACTAATACTAAGCAAGGGAGGTCAAGGGATACATAGTATCCCAGAAAAATTTTCGACTGCCGCTTTTTATAAAAAGCGGCAGTCGAAGCAATTCCCTCGCTCTAATTCATCGGGACTTCGATGAGTAGCAGGTGGCTGTTTTTGGTGGTTTTTAATTGGAAGGCGTCGGTTTGAGAGATGCCGATTCCGTCGCGTCGGTGGAGGGTGATGACCTCGCCGGGGGCTGGGATTTCGGCTTCGCCTTCGATGACGAATAGGTATGCGCCCATTTGTGGGGCGTGGAAGTGGTATTCGATGACTTTATTTTCGGGGATTTGGCCGATGGAGAACCATGCGTCCTGCCGGATTTTGGCGGGTGCCGAGCCGTCGGGGGCGATGATGGGGGTTAATTCGCCGGGAGTAAGTGTGCTGCGGATGTCATAATTATGGTATCGGGGCTTGGTTTCCTTGTCTTTCGGGAAAACCCAGATTTGGAGGAGTTCGAGCCACTGGTCGCGGCTTTCGTTGTATTCGCTGTGGAAGACGCCTGTTCCGGCGCTCATCACCTGGATGTCGCCGGGCGAGATGACTTCGCTGTGTTCGAGGCTGTCGCCGTGGCGGAGCTGGCCGTGCAGGGGAATGGTGATGACCTCCATATTGCGGTGTTCGTGCATGCCGAATCCGCGTCCGGGGGCAATGGCGTCGTCATTGAGTACCCGCAGTTTGCCGAAGTGTGTGCGCTGTGGATTGAAGTAATCGGCAAAACTGAAGGTGTAGCGCGTTTTGAGCCATCCCAGTTCGTTGACTCCGCGGGACGCGGCCCGGTCCAAGGTAGTTTTCATAAGGGAATATAATTTTTTATAATTTACTAAAGATAGGCTTGCCTCAAAGATTGCAAGTATGGTGCCTGAACTGCCGATGTCCGGGGAGAAAATGCAAAATGGAGGGTGAAGGTACGTTGAGATTTTTTTCCCCGACACCGATTCTGATAGGGGTGGGGAGCGGCTGCTGGAATGTTGGATTTTTTACCTATCTTTGCACTAGCAAAGTAAAAACTCCGAGTGCGGGGAGTCGCTTCTGCATTAGCAAAGTAGAGACTCCGTGTGCCGGGAGGCCCGGGAGACGCCAAAATGATCGAGGACGGTGCAATAAATGGTTGCGTGTCCCGTTTTTAAGGCAGTAATGATAAAGATGCAAATGAAACGATTCATACGTTTTTCCCTCGTGGGTGTGGCTGCGGTGTTGTTGGCCTCGTGCGGACACAAGAAGCCTCACATAATCGATCCCGAATTAACGCGCACGGTGCTGGTCTATATGGCGGCCGACAACACCCTCTCGTCCTACGGGATGCCCAACATCGACAGCATGGTGAGCGGTGCCAAGGGCAAGGCCATCGCCGGGCAGAACCTGCTGGTCTATTTCGACCCGACGAACGACGTGCCGAAACTGTATAAGATTTCGGCCCAAGGCAAAGAACTCGTCAAGACTTATCCCGAGCAAAACTCGGGTTCGGCCACCACATTGCGCAGCGTGATCGATGAAGTCGAAAAATCCTATCCGTCCCCGTCCTACGGACTGGTGCTGTGGTCGCACGGCAGCGGATGGGCGCCCAATGCGCTGGTTATGAGTGCTAAAAGCCTGCGGACATCGAGCGAAGAGCCCTGGTGGTTCGGCGTGCCGGAAGAGGCTCGTCAAGGCCCCCCGACCAAATCGTTCGGGCAAGATGGCTCGTCGTGGATCGAGCTTTCGGACCTGATCGGGGCGATGCACGACCATGAATTCGACTTCATTATGTTCGACGCTTGCTATATGGGCCAGGTCGAGGTGACTTACGGCCTGCGCAACAAAGCCGATTACCTGATCGTTACCCCGACAGAAACGCTTGCCGACGGTTTCCCGTATGAGAAGATCACCCCGTGTTTATTCGGGGACGAACTTGATCTGCAAACCCTTTGTCTGCGGTACTATGATTTTTACAAAAAACATCCCAACGGTGGCGATTGGCGTTCGGCGACCGTCTCGATGATCCGCACTTCGGAGATGGACGCCCTTGCAGCCCGCTTCAAGACACTGGTTGCGGGCAAGGACGAGCAGATCGCCGGGTTTAATCTTTCGGGCATCCAGCGGTTCGACCGCTACAACAAGCACACGATGTTCGATCTGGGGGCCTTCGCCACCCAGGTGGGTGACGCCTCGCCGTTGGCGGCTTTCGAAGCGCAACTGGAAAAGGCGGTAATTTTCAAGCGTAATACCGATGCGTTCATATACGGGGCCGGTGGGTTCAGAATCACGGACTACAGCGGCCTGAGCACCTACATCCCCGTGTCGTCCTACCCCGACCTGAACACGTATTACCAGCAGACCGACTGGTACAAAGCCACGCATTAAAATCCCATTATATCCGTCCGCAGAAACACGCTTCGTACCGTTTCCGGACGGATTTTTGTTGCACTTTTATACCGATCCATCAAACGAGAACGAGTATGGAAATTGCAGAAGTCATTCGCATGCGGAAATCGGTCCGCAGCTACCGTCCCCAATCCCTCAGCGAGGCCGATGCTTCGGCTGTCCGCCAGTATATCGCTTCGTTGACCCCGCCTTTCGGCGCTGGGGTACGTATCGAGTTGCTCGACACGTCTGCCGCCGGCCCCGAGGTGCCGCGCCGGTTGGGGACGTATGGGGTGATCCGGGGCGCACGGCAATTCCTGGCCGCCGCTTACCACGACACCCCGTTGGCCGAGGAGGCTATGGGCTATGCTTTCGAACAGGTGATCCTGCGCTGCACCGAGTTGGGGCTGGGCACCTGCTGGGTGGGTGGGACGTTTAAACAGGGCGATTTCGCGGCGGCGATGAAACTGCAGGACGACGAATACCTGCGTATCGTTTCGCCGGTGGGCTATGCCGCCTCGCGGCGCACACTGGTCGACACGGCCTTCGGGGCGATGGTGCGGCGTGAGAGCCGCCAGCCGTTCGAAAGCCGTTTTTTCAACAGCGACTGGGAACATCCGATGACCTTGTCCGGGGCCAAGCCTTACGGACAACCACTGGAACTGGTGCGCCTGGCTCCATCGGCCCGCAACAAGCAACCCTGGCGGGCGGTGAAAGAGGGGACGACCGTCCATTTTTACCGCGATTCGACCGCTTCGCGTTTTACGCGCATTGACTTGGGGATCGCGCTTTGCCATTTTGAATTGGTGTGCCGCCAAGCGGGTACGGTCGGGCGTTACGAGGTGTTGGCCTCGCCGGTTCCGAGCCCTGTCCGCGAACTGAAATACGTTCTTTCCTGGGTGGCGGAATAGCGGGGTACACAGAGATTTTATAACAGGTGCGGCGGGCTTTGGCCCGCCGCATTATGTTTTTTGCCACCGCGCAAGAGATTTTTATGCAATGGAGGGTTGCCTCTGCCGAGCCGGACCCCGCATAAAAATCTCTGGGGAGCGTGACCCTCGCACATCAAGCTGCGCCGAGGGAACTGCCGCTTTTTATAAAAAGCGGCACCAAAAAATTTTGTGGGAAACTTCGTTTTCCTAGGCTTACTTCTCTGGGTAGACCATCTTACTCTTCCCAAAATCCTTGGAAGTGGCCACGGCGATTCCCCTCCGGTCTTTTTCATCAACCGAGCAATAGAAGTGATAAACTACTCCTTTCCACTTAATTACGCAAGACTTGTGCGCAAACCGCGCATCATACTCTTCCGTCGGATTGATCAGGTCGGCCCCCGTCCAGTCGGTCCAGTTGACCAGGTCGTAGGAGCACGCAAAGCGATTCCATGCACTCATTCCCGGCCGGCTCTCCCAAAACGCCCCAAAGTAGAACATTACCCATACATTGCCGATCTTCTGGAGATAAGCGTCGCCCGTAATCCCGGCCGGCCCGTGTTCGAGTACGGGATCGCCGAGGTAGCGTTCCCAGGTGACCATGTCTTTCGACACGGCCATTCCGATCCGCTCGGCGCCGCGCACTTTCGAGATCGAGTCGCCCTTGGCGTTGAAATACATTACGAACGGGTAGCCCAATCGCTCTTCCTTGTCGACGATCACCGAGTTTTTATACATCGTAATGTTCTCCCACCAGCGTGCGTCGGCATCGGTCGACATCATCACCGGCCGGTCGAGGCGCTGCCATTCGTGGGGCTTGGTCGGATCGCCGTCGGTGTAGGCCACGCCGATCGAAAGCAGTCCCGCTTCGTAGCCCTTGCTCGAGCCGCCGAAGTAGGTGATCCAGTATTTGTCGTCATACTGGTTGAGGCCGTAACTGCCGCCCCATTTGTAATCGACCAGGGCCAGGTAGCCGCCCTTCTGGTTGGCGTCCCAGTCGGCGTCGTCTGAGAACGAGAGCACGCGCCCGGTGGTGGTCCAGTCGAGCAGGTTGGCGCTTTCGGCCATCCAGGTTTCGTAGCCCCGGCCGTCGAAAATGAAATAATACATATACCACTTGCCGTCGCGGCGGAAGATGGTCGGGCAGTCGGTGCGCAGGCTGCGCGTTTCGCCGGTCACCACGAGGCCGTATTTGTACGGCGTTTTCACCTCGTCGTAAATCCGTTGCATCACCGATTCGGGGACAACGGCCGGAACGTCGTTCGTCTTTGCCGGTTGGGCAAAAAGCAGGATGAGGAGTAACGGGATCAGGATCATAAGCAGAGGGGTTAGTTTTTCGAAAATATGAGTCGGGGCAGGAGGCGCACAAGCCTTACCTGCTGAAAAGTTCGGTAGAGAGGTAGCGTTCGCCGCTGTCGGGCAACAGGGCGACGATCGTTTTTTTCCTGTTTTCGGCGCGGGCGGCCAGTTCGTAAGCGGCCCAAAGCGCAGCTCCCGACGAAATGCCCACCAGCAATCCCCAGCGGGCAGCCTCGCGGGCGGCTTCCATCGCATCGCCCCCTTTCACGGTAAGGATTTCGTCGACCACCGCCGGATTGAAGTTTTTCGGGACGAATCCTGCCCCGATGCCCTGTATTTTGTGCGGGCCGGGTGCGCCGCCCGACAACACGGGCGATTCAGCGGGTTCGACCCCGACAATTCGCACCGTCGGATTTTTCGATTTAAGGAATGCTCCTGCACCGCTGATCGTTCCTCCGGTACCTATGCCGGCTACGAAGATGTCGACGCGGCCTTCGGTGTCGCGCCAGATCTCGGGCCCGGTGGTGCGGTAATGGGCGCTCGGGTTGGCCGGATTGTCAAACTGGCCGAGGATCACCGCTCCGGGGGTCGCATCGCGTAACGCTTCGGCACGGGCAATGGCGCCCTTCATTCCCTCGGCGCCGGGCGTGAGCACCAGTTCCGCGCCGCGGGCGGCAAGCAGCATCCGGCGTTCGACGCTCATCGTTTCGGGCATCGTCAGCACCAGGCGGTAGCCCTTGATCGCTGCCACGAGAGCCAGGCCGATCCCCGTGTTGCCGCTTGTGGGTTCGATGATCACGCCGCCCGGAACCAGCGTGCCGCGTGCCTCGGCGTCCTCGACCATTGCCAGCGCGACGCGGTCTTTCACGCTGCCGGCCGGGTTTCCGTATTCGAGCTTGGCCAGGATGCGGGTATCGCCGGCCGCGGATTTGCGATCGATCTCGATCAATGGGGTATTTCCGATCAACGCCGTCAGCGTTTTTTCTGTTTCTGACATAACGGTTTTTGAGTCAAGGATGAAAGCAAATTTACAACCTGCCGGCGATAATTCCAATCTTTTTGATATTTTTGATCCCGCTGACCGAAAAAAAGCTATCGACTGATGAAATTGCTCTGGTTTGACCTCAATGCTTCGTATTCCCACGCGTCGTTCGCCCTGCCGGCGATCCACGCCCAGGGAGGCGATCCGGCGGTGGAGTGGGGTGTGGTTTCGGACAGCCTGAACGCTCCGGTCGGTGCGTTGGTCGAACGCATCGTGGCTGCGCGGCCCGATGCGCTGGCCGCCACGGCGTGGTTGTTCACGCACCCGATGCTGTTGCAGGTGATCGGCCGGGTCAAGGCCCTGCTGCCGGCCTGTACGGTGATCCTCGGCGGCCCCGAGTTTCTGGGCGATAACGAAATTTACCTGCGCCGGCAGCCGGCCGTCGACTGCGTTTTCCGCGGCGAGGGCGAATTGGAATTTCATAAATGGCTTGCTGTGTGGAACCGACAGGAAGAGTGGGAGAGCGTCACCGGTCTCTGCTGGCTCGACGACGAGGGCGCATACCGCGACAACGGCCTGTGCCGCGTTCCCGATTTTGCCGCCCTTGCCCCGCCCGAAGCGAGCCGCTTTTTCCCGGCGGAAAAACCTTTCGTGCAGGTTGAAACCTCGCGCGGATGTTTTAACGATTGCGCTTTCTGTGTGAGTGGGAACGATAAGCCCGTGCGGCGCATCCCGGCCGAGGCCCTGCGTCCGCGGCTGCAGCGGTTGGCCGACAGCGGCGTGCGCGAAATCCGGGTGCTCGACCGCACGTTCAACGCTTCGCCCCGCCACGCCCTCGAGCTGCTCGACCTGTTTTCGGAATTTTCCGCACTGAAATTCCATATCGAGGTGCATCCTGCCTTTTTGACCGATGAGGTCAAAGTAAAGCTAGCCGGCTTCCCTGCCGAAAAACTTCATGTCGAAGCGGGGGTGCAAAGCCTCGACGACCGGGTGCTCGCCGCCTGCGGCCGTGCCGGGGACGCTGCCGCCGCGGTCGAGGGGCTGCATTTCCTCTGTGCCCAGCCCGGGTTCGACACCCACGCCGACCTGATCGCCGGCTTGCCGCATTACACGCTCGGGCAGATCTTTGAAGACATCCGCACGTTGAGCCGCTTAGGCGCAGCAGAGATCCAACTCGAATCGCTAAAGGTGTTGCCGGGGACGCGGATGCGGGCCGAAGCCGCCGTCCACGGGATCGTCTACGCCCCCGATCCGCCTTACGAAGTCTTGCGGAGCGACGCGATGTCCGCGGCCGACCTCGAAACGGCTCGCCTGCTCTCGCGCCTGCTTGACCGCTGGTATAACGCTCCGGCGTGGCAAAGTGTTGTGAGAGAGATTATTGTCGAAGATTCGGGGTTTTTCGAAAAGTTTCTGGCGTGGCTTCGTGGCGGCCAGTGGCTCGAGCAACCACTGAGTGTTGAAAAGCGGGGGGTGCTGCTCTACGGGTTTTGTGATGAACGATTACCGGATTTCCGGAAAAAGGTGTCGGAATCTTGGATTTTGGCAGGTCTTTCACCCCGCAAACTCAAAGCCTTGGAATAAAGGCATAATAATTGTATTAATGAAGTAATAGGGTAATAGGCCCCATAGCATCCCCTGCTAATACAATATCCTCGAATGGAAGGAAAAGCGTATAGGACAGCTGCCGGAACGGTGGTTGCCCCGGAAGAATTTCGCATTACCATATTGGAAGAGGGGCCTTATCTGGTGTATGGCCGCCCCCCCTTGGTGCAGCAGTTCATTATGTTGAACCGCGACGGCGATTGTTGGCGTTACCAGGAGGCCGACCATTTTCCGATGGAGAGCGAGCCGGTGGCTCTGTGCCGCTGCGGTGCGTCGAAAAACGCCCCGTTCTGCGACGGGGCGCACCAGTCGGCCGACTGGAATCCGGCCGTCACCGCCCCCGTCGAATCGTCGATCGCCGACGGGGCCGACGTCTACGAGGGTCCCGAATTGACGCTGACCGACAACGTGAAATATTGTGCCCTGATGCGTTTCTGCGAAGCGCGGCGCAGCATTTGGAACCTGGTCGAAGAGTCGGACGAAGCCGGCAAACGCGATATGGCGATCCGCGAGGCCAACCACTGCGCTTCGGGCCGCCTGACGGTGTGGAACCGCCGCACGGGCAAACCCTACGAACTTCCGTTCAAACCGTCGATCTGCCTGATCGAGGATCCCGACACCGAGAGCAGCGGCCCGCTGTGGGTGCGCGGCGGGATTCCTGTTTCGCGGCAGGACGGTGCCACCTACGAGGTGCGCAACCGGGTGACGTTGTGCCGCTGCGGCCACTCCTCCAACAAGCCTTTCTGCGACTGTTCGCACGCCGATGTCAAATACGACGACGGCCTGGTCAAATAAAAACCATCCGGAATAACCGACGGGGGCGGAAATTTTTCCGTCCCCTATCTGTTTTATTTTCAATAGTTAAAAATTTTAATAACAGATACTGTTTTTTAAAAAACAGCAAAATTTTTCATGGTGTTAATAAAGTTTTGTAATTATGCGCCTTCAAAACCCCACAGCGGATGCCGAAAAGCTTTATGAGTAGGCGCTAAACAACACCATTTATTTATGAAGAAGATTTTTGTATTGGTTGCGGTTCTGGTTTTGGGCGCAGCAACGGCTAACGCACAGGGCCGCTGGTATGTAGGTACGACCAACCTCGGTTCGTCGAACGATTTGATGTTCACCGGTTTCGTCACTACCGACGGTTCGACCCAATGGGGTGTTGCTCCTGAAGTTGGTTTCAACATCAACCCGCGCTGGTCCGTCGGTTTGGGGCTGGGTTATGCCGACCTCGACAACAAGGAGACCAACTATGGCGTGAATCCTTATGTTCGCTGGTTTGCCGTTCGTGAAGGCCGTTTCGGTCTTTACCTCCAGGGCGATTTCAAATATTTCTGCAACGACCAGGACGGGACGACGAGCGACGTTATCTTCGGCGGCATTCTCCCGGGTGTGTCTTACCAGCTTTCGTCGCGTTTCGGAATCAACGCTTCGTTCGGTACGCTGGGCTATGTAAAGGCTCAGGACGAGGACGGCATCTTTGGTTTCGACCTGTCGGCCAACACGCTTAATTTCGGTCTGACCTTCTCGTTCTAAGACCGCGAACCTGTTTTGAAGCGGGCGGCTACCTTCGGGCGGCCGCCCGCTTTCATTTTCGGCACCCCGGCCGGGACGGTCGTTTTGCAATTCCCATATTTTTATTATTTTTGTCCAAATAAAGTCAAAACCCCGAGTGTCGGGAGTTCTTTGTCCAAGCAAAGTCAAAGCTCCATATGCCGGGAGGCACTTTGTCTAAGCAAAGTCAAAACTCCGTGTGCCGGGAGGCACCACCATCCCCTTCAGGTTTTTTATAACGCACACCTACTTACCTAACCTAAATATCCTGAAGTACCCATGAAAAAATCGTTTTTGCCCGGCGCCCGTCGTTTCTGCTACGGGGCCTTGGGATTGATGTTTTTCCTAACCCTACCCGTTACGCAGCCTATGGCCCAGATGGCGGGGCAACCCCCGATCGGACCGGCGGGACAAATGCCTGCTTCCGCTTCTGGGCTGCTCTTTTACCTCTCGGGCGACCACGGTTTCCGGGCTGATTATGCGGCAGGCCGTGCCGAACCCAATTTCCAGAGTGGGGTAAGCATCGTTCCGGGCGGTTTCCGCGGGTCGGCAATCCATTGCGACGACGGGCGGCAACAATTTTCGTACTGGGCTCCGGGTAATATTTATGCCCAGCGCGGTACGCTCTCCTTTGCGTGGCGCGGGGCGCAACCCTTCACACAGACCGAATTCCCGATCTTCCGCGTGGGCTATGCCGATCATTCGAGCTGGGATATGGTGTGGCTGCGGATCGACTACAACGGCCACGGTTTCGACGCTTTCGTGACCGACGCCAACCTGGCGCGGGTGCGCGTGTCGTATGCGATGCCCAAGTTGCCTGCCCCCGAGGAGTGGACGCATTTCGCCCTGACCTGGGATGAAACCGAAGGCATCCGCTTCTATATCAACGGCCAGAAAGTGGCCGAGAACAAGATGATCGCCGTCCTGAACACCGGCCTCGACCAGTTCGGCCCCCATTCGCGCATCATCAGCCCGTGGCAGGTGCAGAGCGCCTATAACTTCATCCGCGGCGGCGAGATCGACGAAATCCGCATCTATGACCAGGCATTGGCCGACCCGCAGATTGCCGTTCTGGCACGTGGCGACGCTCCTGAAGTGAAGCCGTTCATGCGGAACCCGTCCGAAAAACGCTGGCAGGACGAGTGGGCGCTGCGTTACGGCTGGAACCGCCCGGGCGATTTGCCGCCCTATCTGGCCGACAACGAAACCGTAATTCGAAAAGTCCAGACCAACAACGTATACGACGAAAAACGCTGGTGGTGGAAAGGCACCGACGGCATCCGCGAAACGACGTGGCCGGGCGTTTACAACCGTTCGCGCCTGCCGGGCCGCAACGACTATTTCCAACTGCCCGACTGGGATTGCTATGCGACATCCGGAAAACAGGTGCGTTTCCTGATGCCGGACGAGCCGTGGAACTACGTCGAGATCGCGGGCGCAGCCTTCGGCTCGCTGGCCGTGTCGTCGAACGCCGAAAGCACCGAGGCGGCACAGTTCTCGACCCGCCCCGCCAACCAGGAAAAGACGTTCCATAAAACCGCTTCGCCCGTCACCGGCAAAACCCTCGTCTTCACCAACGACGAGCAGGAGACTCCGATCGGCGAACTGACCGCCTACTACATCCACCCGGGCAAGGCCCCGGCGGGTGTTGCCACGCTGAGCTACGCGCTTACCTCGCACGGCAGCCGCAACAACGAAAACATCTTCGACATCGAGCAATACATCGCTGGGCGCTATCCGGTCGACGAACGCTCGGTGATGCTCGCCACCCCGGGTTCGGGCGGAGGCCGTGCCGGCCGCCGCGGCGAAATGCCTTATGGGGCAGCAGGCGGGCAGGCTCCGCGCCGCGCGGTGCCGACCGACCATATGCCGTTGGTGCATGTGATCATTCCGAGCGATTTCCGCACGGCCGGGTTGGTCTATGAGGAAAATGTCCCGCTGATGGCTCGCGGATCGTCTTATACCTGGCGCAATATGAAAGGCGGCCTGGATGGCATTCGCATCACTCTGCCCGCACTCGACGTGCAGCCGACGATGGACGGCTATTTCCCGATCAACATCCAGGTGAAAGACCCGATTTGGCCGTTGCGCAATATGTTTGATTTCACGTTTTCGGTCAAACCGGACGAGGAGCGCACGCTCTACCTCGATCTGCGCGACCGCATCCTGCCGGACGACAAACCACTCTACCTGACCCTGGCCGGGTCGGGGCTCGATTTTTCGTCCGTCGACCTCGAAGGCGCCCGCATCGACCTGATCTTCAAATCGCTCGATGAAGCGAAGAAAGAACACGTAGCCGACCGCTTCACCCAGGTGCGCGACACCTACGCGATGATCGTCGAGGAAGGCACCAACAGCAAACGATTGAACAAATACAATCAGTTCGAGGCGGACATGGGCGACCTGCTGCGCGTCGAGCCCAACCACTATCCGGGCTACAACTACTGGTACATCTATAATTCGGAGCAGGTAAAACCGACGGTCGAACCGCTCGTCGTGCCGGCCGGTGTGCCGCGCTGGGCTTTCCTGCAGCTCGAAAACCTGAAACGCCACAAAAACATGGTCGAATACTTCATCGACCAGCGCCAGATCGCCAGCGGTCAATTCGGCGGCGGCATTTCGGACGACACCGACCTGGGCCACTGGTTCCCGCCGCTGGCCTACATGGGCGTGATGCCCGATAAAATCAAAAACTCGATCGAAATGCTGACCCAGGCCATTTATGACGAGGGAACGATCACCGACGGCCTGCCGACGATCCAGACCGACGGCCTCCACACGTTCGAAGAGGGGGGCAACACGGTGTGCCAGATGAACGTGATGGCGATCGGCGACCCAAAACAGGTCGAACGGATGATGGAGATCGCCCGCGCCACCAACGAGAAGATCCTCGGGGTGAACGCCGCCGGCCACTACCACTTCCGTTCGGATTATTTCAGCGCCACGAAGATTGCCGACCAGGGCCCGTGGGTGTGGTCGTCCACGCGTGAGTATATGCACCTGCTGCCTTCGATCTACATGGGCGAGTTCTACGGCAACGAAGCGGCCCGCCAGGCGGTGATCCGCGTGGCGGACGGCATGCTGGCCCACGCCACGGTCGATGCACAGGGCAACATCAACATCAACTCCGAAATCAATTTCCTCACCGACGAAGACCGCGCCTCGGGCCTGGGCAACAGCACCCCGCTCTTCTGGGCGGCCTACCGCTGGACGGGCAACGAAAAATACCTGCGCCCGCTGCTCAATGGTAATTACGGAAACCTGTCGAGCATCAACTCCAATGCGCTCGACATCGCCAACCTGCGCCAAAAGGTGGGGCCGACGATCCTGCAAATGGCCGAGCGGGGCAGCCAGAGCGATCCGGTGCGTTACTACGCCTGGCAACTGACCGGCGACAAACGCTACCTTGAAGCCCTGTATGCCGACCAGATTTACGACGCCACTGTGCGCGAGTACATCAACACCGAGGGCAGCATCTGGATCGACCGCCTGGTACTGGCCCACGACGAGATGCAACGCTCGCGCCTGGGCGGGATGGTGATGAACCGCAGTATGTTCTATGCCGGCCAGACCGTCACTTGGCGCTTCGCCCGGGACGAACAGGCTGAAAAGGTGGCCATCCTCATTCCGACGTCGAACACGCGCGAGTTGCAGATCGAACTGTTTAATACCGATAACGTGCCGGTCGAAGTCGATATGCGCGGTTGGGATCTTTTGAATGGCAAATGGGAATTGACCCAAACGACTACCGTTGATACGGATCGCACTCCGGCTAATACCACATCCGCTAAAAGTCGCGTCGATTTTGGCCGCAACGAGATCATCACCCTGACGCTTGCCCCCGGCAAGACGACGCTCATCTCGATGAAACTCGTCGGCAGCGGTACCGATGTTCGCCGCCGTCCCGAACTGGGGATTGGCGCCGACGACATCACTGCCGGAAAAGAGCGCATCACCGTGCGTGTTCACAACCTGGGCAGTGTGGCCTCGACGCCCACGACCGTGGCACTGGTCGATGCTGACGGCAAGGTGCTTTCGTCCGTGAAACTGCCCGCGATCGCGGCGCCGACCGACCTCCGGCCGAAGTTTACCGACGTCGTTCTGTCCGTTCCGGCCGGGATTGACTGGGATTTTTACGGGATCAAGGTCGATCCCGACGATCGCCTGAAGGAAATCACCAAGGAGAACAATACGTGCTATTTTGTGAATAGTGTGTCTATTCCGGATGCGTTTGTTTCGGACGTACCTGCGAGCAGTCCGTTCTGATCCTGTTTGTGAACGAAAAAGCAGGCCGGGGCAACATCCCGGCCTGCTTTTTTTAATTTTCTTTAGTGAAATGTTTTGCTCCACTTTTGTAAGGATACAAAAGTGGCAAAAAATCCTTTTGTGCGCCCCGCCTGCGATTGACCCACTAAGGCTTTCGAAAGGGGCGAGCCGGTATTGCATTCCGGCTACGCCTCCATTCCAGTACCGGCGTCTTACACCCCTTTCGAAAACCTAAGTGGGGCCCCAACCTCCGGCTATAAGGCGCTTGCGGGCCGTTGGCCCGCTAACCTACGGACGCTCGGCCTAAAGGCCGCTGGATCGAAATAACTATCGACCGTCCGTTCTAGGCTGGGCCACAGGAGCCACGCCGACGCGGGCCAACCGAGGTCGCCGCAAAGCGGCGGGCGAGCTCACCGACCGAAGGGAGGTAACATAAGAAAGTGACGACGCAATAACGATCGGGTAAAAACTCAAACCGCTTCGTTAGTGAAAAATCCCCCAGTGCAGGGCCGCCTCAATAAGCATTATACAAAAACTCCTCAATCAGTCCGGCGGGAGCATCCCGCAAGATCACCCGTTTGTCTTTATCAAGTAAATAGAGGGTGGGGATAGCTTTGAGGTCATACGTTCCCTCGGCCGAGATCCGGCCTCCCGCATCATACCCCACCACCCATCCTTTGGGCATCTCGGGCAGGAATTGCCGCCACGCGGTCAGGTCTTCGTCGGGATAGACGGCGAGCACGGCCACCTTCTTCATTTCCAACAGGTGGCTGATCGTAGGCGATTGCGACAGCGCTCCTTCGACTTCGCGGCAGGCGTTGCAATCGGGGTTGTAGAACATCACCACCGTGTAATCGGCCCGGATCGACGACAACCGTCCCTTAGCGCCCGAAGCAAGAGAATATTCGATGTCGTTGGCTGCGGTGCCCGGCCGGTTTTTCATCGCCATTTCGAGTTGTACCCGGGGACGGATCTTTCCGAGCGTGTCGATGCGGGGCGAAGCCAGGATCGCTTCCAGCACGGGGATGTAGAGTTCTTCATTCTGTACCGGCGAATTGGGGTCGTGAAGGTATTGCTCGATCAATTCGGTGAACCGGGCGAAGAGGGCCGTGCCGCTTTTCGACTCGACCTGGCCCATAAAGCCGGTGATGGCTTGCTCGCCCTGCTTGAGCGGCAGCCTGTTCAACAGGTCGGCGTAGTTGACGAGAAGCTGCTCCAGCGTAGCGCTGTCAGTCGTCCAGGTGGTGTCGGCAAAGTCAAAGGCTTCCCAATAGTGGGTGGCGATATAGGCTGCCTGTTCTGTAGGATCGGTCATCATGGCCGGCGGAACGGGAAGGGTCAGGTTGTGGTCAGGAGTGTTTCCCGCGGCGGGCTTTCCGGCGCGGTTGCCGCAACCGGCCGTGAACAAGAGGATCACGGCGGCGGCTGCCAACACGTTTCCCCATCGTATGGATTGATTTGCACGCATAATTCAACCGATTTAAAACTCAAATATACGAAAAAGCCCCGAGAATCTTTTAGGGATTCAACCGTCGAGGGTCAATTTGGTAAAAATATACACAAAATGGATGCCTTTTCGTGCAGCGTTTTGCCATTGAGATGTATCTTTCTAAAAAGGCGACGGATATGGAGAAAAAGACGAGTGCGAAAAGATTTTTGCTCCGGATGATTTCCGGCCTGTTGGTGTTGCTGGGCTTTTCGGCCTGCACGAACGACGACGGGCCTATGGATATGTACGGCACTCCGACGACCGAGTACCAGCTCAAGGGCAAGGTGACCGACGCGGAAACAGGGACGGGTATTCCGGGCATCCGGATGGTTTTCGTCGAACACCCAGAATATCCCGGCATTCCGTCCGACACGGTTTATACCGCTTCCGACGGCGGTTATGATTACGCCAGCCGCCGCATCGATTATTTGGCCGAGGTCATTTTCGAGGACGTCGACGGCCCCGAGAACGGGGTCTATCCGACGACGAAACAAACCGTGAAGTTCTCGCAAAAGGATTACAAGCGAGTGGGCGATTGGCACACGAAAGTCGAGAAGAGCGACCTCGACTTCGCCCTCGCCCCTGAAAAGAGTCCCGAATAAAAACAACCTTTGCATATGAAAGAGAAAACGAACGTCCAACGATTTTCGGTCCGGATACTTTCCGGGCTGTTGGCCCTGTTGGGCTTTTCGGCCTGCGGGGGTGATGATGGTATTGATGAAACCTGCGCGATGTACGGTGTCCCGACCGCAGAATACCACCTCAAGGGTAAAGTGACCGACGTGACGACTAACAAGGGTGTCCCGGGCATCCGCATGGTGTTCCAAAGTTATTGGGACGAACGCATATCCGATTCCGACGTCGTCTTCCACCTATTCGATTCCGACACTGTCTTCTCCGGCCCGAACGGCACATACGATTACCAAAACGAATGGGTTCACGGCGGAAAACACCGGGTCGTCCTCGAAGATGTCGATGGCCCCGACAACGGCGGCGAATACGCCAAACAAATCAATGAAATATCTTTCACAGATAGCGAAAAGCAAAAGCTTTCGGCTTGGCGCACCAAAGTAGAAAAGTCAGATCTCGATTTTCATATCAAACCTTCTCCGACCACCGAGTGAAAACCAACCCGACCCCCGGCTTGCGAAAACGCATCGGCCTGGAACTTTTCCGCAAACTGCAGCGCGAAAAAGTCGCCCGGCACGAACTCCGTACCCTCTTTTGGGAATGTACGCTGCGCTGCAACCTTGCGTGCCGCCACTGCGGGAGCGATTGCAAGACGCAGTCCGGAGAGCGGGATATGCCCGCAGCCGATTTCCTAAAGGTCATCGACGAAATCACCCCCCACGTCAACCCCAACCGCGTGATGGTCACCTTTGCCGGCGGCGAAGCGCTGCTGCGCAAGGACCTCGAACAGGTGGGCCGTGCGCTCTACGACCTGGGCTATCCCTGGGGGCTGGTGACCAACGGGATGTTGCTCGACCGTGCGCGGCTCGATTCGCTGCTCGGCGCGGGGCTTCACTCGCTGACGGTGAGCCTCGATGGTTTTGCCGACGACCACAACTGGATGCGCGGCAGCAACCGCAGTTTCGACCGGGTGGCAGCCGCCCTGCCGATGTTGGCCGCCGAACCCGAAATCGTTTGGGACGTGGTTACCTGTGTGAATCCGCGCAATTTTCCGTCGCTTGAAAGATTAAAGGAGTTTTTGATCGGGCAGGGGGTGAAGCGCTGGCGTGTCTTCACCATCTTCCCGGCCGGCCGCGCGGCCGGCGATCCCGATATGCAACTTACCGACAGTCAGTTCGTCGGCCTGATGGAGTTCATTCGCCGCACCCGCCTCGAGGGACGCATCCGCCTCGACTATGCCTGCGAAGGATTTCTGGGGAGTTACGAAACCGAGGTGCGCGAAGCGTTCTACCACTGCTCGGCGGGGGTGGGGACAGCTTCGATCCTGGCCTCGGGCGACATCTCGGGCTGCCTGAGCATCCGCTCCGGGTTCCACCAGGGGAACATCTACCGCGACTCGTTCATCGACGTCTGGAACAACGGTTTCCGTGAATATCGCGATCGTGCCTGGATGAAGGCGGATCAGTGCGCCTCGTGCGCGATGTTCCGCTACTGCGAAGGGGGCGGAATGCACCTGCGCGACGACAATCGCCGCCTCACGCTGTGCCACTACGACCGCCTGGCGCGTGGGCTGAAATCTTGCCGGAAATGATTATCCCCACCGCGGAATGAGCCGCTGCACGAAATCGCCGAAAAACGACGCGTTGACCAGCAGCGGAAACAAAAACCCGTAGACCGCCCCCCAGATGTGGGCGTGGTGGTTGACCCGGTCGCCGCCGCGCCGCGCCATATACTGCTCATACCACAGGTAGAACGCGCCGAAAACGATGCCCGGCAACGGCAGTACGCCGAAGAAATAAACCTTGCCCCACGGGTCGAAAAAGATCGAACAGAAGATTACGGCCGACACCGCTCCCGACGCCCCGATCGAGGTGTAGAGCGGGTTGTGGCGGTTGCGCACCAGGTCGGGGATCGTCGCCACGAGCATCCCGCCGAAGTAGAGCAGCAGGTAGTTGATGGGGCCGTGGCCCGCCTCGCCGATCTGGTGCAGGTGGCCGAACAACTTTTCGATGTAACCCCCGAACGACCAGAAAACAAGCATGTTGACCAGCAGGTGGGCGTAATCGCCGTGGACAAATCCGTGGGTCGCCACCCGCCACCACTCGCGGTTTTCAAACACCCGGAAAGGCTTTAGCGATAAGGCGTTGAAGAGCGCCGCACTCCGGAAACAGAGGATCGAGACGAGCACCGTCGCCCCGATGATGATGTATGTGATCATTTTACTGCAGGATAATTTTTAGCAGCAGGTCGCGGAGCAGCTCGCCGTCGTCGGCCGAACCGCCGCCCATTCCTTTGCTCTTCATGTCGCACTCGCGGATCAGTCCCAAGATTTTGAATACCTTGGCGTTGGGGTAGAGCGTGGCAGCCTGTTTATATTCGTTGAGGAAAAAAGCGGTCGGCAGTTTCATCTGCCGCGCCAGGGTCATGTCGTCCGGCATCGGCGCCTTTCCTTTCTGCGCCATCCAGCGGTGGTAGTTATAAATAAAAATGCGTTGGAAATGCGAAAAGAGGGTGCTCACGGTCACCACCAGCGGATTTTCCTTGGGATTGCGGGCAAAGTGGTCGGCAATGGTCATCGCCTTCGAGAAGTTTTTTTCCGACAACGCCTTTGTCAGCTCGAAATTGTTAAATTCCTTGCTGATGCCGATGTGTTGTTCGATGTGGTCGGCGGTCACACGGCGGACGCCGTCGGGCAACGAAACGACCAATTTGTCGAGTTCGTTGGCGATTTTTGGAATATCGACCCCCAGGTGGTCGGTAAGCATGGCCGAGGCCTTGGCGTCCATTTCGAAGCCTTTCGACCGGATGAAACCGTCGAGCCAACCGCCGATCTCGTATTCCCGCGGAGGCACCGACTCGAGTACCACGCCGTTGGCATCCAGCGCTTTGTAAAGCGCAGAACGTTTGTCGAGCGTTTTTTCCTTGTGACATAACACGAGCACCGTGCTCGCCACCGGTTGTTGAGCATAGGCGGTGAGTTGGTCGATCTTGGCCAGTTTTTGTGCTTCTTTAACGATGATAACTTGCTGTCCGCCCATCATCGGCACCTGGCGGGCGTAGTTGGCTACGTCGGCCGCCCCGATATCGCTGCCGTAGGCAATGATCTGGTTGAATGCGCGTTGGGTTTCGTCCAGGATCGAATCGGCGAGCATGTCGCCCAGCCGGTCGATGAAATAGGCCTCTTCACCCATCAACAGGTAGAGTGGGGCGAATTTTTTCGCCTGCACGTTGCGGACGATCTGCTCGTATTGGGCGACGCTGTCGCGGAAAGATGCTTTTGCGCTTTTGGCCATAACCGGTGATTCTCGTGCAAAGGTAGTTTTTTGGCGGCGCTTTTCCAATCAAACTCACCCTGGGAAAGCAAAGTTTTCCTGGACTTGTTTGGCGTTGGAAAAAATCTCCCTGTGCGGGTACGCACCTTTCGGTTATATTTCTTAGCTTTGTGTCGCCAATCGATCCGATGAAAAACATCCGCGACATAGAAACCGACCTCGACTTCGAGAATAAGATCAGGCCGCAGGAACTGACCGCCTTCAGCGGACAGGCCAAGATCGTCGAAAACCTGACGATCTTTATCCGTGCCGCCTTGATGCGCGGCGAGTCGCTCGACCACGTGCTGCTCCACGGCCCTCCCGGCCTGGGCAAGACCACGTTGGCCAACATCATCAGCAACGAACTCGGCGTCGGGATGAAAGTCACCTCGGGCCCGGTGCTCGACAAACCGGGCGATCTGGCTGGGTTGCTGACCAACCTGAGCGAGGGCGACGTGCTGTTCATCGACGAAATCCACCGCCTGAGCCCCATTGTCGAAGAGTACCTCTACTCGGCGATGGAAGACTATAAGATCGACATCTTGCTGGACAAAGGCCCCAGCGCGAGGTCGATCCAGATCGAACTGATGCCTTTCACGCTGATCGGGGCGACGACTCGCAGCGGCTTGCTGACCAGCCCCCTGAGGGCGCGGTTCGGCATCCAGTGCCACCTCGAATATTACGATGCGCCGACCTTGAAAGGCATCGTAAAACGCTCGGCCACGATCCTCAATATCGAGATCGACGAGCAGGCCGCCTCGGAAGTGGCCCTGCGCAGCCGCGGCACGCCCCGTATCGCCAACGCGCTGTTGCGCCGCGTGCGCGACTTCGCCATGGTCAAGGGCGAGGGGCATATTGACCTGCCGATCACCAAATACGCCCTGCAGGCGCTCAACATCGATACCCGCGGCCTGGACCTGATGGACAACAAGATCCTGACGACGATCATCCATAAATTCGGCGGCGGCCCCGTGGGGTTGAACACCATCGCCACCGCCGTGGGCGAAGACCCGGGCACGATCGAGGAAGTCTACGAGCCGTTCCTGATCAAAGAAGGTTTCATCAAGCGCACGCCACGAGGACGCGAAGCGACCGCGCTGGCTTATGAGCACTTGGGTGTGGTGATGCCCGGCCGCGAGGCAACGCTCTTCTAATCACTTTCTAATCCTTTTTTAAAGCCATTTTAATATAGGCGACTTACTTTTGTATCGTGGAGGGAGGCCGTAGGGTCGCTTTCCGATAAAATTGATTAGACCCATACATAACTTTGTGGCGTAAGGAAACGGTTATTTTTGTATGGGGATGCGAAATTACTTTGTTTTACTTGGTTAAAGTGCAGAGGGAATCGTGTGGGTCTAATCTTTTTTTTGATACTTCTTCCTTAATAAATATTTACGAAAGATTAGCCCGCGGCTTGCCGCGGGCTAATCTTTTTTACGACTATCATATAGTATCTCGATGTTTTTTGTTGCCCTAAACCTGGACTATTTGTTTGTACTGTAAAAGGTGTATTTAATATTGTTTATTTGTGAAAAATATATTATATTTAAAGCATAAATCCGTGAGATTTTAAAAAAAATACGACATTGTTTTTTACAGTTATACATCCCCATTGTTAAACTTAAAAAATTCGAGCGTATGAAGAAAAATCTATTCTTTCTTCTCCTTTTGGCCGGATCGTGCGCTTTTCTGGCGTGTGAGAAGCAGGAAGCTACATCTACGGGCGACTTGTCGGAGTTTGCTTCCAACACAGTCCAATCTCCCCGGACTCGTTCAAGTGGCGTCGACTGGGAGCTTGACATTCCTTCGATTACGGTAACCGGTAGCAGTGACTGGGGTGGGTGGGATCCATGGCCCTATCCGTGGTTTTGGCCTTGGTTTCCCGATTCTCTTTATCCTGGTGATTATAGCGGCGGCAATGGCGGCGGTGGTTATCCTGGTGGTGGCAATGGCGGCGGTGGCAGCAGCGGCGGCCCGCCACCCACTTTTACTCCGAGCACTCAGGTTACCAATATGATTGATACTATTGATTTGAATTCCTGGGAATTGGATGTTCTAAATTCTACAATAGCTCTTCTCTTGTATCCTGGATGTGGCTTCGTTGATTTATATAATTATTTAGGAAGCCGTGGTCATAAAATAGCAGGCACATACGTTAATCCTAATCAAGAACATCAAGGGATGTATGACCCCAGAAATAAATTCATTTCGTTTCAGAATATTGGAGCTATAGGGAGTCATTTCCCAGAGGAATTTGTCCATTTTTTCCAAGATATGTATTATGATGACGGAATAAGTCAATACAATGCACAAAATGGACTGCTTAATATCGAATTTGAAGCTAAATTATTCTGTGATCTTTTTAATGTTGTTCGAGGAGCGGGGGGAATGTATTTGGCCGCGACGGATCAGAACGTATACTATATTGATTGGCTACTATTTGTGACCAATGGCTGTCGGACAATACCCACATTCTCAACGTTGGAAACGCCAGTGTTGATTAATGGACGGTATTATGATTATTGGGAATGTATGAAAGATTTTCGGACGCAACATTACTATTATAACTTCCCCATAAATCCAAATCTTGCACCATTGATTTTTGATTTTGTCAACAACGGAAAAGTGTGTTAATTTTAAAAAAGCGATATATGAAAACCAGATATTTGATAAGCATAATAATAGCATTTGTGCTTATGCCCTTTGCAGTGTCTGCGCAAATCTACGAGAAACAGGTCTGTGAGGTTACCTATGTTTTCGATATTAAGGCGCGAACGGTGGAAAATAAGGACAATAAACAGACTAAAGACGGTTCGAATAAAGACGCTCCAACTGATGTAGGCCAACCTACTCCGTTACACGATATATTCAAAAAAGTATTTTCTGAAGAGCGGGTGGCTGAGTTTAAACAATATGGCAATCCGATGATGTTTCTCCGGTTAATTTGCGATACTTCGGGCAAGGTGGAAGAAGTTGTGTTCAGCTTCTGGCCGGAAATACTGCTTACTCCTGAAGAGTTTTACCAATTGGAGCAATTGATGAAATCATACCATTTTAACCTGCAAGGTATTCCTGAAGGGGCTCAGTACGTAGGAATAAGATGGGGGTTGCCTTTGGCTCGGGTGTATATGAAATAGCACTTCGTGAAAAAACGGAGCAGACATCGTCCGCTCCGTTTTTATTACTCCATCACCCTCTCTTCATTTGCTGTTTTGTCCGCAGTCATGGATGTTATTAACCTCAAAAATACGCAGATATGAAATCCAAATATTTCTTGTTGCTTTTGACAATGGCGTTTTATTGTCAGGCAATGGCCCAATCGGGGGACTTAAAGTTGATCGAAGAGAAAGAGGTTGACGAGATCACCTATGTATACACTCAGCATCCTGAAGGATGGAGCGTACTGGAGAATAAGGCAAACTATCAAAAAGCAAAAGGGGTTTCCGGCCTTATATATGTAAATCCTTCTCCGAGTATCCTTGAAGTGTTTCGGGGGGTGGTTCCTAAGGAAACAGTGCTGGAATATACCGATAAACGTGCGCAACTTGCCACGTTTGTTATGTTTATCGATCATACGGGCAAGATACGGGAAGTCTATTTCTCGTTCCGGGGAAAAATGCCGTTTACCTTCGAGCAATTCTACGAATTCGAGAAACGGATAAAGGAGCATTCGTTCAAGATGTCGGGCGAGCGTAAGGACGAGGGGCTTCAGGTGATGATCGGTGGCATTCGTCCCATGGATTTGTAGGATGACTATTCAACTGAGGGAAGGTCCAAGTTTTGTTTATACCGGATGTCTTAATTTTGAAAAATAAAAAGGGGGGGGCAGACTAACTCCTGCTCCCCTCTAGGTTATGAAAACCAAATACATATTATTCTTCCTGCTGGCTGCAGCCGGGGAATGGCGCAGACCGTCATAGAAAAACAGGTTAACGAGATCACCTATGTTTACACGATACATCCTAATGGAAGAGGTACGCTGGCAAGTAAGACTAATCACCTTACGGTAAAAGACGATCGTGCGGAATCCAGATTTATTGTTCCCGATACTTTATTTATGCACGTTTTCAGAGGGGTTATTCCTCCCGAAGAGATTCCCAAAGAAAGTATGGGGCCGATTTTCTCTTTCTGGGCGATGTGTGATTATACCGGGAAAATACAAGAAGTCACTTTTTGGTTGTCTGGTGCTCAAATGCCCTTTTCGTTTGAACAATTCTATCAATTCGAGAAACGCATGAAGGAATATCAATTTAAAGTAAGAGGCAATCCCGTGAAAGGTAAATATGCGGATATCTTCGGAGTAATTTATCGAAGAAACTTGTAATAAATGAATTTAGGAAGCATATGAAGGATATGCAAAAGAAAGTGGAGCGGACATAGTCCGCTCCACTTTTTTGTTGTCATATCCTTACTGTTTACTCGCAAAGGGATACCGCAGCCCCTCCCATTTGATCAGCCGCACTTTGACCGACCCGACCTTGATCGGGGTTTCGACGTAGAGCGGGATCTGGTTTTTGTCGTCCGAGAACCAGATGAAAATTTCGGTGCCGTCGGCAAACGCTTCGCCGGTCGAGGTGGCCAGTTCGGCCGAGAATTTCATTGTCCGGCATGTGCCCAATCCGTCGATGGTGCGGGTTTCGCGGCCGATGAACTTGTAGTTGATCCGGCGCACGGTGTCTTCGAGCACCAGTTCGACGTGACCGCGTTGGCCGGGGCTCATCCCCGAGGCGTTGATGCTCCGCAGGTTGTAGAACAGGCTGATCCCGTCCATAGCGTTCGGGGTGAGGGGTAGTGTCTTGTGCGTGTAACTCGGCCGCTTGAGGTTGCGCCATTTCGAGTAGCCGCGCATCTGGCCCCAGTCGTAGTTGACCTCGCTCGTGAAGCGGTAGCTGCCCTCCTTGATGTTGCTCTTCATGTAGAGCGGCTTGAGGGTTTCCTGGTCGACCCACGAATCGTAGACGTCTTTCATGTCGAAAAACGTGCGGTAGAAAGGATAGGTGACCGCCGTCGCACTAAAATGGTAAACCGGCTTGCTGTTGAGTTTTCCGCTGGTGACGGCAAAGGTGACTTCGCCCACGTCGGTGTTAATGAAGCTCAGGCTGTAACTGGCCGCGTAGGTCAGTTTCTCGCCGACCTGATAAGGGGTGGCGGGCAGTCCGGCCGCCGGTTGCTGCGCCTGTGCGCCGGTCGCGCCCCACAGCACGAGGGCCGATGCAAACAATATTTTTATGATTCGGTGTGTCATAGCTTTAAGATGGTCTTTTACGCATACAACGCAAAAGTAGACAAAAAGTTATGAAATCATGCTAAAATCCCGGTTTTCATTCGTAGAATACCGGTCTTTCAGCGCCCGCAGGCTGGCGTAGGCTGGCGTTTCGAGCAACGGGTCGTCGGCTAGGATCCGCTCGGCCGCGTCGCGGGCCAGTTGCAACACCTGTCCGTCGCGAGCCAGGTCGGCGATCTTCAGGTCGAATGCCAAGCCGCTCTGCTGGGTGCCCTGCAGATCGCCCGGGCCGCGCAGTTTGAGGTCTAACTCGGCCAACTCGAAACCGTCGTTCGTGGACACCATCGCCTCGATCCGCTTGCGTGACTCGCGCGAAAGCTTATAGGAAGTCATGAGCACACAGTAAGATTGCTCGGCGCCGCGCCCCACACGTCCGCGCAACTGGTGCAGCTGCGACAGCCCGAACCGCTCGGCGCTCTCGATCACCATCACCGAGGCGTTGGGCACATCGACCCCCACCTCGATCACTGACGTAGCGACCAGGATATGGGCTTTCCCTTTTTTGAAAAGGTCCATACTAAAATCCTTTTCGGCGGGCTTCATCCGTCCGTGGACGGCCAGGGTGACGAAGCCAGGCGGGGGAAAGGCCGTCGAGATGCCGGCATAACCGTCTTCGAGGTCGGCATAATCCATCTTCTCGGACTCCTGGATCAGCGGGTAAACGATGTATACCTGCCGCCCCAGTTCTATCTGTTGCCGGATAAACCCGAACATTTTCAGGCGGCTGTTTTCGTAATAATGTACTGTCCGGATCGGTTTTCGTCCGGCGGGCAGCTCGTCGATCACCGACACGTCGAGGTCGCCGTAGAGGGTCATCGCCAGCGTTCGCGGAATGGGTGTGGCGGTCATCACCAGGATATGCGGAAAAACGTCGCCCTTGTTCCACAGCCGGGCGCGTTGCTCGACCCCAAACCTGTGTTGTTCATCGATAACGACTAAGCCTAAATTCGAAAAGCGCACATTGTCCTCGATCAGCGCATGGGTGCCGATCAGCAGGTCGATCTCGCCCGCCTCCAAGGCAGGCAGCAACACTTTCCGCTCTTTTTTCGGTGTCGAACCTTTCAGTAAGGCCACACGCAGGCCCGTGCCCTCGGTCATCCGGCTGATCGAATGAAAATGCTGCGTGGCGAGGATTTCCGTGGGGGCCATGATGCACGCCTGGAAGCCGTTGTCGACGGCGATCAACGCGCTCATTAGCGCGACAAGTGTCTTTCCTGAGCCCACATCGCCCTGCAAGAGCCGGTTCATCTGTCGTCCGGTGGCCATGTCGGCGCGGATTTCCCGGAGCACGCGCTTCTGCGCTCCGGTCAGTTCGAAGGGTAATTTCTCGTTGTAAAACGTATTGAAATTGTCGCCGATCTTGCGGAACATATACCCTCGACTCTTGCGTACCCTCACGTTGCGCTGCGAAAGGATCTGGAGCTGGATGCCCAGCAATTCCTCGAATTTCAACCGCAACCGCGCTTGTCTCAGTAGGTTGGCATTGACCGGGAAATGGACGTTAAATAGCGCCTCTTTCAACCCCATCAGCCCGTGGGCCCGGATCACCTCCGCGGGCAATGTTTCCCCGATCTCCCGCTCGGCCGCCTGCCAGGCGGCGCAAACCAGGTCGAAGATCTTGCGGGTGCCCAGGTGCTGTGTGTTGAGGCGCTCGGTGGTGCTGTAAACCCCCTGCGTTTCGGGGTGGAAACGGTCGTTCTGAACGAGGGTCGACCCTACCTCGGGGTGCACGAAACTCAACCGTCCGTTGAAAAACGACGGTTTTCCGAAGATGGTGTACTCGCGCCCTACCTCCAACTGTTTCTGGTTCCACGCGATGTGCTGGAAAAAGACCAGCTCGGCCGACCCGCTCGCGTCGCGCACGTGGACGACCAATCGTTTCTTGGGCCCGCCGCCGGCCAGTTGTATCCCCTCGACCCGCACCCGCAGTTGGATATAGGTACTTTCTTCGGGGTCGACCTCGCGGATGGTAAAAAATTTGCTGCGGTCGATATACCGGTAGGGGAAATAGTACAACAGGTCGCCGACAGTGCGTATGCCCAACTCCTTTTCGAAAAGTTTGGCCCGCACTTCGCCCACGCCGGGCAGGAACATCACGCTGCGGTCGAGTATATTTCCCATCGAATGCAAAGGTACTCATTTTTCGATTTCCCGCGCCCGGAGGCTGCCGTCCGTTCGAAAAATGCGGCTTTCCGGTCATTTTTGCGCCGGTAGGACAACAGACTTTGCCCGAAAAAACATAAATTTGTAACGATAAAATTTTACTGAAGATGGAAGAGATCAAAAAAGTGGCGCTGGTCGCCGGCAACGGGGTGATGCCCCTCGAGATTATCAAGAGTTGCCGGGCCAAAGGCGTCGAGGTTTTTGTGGTGGGGCTCATCCCCTTTGCCCGCGAGGAAGACTACGCGGACGTCCCCCACATCATGGCCAAGATGGGAGAAGTGGGGAAGATCCTGAAATTTTTCAACGAGAACGGTGCACATGATATCGTGATGTCGGGCGGGATCAAGCGCCCCTCGTTCAAGGAGCTGATCCCGGATTGGGAAGGGACGAAGATCCTGGCCAAGCTGGCGATGAAGTCGCTGGGCGACGACAGTCTGTTCCGCGCCGTGATCGCCGAACTCGAAAGCCGCGGCTTCCGGGTGCGGGGCATCGAGGACGTGGTGCCCGAGATGATGTTCTACGAAGGTATCTACGGCGACGTAAAACCGTCGAAAGACGATATGGACGACATCCGCCGCGGGATCGAAGTGGCCAAGGCCCTGGGGGGCGTCGACGTGGGCCAGGCCGTAACCGTGCAGGAAGGCATGGTGCTGGCGGTCGAAGCGGCCGAAGGCACCGATATGATGCTCGAACGCTCGGCCCTTGTCCGCAAAGAGGGCAAGGCCCCGGTGATGGTTAAGATCAAGAAGCCGGGTCAGGATACCCGCACCGATATGCCCGCGATCGGCATCCGCACGATCGAAAAACTCAAGGCGTGCGGCATCGGTGGCATCGCCGTCGAGTCGGGCGGCATTCTGGTGATCGAACGCCAGGGCACGATCGACCGCGCCAACGAACTGGGCATTTTCATCATCGGATTGAAGGTAGACTGATTTTCGCTTAAAACCCACCGCCATGAAAGTGTATCTTGTAGCCGGAGAGCCTTCGGGCGACCTGCTTGCCTCGGGGCTGATCGACGCCTTGCGCCGCGCCAACCCGACGATGGAATTTCGCGGGGTAGGGGGCGAGAGCATGGCCGAGCGCGGCCTGAACAGCCTGTTCGACATCGAAGAGATCTCCGTCATGGGGGTCTTCGAGGTGCTGCCTAACTTGCGGCGCATCCTGCGTCGCGTTCGTGAAACGGCCGATGACATCACAGCCTGGCAACCCGACGTGCTGGTGACGGTCGACAGTTGGGGATTCATCAGCCAACTGGTGACCAAATTACGCAAACGGGGCATAAAATTTCCCATCGTCCATTACGTCGCCCCGCAGGTGTGGGCGTGGAAAAAGGGGCGGGCTAAGAATGTCGCTCGCCTGGTCGACCGCCTGATGACGCTGTTGCCCGACGAGGGACGTTTTTTTGAGAAATACGGCCTGCAGTGTGATTTCGTCGGCCACCCGGTGGTCGAACGCATGGCCTCGATCGAATACAACGCTCCGACTGTCCGCAGTGAGTTGGGCCTCGATCCCGACGAAACGGTGATCTGTGTGCTGCCCGGCAGCCGCCGCAGCGAGGTGGCCCGGCTGATGCCGATCTTCAAAAAATCGCTCGAAACGGTCCGCGCCCGCTACGGCGAGTTCTCGGTGATGATCCCCACGGTACCCGGTGTCGAAAAACGGGTGAAAAAATTCTTTGCCGAGAGCGACATCCCGGTGCGGGTGGTGACAGGCCGCGAAATGCGTTACAAGGTGTTTACCGTCAGTGAGATCGCCATTGCTAAATCGGGAACGGTTTCGCTCGAATTGGCGGCGCTCGGCGTGCCCCACCTGATCGCTTACCGCTTCAATGCATTGACTGATTTTATGGTGCGCACGGCGATCAAGATCCGCTTTGCCAACCTGCTGAACCTGCAGGCCGACCGTGAGATCATTCCCGAATACGTGCTTTATAATTGCCGTCCGGAGCCGATCGCCGAATGCGCCCTGTGCCTGCTCTCCGACCCCGAGGCGGCTGCCGCCCAGGTGGCCGAAGCCCGTGAAATGCTGGGGCGGTTGCGCCTGCCCGGCATTCTGCCTTCGGACCGTGCGGCCCAGATCGTGATCGAGACCGGTGCGTCCCCGCACAGGGAGAGTTTAGAAGCGACGGAAGACTCCTGCAGTTCCTCGGTATAGCGGAAGTGATCTCAAATGAAAAAGCACGAACAGGTATTCCGGCTCGTGCTTTTTTGTGTATTGCCGCGGGGTTATTCCCCGATCAGCTCGTGTATCTTTTTGTCGAGTTCAGCTCCCCGCAGGTCACGGGCGATCACCGTCCCGTCGGGCCCGATCAGCAGCGTGGTCGGAAACAGCGACACGCCGTAATCCGCCACAATCTTGTCCGACAGGATCTGCGGCCAGGTGATCCCGTGTCCCTCGATCAGGATGTCGAGGTTCTTGCGCGTACTGCGGCCAAGGATGCCGACGATCTCGAATTTTTCGCGCGGGGTACTTTCATATAACTTTTTGAGGTTGGGGATCTCGCCGATGCACGGCCCGCACCACGTGGCCCAGAAATCGAGCAATACATATTTCCCGGAAAGCTGTTCGAGCTTGAGGTTCCCATCGTCCAACAACGACGTTCTGAGCCCGATCTCGACGACCTCCATCGTTTGCCCCTGCGCCACGTTTTCCATCTTTTCGAGGCGCAGTACGTTGCGATTGTCGTCCACCCCGAGGTTTTTGTAGGTCGTTCCGTTGACGGTGAAGAAGCGGTCTCGGCCGATCAACAATCCCTGATCGGCTTTTGCACCGGCCCGCAGGCTGTCGTTCACCAGCACCAGTTCACACTGTTTGTTTTCGTAGGACAGCGTCGAAAATCCAGTAAAAAGGGCGATCTCCTCCCCGTCGAGCGTCGCGACGGCGTAGCGTGGAAAATTGACCATCATCACGTCGAACCTCGGCAGATAAGCAAACACCATCCCGACGGTGTCGCGCACCACGCGCCCGTGCGACAGCCGTTCGCAGACCACCCGCCGTGCATGGCGGGCTGCCGAATCGGCATCCTGTCCGGCGCCGATTGTAAATTGTATGGCAAACGGGGTCTCGTCCCCGAAATCGAGGTCGCCGTCGGTGTCGACCATCATCATTTTTCGTCCTTGCGGGTCGATACCTTGCAGATAGGCGATCTGGCACCGGATAGGCGTTTTCGACAGCGAGGCCGTATCGGGCATCCACGCCCAGTTTATCCGGCTTTCGTCGTAGGTCTTTTCTGTGATCTTGCCGCTGAAGTAGCTTTGGTAAGTCTTTTGGTAGAGGTTGGTTTCGACGTCGCCTGTTTTTACGTCATTCCAATCGGCGGGGATGCCCGTCACCCGAAGCTCGGCCTGCGACCAATCCCATGCCTTGTCGTCGTAAAAATAGATCTCCCGGAATCCGACCTCGAACGGCCCGTAGCCCTCTTTCTCGGTCAGCGGCAACTCGATCACCTGGGCCTGCGCCAACAGCGGCGCGGTCAGCATCAGCATGAAAAAGATCGTTTTTCTTTTCATCGGTTTCCTGTTATTCCGAAAAAAGCGGCCGCAGGTATTTCAACAACTGCTCAGGCGCTCGGCAGGCGCGTTTCGAATCGGCCCGCATAAAGGCCAGCGTGACGCGTCCGGTGTTGATCAGCTCGCCGTTTGGGCGGAATACCTCGTAATGGAACACCATCTTCACTACGGGCAACGCTTCGAGCCGCACCCGCACGGTAAGCAGGTCGTCGTAATGGGCTGGGTTTTTATAATTGGAAACCACCTCCACCACGGGCAGCATATAGCCGTCGGCCTCGAGGTCGGCATTGCTCGTACCGAGTGAGCGCAGGGCTTCGGTGCGGGCTACATCGTAATAATCCACATAATGGGCGTGGTACAAAAAACCCATTTGGTCGACTTCCGAGTAGCGCACCCGGATCAGGTGGTCGTATGTCAGCATAAGTGCGTCCCCACAGGGGGAGTTTTTTTACTTTGTTTGAGCAAATGGTGCCTCCCGGCACACGGAATATTTACTTTACTTTGAGCAAATGTAACGAAATTTACCTACATTTATCCGATTGAATCACAAATTTATGGAAAAGACAGCGCTATTTCCCGGCTCGTTCGACCCCTTTACGATGGGGCATAAATCGGTTGTAGACCAGGGACTTTCCCTCTTCGACCGGGTGATCGTGGCCATCGGCGTCAACGTCGAAAAGCGCGGCCTGCTCACTCCCGAAAACCGCGAGGCGCTCATCCGCGACCTCTACCGCGACGAACCGCGCGTGGAGGTGACCACTTTCGAAGGTCTTACGGCCGACCTGGCCAACCGCCTCGGGGTGCGTTTTCTGCTGCGGGGCATGCGCAACACGGTCGACTTCGAATTCGAACGCAACATGATGCAGCTCAACCAGGCGCTCAATCCCGAACTGACGACGGTGTTGTTGTTCACCCCGCCCAAGTATGTAGCCATCTCGTCGAGCTCCGTGCGCGAGATCATCACCTTTGGCGGCGATGTGTCGCCCTTTATGCCCCCGGGCATCGACCTGAAGAAGTATTTATAACGAAACTCACGAAAGATATGGAATTTACGGCTGAAATGATCGCGGCATTCCTCGGCGGAACGGTTGAGGGCAATCCCCAGGCCAAGGTGTGGACGGTCGCCAAGATCGAAGAAGGACACGAAGGCGCGCTCGCTTTCCTCTCGAACCCGAAATACGAACATTTTATTTATGACAGCCAGGCGACTATCGTGATGGTGGGCAAGGATTTCGTGGCGCAACGGCCCGTTAGCGCAACATTGGTTCGCGTTGAGGACGCCTACGCCGCCTTTGCCCAACTGCTTGACCTGTATGTGGCTAATAAACCCCGCAAGAGCGGTGTTTCGCCGCAGTCGGCCGTCGACCCGTCGGCCACGGTGGGCGAAGGGGCTTACGTGGGCGAATTTGCCTGCATTAGTCCCGGTGCGGTCGTGGGTAAGAATGCGCAGATCTTTCCGCAGGTTTACATCGGCGACCGGGTGAAGATCGGCGATAACGTGACGCTTTACCCCGGCGTAAAAATCTACGAAGAGTGCGTGCTGGGCAACAACGTGACGATCCACGCCGGGACGGTGATCGGCGGCGACGGCTTCGGCTTCGCGCCGCAGGCCGACGGCACGTACAAAAAGATTCCCCAGATCGGCAACGTCGTGATCGAGGATTGGGTCGAAATAGGGGCCAACACGTGCATCGACCGGGCGACGATGGGTTCGACCGTGATCCGCCGCGGGGTGAAACTCGACAACCTGGTCCAGATCGCCCACAATGTGCAGGTGGGTGAATCGACCGTAATGGCGGCCCAGGTGGGCATTGCCGGTTCGACCAAGGTTGGCGCGCGGTGTATGTTCGGCGGCCAGGTGGGCCTGGCGGGCCACATCACGATCGCCGACGGGGTGCAGGTGGCTTCGCAGTCGGGCATTGCCAACACGATCAAGAAAGAGGGCGTGCAGTTGATGGGTGCGCCGGCCTACGATGCGCGGGAATACCAGCGGGCGGCGATCGCGTTCAAGAGCCTGCCCGAGATGCGGCTGACGCTGGCCCGCGTGGAACGCGAACTCAGGGAATTCCGTGAAAAAACTGAATAGAGTGGAGGGCGATGTGGCCCCGAAGATCATTATGGGCATTGACCCCGGAACGAACATCACCGGTTACGGGGTGATCGAGGTGCGGGGGCGTGAGGTGCGCTGTGTGGTACTGGGATGCATCGAGCTGAGGGGCTATAAGGATACCTACGAAAAACTGCGTCACATCTTCGAACGGGTGTCGGCGGTGGTGGCCGAGTACGGGCCGGACGAGGTGGCTTTCGAGTCGCCTTTTTTCGGGGAGAATGTGCAGAGTATGCTGAAGCTGGGGCGGGCGCAGGGGGTGGCCATGGCGGCTGCCTTGACGCGAGGAGTGTCGGTGTTTGAGTATGCGCCGCGCAAGGTGAAATTGTCGATTACCGGGAGTGGGGCGGCTTCTAAGGAGCAGGTGGCGTCGTTGCTGGCTAAGATATTGAAGCTGGAGCCGGAGTCGTTGCCGAAGAACCTGGATGCGACGGATGGACTGGCGGTGGCCATGTGCCATTATTATGAGAGTACGTCGCCGCTGCGTGGGGCGACCGGGTCGAAAGGCTGGGGCGACTTCGTCGCCAAAAACCCCGGCCGCATCAAAAAATAGCCCTCACTGTTTACAGGAAAATAAGTCAAGCGATGCCTTGCATCGCAGAAAAATTTTTAGCTCCGCTGAGCTCGTTCGCCGTCGGCGACCTCGGTTGCGGCGCTTTTTATAAAAAGCGCCAGTACCCTCGGCGAAGCCCAATGCGGAGTGGCCAGCTTTCCATGCAGATTTATGCCTGATCCGGCATGAGAATGCGATCCGTTTATTGCATAAATCTGCCCCGTGCGGTGGCCAATTTTTTTAAACAAGTGTGGCGGGCATTTGCCCGCCACGTTATATCTTTCCCCCGCGCACAAGAGATTTTTATGCAACGGAAGGTAACCTCTGCCGAGTCGTCCCCGGCATAAAAATCTCAGGGAGCGTGGCCTTCGCACATTTTCCTCTGAGGGAACTGCCGCTTTTTACAAAAAGCGGCACCAAAAATTTTTCACTTGGACTTTGCTTGGAAAATCTCCCGGTGCGGGCACGCACTTATTGTCCTACCGAGGCGATCGTGCCCCCCATCTTCTCCGAAACCTTCAGCACCTCAGGCGTACCCTTGTAATAGACCACCCCGTTCGTCACCGCCTTGGCGTCGATCTTATCCAACCCCCACACATAAACCTCACCCGCCAACTGCGCATTCACCATCGCCGTTTTCGTCTGCAGGTTCCGCGCGTCGATCTTGCCCTTGGTTGTCGCCTTGGCCGTAATGTAATCCGATGATCCGGTCAGCAACAACACCGAATTACCTTCGGCCGTCACGGTCAGGTCGCTCGCGTAAATCTCGAGCGCAATGTTAGTCCCTCCCGAAGCTTTCAGCCCGAAGATCCCCGTGCGCACGGCCGACAACGATCCCACGTTGGCACCGCCCGTAACCTCGATCGACGACAGTTTCGTGTAATATATCTTCACGTTGGCCGAGCCGCCCGTCGGGCCGATCGGGTTGGCTTTCAGTCGGATCGAGAGCTTGTCGCCCTTCACGCCCCATTCCATCCGGCTCATATCGGCGTCGACCATCGTGATCTCGATCCCGTTGTGGTCCGAAGGCTCAAGGGTGACATTCAACTTGCCGGACAACACCAGCGAGGAAAAATCCTGCAGTTTCTCCGACTTGATATTCTGGGCCCAAAGCCCGGCCGCACAAAACAGAAGTGCTGTGGCCAATACGATTTTCTTCATTGCGATTCGTTTTTTTCGGGTGCAAAGGTGTCTTCCGACACCTGGGTTTTTGACTTTGCGAGTATGCTGCAAAGATATGAAAGGCAACGCAAATATACACCCTTTTATTGCCTCGACCCCCTAAATTCGTCAGGGTAGTTCGCTGAGCCAACGGTCGAGGCTCGTGCGCAATTCGTCCTTATACTTAAATCTGTCTTTCCATCCCCAGCCATGGCCGCCGGTGGGGTAGACGTGCAGTTCGCCCGCCACACCGTGTTCTTTCAATACGTGGATATAAAAAAGAGGGGCGCTGATCGGGGGCACGCTGGTGTCGTCGTCGCACAGGGCGATGAACGTCGTAGGCGTCTGCGGCGAGCCGTGATAGTAAGCCGTGTATTTTCGGATCAATTGTCCGTATTCCGACCCCGGATTGTGCAGCGCATCTTCCGGCGGCGGCCCGAGCAGGCTTTCGCGTGGCAAGGCGCGGGCTAACCCGGGTTCGAGTGAAATGGAGGGGTAGATCAACACGGCGAAATCGGGCCGCGTCGCTTCGTCGAACCACACTGCAGCGGTCGAAGCCAGGTGTCCCCCCGCCGAAAAACCCATCACGCCGACCTTGGCTGGGTCGATATTCCACTCTGCAGCCCGTGCGCGGACAGTGCGAATGGCCATGTGAGCGTCATTGAGCGGAATCTCGGGGTGACCGTTGGGCATCCGGTATTGGAGAACGATGGCGGCAATGCCCCGTTCGGTCATCCAACGCGCCACATCGTGCCCCTCAGAGTACATCGATAACGCGATGTAAGCGCCACCCGGACAGATGATCACCGCCCGCCCCGTGGCTTTTTCCTTGGGCGGAAGGTGGACGTACATTTTGGCAACGGCGACCATTTGCAACGAAGTGCCTTCCGCATTCCATTTTTGCTGTTCGATGGTCAGGCCGTTGTCGTCGGGCGCCCCATCGGGGTAAAGAAGTAGTTCGATGGGCTCCTGAGCCGCCAGTTGCCACCCGGCCATTGCCAGAAGGAAGAAGAGTATCTTTTTCATTGTCCGATTATTGTACGTTTTTCCGGATATTTTTCAGGGCAACTCGTTGAGCCAGCGGTCGAGGCTCGTGCGCAATTCATCCTTATACAAAAATGTGTCGCGCCATCCCCAGCCGTGGCCGCCGGTGGGGTAGACGTGTAATTCGCCCGCCACACCGTGTTCTTTCAGCGCCCGGATGTAAAAAAGGGTGCCGTTGGCAGGGGGGACGCTGCGGTCGTCGTCGCTCAGCGCGATGAACGTCGGGGGCACTTGCGGCGAGCCTTGGTAATAGGTCGAATATTGCCTTACCAGTTGTGCATATTCCGATCCCGGATTGTTCAGCACCCCGCCCGGAGGTGGCCCGAGCAGGTTGTCGCGCGAACCGACGTGGGTCAGTTCGGGTTCGAGCGAAATGACGGGATAGATCAGCACCGCAAAATCGGGCCGCGTCGCTTCGTCGAACCACACCGCGGCGGTCGAAGCGAGGTGTCCCCCGGCCGAAAAACCCATGATGCCGACCTTGGCCGGGTCGATGTTCCACTTGACGGCCTGTGCGCGGACGGTGCGGATGGCGGTGTGGGCGTCCTCCAACGGGATTTCGCGGTGGCCGTTGGGCATCCGGTATTGCAGGACGATGCCCGCAATGCCCCGCTCAGCCATCCACCGGGCTACGTCGTGGCCTTCGTGGTTGATCGCCACCGAGCCGTATCCGCCGCCCGGGCAGATGATTACGGCGCGTCCTGTCGCCTTTTCCTTGGCCGGCAGATGGACATATAGTTTCGGAATGGCGATCATCCGGATTGACGTCCCGGCTTCGTTCCATTGCTGTTGCTCGATTTTGATGCCGTTGTCGTCCGGCGCCCCGTCGGGGTAGAGGAGCATTTCGATCGGTTCCTGCGCCGCCGCGTGCAGCCCGGCCATCGCCAAGCAAAATAAGAAGAGTTTTTTCATAACGATCGTTTTGTATTGCTCAAAAATAGAACTTTTTTCTGTCCAACTTTTTTTCTTGACAAAAAAAGTTGCAGAAAATTCAAGCGCGTCAAGGAAATGGCTAAAAAATGCTGCGTAAAGCTACTGCGTCCACAACTCGCCCTGCGGGCTCAAACAGTGGACTTCGCTACGCTTTTCGCAACATTTTTAGCTCCCGTTGGTCGCTGAGCTCCGCTTCGCTCTGGTCCTTTACGCCATTTCCTTGGAGGCGCGTTGCAGGGCTTTGCCCTGCGCCTGGCGGCACTTGATGGATGGCTTCGCTCGTAACGTCAAAAAAGAAAACGTTTAAACCGCAAGTTTAAACGTTTTCTCCAAGGTTTAAAAAGGAAAAACTTCCAGATGTCGTTCGTGAGGATTTCTTTCAGATCGGGTGAAGATGCAAGGCGCCGGAGTCTGGACTGAGGGAGCGTACTTTAGTACGTGACCGAAAGGCCGGAGTTCGGCAACGCAGCAGGTTTGCCCGAGCTGGAAGAAATCTGCTTATACTACCCCATGGGCTAACATCGCATTGGCCACTTTGATAAAGCCAGCCACGTTGGCTCCTTTGACGTAGTTGATGTAGCCGTCTTCTTCCGTTCCATATTTTGTACAGGCGGCGTGAATATCGCGCATGATCGAGTGCAGGCGTGCGTCAACCTCTTCCGGCGCCCATTTCAGGCGGATCGAGTTCTGGGTCATTTCGAGCCCCGAGGTAGCTACCCCGCCGGCGTTGGCCGCCTTGCCCGGAGCATAAAGGATCTTGGCCTTCTGGAACTCGGCGATCGCTTCGGGCGTCGAAGGCATATTGGCCCCTTCGGCCACGCATATGCAACCGTTCTTGACAAGCGTCGCGGCCTCTTCGCCCGACACCTCGTTCTGGGTGGCGCAGGGCAGGGCGATGTCGCACTTCACACCCCACGGCCGCTGGTCGGCCACATATTTCGCATTCGGGTATTTTTCAATATATTCCTTAATGCGGCCTCTGAAGATGTTCTTCAATTCGAAAACATAAGCCAGCTTTTCGGCATCGATGCCGTCCGGGTCGTAAATATACCCGTTCGAATCGGAGAGGGTCACCACCTTGGCGCCGAGCTGGGTCGCTTTCTGCACGGCATACTGGGCCACGTTGCCCGAGCCGGAAACGGCCACGATCTTGCCGCTGAACGAAGTGCCGCGGGTGGCCAACATTTCCTGGGCAAAGTAGCAGGTGCCGTAGCCTGTCGCTTCGGGACGCAGCGGGCTGCCGCCCCATTCGGCGCCTTTGCCGGTGAGGGTGCCGGTAAACTCGTTGCGCAGGCGTTTGTACTGCCCGAACATGAAGCCCACTTCGCGGGCGCCCACGCCGATGTCGCCGGCCGGCACGTCGGTGTCCTGGCCGATGTGGCGTGCGAGTTCGGTCATAAACGATTGGCAGAAACGCATCACTTCATTATCGGATTTGCCTCTGGGCGAAAAATCCGATCCCCCCTTGCCGCCACCCATCGGCAGCGTGGTGAGGCTATTCTTAAAAGTCTGCTCAAAGGCAAGGAACTTCAAAATGCTCAGGTTGACCGACGAGTGGAAACGGATCCCGCCCTTATACGGCCCGATGGCGCTGTTGCACTGGATGCGGTAGCCCTTGTTGATCTCCACCTCGCCCTTGTCGTTAACCCACGGCACACGGAACATCACGATGCGCTCGGGTTCTACGATGCGCTCCAATACTTTCATCTTCATCAGCACCGGATTGTCCAGGATATAGGGCGCAAGGCTTTCCACCACCTCGTGCACCGCCTGATGAAACTCTTTCTCGCCGGGGTTTTTCGCTACCACCCGGTCCATAAACTCTTCTACATACTTTTCCACGTGCTTTTCCATAACGTCTTCTTTTTTTAATTTCGTCGGTACAAAAATAACATTTTGTGATTATTCCTACAAATCTCTTTGGGAAAAAAGTTTTTGATTCGGGCGGTTTGTTAAAAATTCAAATCCCAAAATCCTTTTTGCTACGATTTGATGGGGTGGATTTTTCGATAAGATTCGAATCTGATAGGATGTTTTTTTTGAAAAGTGTAATTCCCGAAAAAAAACGCGATAAAAATCCGACATTTTTAGTGGGGTGGGCCGGATCACATACCTGGAGCGCGGGGTAGGGTTTTCGTTCGGCGCGCTTTCGGACGTGATTTGTTCCCTTGCTCGGGGCCCGCACGCACTTTCTCGGAGTCAGCGCCCTTTCCCCACAGCGGCCTCATAGCGGCCTCGCACCACCTGCGCCACGGTCACGCCCTTGATTTTGCTCTCGAGCCAGGCCAGGATGTCGAGGTAGTAGAACGTGCGCCGCTCGTAAGGGTGCGATTCGTAGGGTTTCAGCTTTTCGTAAAATCCTCGAAGTTCGGCTTTGAAATCGGCGTTGTAGGCCGAATTGAGGCGCTTGAGGAACGAGATCATTTCGTGCTGCACCTCGTGCATGTCGTTCATTTTCACCAGGAAGGCATAGACGGCCCTGATCTGGTAATCGAGGTTGTAGTCGATCCCCGCCTCATAGGAAGCGATGAGCATCAGCATCCGGGCGTAGCATTGCAGGTCGCGCCGGATCATCGGATCGCGCGTCGAGATGATCTTCTGTAAATACTTGATGCAATTCTTGTACTCGTCGTTGCCGAAGTAGAGGCACGCGATCTTATAAAAGAACATCATCTGGTGGTGGACGTCGATGTGGCGGCTGTAGTCTTCCAGGTACTCTTCGACCTCGCGGATGAGCCTGCGGCCTTCCGAGAAGCGCCCTTCGAGGAAGAGGCGGTTCATCGCCCCGGTGTAGTAGACCGACAGGTAGAGCATCCGGGCGTTGTCGCCGATCGAGCAGATCGCTTCGCGTTGGGCTTCGAGGTCTTCCATCGCCCGGGCAAACCGCTTGTAGCTCCGCATATAATAGAGGTTGTCGAGCAACCGGGCGTATCCCTTCAGGTAGTTGTCGTAGTGGGCCTCTTTCATCTGCGGGTTGCCGTCATAGAGCCGCATCCACAGGCAGGCGTATTTGTAACATTTCTGAAAGTCGTGCCGGATATAGTGGTACCACACCATCGCCTGATAGTAGTGAAAACTTTCGATGAAGGAGAGTTTCCTGTCGTGGTAGGGCTCGAGCCGTTTCGAAAAATACTTTTCGACCAGGTGCTGGTCGCGGGCCGAGCGGGTATAGCCCAGCTTGAGGTAAAGACCGTAGAGCAGGGTCGACAAGTTCGACAGGTCATTCACGGCCGACACCCGTTCGCACAACTCGGCGCTTTCGCGGCTGATCGCTTCGCTGCGGTCGACCAGGGTGCGGGTGATGTGCAGCGATTCGATCGTTTTTTGGAACTCGACCACCTCGAGGGCCACGATGTGTTCCTCGTTTTCGACGGCCATTTCCTTGGCCTTGTCGAGGGTCTTGAGCGCTTGTTTATAAAACCCCTTTTCGTAGAGGATACAGGCGAAGTCCATCTGTTCGCGGAGCTGCATGCCGATGTTGTGCTGGACGCTGAGCAGACGGATGCTGATCAGTATCTGGCGCAGCAGGTGGGCCTTCATGTTGGGCAATTGCTCCTTTTTGACGGGACAGCGCTTGAGTACCTTTGCTTCGTCGTATTCGTCGATGGCGTCCATGGCATCGAAAAGCGCAAGAAACTTCGCCTCCTGGTTGCCGGCCAGGCGGGTGGCGTAGAGTTTGAAGTTACGCTTTTCGGCCTTGCTCATCCCTTTGATGAGCTCGAATACCGCTTCTGATTTTTGGTTGATCTGCATAGATGTCCTCCGAGGGGACTCCCGGCACCCGGGAGATCGCCCTTACTTGGCAAAGGTACAAAAAAGTGCCGGGAAATAGAATACCTGTGGCAACGAATGCTTTCCGGCGGCTATCGTCCCCCGACCCACAGCGGGGAACCTTCGCACACGCCCCTGAAGTCGGTCGAAACTTTCCGGCCGTCTTCGAGGGTGATATCGAAAGAGACTTCGAAATGCCGGTTCCGTTGGGCATCAGCTTGTCCGACAGCCAGGACAAAGGCCCGGCCTTCGACGATTACCTGTTCATAGCCCTCCTGCTTGTCGGTGTTTAGCTGTGTGACCGACCAGTTTCTTTCGCCCGCAGCCATCGTGTGCCAGCCGGAGGCACCGTCGCCCGGCACCGAAACCTCGAAATGATAGTATTCTGGGGATCCTTGCAGCGGTTCAGTGATAAAGCGGATAACGGTCTTATAGGTTCCGTCCATATATCCGGCCTCGGTGATGAAGTGTCTGATGCCGTCGACCGTGATGGCTCCCAGGGGGAGCTTTTCACCTTCGCCCTCCTTGTTGCAGGAAACGAATCCTAACAGGGCGAATGAGCAAACAAACAGCATAATCTTTTTCATAATTGTCCGGTTAATTTTTACAAATATAGATATTTATATCCTGCCGTTGTGCAAATTTTTTGTTAAGGAACGAATTTTTCGGGAGGGATATGGCCGGCGGACGGGGATTTCGGGCTAATGAGAAAAAGGGTTTGTGCATTCTTTCGCGCTTTCTCACGGAAAATTCCGGAAAAATGGCTAATTTTGTGTGCTGAAAAAATAATTGCAAACGATGGCCCAATCCTCCCGTTACCTCCAACGCGGCGCATCGGCCTCGAAAGAGGACGTGCACAACGCAATCAAGAACATCGACAAGGGACTCTACCCCCGGTCGTTCTGCAAGATCATCCCCGACATTTTCACCGGCGACCCCGACGGTTGCCTGATCATGCACGCCGACGGGGCGGGGACCAAATCGTCGCTCGCCTACGCCTACTGGCGCGAAACGGGCGACCTGTCGGTATGGCGCGGCATCGCCCAGGACGCTATCGTGATGAACACCGACGACCTGCTGTGCGTCGGCGCCACTGGGCCGATGATCATCTCGTCGACCATCGGGCGCAACAAAAAGCTGATCCCGGGCGAAGTCATTTCCGCCATCATCAACGGCACCGAAGACTTTTTAGAAACGATGCGGGGTTTGGGTGTAGACATCCACTCCACGGGCGGCGAAACCGCCGACGTGGGCGACCTCGTGCGCACGATCATCGTCGACAGCACCGTCACCGCCCGTATGTCGCGCCGTGATGTGATCACGAACGAGGGCATCACCCCCGGCCGTGTGATCGTAGCCCTCGCTTCCTATGGCCAGGCCACTTACGAAACCGAGTACAATGCCGGGATGGGCAGCAACGGCCTCACCTCGGCCCGCCACGATGTGTTTTCGAACGTGCTGGCGAAGAAATATCCCGAAACCTACGACGTTTCGATGCCGGCCGACCTGGCCTACACTGGGAAATACGGCCTGACGCAAATGATGGACGAAGTGGGGTTGACCGTCGGCAAGATGGTGCTTTCGCCCACGCGCACGTATGCGCCCATCGTCACCCGTATATTAAAGGAGTGCCGTCCGGCCATTGGCGGGATGATCCACTGCACCGGCGGCGGGCAGACCAAAGTGCTGCATTTTGCGGGCAACGTACACGTGATCAAGGACAACCTGTTCGACATCCCGCCGCTGTTCCGGATGATCCGCGAGGAGTCGCAGACCGCGTGGGAAGAGATGTACCAGGTCTTCAACATGGGACACCGGATGGAACTCTACGTCGATCCGGCGGCGGCCGACGAGATCATCGCCATTTCGCGTTCGTTCGGCGTCGACGCCCGCGTGATCGGCCGCGTCGAAGCGGCCGGCAGCCCGACGCTCACCATCGCGGGCGAAGGCGGCCAGTACAACTATACGAAACCGTAACCGGGGGCGTCCGCTCGACGCCTCTTTCCGGCAGGCGCACTATGTATATAAAGAGGGCGTTTCTCGCCCTCTTTTTTGCAATCGGCCGAAAAACACGAAAAAGATTGCGAATCCGATAAAAATCATTACCTTTGCCCTGTTTTTACCAAAACAAATAAAACAAAATGAATTATTTAAACGCAGAGAAAAAGCAAGAGCTTTTTAACCAGTACGGAAAGTCTAATACGGACACCGGTTCGCCCGAGAGCCAAATCGCCTTATTTTCCTACCGTATCAGCCATCTTACCAACCACCTCAAGCAGAACAAGCACGACTACGGTACGCAGCGTGCACTGCTCCGCCTGGTCGGTAAGCGCAGGAGTCTTCTGGACTACCTGAAGCGGGTTGATATCGAGAGATACAGGTCAATCATCAAAGAATTGAACCTGCGTAAATAAGGGGTCTTTCCCTAAAGAATAAAGGCAATTGAAAGATTGCCTTTATTTGCTTTAGGGCCCTTGGGCTGAGCGGATCGCACGGCATCTTTGAAAGGTCCTTTTGATTTTTAATCCTCACGTACTCAAGTACGCTCCGGTTAAAAACCCAAACGATCGCACAGCCGACGAACGAAGCGGAAGCAGTGGCAGTTTGCTGACAATGCCCCGCAAGGAGGAGGAAAACAAATGGAACATTTGTTAAACCTGCCACACGCTGCGCACAGCGAACAGGGTGAAGCGCCTGGAAATCTGCTTCACACTTGAAAACACTGAGGAAGACAAGAAGATAGTAAAGAAAAACCAAAGAAGAAAAGACGTATGTACAACGCAACACAAGAGATCATACCCCTGAGCGGAGGTCGCCAGATTATGATCGAGACGGGGAAACTCGCCAAGCAGGCCGATGGGGCCGTCGTAGTGAAACAAGGCGACACGATGCTGCTCGCCACGATTACTTATGCCAAGGAGGCTAAACCCGATTGCGACTTCATGCCGCTGACGGTCGAATACAAGGAGAAATACGCCGCCAACGGGAAATTCCCCGGCGGGTTCCTCAAACGCGAAGCCCGTCCTTCGGACAACGAAATCCTGGTTTCCCGCCTGATCGACCGCGCCCTGCGCCCGCTGTTCCCGGACGATTTCCACGCCGAAGTGTTCGTTACCGTCAACCTGATCTCGGCCGACCCCGAAATCCAGCCCGACGCGCTGGCCGGTCTGGCCGCTTCGGCCGCCCTGGCCGTATCCGACGTGCCGTTCGGCGGCCCGATCTCGGAAGTGCGCGTGGCCCGCATCAATGGCCAGTTCGTGATCAATCCGACGTTCACCGAAAATAAGGAAGCCGATCTCGATATCATCGTTGCCGCCACGATCGACAACATCATGATGGTCGAAGGGCTGATGAAAGAGGTCGACGAAGCGGTGATGCTCGAATCGATCAAGGTGGCCCACGAAGAGATCAAGGTACAGTGCCGCGCCCAGCTCCAGCTGATGGAAGCCGTGGGCAAAACCGCCAAGCGCGAATACTGCCACGAAACCAACGATGAGGAACTGCGCCAGCTCATCATAAAGGAACTTTACGAAAAAGCCTACGAAATCGCTAAGAGCCAGAGCGCGAAACACGAGCGCCAGGAAAAATTCGACGCCCTCGAAGCCGAATTCGCCGCCCGCTACTCGGAAGAAGAACTGGCTGAGAAAATGCCGTTCATCAAAAAATATTTCCACGACGACGTCCTGAAAAAGGCGATGCGCAACATGATCCTCGACGAGGGGATCCGCCTCGATGGCCGCAAGACCGACGAGATCCGCCCGATCTGGTGCGAAGTGGATTACCTGCCCCGTCCCCACGGCTCGGCGATTTTCACCCGCGGTGAAACCCAATCGCTGACCACGGTGACGCTCGGTACGAAGCTCGACGAAAAGATGATCGACGAAGTGTTGTACCGCGGTACCGAACAATTTACCCTGCACTATAACTTCCCGCCGTTCTCGACGGGTGAAGCGCGTGCCGCCCGCGGCACCTCGCGCCGCGAGATCGGCCACGGCAACCTGGCCTACCGCGCCCTGAAGCAGATGGTTCCGCTGGGCGAAGAAAACCCCTATGCCGTGCGGGTGGTGTCGGACATCCTCGAGTCGAACGGCTCGTCGTCGATGGCTACCGTTTGTGCCGGTACGCTGGCCCTGAGGGATGCCGGCGTGAAACTGAAGAAACCCGTTTCGGGGATTGCGATGGGGCTGATCGCCGACACGAAGAGCGGCAAATGGGCCGTGCTGTCGGACATCCTGGGCGACGAAGACCACCTGGGCGACATGGACTTCAAGGTGACCGGTACCCGCGACGGGATCACCGCCACCCAGATGGACATCAAGGTAGACGGCCTGTCGTATGAAGTGCTGGCCAAGGCCCTGGAACAAGCCAAACGCGGCCGCCTGCACATCCTCGACAAACTGACCGAAACGATCGCCGAACCGCGTGAGGACTACAAACCGCACGTACCGCGCATCGTCCAGATCATCATCCCGACCGACTTCATCGGCGCGGTGATCGGGCCGGGCGGGAAGGTCATCCAGGAAATCCAGAAGACCACCGGCACGACGATCACCATCACCGAAGCCGACAACAAGGGCATCGTCGACATCTTCGGCGACAACAAGGACGCGATCGAAGCCGCCCTGGCCCGCGTGAAAGGCATCGTGGCCATTCCGGAAGTAGGCGAGATCTACAAAGGCAAGATCAAGACGATTGTCACCTTCGGTGCCTTCGTTGAAATTATGCCCGGCAAGGACGGCCTGCTGCACATCTCGGAAATCGACCACAAGCGTTTTGCCACGATGGAAGAAACCGGCCTGAAAGAAGGTCAGGAGATCGAAGTGAAGCTGATCGACGTCGATCCGAAGACAGGCAAACTGAAACTCTCGCGCAAGGCGCTGATCCCTAAAGAAGGAAAAGAAGCCTAAATCGGGAACATCCGATCGTTTCGGTGCGATTTTTGAGCCACTTCGAGTGATTCGCAAACCGCGCCAATTATTTTGGATCAAAATTTGGCAGGGAAAGGCGTTTTTCCTGCCTTTTTTTAAATGGGTCTTAAATATTTTTATATATTTGTGGGCATCCTTGTGCGAAACGATTGAAAAGAAAGTCAGATTAATGTTTAAATTCAAATGATTATGAAAAGAGTGTTAAAAACGGGTCTACTCTTCGGGTTGCTCGCCATGCTGATGACGAGCTGTTCTTGCTACAAGAAGATGAGAAAGGATGTAGATCAACTCAAAACCACATGTGCGCCCAGTGTACTCTCTCTCCAGGGGAAACTGGTAAACGCCGAATACACGATCACTTTCCCGACCAACTATTTTAATAACAAAGCGGTGGTCCGTATGACCCCGGTGCTGGTGTATGCTGACGGCGAACTGGCCGGTGCCCCGATGTACCTGCAGGGCGAAAGCGTGAAGGACAACTACTCCGTAGTGCCTAAAGCGGGCAAGGCAGTTTCGCAGAAACTGTTCTTCCCGTATAGCGAAAAGATGAAACAATCGACGCTCGAACTGCGCCTCGAAGTGCAGTGCGGCAAGCGTCCGGCGGGCCGCAGCCTGTTGGTTCCGCTGACCACGATCCCGCTGGCGAGCGGCGTGAGCACGATCCAGGAAATGGCCGATCTGTCGGGTGCGCCGGCGTTCAGTCCCGATAACTTCAAACGCAACACGACTATCTCAAAGGACGCCCGCATCCTGTTCCTGATCAACAAGTCGGACGTGCGCCCCGCCCAGCTGAACAGCAGCGAGATCAAAGCCCTCGAAGATTTCGTGCGTGAAAACGCTTCCGATCCGAAGGCAACCGTGGGGACGATCTACAGCAAGTCCTATGCTTCGCCTGACGGCCCGGTCGATTTCAATACCAAACTCTCGCAGGATCGCGGTCGCAACACCCAGAGCGCGTTGACCCAGAAGTATCGCAACAACCCGCTGCCCGGTACCTCGAACTTCGACTCCGAAGCCCTCGGCGAAGACTGGGACGGGTTCCGCGAATTGGTTCAGGCTTCGGACATTCCGGACAAGAACCTGATCCTCCAGGTGCTCAACATGTACAACGACCCGCAGAAACGCGACGCCGAGATCAAGAATATGTCGGCCGCTTTCACCGTGCTGAAAGACAAGGTGCTACCCGAACTGCGCCGTTCGAAACTCTCGGTGAACGTCGACGTGGCCGGTTTGACCGATGCTGAACTGCGCTCGGCTGTAGCCAGCAACATTTCGCAACTCGACGTGGAAGAGCTGCTCTTCGCCGGTACCTTGTTTAACGACAACGCTACCAAGGCCAAGATCTACAAGACGGCTGCCGACAAGTACAACGACTACCGCGCCTGGAACAACTACGGCGCCGTGATGCTCAAGGACGGCCGTTACGCCGAAGCCGCTGCCGCTTTCCAGAAAGCCGCCTCGCTGAACAGCTCGTCGAACGAGGTGATCAACAACCTCGGCCTTGCCGCGGTTGCTACCGGCAACTACACCGACGCCAAGAAGTACCTCTCGTCGATCAACACCAACGAAGCGAAATACAACCTCGGCCTGCTGAACCTCGTGGAAGGCAACTATGCCGAAGCTTCGCGCACGCTGAGCGGCTACAACCTGGCCGTGGCTGAGATCCTCAACGGCAACCTGGCGAAAGCCAAGAGCCTGTTGGCAAGCGAAACCAGCGTTGACGCCGACTACCTGAAGGCTGTCATCGCCGCCCGTGAAGGCGACAGCGCCGGTGTGATCTCGAACCTGACCACCACCTTCAGCAAAGAGCCGCTTTACAAGCAATTTGCTGCTCAGGACGTGGAATTTGCCAAGTACAAAACCAACCCGTCGTTCGCCGCCCTGGTGAAATAACCGACTGGAAATACAAGCACAAAGAAGCCGGCTCATGCGAGCCGGCTTCTTTTTTACATTATCTTTGTAACTTTCCATTCTGGTCACCGTTTAATGGTTGAACGACGCCCGGAAAGACTTAGATAAACGAAAGAAACTGATGACCGAAGCCCAGTATAACGGATGTGTGGATGCCTATGCCGACCACCTTTTCCGGTTTGCGTTGAAGTCGCTCCGCGACGACGATGCGGCGAAGGACATCGTGCAGGACAGTTTTTTGAGGTTGTGGGAAAACCGTGAAGCGGTCTATGACGGGAAAGAAAAATCGTACCTCTTCACGATCGCTTACCGCCTGATCGTCGATCATGTCCGCCTGCGCAACCGCAAGGGCGGGAACGACGACCAACTGGCCCGCATGGAGGGGACGGGCGGCCACAGCGGGAGAGGGTACAACAACCTGAGCGAAATCCTCTCCGAAGCGATCGAAGCGCTGCCCGACCTGCAACGAAACCTGGTGCTGCTTCGTGACTACGACGGCTATTCCTACCAGGAGATCGGTGAAATCACGGGCCTCAGCGAATCGCAGGTGAAGGTCTACATCTTCCGGGCGCGGACGACGCTGAAACAGAAATTAGGTGCATTGGAAAATATAATTTAAGCAAAGGATATGAAAATCGACCGGAACAATTACGAGCAATACGCGCTGGATTACCTCGAGGGCAACCTTGCAGGCGATGCCCGGAAAGCGTTCGAGTCCTTTCTGAAAACCCATCCGGAAGAGGCGGCGGGGGTCTACTCGCTCTCCGACGGGATGCCGCGCCTCGAACCCGAACCGTGGGTGATCTATCCGGACAAACAGGCGCTGAAACGGGCGGTTCCGATGTACGAAGCCGCGCCGCGCCGCACGCGCCGCTGGGTTTACTATGCGAGTGCAGCGGCTGCCCTGGCGGTGGTTTCGGTGCTGGGCATCGGGCTTTTCCGCACGCAGCCGGTCGAAAATCCGACCGCCCCGTCGGTGGCCCAGGTGTTGGCGCCTGCCCCGACCCCGACTGCCGAACCCGCTCCGATTCCTGCTGTCGAATCCGCTCCAGCCCCGGTGCAGCACGAAGCTTTCGTCGCCCAACCGAGCTCGAGCAAACTGGCGGACGCTTCTGCGATTTCCCGTCCGGCGACAACGGTCGGTGCGTCCAACCGGCAGCCGGTCACGACAGAAATAACCCCGGCACAATCGACTCCGGCCACCGATCCGTTACCGATTGACGAGATCGAGTCCGTAACATCCAGTACCTCGATGTCCGATCCCGCCACCTTGATCGTCACCCTGCCCGAAGGTCCGACGGTGCGCGAACTGATCACCGAGCGCGCTCCGGAGTCCGAATCGCAGATCGATCCGATCACCGGTCTTATGCCCCACCAGTCGCTGCTGGCGATGAGCGCCGAAGCCGACGCCTCGGGCGGATCGGCCACTGGCGAACGTTTCCGCCAGTCGCGCGGGGGCAGATTCCTTCGTGGCCTGGTACAACCGCTGGTCGAACCGTTGGACGGTCTGTCGCCGGTGACGGTCTATCGTAACAACGATGAGCGGATCGTCGAAGTGGCCTCCTACGTCATCAGCCGCAAGAGAGTAAATGAATAAAACCGTATAAAACACATAAAACACACCGTTATGAAGAAAGTCATTATCTCGATCTCGGCCCTGCTGTTTGCATTCGGCCCGCACGTGGCCGCCGCCCAGGAACCCGGCGACACTACCGAAGGTTTTCGCGAAGAGATCATCATCGAAGAAGATTCGTCGGACGGCGAATGGCACGAAATCTACAAGGAGGTCAGAACCCGCAGCAAGAATGGCTGGAAGGGCTGCGACTTGTCGGTCGGCCTCGGCTACAGCGGCCTGGTCGAAGACCTGGGTAACCTCTCGCTGCCTCCCTATGCCAGTTACCTTCAGCAGGAAGGCGGTTCGATCAACTTCAATCTCGATCTGATGTTCCGCTACCGTTTCAATTCGTGGCTCAGTTTCATGCCGGGGATCGGATTGGAAATCAACAATTTCAAGTGGGAGGAAAATATGTACCTCGCCAAGGACGACAGCGGCATGGTGGGCCCGGTTTATGTCGACCAGGACATGAAGAAGAGCAAGATGGTGACCGGTTACCTCAACGCCCCGATGCTGCTCAAGATCAATTTTTCGCAGTACAACAAGAAGGCGCCGTACATTTTCGGCGGGGTGATCGGCGGTTGGCGCGTCTACGGCTACGACAAGATCAAGGTGGGCGACGACAAGGACCGGATGCACGGCAACCTCAACCTGCGCAATTTCCATTGGGGCTACACGGCCGGTATCGGTTTCCGCGACCTGAGCATCTACGCCCGCTACTATCCGCAGTCGATCTTCCGTTCGGGCGAAGGCCCCCAGGTTGAGCAGGTGAATATAGGTATCTCGTTCGGCCTGTAAGGGATACTGTGTGTACCGCACGGTGCGTCCCCGCACCGGGATTTTTTTCAACGCAAAGAAAATTTCCCGGTGCGGGGACGCACCGTTCCGGTTAAACGCCGGGACGATCGGTCGATCCCGACCCACGCTCCGCACGCCACCGCCTGAGCGACGGTAATGGTAAGCGCTCTGACAGACTTCGTCCCGGTCGACCGGGACGTTTTTTATTTCGAAAAAACCGGCGGATTGCCTACCTTTGTGTCAAATCGTTCCTGTATGAGAAAAATCCTTTTCGTGGCGGCACTTTGCTTAGGCGTGACAGCCTGTTTCAACCGCAACGGCGCGACGTCGTCCGGTGCAGCGGCACCCGACCCGGCCCGGACGCTGATCGCCTCGGCCACGCCCACTTTCCGCGACGTTTTTCAACAAGGACAATCCGTGACGGTTGATTACCGCCCGGCCGAGGGCGTAACGCTCGACTCGGCTGTGCTCTACGTTGACGGCCTGCGCCAACCTGGAACCACGGTGGCGGCATGGGCCTACGCCTTGCCCGCGTCCGCCCGCGTCGGCCGCTACGCCTACCGCATCGAAGCCTTTTCGGGGGAAGACCGCGCCACCAAGGTGGGCGAATTCACCGTTTTACCCGCCCACGCCCCCATCGAATACACCTACGAGATCCTCGCCACCTATCCCCACGACCGACAAGCGTACACCCAGGGCTTGTTCTGGCACGACGGTTTCCTCTACGAGGGCACCGGCCTGAAGGGCCAATCGTCGCTGCGCAAGGTCGAACTCACCACGGGCAAGGTGGTGCGCCGCCTCGACCTCTCTCCCGACTATTTCGGGGAAGGGATCGCCCTGCTCAATGGGAAGATCTACCAGCTCACCTGGCAGGAGCATCAAGGCTTCGTATACGACCTCGACACGTTCCAACAAGTCGGAACATTCGGCTACGGCACCGAAGGTTGGGGCCTGACCACCGACGGCACCTATTTATATAAGAGCGACGGCACGGAAAAGATCGAGGTGCTCGATCCGGCCACGTTCAAGCGTGTACGCACGATCGAGGCCTATACAGACAAAGGTAAGGTCGAATACCTCAACGAACTGGAGTGGATCGACGGCGAGATTTGGGCCAACGTTTACGGCTCGGAAACCATCGTGCGGATCGACCCGGCGACGGGTGCCGTGACGGGCGTCATCGGTTTCTCGGGCCTGACCGGCCGCATCGACCGCGACGCGACGACTGACGTGTTCAACGGCATTGCCTACGACCCGGTGGGCAAAGCGATCTACGTGACGGGCAAAAACTGGAACAAGCTGTTTCGCATCCGCTTGATCGCGGAATAACTTTTCGTCGGATGACGTCAGCGCGTTCCCGATCGAAAACACTATGCATGCCGGGTTGCATCGCTTTCAACCTTGTGTTGGGCAACGCTATCCTCTATGCGCTGCACCTTCACGCCTCGGGTGGGGGCGAAACGAATTGGCGGTTGGTTATCGGGGCGTCGCTGGCGTGCGTCGCCTGCTACTGGTTCCTGTTCACAAAGATCCCATTTTGGCGGTGGCGGGTGGTTTGGGTTTGTTTGATCTCGGTGGCGACGTGCCTGGCGATCGTTTTTATCGGCGGCATGCTGACCATGTCGCTGTTTTCCGCTTCATACGGCGAAGAGGGGGCGATCGGCGTGCTAGCCGCCCTGCTGTCGGCGCTTGTGGCGGGCTTAGCGGGGATGATCATTTGCTCCCACATCGCCGTGGGGATGGGGCTGGCCAATCTGTTTTGGCTGTTATTATACCGTAAATATGCGAGAACCGGAGATACGAATGAAAAGTGTGATTGAGCAAGAATTGGAAAAGCGCATCCTCGTCCTCGACGGGGCGCTGGGGACGATGATCCAAAGCTACGGTCTGCAGGAAGCCGACTACCGAGGCGACCGCTACACCTATAACCCCCGGCAACTGAAGGGGTGCAACGATGCGCTGACCTTCACGCGTCCCGATGTGATCGGGCGCATCCACGAAGCTTACCTGCTGGCCGGGGCTGACATCATCTCGACCAACACGTTCAACGCCAACGCCATTTCGCTGGCCGACTACGGCCTTGAGTCCGACGCCTATGCGATGAACGTGGCCGCCGCCCGCCTGGCCCGCGGCCTGGCCGATGCCCACACGGCCCGGAAACCGTCGAAACCGCGCTTCGTGGCCGGTTCGATCGGGCCGACCAATCGCTCGGCTTCGCTCTCGCCCGACGTGGCCCGTCCCGGATTCCGCAACGTGACCTTCGGTGATCTGGTGGTGGCCTACCAAGAACAAGTGCGTGGGATGATCGAGGGCGGGGTCGACCTGTTTATCGTCGAAACCGTTTTCGATACGCTCAACGCCAAGGCGGCGTTGTTTGCCATTGACGAAGCCTGCCGCGAATCCGGAAAAACGCTGCCCGTGATGCTTTCGGGTACGGTCACCGACGCCAGCGGCCGCCTGCTTTCGGGCCAGACGGTCGAAGCGTTCTACGTCTCCGTCGCTCATGCCCGGCTGCTTTCGATCGGCCTGAACTGCGCTTTCGGGGCCGAACAGATGAAACCTTATGTGTCGCGCCTGGCGTCGGTCGCCTCGTGCGCCGTGTCGGCCCACCCCAATGCGGGGCTGCCCAACGCCTTCGGCGGCTACGACCAGGATGCTTCCTATATGGCCGCCGTGCTCGAAGACTATCTGAAAGAGGGCCTGCTGAATATCGTCGGCGGCTGTTGCGGCACGAACCCTGCCCACATCGGGGCAATTGCCCGCGTAGCGGCCCGCTATGCCCCCCGCCGCCTGCCGCAACGTCCGCCCGTGACGATGCTCTCGGGCCTCGAAGTGCTGCGTGTCGACGCTACCACGGGTTTTGTAAATATCGGCGAACGCACCAATGTGGCCGGCTCGGCCAAATTTGCCAAAATGATCCGCGAGGGCCGCTACGAAGACGCCCTCTCGGTGGCCCGCCAACAGGTCGACGGCGGTGCGCAGGTGATCGACGTTTGCATGGACGATGGCCTGATCGACGGCATCGGGGCGATGACCGAATTTTTAAATTTAATAGCATCAGAACCAGATATAGCGCGTGTTCCCGTAATGATCGACTCCTCGAAATGGGAGGTACTCGAAGCCGGGCTGCAATGTGTTCAGGGCAAATCGATCGTCAACTCGATCTCGCTCAAAGAGGGCGAAGCGGAATTCCTGCGCCGCGCCGGGCTGATCCATCGCTATGGTGCCGCCGCCGTCATCATGCTGTTCGATGAGCGGGGCCAGGCCGACACCTTTGCCCGCAAGACCGAAGTCGCCGGTCGTGCCTACCGTCTGCTCACCGAAGCCGGCTTCCCGTCCGAAGATATTATTTTCGACCCCAATGTGCTGGCCGTAGCGACTGGTATCGAGGAACACAACGCCTATGGCATCGACTTCATCGAAGCCGTCCGTTGGATCAAGGCCAACTGCCCCGGGGCACGCGTGAGCGGCGGGGTGAGCAACCTCTCGTTCTCGTTCCGGGGCAACAACCCGGTGCGCGAGGCGATGCATGCCGTGTTCCTCTACCACGCTATTGCGGCGGGCTTGGATATGGCGATTGTCAACCCGGCCATGCTGCCCGTTTACAGCGACATCGACCCCGCGTTGCTGGCCCTGGCCGAAGCCGTCGTGCTCAATACCGACCGGAACGCTACCGAACGCCTGTCTGCGTATGCCTCACAAGCCCGTGAACGCGAGGACGTGTCGAAAACCCCGAAAGAACAAGAAGCGTGGCGTGCCGCATCCCCGGCCGAGCGCCTGGCCCACAGCCTGGTCAAAGGCATCACCGAATTTATCGAAACCGACACGGCCGAAGCCTTGGCCGAAACCGGGTCGCCGTTGGCCGTGATCGAGGGCGCCTTGATGAACGGGATGGGGGAAGTTGGAAAATTGTTTGGTTCAGGAAAAATGTTCCTGCCGCAAGTCGTGAAAAGCGCCCGGGTGATGAAAGCGAGCGTCGCCTACCTCACCCCTTATATCGAGAAGGAACGCGCCGAGGGAAAAACCGCCTCGGCCGGCCGTGTGCTGATCGCCACGGTCAAGGGCGACGTGCACGACATCGGTAAGAACATCGTGTCGGTCGTGATGGCCTGCAACGGCTATGCGATTACCGACCTGGGCGTGATGGTGCCCGCCGAGGCGATTGTCGATGCCGCCGTCGAACACCGCGCCGATGTGATCGGGCTGAGCGGCCTGATCACCCCCTCGCTCGAAGAGATGATGAAGGTCGTGGCCGAACTCGAACGCCGCAACCTGACGATCCCCGTGCTGATCGGCGGGGCGACGACCTCGGCCGTCCACACGGCGGTGATGATCGCTCCGCTCTACTCCGGCCCGGTGATCCACGCCGGCGACGCTTCCGACAATGTGAAGATCCTGGCGGAGCTGTTCTCGGACCGCCTTGAAGCTTATCTCGCCAACCTCCGCCAAACCCAGCACCGCCTGCGCGAAGATTTTTCGCGGCGCGAAGCCGACAAGCAATACATCTCGCTGGCCGAGGCCCGTGCCAACCGCCTGACGCTTCCCTACGCGGAAGTCGCCCCCCCGAACCAGCTTGGAAAAATCGTTTTCAAAGATTTTTCGTTGGCCGAAATCGCCAAGTATATCCATTGGTCGCCGTTCTTTGGCGCGTGGGAATTGCCGGGCCGTTTCCCGGAACTTTTCGAACATCCCGAGAAAGGCGATGCCGCCAAAGCGTTATACGACGACGCCTGTCTCCTGTTGGACGAAATCATCCGCGACCGCCTGTTGCAGGCCAACGCCGCCGTAGGCATTTACCCGGCCAACGGCGACGGCGACGATGTGGTGATCCACACCGGCGAGGGCGAACTGCGCCTGCCCCAGCTCCGAAACCAGGAGGCTGGCCGCCCCGAAAACCTTTGCCTGTCCGATTTCCTGCTGCCGCTTTCCTCGGGGCAGAACGACTATGTGGCAGCCTTTGCGCTGACCACCGGCCTGGGGATGGACGCGCTCCAAACCCACTACCGGGCGGCGGGCGACGACTACCGTGCCCTGCTGGCAGCTAGTCTGGGCGACCGCCTGGCCGAAGCCTTTTCGGAATTGCTGCACACGATGGTGCGCCGCACGCTGTGGGGTTTTTCGCCCGGCGAAGACCTTTCGTTGGACGAGGTGATCCGTGGCCGGTACGTCGGCTTCCGTCCGGCGTTCGGTTATCCGGCGATGCCCGACCATTCTGAAAAACGCGAAGTTTTCGAATTGTTGCACGTTGCAGAGCTGATCGGGGTTGGGTTAACCGAATCCTACGCGATGACGCCCACGGCTTCGGTTTGCGGGCTGGTCTTCGCCAATCCCGAGGCACGCTTGTTCGGGGTGGGGCAGGTCGATGCCGCGCAGTTGGAAGACTATGCCGCCCGTCGCGGAGTGCCCGTCGAGGAACTTCGACGCCTGATGCCGCAGCACTTGCGGTAATTATTAAAGCAAAGCCAGTATTGTTACTCCCTGCATAAAAATCTCTTGTGCAGTGGCCAATAAAGATAGGTACGACGGACTTTTGTTCGTCGTACCTATCTTTATTAAAACTATTTACCACTGACAATCAATGCATTGCATGAAAAAATGAAAAATCCCCTAAAAAACGCTCAAAATAATTGGTTTATAAAATAAACTACTTTATATTTGCATTGTAATTTAAAACATAAAATCCTTAAAAACCGAAAAGATATGGAAACAAGATTCACCGAACAAGAGAGCCTGGCCGTGATCACCGAGATGATCGAACGTGCCCGCAACAATTTTCAGAGGGGGAGTGGCACCTCGATGATCTACTACGGCTACCTGGTAGCTGCGGTCGCTGTGCTGAACGTGATCCTGCTTTTTGCCCTGCACTCGCATTACGCGTTCTTGGTCTGGACGCTGATGATCCCCGGTTCGATCGTCGACCGGCTGGTGGTCGAAAAGAAGGTCGATAAACAAGCCCTGGTCAAAACCCACATCGACGCCGTGATCACCTCGGCCTGGCGCGGATTCGGCAACGCAGTGGTGGTTTTTCTCATCCTGATCTTCGGCTACGGTTACGGGATGCAGGAGCCGCGCATTTTCATCATGATCACCCCAATCATCCTGATTATGGCCGGCATTGCCGAACAGGTCACCGGCCGTGCCTGCCGTTTCCGCCCGTTCCTGACCGGAGCCTGGATCCTGTGGGGTGGGGCGTTGCTCTGCCTGGTGACTTACTTATTCTGGCACGCCTATGCGGGTGTGGTGCCCTTCTTTATCCTGGCCGTGTGCATGATCCTCGGCTTTGTGGTTCCCGGCTACAAGTTAAACAAAAAAGCTTCCGAAAATGTTTAAGGAACTCGACCCGCTGCTGCACTCGCAACTCCGCTTGGCCGTGATGTCACTGCTGGTGGGGGTCGAGGAGGCCGACTTCACCTACCTCCGTGAGCAGACCGGGGCGACGGCCGGCAACCTGAGCGTGCAACTCGACAAACTAAGCGAAGCGGGATACATCACGATTGAGAAGACTTTTCAAGGAAAAATGCCGCGCACCGTCTGCCGGATCACCCCTCGCGGCACCGAAGCCCTCGACGACTATGTCCGCGCCCTGCAAACCTATCTGAATCTGAAATCAAAATAGCTTTTTCGAGAAATTCGACGTCACTCTTTTAAACCTCTAAAATCCTAAAAATCATGAAAAAACTGTTTTTGACGGTTGCCTGCGTGGCAGCCGCCCTGACCCTTGCTGCCCAAAACCGCCTGACGCTCACCGTCGATGGCTTAATCGCTAACCAGGGAAACCTGATGGTCGCCCTCTTCAACGAAGCCGGTTGGCCGAAATTTATCCCCGTAGCGGGAGAGATGGTCAAGGTCGAAAGCACCTCGGTGACCGCAGCGATCGACCTGCCCGACGTGCCGTCGGGCGACTATGCGATCGCCCTTTTCCAGGACGAGAATGACAACTATCGCCTCGATATGGGGATGACCGGTCTGCCGCTCGAACCCTATGGTTTTAGCAATGACGTCAAACCGGTGGCCGGCCCGCCGACTTTCCAGGCTTGCAAGTTTATCATTGACGGCGACACCGCCCTGCACATTACTGTCCGCAAAGCTGAATTGCCGCCGGTGGCACAGGCCGAATAGACACGCGCGTTTTTTGTAGTTAGTTATCAAAAGATCAGGGCGACTCCGTGAGGAATCGCCCTGATCGCTTTTGTATTGTCGAGGGGTTAGTTCAGGCGCACGTTGACCGAAAAATTGAGCATAGGAAACCACTTCACATACCATTTGTTGAGGACGTTGTCCACTTCGGAGTATTGTGATGAGGGCATCGTGCTCACATAAGGCCCTTCGAGCACCGGCTGGCCCTGGTAAACGGCGCCGATGTCGAACCGGCAACCGACCCGCTTCTTGGGGATCGTGCGACCCACGCCAATGCCGAAATAGGGTTTCACGCTGTTGCCCAGCACGGCCTGTGCCGTAAAATCACCACCAGAGTCGGGCGTGATCACGGTGTTTTCGAGCGGCGAGAAAGCGCGGCCCGGATAGTAACCCCGGACGTCGACCTTGTTCGTGCCGAAGTAGACGCCGCCGGTGAGGCAGACGGGCACGTTCTTGGCCGGGTAGTAATCGAGCATCAGCTTAGCGTTGGGAAACGAGGCTTTCGGATCGAAGATCTGGCCGTCGTAGTTGACACCGGTGTAGTAGTCGTCGGCGTCGAAGTCGATCGTGCGGCTGTAGGTGGCCTCGAGGTAGTCGAAACCCACACGGGCCTTGAGCGACGGCAGCAGCGACACCCCCGCCTGGAAGCCGCCCCCGTAGGTCCCCAGGTCGAGGCCGACCGAAAAGCGTTTCAGGAAACCGTCGGTGTGCGGGGTCTCCTGGGCTGCGAGCGGGGCGCACAGCAATACGGCCGTTGCAAGCGACAAGAATTTAGTAAAAAATTTCATAGGACAGGTTTAAGTTATCGTGTAATTATTGTTTCCGGGTGCGAAGATAAATAAAAACAGCGGGATGGCACTCTATCCCGCTGTTTTATCGTATCTGATTGGAATTTATTTGCTTCCGTCGATGACATTCTTGATCTCGGCGGCCAGATACTGGTAGTGGGCGCGGGCCACCGGGTCGGCAGGCGCGGCGGCGCTCAGGCGGCCCATCAGCGTGCGCAACTGCGCGAGGGCGTAGCTGCGGATGTCCGATACCTGCATCGCCGCATTAACCGGAGCCGATTGTGTGGCGGCGTCCAGGCCGGCGCGGGCGATCAGCGTTTCGACGTAGGTTTTTTGCAGGATGCGGCGGAAGGTGTCGGGTGTGCGACCGCTCGAGAGTTCGCTCCATACCGTCCGGTTGAGGTCGTTGTAGAAGTCGGTCATCGTGTAAGCCTGCTTGCCGATCGCGGCCTCGGCCGAGATCATGTTGCCCAGCACGCGGTTGCTCAGCAGCGACGGAACGAGGCGTGAGCAGAGCATGGTCATCATTTCGGTGGCCGGCGTGCCGGTTTTTTCGAGGATGGCCTGGTCGAAGAGCCACGACGGGGTGGTGAAGAACTGCTCGTCGATGAATTTCATCGCTTCCTGCTGCTTCGCTTTTTCAACATAAACGTAAACCGGGCCCGGCTGCTCGATCATCTTCGGGGTTTCGTAGATGCCGCCCACCCACTTTTCGACGTGGCCCACGTAGCGATAATATTGGGTCATCACCTCAGCGTGCATCGTGCGCAGGTTGGCATAGTCTTCGTTGGCTACGGCGGTCCACGTCGGCAGACCAGCCATCACCACTTTGAGGTTTTTGATGCCGTAGGCGTTCGATTTCATCTGGTCGTTGCCCAGGTCTTCGGTCTGCGAACGGGGGTCGCTCGGGGTACGGCTGCTTTCCTCCGAAAGGAAATAGTTGCGCGGGTTTCGCAGGGCCGAAATGACCCATTCGTTAAGTTTGCCGGCTTCGTCGTTGGCGCTCACGCCCGGGAAACGGCGGTAACCCCATTCGATCGCCCACTTGTCGTAGTCGCCGATGCGCGGGTAGAGCAGTTGGCGGGCGATGTTGTCTTCCGGTTGTGCTACATAGTTGAAACGGGCGTAGTCCATGATCGAGGCCGTGTGCCCGTTTTTGGCCAGGAACGCTGCGCTGCGCAGGCTGTCGGTCGGGGTCATGGCGCTCGATCCGAAGTTGTGGCGCAGGCCGAGGGTGTGGCCCACCTCGTGCGACGACACGAAACGGATCAGATCGCCCATCAGTGCGTCGTCAAAGACCATTTCCCGGGCGCCCGGGTCGGTCGGCCCGGCCTGGATCATATACCAGTGGTGCAGGAGCGACATCACGTTGTGGAACCAGTTGATGTGGCTCTCCATGATCTGTCCTGTGCGGGGGTCGCTCACGTGGGGACCGCTGGCGTTGGCAATGTCCGACGGCTTGTAGACGATTGCGCTGAAGCGTGCGTCTTCCAGGCTCCAGGTCGAATCCTGCTCGGCAGTCGGGGCTTCGAGGCCCATGATGGCGTTCTTGAAACCGGCCTTTTCAAAGGCGGCCTGCCAGTCATTGACCCCGGCGATCAGGTAAGGCACCCACTTTTTAGGCGTAGCGGGATCGATATAAAAAATGATCGGCTGAACGGGTTCTACCAGTTCGCCGCGTTTGTATTTTTCCACGTCCTCGGGTTTGGGCTCGAGGCGCCAGCGCGAGATCATCTCCATATTCTTGATCCCCTGCGGATTTTTGTCAAAATCGACGTAGCGGTCGGTGAAGTAACCCACGCGCGGGTCGGCGTAACGCGGTTGCATCGGCACCTCGGGCAAAACGACGATCGAGGTGTTGATCTCGTAGGTCATCGGCGTCGAGGCCGGTTGGCGGGTCGAGCCCGGCTGGCGTTCGGGGGTGTAAACGAACGTTTTGACCGTCCGGATTTCGGTGTTGATCGGGTAGGTGCGGATCGACTGGATGTATGACTTGTCGCCCTGCAGCGCGGTCAGTCCCTCCATGATCTTATAACTGGCATCGAAGCTGAACAGCTCGTTGTCGCCGTTGACCAGGTCGGTCACGTCGACCAGCAGCGAGTCTTTCTCTTTGCTGCGGGCCTTGATCTCGAACGAGGCGATGAGCGGCTGCATATTCGAACGCATCACCGATTGGTACATCTCGCCCACCGTGTCACGGGGCAAATCGCGCGTGGCGACGCGTTCGATGAACAGGCGTTTGCCGTTGGGCGACTCGGCCAGACGGATCATCTCTTCGTAGATTTCGTCGCCCGAGTAGCTGCTCCGTTTCTCGGCCGGCGCTTTTACTAACCGGTTGACGATAAGCATGTCCTTCTGCAACAGGCTGACCGGGATCAGAAAGTAAAATTTGTCTTCCTGTTCGATTACGGTGAGCATCCCGGATGTCTGCTTGGCGCCGGGTTTGATCATGGCTTCGATCGAACCGGCGGGGGCCGCGGGTTTTTTGGCCGTGGTGTCGGCGGCTACGGTGGCGGTTTTGCCTTTTTTCTTATCGGCGGCCGAAGCGTCGAGGGCGCCGAGCATACAGGCCAGTATGAGTGTCATCGCGATCACCGGCCTCAAATTGAGCTTTTTCATTTATGGAAATTTAGGTTAGGATAAACAACAGCGCGCCCCTTGCCAACTGCGTAGGGGAGGTTTTTTGAGTCCCTCTCACGCAGAGGAGATGTTGCGATCAGCAAAAATAATTAAAAGATATTATTAACGGTGCCCTCGAACCTTATTTTTTGGAATTAACTTTCAATGAGTTATATTTCTATTTTTCGTTTATTTAGAAATATAATACTTTGCTCCACTTTTGGTGCCTTCCGGGTGCCGCCCGGCACTCGGAGTTTCTACTTTGCTGCAGACTGTTCTTTGCTCCACTTTTGTAAGGATACAAAAGTGGGTGCGCACCCGCACTGGGGGATCTTGACTTTGCCGGATAACACTATTTCAGGCTGGGCCACAGGAGCCACGCCAACGCGGGCCAACCGAGGTCGCCGCAAAGCGGCGGGCAAGCTCACCGACCGAAGGGAGATAACATTCGGCCCGCGCACCCGCATATAAGGGAAAAGCGTGAAGAAAAGTAGGTATTCATTGCGTCAGCGGAGTCCACTGTTTGAAGCCCCGCAGGGGCAAGTTGTGGACGCAGCAGCAAGGGATACCTACTTTTTAGCTTTCTTCTTAAAGCGGTGATCTTTACCTTTCTCCGGTCGGTGAGCTTCGGTTCTTTGGCTACTTTCTTTGGATGGTGGCAAAAGAAAGTAACGACGCACCGACGGTCGAGCAAAAACTCAAACCGTTGCAAAAACGAAAAAATCCCCCGGTGCGGGGACGTACCATCACGCTTTAGCTTCGTTTGCTGAAGTAAGCGGCATAAGTTTCCATGTCCTTGTCGCCGCGGCCCGAAAGGTTGATGACAACGACATCCTCCGGCTTAAACTGCTTCTGCGCAAGCACAGCCAACGCGTGCGACGACTCGATAGCAGGAATGATCCCCTCGAGGCGGGTCAACTCGAGTGCAGCTTCGAGCGCAGCTTCATCGACAATGGCCAATACCTCGGCCCGCTTGTTGACAGCCAGATTGGCGTGCATAGGCCCGATGCCCGGATAGTCGAGACCGGCCGAAATCGAGTAAGCCTCAGCGATATTCCCCGCCTTGTCATACATCACCAGCGATTTGAAACCGTGCAATACGCCCTCCTTGCCCAGGTGGATCGTAGCGGCCGAGTGGCCCGATTCGAGCCCGTGACCGGCGGCTTCGGCCGCAATGAGTTTTACGCGCTCGTCATTGAGGAAATGATAGAACGCCCCGGCGGCATTGCTACCCCCGCCGATGCAGGCCACCACGTAGTCGGGGTAGTCGCGTCCTTCTTTTTCAACGAGCTGCTTCTTGATCTCTTCGCTGATCACCGACTGGAACCGGGCGACCATTTCGGGGTAGGGATGCGGGCCGACAGCCGAACCGAGGAGGTAGAACGTGTCCTCGGGGCGACGACACCAGTCTTCGAGGGCCTCGTCGACGGCGTCCTGCAGCGTGGCGTTGCCGCGGGTCACAGCCACGACCTTTGCGCCGAGCATCTCCATCTTGAGTACGTTCAGGTGTTGGCGTTCGATGTCGGTTTTGCCCATATAGACGACACATTCCATATCCATCAGCGCACACACCGTAGCGGTCGCCACACCGTGCTGCCCGGCGCCGGTTTCGGCGATGATGCGGCGTTTGCCCATGCGTTTGGCGAGGAGAATCTGGCCGATCGTGTTGTTGATCTTGTGTGCGCCGGTGTGGTTCAGGTCTTCGCGCTTGAGGTAGATCTTCGTGTTGTACTTTTCGGAAAGGCGCTTGGCGAAGTAAAGCGGCGAGGGCCGTCCGACATAGTCACGCAGCAAGGCGTAAAATTCCTGTTTGAACGATTCGTCGTCGGCGATGCGTCGGAATTCGCGGTCGAGGTTTTCGACATTGGCCTTGAGGATTTCGGGGACATAGGCGCCGCCGAATTCGCCGTAATAACCGTTTTGGTCGATGTGATAGTTTTTCATGTTTTTTATTTTTAAGTATTTTGAATGATTGCTGAAAAGTGTTTTGAATGAATTCCTGAAAAAAAGAAGGGAGGCTGTCGTCGTTCGACAGCCTCCCGTTTATGCTTGATAAATTTCGGGGTCCGGTTATACACACGGATTTAGCGCCTCACGACTTTGTACGAGTTGCGAGCGCCACCACCAAAAATTGTTTGTAATCACCAGGTTCATTTTTTTGTCTTTTTCTATCCTTTCGGACACGGCAAATATAGCGATAAATTGAAAAAAACAAATTTTTCGTCGAAAAAATTTACAAAAATATTTTTTCCGGGCTATTTTTGTGACAAATAATCCGCTATGGAACAGCACAAAAACATCGCCGCCCACATCATCGCCCTCGAACGCGCGGCCTTAGAGGAGTGGAACCGCGGCAATCCGTCGGCCTACCTCGATCTTTACGCCCAGGAAATCACCTACTTCGATCCGTTTCAGGAGAAACGCTTCGACGGTTTCGAGACGATGCAGGCGTTTTACGAAGGTCTGCGCGGGCAGATTTCGGTCGAAAAATATGACATGATCGATCCGCTGGTGCAACTCTACGACACGACGGCTGTGCTGACCTATAACCTCCACTCTTGGGTCGGCGACGCCTGCTACCGTTGGAACTGCACCGAAGTCTTCCAGCGACAGGCCGACGGCGCGTGGAAGATCATCCACAACCACTGGTCGTTCATAAAACCCCTTGGATAGTGGGGCTTTTCGATTTTAGCGAATTCATCTCCGGCTGGCAGGATTGGGTGGTGCTGGGCGTGTGTGCGGTGCTGGTCGGGATGTCGAAGACCGGCATCCAGGGGATCAACACGATCGTCGCCCCGGTGCTGGCGCTTGTCTTCGGCGGAAAGCCCTCGACGGGCCTGCTGCTGCCGATCCTTTGCATGGCCGACCTGATCGGGGTCGCCTATTACCGTCGCCACGCCGAATGGAGATTTATCTGGAAACTGTTGCCGGCCGCCATCGCCGGGTTCTTTGTGGCGATCGCCGTCGATAAATTTATCCCTAACGATAAATTCCGGTTGCTGATTGGCGGCTGCGTTCTGATCAGTCTCGGGGTCATGTTTTGGTCGGAGGGCCGCAACGGAAAATCCGAAAAATTGACCGGGTCGTGGTGGTTTTCGCCCGCCTTCGGGCTGCTGGGCGGCTTCACGACGATGATTGCCAACGCCGCCGGGCCGGTGATGGGTACCTACCTGTTGTCGATGCGGCTGCCCAAATACGCGTTTGTCGGCACGGCCGCCTGGTTTTTTTTGATTGTCAACTATTTGAAGTTGCCCTTGCAAATATTCGTCTGGCACAACATTTCCGGGAAATCGTTGCTGTTAGACGTGATGATGCTGCCGATGATCGGCGTGGGGGCGGTGATCGGCATCTGGCTGGTCAAGCGCTTGCCTGAAAAGGGATTTCGTCAGGTGATCATTGCGTTGACGTTGCTTTCGGCGTTGCTGCTCTTTTTCTAACCCTGGAACAGGGGGGAGAAATCGGGCAGCGGATCGCCGGTGTGCCAACGTGGGATTTCAATGAATGCCGCTTCCGGGAAATCGCGGCCAAGCGCCTGCTGCAACACCGCGCGGGTATCGTCCGTGATGCGCGGATCGGTCGCAATCCCGGTATTGTAAACAACCCCGGCCACCTCGATTCCTCGTGCACGGCACACCTCGAGCGTCAGCAGCGCGTGGTTGATGCTCCCCAGCCGGGCGTGGACGACGACGACCGTCGGGTGGGGGTGGCGCACCAGGTAATCGGCCACGGTCAGGTTGTCGACCAGCGGCACCATCAACCCGCCGACCCCCTCGACCAACACACATTCGTAGGTTTCTTCCAACCGCCCGGTCGCCTCAAAGATCCGGAAAAGGTCGATCTTTTCGCCCGCCAGCTCGGCCGCCAACTGGGGCGAAGCCGCAAACGGGAAAATGTAGGGGCACGTCGTTCCCTCGAGGTCGGCCTCCTGCAACGGAATGCCCATCAGCCGGCGGTGGGTTTCGATGTCTTCCGAGGTGTGGGTGCAGCCCGTCTGGGCCATCTTTTGGGTAATCACCGGCACACCCTCCTCCGCCAGCCAGCGTGCGGCGAGGCCGGTCGCCAGGGTTTTGCCGGCATCGGTGTCGATGGCGGTTATGAAATAGCGTCGTTTCATCGTTTGTGGCAGATACAGAAAATAACGTGCCAGGTGAGCGTCACGCGCCCGTCTCCTGTCCCGTACATTTTTCGATAATTATCTTCGAATTTTTGTAAAGCGGTTTTTGTCCAGCGAAAATCGCCTGTGCCCGTCACCCCCGTTTGTTGGAGATGGCGCAACACTTCGCGCGGCGAGTCGAACGACGGCGAAAAACGCTCTTCCCACACGTTGATCTTCTCAAAATCTTCGGTTAGCATTTCGTGCAATTCGTCGGCCGAAAAATAGTCGAATCCGTTGCCGGTCAACGCTTTGATTTCCTGCAAGTTTTTCGGGCCGAAGGTGTTGAAGGCAAACCTCCCCCCCGTTTTCAGCGCATCGGCAACGCGCCGGGTAAACCCCGGAAGATCGTCGAACCATTGTACGGTCGAGGCCGATACGACTGCATCCAACTCGTCCGGCAGCGCAATTCGCTCGGCATCGCCGGGCAATGCGGCCACCGTCATCTCCGGATGGTTTTGCAGGACTTGTCCGGCCTGTGCTTCAGCCGCTTCGTCGACCAGGTCGTTCAGGAAAAGCACGGCGGGTTTGTTGCGAAGTAAAATTTCGCGGGTCAAAAACCCTGTTCCGCAGCCGATTTCGGCGATCTGCCCCCCGCTGCCCGTTTCCGAGAAACGGGCGGCGAGCGTAGCAGCCAGCTGCCGCTGGATCACCGCCTGCGACTCGTATGACGCCAGGCGTTTTCGAAAACGTGCCCGGATCAGCTCCTTGTCGCGGTTACTCATCGAAAAGTTCTTTCCATTGCTTAAAAAGGTGGAACGGATAGTGGGGCGCCTCGATTTCCCGGATCGGACAGCGCCCGTTCCAGTAGCTATGCAGGTTTTCGGGCGGAAAGATCGCGTCCTGGGTCGAAATGATGGCTTTGTTCCAGGCAATCTTTCCGGCATGTGGGGGGGCGTTGATGATCCGGGACAGCTCGGCTTTTCGCGCTTCGAGCCCGCTCTCCGGAATAAATTTGAACCCGCGCGATACGCGCATCATAAACTTAAAGAAGCTTTGTTCGGTGAGGTTGTCACATGTGCCGCGGGCAATGCGCTCGGGGATGCCGTAGCGGTCGTCGACCGGCGTCGGGGTGCCGTTGACCGCTACGGCGCGAACCACGTTGAGCCCCAGCGCAGGAACCACCTGCTCGGCCGCCCACACCCCCATTGACCACGCGGCGAGGCGCACCTGTGCATAACCCTTCCATCGCTCCACGTCGGGCGTCGCCAGGTCGGTATAGTCGAAACAGACACACAGGTCTGTCCCTTCCGGCACCGCCAGATGGGCCGTGGCGCGTGCATCCATCGCCCAGCCGCTGAAAAAGAGCAGCAAATTTCCGGTGGCCGCGCCCCCGTTCAATGTCCAAACCGTCTGCATAATGCTGTAAATTGTTTGAGTTGTTCCCCCGTGACGTCGGCCCGTAGCGACAGGCGGATGCGTTCGCTTCCGGCCGGCACGGTCGGCGGACGGATGGGCAGCGCAAAGAAACCGTTCGCCTGCAGGTAATCGCCCATCGCCACCGCCCGGGCATTGTCGCGAACGATGAGCGGGACGATCTGGCTTGCGCCGCCGGTTTCCAATTCGGCCGCCGTCAACCCGTCGCGCAGTTTTTCGGAAATGGCGGCCAGATACTTTCGCTTTTCGCCAAATTCCGGCATTTTTTCGAATACCCATTCGCTCCACGCCACCGAAATTGGGGGCAATGCGGTCGAAAAGATCAGCGGACGCATCGTGTTGACGAGGTATTCGATAATTATTTCATCAGCAATCAAAAACGCTCCCTGTGACGCAAAGGCCTTTCCGAAGGTGCCCATCAGCAGGTCGACCTCGCCGATCAGCCCGGCTTCTTCGGCCAGCCCCAGCCCACGCTCCCCCCGCACGCCCACCGAATGGGCTTCGTCGAGATAAAGCAGGCATCCGTATTTTTTCTTCAATGCCACCAGTTCGGCCAACGGGGCGCAATCGCCGTCCATGCTGAACACGGCTTCGGTGACGATAAATATCTTCTCGTAACGCTCACGCCGCTCGGCCAGCAGCTTTTCGAGGTGCGCCATATCGTTGTGTGCAAATCGCACGAATTCGGCAGCTCCGAGCCGCATCCCGTCGATCAGGCTGGCATGGACGAGCTTGTCGGCCAGGATCAAATCTTTCGAAGTGGCCAGCGCCGGCAGAATGCCCAGGTTGGCGTGGTAGCCGCTGCCGAGAACCAGCGCCCCGCTTTTCCCGTAGGCCGTCCGCAACTTCTCTTCCAGCGAACGGTAGGCTGGATGGTTGCCGGTCAGCAGGCGCGACGAACAACTTCCGCCGCCCGTCTCCCGCCCCCGTTCAGTCAAAAACGTTTCCCAGAGGGCTGTGTCGGCGCCCAAACCGAGATAATCGTTCGACGACAGATTGACCATCCACCGCCCCTCGCAAAAAATCTCGTTGCCTCGATAATCCACCTCGCGCAGTTGGCGCAAAGCGCCCGCCGCCCGCAGTTTCTCGATATGATCCGAATAGCGAAACATCTCCTGAATAACTCCTAATTTCTGACTCCTAACTGTTTAACAACCGCTTTTATCCCCTCGGTGAGCCGGGTCAGTTCGTGCGGCTCGATGATGTAGGGCGGCATCAGGTAAACGTTCCGCCCGAAGGGGCGTACCCAGATGCCGCGCTCGACAAATAGTTTTTGCGCCTCTTGAATATCCACGGGCCTGCGGGTTTCGATGACGCCGATCGCCCCGATTACCCGCACGTCGCTTACGCCGGGATAATCCCGGGCTTCTTCCAATTCCGTTTTCAGTTGAGCCTCGATCCGTTGCACGCGCTCCCGCCACGAGCTGCCGACCAACAGGTCGAACGACGCCACGCCTACCGCACAGGCTAGCGGATTTCCCATAAACGTCGGGCCGTGCATAAACACACCCGCCTCGCCCTCGCTGATCGTTCGTGCCACGCTCTCGGTGGCCACGACGGCTGCAAAGCTCATATAACCGCCCGTGATCGCTTTGCCGAGCGTAATAATATCCGGTACGACAGAGGCGTGACCCATTGCGAAAAGCTCGCCTGTGCGGCCGAATCCGGTGGCGATCTCGTCGAAGATCAGCAACACGCCGTGCTCGTCACACAGCCGCCGCACCTCGCGCAGGTATTGCGGATGGTAAAACCGCATTCCCCCGGCGCCCTGTACGATGGGTTCGAGGATCACGGCCGCGATTTTTCCGGCATTCTCGGCCAGGATGCGTTGCATCGGGCCGACGTCGGCCGGGTCCCACTCGCCGTCGAAGCGCGACCGGGGCGATGCGGCAAAGAACTGGGGCGTCAGCGCACTGCCGAACAGCGTGTGCATCCCCGTCACCGGGTCGCAGACCGACATCGCTTTCCACGTGTCGCCATGGTAACCCACGCGCAACGCGGCGAAACGGTTTTTTTCGCCGTGCCTCAGCGCGTGCCAGTATTGTACGGCCATCTTCATCGCCACCTCGACGGCCACCGACCCCGAATCACAGTAAAAAATACGCGTCAACTCCGCAGGCAGTACACTCAATAGCCGCCGTCCGAGCTCCACCGCCGGTTCGTGGGTCAGCCCCCCGAACATTACGTGCGCCATCTTTTTAGATTGTTCCGTCAGCGCATTGTTTAACGCCGGGTGGTTATACCCGTGGATCGCGGCCCACCACGACGACATCCCGTCGACGAGCCGCCGCCCGTCTTCCAGCTCGATGTAAACGCCTTCGGCCCGGCGCACGGGGTAGACCGGCAGCGGGTCGATGGCCGACGTGTAGGGATGCCACAGATGATTCTTGTCAAATTCCAGTAAACTCTCCATGGCGCTAACAGTCGAATCCTAATGATCGAATATGGGAAATATCGTCGCTCATCCCCACACCCACCGTGGTGAGTAAATCGCCCACCAACGCCCCGTTGATCCCGGCCCGCAGGGCGCGGTCCTGGAGGTGGAGCATTCCCGTGCGCCCACCCGCAAAGCGGATCCACGCCCGGGGGTTGGTGAAGCGGAAAATTGCGATCGTGGTCAGGATTTCGTCGTCGCCCAGCGGCGGCGTATTCTCGAGCGGGGTGCCCGGAATGGGGTTTAAGAGGTTGAGGGGAATGGATTCCACTCCGAGTTGTTGCAGCGTAATAGCCAGCTCGACGCGCTGCGCCTCGCTCTCGCCCATCCCGATGATGCCGCCGCTGCACAGTTTCATGCCGGCTGTCCGCGCGGCACGCAGCGTGTCGATCTTTTCCTGTGTGGTGTGGGTCGTGCAAAGTTGCGGGAAGTAGGAGGGGGCGGTCTCGAGGTTGCAGTGGTAATTTTTTACCCCGCTCGCCGCCAGCCGCGCCAGTTTATCGGCGTCGAGCAACCCCATCGACGCGCACAACTCAAGCGAAGTCGTTTCGCGGAGCGTGTCATAAATCGAGCAAAGTTTTTCGAGATGGGCCGCCGGCAGGGCGCGCCCGCTGGTGACGAGTGAAAATTTCCGGACGCCCGCCGCTTCGTTCGTGCGGGCCTGGGCGATAGCCTCTTCGGCGTCGATCAGGTCGTAGGTGTCGATCGACGTGTGGTGGTGGGCCGACTGTGAGCACCATTTGCAGTTTTCGGTGCAGCGGCCGCTACGCGCATTAATGATTGAACACAGATCGAATCGCTCTTGATGATACGCAGCCCGGATCCGGTCGGCCGCCGCATAGAGCGCCTCGCGGTCGGCGACGGCGGCCAGGGCGAGCGCCTCGTCGTAGTCGACCGATCCGCCGCCGAGTACTTTTTTCTCCAGTTTCCGGATCAAGGATGCGGCGGGCGAATCTCCGTTTTTAGGCAGGAGCGTGTCGGCAGTTTCGCCGGAAAGGGTACCGATCGACACCTCTTTTCCGACCGTGCGAAAGGCCGAGAATTTTTTATTCGCCCACCGCCGGAAGCGGAGTAGGGGGTGTTTTGATGCGGTCGTTTTTTTCATCGTACGGGGTGCCTTCCGGCACTTGGAGATTTTTATTTCGACAAAGGTACAAAAATAAAGAATATGGCCGTCTGTTTTTTGGGGATCCCCCAAGCTGCCGTGCCTGATTTTTTTATTTTTCAGGGATTTTTCAGTGATTTTGATAGATTTTTTATTTTCGCAATTCTATTTGATTTTCAATTTATTATGAAGATTACATGTAAGTGCAATTAATAGTTGTATTTTATTGGCTATATGGTTTTTTGTGTTATAATTTCCAGACAATTGTATGAATTATATGAACTAAAGAATGACAAACTCATTAAAATGAGTTTTTGTCGATTTGTTTTTTGCGTCATTCAACGAACTTCTGGCAAATTTTTTTATTGTCTCCCGCCTTCTGTTCGATTTTTTTGGTTAAAATGACAATCATGCAACACAGTGAATGGTTTGTTTATATAATCAATATAATATGTTTTAAATAAACAACTTAACAATTTAAAAATTGAAAAATTCAAAAAATGAAAAAATTCACAAAAAATCAGGGCAAAAAGGCTATCTTTGTAAACATAAACCCCGGGCTATTTACGTCAACGAAGAAAAATTCCCAGTGCGGGGACGCATGGGGGACGCACCGGTGATGCACCGAAATAAATGGATTTTATGATGAGAAATTTTTTGCTTTCCATCCTTTTTACGTCACTGTTTTTTTCCGGACAAGCCCAGGCGCCGGCGTCGTCCGGGGCAACTGCCAACGCTTCTTCGTCCGCCTCGGCGCAGACGCAACAAACTCAAGCAGCATCGGACGACACTTCCAAATCAGTCTGGCCCGCCGGGTTTGAAATCGTAAAAATTCCCTCTTCGGCCGACGGCGAAATCCAGCTTGCCTACTGGCATAAGGCGACCCGTGCGGGCCGTCCGCTGATCGTCAGTCTCCACACTTGGAGCGGCGATTATTCCCAGAGTGACCCTTTAGTGGATGATATCGTGATCAGGGATTACAACTATATCCACCCCGATTTCCGCGGCCCGAACAACCGCCCCGCGGCGTGCGGCAGCCCGCTGACGCTCTCCGATCTGCAGGATGCGATTGAATATGCGGTACGCGAAACGGCGGCCGATCCCGCCGAGGTACACATTATTGGCACCTCGGGCGGCGGCTACATGACGCTGCTGGCCTACATGAAACTGCCCTACCCGGTAAAGAGTTTTTCGGCCTGGGCCCCGATCTCCGACCTCGAAGCGTGGTATTGGGAGTCGTTGGGCCGCAAACAAAAATATGCTGATGATATTTTGAAGTGTTTTTCGCTATTCCCATTTCCCGACGAGCGGCCCGAGAATGAGCTCTTGGCTGTTAAGGCTTACGAGGTAATGCAAAATGAAAGCCTCCTCCGTTCGCCCATCAATCAGGATTTTCCGGCTGAACTTCGAAAACATGCAAGCCTCTGTATTTACGAGGGCATCCACGACGGCTATACCGGTTCGGTGCCCATTACCCATTCGATCCGTATGTACAACCGGTTGGTCGAAGAGTTTTATGCAGGGCAACATGAGTCTGCGCTTGTGCCCGAACGCACTATTACAGATCTGGTGACGCGGCGCCTGGGCTATCATCATCCTTTCCGGATCGGAGGCCGTAGAGTGCATCTGGAGAAAGGGCATTTATCGAACGAAGGAGGGATTAAGCTGACTATTTTCGAAGGTGGCCACGAGCAGCTCGACGCTCAGGCCCTGTCGCTGATTCCTGTATGTTCTGATTCCTTTTATTCCCTTCATTCTACTGCACTGACCATCGGCGATTCCAATGGAGCCATAGCGGGCGGCTGGGTCGACCAGTTGCGCGCCCTGATGCCGTATGTTACCTTTTTTAACAATTCCCAAAGCGGGCGTACAATCGGATTCGATAATGGTGGTCGTGCTGAACTCAATGCGCTGAGTAACGTTGATCAATATCTGAATAATGCTTTCGATCAACTGGATCAGGATCCGGAAAAATCCTGGGTCCCTTTCGGATACGTCATCCTTTGTCTGGGAACGAACGACACTAAAGCCGAATTTGCCGCACAACAAGACGTGGCCGCTGAGAATTTCGACCGCTTGTTGCAACGGGTTACAAGCCATCCCCGGGTGCGCCCGTCCCACGTGATCGTCGTTTCGCCTCCCCCGATGGGCATTGAAAATATGGCCGAGAAATACGTCGGCGGCAACGACCGCTTGGCTGTGCTTGTACCGAAAATGGAAGAAATTGCGAAAAAATACGGGTGCATATTTGTCGACGTTTACCATCCCCTGCAACCCATTTTCCGAAAATATGCCGAGGACGGGGTGCATATGTCGCCTGCCGGGCAACGGTTGGTGGCCGATGCGATTTCCAAGGTAATGAACGCCTACCGGCCCGGTAATTATACCGGGAACTAAATTACCCGTGGGCACCGTAACCATCGTCAAAGCCTCGGCCGGCTCGGGCAAGACTTACCGCTTGGCCTACGAATACGTGCGCCGGGTGGTAGCCGACCCCGACCTCTACCGTTCGATCCTGGCGGTCACCTTTACCAACAAGGCGACCGAGGAGATGAAGCGCCGCATCACCGCCGAGATCAACGACCTGGCGAATGGTCGCACGGCAGCGGGAAAAGAACCGTCTTTTCTTTCCGAACTTTCCCGGGATTTGGAATTTTCATCCGAGGAAATCGCTGCCCGGGCCAAACGTGTGAGGACAAAAATCCTACACGATTATTCGCGTTTCACGGTCCTGACGATCGACAAATTTTTCCAGCGAATCATCCGCGCCTTCCTGCGAGAACTGGACATCGAGAGCGATTTCTCGCTCGAACTCAACACTGACAGCGTGCTGGCCGATGCGGCCGACCGCCTGATCGAGGCCACGGCGTCCGACCCCGACCTGCGAAAGTGGATCGCCGGTTTCATCGAAGAACAGATCGACGAGGGCCGCCGCTGGGATGTGCGCGGCGATATCATCTCGCTTGGCCGCCAACTCTTTTCAGAGGGCGAACACGCGACCGGGGATACGTCCGGCCACGAACGCAAGGCGGCGCTTTCCTCCATTCTGAAAGAGGCGCTTTCGACGGTAAACGCGGTGAAAGCGACGATGACCGTCCTGGCCCAGGATGCCGTCGCGAAGATCGAATCGGCCGGTTTGTCGGTGGCCGATTTTTCGTATGCCAAAAGCGGCGTGGCGGGCTACCTGTATCGCATAGCGGCGGGTGAAATCGAAGAGGGCTATGGCGTCCGCGTGAAAGAAGCGCTCGCGTCCGACGAAAAGTGGACGTCGAAAACGTCGCCCCGAAAAGCGGAAATCCAGTCGCTTGCCGCCATCCTGCGCCCGATCCTGTCCGAAATAACCGGGTTGTACGACCAAAACAGCCGTTTTTTCCGCACCGCGGGTCTTGTCCGGGAGAATTACCGCACTTACGCCGTGTTGTCCGATCTGGCCCGTTCTGTGCGCGAAATCTGCACCGACTGCAACCTGATGCTCATCACAGACACCAACCGCCTGCTGGCGCACCTGGTCGAGGGCAACGACGCCCCGTTCCTCTTCGAAAAGGTCGGCAACGCCTACAGCCACTTCCTGATGGACGAATTCCAGGATACCTCGGCTACCCAGTGGCACAATTTTCAGCCGTTATTGGCTAATGCGCTTTCTCAGTCCGAAGAGTCGCCCGTGCTGATCGTGGGCGACGTCAAACAGTCGATCTACCGCTGGCGCGGGGGCGACTGGCGCATTCTGGGTGCGGAGGCCGCCGCCCGTTTCGGCGGTGCGCTGACCGTGTCGCTCGACCGCAACTGGCGCAGCGACGGGGTGGTGGTGGCGTTCAATAATGCGATGATCCGGGGCGTGGTCGCCCTCGACAACAACCGGCTTAACGACGAATTGCTCGAAGCGCGTGAGCGGGGCTTGCTTCCCGCAACGTTATGCAACGAACTGACCGATACCCTGAAAAGGGCTTACGAGGGTAGCGACCAGCAAGTGGGGCGTCCCGAACGGCTGGCCGAAGGCTACGTCGAAGTGATCCAATACGAAAAAGCGCCCGTGCCTGACGCGACCGACGAAGCGGCGGCTGCGGCTGCGGGTGGGGGCGAGGCCGGCCGCCGCACGGTAGCCCTGGTTGAAAGCCTGCAGCAACGCGGGTTTCGATTGCAGGACATCGCCATACTCGTCCGGCGCAACAGCGAGGGCAAGGCCATCGCCGACGCCCTGTTGGAACACAAGAGCGTGCATCCCGAGTCGCCCTGGCGCTATGACGTCGTGTCGCAGGATTCGCTGTTCATCAGCGCGTCGCCGGCGGTCAATTTCGTGCTGGCGTGCTTCCGGCTGGCGGTCGATCCGGCCGATGCGATCTCGGCTGCCCTGTTCCGGCGCACACTTTTCAGAACGGTCGACAGCGTGCTGCCCGAAAATGACAAACGGTTTTTCAGGAGTCTGGCCCTGCTCTCGCTCGAAGAGGCTTTTGAACGGGTAATGCTGACCCACCGGCTGGGTGACCGGCCGGGCGAGGTGGCCTACCTGCAGGCTTTCCACGACCAACTGATCGCTTTTGCCGGCAACCGCATCGCCGACCTGCCGCTGTTCCTGCGCTGGTGGGACGAAACGGGCGTGCGCGAATCGATCAACCTGCCCGGCGGGCAGGACGCGATCACCGTCATCACGATCCACAAGGCCAAGGGGCTTCAATATCCCGTCGTCATCCTGCCTTACGCCGACTGGGGGCTCAATCCCGCTCCCCGCAAAACGCTGCTGTGGAGCGAAACCGATCAGGCGCCGTTCGACCGCCTGGGGCGCGTACCGGTCAACTACAAGACGGCCGCCGCCGAATCGCACTTTTCGCCCGCCTATTACACCGAGAAGGTCTTTTCGCACGTCGATAACATCAACACGCTTTACGTGGCGCTGACCCGCGCCGAACGCGAGTGCTACGTGCTGCTCCCGCAGGCCAAGCGCCGCACGGGCACGACGGTGGCCGACCTGATGCTCGATTGCTTCGAGCCGCAGGGCGACGCGGTGTGCCTCGACGACCTCGACGGCCGCATCGCCGGCGATCCCGCACAACCCGTCTACGCTTTTGGCCGCCCGACGCAACCTGCCGCCACGCCCGCCGCCGTGGCCGAACCCGAAACAGGCTATCCGACGTTTGACTTCACCGGAAAAATCCGCCTGCGAAACGCCACCGAACGCTATTTCTCGGACGATCCCGACCAGCTGCTTTCGCCCCGCAGCTACGGCCGCCTGATGCACAGCGTTTTTGAGCATATCACCTCGCTGGAGGAGTTGCCGGCTACGCTCGATCGCCTGGTTCTCGACGGCGCCCTTTCTGAGAAGGAACGGGTAAGCGTCGCCGAAAAAATCGAAAAATCGCTTGAAAACCCGTTGGTCCGCAGTTGGTTCTCCGACGCGTGGACGGTGGTGCGCAACGAAAGCGAGATATTGCTTCCGCCCGTCGAAAATGCGGGGCGCACCCGTCGTCCCGACCGTGTGCTGATCGACGGGAAGAGGGTGGTGGTGATCGACTACAAATTTGGCGTGCGCGAGCAGCCCGCCTATCGTCTCCAGGTAGCCGAATATGTCGACCTGATCCGCCGGATGGGTTTCTCGGATGTGGAGGGTTTTCTCTGGTATGTCGAAACGGGGAAAGTCGAACAGGTATGATAAAAAAGGAGGGCGGGAAATTTTCCCGCCCTCCTTTTTGTTAGCACCGTTTCGTGCCGCTTATTCGGCCTCTTTTACCAGCGCCGCCAACGTTTCCGGTTCGCGGCAACTGATCACGTATTGTTTTCTGGCCGAGATCAGCACCAGGTGTTTCCGATGTGTGCCCAGGTCGTGGTAGCGGCCTAATTTTTCGTGCCCTTTGACGACCCAATTCTTCCCCACTGTCCGTGCGCCTTGAAATTCTTTCCAGTTGATTTTTTCGATCGAAACCACCTCGGTCAAGGGGACTTCGATAGTTCTCAAGGCGCTCCTGATCCGGATTTTTTCCGTGTCGACAGTCAGGTGACTCGGAAAACGTAGCATCCACCCGATGCCAGTCCCACCCAGTACCAGCGAGGGGCCCCACCGGAAAATATCAGAAGGATTCCGAATCAAACGGATGACGAAAACCAAAAATAAAGCCCACAGGATGCTTGTGCAAATCACCATCCACGGCCCCCAGGGAGTCTTTATCTTCTTCGCGGCATCCACGTCTTCGGGCCTTCGTTCCTATAACGTCTGGATCGCTTCGCAAACCGCGTCGCGGTTGACCTTTTTGATCAGGCCGCAGAGCACGTTGCCCGGGCCGAGTTCGGTAAACGACGTAGCGCCATCGGCGATCATGTGCTGTGCGATCTGTGTCCAGCGCACCGGAGCGGTCAGCTGCGCGATCAGGTTGGTGCGGATCACGGCTGGATCGGTCTGCGGCCGGGCGTCGACGTTCTGGTACACCGGGCAAACCGGCTGCTGGAACGGCGCAGCCTGGATGGCTGCTTCGAGTTCCACGCGTGCCGGTTCCATCAGCGGCGAGTGGAAAGCGCCACCCACGTTGAGTTTCAGGGCGCGTTTCGCACCGGCTTCGGTCAAAAGGGCACACGCCTTTTCAACCCCCTCGTTCGATCCCGAGATCACCAGCTGGCCGGGGCAGTTGTAGTTGGCGGCCACCACCACCTCGTCGATCGAAGCGCAAATGTCTTCGACCACCTTGTCTTCGAGGCCCAGGATGGCGGCCATCGTCGAGGGGTTCATTTCACACGCTTTCTGCATTGCCATCGCACGCTTCGATACGAGCGTCAGCCCATCGGCAAAGCCCAGCGCTCCGGCAGCCACCAACGCGCTGAATTCGCCCAGCGAGTGGCCCGCTACCATGTCGGGGTTGAAATTCTTACCAAGGGCCTTGGCGAGAATTACCGAATGCAGAAAGATGGCCGGTTGGGTCACCTTAGTTTGTTTCAGTTCTTCATCAGTGCCGGCGAACATGATATTCGTGATCTGGAAGCCGAGGATATCGTTGGCTTGCTCAAAAAGTTCCTTGGCCATCGGGATCGATTCGTAGAGCTCTTTGCCCATACCCACGAACTGGGCGCCTTGGCCTGGGAATACGTATGCTTTCATAAGCGTTTTGATTTAAGTTTCGTACCCCAAATATGGGGGTTATTTGCCAAATGGGCAAATATTCTTTGTTCCGAAACTCGCCGCGACAGGGTTTCTGTCCCGTTGGCCTGGAGTATTAGTGTTGAATTTCAAATAAAATGAATCTTTCTTGTTGATTTTTCAATAAATAAGCCTAATGCTAAAATAGATCGCCCCTAAAATCCGTTAAAAATCGTATAACCCATGCAGCATATGGGGTAACAGATGTATCTGTATGTTTATGGAGCAGGTTCTTTGACCAGATTGTACAATTTGTTAATAACTAAAACAAAATTCCATGAAGTATTTAAAAGTGAGTGCGTTGTCGTTAACAGTAGCCTCCCTGGCCCTGGCCGGTTGTGGCAAGGATGACAACGGAGGAGGAGAGGTGGAAATGAAAACCCGCCTTGAAGTGAGAATGGCAGATGCTGCTGGAGCTTACGATCAGATTAACCTTGACTTGCAAGGCGTTGAAATAGACACTTCGGCCAACGCCGAAGGAAAGTGGGCGAAACTGACCCTGTTGCACCCCGGAACCTATGACATACTTGATTTTGAAAGCGGCATCGACACCCTGCTGATTGCGCAGGACGTCGATCAGGGCGTAATCAGCCAGATCAAGCTGCTCCTCGGAGAGGAGAACTCGGTCGTGATCGGTGAAACTCCGGCTGCCCTGAGCGTCCCGGCCGACGGGATTGTTTTGAAACTGGCATCGGCAGCCAATCTGAAAGAAGAATCTACCTATAAACTTTGGATGGAAATCAATCCGTTGACTTCCATCGTGCCGGCCGAAGACGGCATCGGCACCTATTTGCTTGAGCCGGATGTACGCTCCTTTACCGAATCCATGAGCGCCGACATCTCGGGCAATGTATTGCCCCTTGACGCTGATCCCGTGGTGTGGGCCATCCTCGGCGCAGACACTGTTTCCGGTGCATATCCCGACGCCGAAGGTGATTTCGTGCTCCAGGGGGTTCCTGCCGGAACAGGTTGGACAGTAAGTTTCGACGCCAATGTTCAAGGTTATGAAGACCAGCAGGTGTCGGATATCGAAGTTGTGGCCGGCGAGCCGGTGACTCTCGATCCGGTTGTCCTGGCCGGCCCGGAACAAGAATAATCTTCATCCCCTGAAAAAAGAACCTGTAATAGAGAGCCGCTTCTCCGTGAGGGGAAGCGGCTTCTTTGTGTCCTAAACAGCCCCTCAGAACAAACCGGGCCGCTCCTTTCGAGCGGCCCGGTTTTTACGGATTGGATCTGCTGTCGGCTTAGTATTGGAATACTTTGCCGCCGGCCATTACTTCCTGGGTCTTTTCGTCGAAGGTTACGTACTCGTGCGTGCGGAGGGCTGCGGTAGCCATCGTACAGGCGGCAGCGTGGTTGTAACCGGCTTCGACCGGAGCGTTCGGCTGTTTGCGGCTGCGGACGCATTCCATCCAGTTGCGCATATGGGCCGAGGTGAGGTTATCCACACCCGTGTTGGCTTCTGTCGAAGAACCTACCGGGGCCAACAGCGAGAATTCCTCGAGCTTGTTTTCTTTCAGGCCCATTCCGGCCGCATTGCGTTCGCTCAGGTAACCGTTCGAGGTCACTTTGTTGGTGTCGAGGTTCAGTTCGCCGCCGTTCGAGTAGTAAATCTCCTTCGTGCCGCCTGCGCCGTTGGTGAAGCGCGAGGTGTACTGCACCTGGAAGCCCTTGCTCAGGTCATCGAGCGGGCCGTAGTCCATCACAATGGTGGCGGTGTCGAAGTTTGTGCGGCCGTCTTTCCACATATAGATACCGCCGTTGGCAGCCACGCTGCGCGGGTGAGGTAGGCCGGTGAACCAGTGTACAGTGTCGATTTGGTGGGCCATCCACTGTCCCGGGATCCCCGACGAGAACGGCCAGAAGAGGCGGAATTCAAGGTACTTGCGCGGGTCGAACTCCATATACGGACGGTTCATCAGGTAACGAGTCCAGTCGGTGTCTTCCTTCTTGAGGGTCGGCACCACGTCCGGCCGGCGCCAGCGGCCGGGTTGGTTCACATTCCAGGTCATTTCGCACATCACGATGTCGCCGAATTTCCCGGAACGGATGTAGTCGTTGGCGGCGTGGTAGTTCGGGCCGCTGCGGCGTTGCGAACCGATCTGCACGATCGTGCCGGCTTTCTTCACGGCGGCCAGGGCGCGACGAGCGTCAGCCATTGTTTCGGCGAAGGGTTTTTCGACGTAGGCATCCTTGCCGTTTTCGGCAGCTTCCACGCAATGGAGCGGGTGCTGGAAGTCGGCGGTGGCGATAATCACGGCGTCGACGTCCTTATCGGCATACATCTCTTCGTTGTTGCGGTAGGTGCGGATCGCGTGGCCGTAGAGTTTTTCAAGGCCGGCCGAACCGGCTTCGCGGCGCAGGCGCCAGATGTCCGACACACCGATCATGTCGAAGTTCAGTTCGGCGGCGTGCTGTTTCATCGCCGGGTAGAGCGAGCTGCGTCCGCGGTCGGAGTAACCCACCACGCACACGTTCACGCGGTCGTTAGCGCCCTTGATGCGCGCATAACTGGTCGAGCTCAGCCCTACGCCGCCCAACATGAAACCTGCGGAAACGAGGCCCGCCTGCTTGATAAAATCCCTTCTCGAAATTTTTTCCATTTTTCGTCGGTTTTCTTGGTTAAAGTTAGTTATGGGTTTTGGAATTGTTGCGTCGGTTTCTTACAGTTCGCGGATCTTAATGTTCTTGAAAAAGACCTGCGAACCGTGTTCCTGGAGCAGGATGTGTCCTTCGGCCGCATTGCCGAAATCCGGCCACACGTTGTATTTGCTTGTGCCCACCAGTGCGTCCCACTCCTGGTTGTTGCGTTCGTATTCAATGATCTTCAGTCCGTTGAGCCAATGCTCGACGTGATTGCCGCGCACCACGATCCGGGCCGTGTTGTAAAAACCGCCGCGGAAGGCTTTGGTTGCCGGAGCCGGGATCAGGTCATAGAGCGACCCGAGGGTGCGGTTGCCGTTGATGCCTTTCTGGGCGTCGGGATGGCGTTTGTCGTCGAGGATCTGGAATTCGCAGCCGATGCTCGACCCTTCGCCCTTATTGAGCTCGGTGTCGACAAAGTATTTGATGCCGCTGTTGCAACCGTCGGTCAGTTTGAATTCGACCATCAGTTCGAAATCCGTGTATTTGCGCGTGGTGACGATGTCGCCCCCGTTGGCCGATTCTTCGCCGTCGGCGGCGATGGTCTGCAAGGTGCCGTTTTCGATCTTCCAGCCGGCGGTCGGCGCTCCGGTCGATTTCGAGCGGCGCCAGCCGTCGAACGACTTGCCGTCCCAAAGCAGCTTCCAGCCGTCATAGGCTTCGCGGTCCGAGATCGTGTTGTCGATGTGGTTCGCCTGCGGAATTTCCCACCAGTCGCGCGTGGCGTATTTCGCCACGTCTGTAGTGCAGATGCGCAGGTTGCGCCAGGCGACGGTTTTGCCCGGCTCGACGTTGTTGCCGATCGAGTGTACCTGCAGGGCGATAAAGCCCGTGGCGTCCTGGTTGTCCAGCACGTTGGCGCAAGGAATCCCGTTGACCCACGTGCGGAGCAACGGGCCGACGGCTTCGATCCGGGCCCGGTTCCACTCGCCGTTCTTGAAAGCGACGTGGGCGGCCGGGTTGCGGTCGAGGGCGTAGAGCCATCCTTCGCGTGCTTCGTCATAGATGCCGCCGGTCCAGGCGCGGGCCGAGGGGTCGATTTCGAATTGGTAGCCATGCACTCGGCCGTCGTTCCACTCCTTGAGGCTCTTGCTGCGGAACTGCACTCCCGAGTTCAACTCGTTGTCGACCTTGAATTCGAATTCGAAGATGAAGTCGCCGTAGTTTTTCTCCGTAACCAGGAACGTATTCGGCGTGCCGTGTTTGGTGTAACCGACGATGGCGCCGTCGACGATCGCATATTCGGCCGTCCCGTTGAGCTTCTTCCACCCCTTTAGGTTTTTTCCGTTGAATAGGTTCTCCCAGGTTTGGGCCGATCCGGAAAAAGCCAGTCCGAGGCAGATCAGTGCGAAAAATAGTTTCTTCATAGCGGTGGGTTTAGGAAGTTTGTCAAAGCCGGCGGATCAGTCCGATGATGCCGTAAAAAAGCAGGCGCAGCACGCTCCACAGGGCGTAGATCACGCATCCGATCACGAGTACGTAAACGATCTGCGAATAGACCTCGCTCCACGGGGTGCTGTACTTGGCGATGGCGTAGATGTTGAGCCCGATCGCCACGACAATGCAGGCGATGAACGTAAAGACCTCGATCTTTTTCCGGCGGGCGGTGATAACGGTATCTTTCATAGCGGCTTAAACGTTTTCGGGGACTTCGGGGGCGGGGGCCGACGGAGCCTTGTGGTTCAAATAATCGATCTTGTACTCCTCGGGATAGTCGATGATCCGGCCTTCCTGCATCGCCTGGTCGCCCAGGATCGAGAGGGTGGTGGCGTAATAGCCTTCTTCGACCAGTTTTTCGACGCGTTTGCCGGTGATCACGGCTTCGACGAAAGCCATGTCGGTCAGGCGGCTGCCATCTTCCTTCGGCTTTTCGCCCATCAGGAATTCGCCCTTGTTCTTGTTGGCCGTTTCGGGCACCCAACTCGGGCCGGCAAAGGGAATCGATTCGAAGATGCCTTTCTCGATTTCGTTGACCATCTGAAGGATCCCCGCTGCGGGCGGAACCGTTTCGTAGAAGTATTTGCCCTTTTCGGGTTCGATCGTCCCTTCGTGGCCCATGATCTGCTCTTCGCAGCCGTAGAATTTGTTCGAGATGATCGAGTCGAACGACATGCGCACCCCACTGTCATACATGTAGAGTACCGACACGTTGTCATACACTTCGCGGCCGTCTTTCCACCAGGTGAGTGAGCCCGAGCCCATCACCTTGTTGGGGATCTCTTTGAGCGCCCACGTGCCTAACTGCACCTGGTGGCAGGCGAGTTCGGTCATCATGCCGAGCGAAAATTCGCGGTAGAGTCGCCAGTTGATCTTACGTTCCAACTCGGGCGAGGGAACGGCGCGGCGCCAGTCGTTGTTGCGGTACCAGAACGTTTTGATCCCCTGGATCGGGCCGATCGTGCCCTGTTCGATCATTTCGATCGCCTTGATGTAGCGCGGGTCGAACAGGCGTTGCTGGCCGACGAAGAGCACCTTGTCGGTATTCTGGTAAGCCTTATAGATAGCCAATGCGTCGTCGAGGGTTTTCGACAGCGATTTTTCGCAAAAAACGTGCTTGCCGGCCTGAAACGAGGCTTCGACCATCTCGCGGTGGAGGTGGAGCGGGGTGGCGATCAGCACGCCGTCGACGTTCGGGTCTTCGAGCAGTTTTCGGTAATCGGTGTAAACTTTGGCGTTGGGCGTGATCTTCAGCGCAGCGTCGATGCTCGGCTGGTAGTCATCGCAGATGGCAACCACTTCGCATTTCGGATCACGGACAAACATATTGAGGTGAAAACATCCGCGTGAACCGACACCGATGACGCCCAGCCGGGCCTTCTCCTTTTGTGTCTCACGCTCCTGGGCGAATGCCGAGAGCCACGGCGAGGCGGCCAACAGCGAAACGCCCGCCGCCACGCCCATCTCTTTCAGGAATTCCCGGCGGCTGATCGTTTTTTGTTCCATTATCAGTTTAAGTTTGGGGTATTTTTATTTGGAGTTGTCTGTTTTCAATGAAAATCCTGCCGCCAGCATATATCACGGCAAACAAATATAGACATTTATGTTTTTTCCGGATGTTAAAATTCGATTAGAAAAGTGCGAATTTCGTCCCGCGGGAAAGTTTTTTAGAAGAGTACCTCGACCGTGTGGTGCGCCGGGGCGTATTTGACGGCGTAAACGCCCCCTGTTTCGAAATTCTTCAGAAATCCGGCGGTTTCTTTTCCGGCGGCGAACAGGGCCGTCGAGAGCGCTTCGCCGTCGAGGGGCGATGCGGTCACCACGCTCACGCTTTCCAGCCGGTCGACGAGTCCGCCTTCGGCCTTCGAAAAGATGTGGCGGGTGTGTTTCGGAGTGTTTCCCGAGGTGTTGAGTGATTGGTTGTGCAGGGTGAGCTCCAGGGCGTTCGTTCCCGCCTGGCGGATGTTCTCGACGCCCACTTTCCATCCCCCCGGGCCGCCCGGTTGATTCCCCCGGGCGCAAACGGAACTGTTGCCGAAATTTATTAAAAAGTCTTGCCAACCCGCTTCCAAAAGTTGTCGCTGGACTTTTTCGAGCCCATACCCTTTGGCAAAACCGCCGAGGTCGATCACCACGCCTTTGCCGGAAAAGGTGGCCGCCTGCTTCTTGGCGTCCATCACCACCCGTCCGGCCGGCGGGGCGAGCCGTCCGGACGATTGCACCGTGACGTCGAAAAACCAATCGGTCTTTGCGCCATAGCCCAGGGCCGAGGTCAGGATGCCCCACATCTCGGGATCGAGATCGACGTATTGCTTGGCGGCCGACGCATTGATCCGGGCCAGGTCGCTTTCGGGGTCAAACCGGTTGAGGCGTGTTTCCAGGCGTTCCAACTCGGCGATCAGCGCTCCGGCCGCCGTCCGACACTCGTCCTGTGGGCGGTGGCACAGGACGACGTCTATGCGCGTATGCATCGCCGTCGCCCAGGCATAATAGATCGACCCGCCCGCGTCGAGTTTTTTGTAGATTTGGTTCAGCGGCCCCATGCTTGGCTAACTCAGTGTTTTCCGAAATAGTGGTGGAACCACGCGATGGTTTCCGTCCCTTTTTGGAAATTCTCTAACCCGTAACTTTCGTTGGGCGAGTGGATGGCGTCGATGTCGAGCCCAAAGCCCAACAGGATCGACTTTATCCCGAGAATTTTTTCGAAGCCGCTGATGATCGGGATGCTTCCTCCGGAGTAGAATGGCAGCGGTTTCTTCGAAAAGACCTGTTCTACGGCTTGAACGGCGGCGAGATAGGCCGGGCTTGAAGTAGGCGAGAGGTAAGGCGCCCCGCCATGCAAAAATCTTACCTCGACTTTTACCGAGCGCGGCGCAATCTTCGAAAAATGATCGGCAAAAAGTTCTCCGATCTTCTCAAAATTCTGGTTTGGAACCAATCTCATAGAAATCTTGGCTGAGGCGGTCGACGGAATGATGGTCTTCGTCCCCTCGCCGGTGTAACCGCCCCAGATGCCGTTGATGTCGAGGGTAGGGCGGATGCCCGTGCGTTCGATGGTCGAGTAGCCGGCTTCGCCAGCGGTTTCGCGCACGCCGACCGATTTTTTATACCGCTCCTCACAGAACGGCGTTTTTCCGAGTTCGGCCCGTTCTTCGGCCGTAAGTTCGATCACATCGTTGTAAAAGCCGGGAATGGTGATGTGTCCGTTTTCGTCCGTAAGCGACCCGATCAGCTTGGCCAACACGTTGGCCGGATTGGCCACCGCCCCCCCGAACAGGCCGCTGTGCAGCTCCTTGTCGGGCCCGGTGACGGTCACCTCCATATAGGTCAGCCCGCGCAACCCGCAGGTGATCGACGGCGTGTCGAGCCCGATCATGCTGGTGTCCGATACGAGAATAATATCAGCTTTCAGCAGTTCCTTGTGCGCTTCGCAAAATCCGTAAAGGCTCGCCGAACCGACCTCTTCTTCGCCCTCGAACATAAATTTCACGTTGCAGGGCAACTCTCCGGAACGCACCATTGCCTCGAAGGCTTTGATGTGCATAAAGCCTTGTCCCTTGTCGTCGTTCGCCCCGCGTCCCCAGATGCGCCCGTCGCGCACGACGGGTTCAAACGGCTGGGTTTCCCATAGCGCCAGGTCGCCCGTCGGCATCACGTCGTAGTGGCCGTAAATGAGCACCGTGGGCCGTGCCGGATCGACGATCTTTTCGCCATAAGCCACCGGATTGCCGGCAGTGGGTATTACTTCGGCCCGGTCGGCGCCGGCCGCCAGCAGGGCGCGGCACAGCCATTGGGCGCAACGTTCCATGTCGGGTCTGTGTGCGCTCTCGGCGCTGATCGACGGGATGCGCAGCCCCTCGAACAATTCTTCGACAAAGCGCGGCTGATTTTCGCGGATATATTGTATCGACTTTTCCATAAAGCAATTAGTGCCTCCCGGCACCCGGTATTGGTGATTTGTTTTTCAAAACTAACCAAAATATCTCATCCCTGCAAATTCCGAAAACAATCGAAAGAAAAAAGATGCCATATAGCATTTTTTCATAATTCCGGGTGATACGATACGGATAAAAAGCGTACCTTTGCGCTTTGTTCAATTCAAAAACAAAAGTCGAGTTATGGCAACAAATAAAGAAAAGCTCTTCACCGAGTTTCCTCCGGTTGCGACCGGGGCTTGGGAAGAGGTGATCAATGCCGACCTGAAGGGGGCCGATTACGAGAAAAAACTCGTTTGGAAGACCTCCGAAGGATTTTCGGTCAGGCCTTATTATCGCGCTGAAAACCTCGAAGGCATCGCTTTCCTGGGTACCCAGCCGGGGCAATTTCCCTACGTGCGCGGCACGAAGGCAAACAACAACTGGCAGGTGCGTCAGACGGTGGAAGTAGCCGATCCCAAGTCGGCCAACGCCCGCGCCCTCGACGTGCTGATGCGCGGGGCCGACGCCCTGAGTTTTTCGGTATCGGAAGGCAAGTCTTGGACCGCGGCCGATCTCGATACGCTCCTGAAAGGGATCGAGATCAAAGCGATCAGTCTCAATTTCACCGGTTGCGGCGTAGCCCACATCGCCGAACTCTTTATCAATAAGGTAAAAAGCGAAAAACTGGATCCGGAAGACGTGCATGTGTCGTTCGACATCGACCCGCTGATCAAAAAGCTGTCGCTCAAAGGCAAGACCGGTTCGTGCCACACGGGCGGCACCTGCTTCGACAAGGTCAAGTCGCTGATCGAAGCCGCCGCTCCCTACAAACGGATGCGCTTCGTCACCGTCAACGGCAAAACTTTTCATAATTGCGGCAGTACTATCGTACAGGAATTGGCCTTTACGCTCGCGGTCGGCCACGAATACGTAGTCGAGGGGATGAACGCCGGCCTTACGGTCGACCAGATCGCCCCGTCGCTGATGTTCAACCTGGCGATCAGTTCCAACTACTTTATGGAAATCGCCAAATTCCGCGCCGCCCGCCTGCTGTGGGCCAACGCCATGGCGCCTTACAACCCCACCCGCGGTTGCTCGTCGAAGATGAAGATACACGCTACCACTTCAATGTGGAATATGACGGTATACGATCCTTACGTAAATATGCTTCGCGGGACGACCGAAGCGATGTCGGCCGCCCTGGCTGGCGTCGATTCGCTCGAAGTGCTGCCGTTCGACGCGGCCTACGCCAAACCGGGCGAATTCTCGACCCGCATCGCCCGCAACACCCAACTGCTGCTGAAAGAAGAGTCGCACTTTAACCAGGTGGCCGACCCGGCAGGTGGATCTTATTATATCGAAAACCTGACCCAGTCGATCGCCGGCGAAGCGTGGAAACTCTTCCTGCAAGTCGAAGAGATGGGCGGCTACACGAAAGCTTTCGAAGCCGGTTTCATTCAGGCACAGGTCAAAGCATCGGCCGACGCCAAGGACAAAGCTGTGTCGACCCGCCGCGAAATCCTGCTCGGTACGAACCAATACCCCAACTTTACGGAAGTGGCCGAACCAGCCGTGATCGCGACCCAGGGCGCAGGATGCGCGTGTGGCTGCACCGGCTCGAAAGAGATTGAGGGTAATGTACTGAAACCCTACCGCGGTGCGATGGCTTTCGAACAAATGCGCCTGGCCGTTGACCGCAGCGGCAAGCAGCCGGAAGCCTTTATGCTGACTGTCGGTTCGCTGGCTTTCGCCCGTGCCCGTGCCCAGTTCGCATCGAACTTCTTCGGTTGCGCCGGCATCCGCCCGATCGACAACGTTCGCTTTGATTCCGTGGAGGAAGGCGTGAAAGCCGCCCTTGCATCGAAAGCGCCGATCGTGGTGCTGTGCAGCTCGGACGACGAATACGCCACGTTTGCCCCCGAAGCCCAAAAGCTGCTCGGCGACAAGGCGATCCTGGTCGTGGCCGGTGACCCGGCCTGCCGCCCCGAACTGGAAGCGGCCGGCATCACCCGGTTCATCAGCGTGCGTTCGAACGTCCTCGAAACGCTGAAGGGGTATCAAAAAGAGTTGGGAATCTAAAAGCCTGAAGACAATGAGAGCAAAATACAGCACATTGCAATATAAAGGCGCTGCCGGCGAATCGTGCAGCACCAAGCCCGGCACGGGCGAAAACCCCGTGTGGCAAACCTCGGAACAGATCGACGTCAAAGGCCTTTACACGGCAGAAGACCTGGCCGGGATGGAACACCTGAACTATGCGGCGGGGATCGCCCCGTTCCTGCGCGGCCCCTACAGCACGATGTACGTGATGCGCCCCTGGACGATCCGCCAGTATGCCGGTTTTTCGACCGCTGCCGAATCCAATGCCTTCTACCGCCGCAATCTGGCTTCGGGCCAGAAGGGCCTCTCGGTGGCGTTTGACCTGGCCACCCACCGCGGCTACGACGCCGACCACCAACGCGTGGTGGGCGACGTGGGCAAGGCCGGGGTGTCGATCTGCTCGGTCGAAGACATGAAAGTGCTCTTCGACGGCATTCCGTTGAACCAGATGTCGGTGTCGATGACGATGAACGGCGCGGTACTGCCCGTGCTGGCGTTCTATATCGTGGCCGGGTTGGAGCAGGGCGCTACGCTCGACCAGCTGAGCGGTACGATCCAGAACGACATCCTCAAGGAATTCATGGTGCGCAACACCTATATTTACCCGCCGGAGTTTTCGATGCAGATCATCGCCGACATTTTCGAATACACGTCGAAAAATATGCCGAAGTTCAACTCGATCTCGATCTCGGGCTACCATATGCAGGAAGCCGGTGCGACGGCCGACATCGAGCTGGCCTACACGCTGGCCGACGGCCTTGAGTACCTCCGCACGGGAGTCAACGCCGGGATGAGCATCGACAGCTTCGCTCCGCGCCTGTCGTTCTTCTGGGCCATCGGGACGAACCATTTTATGGAAATTGCCAAGATGCGCGCCGCGCGTCTGCTGTGGGCAAAAATTGTGAAACAATTTAACCCGAAAAACCCGAAATCGCTGGCGCTGCGTACACATAGCCAGACCTCGGGCTGGTCGCTCACCGAGCAGGATCCGTTCAACAACGTGGCCCGCACGGCGATCGAAGCGATGGCGTCGGCCCTGGGCCACACCCAATCGCTGCACACCAACGCGTTGGACGAAGCGATCGCGCTGCCGACCGACTTTTCGGCCCGCATTGCCCGCAACACCCAGATCTACCTGCAGGAAGAAACCCCGAGCTGCCGTGTGGTAGACCCCTGGGCAGGTTCCTACTATGTAGAGGAGTTGACCAACGAGATCGCCCACAAAGCCTGGGAATTGATCCAGGAAGTGGAAAAACTCGGCGGGATGTCGAAGGCGATCGAAACCGGTATTCCGAAGATGCGTATCGAGGAAGCTGCCGCCCGCAAACAGGCGCGCATCGACTCGGGCCACGACGTAATCGTGGGGCTGAACAAATACCGTCTCGAAAAGGAAGATCCGATCGACATCCTCGACGTGGACAACACGGCTGTGCGCCTGTCGCAGATCGAACGCCTGAACGCCCTGCGCGCAGGCCGTGACGAGAAAGCCGTGAAAGCCGCCCTGGCCGCCATCACCGAATGTGTGAAGACGAAGAAGGGCAACCTGCTCGAATTGGCCGTTGAGGCTGCTAAAGTTCGCGCTTCGCTCGGCGAGATCTCTGATGCCTGCGAAGAGGTCGTAGGCCGTTATAACGCTGTAATCCGCACCATTTCGGGCGTATATTCTTCGGAAGTGAAAAATGACGAAAAATTTGCTCGGGCGAAGGAGCTTTGCGCCGAGTTTGCCAAACGCGAAGGGCGTCAGCCGCGCATCATGGTGGCCAAGTTAGGCCAGGATGGACACGACCGCGGCGCGAAAGTCGTAGCGACGGGTTATGCCGACATCGGCTTCGACGTCGATATGGGCCCGCTGTTCCAGACCCCGGCCGAGGCGGCTCGTCAGGCGGTGGAAAACGATGTGCACGTGGTGGGCGTTTCGTCGCTCGCTGCGGGTCATAAGACGCTGGTGCCGCAGATTGTGGCCGAACTGAAAAAACTCGGGCGCGAGGATATTATCGTGATCGTGGGCGGGGTGATCCCGGCACAGGATTACGACCAACTGTACCGCGACGGTGCGGCGGCCATTTTTGGGCCGGGTACGCCGGTGGCTACGGCTGCGATCAAGATCCTTGAGTTGCTGCTGGCTTAATAGCCAAATACGTTGAAAGGGGGCTGCCGATGTAATCGGCAGCCCCTTTTTATTGGAAGAAAAGTCAGTCAAGCGAAACGAAGTTTTGCTTCGCAGAGCTCCGCTTCGCTACGGTTCTCCGAAAAATTTTTAGCTCCGCTGAGCTCGCCCGCCGTCGGCGACCTCGGTTGCGGCGCTTTTTATAAAAAGCGCCAGTACCCTCAAAGGAAAAGCGCGAAGACTACGCTCCCGGAGATTCTTATGCCCGCTCCGGTCCAGAACCCCGATTCTTCCAATGCATAAAAATCTCTTGTGCGGTGGCCAATACACAAAAGCGATGGGCAAGGCCCATCGTCCAACTAAGCATAGCCTTGTGCTTTTTTATTCCCCTAAAAAAGATATATTTGCATCTACACACAAACCACACACCCCGATGAAAAATCCCCTGAAACTGGCCTCCCTGCTGCTGTTGGCGACTGCCTGCTCGTGCGGTAACGACTACTCTCCCGCACCGTATGCCGAAACCGCGATGATGCAGGAAGAAGCCCTCGACACCCGCAGCGACACGCCGGTCAACCCGCAAGACGCCGTCCTCGAACGCAAAATTATCAAGGAGGGCGAAATCAGTTTCGAAACCTCGAACGCGAAGAAAACCCGCGAAATGATCCAGCGCGCCGTCACCGAAAACAACGGCTACCTGGCCGACGACAACGCCTCGAACTACACCGGCCAGTCCGATTACACGTTGACGATCCGCGTTCCGGCCGACCGCTTCGAAACGTTGCTAAGCACCATTACCGAGCACGCCGGCAAACTTGAAAGCAAAAACATCCGCACTCTCGACGTGACCGAAGAGTTCGTCGACATCGAAGCCCGGCTGAAAACGAAAAAAGAGTTGGAAGAGCGCTACCGCGACCTGCTGAAACGGGCCAACACAGTTGAAGAAGTCCTCTCGGTCGAACGCGAAATCGGCACCCTGCGCAGCGACATCGAGTCGGTCGAAGGCCGCCTGAAATACCTGCGTGACCGTGTGTCCTACAGCTCGCTCACCGTGTCGTTCCACGAACCGGGCGACGACGCGTTCGGCTTCGGCGGCAAGTTTACGCGCGGGGTCGAAAGCGGCTGGCAGAACCTGCTCTGGTTCGTGATCGGTCTGGTCAACCTGTGGCCGTTTATCCTGCTGGGCGTGGGTGCGATCTTCGGGTTCCGCTATTGGCGCAAACGCAAAAAAGATAAAAAATAATCCTGATCCGAATCGACAAGCGCCGTTCCGGAAACCGGAACGGCGCTTGCCTTTTGTGGAGGGACGGGGGCAGAATTCCCGGCCCGGTAAAAAGAAAGGGGCTGCCTCCTGAGCAGCCCCTTATATCCAGCAGAGAAGTTTGACCCACCTAACCTAAATAACCACTGGACGTTTTTCGTATTTTTTAGAGTCCGGTTTCCCAGCCGGCACCTTCATTTTCTTTCGATTCAAAAGTAGATAATAAACAGGCCATTATCGATGTGAATTTTGATATTTCTACTTTGTTTTTTGATTTTATCTTTCGAGAATCGAAAAATAAGGATAAAAAAACAAAAAATCACCTTTCGTTTTGCCGACCGAAGGCTTTCCGGACGTTTCGGCAAAGTACTTGAATGAACGATAAAAGTGCTATCTTCGTGTCATCCTTACGATGATGAAAAACACCAACGCTAATGAATGACGCAATCCTAATCAAAAATGCCCTGATCGTAAACGAGGGGTATGAATATACGGGCTATGTGCTCACCTCGGGCGCCCGCATCGCGCAGGTGGGCGAGGGCGATTACCGCGGCGCGGAACCGGCGCGCGTGATCGATGCCGCCGGACGCCTGCTGATCCCGGGCGTGATCGACGACCAGGTCCACTTCCGCGAACCGGGCCTCACCCACAAGGGCGACATCCACAGCGAATCCACGGCTGCCGTTGCCGGCGGCGTGACCTCCTACATGGAGATGCCCAACACGAAGCCCCCCGCCACGACGATAGACTTGTTGAATGAAAAATTCGCCCGTGCAGCCGAAACATCGGTCGCCAACTATTCGTTTTACCTGGGGGCTACGAATGAGAATCTAAGTGAAATACGAAAAATCGATCCCCGCCGGGTGTGCGGCCTGAAAGTCTTTATGGGCTCTTCCACAGGCAATATGCTGGTCGACAAGACGGAAAGCCTCGCAGCGATCTTTTCGGAATCGCCGGTGTTGGTGGCGACCCATTGCGAGGACGAAGCGACAATCCAGCAAAAACTGGCGCATTTCAAAGCGCTTTACGGCGAAAAGATCACCCCCAATATGCACCCGCTCATCCGCAGCGAAGAGGCATGTTACCTCTCGACGGCCCACGCGGTGGAGCTGGCGACGAGATATGGCACCGACCTCCACGTGCTGCACCTGAGTACGGTGCGCGAGCTCGAACTGTTCAGCGACGGGCCGCTGGCGGGGAAGAAGATCACGAACGAGGTGTGCGTCCATCACCTGTGGTTTTCCGAGTGGGATTACCGCCGCCTGGGCAACCTGATCAAGTGGAACCCGGCGATCAAGACCGCTGCCGACCGCGAAGGGCTGCTGGCTGGGATCGAACGGGGCCGTGTCGACGTGGTAGCCACCGACCACGCCCCGCACACAAAAGAGGAAAAGGCGCAACCTTATCTCTCCTGTCCCTCGGGCGGCCCGCTGGTGCAGCACTCCCTGACGGCGATGCTCGAACTTTTCAAGCGGGGCGAAGTGTCGCTGGCCGATGTGGTCGAAAAGATGTGCCATGCCCCCGCCGCCCGCTTCCAGGTCAAAGACCGCGGTTTTATACGGGAGGGCGCCTATGCCGACCTGGTGCTCGTAGATCTTTATTCGGCCTGGGAAGTGTCGACGGACAACATCCTATACAAGTGCGGCTGGTCGCCGTTCGAGGGCGAACGCTTCAGCACACGCATCACCCACACGGTGATCAACGGCCGGGTGGTCTATGAAAACGGCACCGTCGACACTGCGTTCCGCGGCATGGAACTCGCCTTTGACAGGTGACCCATTGCATCCACAATAAAAATGCCCCGAAGCGAAAAGCTTCGGGGCATTTTTATTAACGAAAGCTGAGGTATAGGCGCAATGCCGATGCGGGCGAAAGGGTCGCGCGCCCTGTTTTGACTGATCATAAATGATTAGCTCTAAACGAAGGTCGCTCCGTTCCTTTGTTATCAAATATGATAACATCGCGATGAACGAGCAACAACTGCTGATCCGCATCGGGGATCAGATCAAGGAAATCCGCCTATCGAAAGGTTTCAGCCAGCAGGAGCTGGCCGCCCGGTGCAATTTCGAAGAATCGAACCTTTCGCGGGTAGAGCTTGGGAAAACCAACCCGACGGTTAAGACATTGTATAAGATTAGCATGGCTTTGAGTGTGAAGCTCAAGGACTTGCTCGACGTGGAGGAATAGCCGATGCTGGTCAAAAGCTACGGCAGTGCGATTGCCGGGATCGACGCCATTACGATCACCGTCGAGGTGTCGGTCACCCCGGGGGTGGAATACGTTATTGTGGGCCTGCCCGACAACGCCGTCCGCGAAAGTCTTTTCAGAATTGCGTCTGCGTTTGAGCATACCGGTTACAAAAAACCCGGCCGGCGGGTAATCGTAAACCTGTCGCCGGCCGATATCCGCAAGGAGGGGGCTTCGTATGACCTGCCGATTGCCGTCGGCATCCTCGCCGCTTCGGAACAGATCGAGGCCGAACGGGTGGGGCGCTACGTGGTCATGGGCGAACTGTCGCTCGACGGTTCGGTGCTGCCGATCAAGGGGGCGCTGCCGATCGCCATCCGCGCCCGCGAAGAAGGTTTTCGGGGGATTATTTTGCCGGAAGAGAATGCGCGTGAGGCGGCTGTCGTAAACGATTTGGAAGTGTACGGCGTAAAAAATCTAAAGCAGGTCTGCGACCTGTTGAACGGCGACAGCCAATTGCAACCGGTTGTCGTAAACACCCGCGAAGAATATTTTTCGAATGTGTCGAAATTCGATATGGATTTTGCGGACGTCAAGGGGCAGGAACACGTCAAACGCGCCCTCGAAATCGCTGCGGCCGGGGGCCACAACGTGCTGATGATCGGCGCCCCGGGGTCGGGCAAGACGATGCTGGCCAAGCGGATGCCGACGATCATGCCGCCGATGACGCTCAAGGAAGCGCTCGAAACGACCAAGATCCATTCCGTCGCCGGACGCGGTTCCGAGGGCGGGTTGATGACGCGGCGGCCGTTCCGTTCGCCGCACCACCTGGCGTCGCCCGTGTCGATCGTCGGCGGCGGGGCCAATCCCCAACCGGGTGAGATTTCACTTGCCCACAACGGCATCCTTTTCCTCGACGAGTTGCCCGAGTTCCAGCGTAACGTGCTCGAGGTGATGCGCCAACCGCTCGAAGACAAGTTGATCACCATTGCCCGGGCCAAATACGCGATCGAATACCCTTGCAACTTTATGCTGATCGCCTCGATGAACCCCTGCCCGTGCGGCTATTTTAACCATCCGACGAAAGAGTGCGTCTGCGCCCAGGGAGCGATCCTGCGCTACATGAACAAGATTTCCGGCCCGTTGCTCGACCGCATCGATATGCACATCGAGGTCGTGCCGGTCGAGATCGGCGAATTTTCCCGCAACCGTCCCGCTGAACCGAGCGAGGCTGTGCGCGACCGCGTGGTGGCGGCCCGCAACCGCCAGACCGAGCGTTTCCGGGACGACAACATTCATTCGAACGCCATGATGTCGACCCGCCACTTGCAGAAATACTGCCCGTTGACCCCCGAATCGAGCCGGCTGTTGCAGGGGGCGATGGAACGGCTGAGCCTTTCGGCCCGCGCCTACGACCGCATCATCAAGCTGGCCAGGACGATAGCCGACCTTGAAAACGAGCCCCAGATCAAAGAAGCCCACATCGCCGAAGCCATTCAATACCGCAGCCTGGATCGCGAAACCTGGGGGCTTAAGTAAGCGCGTTGCCGTAGGCTGCGCGTATCGCACGACATCTTTGTGCGATCCTTTGCATTTTCAATCCTCACGTACTAAAGTACGCTCCGGTGTGAAAATCCAAACGATCGCCCAAACCTGCCGCACGCTACGCACAGCTAACCAGTGTGTTCGCGGCCACTGATTTTTTTGACTTTAAAACTGCTTTTGACCCGACACGAGTGAAACCCTCCTTTACCCTTTCTCAAGAAATCGGCCGGATGCCTTTCCTGCGGCTGATCGTGCCGCTCGTGGCGGGCATTGTCGTGGCCGCCCGCCTCGACGTCGCGGCGGGCGTGCTGCTCGGTGTGGCGATGGCGTTGCTGCTGGGCGGCGCACTGTTTCGGGATGAACGTGTCCGGGCCGTGCTTCTTGTGGCCCTGCTGGTTTGTGCAGGCACCCTCTCCGTGAAGATCAGGGGACCTGTCGAAAATATGCCCCGGGGCGAACGCCTGCTGGTGCGCGGCGTGGTGACCGACCACGTTTCCACCGCCGGCCGCTGGCGACGTACCACTGCCCGCCTCGAAATTTTTCGGAAGTGGGACGACACCGCTTCCGTATGGCAACCGACCAACGAAAACGTCCTACTCTACATCGATACCGCTTATCGCATCGCCCTGGGCGAACAATTCGCCGCCGTGGGCTACGTCAATTCCATAGACTCGACCGGAGGCCGCAGTGGCTACGTCCGCACGATGCACGCCCGGGGCATCACCGGCCGCTTTTACCTCACCCCCGGCCGCCTGGTCGGCGCCGCTCCCGCAGACCACCTGACTCTTTGGCAAAAAACAAAATTTTTATCTAAACGAATCCAGAAAAGTATCTGCAACCGCCTATCTGCGATCGGCATGGCCCACGAGGAAGAGAGCGTGGCGATGGCCCTCGTTGCGGGCTACAAGCAGGAACTCGACGCCCCGATCCGGGAAACCTATTCCCGCTCGGGCACGTCGCACATCCTGGCCATTTCGGGCCTCCACCTGGGCATCCTGTTCCTGATCCTGCAAGTGGCGCTGACGCCGCTGCTGGCGCTTCGGCGGGGCTACCTGTGGCGATCGTGGGCGGTGGTGGTCGGTTTGTGGGGCTATGCGTTCATCACCGGGCTTTCGCCGTCGGTGCTGCGGGCGGCTTTTATGCTTTCTATACTGCAGTTTTCGCTGATGACCGTGTGGCGGTACAATTCCTACAACGCGCTCTTTTCGTCGGCGTTCGTCCTGCTGCTCATTAATCCTTATTACCTCTACGATATTAGTTTCCAGATGTCCTACCTGGCCGTTTTTTCGATCCTCTTTTTCTACCCGCGCTTCAACCGGTGGTTCGGGGTCGGGCGCCTGGAACGCAAGCTGATCTCGCGCGAGGAACACAGCAAAGGCCTCGCACGGGTAGGGTGGTGGTGTCTGCGGTCGCTGTTTTCGATGTCGGTCGCGGCGCTGCTGATCGGCTTGGCGGCTCAGATCGCCGTCGCACCGCTCGTCGGTTACACGTTTGGACGCATTCCGTTGCTCGCCCTGCTGATCAATCCGGTGATCATCCCGTTGGTGACGGTGATTATGACGGCATCGCTGGCCTACCTCGTTTTGGGCGGCATTCCGTTGCTCGGCCCGTGGATCGGCGAAGCGACGGCTGTGCTGTTCCGCTGGCAGAATAAACTGGTCTACTGGACGGCGGCTTCGCCGGGAGCTTCGGTGGAGCAGGTCGGCATCTCTGAAAAAATGTTGTTTGTGGTCTATGCGTTGCTTATCTTTGTCCTGCTGTTCATAAAATGGCTGGAACAAACCGCCGCCAAACCCACCGCTGCCCGATGACCTTTACGCCGGAAGATTTTCGAGTATTGACCACTTCAGATACCCGCCGCCTGATCGAAACACATCTCGGCGAAGATCCCGCGCGCCTGGCCCTCACGCTCAAAGGCGACCGGCGGCAGGCGATCCTTATCACGAGCCAGGTCAAATACCTCGACCGCGCCCGGACAAAACTACCATCATACTATGCCGCCCGCTGTGTCATTCCCCCGCTGGCCTACGAGCAGTCGAGCAGCGAAGCCGCCGCCGCAACCAAAGATTTTTCAGGGGGGCTGGCTGTCGATCTCACTTGCGGCTTGGGCGTAGATGCCTTTTATCTGTCGAAACGATTTCGAAAAGTAATCACCGTTGAACGCGACCCGGTGTTTGCCGCCGTCGCCCGCCATAATTTTGCGCTGCTGGGGGCAGTAAATATCGTGGTGGAAAACACCACCGCCGAAAATTTCTTGGAGCATTATACCGGAGAGCGTCCCGACCTGATCTACGTCGACCCCGCCCGCCGCGATGCCAACGCCCGAAAGGTTTTTCTGATCGGCGACGGTTCGCCCAACGTACTCGAGTTGATGCCCCGCCTGCTGGCCCTTGCGCCGCGGGTAGTGGTCAAAAATTCGCCCCTGTTCGACATTGCGGCCGCCCTGCAACTTTTTCCGGAACACCTTTCAAGAATTGAAATCGTCAGCGTAGGCGGCGAATGCAAAGAATTGCTCGCCGAATTTTTCGAAACGGCCCCCGATGACACGCCTGTCGACATCACCGTAGCCGGCGCCGGCTGCTGGCGCTTCTCGGCAGGTGACATTTCCGGAAAACCGGCCGCAATGGAAACCCTTTCGCCCGAAGCATTTTCATATCTTTTTATTCCCGACGTCGCGTTCTATAAAGGGCGACTGGTACAAGCTTATTTCGACCGTTACCAGCCCGACCTCGAAACCTGGGTCCCCGCTCCCGACAGTTTTTGTTTTTCAACGAAGATTCCGGAAAATTTTCCCGGAAAGATCTTCCGGATCGCCCGCTGCGAAGAGTACCAGCCCAAACGGCTGGCCCGCGAACTCAAAGCCCGGGACGTCCGCCGCATCACGGTGCTCAAAAAGCGGTTTTCGCACGATACGCCGCAAATCCTGAAAGCCTTGGGGGTAGGCGAGGGGGGCGATGATTTGGTTGCCTTTGCCGAAACCGGGAAAAAACAGTGGGCGCTTTTCCTTGAACCGGTACCCGCAAAAAAATAGCCGCGTGGCAATCACCACACGGCTATGTTTATTTATCTCGAAAAATTACGCGTTCGTAATCTTCTCAAACAGTTTGCGCATGCTGACCGCTTCGCCGATCACGCCGGGCAGCTCGGCGATCGCCACGCGTTCCTGCTCCATCGAGTCGCGGTGGCGGATGGTGACCGTGCGGTCTTCGACGCTCTGGTGGTCGACGGTGATGCAGAACGGGGTGCCGATGGCGTCCTGCCGACGGTAACGCTTGCCGATGCTGTCCTTTTCGTCGTACTGGATCACGTGGTCGAATTTCAGCGAATCTACGATTTCACGTGCCAGTTCCGGTAACCCATCTTTCTTGACGAGCGGCAACACGGCAGCCTTCACGGGGGCCACGGCCGGCGGGAATTTCATCACCACGCGTTCGTCCTTCGGCCCGCCCTCCTTGGTGAGGTCTTCCTCGGTGTATGAGGCCGAAAGCACTTGCAGCACCGTGCGGTCTACGCCGATCGACGTTTCCACCACATAGGGCACATAGCTTTCGTTCGTTTCGGGGTCGTAATACTGCATTTTTCGTCCGGAAAATTTCTGGTGATTCCCCAGGTCGAAATCGGTGCGCGAGTGAATCCCTTCGACTTCCTTGAATCCGAACGGGAATTCGTATTCGACGTCGGCCGCCGCATTGGCATAGTGGGCCAGCTTGTCGTGGTCGTGGAAGCGATAATGTTGGTCGCCGAAGCCGAGGGCGCGGTGCCAGCGCATCCGGAAATTTTTCCAGAATTCATACCACTCCATCTCCTCGCCCGGGCGCACGAAGAACTGCATCTCCATCTGTTCGAACTCACGCATCCGGAAGATAAACTGCCGTGCCACGATCTCGTTGCGGAACGCTTTCCCGATTTGTGCGATCCCGAATGGAATCTTCATACGGCCAGTCTTCTGCACGTTCAGGAAATTAACGAAAATTCCCTGGGCGGTTTCCGGACGCAGGTAGATCGTGTTGGCCCCTTCGGCCACCGAGCCGACCTTGGTTTCGAACATCAGGTTGAACTGGCGCACCTCGGTCCAGTTGCGCGTACCCGAAATCGGGCAAACGATTTCGCAATCCTCGATAATCTTCTTGAGTTCGTCGAGGTCGTTGTCGGTCAGCGCGGCCACCATCCGTTTGTGCATCGCGGCGCGTTTTTCGACGATTTCCGCAATGCGCGGATTGGTTTGCCGGAACAATTCTTCGTCAAACGATTCGCCGAAACGTTTGGCGGCTTTATCGACTTCCTTGTCGATTTTTTCGTCCTGCTTGGCGAGCCAGTCTTCGATGAGCACGTCGGCGCGGTAACGCTTTTTGGAGTCCTTGTTGTCGATCAGCGGGTCGTTGAACGCGCCCACGTGGCCCGAAGCTTCCCACGTTTTGGGGTGCATGAAGATGGCGGCGTCGATGCCCACGATGTTGGCATTGAGTTTGACCATCGCGTCCCACCAGTATTTTTTGATGTTGTTTTTGAGTTCGACCCCCATCTGGCCGTAGTCGTAGACGGCGCTCAGCCCGTCGTAAATCTCGCTCGAGGGGAAGATAAACCCATATTCTTTGCTGTGCGCAATCAACTTTTTAAACAATTCCTCCTGTGTCATCGCTGTACGGTTTATGAGGTTGCAAATTTATACATTTTTTGATGAATTTAACAATTTTTGTTTTGACTTTCATAAGCTGGTCGTGCTTCGCTTTGCTTTTGGTGCTTTCCGGGTGCTTCCCGGCACTCGGAGTTTTTCCTTTGCTTTGTAATGATTCTTTGCTCCACTTTTGTAAGGATACAAAAGTGGGTGCCTCCCGGCACTTGGGATGTTGCCCTTGCTGTAGTAACTGTTCTTCGCTCCACTTTTGTAAGGATACAAAAGTGGCAAAAATCCTTTTGGGCGCCTATCCTCCAGCTGCCCCACTAAGGTTTTTCAGCGCGACCGGACAGTATTACCTCCCTTCGATCGGTGAGCTCCTCACCCTGCGGGTTCGTCGGTTCCGCTCCGGCTACGCCTTCGTTCCAGTACCAGCGTCTTACACCCCTCTCGAAAACCTAAGTGGGGCCCCAACCTCCGACTAAAAGGCGCTTGCGGGCCGTTGGCCAGCTGCCTACGGACGCTTGGCCTAAAAGTCTGTCGCCAACGAAAAAAGTCCCTGGGTGCGAGGCCGCGACCTCACGCGTATGACACGCGCGTTAATAGCGCGCATCCCAAAAATCTCTTTAAATCTAATATAGATTTTCCGAAAACCTTGTAATTTCAGAAAATAGCGCTACCTTTGCGGTCGCATTTTGTGCAAAAACACTAAAAAAACAATTATGAACCAGTACGAAACCGTTTTCATTGCCACCCCGGTGCTGTCTGACGTACAGCTCAAGGAATTGGTTGGCAAATTCCGCGGTACCATTACCGAAAACGGAGGCCAGATCGTCCACGAGGAGGACTGGGGGCTGAAAAAACTCGCCTACCCGATCCAGAAAAAATCGACCGGCTTCTATTACCTGTTCGAATTCCAGGCTGAGGGCGACCTCATCGGGAAACTCGAAACCCAGTATCGTCGCGACGAGCGCGTGATCCGCTTCCTGACCTTCAAGATGGACAAGTATGCTGTGGAATACGCCCTCAAACGCAGAAGTCAAACCGCTAAAAAAGAGGAGGAATAATCATGGCTGCACCTTCGTCGGAAATCAGATATCTCAATCCTCCCACCGTAGAGGTTAAGAAGAAGAAATATTGCCGTTTCAAAAAGAGCGGCATCAAATACATCGATTACAAGGATCCCGAATTCCTGAAGAAGTTCCTGAACGAACAAGGGAAGATTCTGCCCCGCCGCCTGACCGGTACCTCGCAGAAATACCAGAAAAAGGTGGCCACTGCCGTTAAACGTGCCCGCCACCTGGCGATCCTGCCTTTCGTAACCGATATGTTCAAATAATTAAACGAGAGGAGAAGCCATGGAAATCATACTGAAAAAGGACGTGGAAAACCTGGGTTACGCGAACGACGTCGTGACCGTGCGCCCGGGCTATGCCAACAACTACCTGATCCCGCAGGGCTACGCTACGGTAGCCACTCCTTCGGCCAAGAAAGTGTTGGCTGAAAACCTGCGCCAGCGCGCCCACAAGGATGCCAAGATCCTGGCCGACGCACAGGCTAAAGGCACCTCGATTTCGGACGTGAAGATCACCCTGACGGCCAAGGCCGGTGAAAACAACAAGATCTACGGTTCGGTAACTTCGGCCCAGGTGGCTGAAGCGCTCCAGGCCAAAGGCTTTGAAGTGGACAAGAAGGCGATCACGCTCGAACCGATCAAGGAACTGGGTTCGTACACCGCCATCGTGAAACTCCACCGCGATGTGAAGGCCGAAGTGCCCGTCGAAGTGGTGGCCGAACAGGAATAACCGTTCCGCGCATACATGTGAAAAGGGAACCCCGAACAGGAGGTTCCCTTTTTTGTCGATTAAGTCGGCCTCTTTTTTGTTGTAATGCCAGGGAGGGCGAGTATTGTTTTCATACAAAAAAAGTTATAACTTCGCATCAAAACCAACCACAGATGAAGAGATTAACCCTTGGGGTTTGTTGCCTTGCCCTGGTCGCGCTTTGTGCTTGCGGCGGCGGAAGTAAAAAAGACTTGAAACCGACGGCGATGGGTAAGCCGTTCGAAGTGGTCGCCTCGATGCCCGATGTGCTCTGGAGGGGTGAGGTCGGCGACACGTTGCGGGCGATCCTCGAAGAAGAGTTGCCGCTGCTCAACCAGAGCGAACCCCTGGTTGACCTCGTTTACATCGCGCCCGGCGCCCTGACCGGCATCACGGCCAAACACCGGAACATCCTGACGATCGAGGTTTCGCAAACAAAATTTTCCGAACCGGCGATGAATGCCGAGTATGACGTGACGGCCCGTCCCCAGATACTTGTCCGCATCACCGGCCCGTCGGATAGCGCCGTAGTCGCTTATATGGACCAGAACCGCGAAGCGCTTCAGAAAATCTTTGAGATCACCGAACGCAACCGCTTTGTGTCTTTGGCCAGGACCGCCTCTTCGGAGTCGATCAATCGCGAGATCAAAGAGTTGCTTGGGATTGACGTCACCATCCCCCGGGGCTACAAGACCCGGGAAATAGGCAAGGATTACATCTGGATTTCGTATGAGATGCCGCTCGTGAGCCAGGGCTTCCTGATCTATACCTATCCGTTTGACGGGCGGAACGATTTCTCGATCGAATCGCTGATCGACCGCCGCGACCAATTTGTGAAAAACATTCCGGGCCCCAGCGGCACGTCGTACATGACCACCTACACCGAGATGGGCCCGGAGCGGACGTCGTTCCGAATCGACGGGCGGTTGTGGTTCGAGTTGCGCGGTTTTTGGGAACTGGGAGGAGGCGACTTTATGGGCGGTCCGTTTGTGAACTACACCACGATTGACGCGACCAACCGCCGGATGATTGCCATCGACGGCTATGTCTATTCGCCCAAGAACGCCAAACGGAATTATTTGCGCCAGCTTGAAAGCATGGTCTTCACCGTCAAACTGCCGGGCGATACCACTTCGACGCTGCGCCTCGAAGCCGACACCATTCCGGCGGTGCCTGTGGTGCGGTAAGGTAGATGATTTAATACAATGAATGAGGGCGGCTTCAGGCCGCCCCCATTCATTGTAAGGGGTGCAGTTTCTGTTTAGGCTGGGCCATACGCCTTGCAAGCGCTGGTCGGCTCGGGCAGAAACCACCAGGGGAGCGTAGCCACCCTGCACTGGCTTCGCAAGAGAGGGCTGCGACGAGGGTGCAGGTGCTTTTTATAGCAAGCGCTGTAAAAGTTTTTCCGGGGTGACTTTGCCTTGGCAGTTATTGGGCACTACGGGCCACCGTGATAAACCCGGTCTGGAACGTCTGCCCACCGAACGACACCGACGGACGGATCCGCAATGACACGTCCGAACCGCTCTCGCCCAAATGCAACAGCCCGTTGGCAAACTTCAGCATATCGTCTTTCCCGTTTTTATCGAACAGCTTCCCGAGGTCGATTTGCAGCGTAAGTGGAATCAGCGCCGTTCCGCCGTTGGCCCCGATGTAAATCTGCTGGGCTGTCTGCCCGGTCAGCATCTGGGTCGCCCCCGAATAGATCGCCCAATCCAATCCCGACAACTGTGCCGCGGTGGCATTCGGGTTGGTCGCGCCCACATTCACCGTCGCCGAGAACGGCACGCTTCCCGATAACAAGGCCGTCGTTACTCTCAACAACGACATCGCATCCAACGACGAGGTCAGATCGCGCGTCGAAGTCAGGCTGATCTCCGCCAGCCGCGGATCGGAAACCGACCGCAGGTCGTAATTACATGTCATCAGCGAGGCAACCCCCATCAGCGTTGAACAAGACGCAAAAACAGCCGTCAGGGCCAAGATCAATACGATTCGTTTCATTATTTACAGGGTATTATTTTTTCCGCTGGCTCCAGGCAAATCCGCCGACATACAGGAACGCTAACAACGGCAGCGAGAAACCGATCGCGATCGACGCTTCGCCGATATAGCCCATCAACACCGGGAATACCGCCCCGCCGACGATGCACATCACCAGGTAGGACGAAGCCTTCTTGGTGTGATGGCCCAGGCCGCGCACACCCAGCGCGAAGATCGTCGGGAACATCATCGACATAAAGAAAAACGACAGGTAGAGCGAGTACAGCGAAACCTGTCCCAGCGACAGCATCACGACTACCATCGAAAGCGCCGACAACCCGCTGAACAACGCCAGCAAACTGGCTGGTTTGAACCATCTCATGACGATCCCGCTCATCAGGCGTCCCACGAAGAACAGGCCCATCCCGCCGAAACTCAACAGGCGCGAAGCCGTCAGGTTACTGATCGACGGATCGAGCTCGGTCACATAGTTGATGAAGAAACTGAAAATACCGGTCTGTGCCCCGACGTACAGGAACTGGGCAAGCATGGCCCATTTCAGGTGTTTGTGGGCCCAGATCGAGGTTTTGGCCACCGCACCCGCAGCCACCCCCGTGCCGTCGGCTACCACCGGTTCGTCGCTTTCTTCGGGGGTAATTTCGGGCAGTTTCATAAAACTCAGGAACAGGCACACGAGCAACACGGCCCCCCCTACGAAGATATAAGGCTTGGCCATCGCCATGTGGTCGCCCGGGTCGGCCCCGAAGATCAGCGCACCGCCGATAAGCGGGCCGATGATCCAGCCCACGCCGTTACCGGCGGCAGCGATGTTGATGCGTTGCGCGGCCGAATCTTCCGGGCCGAGCGACGTCGCATAGGGGTGCGCCCCGGTTTCGATGATCGTCAGCCCGCAGGCGATGATGAACAGCGCCGCCAGGAACGCGATCGGCGAATGAATAAAGGCCGCCGGAATAAAGGCGAACGCCCCCAACGCAAAGAGCAACAACCCGGAAATGATCCCCTTCTTATACCCGAATTTTCGCAGCAGCATCCCGGCCGGGATTGCCATGATGAAATAGGCGATGTAGGTCGAGAACTGGATAAATCCCGATTCGCCCTTGCTCATGTCGAAGGTCATCTGGAACTGTTTGTTCAACACGTCGAGCAAACCGTGGGCGCATCCCCACAACAGGTAAAGCATCGCGATCAGGATGAAGGGCATCAGGAAATTTTGCCCGGCCGCATTGCGGAAGATCGAATTGTTATTCTTTGCCATTATTTTGATGATTAGTAGTTTACATCGGCTTCACTCGGTCGGTGCCGCTTGGGGATAGCGGTCGTTCCCTGCTTTGCGCGGCGGTTTCAGTTTTTGGGGCGCAATTCGTTGATCTGGTCGCGGAGCAAGGCGGCGTCTTCGTATCGTTCTTCCTCGATGAGTTTGGCTAATTTTCGTTCGAGGGCGCGGAGGTGTTCTTCTGGCGATTGTTCGCGGGCGGTGCGTAGGCGGCCGGTGGTTTTCTCGACGTCGAGCAAGGCGGTGAGCTTGTGGATGACGGTCGAGGCGACATAGATGCCGGCGTCGCAACGCAAGGCTAGCCCCAGGGCGTCGCTCACGCGGCAATCGAGGGCGACGGTGCGGTCAGTCCCTTCGAAGACGGCGCGGCAGAGAAAAATACCGTGTTCGAAAGCGACGATCTCGGCCCGCACGACGCTGTAGCCCGTGTTGCGGATGAAGTCGCAGAAAAGGTCGTGGGTCCGGGGACGGCGGTCGTTTTCATCGTCGAGGGCGGCCAGCAGGGGACGGGCATCGAGGGCGCTGATCACGACCGGGAAAACGAAATGCCCTTCCATCTCTTCAAACAGCACCCGATAGCACTGGGCCGATCCGGAATCTTTCACGATTTTCAGCAACTTTACTTCGATCAAGCTCATTTTTTTACCCGTTGCTCCGTTTTTGACAATCGGTTTGTGTGAATTGGAATATTTTTTCGCCTAAATTTGTCACGACCCAATCGCGTACAATGACGATAATTTCTTCAAAAATAAAAATATCTTTCCTGAAATCCACCCTCCGAAAGAAAAGTTTTTCATTTTTCCCCGGAATTGCGGTTTTTCTGGTGTTTTTCGGGTGGGCCTCGACGGTGCAGGGGCAGCGGGAGATGCGGACGGCAACGATCGCTTTCTATAACGTCGAAAACCTGTTCGACACGATCAACGACCCGGGGGTCGACGACCGCGATTTCCTGCCGGACGGACGTTACCGCTGGACAGGAGAACGGTTCCGCGAGAAAGTCCGACACGTGGCCGGGGTGATCGCCGGGATGGGATGGCCCGACGTGGTGGGGCTGGCCGAGGTCGAGAACGCCGGAGTGGTCGAGGCGTTGATCGCCGACCCCGGATTGGCGGCGGCGGGATACGATTATTTCTACTTTACCTCGCGCGATAGGCGCGGGATCGGCGTGGCGCTGCTCTACCGAGCGGCGAGGTTCGAGCCGTTGGCGGCACGGCCGCTGAGGTACAAGGGGGTATCGACATACACTTCGCGTGATATTCTTTATGTTTCGGGCCGGTTGGCGGACGCCGAGATCCACTTGCTGGTGTGCCACCTGCCTTCGGCGGGTTCGGCAGCGCGTTACCGTACCGCGGCGGCCCGGTCGGTGCGCCACTATGCCGACTCGATTGGCCGCACCGGGGCGGCGGTGGCCGTGATGGGCGACTTCAACATGAATCCCGGCACCAAACTTTTTCGGGAATTGACCCTCGGCAGCGATGGGCGCACGGTACTGAAAAATCCTTACGAGGAACTTTTTGCGCGGGGTTATGGGTCGTACCGCTACCGCGAACGATGGAATATGTATGACATGGTGCTCGTCAACCGGGCGCTGTGGCCCGACGGCAATGCAAGCGCAGGGACAGCAGGCGACGATCCCGCACCGTTGCATTTCCGCCCGGGCGACGCCCACATCTTCATCCGCGACCACCTGATCCAGTCCGGCGGACGGTGGGCCGGATATCCGTTCCGCTCCTATTCCGGGTCGCGCTACATCGGGGGCTACAGCGATCACTTGCCCGTTTACCTTATCTTACAAAAATAGCGCTCCCGCCGCCCGGAACGAGGGGGACAGCGGGAACGCAAATGGTCGGGATGCGGCGTCAGAGCCTGTATTTCAGCGCTTCGGCCAGCGCGGTATACATCTCGTATTCAAGCGTGAGCCACTGGCTTTCGCTGTCGTAGTAGAAGAGCAGTTCGCCCAGGTAGGCGACGATCGACGAGTTACCCAATTCATAATCTTTGGTCACCAGACCGATACCTTCCCGGATATCTTCCAAAGAAACCCCTTCTGAAAAGCGTTCGCGGGCCACTTCGGCACGGGTCACCTGATCCTTGATCTGCAACCGGGTGTCGACTTCGGCACTCAGGGCGCGGAGCGTGGCGGCTGTGTTCTGGGCCTTGGCGGCCTTGACCTTGTTGGCACCGCCCCACAGCGGGATTGAAACGCCGGCCATCACGCCGAAGAAACTGTCGAAGGCGGTGATCTGTTCACCTCCCACCCCGATGTTGAACGACGGCAGGGTTTCGGCGCGCTGGATCGAGATGTTGGCCTTGCTTTTATCGGCTTCGAGGCGTGCGGTGCGGATCGAGGGGGCGATGGCCATCGCCTCTTCGACCACACCCCGCAGATCTTCCGCGGCGTTGTCGATGTAAGCGAAGCCCGACGTTTCGACGCTGGGCACGTCACAGATGATCGCCAGTTCGGCCTGTGTGGCTTCCATCAACAGGCGGTTCTCCATCTGCTGCGAACGCACGGTCGCCAGGAACATCTCGGCGCGGTTCGCGTCAAGTGCCGTCGCTTCGCCCGCTTCGAACTGTTTGCGGGTGGCCATGCGCAACTGTTCGGCCAGTTCGAGGCGGTGGGTGAGCGTTTGGTCCATCTTGGTCAGGTAGACCATTTCGTAACAAGCCTGTTTGGCCCGCAGCAGAATGTCCTGGCGCGAACCGGTAAAATCGGATTGGGCTTGTTGTTGTTCGAGTTTCGCATATTTCGACCGGGCGGAATAGATGCCCGGCCAGTCGATCTGCTGGGTGATGCCGTAGTTCTGGCGGGTGCCTTCGGTCTGACGTGTGCCGGGCATATATTCGTAGCTGGCCTCGGGATTGGCGGGATTGATCCCTACGCGTGAGGCCACGGTGCGGGCGTCGGCGTCTTGACGTTCGGCGCGCATATGCAGGCTCTGCTCCTCAACCCGGCGCAGAAAGTCGGAAACTGTTTCCTGGGCCGACGCCGGAACCGACGCGAGCAGCAGGACAATACTGAGAATTATGGAACGGTTTGCGTGCTTCATTTTGTTCTTATTTTGACTGCACAAAAATACAGGTGGCACTACGAGCCCGAAATACACTTTTCTAGGTAAAAAGGGAAATGCGGGTAACTATGGATAGGTAGCGGACTATACCTGGTTTTTGCGATTTTCTTCCCTGTTTTTCATTATTTTATAGACGACCGGAACCAGGTAAATATTCAAAAAGGTCGACGAGAGCAATCCGCCGAGGATCACCACGGCCATCGGGCTCTGGATCTCGTTGCCCGCGCGGCTGCTTTGCAGCGCCAGGGGGATCAGCGCCAGGGCCGCCGTGAGGGCGGTCATCAGGATCGGAGCCAGGCGGTCGGCCGAACCGGCAAGCACCGCTTCGTCCAACGAACGGCCCGTGCGGCGCAGGTGTTCGTAGTGCGACACGAGCAGGATGCCGTTGCGCGTGGCGATGCCCAGCAACGTGATGAAACCGATCACAGCCGGAATGCTCATCACCCCCGACGAGAGCCACACCGCCGCCACACCGCCGATCAGCGCCAGCGGCAGGTTGAGCAGGATCAGGCCCGACAGGCGGACGTCTTTAAATTCCTGATATAAAAGCAGGAAGATCAGTAAGATCGCCACGAACGAGGCGAAGGCCAGGGTGCGCGTAGCCGTTTTCTGGCTTTCGAATGAACCGCCGTACTCGATGTGGTATCCCTCGGGGAGGGCGACGAACTGACCGACTCGTTTCGAAATGTCGTCTACGACGCTGCCCACGTCGCGGCCGGCAACATTGACCGAGATGACGAGTTTGCGTTGTGCGTTTTCCCGGGAAATAGCGTTGGCCCCAGCCGCCGATTTTACTTCGGCCACCAGTCCGAGCGGCACCTTGGCGCCGTCGGCCCCATCTACGAAAATGTTGCGGATGCTCTCGATCGAGCCGCGGTTGCGTTCGTCGAAATGCACCATAAGCGGCACAGAACGTCCCTGTTCGAAAATTTCGCCGACCTGTTGGCCGCCGATGCCGTAACGCACCACTTCGTTGAATTCGCCCATCGTCATCCCGTAGTGGGTCAGCAATTCCTTGTTCGGAATGATTTGAAGCTGAGGGACTTCGATCTGTTGTTCGACGTTGAGGTCGGCAATGCCCGGCACGTCGGCGATTTCGGCTTTGATCGTGTTGCCTAATTCGAACAACTGGTGGAGATCGTCGCCGAAGAGTTTGATGGCGATATTGGCCCCTGTGCCCGAAAGCATGGCGTCGATGCGGTGGCTCACGGGCTGGCTGATCTCGATCACTATACCGGGAATATCGGCCAGACGGTCGCGTACCTTTTCCAGGAATTGGTCTTTGCTTTCGCCGCGCGGCAGGGCAAACGGCACGTCGATCTCCGACACGGCCGTCCCCAACGAGTGTTCGGCCATCTCGGCGCGGCCCGTGCGGCGGGCGGTGGTTTTCACTTCGGGCATCTCAAGCAGGGCGCGTTCGACCTGACTGCCGAGTTTATCCGATTCTTCGAGCGAAATGCCGGGTGTGCCCATGGCCAATACCGTAATTTGCCCCTCGTTGAACGGCGGCAGGAACCCGCGGCCGAAGGTCGAGAAGACGACCAATGTCGCGGCAAACAGGGCGATTGCACCGTAAAGGATGGCTTTTTTATGACGCATCGCCGCTGCCAGGCTGCGTTCGTAACGCGGCCTGAGCCATGCCGAAACGCCCCGTTCGTGGCTGTCGGCCGAAAGCATCTTTTTACTGCGCAGCAGCAGGTAGCACAGCACCGGGGTAAGCGTCAGCGCCACCACCAACGAAGCCAGCAGCGACACGATGTAGGCGATGCCCAGCGGCTTGAGCATCCGTCCCTCCATCCCGCTCAAAAAGAACAGCGGCACGAACGACACGAGGATGATCAGCGTCGCATTGAGGATCGATGCCCGGATCTCGATCGAAGCGTCGGAGATCACCTGCAATATGGGTTTCCGCTCCTGGTCCGGACGGCGCGCATTTTCTTTCAGGCGTTTATAAACGTTCTCGACGTCGATGATCGCATCGTCGACCAGCGAACCGATCGCAATCGCCATCCCCCCCAGGGTCATCGTGTTGATCGTGATTCCCAACGCTTTTAGGATCAGTATCGTCGTCAGGAGGGACAAGGGGATTGCCGTGAGCGAAATCAGCGTCGTGCGTCCGTTCCACAGGAAAACGAACAGGATGATGATGACGAAGATCGAGCCTTCCAGCAGGGCGCGGCCCACGTTGTTGACCGCCACTTCGATAAATTCGCCCTGGTTAAAGATGTCGGTGTGGACCTTTACGTCCGGGGGTAGCGAGGTTTGGATGTCACGCAGTGTCGCTTCGATCTTTTGCGTCAGTTCAAGCGTGTTGACGTTGGGCTGCTTGGTGACCGTAGCCACTATGGCCGGTGCGCCGCGGTAGGCTCCTTCGCCGATCTTCTGGGCGGCGCCGATCTCGATGTCGGCCACGTTGCGCAGGCGCACCGCCACATCGCCATCGCCCCGTTTGACGAGCAGCGCACCGAGTTCTTCGATCGACGACGAGCGGCCCATGCCGCGCACCACATATTCGTTGCCGTACTCATTCAGTACCCCGCCCGAAGCGTTTATGTTATTTCCGTCGACTGTCTTGATGACCTCGTCTAACGTTACCCCGAAATGCTTCATCTTGTCGGGGTTAGGCTTAACGAAGTATTCCTTTTCTTCGCCGCCGAGGTACGAGATCTGGGCGACGCCGCCCAAGGCCAGCAGGCGCGGGCGGATGGTCCATTCGACCAATGTGCGCAGTTCCATCGCCGAGGTCGTCGAGTCGGCCGTCACGGCAAAGGCGTAGATTTCACCCAGCAGCGACGATTGGGGGGCGAGCATCGGGATGCCCACCCCTTGCGGCATCTGTTCGACGACCGATTGCAGTTTTTCAGACACGATCTGGCGGGCCCGCAGGGGGTCCATCCCCCAGTCGAACTCGACCCACACGGTCGATAGCCCCACCTGCGACGACGAACGCACCCGGCGCACGTCGGCCGCTCCGTTCACGGCGCTTTCGATCGGAAAGGTGACCGAACGTTCTACCTCTTCGGGGGCCATGCCGCCCGCTTCGGTCATCACGACCACCGTCGGGGCAGTCAGGTCCGGGAAAACATCGACTTCCATCCGCTGGGCCATCCACAGGCCGGCGACGGTCACCACCGCCGTCAGCAGCAGGATCACCAGGCGATGGTGCAACGCGTAGTTTATTATTTTGTTTAACATAATTCTTGTTTTTTATCAAAGTCAAAATCTCCGAGTGCCGGGAGGTACCCACTTTTTCTTGATAAAAAAGTGGGCAAAAAATCAAGCGGTTTATTCTGTCCAACTTTTTTTCTTGACAAAAAAAGTTGCAAAAAAGTCAAGCGCTTCAACCAAATGGCTAAAAAATATTCCGAAAAGCTGCTGCGTCTACAACTCGGCCCTACGGGCCTCAGACAGTGGACTCCGCTGACGCTTTCCTCCATACCTTTCTTTACGCCATTTGTTTGGAGGCGCGTTGCGGGGCTCCGCCCCGCGCCTATCGGCACTCCGTAAATGCAGAGAACATTTCGTTTCCCCTTTTTAGCAAAGTCAAAATTCCGAATGCGGGGACGCACCACCGCCCGGTGTGCGTAGCGTGCGGTAGGTTTAACAAATGTTCCATTTGTTTTCCTCCTCCTTGCGGGGCATTGTCGGCAAACTGCCACTGCTCCCGCTTCGTTCGTCGGCTGTGCGATCGTTCGGGTTTTCATACCGGAGCGTACTTTAGTACGTGAGGATTGAAAAATCGAAGGATGATGCAAAGGTGGCCCGCTATACGCGCAGCCTACGGCAGCGCTCTAATGGCTATGCCCAGCATGGGCGGCTTCTGCGCCTAATGAGCCTAAGCGTTCGATCAGTTTTAGGCGAGGGGCGCCGGCGGTGACTATCTCCTCGCCTTCGGCAATGCCGCTTTTGATCGCTACCCGGCGGCCGTCGCTCCCGGCCGGAAGCACTTCGCGCTTTTCGAAACCGTGGTCGTCCTTCGTGTAGACGAAGAAGAGCCCGAAATCCTCGACCAGCGCCTCTTTCGGCACCACGATCTGCGGGGCGCCGTCGCGCATGACCAGTTTGATCTCGGCAAACGAACCTGCCACAAAATCAGTCCGGTAAGGCACCGAAAAATAGAACGGGATCAGGTGCGACTGCGGGTCGATCTGCCGCCCGTAGGAGATTACCCGTCCGCCCAACTCCTGCACCGAAAAGAAATCGGCCCCGGCCGACGTGCGGAAATTGGCCGACACCACCTGCGGCAACTGGGCCACATACTGGGGCGAAACTTCGGCCCGCAACACCACGTCGCGGTTTTTCGAAACGGTGAACAATGGCTGGCCGATGGTGACATAATCACCTTGGTTTACAAATACTTCGGTCACATATCCGGCTTGCGGCGCGGTCACGCGCAGCGCTCCGTCCTGAAATCCTTTTTTCAGGTTGTTCAGGCGCAACTCGGCCGAACGGTAGTCGGTTTCGCTTTGCTGTAGTTCTGAAAGAGTGACCAATTGATTCTTGGAAAGTTCTACGTTGCGTTCGTAGCGCGATCGTGCGGCTTCGTAAAGGAGTTGTTCGCGGGCCAACTGTTCGGCCTGGCCTTCGCGGCTCATCCCTTCGGACGAAATGGCCAACAGGCGTTCGCCGGACGCAACGGGGGTGCCTTCGTAAACCTTGCGGTCGAAAAGGATCACACCTTCGCTGCGGGCGGTGACGGTCGCCTGGTCGCCCTGCAGGGGCAATACTTCGCCGATGGCCGGGATTACCTCGCCGAACGGTTTCCGCTCGGCTTTTTGGGTCGAGATGCCCGCCTCGGCGATTTGTTCGGGGGTAAGCACGATCGGTTTGCGGTAGGCGTGATCTCCGGCGGCGGCTACGGGTTCATCGCCTTCGTGGTCGTGATCGTGGTCGGCGTCGCCGGCGTGATCGTGGTCATGGTTATGTCCTGCTTCGTGGTTGTGGGTAGCCTCTGCGTTCTCGGACGCACGGTGGCCGCACGAAGCCAGCAAGGCAAACAACAGCAGGCTGATGGTCCAATTCAATATTTTTTTCATGTGATTGGCGTTAGATGCACAAATAATTGATCCTGAGCCGCCACGGATAGGCGACTTCATTCGGGGGAACCCCGAAAAGGCATCAAACGGCAGGAGGAGCCCGCAACCCGCCGAACAGGATGGCAGGTAGGGAAGTGTGTCCGACCGGGAAAAAATCGTATCCCGCAGTAAGCGTCCAACAGGGCGCTGGGGTGATTTCCGGGGTTTCGGACAGTATAAGCGGATAATAATGAGGCGAGTGAAACGGATCGTCGGCCCGGCAATCGCAAAGGTGTTCCTTGCGGCTGTCGAGCGACGAGGGCGACAGGCTCAGGTATTTGGCAGCGCAACAGTCGTTGTTGCTGGCGTGATCGGCGTCGGTTTCGGCGTTTCCGCACACTTTGTGGCGGTCGCAATCGTTGGCCAGACAGGCAGCTTCGCTTCCGTGGTGGTGGTGGTGATGGGGAATGGCGGTACTTGCCAGCACCGACGTGCCGACGAGGAAAACCAACAATAGCGTGATCGCTTTTTTCATTCCCTCCATTAGCCTAATAAATGCAAAGATAGAAAAATTAAAGTAAATTCCAGGAGAACACTGTTTTCTCCCCAGAGATTTTTATCCGATCAGGCTCGCTTAGCGTGGTGCCTGTGGTCCAGCCTAAAGCGGAAGAGTGGAGTAATTCTGAAAAAAGTTCGGCCGATTTCAGAGAAACCGGCCGAACTTCTTACTCCCAGCATAGGAAAAATCACCGAGCCGGGAGGCACCTAAAACTGCTCGAGGACTTCGATGCGTTTGTCAATAGGCGGATGTGTCGCGAACAAAGAGCTGAAACCTTTCGACTTTTTCTTGTCCAACGGGTGTTCGATGAAGAGCTGGGCCACGTCGTCGCGGCTGACGGCTTCGACCCGCGGGTCGGCCGAGATCTTGCGCAGGGCGCTCGCCAACGCCGCCGGTTGCTTGGTCATTTCGGCGGCTCCGGCATCGGCCAGGTACTCGCGCTTGCGCGAAATGGCAAAACGCATCATCGACGAAAACAGGTAACCCAGCCCGGCCAACAGCGCAGCAATCAGCAGGATAACGATCACCCCGCTGCCTTTCTTCCCGTTTCCGCGCGGCATATGGCGCATCATCCGGAGGCTGATCTGGGCGATCATCGCAAAAATGCCGACGAAGACGATCGACGTAATGAGCAGGTGCACATCGTGGTTGCGGATGTGAGACAACTCGTGGGCGATTACCGCCTCCAACTCCTGGTCGTCGAGCTTTTCGATGATGCCGGTGGTGAGCGTAACGGTGTAGGTGCCTTTGTTGATCCCACTGGCATAGGCGTTGAGCGACGAGTCGCGGATCACGTTGACCTTGGGCATCGGCATCCCCTGGCTCATGCACAGGTTTTCGACCAGGTTATAGACGCGTTTGTTTTCCTTACGGTCGAGGGGCCGTGCGCCGGTCGCCTTGCGGATGATCGACGTGTTGGCGAAATAGGCGATCCCGAACCACAGCAACACCGCACCCAACACCCAGGGCATCGCCCCGAGGAAAGCGGACCAGGCCAGTTCTCCGGCGCTGTAGTCGTATTGATATTCCCCGTCCATCCCCATCTGGAAGAGGATGAAGAAGAAAACCAGCGTCAGCACGAGCACCAACACCGGAAAGAGAACGAGCAGGAGCATCGACTTGGCGTTATTCCTGCTCTGTTGGGTATGTATACCGACGTACTCCATTCAGGAAAGGTAGCTTAAAATTCGATTTTGGGAGCTTCTTCGAGCTTGGTGCGCGATTCGCCCAGGTCGAACATCAGTTCTTTCTTGAAACCGAACATTCCGGCGATGATGTTCGACGGGAACGTTTGTACGCGGTTGTTGAGTTCCTTCGTGGCCGAGTTGAAGTAGCGGCGTACCGAAGCGAGTTTGTTTTCCACGTCCGAAATTTCTTCCTGCAACTGGAGGAAATTCTGGTTGGCTTTCAGGTCGGGATAGGCTTCGAGGGTGATGCGCATCCCGGCCAGGGCCGAAGAAAGGGCGTTTTCGGCCACGATCTTTTCGTCGATCGTGCGGGCCTGCATCGCGCCGCTACGGGCAGCCACCACGCGGTCGAAAGTTTCCTTTTCATGGGCGGCGTAACCTTTCACGCTCGCTACGAGTTGCGGGATCAGGTCGTGGCGCTGTTTCAGCTGTACGTCGATGTCCGCAAAGGCGTTTTCGCGATTATTGCGCAGCTTGACCAGCGAGTTATACATTCCGATAAACAGGATCACCACCAACGCAATGATCCCCAAAATAATCCAAAGTGCCATAGTTTTTTTAATTAGTTTATTCCTGATGCAAAGGTAATTCAAATTATGAAAACTTTGCAGGAATTAGTTAACGGATAATTGCCTTTTTGTCTTGTTCGTGGCACTCTTTTTGAACAGGCCAAGGCAGATTATGTATAACCTATTAAAAACACCAGTTATGAAACCTGAAAGTAAATTGCTGGCCGCTCACCTGGCCGAGTGTATCCATGCGTGCAATGATTGCCATGACGCTTGCCTCGACGAAAAGCACGTAATGATGATGGCCGGCTGCATCCGGATGGATAAGGAGTGCGCCGAAATTTGCAGCGCCACCCTGCAACTCGTCCACCGCGGCGGCCGCTTTGCGAAAGAGATGCTGGCCCTCTGCGCCAAGGCTTGCGAGGCCTGTGCCGAGGAGTGCGGAAAACACGCCGAAGGCCATTGCCAGGAGTGTGCGCAGATGTGCCGCGACTGCGCCAAGTCCTGCCGCGAATTTTTAGGCGGGCTGGCCTGATCCCCGCCGCCACCGACAGAAAAAGGCCCCGTTGCGGGGCCTTTTTCATTAAAATCGCTTGGTGTAGGCGTGGCAGTAGGGGAGGGTGCCTTTGTGGTTGTAATAGTCCTGGTGATAATCTTCGGCCGGGTAGAACGTAGCGGCTGGGGTGACTTTCGTGACGACCTTATACCCTTTCGCCTTCAGGGCGGAGATCAGCTTTTCGGCCGTTGCCCGTTGTTCCGGTGTCGTATAAAACACCTCGGAGCGGTATTGGTCGCCGATGTCGGGTCCCTGCCCGCCGGCCTGGGTCGGGTCGTGGATTTCGAAAAACAGTTTTCCGAGGGTTTCATACGAAACGACAGCCGGGTCGAACGTGATCCGTACGGCTTCGGCGTGGCCGGTGGTGTGGCCGCAAACATCCTGGTAGGAGGGGTCGGGGACGGTGCCGCCGATGTAGCCCACGTCGGTCGAGATCACGCCCGGTTGTTTTTGCATCAGGTATTCGACGCCCCAGAAACAACCGCCGGCAAAGATGGCGGTTTCTGCCCTGGAAGGCATGTCGGCTGAGGTGTCGTTCCCTTTTTTGTCGGCAGGAACAAAATCCAGCGATATGGAATTGACACAATGGCGCACGTTCTTTTCTGAAAATCCTTCTCCCTCGAAAACGTGTCCCAGGTGGCCGCCGCAACGGGCGCAGGTGATTTCGGTGCGCCGGCCGTCGGGGTCGGGCGTGCGTTTGACGGCGCCGGCGATTTCGTCGTCGAAAGCGGGCCAGCCGCAACCGGCGTCGAACTTGTCGGCCGAGCGGTAGAGCGCCGCGCCGCACTGCCGGCAGGTGTAGGTGCCGTCTTCGTTAAAATCGACATATTTCCCCGAGAACGGGCGTTCGGTGCCTTTGTCGACGATGACCCTTTTTTCGGCGTCGGTGAGTGGTTTTTTCATAGGTTGTGCGTTTGAACACGATAGGCAGAGCAAAGTTATGGCCAAAAAGGCAACGACAGTTCGCATCGGCAGTTTTTTTATTCATAAAACGCAGGAACGGGTCTGAAAGTATGGATGCGGGAGCGGGCATTCCGCAAACATTTTTTATATTTGCATAATATAGGATGCGGTTCGGCAATCTACGAAAGCCAGCTTTCTTCGATTGCCCTCACCGTTCACTATATTTGTAGGATAAACCCTCTTCGACCCGATGAAACAAACCCTCCTCTGCACCCTGGCGTGCCTGCTGCTGGCTTCCTGCGACAAGTCGGAAACGCCCGCTCCGCCTTTTGTGATCGAGGGGATTACAACGGAAAACTTCCCGCGGCTCGACGGTTCGACCTCGGCCCTGCCGTTGCAGTCGATCCTTACGTGCGAACTGTTGGGGATCGATTGGACGTGGGAGCGGCGGCTGGCCTACGACGGCATCTATTACGTCTGTCCCGATTACGACCAGACGCCCGGCGATTTCCACGACCGCTTCAGTGCATCGGGCACCCACGAGGCTTACGTCAACCTGATCGACGGAACGAAAGACCTGATCCTCGTCGCCCGCGCACCGTCGCAGGACGAGTTGTCTCGCGCCGCACAGGCGGGTGTCGCCCTGGAAAAAGTGCCGGTTGCGCTCGACGCTTTCGTTTTCATCGTCAATGCCGAAAAAACCGTCAACGGTCTGACCATCGAACAGATTCGTGATATTTATTCCGCTAAAATAACGAACTGGAAAACGGTCGGTGGCCGCGACGCCGAGATCATCCCCTACATCCGCGACGAAAACTCGGGCAGCCAGGAGTTGATGGAGTCGCTCGTGATGCAAGGCCAGAAGATGAGCGACTGGCCGCTGGCGATGCTTACCGGCATGATGGGGCCGTTTATGGAGGTGGGCCAGAATAACAACTCGCTCTCGTACTCGGTCTACTATTTCAAGGAAATGATCGTGCGCTACGACAACGTGAAAAGCCTGTCGGTCAGCGGCGTTTACCCCGATAAGAAGAATATTGCCGACCGCAAGTATCCGCTTGTGGCCGAGGTCTACGCCGTGATCCGCGCCGACGAACCCGCCGGATCGATGACCCGCCGGATCTTCGACGGCCTGCAAACCGATGCCGGACGCGGCGTGGTCGATAAAAGCGGATATATCCCATATAAAGGAGAAACCCGGAAAGCACTATGAAGCGTCTGCCCATCCTTGTGATCGCCTTGCTCTTGTCCTGCCCGGGCTACGCCCAGGATTTCCGGCATGAATTCGAAGTCTCGCTCCAGATGCAGGATACCCTCATACAGCGGGTGGTGCTCGACGCCTGGGAAAAGGCCAATCCGACCGATGCCGAATTGTTTACGAGCCGGTTCAACTATTTTTTTTATAAATCGGGCTTGGAAGCCCAAGGGGCGACCTTCAATCCCGCCACGTTCGAAGCAGGGATCGCCGTGATCGACCAGGGGATCGAGCTCTACCCCGACAGATTGGATATGCGCTTCGGAAAGGTATATGCCCTGGGGCAGATCGAAGCCTGGGACCGGTTCACGGACGAGATCGTCCGCGCTGTCCGCTATTCGGTCGTGAACGGCAACCGCTGGACATGGACGGACAACCAGCCGCTCAAGGACGGGGAGTCGTTTTTCCTGTCCAACCTGCAGGATTATCAACTCAACCTCTATAACACCGAAGCCGACAGCCTGCTGCCCGGTATGCGGACGATCGCCAGCGAGGTGCTGGCCCTCTATCCCGACCACGTGGAGAGCCTCTCGAACCTGGCCCTCACCTACCTGCTGACCGACGATTACGCCGGGGCGATCGCCCCGCTGCTCCGGGCTGAGCAGATCGCACCCGAAGATTGCGTGGTGCTCGGCAACCTGGCCTACGCCTACCGGATGAGCGGGCAAAAAGGGAAAGCGATCGAATATTATCAAAAGGTCGCCCGCCATGGCGACGAGCGGGAGGCCGAAATCGCCCGGCTGCGAATCAAGGAACTGGAATAATTAAAAGCATAAACCGATGAGAAAAATTGTAGTAACGGTGGCCCCTGTGTGCCACGTAGGAAAAGAGATTCCGGCCGGGTGCCATAACCCGCTCACGCCCGAAGACATTGCCGATGACGTGCTGCGCTGTGCGGCGGCAGGGGCGTCGATGGTCCACCTCCATGTGCGCGACCTGACAGGTGAACAGACCTTTGACCTGACCCAGTTTTCGGCTACGTTAGACCGGATTTCCGCCAAAAGCGACATCATTGTCCAGGCCTCGACCGGTGGACTCTCGTCGCTCTCGCTCGAAGAGCGTTGCGTGTGCCTCAATGAGCCGCGCGTGGAAGTGGCTTCGCTCAACATGGGTTCTGTCAACTTCGGCGAATCGGTTTACGTCAACACCCTGCCCGAGATCCGCTATTGGGCCGGGCGGATGCGCGAGGCGCGCGTGGTGCCCGAGATGGAGATCTTCGACCTGAGCATGGTCGAAACCTGCTCGAAACTGGCCGACGAGGGTGTTCTCGACCGTCCGATGCACTACAATTTCTGCTTGGGCAAAGGCACGGCGAGCAATCTGTCCGACACGCCGCGCAACCTGCTCTATATGACCTCGCTGATGGAGGCCGGCAGCCACTGGGGACTGAACAACGACCTGATGCAGGGCTTTCAGATGCTGGCTTGTGCGCTGGCCATGGGGGCGAGCGTGGTGCGCGTCGGCTTCGAAGACAGTTTTTATTATGCGCCCGGCAAACTGGCGGCGACCAACGCCGTGCTGGTCGAGAAACTGGTCGAGCTGATCCGCATCATGGGCCTCGAACCGGCTACGCCGCAGGAAGCGCGGCAGATCTTCGGGCTCGATAAATTGCGCGGATAGCCATGGCGGAAGTGACTTTCTCAGGGCTTTCCGCCCGTTTTCCGGCGCGGGAAAGCGAGGTCGAGCGACAGCAGATCGTCGAACTGTTACGGCGTTCGGGCATCCGGATCGCCGTGTTGGACGACGATCCGACGGGCATCCAAACCGTCCACGGCTGCCTGCTGCTGACCAACGACCGGCCGGCCAACGTAGCGGCGGCGATGGCCGACACCGAGCCTTTCTTCTACCTGTTGACCAACACCCGCTCGATGACGGCCGACGATGCCGGGCACACCGTGCGCCACGGCATGGAAACGATCTTCGACGCCAACCGCCAGGCCGCTCGCCCGTTGATCTTCATCAGCCGCAGCGACTCGACCCTGCGCGGCCATTTTCCGCTGGAACCGGCGGTGATGCGCAGCGTGTTGGGCCAGCGGGGCGTGCAAGTCAGCCTGCCCGTGTTTTTCATCCCGTCGTTCTTCGAAGCGGGACGGCACACGGTTGACGACGTGCACTATATGCGCGATGGCGAGGCGATGGTACCCGTGGCCGAAACCGAATTTGCACGCGACAACGTATTCGGATACCACCACTCCAACCTCAAGGAATACATCCTCGAAAAGTCGGCTGGCGACATATCCGAAGACCGCATCGGCCATTTGCCCCTGGAGTTGTTGCGCGATGAATCGCCGGCAGGCATCGCCGCCCGGATCGAAGCCTTACGCGATTGCGAGTACATCACGGTCGACGCGATGGATTATGCCGATCTGCGGAAATTCTCAATAGCGTTGCTGGGCTTGATGGAAAAGAGCGGGGGAAGCGTCGTGTTGCGCACCTCGTCGTCGCTGCCCAAGGCGCTGAGCGGCATCGAAGACCGGCCGCTGCTCGACCACGCGATTTGTGCCCAGCGGCAAGGCCCTGGCCTGTTCATCGTCGGCTCGCACGTGCAAAAGACCACCCGGCAGTTGCAGGCATTGTTGGCTGCACCCGGCGTTGAGGGCGTCGAGATCGACATCCGCCGCATACTTAGCGAACCCCGGAAATTGTTGCCCGAAGTGCTGGAAAAGCTGAACGCGTTATATCAGGCGGGAACAGTCGCGGCCGTTTACACCTCGCGTGAAGAGTTGCGCCTCGACGATCCGGCGGAGCGCCTGGGAATGGGCCAACAAATTTCGGCTTTCCTGGTGAAAATCGTGCAGTCGCTGCCGTTCCAGCCTGCTTACCTGGTGTCGAAGGGCGGGATCACCTCGCACGATATCCTCACCACTGGCTTGGGCATCGAACGCGCTCGCGTGCTGGGGCAGATCCTGCCGGGTGTCCCGGCGCTGCTCACCGGCGACGACAACCGCTACCCGCGGATGCCCTACATCATTTTCCCGGGCAACGTCGGTACGGAAGAGGCGCTCCGGGATGTTTTCGAAAAGCTCCGGTAAACACTGAAAAGTCCTAAAATAAAACAGCCCCGCTTTTCGGCGGGGCTGTTTTTTTGCAACCAGACAGCGGTTATTTTGCATCAACCGTTTCAACCGCTTCTTCCGGCTCATCTTTATCCGCCACCAGCGGCTTGGTTGGGTCGATTCCCAAAAAGAGAATAGCGCTGATAATCAGCATCCCGGCAATCACAAACAACGGATAATTATAATTGCCCGTATTGCTTACGATATACCCGAAGGCCGTGGCACAAACAAACCCGCCGATGTTGCCCGCGGTGTTCATCGCTCCCGAAATGGCTCCGGCATAACGCTTCCCGACGTCGATACAAATGGCCCACGCACTGGGCAACATCAGGTCGATCACCCCGAAACAAAGCGACAGGAAGATAAACACCTGCATCTTACCCGGAATGAACGCCGCCAGGAACATAAAGATCGCCGAAACGGCCAATCCGCCGACGCCCAACAGTTTTCGCCCTATTTTCAGTCCATATTTTTTTGACCATCGGGCGCTCAGGTAGCCACCTGAAATGTTGCCGACCATACTCAGGATAAATGGCACGGCGACGGCATACGTCAACTCGGCCTGCGCAAACCCGCGTCCCTTTTCCATAAAGGTCGGGAACCACGAGAAGAAGAACCAACTGCCCCACGCATAGAACCAATACATCACCAGAATAAGCCAAAACTGCCGGCTGCGCATAATCGCCTTCCACGGAATTTTCAGATTTCTTCCGGTTTGAGGCGCCGGAAGTTTTTGCAATTCTGCGTCAGAGATTCCCTTCACCTGTCGGGGATTGTCACGATACCAGAAATACCAGGCCACGGCCCAGATCACCCCGAGCACGGCCAGCATATAAAAAGCCATCCGCCACCCGAAGAAGGCGATTACGGGAATCACCACGAAAGGGGTCAGTGCCCCGCCCATGCGGCTTGCAGCCCAGATATAGCCTTGTGCGATCGAAGTTTCGGACTTCTGGTACCAGCGCCCGATCACCCCCGTCATACAGGGGTAGGAGCCCGCCTCGCCGATCCCGAACAGGAAGCGGATCACGAGCAGTGACACGAAGCCGCCCGCCATCCCGGTAAGTCCCGTGAAGACCGACCACCAGAGGACGATCAGCGCCAGTACGGTGCGGTGTCCCCGCCGGTCGCCCCACACCCCGAGCGGAACCTGCAACAGGCCGTAGGAGATGATGAACACGCTCAACACCCACCCCCATTGCTGGGCGGTGAGCCCCAGGTCGTCCATAATGGTGGCGCCCGCCACGCTGATGTTGATCCGGTCGAGGAATGTGATCACCCCGATCAGGATCAGAAAAGTAATGACAATGTTACGTTTCTTCATCGTTTGAGTTTTGTTGTCAGGAACTATTTTACCCGGAATAATTTGTTTTTGTAATCGAGAATCACAGTATGGTTGAAGAAATAAGCATTTCCGGTTAATCCCCAAATATTGAAAGGCTTAAAAACTTCATCCTCCCACAACTCGTCTTTCTCATAGTAAACCATTCCGTTTTTAAGTATCTGTCCCCCGAGTTCTACGGGTTTGTTTACCCTGAGTCCGTAAAGGGTGACTTCGCGTCCCCACCACAGGGGGCCGCTCAACGAGTCGACGACCACGCCATCCGATATTTCCAAAGCCTTTTCTTTTGATGTGGCCAACGGAAAAATACTTGCACCGGTATCGAACATTAACTGACATTCTTCTCCGTTGATCCGGAGCGGGAATTTGATGATGCCATTTATCATCTCAAATTCCACGGCCGGCAGATCGGCATATTCGGCCGGCAGGTTATCTGCTATGGCCAGCCTACACGCTTTGTAATCGATCACCAGGACTTTGTCCTGGAACAGATCGGGAGCGATCGTCCCGATATGCTTGGGTGTTTTCGTATACAACGAATCCCGGGGGATTTCCTCCCCGAAATTATACGGATGCCAGATGTCGGCAGTCAGGTCAACCGGCCCCAGATGCAGGTTGATATTCCGAAACAGGGCATTTTTGTATTGTTCAAGAGGCCCCAGTTTATCCGCCAACGCCGGAAATTCGTCCAGGTACGGCTTTATGGATTTTTCGTAAAACTGTGTATTCTCTGTTCCCAAATCCAACTGCATGGAAAAATTAATCGGCAGATCGTCTATTTTCACCGGAATATACAGAAATGCCTTTTCAATGTATTTCCCAGAAATCGTATCCCCCTGCCAATAGAACGAGGCCCATTCCAACGGCTGCCCTTGCAAAGAGCCTGTAAAAAGTAAGGATAAGAGAATGAGCAATCCCCCGTGTTTGGATTTTCTCATAACGCCTTTCCGTTTAAGGTTCCCATAACTTGAATGGTAACCGGTTCCGGCCTTATTTTTTTCCTGCCTTGGCAAAGATGTCGCGCACTTCGAGTACGCCCAGCTTCGGGCTCGACAGGACAGGTTTGCCGGTAACCTCGGCCAGGCGTTCTTCCATGCGGGCCATCGAGCCTTGGGCCAATACGAACAGGTCGACCTGCGAAGCGATGCGTTCAGCCGCCTGGCGGATCAGGCGGTCGTGGGTTTCGGGGTCGCCCGATTGGCCGGCCTGGAATGCGCCGTCGGCCAGGCCGCGGACGATTTTAATTTTTGCCCCTGCTTCGGCAGCCTTTGCTTCGAGCAGGGCGGCGGTCGGATCGAGCGTGGTGTTGAGTGTGGCGATCACGCCGATGCGTCCGCCGCGGCGCACGGCTTCGGCGGCCATTGCGTTGTCGATGCGCAGGACGGGGATCGGTGCCACGATGTTGCCGATCTCGGCCACACCGCCCACCGACGAGCAGGTGTTGAACACCAGATCGGCCCCCGAGTCGGCAGCCGCGTTATAATAAGCCAGCAGTCGTCGGCGCACGGCTGGAGTGACGGCGTTGTTGGCGATCACTTCCTGGATCAGGCTGTCATCTGCGATATGGTTGACTTTTGCTTCAGGAAAATGCTCTTTGAAAAGCTTGCCGATGGGCTCTACGAGGGCCATCGCGGTATGGACGGCAACTATTTTTATCATTTTCGTTTGTTTTTTGAAATGTTACGCATCTAACAAATATAGAAAATTTTCGGAAAGGAAGCAAGAAATTTTTCGTAAATTGCCTCGCCGGCGTGCCTCCCGGCACTCGGAGTTTTGATTTTGCTTTGAAAAATTCCTCGTGCGGGGACGCACTTTCCTATATTCTGGGGTGTTGTTTTTACAAAGAAATCACGAAAAATGAGCCGTAAAAAAATCATATTCTTTTCGGGTGCGGGGGTCAGTGCCGACAGTGGTATCGCCACCTTCCGCGATAGCGACGGGCTGTGGGCGAAATATCGGATCGAGGATGTCTGCACCCCCGAAGCGCTGCTCCGCAACCGGGCGCAGGTGATAGAATTTTATAATATTCGCAGGAAAGAGCTCCTCGAAAAATCGCCCAATGCCGGGCACCGGGCCATTGCAGAATTGGCCCGCACGATGGACGTCGAAGTGGTTACCCAGAACATCGACGACCTCCACGAACGGGCGGCGGCCGAGGCAGGAGTACCGTTACCGGTGACCCACCTGCACGGCGAACTGCGAAAATTGCGCAGCAGCCGCGATGAGGCCGCTACCGTGCCGATCGAGGGCTGGGAACAGCCGCTCGACGCCCGCCACCCCGACGGGTCGCTGCTGCGGCCGTTCGTTGTCTTTTTCGGGGAAAGCGTGCCGATGTTCGAACGGGCGGCCGGGGTGGTGTCCGGGGCCGACGTGCTGGTGATCGTAGGCACCTCGCTGGCGGTTTATCCGGCGGCCTCGCTGGTGGGTTACGTGCGGCCGGGAACGCCCGTCTACCTCGTCGATCCAAAGTTGCCTGAAGGGGCGTCCGCCCACCGGGTCGTCCACATCCGCGCCGGTGCCGCCGAAGGGCTTCCGCAACTGGCCGAACAACTATTGCAGGAATATGGAGAATAAATTAAGGAAAAGATGCAGGTCTTGCATCGGGCGCGCAGTAAATCAGGATTGCCGTTCGCGCAGGGTGACGTGCACCGTGTCACCGGGTTGTTTGTCGATCCTGCGGCGAATGTCCTGCCGGATGCCGATGATGTGGCCCGGGGTGCCCATCCGTACCAGGCTGCCGCGATAGGGCACGCCGTCGAACGTCGCGTTGACCGCTACACGTCCCTTGCCAAAGACGGCCCGCACGTCGAACGGAATCTCAACATAAGCCCCGTCGATGTCCGGTACTTTCCGGATGAGGGCGTTAAATTCGAATATTTTTTCCATTTTTATCCCGGCAAAATAATTTGTGTCTAAAACTACTGAAAATAACTCGAATGGAAAACCACGCCCCGAACCCTGTCGACGAATACATCGCCACCTTCCCGTCCGAAATCAGGGAACGGATGGAAGCGATCCGCAGCGCCGTCCACGCCGCAACCCCCGGCGTGGAGGAAAAGATCAGCTGGGCAATGCCTACGTTTTCCGTCGGTAAAAAGCGGTTCCACTTTGCCGGTTTCAAGCATCATATCGGGATCTATCCGGGCGTTGAGGCCATCGAAAAGTTCGCCACGGAACTTGCGGCCTACAAAACGAGCAAGGGTGGAATTCAGCTTCCCTACGAAAAACCGTTGCCCGTAGGGCTGATTACGCAACTTGCCGCGTTTGTCCTGTCATAGGTCGATCGAGGCGTTGAGCCATTCGGGATCGAACGACGCGCCGTATTTCCGGTAAAAATTGATCGCCGGTTCGTTCCATTCGAGCACCTGCCACACGATACCGTTCAGCCGCTCGGCCCGGGCCTCTTCGATCAGCCGTTCGAAAAGCATCCGGCCGATGCCCCGGCTGCGCATCGCGCCGGTGACGAGAATGTCTTCGAGGTACATCCGGCACCCTTTCCATGTGCTGTAGCGGATATACCACAGCGCAAAGCCGACCACCACCCCGTCGACCTCGGCCACAAACGCCCACCACACCGGCCGCGGGCCGAAACCGTTATCAACAAAATGGGCCGGGTCGACAGTCACCTGTTCCGGGGCACGTTCGTATTCGGCCAGCTCGCGGACGAGTTCCAACAGGCGGGGGCAGTCTTCCCGCTCGGCGCGGCGTATCGTAATGTTTTCCATCGTTTTAGAAATAAATCGGCACGTGGCGGTCAAACCACTCCATCGTGTTATACAGTTGCGGGCCGAGGATGCGCCGCTGTTCGGCTTTCGATTCGGCTTCCATTTCGGCGTAGCGCGGCGTGTTGCCCGTGTAAGCATAGTTGTAATGTCGGGTATTGATCTGCACGACTGCCAGCACCAGCGTCGCGGCCGCCAAGACGCTCACCGCCCGCCGCCGGATCCCCGGCTTTAGCAATAAAACCAATAGGGTATTCAGCAGGGCGCAAGTAAAGACCAGCAAAAAAATATCATAATTGTTCCACCACCAGATCTTTCCGGTGCCGCCTATGTAAGCGTTCGAGGGCCAGAACATCGCGATGCCGCCCCAATCCGAGGCGGGTGTGGGCAAGTCGCCCAGCAGGTGGGCCGCAAAACCGGCCACAAACCCCAGTGCCACGGCGGCATTGGCCGAAAAATAGGCCGGCAGCGGCCGGCGATGGCGGATGCGGTACAGCCCGTAAGCGATCACTCCGAACACCACGGCAAGCAACACTCCAGCCAGCAGCGAATGAAAAAAAGCGTGGTGCGAGTACCACAGTTTTTCACTGTAGATCTCTCGTCCGGGCTGGTCCAGATCGAAGAGGCGGCCGAAAGTGCCGTCGAAACGCGACCACAGGCTGACGGCATCCACATCGGGGATGGCTCCGCCTGCAGCCCCCGCGGCGATTACGCCCAGGCGCCGCAATGGTTTTCCGGAAACAAAAGCCGCAACCACCGTCGCCGCCCCTGCACCACTACAAATATGTGTCAGTAAATCCATCTCTTTCCTGAAAAATGTGACTCAAAAGTAATGCAATAATTTAGGTTAACTTTTTTTTGATAAAAATTGCTGATAAAATTCGTTGCTCCACTTTTGTAGGGATACAAAAGTGGCAAAAAATCCCCCGATGTCGGGCCACACTTGCCAAACACCAAAAAATCATTAGATTTGCCACCGATAGGGTGATTGTGATATTTCCCGTAAAAATGCCTGAATTTACCCCGGGACTTCTGTCTGAAAAATAAATCCTAAAAAATAGTGTGATGCTCATTCCATTCCTCAATTTTGCCGGAAAGGCGGCCGAAGCGATCGCTTTCTACGAAACCGTTTTTGCAATCACCGACAAGCAAGTGTCGCTTTACGGGGAAATGCCTGCCGAGATGCGGCAGCATTTTCCGCCCGACACCGACCATTATGTGCTGCACTCCGAGATGAAGATCAACGGCTCGACGGTGTGGATCGGCGACTCGACGCAGGACACCGCGCCCGGAGATCAGTTGACGCTTGCCGTGCCGTTCGCCACCAAAGGCGAGGTACAGGTGGCGTTCGACAAGCTGTCGTCCGGCGGCCAGGTGCATATGCCCCTGGCGCAGACGTTCTACAGCCCGCTGTTCGGCACGGTCGAAGACCGCTTCGGCGTGATCTGGCACCTGATCGTGCGCTGAAGCACAGCCGGATGAAAAAGCCCGCCCTTTCTCCGGGCGGGCTTTTTTGTGACCTAATATTCCGGCCAATCGCTCCTATTAAATAATCATTCGGGGAAATTTATACGGACACATAAAATATTACCAAAAAATTCACTAACTTTCGGAAATATCACCCAAAAAGGCATACAATGACGAGGCGGAACATCTTCTACCGTGCATACCGTTTCTATGCCGACGGCATCGTTCGGATGACCTGGGGACGGGGGCTGTGGCTGCTTGTTCTGGTCAAGTTGTTCGTGATGTTCGCCATCCTGCGCATTTTCTTCTTCACCCCGCATATGAAAAATATGGACGACGACCGCCAGGCCGATTACGTCCGAGAACAACTAACCGACCCACGACGATGAACGAAATCCTGGAATTGGTCGACTGGTCACGCGCGCAGTTCGCGATGACCGCGATGTATCATTGGCTTTTTGTGCCGCTCACACTCGGGCTGGCTTTTATCTGCGCCATCCTGGAAACGCAGTATTACCGCACGGGCGACCTCCATTGGAAACGCACGGCAAAATTCTGGATGAAACTCTTCGGGATCAATTTTGCCGTAGGGGTTGCCACCGGTATCATCCTCGAATTCCAGTTCGGCACCAACTGGTCGAACTATGCCCATTTCGTGGGCGATATTTTTGGCGCACCGCTGGCGATCGAGGGCATTGTGGCCTTTTTCCTCGAAAGTACGTTTATCGCCGTGATGTTCTTCGGGTGGGAACGCGTGTCGAAACGCTTCCACCTGGTGTCGACGTGGATGGTGGCCATCGGGGCGAGCCTGTCGGCGCTCTGGATCCTGATCGCCAACGCCTGGATGCAGTATCCGGCCGGCACGGCGTTCAACATCGCCACGATGCGCAACGAGATGACCGATTTTTGGGCGGTGGCCCTTTCGCCCGTGGCGCTCAATAAATTTGTACACACGGCGCTGAGCGGCTATATGCTTGGGTCGGTTTTCGTGATGGGTGTGGCGGCGTGGTTCCTGCTGCGCGGACGCGAGCAGCGGATGGCGCTTTCGAGCATTCGCGTGGCGGCGTGGTTCGGCGGGGCGGCCGTTGTGCTGCTGGCCCTGACGGGCGACCGCTCGGGCGTGCTCGTGGCCGAAACCCAGCCGATGAAACTGGCGGCGATGGAGGCCCATTACGACGGTGCGCGCCGCGCGCCGCTGGTGGTGATCGGCGCCCTGAAAACCGGCGAAACGACCGCAGGCGAAGATCCGTTCTATTTCAAAATGGAGATCCCGACGTTGCTCTCGGTGATGAGCCGCCACGATGCCGACGCCTTTGTGCCGGGGATCAACGACCTGGTTTACGGTAACGCCGAGTACGGCCTGATGCCGATCGCCGAAAAGATGGAACGCGGCCGGGTGGCGATCGCCGCCATGGGCGAGTACTGCGCGGCCAAACAAGCCGGCGACAAGGCGACGATGCAGGCTGTGGCCGATAAATTCGACCCCTCGACCCCCGCCGGCAAGGTTTTTCTGAAAGACTATTACAGCCACCTGGGCTACGGCTACCTCTCTTCGCCCCAAGATGCGATTCCGCCAGTGGGGCTGACCTTTTACAGTTTCCGCGTGATGGTTGGGTTGGGAGCCTGGTTCCTCTTGCTTTTTGCCGCGACGCTGTGGATGGGCTATAAGAAAAAACTCGAAGGGCGGCGGTGGATGCTCCGCACGTTGCTCTGGTCGATCCCGCTGGCCTACATCGCCGGGATGGCCGGATGGATCGTGGCCGAAGTGGGCCGACAACCCTGGACGATCCAGGACCTGCTGCCTACCGTGGCGGCCGTGTCGGGCACTAGCCCGGGGCCGGTTGTGCTCACTTTCTTTATCTTTGTCATCCTCTTTACGGTGCTCCTGATCGCCGAGATCCGCATCATGACACGCCAGATCGGCCGCGGTCCCGATGACGCGCTGCCCGAAGCTGTCGAAACGCCCCATTCTCCCCAAACCGCGAAAAATTAGAAAAACACGCCTGATATGGAACTGACGCTCAATTTCTTTCAGCACTACTGGTGGGCCATCATGTCGCTCCTGGGAGGGATACTGGTCTTTATGCTTTTCGTGCAGGGCGGGCAGAGCCTGCTGCGCACGGCCGGGCGCACCGACGGCCAGCGCACGCTGCTGGTCAACGCCCTGGGTACGAAATGGAAACTCGGGTTTACGACGCTCGTTACCTTCGGCGGCGCGTTTTTCGCCTCGTTCCCGATCTTTTACAGCACGTCGTTCGGCGGTGCGTTTTACCTGTGGATGCTGATCCTGCTACTTTTCGTATTGCAGGGCGTGTCTTATGAATTTCGCAGCAAAGCAGGAAACCTGTTCGGGGCGCGGGGCTACGAATTTTTTCTGGCGGCCAACGGCTACGGCGGGGCGCTACTGCTGGGTGTGGCCGTAGGGACGTTTTTCACGGGCGGCCATTTTACGGTCAATCCCGGCAATATGGGGGGCTTCGGCGGTGATGTGGCCATTTCGCACTGGACCTCGCCCTGGCGCGGCCTCGAAGCGCTGGCCGACTGGCGCAACCTGGCGCTTGGTCTGGCGGTGGTGTTCCTGGCCCGCTGCCTGGCGCTGCAATATTTTTTGAATAATGTCGATGACGAAGCCATTGAGAAACAATCCCGAAAGGCGCTGTGGATGAACGTTCCGGTGTTCCTGGTCTTTTTCCTGGCGTTTGCCGCGGCACTGGTGACGATGCCGGGCTTTGCCGTCGATCCCGACACCGGAGATGTCGCCCTCGAAAAATACAAATACCTCCACAACCTGATCGAAATGCCGGCCGTCGGCATCGCATTCCTGTTGGGCGTGGTGGCAGTCCTCGCCGGCTTCGTGCTCGACCTGCTGTGCGGCAGCCGCAAAGGCATCTGGTGGAGTGGGGCGGGGGTGATCGTGACCGTCACGGCGCTGCTGCTCACAGCGGGCTACAACCACACGGCCTATTACCCGTCGTTGTCCGACCTGCAGAGTTCGCTGACGATCGCCAACAGTTCGTCGAGCCGCTTCACGTTGCAGGCGATGAGCTACGTTTCGCTGCTCATCCCGCTGGTGGTGGCCTATATTTGGTATGTGTGGCGGTCGATGAACCGCCGCCGCCTCACCTCGGAAGAGGTGGCCCGCGACGCGGAATCCTACTGATCTCCGTCGCCGGGATTTTCGGGTATCCTTGATTATCGGAAGAATCCATTTGCTGCACGCTTTTTGAGAGTGTGGCACTGTCCCTTGTTTTCCGGGCCAGCGATTGGCTGTTTTGCACAGACCGGTCGGGCCCTGGAAAATCTTTATTTTCGCAAAAGAGGACAATAGGTGTTTTTTAGTACTAATTTTGTGGTTTCTGTTCGATGCCCCCGGGAAGCTTTTCTGATGTAACCCGAAAGTTTTCAACAGGTTTGCGGGCGATCAGAGTGTTTTTTACCCTAAAGGATGAGCGTATATGACCAATGCAGCGCTGTTTCTTGTCGTTCTTTTTACGGCCATTTTTTTGGTTCTGGTGGCCCTGGTGATTGCCAGGTTTGTCGCCCCTTCGTCACAAAATCCCCTGAAAGGAGAACCGTATGAGTGTGGCATCCCGACGCGTGGTTCGTCGTGGATGCAGTTCCGCGTGGGGTATTACCTTTTCGCGATTCTCTACCTGATTTTCGATCTCGAGACGGTGCTGCTCTTCCCGTGGGCGACCACCGTCAAGGATGTGGGCGTCGATGCGTTGATCTGCGGCGGGACGTTTATCATCACCTTAACCCTCGGGTTGGTCTATGCCTGGACGAAAGGAGCGCTGAAATGGAAGTAAAGGACATTCATATCCCGAATATGCAGTACGAGGATTTCAAGGACAACGAAACCCTCGAAAAATACGTCGAAGAATTGCGTGCCGGCGGGGTGAACATCTTTGTGGGCACGATCAACGATTTTATCAACTGGGGCCGTTCGAACTCGGTATGGCCGCTGACGTTCGCCACCAGTTGCTGCGGCATCGAGTTTATGTGTGTCGGCGCGGCGCGGACCGACTTCGCCCGCTTCGGCTGGGAGGTGACCCGCAACAGCCCCCGGCAGGCCGACGTGATCTTCGTCTGCGGAACGATCGTCCACAAGATGGCCCCCGTGCTGCTACGCCTCTACGAACAGATGGCCGAGCCGAAATACGTGATGGCCATCGGCAGTTGCGCGATCAGCGGCGGCCCGTTCAAGAACGCTTACCACGTGGTGCGGGGTGTGAACGAGATCATCCCGGTCGACGTCTATGTTCCGGGTTGCCCGCCGCGTCCCGATGCGGTGCTTTACGGCATGATGCAGCTCTCGCGCAAGATCAAGGTGCAGAATTTTTTCAAATTGCCCGACGAGCGCCCGGCTTCCGGCGCCGATAGTACGCAACCCGTAACCCCGCAGGAATAATGGAAAGGATCGAGAAAGAGTTTTCGGCATTGGGTTATGCGGAAGTGGGGCGTAGCGAGGGGAGTCTGTCGGTAACCGTCCCCCCTGAAAAAGCCTACGAAACGGCCGCGTGGTTGCACGGCGAGGGGTTTGACTACCTGTTCGACATCGTCGGCATGGACTATGGCGACCGCCTGGGGGTGATCTACTGCCTTTCGCGCTCGGCCGATCCGAAACATATGCTGATGTTGAAAACCGCTACGGCCGACCGCACGCAGCCCGAACTCTTCTCGGTGCAGGACCTGTGGATGTCGGCCAATATGTACGAGCGCGAAGTTTTTGATTTTTTCGGGATTCGCTTCATCAACCACCCCGATATGCGCCGCATTTTCCTGCGGGCCGATTGGAACGGTTATCCGCTGCGGAAAGATTATAACGCCGATCCGCTCGAGAATCCGATCCCGCTGCGCAACGAAACGATCGAGGATATGGAGGACGTGCCCTCGATCACGATGAAGATGGGCGAACGGGTCGAAACGGTCACCCCGCTCTTCGACAAAGACGAATTTATAGTAAACTTTGGCCCGCAACACCCGGCGATGCACGGGGTGTTGCACCTGCGCGTGTCGCTCGACGGCGAGATCATCCGCACCGTCGACCCCCATTTCGGGTACATCCACCGTGGGGTCGAAAAGATGTGCGAGGGCTATACTTATCCCCAGATGCTGCACCTGATGGACCGCCTCGACTACCTGTCGGGGACGATGAACCGCCACGCGCTGTGCCTCTGCTGCGAAAATGCGCTGCAAACCGAAGCCCCTGCGCGGGCCCAATACGTCCGGGTGATCCTCGACGAGTTGACCCGCATCGCCTCGCACTTGTTGGGGTGGGGGTGTATGTGCATGGATATGGGTGCGATCACGGCCTTCATCTACGGGATGCGCGACCGCGAGAAGATCATGGACATTTTTGAAGAAACGACCGGCGGCCGCCTGATGGCCAACTACAGCGTGATCGGCGGCCTGGCGGCCGACGTCCATCCCGATTTTCAACGCAAGGTCAAGGAATTTATCCCCTATATGCGCAAAATGCTGCGCGAGCACCACGCCCTTTTCTCGCACAACCCGATCGCGGTGGGACGTATGGCGGGTGTCGGGCACCTGTCCGAAGCCGAGGCCATCTCGATCGGCGCCACGGGCCCGAGCGGCCGTGCGTCGGGGTGGAGCAACGACATCCGCCTGTTCGATCCCTATTCGGCTTACCGCCACGTAAAATTCGACGAGATACTGCGCCCCGGCGGCCTGACTTACGACCGTTATTATATCCGCCTCGACGAGATCGAGCAGTCGCTCCGCATCATCGAGCAACTGATCGACAACATCCCGGAAGGCCCGTACGCCGAAAAGACGAAAGCGGTGATCCGCCTGCCCGAAGGCGAGTTCTTCCAGCGGGTCGAAAACGCCCGTGGCCAGTTCGGTGTCCACATCACCAGCACGGGCGATAAAACCCCTTACCGGGTCAAGCTGCGTTCGCCGTCATTGACCCTCGTGGGGGCGCTCAAGGCGATCACTCCCGGGGCGAAGATCGCCGACCTGATCATGGTCGGGGCTTCGCTCGATTATGTAATTCCCTGCATGGACCGCTAACCTGATCGACGAAAAATGTTCAGCTTTTCGACAATAACCCAGTGGATCGACGTCACGCTGCACCGTTGGATGGGCAGCGGTTGGGCGCTCACCGTGGAGTTCATCCTGATCGGGGTGGCCTTGCTGGTGGCCTACGCCGTGCTGGCCCTCTTCCTGATCTATGCCGAACGCAAGATCTGCGCTTTCTTCCAGTGCCGCATCGGGCCGAACCGCACGGGAAAGTGGGGCGTCTTCCAGTCGGTGGCCGACATGGTAAAGATCCTGCTCAAGGAGTTGATCCGGGTCGACCGGGCCGACCACTTTCTGTTCCGCCTGGCGTCGTTCGTGGTGATCATCGCTTCGATCGCCGTATTTGCTGCGCTGCCTTTTGCCAAAGGATTGCAGGTGCTCGATTTTAACATCGGCATTTTTTATATTCTGGCCGTTTCTTCGCTGGGAGTCGTGGGAATTTTGCTGGCCGGCTGGTCGAGCAACAACAAGTATGCGATGATCGGCGCGATGCGCAGCGGCGCCCAATTGATCAGCTACGAAATCTCGGTGGGGCTGTCGCTGATGACGATCGTCATCCTGGCCGGTACGATGCAGATCTCGGAAATCGTCGCCGAGCAGGCCGACCTGTGGTTTATCTTCAAGGGCCACCTCCCGGCTTTCATCGCCTTTGCGGTCTACGTGATTGCGGGCCATGCCGAAACCAACCGCGGGCCGTTCGATATGCCCGAGGCCGAATCGGAACTGACAGCCGGTTACCATACCGAGTACTCGGGCATCCAATTCGGGTTTTTCTATTTGGCCGAATACCTCAATATGTTCATCGTCGCCGGCATCGCCGCCACGGTGTTCCTCGGCGGGTGGATGCCGCTGCACATCCCCGGTTGGGAGGGGTTTAATCATGTGATGGATTACATCCCGTCGTTCGTGTGGTTCTTCGGAAAAACGTTCTTCTGCGTCTTTTTGCAACTGTGGGTGCGCTGGTCATTCCCGCGCCTGCGGATCGACCAGTTGCTCAGCCTCGAATGGAGAATCCTGATGCCGGTCTGCATCGCCAACCTGCTGTTGATGACGCTGCTCGTGGCGCTGTAAATTGTTGACTTATGAAACTGTACAATTACATAAAGAGCGTAGTCGTCGGGGTGTATAACCTCGGGGTGGGGATGTCGATCACCATGAAAAACTTCCTGCGTCCGAAGGTGACCGAGCAATACCCCGAAAACCGGGGCCAGAAGGTCTACCCGGAACGCTTCCGCGCGCTTTTGGTGATGCCGCACAATGACGAAAACCGGCACAAATGCACCGGATGCGGCATCTGTGCGATGAACTGCCCCAACGGCACGATCGAGGTGATCACGCAAACCGTGACCGACGAGGCGGGTAAACCGAAAAAGATCCTCGATCGGCATCTGTACGACCTGGGCAGCTGTATTTTCTGCGCCCTCTGCACCACGAGCTGCCCCCAGGGGGCGATCGCGTGGAGCAACGAATTCGAACACGCGCTCTTCGACCGCAGCCGCCTGGTGCAGCAACTCAACCGCCCGGGGTCGGAACTGGCGCCTAAAAACAACGAGGAATAAGCCTATGGGAACACAAATCGCATTCTATATCCTGGCCGCGATCATCACCGTTTCATCGCTCCTGGCCGTGACGTCGAAAAAAATGATGCGGGCGGCGACCTACCTGCTTTTCGTGCTGATCTCCACGGCGGGGCTTTACCTGCTGCTCGGGTACGAATTCCTGTTTGCCGTCCAGCTGACGGTCTACGCCGGGGGCATCCTCGTGCTGTTCATCTTCGCCATCCTGCTCACCAGCGCCCATAGCGACAAGGCTGAACCGGGCGACCGGAAAAAGGTCGTGTCGGGTATCGTCACCGGTTTGGCCGGGCTGGTGATCACGACGCTGATCACCGTCAAGCACAGGTTCCTCTATGCCCCGCCCGCGCCGAATCCCGAAAACGAGATCACGATGGAGCGGATCGGCCATGCGCTGATGGGTACCGGCAAGTTCCACTACGTCCTCGCGTTCGAGGTATTGAGCGTGTTGCTGCTGACCTGTGCCATCGGCGCGATACTCATTGCCCGTAAACGTTAACCCCGCCCAAGACAGTACGCTATGATACCGATGGAGTATTACCTGTTTGTCAGCTCACTGATGTTTTTCATCGGGGTTTACGGCTTCATTTCCCGGAAAAACCTGTTGGCTGTGCTTATTTCGATCGAGCTGATCCTGAACTCGGTCGAGATCAATTTCAGTATTTTCAACCGCTATCTCTACCCCGACCGGATGGAAGGGATGTTCTTCTCGCTGTTCGGCATCGCGATTTCGGCGGCCGAGTCGGCGGTAGCGATTGCGATCATCATCAACATTTACCGCGCGATGCAGAGCATCGACGTGCGCCATATCAACAAGATGAAAAACTGAGCCCGATGACCTTTACGCTATTCATATTGCTTATTCCGCTGTGCGTGTTCCTCGTGCTGGCCCTGGCCGGGAAACGTATGCCGGCGGGCGTGGCCGGCGCGGTCGGCACGCTGGGGATGGGGGCGGTGGCCGGGCTTTCCTGTATTGCCGCTTACCGCTATTTCTTCGAGATCGGCAAAAGCGGCGGGGTTTTTCCCGCTCTGACGCCGTTCTCTTTCGAGTGGCTGCATTTTACCGACACGTTGAATATCGACCTGGGCATCCTGCTCGATCCGATCTCGGTGATGATGCTGGTGGTCATTTCGACCGTTTCGCTGATGGTACACCTCTACAGCGTCGGCTATATGCACGGCGAGCCCGGATTCCAGCGTTACTACGCCTTCCTGTCGCTGTTCTCGTTTTCGATGCTGGGATTGGTCGTGGCGACCAATATTTTTCAGATGTATGTTTTTTGGGAACTGGTGGGGCTGTCGTCTTACCTGTTGATCGGATTCTACTATACCAAACCGGCGGCGGTGGCAGCCTCGAAGAAAGCGTTTATCGTCACCCGTTTTGCCGACCTGGGCTTTCTGATCGGGATTTTGTTACTGTCCTATTGTACCGGGACGTTTGATTTCAGAGAGTTGACCGCCAATAACGGCATGCTGGTCATCGGTTCGACCACCGGCATGACGTTCCTGGGCCTCTCGGCCGCTTCGTGGGCGCTGGCGCTGATCTTCATCGGCGGGGCGGGCAAGTCGGCGATGTTCCCGCTGCACATCTGGCTGCCCGACGCGATGGAGGGCCCGACGCCCGTTTCGGCGTTGATCCATGCCGCGACGATGGTCGTGGCGGGGGTGTTCCTCGTGGCCCGAATGTTCCCCGTTTACTATTTTGCGGCGCACGACGTGCTGACGCTGATCGGCTACGTTGGGGCGTTCACGGCGCTCTTCGCCGCGGTGATCGCCGTTACGCAGACCGATATCAAACGGGTGCTGGCCTATTCGACCATATCGCAGATCGCCTACATGATGACCGCCCTTGGCGTGTCGGGCTTCAGCGGCCACGACGGATTGGGTTACACTTCTTCGATGTTCCACCTCTTCACGCATGGGTTTTTTAAAGCGTTGCTCTTCCTGGGGGCGGGCGCGGTAATCCACGCCATCCACAGCAACGAGATGGGCCAAATGGGCGGCCTGCGAAAACACCTGCCGGTGACCCACGTCACGTTCCTCGTCGCCTGCTTGGCGATCGCGGGCATTCCGCCCCTGTCCGGCTTTTTCAGCAAAGACCAGATCCTCGACGCCGCTTTTCATCAGGACAAAGTGCTCTTTGTTACGTTGTGGTTAGTCGCGGGGTTGACAGCCTTCTATATGTTCCGCCTTTACTATAACATTTTCTGGGGCAAGGAACAAACTTACGAACATAGACCGCACGAGGCTTCGTGGACGATGCTCGTCCCGCTCGGCGCGCTGACCGTGCTGACCGCCGTGACCGGTTTTATTCCCTTTCCGAAGTTTGTCGGTAGTGACAATATGGGCTTTGCGTCCGGCATTAACTGGGGCGTGGCCGCCTCGGGCGTGGCCGTGGCGGTGGCCGGCATCCTGGCCGCCCGGGCCCTTTATCGCAAGGAAAACGATAAACCGGCGCAACTGGCTAACCGGATGGGAGGATTTTACCGGGCCGCTGTCGAAAAATTTTATATCGACGAAGTGTGGCTGTTCGTAACGAAAAAATTGATTTTCAACTGTGTGGCACGCCCCATCGCCTGGTTCGACAAACACGTGATCGACGGCATGCTGATCGACGGCACGGGCCGCCTGACTGAAAGAACGGCCCGGGCGATCCGGGGCATGCAGTCGGGACAGGTACAATATTACGCCCTGGTATTCATCGTGGGCGCCTTGGCCATTGCGGTGTGGGCAACGTTCATATAAGAAAAGAGAGAGGCTATGAATATATTATCCTTGTTTGTACTGATCCCGGTGGTGATGGGCCTAAGCCTGTTCCTTTGCAAGGGAACGAAGGCGGTACGTGCGGTGATGGTCACCGGCGCGTCGGCGCTGCTGGCCCTGTCGCTGGTCGTGGTCGCCCTGTTCGTGCGGGAGCGGGCGGTGTCCGACGCTACGATGCTTTTCACGCAGGACGTCGTGTGGTATGCGCCGCTCAACATCCACTATGCGGTGGGCGTAGACGGCATTTCGGTGCTGATGCTCGTGCTGTCGGCGGCGGTGACCTTCGGGGCAGTGTTCTCGTCGTGGTCGATGTCGCGCCACTACTTCATGTGGTTCTGCGTGCTGATCACCGGGGCATTCGGATTCTTCATTTCGACCGACCTGTTCACGATGTTCATGTTCTATGAAACGGCGCTCATCCCGATGTACCTGCTGGTCGGGGTGTGGGGCACCGGGCGCAAGGAGTACTCGGCGATGAAACTCGCCTTGATGCTGATGGGTGCCTCGGCGCTGCTGCTGATCGGTATCCTGGGCATCTACTTCACCTCGGGCCACACGACGATGAACGTCGTCGAACTGGCTGCACAACAGATTCCGATCGGACACCAGCAATGGATCTTCCCGGTGGTGTTCATCGGCTTCGGGACGCTATGCGCGCTCTTTCCGTTCCACACCTGGTCGCCTGACGGGTATGCCTCGGCGCCGGCTGCGGTGTCGATGCTCCACGCCGGGGTACTGAAGAAGTTAGGGGCCTACGGCTGCTTCCGTGTGGCGGTTTACCTGATGCCCCAGGCGGCGCACGAGCAGGCCTGGATCTTTTTGATCCTTTCGGCGACGGGTGTCGTGTACGGTGCGTTCTGCGCCGTGCGCCAGACCGACCTGAAATACATCAACGCCTACTCGTCGGTGAGCCATTGCGGCCTGATCCTGTTCGCGATCATGATGCTCAACGAAACGGCGATGCGCGGGGCAGTGCTGCAAATGCTCTCGCACGGGCTGATGGCGGCGCTGTTCTTTGCCGTGATCGGGATGATCTACGGCCGCACCCACACCCGCGACTTGCGCGAGATGGGCGGACTGATGCGGGTGATGCCTTTCCTGTCGGTGTCTTACATCATCGCCGGACTGGCTTCGCTGGGGATGCCGGGGCTGAGCGGGTTCGTGGCCGAAATGACGATCTTCGTCGGGTCGTTCCAGCATTCCGAAACGTTATACCGCGTGTTGACGATCGCCGCCACAGGCTCGATCGTGATTACGGCGGTCTATATTCTGCGCGCCGTGGGCAAAGTGTTCTACGGGCCGGTGCAGAACGGGCAACACCTGCAACTGACCGACGCCACGTGGTACGATAAAATTACGATCGTCACCCTGCTGGCCGGCATCCTGCTGATCGGTCTGATGCCGTCGTCGGTATATAATCTGATTGAAAACGGGCTCGGACCGATCCTCTGGCGACTGGGCGCTTCCTAAAATAGAGATGGATTTTTCGAATTTTCTCAAACTGAATCAGGAGGCGGGATTGATAGCGGTGCTGTTGATCCTGCTCGTCTACGATATGTTCGGCGGCGAGGAGCCCAAGCGGTGGTTGCGCCCGATGGCGTGTGTGCTTTTTGCCCTCTTGACGGCGATCGGTTTTTTCCTGCCCGCCACGGGCGACGCTTTCGGCAGGATGTATGTTTCGACCCCGATGACCGTGCTGATGAAGAACCTGCTGAACCTGGGCACACTCTTCGTCTTCCTGCAATCGGGCCAATGGCTGCGCTCGGATGCCCCGACCCGGATGCGCGAGGGCGAGTTTTACGTCATTACGCTGGCCACGCTCCTGGGGTGTTACATGATGATCTCGGCCGCCAACTTCATGATGCTCTATATTGCGATCGAGCTCGCCTCGCTGCCGACGGCGTGTCTGGTCGCGTTCAATAAGTACAAGGAAGAGTCGGCCGAAGCGGGGGCCAAATTCATCCTGATTTCGGCCTTTTCATCGGGGGTGATGATGTTCGGCCTGTCGTACCTCTACGGGGCGATGGGTACGCTCTATTTCGACGGGATGACGACTATGACCGCCAATCCGGTGACGGTGATGGGCTTCGTTTTCTTCCTTGCCGGGCTGGGTTTCAAACTGTCGATCGTGCCGTTCCACCTGTGGACGGCCGACGTTTACCAGGGCGCGCCGACGGGTGTGACCGCCTACTTGTCTGTCGTGTCGAAAGCCGCCGCCGGTTTCGTGCTGATCTTTACGCTCTACCATGTTTTCGGCGGGATGGAGGCCGTTTGGCACACCCTGCTCTGGTGGATCGCGGTGGTGACCATCGTTGTCGGCAACCTGTTCGCCCTCCGGCAGCAAAATATCAAGCGCTTCTTTGCGTTTTCGTCCGTCTCGCAGGCGGGCTACCTGCTGCTCGGCATTATGTGCGGCACGGCCCAGGGGATGGCTGCCACGGTGTTTTACGTCTTTGTCTATCTCTTTTCGAACCTGGCCGCTTTCGGCGTGATCGCCGCGGTCGAAAACCAGTCGGGACGCACCGACATCGCCGCCTATAACGGTTTCTTCAAGACCAATCCCCGCCTGGCAGCCGTGATGATGCTGGCCGTCTTTTCACTGGCAGGCATTCCGCCATTGGCCGGCTTTTTCAGCAAATTTTTCATTTTCTCGGCCGTTGCGGCTACGGGCGAGTATGTGTTGCTGTTCATCGCGCTGGCCAACACCGTCGTGTCGCTCTATTACTACCTGCTGATCGTCAAGGCGATGTTCATCAACCCGACCGAGGAACACTCCATCGGACGCATCCACACCGACACCTACAACCGCCTGAGCCTGGTGGTTTGCACCGCAGCCATCCTGCTGATCGGCTTTTTCAGCTATTTTTATGAGTATATCGACCGCATCAGTACGGGGATGTGATCGTTGACTTAACCTCATGCACGACAAAAACGCCCTGGACCATTTTGCGATTCAGGGCGTTTTGTTTTGTGCCTCGCGGTCGCGGCAGACCGCCTGCAACTCCTCGAAAAACGGACGGAAAACCGCCCAAAGCTCATCTTCGTGGGCCGTGAGCCAGGCGACGGCCTCGTCGGCCGAGATTCGCATCCGCCCGTAGCGGGCCATGATCCCGACCGACTCGCGGATGCCTTCGAGCGAGGCGTACCGCCCCAGCCGATTGGTCGAGATGAAGTGCCACATGAACCGCCGGATGCTGTCGGGCAGGTAACGGCGGTTGCGGATCAACGCCCAATAAAACCGCCGCGTGTAGCGCCGGAGCGGCACCCGCGAAAATGTTTCGAAATGCGAAGCCAGCAGGTAATCGAAGTAAATATCCAACAACGCCCCGGCATAGCGTCCGAATTGGGGCCTGAGCTCCTGCACGGCCGTCTTGACCGCCGGGTGGTTGTCGGTATAGTCGTCGACAGCCCGGTGCAGCAGGATGCCGTCGGCGATCGCTTTCGGAAAACTTTTGTAAGCGCTTCCCTTGACCGCGTCGGCGATGAAGCCGCCGACCTGCCTGCGGCCGTCGGCACCCGAGAGGAATATGTGGGCCAGGTAATTCATCGCACCTGCAAAGATACGACCCCGGGTCGAAATAGCAGCCATTTTGTCGGTCAGTTCTATAAAATACGGTTATCTTTGTTCGAAACCGATCAGTATGAATCACGAGGATATTATTCGCCTGCGGCTGGCCGCCCACCGTTTCGCCGACCCGGCGTTCCGCACTCCGGCCAGCGTGGTCGAATGGATGGGCGCCATACAAGCCCAGGATTACCGGTCGTCGCTATGGGCCATCGGCGTACGCCTGTCGGGCGCAACCGTGGCTTCGGTCGAGGCGGCCTTTGACCGGGGTGATTTCCTGCGTACCCACGTCCTGCGTCCCACGTGGCACCTGGTGCCCGCCGCCGACATCCGCTGGATGCTGGCCCTCAGCGCACAAAAGATCAAATCGGCGATGGGGCCCCACGATCAGCTACTGGGCCTCGACGCCGTCGCGATTGCCCGCAGCAACGACGTCATTGCCCGTGCCCTGGAAGGCGGCCGCCGGAAGACCCGTGAGGAGTTGTGCGCCGATCTCGAGTCGCACGGCCATCCTGCAGCTGCAGCCCGGGGGCTCCATATGCTGATGCACGCCGAATTGGACGGGGTGGTGTGCAGCGGACCGATGCGCGGGCGGATGCCGTCGTATGAACTTCTGTCGGAACGTGCGCCACAGGCCGCCCTGTTGCCGAAAGACGAAGCGCTGGCGCTGCTGGCCCGGCGCTACTTTACTTCGCACGGGCCGGCCACGTTGCCCGATTTTACCTGGTGGTCGGGTCTGAATCAAAGTGAGGCGCGGCGCGGCATGGAAGCTGTCCGCTCGCTGTTCGTCGCCGAAAAGGCCGACGGCCGCGAGTGGTTTTTCGACGACGAAGCCGCCGCCCGGAAAGTTACTGACGAAACCGTCCACTTGTTGCCCTCTTTCGACGAATACCTCGTCGCTTACCGCGACCGCTTGGCGGTGCTGCCTGCCGTCCACCACCGCCGGGCGGTGACGAGCAACGGGATCTTCCGTCCGGTGGTGATCGAAAACGGATCGACTGTCGGGCTATGGAAAAAGGCTATGAAAAAGGGCGCTCCCTGCACCGTTCCCGATTTCTTCGAACCTGCCCGTAAAATAAAAAAAGAGGCGTTTGATCTCGCTTGCACCCGGTTTTCATCATTCCTTGGTCGGTAACACAACAGTTAGTCCCATGAAAAACATCATCGAACGTGTGCAGCAGGCCTTGGATGGGGCTGTCGATGCGAAGACGCTCGCTACCTCGCACCACTATTTCAAGGAGGGCGAGCGTGCCAAAACCCGCGGGGCGAAAATGCCCGAAGCGGGGCGGATCGCCAAAGCGTTCCTGCCCGAGATCAAACTCTTGCCCAAGGCCGACGTGTGGGCCCTGTGCGAAACGCTGTGGCAATCGGGTTACCTTGAGGATGCGGCGGTGGCCTGTGCCTGGTCCGACGCCCTGCGGAAGCGATTCGAACCTGCCGATTTCGAGGTTTTCGAACGTTGGGTCGACCGCTACGTCGACAACTGGGCGGCGTGCGACACGCTGTGCAACCACACGGTGGGCGATTTCGTGACGATGTATCCCGCCTACGTCGAACGGCTGAAAGCGTGGGCCGTGTCCGAAAACCGCTGGATGCGCCGGGCGGCGGCCGTGACGCTCATTATTCCGGCGCGCCGGGGACTGTTTTTCGACGACATTCTGCAAATCGCCACCACCCTGCTTGAAGACGGCGACCATATGGTGCAGAAAGGCTACGGCTGGATGCTCAAAGCGGCCAGCGAGGCGCATCAGCGCGAAGTGTTCGACTACGTGACAGCCCGCCGCACGACGATGCCCCGCACGGCGCTGCGCTATGCGATCGAGAAGATGCCGCCGGAATTACGCGCCGAAGCGATGCGGAAATAGACCGTCTTTTACAGTCCCGGCCGCATAGAGGCCCGCTCCCGACTACAGCAACGGCGAGAAAAAGCGCATCACCGTCTGCAACACTTTCTTCCACCACGGGCGTTGGTGCCACTCGTCGGCCGTCAGTTCGCGGCAGCCCTTTACGTCGTGCAGGAAAATGTCGCGGTTTTGCGCGGCCACTTCCGGGTCATACATAAACGAATTGATCTCGAAATTGAGTTCCAGACTGCGGTAATCGAGGTTGGCCGAACCGATGACCGAAAAATAGTCGTCGATCACCATGCTCTTGGCGTGGCTGAAATAGCCCTGTATCTCGTGGATGCGCACCCCGGCTCCGAGCGCCTCGGCAAACCCGGCTTGGATGGCCCAGTCCATAAAGACGAAATCGGATTTGCGCGACACCATCAGCCGCACCTCCACGCCGCTGAGCGCCGCGGTCTTCAGGGCGCGCATCAGCGGGTCGGTAGGCAGGAAATAGGGGGTCTGGATGTAGATATATTTCCGGGCGTTCTCGATCGCCTTGACCACCGTCAACGCGAAATACGGAAACCGTGCATCGGGCGCTTCGGGCACGATCTGCATCAGATTGCCCGTAAAGATCTCCTGAACGGGAAAATACCTTGAGAAATCGCCTTCGGGCAGCTTTCCGCCCGAACCGTACCACACCTGCAGGAAATTCATCTGCAGGCCGTGTACCCCCTGCCCGTGAAGCCGCAGGTGGACGTCGCGCCAGCGCTGTGTCTGGCTGGTGATGTTCATTCCCCCGACGTAGCCCACCCGGCCGTCGATCACTACCAGTTTGCGGTGGTTGCGGTTGTTGAGGCTGCGGCGGATACTCGAAAGCGTAATCTTGGTGAAGGGATTTACCTCGACCCCGCTTCGGCGCATCTTGTTGTAATACGCCGGCGGAATGTCGATGTTGGCAATGTTGTCGTAGATGAAACGCACCTCGACCCCCTCGGCCGCCTTGCGCATCAGGATCTCGCGGATGCGACGGCTGATGGCGTCGCGCCGGAAAAGGAAATATTCGAAATGGATGTGGTCCCGGGCCGCTTCGAGATCTGCGATAAGCAATTCGAGTTTCCGGTTGCCGTCGGTGATGATCTCGACCCGGCTGCCGTAGAGCACCCGCGAGTGGTTGTTCCCGGCGAGCAGCGTGACCAGGCCGTGGTAATCCGGCTCGATCTTGTCGAAGTGCCGGTCGTATTCCTCCACGTAGGCTTCGACCCCGTCGGGCAAGCGGGGTATCGCCTCGGCGAAAAATTTCTGCCGGTTGCGCTCGGTGTCGCCGATGCGCCGCCGGTCGAGACCGAACACGAAATAGAGGAGCATCCCGATCACCGGCACGAAGACGATCAGCGCCAGCCAGGCCAGCGCCTTGCTCGGGTTGGAGTTAGACTGGTCGGTGATGATCAGCAGCAGCGTCAGCACGAGCAGCCCGATGTAGCAGGCGCCCAGCAGCCAGTAAAGCAGGTCCATGGGCTGTGGTTTTAAAGATGATGACAAATATACGAAAAATCCCCCGGGAACATTCGTTCCCGGGGATTTTCGCTGAAGCCACGAGGCTAAAACGCTTCCGTAAGCCGGAAGTAGACGCCCCAGTCGTCTTTGCCCAGCGCTCCGTCGACGCCGGCGTTGATGCCGTATTTGCGCAGGATCTCATAGCGTATCCCCGCGCCGCCACCCGGTAACAACTGGCTTTTGGGGTCGACCGTCATCGCCAGCCCGAAGAAGCCCACACATCCCCATCGTTTATAAAATTTCCAGCGCAGTTCGCTCTGCATGGCATAGATCTGGTTGCCTCGGTACTCGCCCTTGGTGTAGCCGCGGATGTCGGTGTTGCCCACGTAGCTTTGCGAGGTGAAAGGCACGCTGCCCAACCCCACGTTGGCCGCCACGCGCGAGGCGAGGACCATTTTGGGATTCAGCCGGTGGTAGTAGTCGGTGTAGAAGAACAGTTTGTTAAATGTGCTGTCATTGGCCATCCACGACGGGTTGGCGCCGAAGCGCAGGTTGGCGGTAATGCCCTTCGACGGGTTGTATTGGTTGTCTTTCGAGTCCCACACGACGGCTGCACCGATCGAGTTGGCGCGGTTGGTCTGGGTGACGGCAGCCTGTCCCTCGGGTTTGAATTTTACCTCCATTCGCGAAAAATGGACGGTCGGGCCGACGTAAAGTTTCCCGGTCACCCGCACGAGCGGGGCGAGGAACACCATCGGCCCCTTGCTGTCGAAAGGCACTTCGAGCATCCCGCTGCCCGTGTCGACAAAGGTCTGGAAACGCGAGTCGAGGTATCCGCCTCCGGTCGAGAGGCGCAACCGGTCGTCGAAGAGGAACAACTGCCCGAAAGCAAAGGCAAACCAGCTGCCGTTGGTCGATACCTGAGCGTTTACGGCTATGCGGGAGGGCGGGGTACCGGGTGCATCGCCGATCGGGAAAAACATCATCCCCATCCCGCCGAAGCCCGCTCCGCGTGAACGGTCGAACGAAACGGAAGGCATTCCGGTGATGCCGACCGATCTTTTCGCTGTAGCCGTCGTGTCGGATTGTGCCGTCGCCCGAGGAAGACATAACAACAGCAGGGCGCCGGCAAAAAGAAGTTTTTTCACGTTTGTTATCGTTTGATTTTTGTGCTCGTCGCAAATATCAAACCATTTCGCACATCCCTTTACAAAAGGTCCGGAAGTGCCTTTTCTGCAAATTTCCGTATCTTTGTGGGAGTAAATTAAGAAACTGAACACCGGAGTCCACTTTTGTCCAAGCAAAGTAAAAAAGCTCCGGGTATCGGGAGATACCATGCAGAAAGAGACCGCGCCCCTTGCCCTGGGCACCGAAAAAATAGGCAAACTGCTCGGACAGTACGCCATCCCGGCCATCATTGCGATGACCGCGGCTTCGCTATACAACATCACCGACAGCATTTTCATCGGCCACGGTGTCGGCCCGTTGGCTCTGTCGGGGCTGGCGATCACCTTTCCGTTGATGAACCTGGCGGCGGCCTTCGGCTCGCTGGTGGGTGTGGGGGCGGCGGCGTTGCTTTCGCTGCGGTTGGGACAGAAAGACTACGACGCGGCCAATCACATTCTGGGCAATGTGTTGATACTTAATCTGATCATTGGGGCGACCTTCTCGGTCGCTATGCTCCTGCTGCTCGATCCGCTGCTGCGGTTTTTCGGGGCGAGCGACCAGACGTTGCCTTATGCCCGGCAGTTTATGCAGATCATCCTCGCTGGCAACGTCATCACCCATATGTATTTCGGTCTCAACGCCCTGATGCGGGCTGCCGGAATGCCCCGCAAGGCGATGACGGCCACTATCTACACCGTGCTGATCAACCTGATCCTCAATCCGACCTTTATTTTTGTTTTCGGTTGGGGCATCCGTGGCAGTGCGGCGGCGACGGTCATTTCGGTGGTGATTGTCCTGCTGTGGCAGTTCAGGCTGTTTGCCGATAAGAAGAATTTTCTCCATTTCCGGCGCGAGGCATTCCACCTGCGCCGCGACATCGTGGGGGGCATCCTTTCGATCGGCTTGGCGCCTTTCCTGATGAACGCCGCGGCTTGCGTGATCGTGGTGCTGATCAACAAGGGGCTGTCCAGCCACGGCGGCGACCTGGCCGTGGGGGCTTACGGCATTATCAACCGTGTGGCGTTCCTCTTCGTGATGGTCGTGATGGGCCTTACGCAGGGGATGCAACCCATCGCCGGGTATAACTACGGGGCGGGCCACTACCGCCGGGTGACCGACGTGCTGCGCCGCTCGATCCTTATCGCCACGGCGATCATGACCGCCGGTTTTGCTGTGGCCGAGCTTTTCCCGCAGGCTGTGGCCGGAATCTTTACGACAGACGCCGACCTGACCGCGATGGCCGTCGAGGGGATGCGTTACGTCTTCCTGTGTTACCCGATCGTGGGTTTCCAGATGGTCACTTCGACTTTCTTCCAGAGTATCGGGATGGCCAACAAGGCGATCTTCCTTTCGCTCACGCGCCAGGTGCTCTTTCTGATCCCGCTGCTGCTCTTCCTGCCCCGGGTGATGGGCATCGACGGGGTGTGGTGCAGCATGCCGATCTCAGACCTGGCCGCTTCGGTGCTGGCCGCATCTTTGCTCTATATGCAATACCGCCAATTCAAGAGACAGAAAACCGCATAAAAACCAATTACGATGGACGAACACTTTGTGATCAATATAGGTCGCCAGCTGGGCAGCGGCGGCCGGATGGTGGGCGAACACCTCGCCACACGCCTCGGCGCCCGTTTTTATGACAAGGAACTGATCCTGATGGCCGCCAAGCAAAGCGGCCTGCGGGAAGAGCTTTTCGAACAGGCTGACGAACGGCAGCGTTTCGGACTGAAGACGGCTTTCACCGGGCTCTTTTCGGGGCTGATGAACTACACTTACCCCGGAGAAACGGCCGTCAGCAGCGAAGCGCTGTTTGCGGTGCAAAGCGAGGTGATCCGCAGTTTGGCCGACGAGGGCCCGTGTGTTTTCGTCGGGCGCTGTGCCGACTATGTCCTGCGCGAACACCCGCGCTGCGTGAACGTCTTCATTTCGGCCGATGCCCCTGCCCGCCGCACGCGTGTGAAAGAGCTCTTCCGTATCGACGACGACCACAAAGCTTGCGAACTGATGGAACGCACCGACCGCCTGCGGGCGTCCTACTATAAGTTCTTCAGCGGCAAGACCTGGGGGACGGCCTCGTCCTACCACTTGTGCATCAACTCGTCGGTGCTGGGGCTGGACGAAACGACCGAATTTATCCTCGCCTTCGCCAAACAAAAACTCGGCCTGTAAACCGGGAACAGCTGTCCAGCACATCCCTGTTCGTTCCCGGCCGGCCAAACAGATACAAACGTTATGGACATCTTCGAATTTTTCGAAAAAGACCGTTATGCGGCCCTTTCGGGCGTAAGGCTTGCCGAAGCCCGTCCGGGCTACGCCCGAGCCTCGATGACCGTCACCCCGCAGCACCTCAACGCCGGAGGTAGCGTGCAGGGCGGGGCGGTCTTCACCCTGGCCGACCTGGCCTTTGCCGCTGCGGTCAACGCCTACGGTAACCTGGCCGTATCGACCCAAACCAGCATTTTTTATCATAAGGGCGTCGCGGAAGGGACGCTCACGGCCGAGGCCCGCGAAATCAAAGCGGGCCGCACCTTGGCCACCTATGAGGTCGTCGTTACCGACGACAGCGGCGACCGGGTGGCCACATTCATCGCCCAGGCCTTTCGAAAGGAGCTGAAATTGCCGTTTTCCCCGGAAGAAAAATAATGGGCAGCGAAATCTCCTTTCGCCCGGCCACACCGGACGATGCGCTCCGGATCGCCGAAATCATCGCCGCCGCCCGCGAGCGGATGCGCCTGCGGGGCAGCCTGCAATGGCAGGGGGCGTATCCCGCTCCGGAGGACATTGCCCGCGACATCGCCGCCGGCGATGAATATGTGCTCGAAGAGGGTGGGGGAGTGCTTGCCTACGGCGCGGTGGTATTCCGCGGCGAACCGGCCTACGCCTCGATTGACGGGGCGTGGCTCAACGACAACCCCTATGTGGTGGTCCACCGCCTGGCCGTCGCCCGCGGGGTATGCGATTTTCGGGTCGACACCAACTTCGACAACCTGCAGATGCAAAAAATCCTCTCCCGCCTCGGCTTTACCCTTTGCGGCGAGATCATGTACGGGGGCGACAAGCGGCTGGCCTACCAAAAAATGCTTTGATCCAAGCCTTCTTCCCCGAGAAGCCCCTGCGCAAGTTGCAAAGAGGCGTTCTAAACGGGAAATAAATCACTCTTTTTAGAGAAAAGACTTTGCCTCCAGGTATATTCCCTGTCGCATACCTGACAGAGGCATGAGGTTTCATATAGTTTTCTTAATTTAGTTTTTTATTTTGATTTTTTTCGAAATTCGAAAGTTTTTTTTATATTCGCACCGCATGAAGTGTGGTTTCGGTGCTTGTGCTAACAGAGTGTGAAGCCCGATTCTTGTTGTAATTAAAACAACGAGACTATTTCTTGCAGGATAATGCAGTAAAGGTCAAGTGTGTGTGATTGTGGACAGTTTTTGTCCGCTCTTTTTTTGAAGGAGCTTTTGGCTGCAAGTAGGGAATTCTAAAAAACAATCAGCCTCACTGGTTGTTTTTGTGCGATAGGGAGGGGTTGGAGCGTTTGATTTTTTCAGTTATATGTTTAGATCCACCACAAACAAAAATAATTAACTAACTCTAATTTTTTTTATGATGTGTAAACTTGACCTAACAAAAGGTTTTGCGCTCTTCATCATCTGCCTTTTCGCAGGCAGTACCCTTTGGGCGCAGAGCAAGACCGTACAGGGGACAGTTACAGATGCTTCCGGCCCGGTTGTTGGCGCATCGGTAACAGTACAAGGAACCACGACGGGGGTAACTACCACGGCAAGCGGTACTTATTCGATTCGTGTCCCGAACAACGACGCTGTACTGGAGTTCAATTTCATCGGTTATGAAACCGTTGTGATGCCCGTGGGCGACAAGGTGACGATCGACGTGATTATGAACGAAGACGCCCAGATGATCGACGACGTAGTGGTGATCGGTTATCAGGTCATCCGGCGTAAAGACCTGACCGGGTCGGTCGCTTCGGTCGGCGGGAAAGAGATTGCCACAGCGCCGGTTTCGGACGTGGCGCTGGCCCTGCAGGGGAAACTGGCGGGTGTGAACGTTACTTCGCAGGACGGTCGCCCCGACGCCAAGGTTTCTATCCGTGTACGCGGGGGTGGTTCGATTTCCCAGAGCAACGAACCGCTGATCCTGGTCGACGGTGTTTCTGTCAGCGCTTTGTCTGACATTCCGTCGGCCCAGATCGAAAGCATCGACGTGCTGAAAGACGCTTCGTCGACAGCTATCTACGGTGCCCGTGGTGCCAACGGCGTAATCCTCGTGACGACCAAAGGGGCGAAACAGGGTAACGTGACGGTTAACTACAACGGTTATGCGAAATGGAACACCCCCACCAAGTATATGGATGCCATGGAACCGTACGACTATATCCGTTACGTATGGGCCAACGCGGCAGCCAACGGGAGCGCTTACCAAACCTCGATCGAACGTCTTTTCGGTCTGGGCGCTTATCAAACCAGTACCGGCAATACGGGCGGGCTCGAAACCTATCGCAATACGCCGCTGTACGACATGCAGAAGCAGATATATAACGAATCGTTCTCGTACAACCAGGACATCTCTGTTGCCGGCGGTACGGATAAGACCAGCGTGCGCTTCTCGCTCAACTACATGGACGAAGAGGGGATGAAGGTTAACTCTTACTCCAAACGCGCCAACATGTCGCTGAAGGTAAACCAGAAACTGTTCAAGAATCTCGACCTGAGCCTGGATACACGCTATGTGAATACCGACCAGATGGGGAATGAAAACACCAGCTCGGGTGCCGGTTCAATCCTCTCTTACGCTTACCGTTTCCGTCCGATCGCCACGAGCGACATCAAGGGCGACGTGGGCGCACTCCGCGGAACCAACATCGAGTCGTATGCCAAAAACAGCATGTGGGATGCCTACAGCCCCGTGGCCCGCGCTTCCGACTATGAGCCGCAGCGCCTCCGCGACAACATCATGGGAACGATCTCGCTGAACTGGAAAGTGATCGAAGGCCTGACCTATCACACCGACTTGACGCTGAGCAAATCCTGGAACAACAACAAGACCTGGTCGGGTGCGGTTTACAACGACTACCTCGATGCAGAAGGCAATAAACTGCACGCCGGTAATGTCGACTGGGAACGCAATCAGCGTTGGGGCCTGCGTTGGACCAACACGCTGAGCTACGACTACACCTTCAACGAAATCCACCGCCTGGGCATCATGGCCGGTCAGGAAGTTACCGATTCGGGTGGAGAAGGCATGCGTATCCGCGCCAACTATTTCCCGTCGAACTTCTCCAAGGCGAACGCTTTCGCGATGATTAATCAATACGATACGCTCGACGGCAAAAACGCAGCGAGCATCTCTTCGAGTTCGAGCGTACCCAACCGTATCCTCTCGTTGTTCGGTCGTGCCAACTACACGTTCAAGGATCGCTATCTGTTTACCTTCACGTTCCGTGCTGACGGTTCGTCGAAATTCTCTCCGACCAACCGTTGGGGTTATTTCCCGGCAGGTGCTCTCGCTTGGCGTGTGTCGGAAGAACCGTTCATGGCAGGTACGCAAAACTGGCTGGATAACTTGAAGCTGCGCGTTTCCTACGGGGAAGTAGGTAACGACGGCATCGACTCGAGCCTGTGGTCGCAACTGTGGACGTCGGTTACCGACACCCGCTACCAGCAAGTGATCGACAACAGCTTCCAGACGACCTACGGCCTGGCCTCTTCGCAAATGGCCAACCTCAACCTGAAATGGGAAACCACCATTACGCGTAACATCGGTGTCGACTTCTCGCTCTTCAATAGCCGCCTGACCGGTACGATCGACGTGTACAAGAACACGACCAAAGACCTGCTGATGCGCACCTCTATTCCGGGTATCACCGGTTTTACGTCGACTTATGCCAACATCGGTCAGACCAGCAACAAGGGGATCGAGATTTCGCTCAACGGCACCATCTTCAGAAACAAAGACTGGAACATTAGCGCCGGCGGTAACATCAACGTCAACAAAGGGAACGTGGATAAGCTGGCCGACAACGTGACCGGCCTCTACGGAACCGCCTGGGTAGGCAGCTCGCTCTATCCCGGATCCGACTACATCCTGAAAGTAGGGGAACCGGTCGGCCTGGTTCGCGGGTTGGTTTACGACGGTTACTATACGGTAGACGACTTTAACTATAACAATGGCGTGTATACCTTGAAGAGCGGTGTGTCGGACCTCAAATCCAGCGTGATCCAGGTACTGCACGGCATCGTGGACGGCACCGACCGCCCGAAAGGCCAGATCGCCTACCCCGGGGTACCGAAGTTCAAAGACCTCGATAACAACGGAAGCGTTGGTGACGAAGACCTGACCGTGATCGGTAACATGAACCCGCTTCACACAGGTGGTTTCAACCTGAACGCCACGTTCAAGAACTTCGACCTGGGAGCCTACTTTAACTGGAGCTACGGCAACGAAGTTTACAACGCCAATAAGCTCGCTACGCTCTATGGTGACAAGCAAGCCGGCGTTTACGAAAACAAGCTCGCTTTCATGGCCGACAGCTATAAGATCTATGATGTTGTCGGCGGACAGCTCAAACGTCTTCGGACTCCCGAAGAATTGAACGCCGCCAACGTCAACACGGCTTATCCGCTGGCTTACAACGAAAACGGGATCACCTCCTCGATCGGTATCGAAGACGGTTCTTACCTCCGTCTCAATACGCTGACCCTCGGTTATACGCTGCCCGTGACCCTGACCAAGAAAGCAGGGATCCAGAACCTCCGCGTTTACGGAAGTATCTATAACGTGTTTACGATCACCGGCTACTCTGGCCTTGATCCCGAGGTGAATACCAATACGTCGCAAAATAACGCGGCTTATCCGACCATTGGATTGGACTGGGGGACGTACCCGCGTGCACGCTCCTTCGTTCTTGGCCTGAATCTTATTTTCTAATCCGTTAAAACGAGTTTCAATGAAATATCTATTAAAATACATAGCCGTAATCGCGCTGACCTGTTCTCTGGCAAGTTGCAGCGATTACCTGAATACTTCGTCTCCCGAAAATACGGATGATGAATTTGTGACCTCGACCCTGGCGGAAACGCGTAAGGTGTTGTCGTGGGCCTATGCGAACTATCGCCAGAGTTGTTTGATGGGGGCCTATGCCTGGAACGACCCGGTTGGTTCGGATACGGAATATTACCCGGAACAAGGCTCGGCCAACAACGCCAATGCCCGTCTGAAACCGCAGCAGCTGACCGTTAACTCCGCTTCGGGTACGTTCAACAACATCTACGCCACCCTTGCCCGTGCGGCCAAGGTGGCAGCGCTGATCGAAGCGAGATCCGAATATCAGAATGACGTAGCCGCTGGCCGGCCTACCGACTGGACCCAGCTGCACGGCGAAGCCGTGGTGCTGCGTGCGCTGTGTTATATGGACCTGGTCCGCCACTACGGGGATGTGCCTTACGGCTACGAAAACACGTATGTCAATGAGTACGAACTCACGTCGCGTTTCGATATTTTCGACCACATCATCGCTTCGGTTAAGGCCGTAGAGCCTTTCATGTATTACCTGGGCGAGAACGGCATCACCGCCGAACGCATGTCGAGAACATATGCCAATGTGCTGATCGGGCAGGCTGCCCTCTTCGCAGGCGGCTACCAGACCATCCGTACCGATGTGGACGGCCTCTATGGCAGTGTGCAATTCACCAAGAAAGGTTCGGAAGAGTTTAAGGCCATCTATGCGCGTCGGACGGACTACCTGACCTATTACCAAACTGCCGAAACCTATTTCGCAGCCGCGTTGAACAATCTGGGAACCGCCCGGCTGATCACCGCCGATACGAGAAGTTATGCCAACAACCCGTTCCAGCGCCATTTCCAGTATCTGCACGATCTGGAAGTAAGCCCGGAATCTATCCTCGAAGCCGGCATCATGCAGGGTGCGACGGCTAGCGGTGCGCAAGTCAATGAATTCGGGTATGCTTTCGGCCGTCCGTCGAAAGGTGGCGGTAGCGGTGCTGCGCCTCCCAAAGTGTTTGCAGCTATCCGTGTCATTCCCTCGTTCTACTATGGGGAATGGGAAGAAGGCGACAAGCGCCGTGACGTTACGGCTGTGGTTACCGGTAGCGACGGTGTGGGCAACGAAATGTTGATCCCGTTCACCCCCGGCAACATGGTTACCGGCGGTATCTCGATCAACAAATGGGACCCGAACCGGATGAATCCGCCGTATGTTACCTCGCAACGCCAGACCGGGATCAACTGGGAGTTGATGCGCGTGGCCGACCTGATGTTGATGCAGGCTGAAGTCAAAGCCGAATTGGGCAAAGACGCCGAGGCGATCGCTCTTGTTAACAAGATCCGTGAACGTGCTTTTGGCAACAATACCCACAACATCAGCGGACTGACCGGGGAAGCCCTGAAAGACGCCGTGTGGCGCGAACGCAAGTTCGAACTGGTGGGTGAAGGCCAGATCCGTTGGGATATGATCCGTTCGGGTAAATTTGTCGAAAGAGCTCTCGCAGTTCAGGCGGCTATGAACGACATGATGGCCGGCCTGAAAACCAAAGGCTACTATACGTTTGCCAATGGCAACACGATCTCGAGCACGGTCTATACCAAAAGCGTCAAGTTGGCAAACTCGCTGACCTATGACTCCACCGACCCCAGCAATCCGGCCCTGTATCCCGGCTGGCGCGGTCAATACGATTACAGTAATACCTCGGTAGCCAGCAAGATCGTTGGCACAGATCACAACCTGGCAATCAAGGGGCTGTTTACCTATATCGATCCCAACGGTGCTGAAGCTGCGGCTTTGAAAGCTGACGGATATAAGGCTGAAGCTTGGGGTAGCCTGATCGTTCAGTTTGAAACCACCTATAAAGACAACATTCTTTCGGGGATCTCTTCGTCGACCACCCCGCCGATCTACTACTGGCCGATTCCTTCTGAAACGCTCAGTATGTCGAAAGGCAAGATCGTCAACGGTTACGGTTTGCCCCAGCAATAACCCGGCATCATCCCGGTGTAAGGACGTCATGTGCTTAAACCGGTCTGTCAATAAAGAAGGCTGTCCCGTGAGGACAGCCTTCTTTTTCGTTAAGTACATCGTAGCACATTTTTTCCTATCTTCGCTCGAGCAAAGTTAAAACCCCGGATGCCGGGAGACACCTCCCTTGATTTTGCGTTGAACGAACCCCTAACCCCTATGAAAAAGTTTTTCCTTTTGGCCACCCTCGTCGCCTGTGTGACAGCCGCATCGGCGCAAACCGTCCTGTTTCCGGCCCCAAACACCGCAGGCGTTAACATCGACACCCACCTCGTCCTCACGTTCGACAGTCAGCCTGTGGTCGGTGCTAAAGGACTTATCAAAGTCTTCGAACAAGGTACCAACCGGTTGGTCGACTGCCTCGACCTGAGCATTCCCGCCGGCCCGACTGAGAGCCGCAAAAATCCCGCTGCAGATTACACGAAGGTTCCCTATCAGTACAAAGCGACCGATTTTACCAATGCCAACACCGAGCCTGGCACCCCATCGGGCACCAACGGACGCGACACGGCCCGCTACCAACTCAACATCATCGGTCATTTCACGGACGGTTTTCATTTTTACCCTGTCATCGTCCACGGCAACACGGCCACGATCTACCTCCACAACAACCTGCTGGAGTATGGTAAAAGTTACTACGTGACGATCGATGACGGCGCGATCGCCGTCCCGGGTTTCCGCGGCTTCACCACCCAAAATCCCTGGCGCTTCTCGACCAAGTCCAAGGCTTCGGTCGCCGGCCGACAGATCGTCGTCAGTGCCGACGGCAAGGGCGATTTCAACACTGTGCAGGGTGCGCTGGATTATATTCCCGACTTTACTCCGGCGGTGTTGCAACAGACGGCTGAGGATACCGGATCGGTCGGTCGCTGGCATATCTTCATCCGCAATGGCGACTACGAAGAGATCGTCTATTTCCGCAATAAACGCTACGTGACGATCGAGGGCGAAAGCCGCGAGGGGGTATTGGTCCATTACCCCAACTGCGAAGTCTTCAACCCCCACCCGTGGGAGGTGAAGACCAACGAATGTGTCGGCACGTTCCCCTCGCGCCGGGCGTCGTTCATGTGCGACAACGGCTATGGGGTCACGCTGATGAACCTCACCCTGCGTACCGACCGCTATGGGCAGGCCGAGGCGTTGCTCATCATGGGCGTTGACAACAAGGTCTACAACGTGACGATCGACGGCTCGGGCGATGCCTTGCAGGTCAACGGCCCCACCTATTTCGAAAATTGCAAGATCATCGGCATCGGCGACACCGTGATGGGACGCGGCCCCGCGTTTTTTCGCGGTTGTACGATCGTCAGCGGCGCCTACATCACCCGTCCGCGCAACACCGAGAAGAACCACGGCTATGTTTTCGTTGATTGCCGCTTCGATGGCCAGGGCGACCGGGCGATCCTGGGCCGTGCACCGTCAAACGCCACCTATCCTGCGGCCGAAACGGTACTGATCGACTGTGTGGTGGAGAATGTTATCCCGGAAGGGTGGGGGCCGCTCGAGGGCGATCTGTCGAAGGTGCGGATGTGGGAATACAACAGCCGCCACGCCGATGGTACGCCGGTCGACGTGAGCCGCCGCCATCCCGCCTCGCGCCAATTGGACGGCGCAAAAGACGCCGCGCTGATTGAAATGTACCGCAATCCGTTTTATGTGCTCGAACTGAATGCGAAATAACCGACCGGGTCATTCAAAAAAAAAATAATGCGGGGCGATGTGGATTTCCTAACTTAGCCTGCACAAAGAGTTAAGATTATTAAACAACCTTAATGATGTAAAACAGAACATTCATCATTTCTTGCTTCATAATACCTCTTTTTTAATGTTACAAAATTAAGGAAATGAAACGAGTTTGTCGGCAGGCAAAACACAGCAATTCAGCACATTAATGACCATTCCGTTTGCATTTTTTTCGCCAGAAAAAAAGCATACGAATTAACAAAGTGAATTATGCCTAAAACGGCCATTTTCTGCACTTCTGAGGGGTGTGCCCCCAAAAGAAAAATCCCTGAAACAGTCTATGTTTCAGGGATTTGCTTTGTTTTGCTACTCTTCTAAAGTGGTGCCACCAAGAAACGAACCTATGGTTTTATGTGGCGCTATATCAATTTGATACACTATCGGATTCTCGTAAGTCCCACGAATTTCAACTGGTCGTTTTGCACCCTTCTGCTTACAATCTGTAAGTCGGCTTTTGGCACTGTTTTGACCCTTTGTGTCCGGTTCGATTACTGAACAAAGATACTTATAAAAACCGTTGGAAAATCAATCTGGGTTATTATATTTTTGGTATTATCATAAATACGCCCTATCTTTGTAATGATCGTTAAGATAATTCCCATTAAGTTAATATTGGTATGAGATTCTACGATAGGAAAAGTGAGATAGAGTTGTTGGAGCGCAACCGGAAGCAGTCTGAAAAGAGTGCCGTCTTTACTGTTATGGTGGGTCGGCGTCGTATCGGCAAGACATCCCTGTTGCTTGAATCAATCAAGGGAAATAAATACCTATATCTGTTTGTTTCCCGCAAAAGCGAGGCATTGCTCTGCACTCAGTTCCAGAAAGATGCCCAGGATGTATTGGGCTTGCAAATATTCGGCAACATCACCCAATTCAAGGATCTTTTTGAACAGTTATTGATTTTCTCGACAAAGGAGCGTTACACCCTTATAATAGATGAGTTCCAGGAATTCGATAATGTGAATTCATCCATATTCAGTGACATACAAAACCTTTGGGATCGATACAACGACAAGGCGAAGATTAGCTTCATTGCCTGCGGTTCTATCTACTCCATGATGATGAAAATCTTCGAGAACAGGAAAGAACCTTTGTTCGGTCGCCTGACATCGAAAATCGTGCTTCAGCCTTTTGCCGTAAGTGTCATAAAAGAAATCCTCAACGACTTCAATCCCGGCTATACCTCGGAAGATTTATTGTGCCTTTATATGCTGACCGGCGGAGTACCGAAATACATCGACCTGCTTATGGAGGCCGACGCGGTTACAAAGGATAAGATGCTGGATATGGTGTGCCGTCAGGATTCTCCGTTTTTGGGCGAAGGCAAAGACCTGTTGGTGTCCGAGTTTGGCAAGGAATACGGCACATACTTTTCCATACTTCAACTGATAGCATCGGGCAAAACAACACAGAGCGAAATAGATTCTATAATCGGCAAAAATACAGGAGCTTACCTGGCAAACCTGGAGAAGGAATACTCATTAATTACCCGTAATAAGCCGATGTTTGCCAAACCGGAAAGCCGAAAAGCCCGGTGGACACTGAACGACAACTATTTGCGTTTCTGGTTCCGATTCATATACCCGAATCAGTCAGTTATCGAGATGGGCAAATACGATCTGCTGCGTGAAATCATCGATAAGAATTACGAGCAGTACAGCGGCCTGATCCTCGAACGATATTTCCGGGAAAAGACCGCCGAGACAGAACGGATAACAAGCATCGGCAGCTATTGGGATAACAAAGGTGAGAATGAGATCGACATCATCGCCCTCAACGATCTCGACAAAACTGCCATTGTCGCCGAAGTTAAACGCAATCCGAACAAAATAGACCTGTCCATATTGAGGTCAAAAGCAGCCACTGTAAAAGAGTTAGCGAAATATTTGGTTGAGTTTAAGGGGTTATCATTGGAAAATATGTAATTATATGCAATACGGTTTCATTGTGATAATCTAATATTTCATGTGTCTATGGCCAATGGGGCGCTTCCCTTTAAAAAACCATTAGGTTTCTTTCAAAGGAAGAGTGCAGTTCGATTCTGCTAGACACGCTACATAAAATATTTTTGATGAAATCATCTCCTGCAAAAAAAGAATTTAAGAAAAGATTTGGACAAGCAAATCATTTGTTGATTACTACTCTCGTAGGATTAGATGGAATCTATTCAGGCAAGATAACTGAGAAGCCGGAGGATTTCAGCACCTCATGGAATCCTAAAGATGCAAAAAGTTCTGCAGATAGAGCTCGAGTTTTCGTATTAAAATCGTTTCTAGGTTCGGCGGTCGAATCATTAGAGATGTATCTAACAACATTAAATAGGAAACCAAAATTATTGGAATCTGAAAAATTTACAGAACTTTATTCAAAAGCGGGACAGTCAATTTACAAAAAAACCACTTATGTTGCTGATGAAATCCAGGTTGACCCAATTCTTATAGGCCTAATGGAAGTGTTGATAACTTGGCGTAATTATGAATTTCATTATGATGTAGACAACGAGATACGAGGTGCTAGTCTTGCCTATTTAAGAGAACATTCAGACGAGTTGAAAAAACGATTTTCAGGATTAGAGATAGAAGAACTGAAAAAGACTTGGGAAACGAAAGGCGACTTTACATTTAAAGAGACAGCGTCATTAATAAGAGCGACACAAGATTTTGTTAGCGAGATTGACTTGTATGTCATTGAGAAACTCAATAGTATAAGATACTATAGTGAATTGATTATTCGGCATTTTGAAATATTACCCAATAGTAAAATCAGATTTATTTCATATGACTCAGAGAGGAGGCGAAAGTTTGTTCTGGTCTTATTACAAAATATAGCTGGCGAAACAGAAATTGAAGAATCCGTTATAGATAAAATAATCAATAATATCCAGATGACTCAGTAGAATATATGTGGGAAGAAGACAAAATAGCAATAGAAGAAAAGTATCTCGAACTCCTCAATGGCAGTAATATATTATTGTTTGGAATAGTTAAGGATCATCTTGTTGCAGCTCAGCCCATTATCCCTATAGTTACATTTATTATGCAAAGGCTAGAGACAGTTGTAGAATTGACTAGTAGTTACAGAATATGGGATGCTGAGATTGTGTTACGATCTGCAATGGAGACTTTTGTGAAGTTGCTATATATAACAACTGCTTCTGATGATGATCGGTCCAAAAGACTAGATGAGTTTTGGATTAGTTTGGCAGAGATCAACTCGATAAAAATGTCTGAACAGGCTAAAAAAAATCTGAAAATATTTGGAGAGAGTGAGGTACATAGAGTCGCCTATATGCCTTTGTTGCTTCCTGAGCACTTAGAAGTTGAATTAAGCGAAAAGTGGCCTCGGAAGAAACGCCAAGAGGTTGAAAAACGGTGGTCGTTTACTGAAATAATAAACTACATAGCATCCGAACGAAAGGGAACCCCTTGGGAAAATATTACAGCATTGAGTCATGGCTATCGTATGAGCAGTCATGTTGCGCACGGAGATGAGATAGGAATACAAATTATTGAAGAACGAAATAGTCGTTCGGATGAAGAGAGAAATAAATCGGACAGAAGCCACTATTTACGATTATTGAGCGATTGTCTTGTATTTACCACACAAACAGGCGCTATGACTATGCTTTATCTGGAGCTAGATAACGACCAACATCTCTTCTTTGATATAATGAAAGATATCCAGTCCATCGAAGAACTAGAGGCAAAATATAAAGATAAAATATTCGAGGAATCCTATTACGATAAATACAGATAGTAGTATAACCAGGAATTCAAAAGACGAAAATACGCCCCCCCCTCGGGAGCGTAAACTGAACTGTGTCAGTAGTTATTTTCGGGGCGATCCGCCTGAGACCTTCAGGATTATCTCGGGCGGGATCGCCCCGCTAAGTTAGTAAAATTCAAAGAACGTGTTCATTTTGGGGCCATTTTTCAGAGCAGTCGGAAGCGGTCGCCGAAGATAATAGCCAGTTGCTGAGCCGTCTGGCCCCAGTTGTTGACCGGCATGGTCCACTTTCGCCGGATGCGGGTATAGGCCAATTAAACCAGCTTTTGGAGGGCTTTTCCGAGGTAAAAACACCCTTGTTTTTAGTGACTTTACACCCTCGTATAACCCGTTATCTGTATTTATGTATATTTAGGGAGTAGCCAAAAGAGTTTTAATTCTAGCCTTTATATTCTCATACGTAGCATTAAGTCTTGTTTTGGCAGGAGTCGTGAGTCTCGCGGTATGAGCCATTGCATCTCTTATGGGTTTGTATTCTTTCGCATCACGAGTTAAACCAGGGTCTTTATTAGGGTCAGGGGCCCTATCTGCGACATAAGTAAGGTCATCCATTGATAAAAAGGACAAATCATGTTCGTTATGCCGAATTGCAAAACTTATATTTGCGGCAGCCCTTCTTGCTGCTTCATTACTTTTCCAAGCAGCACAATCTGCAATCATTTTGGGGGTTAATGGAATTTTCTTATCTTGAATGTAGTTTCGGACTAGATTTTCAGAAACAAAGCATTCTCCGTATGATTGCAAATTAAATTGGGCGTCTTCACCCAAATCATTGACCCAACTATCTACTTTGTCTTTATTGGGGGAGCCTGGGGGTGGAGTAAATCCATCCGCTATTACATTAAATAACTCTCTTGATTTTCGATCTTTTTTCTTAATCCTATCATTATCTGAATCTCCATCGAGTCTCCATTTAATACGCCATGTATCCCAGTCTTCAAGTATGATTTTAAGTATTCTGTCAACTTCTTTTAAGGTTTCTCTAAATAGTGGGTCATCTGATATTATACCTTCCCGGCTACTAGTAAATCTATCATCTTTATCATCCAACGCATTGTAATGAATTTGGCCATAGAGGTAACTTTCTACCACACGAGTAGAGGGTATATGCTTTAATATATCTTTTTCTCTCAAACGGCCATTTACATATAAATCAATACTTACTTTCTCATCAGTGCCTCTGATTTTCAAATTAGAAGGCTTTACGACGGATGCTATAAATCCAGATAACCCAAAATCGGAAGGTTCGGTTTTATTTTCTTTTAAGCTAGGATTTTTTAACAATTGATCATCAATATAAGGATCCTTTGCTTTCCCAATTACCCATACGAATTGAGTTGAATCTGTTAGTTCTTTAATTTCATTAAGAGTCACGGGTTCATCGTTCACATATATACTAAATGAGGGGTCTAGAAGCGAAAAACGAAAATATAATGCGATCTGCTTTTTTATATATTCAACTCTGTTTCTTATACCTTCGTCAATGTCTTGAAAATAGATTATTGTTCCCTTACTATGATCTTTCTTCAACCTTTCAAAAACCCCATCCAGAACAGGGGCCAATAAATAATCCTGTGGGGATACATCATTAGTTATAGCTTCATCCAGGCCTCTGTTATCAATAGTACCTCCAACATAATCCGACGAATCGGTCTTAGTTATTATTGATATTCTTTTTGCACATGATAATAGTGCTAACTTCCCAATCCCTTTACGTCCTATAAATGGTCTTTTTTTATTTGTTACCGAAGTCCCATCCTTACGTTTCGAGTAACCTATACGTAGGAACTTATCTTGAAAATCAGAAGCGGTCATACCGTCTCCATCGTCCTTAATAATAAAGCTATTATTAGCTTTATCAATATAAATATAAACATTATTAGCATCGGCATCCCAGGAATTAGAAATTGCTTCGCCGATGACCGTAATGAAATTTCTATAAAGATTGCGCCCCAGGTGATTCAGAATGCTGAGCGAAATATTAAAACTGAAATCTGCCATTTCGAACTTAGTTAAGTTATTCAGGTATTATGACGCTAAAATAATAAATATAAAACAGCCAAACAAATAGCTGAGTTTTAAGATATACGACATAGTGGCCAAAGACAGTATTTATTTGCTCGATTTAGTTATTTCTACTTCCAATGAGACTAGGCGTTCATTGGCCATAGCTTGGTTTTTGATCTCACATTGCCAAATTATAATTACCCTCCAGCCGAGTTGACGCAGTTGCTCCTCTTTATTCTTATCCCGTTCTTTGTTCCGATCTATCTTACGTTCCCAAAATTCTATATTCGAGGACGGCAAATGTCCGGCACGGCAATCGTGTCCGTGCCAAAAGCATCCATGTATAAAGATTGCCACCTTATATTTAGGCAATACTATGTCTGGCGATCCTGGTAATCGACTGTCATTCTTGCGGAAGCGGAACCCTTTAGAGAACAAATATTTCCTGACTAATACCTCTTGCCGGGTGTCCTTCTGCTTTACAGACGACATTATAGAAGACCTTTTGGCTTTGTCCCAAATATCCATAGCATTTTAAGCGGATTATATTTTTAATGGAGCTTGTTTTTGCTACATTTGCAGTAAATTTAATGTTTTTTATGATAGTTCGGGATGATATAGGCGTAATCGATCTGTTCTGCGGTGTGGGTGGCCTCAGCTATGGGATGGCAAAGCGCGGATTCAATATCATAGCCGGATTCGATATAGACGAAACATGTCGATATGCTTACGAGGAAAATAACAAGGCTAAGTTTATATCGCAAGATGTCAGCACAATAAATGGGCCAGAGATCAACGAATTATTCGGGGAATCTAAAGTCAGAGTACTTGCGGGCTGTGCTCCGTGCCAGCCGTTCTCATCATACGCATTTAAAAATAAAAACAAAGACAGCAAAAAATACAATCTGTTATATGAATTCGCCAGGTTAATAGAAGAGGCTGAACCGGACATTATTACAATGGAAAACGTTGCTCAAATTTTAGCATTCAAGCAACGTCCTGTTTTTAACGATTTCATATCTAAATTGGAGTCTTTGGGCTATAACGTGTCTTACAAAGTTGTATATTGTCCTGATTACGGCATACCGCAGACTAGGAAAAGGCTGGTGTTATTGGCATCTAGACTGGGTAAAATCGAACTGATTAAACCGACACATACAAAAGATAACTACAAAACCGTAGCAGATGCAATAGGCTCTCTGCCGCCGATAGAAGCTGGCGAAACTTGTCCTTCCGATCCTTTACATAAAGCTCGTTCTCTTTCCGAAATCAATATGCGGCGAATGCTGGCCACTCCTTACGGTGGTGGTTGGAAAGATTGGCCGGAAGAACTACAACTCGATTGCCATAAAAAGGAGTCCGGAAGTTCGTTCGGTAGCGTATATGGTAGGATGAAATGGGAAGAGCCGGCTCCTACAATGACGACATTGTGTACCGGTATAGGTAATGGTAGATTCGGGCATCCCAATCAAAATAGAGCTATTTCTTTACGTGAAGCGGCAATCATACAGACGTTCCCGAAGAAATATAAATTCTTTGCTCCAGACGAGCATATATCTTTATCCAAAGCGTCCAGATATGTAGGCAATGCGGTGCCGCCCACTTTGGGGAAAATCACTGCAGATAGCATTGTTAAGCACTTGAAAAAATATCGACTAATTGAGAAATAACAAAAATCTCATTGGTATTATACTTTTTAATCATTTTCATTTATTCTGAGGTTGCATTCAGCAGCATAGGGGATTTTGTCACTACCCACAATAATTATCTTCCAATAACTTAAGCACCTCCGATTCTTTGTAAAGTATCTTTCCCGAGATTTGGATGTATCCCAGTTTCCCCGAATCCCTGTATTCTTGAAGTGTGCGCTGGCTGATATGGAGGATTTTGCAGACATCCTCCCGGGACAAATATGTTTCACCGTTCAGGTGTGGTTTCCGGTTTAACAAGGTGCGTTTGACCGCTTCCAAAAGTTCATCGAGTTTTCGCATGAATGAGATGGCTTCCTGTGATTTAATTTCCTGTGCGTCCATGATTGTTGGGTTTTATGTAAGATTTTTCGATCAGTTTTTCGACGTCGGCGGGCTTGTAATAACACTTGTGACCGAGTTGCGAAAAGGGTAGCGTACCGCTGTCGCGGTAGTATTGAAGGGTGCGCTTCGAGATACATAATAGCTCGCAGACCTCCTGATTGTCGAGCCAATAACGTCTCTTTTCTGAAGGATCGCATAAAGCGGCCAGTTCCGCTGCAAATCTTGTGAAATGTTCCTTCATCTGCGAGAAGTCCTGCTCCTCGATCACTAGTATTTTCATATCGATTAGATTTGTGATTTCTGCACAAATGAAATCAATATTGAAACAGGTGGTTCTGGCTATGATACACGCTTCATCATGTTACATCATGTTTCACTGAAATTGGATTATTTTCCACCAGCTACTCCTCAATCCGGGGCATTTTTTTGTTGATTTGCCGGGCTGGACTCAGCGACGGAATGTTGCTGTTATTGTTTTTTTCGCAAGTTTGCGTAGACAATAATTTCCTTGGTTATCTTTTAGTTATGAATTTTGGCGCAAATTACAGCAATCAATAAATGCAAGGCCTGTAAAACGGGAGAATGCAAAATGGAGCAAAATGAAGTAAACGAAACAGGGAGTGGTTTAGGATACACAAGTTCGCAGCATATTGCAAAATGCCTGATCAAATGCCTGGATTCAAATGGAGAAAGACAATACATTAGAATCGTAACTGGTACCAAACCATTACCTATCCATATGTGGAGAATATCCCGATATAACAATCATAATATCAATTCAAAATGCCATAAAAATAAAGATTATTAGATTGATGGGGTTTCAGATGTAAAAAAGGAGATGAAAGTGCGGTTCTATCTGAAAAGAACGGCGCAAAATGAACGGGGTCTTTGCCCTATTATGGGTAGGATAACGCTGACTGGTAAGCGAGGATCGACGGTTGTTTTTGGCACCAAACTAAAAGTCGATCCGAAAATCTGGGACTCCACTGTTTATCGATGTCCCGTCAAGAGTCGTGCGGCACGCGCAATAAATGAACAGCTAGACTCAATTCTGTTTTCAATCCACACCTATTTCGAGGAACTGAAAGATAAATACAGTTCTGTTACTGCCGAACAGGTCAAAAATTCCTTCCAAGGCATAGCTGCCGCGCAGGAAACCCTGCTCAAACTATTCCGGGAGCACAACGGGAATTATGCTTTACGGGTCAGCGTCGACCGGGCCGAAGCTACCTACGACCACTATCGCAATACGTATCGCCTGCTTTCGAATTTCATAGACTACAAATACAAAGGTTGTGACGTGATCATAAAGTCGTTAGACATCAGATTCATCACAGTCTTTGAAACTTATTTACGTGAAAGGGAAAAGCATAAACCGGAGACGATTATTGGTCATATCAACCGGCTGAAAAGGATCATCTTTACGGCCATCGAAAGAGGAATTATTGATGCCGATCCATTTGAAGGTTTTATAATCGAAAGGTCGCCGTACAAGCAACGATACCTCGATGAAGGAGAGTTTTCGAAATTGATGAATACTTCCCTCGGCACACCAGCCCGCAATCTCGTGCGGGATATGTTTCTCTTTGCATCATTTTCAGGGCTTTCCTATTATGACATGCGCAACCTTAGAGAATCTGAATTAAAGCGGGATAATGCTGGAAACCTTTGGATAATAACGAATCGCCAGAAAACCGGGAGGGCGACGAATGTGATGCTACTGGATGTCGCAGTGAAAATTATCGAGAGATACAAAGGCACTGCGCCAGACGGCAAAGTGTTTCCAATACCCTCTAATTCAAGTGTCAACAAGCTTCTTAAGGAGGTTGCAAAACAATGCGGCATCAATCCTAACCTGGTCTTTCATCAAAGCCGCCATACTTTCGCCAGCCTGATCTGCATGCAAAATGGAGTGCCTCTTGAAACGATCAGCCGGGCTATGGGACACAAAAATATTCAGGTTACCCAGAAATACGCCAAGGTCACATTCGAAAAGTTGGACTGCGACCTGGCTGCTTGGGGGAGCAATATGGATGGGAAATACACCCTTGCCAGCATCGACGATCCGCCATCAACTGTAAAGAAAGATTTGAGCGGGAGAAAATATCGGCCTAGTAGGAAACTCCCAGGATAGGAGTATTTAATTAGTCACACAACTTATTCGGTTTAATCTCTAAGGTTTAGTATCCATCCAGAAGAACTCCCAGATGTGCCCGTCCAGATCGCTGATCGCACGGGTGTACATGAAACCGAGGTCTTCGCTGCGTGCCTCGGCCGCGCCCATCAACAGGGCTTTGTCCGCCACCTCGTCAACTTTGGCTTTATTTTCCAGAGAAACGGCAAGCAACACTTCATTGCTTTTAGCGGCGTCCACGAGGGGCCTTTTGTAGAACGATTGGAAGAACGGCTCAGTAAGCAGCATCACGTAGGCCTGATCGTTGATCTTCAGGCAGGCCGCCTTGTCGTCCGTGAATTTAAGATTGAACGTGAAGCCCAGCGCGCTGAAAAAATCCATTGTTTTTTTCAGGTCCTTGATCGCCAGGTTGGGGAATAACATCGAAGATAACATAACTTTTTAGTTTTTAATGGTTTTACTTTAGTGTGTGACATGCCATTTCCGTGCCACAAGGAAACTGAAACGGCACGCTTGTTGGTTATAAAAAACCGCATATATTTGAATAATGAAAGATCCGATTATGATACTGGAAGTGAAGGCGGCGCTGCAGATCGCCAAACCCCCGCACGAGGTTTTCGAGGCCATCGTCAACCCGGCTCAGATGCGCAATTATTTCATCGAGCGCGGTTCGGAACGCATGGAGACGGGCAAAACCGTCGTGTGGAAATTTCCTGAGTTCGACGGTGAATTTCCGGTCAAAATAGGTAAAGTCGAGAAGGACAAATCGATCGCCTTCGAATGGGGAGGCCCGGACGGCAAACCGCTGACGGTGGAGATCACCCTCACACCTGCCGGCGTGGGCGCGACCGTGGTGCGCATCACAGAAAAAGGAATGGAGAATGATGCCGCGGGACTGGCCTGGCTCGTGGGCAACACCGAAGGGTGGGCCAATTTCCTGGCCTGTATGAAGGCGTGGCTCGAATACGGCATCCATCTGCGCGAGGGAGCGTTTGATTTCATGAAAAATCCGGAATAATATGGCTACAACTAACAGAATCACCCCCTGTCTGTGGTTCGACGAGCAGGGCGAAGAGGCGGCGCGGTTCTACGCCTCCATTTTCAAGAACGGCGAGGTTGGGAACATCACCCGCTACACTGAGGGCGGCATGATGCCTGCCGGAAGCGTATTGACCGTGAATTTCAGCATCGCGGGGCAAAAAGCGATCGCCCTGAACGGCGGGCCGCACTTCAAGCACACGCCCGCGACCTCGTTTTTCGTGGGTTGCGAAAGCGTCGCCGAGTTGGATGCACTGTGGGAAAAGTTAATAGAGGGTGGTTTCGCGCTGATGGAACGAGAGGCGATGCCGCCGTTCGATCGCTACGGATGGTTGCAGGACCGTTACGGGCTTTCGTGGCAACTGGGCGTATGCGGCTGTCCGCAATATGTCGCGCCGTTTATGATGTTCGTCGGCCCGGTCTACCGCAAAACGGAGGAGGCGATGAAGTTCTGGTGCTCTGTTTTCAAGGATTCGGAAATCAAGGATGTCCTGAAAGCGGGAAAAGACAACCCCTACGGCCTGGCCGAAGGCGATGTGATCCACGCCGAGTTTCGGATTTTCAACCAACTGTTTATGGCGATGGACAGCGGCTACGACCACAAATTCTATTTCACCGAGGCGTTCTCGTTTTATGTGGAGTGCGCCAGCCAGCAGGAAATCGACTACTATTGGAACACACTCACGGCCAATGGAGGCGAAGAGAGCCAATGCGGTTGGCTGAAAGACAAATTCGGCGTGTCGTGGCAGATCGTCCCCGACACCCTCGAACGGATGACAGACGGCAGCGATCCCGCACGCACCAAGCGTGTGATGGATGTTATGCTCAAGATGCACAAATTAGATATGGCCGCCCTGCAAAAGGCTTATGACGGCAAATAATAATCTATAAAACAAATCATTATGGCAACCGTAAATGTGTACCTGAACTTCGACGGCCAATGCGAGGCCGCGTTCAATTTCTACCGCTCCGTCTTCGGCGGCGAATTTTCCTACGTGGGCCGCTTCGGCGAGATGCCCGCGGCGGAAGGCCCCATTCCCGATGCGGAGAAGAACAAGATCATGCACATCGCCCTGCCGATCAGCAAGGAAACGATCCTC
>JAVBLC010000011.1:0-88985 GCA_031553805.1 Rikenellaceae bacterium | reverse complement strand
TAGACCTGCGCCATTTTCTAAAAAGGCGCCCCAAAAATTTTACTGAGAACCGTAGCGAAGCGGAGCTTTTGCTTCGCAGAGCTCCACTTCGTCCGGTTCCAGAAAAGTTTTTAGCTTCGCTGAGCTCGCCCGTTGCTTCCGCAACGACCTCGGTTGGTGCCGCTTTTTACAAAAAGCGGCAGTTCCAGGCGCGTGACCATCTGCCGTAAGGATACAAAAAAAGCGGCGGAGCAATCGCTCCGCCGCTTTTTTTGTTGGCGCCGATTATTTTACGGTGCTCATGTAGGAGATGAGGTCAACGACTTTGTTCGAGTAACCCCATTCGTTGTCATACCACGAAACGAGTTTCACAAAATTGTCGTTGAGCGAGATCCCTGCTTTGGCGTCGAACACCGAGGTACGGGCTTCGCCGATGAAGTCGCTCGAAACCACTTCGTCTTCGGTGTAACCGAGAATGCCTTTGAGGTCAGCGCTTTCCGAAGCGGCCTTGATGGCAGCGCAGATTTCGGCATAGGTAGCCGCTTTTTCGAGGCGGCAGGTAAGGTCAACCACTGATACGTCGAGGGTCGGAACGCGGAAAGCCATCCCGGTGAGTTTGCCGTTGAGCGACGGGATCACTTTACCCACAGCCTTGGCGGCGCCGGTCGACGACGGGATGATATTGCCGCTGGCAGCGCGGCCCCCGCGCCAGTCTTTCATCGACGGACCGTCGACGGTTTTCTGGGTGGCGGTGGTGGCGTGAACGGTGGTCATCAGGCCTTCTACGATGCCGAATTTGTCGTGGATCACCTTAGCCAGCGGAGCGAGGCAGTTGGTGGTGCACGATGCGTTCGAAACGATGGTCTGGCCGGTGTAGCTCTTGTTGTTTACGCCCATCACGAACATCGGGGTATCGTCTTTCGACGGGGCCGACATCACGACGCGTTTTGCGCCGGCTTCGATATGCTTGGCAGCGGTTTCCTTGGTCAGGAACAGGCCGGTCGATTCCACTACGTATTCGGCGCCCACTTCGTTCCATTTGAGCATTGCGGGGTCCTTTTCGGCGGTTACGCGGATCGATTTGCCGTTAACGACCAGGTTGCCGTCTTTCACGTCGATCGTGCCTTTGAACTGGCCGTGAACGGAGTCGTAGCGCAGCATATAGGCCATATACTCAACTGAGATCAGGTCGTTGATCCCTACAATTTCCACATTGTCCTTGGTCATCGCAGCGCGGAAGACCAGGCGGCCGATACGGCCGAAACCGTTGATACCAATTTTAATTTTCGACATACTCTTTTTATTTTTAAGTTAATCAGTTGCTGTGATTTAGGAACGGGACGGTTTCCAATTCCCGGAAGTTACAAAAGTACAAAAAAAATGCACACGCTGAAGCCGTCCACAGAAAAAAGAAAGCTTTTTTGGGTTTTTTAATGAAAACTTAACCGGGCGCAAGTTTTTTAACAGGGCGGGTGAGTTAACAGGCCTGTGGGGATGCAGTTTTGGGGTGGTCGGTGCGGTTTAGGGATAGCGGCGGCAGGTGCTAAAGGGGCGACTGTTCCTGCTCGGTGATGCGCGCCTTGGCCTGCTTGGCCATCGACGAGGCGAAAACAAAATCGTTGAGTTCTTTGTTTTCAGAATCGAGGATGTTGTGACGCGTTCCTTCCCACCACTTTTTGCCATGGTGAATGAAGATGATCTTTTCGCCGATCTCCATCACCGAGTTCATGTCGTGGGTGTTGACCACGGTGGTGATGTCATACTCTTCGGTGATTTCGCGGATCAGGTTGTCGATCACCACCGACGTCTTGGGGTCGAGGCCCGAGTTGGGCTCGTCGCAGAAGAGGTATTTGGGGTTCATCACGATGGCGCGGGCGATGGCCACACGCTTGATCATCCCGCCGCTCAGCTCCGAAGGGAAAAGGTTGTTCGACTCGACAATGTTCACCCGGTCGAGGCAGAAGGCGACGCGCTTGTTCTTTTCGGCCTTGGACATCCGGGTAAAGAGGTCGAGCGGCAGGCGTACGTTCTGGAACACGGTCGACGAGTCGAGCAGCGCCCCGCCCTGGAAGATCATCCCCACGTGCTGGCGGATGGACTTTTTCTCCATAAACGGCAGGCGGTTGAAGCAGATGTCGTCGAAGAAGACTTCGCCGCTGTCGACTTCGTGCAGCCCGACGAGGCTTTTCAGCAGCACCGTCTTGCCCGAACCGCTCTGGCCGATAATCAGGTTGGTTTTCCCCGTGTCGAACGTCGTCGAGATGTCGTCGAGGACCTGGCGGCCTTCGAACGATTTGCAGATATGTTCGGCGCGGATCATCCGACAAGCATCAGTTTAGTGAGGATCAGGTCAAAAACGAGGATGACGACGCAACTCACCACCACCGCATTGGTGCTCGCCTTGCCCACCTCGAGCGAGTTGCCCTTGGCGTAATAGCCGTAAAAGCCGGCGATCGAGGTGATCAGGAAAGCGAAGACCGACATTTTGATCATCGCATAGGCGATGTTGAACAGTTTCAGCTCCGAGCGCAGGCCGGTCACGTAGTCTTCAAGCGGGAAGATCTCGGTGAGCCACGTCATGGCGTAGCCGCCCAGCACGCCGACGAACATACTCAGGATCGCCAGGAACGGGAAGAAAACCACCGAGCTGATGATCTTGGGCAGGATCAGGTAACTGGCCGAGTTGATACCCATCACTTCGAGGGCGTCGATCTGGTCGGTGATGCGCATCGTGCCGATCTCCGAGGCGATGTTCGATCCCACCTTGCCGGCGAGGATCAGTGCGACGACCGTCGAACTGAATTCGAGGAAGATCGTTTCGCGGGTAGCGTATCCGATCAGGTATTTCGGGATGAAAGGCGATTCGAAATTGAGCCCCATCTGCAAGGTCACCACGGCCCCCATAAAGATAGAGATGAGCGCCACGATGCCGATCGAGGTGTAGCCCAGGTGGTCCATCTCGGCCATGATGCGCTTGCGGTAGATGCGTAGCTTTTCGGGACGCGAAAAGACTTTTCGCATCAGCAGCAGATAGTTCCCAAAGAATTCGAAAAGTTTCATCCGGCGGGGGTTATTTCATCTCTTCGAAATCGACGTATTCGCCGATCTCGCGGCTCACTTTTTTCTCTTTGGCCGGGGCGTCGGTGATCTTGATCTCGCCTTCTTTGGCCGGGCGCTGTTGCTGTTGGCGGTTTCCGCCGAAGGTATATTGACGGTAGAAGCCGCCGCCCCCTTGCGGGTTTTGCTGGAAATCGCGCTGTGCCTTCTTTACCCAACGCCCGAGTAGCAAACGCCCGATCAGCCCCAGCACATAAACTACGGCGACAAATATGAAGATAAATTTCAACAGCGTTCCCATAATCGGAATTGTTTATTTGGCAAAGGTACCGTTTTTTTGCGGAAGTGCCAGATTTCTGATGCAAGAATGATTCCGTTCCTGTCTTTCCGGGGAGAAAAACGTATTGCGGGATTTCTGAGACGGAGGGCAGGGGAGAAAAGGATGCGGTGTCAGAGGCGGTTGACGAGCTTGCTCACCGATAGCGAAAAGTGCGGGAAGATGATCCGCGGGTTGCCGTTTTGGGCGATTTCGCGCATGGCGCGTTCACACTCGGCCACGAGCGCCTCGATATTGCGGTTGTTGACAAAAGGGGCGAATTTTTTGCAAAAGTCGTATTCCGGGCCGTGGAGGTAAGCCACTTCGCCCACGTCCATCGACAACATATAGGCGTCGCGCAGCAGGCGCACCGCGTTTTCCAACAGCGCTTTCTGGTTCTCGCGGCCCAGGGAGGCAACCGCTTCGCCCCATTCGATCAACTCGAGGTGGCGGTCTTCGTAGGAGAGGCGCATCAGTTGGACGAACAACGAGAAAAACTCCTCTTCGCGCTCGCCCGTCTCGCCCGTCAGGCGGATCGCTTCGAGCAGGTTGCCGAATGCCAGTTTGCCGTAGAGGGCGGCCGTGGCCGGGTCGGTGCCCTTGGCCGTTTCGAGCCAGCGGGCAATCTCGGCCGATTCGATCCCCGGCACGTGGATCTCCTGTGTGCGCGAAAGGATCGTTCTCAGCAGCCGCTCGGGGGCTTCGCTCACCAACAGGAAGAGGGTTTTCTCCCAGGGTTCTTCGAGGATCTTCAGCAGGGCGTTGGCCGCCTGGTCGTTCATCCGTTCGGGGAGCCACATGATCAGGATCTTGTAGCTCGATTCGAATGCCTTGAACGACAGTTTGCGGATGATCTCGGCCGCTTCGTGGCGGCTGATGTTGCCCTGCTTGTTATCGATCTCGATCGTCTGGTACCACATCTGCTCGTTGAAGTAGCCCTCTGGCGCAGACGTAAGGATCTGTTCCCGCCATAATGGCAGAAAGTGGTCGCTGACCGGTTTGTCGCCTTCGACGCCGCCGGCACGGGTGGCGGCTTTCGATTTGTTGACCGGGAAGATGAAGTGGACGTCGGGATGGATCAACTGGTTCATCTGCACGCACGACCGGCAGCGGCCGCACGCGTCGTCGCCCTCGCGTGCTTCGCAGTTGACGTAGCGGGCAAAGGCGAGCGCCAGGGGCAACGCTCCGCGCCCCTCGTCGCCGACCAGGAGCTGGGCGTGGGGAATCCGGCCCTGTTCGACCATTTTCACTAAGCTGCGCTTGACGGCCTGCTGGCCGATAATATCCTTGAATAACATACCTTTTTATAATAAGACGCTTTCCGTATGCCTCCCGGTGGGCAGGATTTTTTGCATGACCCTGAGGATGTGCCGGCCGGGGCTATTTTACCTCCACCCGGTGCGTGGGGTCTTGTTCGGCGTTGCGTTTGTCGACCGCTTCGGCCAAGCGGGCGGCCAACGCCGAAAAGGCTTGCCCTGTGACCGAATCGCCTTCGGCCACCGGCACCCCGCTGTCGCCCCCTTCACACACCGATTGCACGAGCGGGATTTGGCCCAACAAAGGAATGTCGTTTTCCTCGGCCAGCCGCTTGCAACCCCCGTTCCCAAAAATATAATACCTGTTTTCGGGCAATTCGGCGGGGGTGAACCACGCCATGTTTTCGACCAGGCCCAGCACTGGGACGTTGATCCCTTCGCTGCGGAACATCCGGATGCCCCGCACCACGTCGGCCAGCGCCACCTGTTGCGGCGTGCTGACGATCACCGCGCCGGTCACGGCCAGTTCCTGTACCAGCGTCAGGTGCACGTCGCCCGTTCCCGGGGGCATGTCGATCAGCAGGAAATCCAGCTCGCCCCAGCGCGTCTGGTGGATCAGTTGCCGCAGGGCGTTGGTCGCCATCGCCCCGCGCCACACCAGCGCGTCGGTCGGCTGGATGAAGAAACCGATCGACATCACCTCCACACCGTATTTTTCGGCCGGGACGATCAGTTCACGCCCCTCTTCGACTTCAGTCAGCGGTGAAAAATCCTCCAGTCCGAACATCTTGGGCATCGACGGGCCGTAGATGTCGGCGTCGAGAATCCCCACGCGCCACCCGGCACGGGCCAGCGCCACGGCCAGGTTGGCCGCTACGGTCGATTTGCCGACGCCGCCTTTGCCCGAAGCCACGGCGATAATGTTCCGCACGCCGCCCGTGGTGGTTTTCATTTCGGGCTTCTCGGCTTTTTTCGGGGCGGCTTCGCGCACGTAGACCGCAATCTTTCCGGCATAATCCGGAAACGCGCCGGCCAACACCGCCTCGACCGCCCGCTTCAGTGAAACGGCAAACGGGTCGTTCGCCCGTGGCAATTCGAGGGTCACCCGGATCGCGCCGTCGGCCACGGCCACGCCACTCACCAGGCCCAGCGAAACGATATCTTTTCCCAGCTCGGGGTGCACGATCCCCCCCAGGGCCGCTCTCACTTGTTCTTCCGTCATAATTTGAAAATCTATTCAGCAAAGATAATTATTTCACCCGACACTTACTCTGCAGTCCGTCCGTAAAACCTATCTCTTCCGGACTAGCCGTATGACCACCGTAGCGAGCACCGTCGCCGTGATCGCAACTGGATCGTCAGGTAAATGACGTGCAGCAGACCTGCCGACAGCGCATTGCCCATCGCATCGCTTCCTCCGCCGTAGCCCACTTCAAAACATTCCAGGACAAACAATGCAAACTGTATCCCAAGGAAGACGACATAACTCCTCACCGGCCGGTGTTTGGCCAGGTTCACGCCGAAAGCCAGCGCGTAGACCAGTAAAATAACGGCAGCCGTCAGTATAAATACAGGTTCCATCAGCGATCGGGTGAAGGTTGGTTCTCAACCCCGGCCCGGCTGGCCGGGCCGTTTTCACTTCGGGTCATTCGGCGTCTTCCGGCAAGGCGGGGCGTTCCTGTGCCCGGCGCATCGCCTCGTGGACCTGGACGATCAGTTCGTCGCGGCGGTCGCAGTTGATGATGTAGACGTCTTCATAGATGTCCTCGATGCGGATGAAGTTCTCCCACCCCGAGGCGTAGACCTTGACCAGCTCCCACTCCGACAGGTTGTAGTAATAGCCATAAAATCCGAAAAATCCATAACTCCCGATCAGCGGGATACACGAGCGCATCTTTTGCCGGTCCAAGGGTTCGATCGTTTTGATGTCCTCGATGTGGATCTTGGTCAGTTCGACCAGGCAGTGGATCTCCAGAAAATCGTCGTCGATCCTTATGAACCGTGGGATTGAAAGCACGTATAACGCCACCACGGCCAGCAGCAGCAACGAGATCCACGCCGGGAAGAATCCGCTGATGCTGTGCAAACTCGCCCAAACGACAACCGCCACCCCGAGCAGGGTGACGATCGTCGTGATGCGTTTACTCCGTTTGCCGAAGCGGTATGGGTACTTTTTCTGCATTTATTTATACAGCGGCCCGTAGGTCGTGCAGGCACGGAAATCCGATCCTTCGGGATCCATCCCGAAAGCACCCCAGGCACTCGGTCGGAAAATCTTTTCGGCCGGCACGTTGTGCATACATACCGGGATGCGGAGCATCGAAGCCAACGTGATCAGATCGGCGCCGATGTGGCCGTAGCTGAATGCGCCGTGGTTAGCGCCCCAGTTGTTCATCACCGAGTAAACGTCGCGGAACGGGCCTTCGCCGGTTACGCGCGGGGCGAACCAGGTCGTGGGCCAGGTTTTGTCCGTACGGTCGTGGAGGGCCTTGTGCACGTCCTGGTCGATCTCGACCGTGTACCCTTCGGCGATCTGCAGTACCGGGCCGATGCCTTTCACCAGATTGAGGCGCGTCATCGTCACCGGCATCGCCCCTTCCGACAGGAAGCACGACGAGTAGCCGCCGCCGCGGAAATAGTCGCGGTTGGCCGGGAACCAGGTCACGGCGTCGAGCGTTTCTTCAACCTCTTTCTCGGAAATTTCCCAGAAAGGTTTCATGACCGGTTTGCCGTTTTTGGTCTGTTTGCCGGTGCCGTCGAGGGCGGCCGAACCCGAGTTGATCAGGTGGATGATGCCGCCTGCGGCCGCACCCTTAAGTTCTTTGCCCGTCACGCGTTTCACCGCTTCGGGGCTCCAGTAGGTACGCACGTCGGCAAACACCTGGGCCGTGTCGGTCAGCAGGTGGCCGAAAAGCATCGACACGCCGTTCAACGCGTCGTTTTCCGTTGCCACGGTGAAGGCTTCGCGGATGCCGTTCCAGTCGAACGACGAATTGAGGATCGCCTCGGCAAAGTCGCCGTTGGGCCAGTGGTCGGTCCATTGGCGCTGGCCCTGGAAACCGGCCGCGATGGCGTTGTGGCCCAGCGCTTCTTCGAGGAAGCCCGCTTCGCGCAGTTTCGGGTTGCCCAGCATCAGGTCGCGGATGATGAGGGTCATCTTCACCACGAATTCCCAGTCGGCATCGATCTTGGCCTGATCCATCTTCTTGACGGCCTGGTTGAAATCTTGGCCCTGGTGGGGTTTGCAGTATTTGGCCGTCCAGGCCATCGCCTTGTCGAATTCGGCTTTGTCGTAGATGCCTTCCTCCATGCGGCGCAGGATTTCGGTCGAGTCGACCGATTCGTTGCGCATTCCGAGGTAGGTCTGGAAGAAATCGGGGTCGACGATCGAACCGGCGATCCCCATCGAAACCGAGCCGACCTGCAGGTAAGACTTGCCCTTCATCGTGGCTACGGCCAGTGCGGCTTTAGTAAAGCGGAGGAGTTTTTCCTTCACGTCGGCGGGAATCGTCGTGTCGTCGGCGTCCTGCACGTCGCGGCCGTAGATGCCGAACGTCGGCATCCCTTTCTGGTTGTGGGCGGCCAGGGCAGCTGCCAGGTAAACCGCGCCGGGACGCTCCGTCCCGTTGAAACCCCAGATCGCTTTCGGGATTTGGGCGTTATATTCGATCGTTTCCGTTCCGTAACACCAGCAGGGGGTCACTGAGATCACCGCGCCCACGCCTGCCTTGCTGAACTTTTCGGCACAGGCGGCAGCCTCGGCCACACGGCCGATCGTTCCGTCGGCGATCACGCACTCCACCGGGGTTCCGTCGGTGTATTTCAGCGTCGAAGAGATCAGCTCAGCCACGTTGCGGGCCATAGCCATCGTGCGTTCTTCGAGCGATTCACGGATACCGCCCTGGCGGCCGTCAATGATCGGACGGATCCCGATCCGGGGGTTGTCCGCGATATACCTTTTATTTTTCATCAGAATTTTATGTTTTAAGAATTGTTTTTGGTCGCTTAAACCGTAAAAATAGGCATTCCCACCCAAAAATCCAATTATTTCCTCGGCGATTTCTTCTTTTTCGAAAAAATTCTTTTCTGTCCGCTGGTCTTGCGAGTCTCGAAAATATTCAAAAAAATATATTATTTTATTCTTGTAGAAGACAAATTGATGTCATATTAAATTGCAATATGCAATTATTTTACTAAATTCGCACCATAATGTTGTATCTACGGCTGAAAAGAGAATATTCGGCGGGAATAACCGCACAAGGGTATTTTTTCTAATATGCTGGTATAAAAAAGATTAAAAGTCATTACGTATAGAAATATGAAAACCTTAAATTCCTCGATGTCACAACAACCGCTCGTCGTCAAATATGTGCAACCGCAGCGTAACGGCATTCAGGCCCAGGTCTTGAGCCGCAACGCCATTGGCTTTGTCGTGCGGGGCAAAAAATACTTTTACAACGGCGACCAACGCCAGGAAGCCAACAAAGGCGACGTTTTTTACCTCGGAAAGGGGTGTCATTACCTCGAGGACGTGCCCGAAGGGAACATGAAACCGTTCGAACAGACCATTTTTTATTACAATACGGAGGATTTAAATAAGATATTGAATCATTTGCGCGTCGCTTACCGACTGAATGTCAACAACAGCCATTCGTGTGATAATTGCCGCAACCAGTCTTATGTGGTCTATCCCGGGTGGGAGGTCATCAAAACTTTTTTCGCCTCGGCCGGGCAGTACCTCCGGGAAGGGTTTTTCGAAGAAAATCCAACGGCCGAGGCACTGATGCTCACAGAATTGGTCTATATCATCCTCGCGAATGAAGATTGCTGTCTTAAGAGTAAAATACTCAAAGACATCGACTTCGTGACGGCCGGGTTTGAGCAGATCATCCAGAAGCATATCTTTGACGATATTCCGATCGAGGAACTGGCCCGTGAGTGTAACCAGAGCCTGACGTCATTTAAAAAGGAGTTCAAAAAACATTTCTACGAGTCGCCCCACAAATGGTTCGTGCGCCAACGGCTGATGCACTCGCGGCTGTTGCTGATCTCGACCGGCAAGTCGGTCTCCGAGATCGGCAACGAGTGCAACTTTCCGAATACGTCGCATTTTATCAAGTTGTTTAAGAAAGAGTACGGCACAACGCCGATCGGCTATCGGAACGAGCACCTGCGCCAGGCCGGCGGTGAGAAGAAACGGGAAGTTGCAGCCAAAACCATCTGATGGGAGGGAGGCTCCTCAAAGTAATGTGCAGATTTTTGAGAAAAAATTTGCACAGTTTGTTTTTTTACGCGTATATTTGTGGCGTGGGGATAAATCCCGCGCAACGACAATGAATCATACCCAGTCATATTTTGGTTTTTATTTTTACTTCTACTTTGACCAAAGTGGACCGGGACGTCGTTGTTAAGATCGAACAGAAATAATCGAACGAGAATACGAAAAACCCGGTCCGCGAAGGCCGGGTTTTTTTGTGGAATTCGGGCACGGACAGCTAAAAACAACAAGTAATGAACCAGGATTTAGTCAAACAGATCGGAGAACAGGACGGAAAAACACGCGTCGCGATACAGGGCTTCGAAGGTTGTTTTCACCAGATTGCCGCCCACACGACGCTTGGGCCGGAAATCGGGATCGTCCCTTGTGCCACGTTTCGGGAGATAGCCGCGAGAATTGCCTCGGGCGAAGCCGAGATAGGCGTGATGGCAATCGAAAACTCCATTGCCGGAAGCATTCTTCAGAACTACAGCATATTGCAGCATAGCGGATTGAAGGTCATCGGCGAAACCTACCTGCTGATCCGCCAGCACCTGATGGTCAACCCCGGGGTGACGCTCGACGACGTGCGCGAGGTGTGTTCTCACCCGATGGCGTTGTTGCAGTGTGCCGACTACCTCGACACACGCCCCTGGCGCCTGGTCGAAACCGAAGACACGGCATTGAGCGCCAGGCATCTGGCCGAAAGCGGCGCGCGCGATGCGGCAGCGGTGGCGGGCGATCTGGCGGCCGAGTTGTTCGGGATGGAGATCGTGGCCCGCGACATTCATACGATCAAGAATAACCAGACGCGCTTCCTGATCGTCGCCCCCGACGACAGTTCGCTCGTCGCCCACGGGGCGAACAAGGCGTCGCTCTATTTCAAAACCAATCACGAGCACGGCTCGTTGATGCGCGTGTTGCGGGCGATGGAGCACAGCGACATCAACCTGAGCAAGTTACAGTCCTATCCGATCCCGAGCGAGCCGTGGCACTATATGTTCCACGTCGACATGGAGTTCGACAACGTCGAAATTTTCATCCGCACGATCGACCGGATGCGGCGCGAGGCCGAAGAATTGCATATCTACGGCGTGTACAAAAAAGGCGAAAACATAAACTGACATACGATGAGCGAGAAACATGGGACTCCGCAAACGGCGGCAAGGCTGGACGGGGTCGGCGAATACTTCTTTTCGAAAAAACTGCGCGAGATCGACGAGTTGCGCAAAGCCGGGCGTGAGATCATCAGCCTGGGGGTGGGCGGCCCCGACCTGCCTCCGCACCCGGAGGTGATCGACGCGCTTTGCGACCAAGCGCACAAACCGAACACCCACTCTTATCAACCGAATAAGGGGACGATGTTGTTGCGCGGCGCTTTTTCGAAATTTTATGCCGAAAAATATGGCGTGTCGCTTGATCCGGCGACCGAGATCCTGCCGCTGATCGGGTCGAAGGAGGGGCTGATGCATATCTTTATGACGTATCTCAATGCGGGGGATAAAGTGCTGATCCCTAACCCGGGATATCCCACTTACCGCTCGGCGGCGACCCTTGCGGGCGGCGAGTGCGTCGACTATGTGCTGCGGTCCGAAAACGGCTGGTTACCCGACTTCGATGCGATGGAGCGGGGGGGGCTCGACAGGGTGAAAATCCTTGTCGTTAACTACCCGCATATGCCCACCGGGACACTTCCGACCGAAGATTTATTTCGTAAAATTGTAACATTCGCAACAAAAAATAATTTGCTCGTCGTTCACGACAATCCTTACAGCTTTATCCGTAATCCGCGGCCGATGAGTTTGCTTTCGATCGATGGGGCAAAGGAGGTAGTGATCGAGCTTAACTCACTGAGTAAAAGTCATAATATGGCTGGTTGGCGCGTGGGGATGATCGGCGGGGCAGCAGCGAGGATCGACGAAATCCTACGCTTCCGCAGCAACATGGATTCGGGGATGTTTTTCCCGATGCAGGCAGCCGCGGCCGTGGCGATGGGCCTTGATCAGGCGTGGTATGACGGGCTGAACGCCACCTACTACGCCCGCCAGGAAAAGGCGTGGGCCATCATGGATTTTTTGGGCTGTAGCTATACGCACGACCAGGCCGGACTGTTCCTCTGGGGCCGGCTGCCCGAAGGCGCCGAGGGCGACTGCTACACCTGGAGCGACCGCCTGCTCTACGATTGCGGTGTGTTCATCACTCCCGGCGGCATCTTCGGCAGCCAGGGCGAACGCTACCTGCGGATCAGCCTTTGCTCGCCCGCTGCCGAACTCGAAAAAGCGTTGGAGAAAATCAAAAACGGATTTGCGAAATGAAAGCGGCGATCATCGGTATCGGGTTGATCGGGGGTTCGTTTGCCCTCGCCCTCAAGGAGAAAGGATTTTCGGAAGCGGTGATTGGCGTCGACAATTCGGCGGCCAATCTTGAAAAGGCGCTCGCTTTAAACCTGATTGATAAAGCGTTGCCTTTGGAGGAGGCGGTTGCCGCGGCCGATCTGATCGTGCTGGCTACGCCCGTAAATTCGATCCCTACGCTTGCCGTTAAGATCCTTAACCGGATCAATGACAGGCAGATCGTGCTGGATATGGGATCAACCAAGCAGGAGTTGTGCGAAATGATTTCGCAGCATCCGCGCCGTGGGCGCTTTGTGGCAACCCACCCGATGTGGGGGACGGAATACAGCGGCCCCGAAGCGGCCGTGCACGGTGCGTTTGCAGGGCGCACGGTGGTGGTTTGCGAACCCGAACGCAGTGATGCCGACGCTCTGGAAGCGGTCGAAACGATCTATGCCGCTATTGGAATGCCGCAACTGACCATGGGTGCCGAGGAACACGACACCCACACCGCCTACATCAGCCACATCAGCCACATCACTTCGTTCGCGTTGGCCCTCACCGTATTGGAAAAGGAACGCGAGGAGTCGCACATCTTCGACCTGGCGGGGGGCGGTTTCGAGAGTACGGTGCGTCTGGCGAAAAGTTCGCCGGATACCTGGCTGCCGATCTTTATGCAGAACAAATACAATGTGCTTGACGTGCTGAGGGAGCATATCCACCAATTGCAGATCTTTCGAAAAATGCTGGAAAACGATGATCTGGCAGGGCTTCGGGCCTCGATGGAGAAGGCCAACACGATCCGCAAAATCATCGATTAACGGGAACTCTAAAATTGTAACAAAAATCACAAAATAAGATGGAAAGATTTGATCTGAAACGCAAAAAACCGGTGATTATCGCCGGCCCGTGCAGTGCCGAAACCGAGGAACAGACAGTGGAAACCTGTGTGCAACTGGCCAAAACGGGAATGGTCGACGTTTTCCGTGCCGGCGTGTGGAAACCGCGCACCCGGCCCGGGATGTTCGAGGGCGTCGGCCTCAAGGGGCTGGGCTGGGTAGCGAAGGCCAAAGAGCTGACCGGTCTGCCGACGGCGATCGAAGTGGCGACGGCCAAGCACGTCGAGGCCGCCCTCGAATTCGGCGTCGACATCCTGTGGATCGGGGCCCGGACGACGGTAAACCCCTTTAGCGTGCAAGAAATTTCGGATGCTGTGCGGGGATCGAACGTCACGATTCTCGTGAAAAATCCGGTGGGTCCCGACATCGAGTTGTGGGGTGGGGCTGTGCAACGCCTGCAGAAAGCAGGCATCGAACGGATCGGTCTGATCCACCGCGGCTTTTCGGCCATCGGCGGCGAGTACCGCAACAGCCCGATGTGGCACCTGGCGATCGAAATGCGCCGCCGGATGCCCGAAATTCCGATGATCGGCGACCCGTCGCACATCGTCGGCCGCCGCGACGGCCTGCTGGAAATGTCGCAGAAGATCGCCGACCTCGACTACGACGGCCTGATCGTCGAGAGCCACATCCGTCCCGACGAGGCATGGAGCGATGCGGCCCAGCAACTGACCCCCGCCGCGTTGGCCGATATGTTGAAAAAGGTAACGTGGCGTACCGAGGTGGTCAACCTGCCCGAGTTCGAACGGGCGCTGGCGGCCTTGCGCGGCCAGATCGACCAGATCGACAACGAACTCTTCGAGCTGCTGGCCAAGCGGATGCGCGTAGCCGAAAAGATCGGTGAGGTAAAGCGCGACAATAACGTGACGATTCTCCAGCGCAGCCGTTGGGGTGATATCGTCGAGCGGATCAAGGCGCAGGCTGCGCAGTTGGACCTGTCGCCCGAGTTCCTGACGACGATCCTTGAGGCGATCCATATCGAGAGCATCGACAAGCAGAATAAGATTATGAACGTTTCGCAAGGCACGTCCCCACATAAGGAAGCCTGATTCGACGTAATCCCGGAAAGGTCGCGGCATCCTCTATATATGTGGTTCGCGGGCCGTCGGTACAAAACTGAAGCGGGGTAGTTTTTGTCCGGTCGGATAAAGTTCTTTTGGGGCATTCTATTTATAAGGAGAAAGTTGGATAAAAAATAACATGCGGTTGTAACTTTTCGAGAACTCCCCCGTTTAACGAATAGAAAACACCAAAAACCCCATAAGGATTATGAAAGCATTCTGCACGTTACTTTTTATGCTGGCCTTGGCGATTCCCTCGGAATTGCTGGCCGATGTGAAGCTGGTGCGCCTGACCCGTTACGAAGGCCGGACGATCACGGCCGTTTCGGCGTCGTCGGCTTTTGAGGTGACACTCGTTAAGAGCAACCAGACCAAAGCAGTGGTCGAGGTCAACGAAGAACTCGAATCGCGCCTCAAATTTTCGCTGTCGTCCGACGGCGTCCTCTCGGTCGGGATCAACACCGAAGGTTTCCGTTGGAACAACGCCAACCGACAGGTGATGCGCATGACCGTCTACCTGCCCGAAATCCGTAGCCTCAAAGGCTCGGGTGCGGTGAGGATCACCTCGGAAGACCAGTTTACGACCGAAAATATGAAGATCAACCTCTCGGGAGCGACTTCGCTGAAATCGTTCTCGATCAAGGCAGGCACGGTAGACCTCGACTGCACGGGCGCCTCGAACGGCACGCTCCGCCTCGAAGCCGGCAGCATCGATGCCAGCGCCAGCGGCGCCTCGAACCTCAAGCTGACTGTCGCTACAGGCTATGCCGAGATTTCGGCCAGCGGCGCATCGGACATCACCGCGACCGGTTCGTCGGGCGAAGTGAAACTCGAAGCGAGCGGAGCCTCGACCGTGCGTGCCGTGGGCCTCGAAGCCAAGAAAGCCAACGCCCGCTCCAGCAGCGCGTCGACGGTCTCGGTGTGGGCTACCGAAGAGCTGAACGCCAATGCCTCGGGCGCATCGTCCGTGAAATACAAAGGCAATCCAGTGACCTTTAAATCGCAATCCAGCGGTGCCTCGTCCGTGAAAAAGACAGAGTGAGAGAGCAGGGATTTTCTGAAAAATCCCGACGAGACAACCTAATATCATAAGCGTTTTTTGTAGGTAGTATTTTTTTAGGTTGTTGAGAAGCCGTCCTCCCCAATGGACGGCTTCTTTTTTTGGCGGTTAAATTCCAGAGGCGGGAAAGCGCGGCTATTTAAATTTTTTTTACCTTTGCTTCTTAATTATCCGGATAATTATGAGCACGATGATAAAAATCACTTTCCCCGACGGCAGCGTCCGGGAATATGCAAAAGGGACGACAGCCCTTCAGGTGGCCGAGAGCATCAGCCCCCGCCTGGCCCAGGACGTACTGGCCGCTTCGGTGGGCGGATCGGTGGTCGATGTGACCCTGCCGATCAATGAAGACGCCGCAGTCAAACTCTTCAAGTGGGACGACGACGAGGGCAAACACGCCTTCTGGCACACCTCTTCGCACTTGCTGGCCGAAGCGCTCGAAGCATTGTATCCGGGCATCAAGTTCGGCATCGGGCCGGCGATTGAAAACGGATTTTACTATGACGTCGATTCGCCCACGCCGATCACCGAAAGCGACCTGCCGAAGATCGAGGAGAAGATGTACGAATTGGCCCGCCAGAAAGAAGAAATGACCCGCCGGGAGGTGTCTAAGGCCGAAGCGCTCAAGACCTACACCGAAAAGGGTGACCCTTATAAAGTGGAGCTGATCGCCGACCTGACCGACGGTACGATCACGTTCTACACGAACGGTAATTTTACAGATTTATGTCGTGGTCCTCATTTGCCGAACACGGGATACATCAAGGCGATCAAGCTGACCTCGGTAGCCGGGGCTTACTGGCGCGGCAACGAAAAGAACAAAATGCTCACTCGCATTTACGGGATCACGTTCCCGAAGAAGTCGATGCTCGACGAATACCTGGTGATGTTGGAGGAAGCCAAAAAGCGCGACCACCGCAAACTGGGCAAGGAGCTTGAATTGTTCGCCTTTTCGCAGCGCGTGGGTCAGGGCCTGCCGCTGTGGCTGCCCAAAGGCACCGCCCTGCGCGACCGCCTCGAAGGTTTCTTGCGGAACGTACAGAAGAAGTACGGTTACCTGCAGGTGATCACCCCGCATATCGGATCGAAAGAGCTGTACGTCACGTCGGGCCACTACGCCAAATACGGAAAAGACTCGTTTCAGCCGATCCTCACCCCGGACGAGGGCGAAGAGTACCTACTCAAGCCGATGAACTGTCCCCACCACTGCGAGATCTACCGCATCAAGCCGCGCTCATACAAAGACCTGCCGCTGCGCTTGGCCGAATTCGGCACGGTGTATCGCTACGAAATGAGCGGCGAGTTGCACGGCCTGACCCGCGTGCGCGGATTTACGCAGGACGACGCCCATATCTTCTGCCGCCCCGACCAGTTGCTGGGCGAGTTCCAAAAGGTGATCGACATCGTGCTCTACATCTTCAAGACACTCGATTTCAAAGATTTCACCGCACAGGTATCGTTACGCGACCCAGGGAACAAGGAAAAATACATCGGTTCGGATGAGAACTGGGAAAAAGCCGAATCGGCGATCATCCAGGCGGCCGCAGAAAAAGGCCTCAACACGGTGGTCGAATATGGCGAAGCGGCGTTCTACGGCCCGAAGCTCGACTTTATGGTGCGCGATGCCCTGGGCCGCAAGTGGCAGCTGGGCACGATCCAGGTCGACTACAACCTGCCCGAACGCTTCGACCTCTCCTACACCGGGGCCGACGACAAGCCCCACCGCCCGGTGATGATCCACCGCGCACCGTTCGGGTCGATGGAACGTTTCGTGGCCGTGCTGCTCGAACACACTGGTGGAAAGTTCCCCCTGTGGCTCACTCCCGACCAGGTGGTGCTGCTGCCGATCAGCGAAAAATTTAACGATTATGCGGAAAAAGTTTCAGAATTTCTAAATAATTGCGATATTCGCACCCAAGTCGACGACCGTAACGAGAAGATCGGCAGAAAGATACGCGACAACGAACTCAAACGCATCCCTTTCCTGCTGATCGTCGGCGAGAAAGAAGAAGCCGAAGGCACGGTGTCGGTACGCCTGCAAGGCGAAGGCGACAAGGGCGCCATGACCCGCGAAGCATTTGCCGATTTTGTCAACGAGCAGGTCGCCAAAGAGATCCAACAGATCTAAGGCTGCATTCTTTGGAGAGAAATTTGCTAATACTAAAATACATTTGTTTCACTAACTGTAGGAGGATAAAACTATAGCAACAACGTTCAACAGGCCGAAACCGCCGCGGGGCAATTTCAGGAGACCGCCTGAAAAAGAGGTACTTCACGCCATTAATGAAAAAATTACGGCCAAACAGGTGCGTTTGGTGGGAGAGAACATCGAAGCTCCCTTGGTGGTTTCGACGGCCGAAGCGCTGCGAATGGCCGAGGAGATGGGGCTGGACCTGGTAGAAATTTCACCCAAAGCAGACCCGCCCGTCTGCCGGATCGTTGATTACCAAAAATTCCTCTACCAACAGAAGAAAAAGGCCAAGGAAATCAAAGCCAAGGCCGTCAAGATCGTCGTCAAGGAGATCCGCTTCGGGCCCAACACCGACGACCACGACTACAACTTCAAACTCAAACACGCCGAAAATTTTCTGAAGGAGGGCGCCAAGGTGAAAGCCTACGTATTCTTCCGCGGCCGTCAGATCGTCTTCAAAGACCAGGGTGAAATCCTCCTGTTGCGATTTGCCACCGACCTCGAAGAGTTGGCCAAAGTAGAACAAATGCCCCGCCTCGAAGGCAAGCGAATGATCCTGATCCTTGCCCCGAAAGCTAAAAAGTAACGGAGGCCGGTATCGGGCACAGGCTGATATTTTTGTGAAAAGCGGCGGAAGCGATTTGCTCCCGCCGCTCTTTTTGTGAGGATTGTCCATAGCACGGGGCAGATTTCACAGAAATCTGCCAGGGAAAGATAACCACCGCGCGTTAGGTCGCATAAGGGTACTGGCGCTTTTTATAAAAAGCGCCGCAACCGAGGTTGCTGCGTGGCAGTGAGCGAGCTCAACGTCGTTAAAATTTTTCTGAACCGGAACGAAGTGGAGCTCAGCGAGGCTAAAAACGTCGTTTCTCCGGGTAACCCTGATCGGAAAAATCTTCCTGTGCGGGGACGCACAGGGAGATGCACCGGGGAAGTGCCTAAAATGTCCCGATCAGCCCGTAGTTCTGCGTAATGCAGAACACCTGGCTATAAATAAAGAAGTCGGGGCGCGAGGTTTCGATCTTCCGGTTCAACTGCAATATAGGATGGCCCGGCGTAGTCAAAAAATGCTCACGCAGCCGTTTGTCGGCCCGAATGGCAAAAAGCTGCTGGGTGCCACCTGTAACCTCGATCTGGTATTTTGTACGCAGTAAATTAAACAGCGATACATTCTCAAGCGGTTGCGAAATGAATCGCGGCAAGCTCCGGTTGGGCAGCATCGTGATGTCAAAAAAGACCGGCACACCGTTCAACAGCCGCAGCCGTTCGAAATAGATGCACCCCGCCTGCCGCTCCTCTTCGCTGATGGCATACGAGAACGCCTCGTTCCACGTGCGGATCTCAGGCCCGGCCACGATGCGCGTTTCGAGCTGGTCGCCTCCCACGGCGGAGGTCGTGCCGCTGAGTGACAAGATGCCTATCCCTTTCGGGGCACCGCGCACAATGCTCCCCTTGCCCTGGTGTTTGTGTATAAAACCGTCGGACACCAGGCGGTCGAGCGCTTTGCGCACCGTGGGCCGCGCCAACCCGTAGGCGGCGCACAACTCATGCTCCGAGGGCAGCAAGTCGCCGGGGGCAAACTGTCCGATGGCGATCTGCTCACGCAGCGCTTCGTAAACTTTCTTGTGTTGAGGTAGTTCTCTCATCTCAGGCTGGTGGGTTCGATAACAAAGGTAAGCAAGAAATTTGTATGTACAAGTTTTTCACTTGTAAGCGATAAATATTTTTATAATCATTTTGTTTTCAGCGGATAAGAAAATCGTTTGAAATGACTTGTAAATACAATTTATTGTCGTATCTTTGTCGTGTTGTGTTTGAAACGAACTAAATCAATAAGATACCGGACTATGGCAAACGTAGTGATTATGCCCAAGCAGGGTCAGTCTGTCGAAAGCTGCATCCTGACCGAGTTTAAGAAGAAAAAAGGCGACCAGGTGGCCAAAGGCGATGTGTTGTTCGCCTACGAAACCGACAAAGCATCGTTCGAGGAAGCGTCACAATTCGATGGCGTTGTCCTCGAACTTTTTTATAACGAGGGCGATGAAATTCCCGTGCTGAGCAACGTAATGGTGATCGGCGCCCCGGGCGAATCGTACGAAAGCGCTGCAGCCCCTGCGGCTGCCCCGGCTCCGGCCCCTGTCCCGGCAAAGGCGGAATCTTCCGCGGCGCAACCGGCCGCTGTGCAGACAGCTCCGGTACAGGCGGCAGTTTCGGCGCCTGTTGCCACCGCTGCTGCGAAACAGGCCGACGGTACCCCGGCTCCGATCTCGCCCCGCGCGAAGGCGTTGAGCGACAAGGAGGCTGTCGATACGGCGTCGATCAGCGGTACCGGCCCCAAGGGCCGCATCATCGAACGTGATGTGCAAGCTGCGCTCGAAAGCCGTCCCCGCACCACCCCGCTGGCCAAAGCGATGACCCAGGACGGCGGTGCGATCCCGGCGACGGGCAGCGGTCTGGCCGGCGCCGTGCGCGGAGCCGACGTGGTTGCCGCCAAGAACCCGGTATACGCTGCCGACAGCGAAGTGAAGCCGCTCTCGAATATCCGCAAACTGATCGCCAAGGCGATGCACGCCTCGCTCCAGAACTCGGCCCAGTTGACCCACCACCTGAGCGCCGATGCCCGCCGCATTCTCGAACTGCGCAAGCAGGTCAAAGCGGCCGTGGCCAAGGGCTATCCGGTCGACATCACACTCAACGATATGGTGTGCCTGGCCGTAATCAAGGCCCTCAAAAAATTCCCGCAGGTCAACACACACTTCCTGGGTGATTCGGTGCGCTACTTTTCGAAAGTGCATCTCGCCCTGGCCGTGGATACCGAGCGCGGGCTGATGGTGCCCGTCGTGCGCAACGCCGACGACCTGTCGATCGCAGGCCTCGCCAGCCAACTCAAAGAGGTGGCCAATGCCTGCAAGAAGGGGAGCATTGATCCCGACCTGCTTTCATCCGAAGCGGCTACGTTTACCGTTTCTAATCTTGGAAACTACGGCGTCGAAGTCTTTACGCCGGTGATCAACCTGCCGCAGTCGGCGATCCTCGGGGTGAACACGATCGTGCCGCGTCCGAAAGACCTGGGCGACGGAGTCTACGGCTTTGTGCCCCACATCGGGCTGAGCCTCACCTACGACCACCGTTCGCTGGACGGCGGCGAAGCGACCCGCTTCCTGAAGCAGATCGCCGTTGAGATCGAAACCTTGGAATTTGAACTTTCCTAAATTTCCGGATATGATAGATTTGGCAATTATAGGCGGCGGCCCCGGGGGCTACGTAGCCGCAGAACGCGCCGGGGCGAAAGGGCTTTCGGTCGTGCTGTTTGAAAAGAAAGAACTGGGCGGCGTGTGCCTCAACGAGGGCTGCATCCCGACCAAGACGTTGCTCTACAGCGCAAAGGTCTATGACACGGCGCGCCACGGTGACAAATACGGCATTTTTGCGGGCGACGTAACGTTCGATTTCAAAAAGATCGTAGACCGCAAAACGAAAGTGGTGCGCAAACTGGTGGCCGGTGTAGGTTCCAAGATGAAAGCCCACAACGTGCAGGTGGTCAAAGCCGAAGCCTTTATAAAAGGTCGTTCGGCCGAAGGGGTCGAGATTGCTGCCGGCGGGGAAACGTTCTTCGCGAAGAACCTGCTCGTTTGCACCGGTTCCGAGGCGTTCGTCCCGCCGATTCCCGGCCTGAAGGAAGCGGGCGACCGCATCCTCACCAACCGCGAGATCCTGGCGCTGACCGAGAAACCGGCTTCGCTCGTGGTGATCGGCGGCGGGGTGATCGGGATGGAGTTTGCCAGTTTCTTCAACAGCCTCGGCACGGAAGTGACCGTGATCGAGATGTTGCCCGAAATCCTGACCGGGATGGATGCCGAACAGAGCGCGATGCTGCGCGACATTTACGCCAAGCGCGGCGTGACCTATCACTTGCAGGCCAAAGTGGTCGAGGTGAAAGGCGACGAAGTCTTCTTTGAAAAAGACGGCGTGCGTTCGTCGGTCAAGGGCGAAAAGATCCTTGTGAGCGTGGGCCGTCGTGCCGTGACTTCGGGCTTCGGGTTGGAAAACCTGGGGGTCGAGCTGGTCAAGGGCGGTATCAAGGTCGACGAAAGGATGCGGACCAACGTGCCGGGCGTCTACGCTGCGGGCGACGTGACCGGCTTTTCGCTGCTGGCCCATACCGCCAGCCGCGAGGGCGAAGTGGTCGTGAATAACCTCACCGGCCGTCCGGACGTGATGCGTTACAACGCCATCCCGGGCGTGGTTTATACCAACCCCGAGATTGCAGGCGTGGGACTTACCCCCGAAGCGGCGGCCGCCAAAGGCATCGCTGTGCGTGTGGCTTCGCTGCCGATGGCCTATGCGGGACGCTTTGTCGCTGAAAACGAAGGCGGCACGGGCATGTGCAAGGTCGTTGTCGGTGCGCAGTACGGCGAAGTGCTCGGCGTGCATATGCTGGGCAACCCGTCGAGCGAAATGATCTACGGGGCGTGCATGGCTATCGAGCAGGAGATGACGCTCAAAGAGATGGAAGAAGTCGTCTTCCCGCACCCCACCGTTTCCGAAATTTTCAAGGAGACCGTCTTCGCGTTTTAACAAAGCTGTTCTTTCACAGGCCTTTAGTCCATCCCCAAAGCGCCGACAGGCAACGGTTCGAAGAACCGCTATGCGCCTTGTCGACGGAGGTTGGGGCCCCGCTTAGGATTTACAAGCGGCGAATAGGACGGTACTGGAGCGTAGTGAAACGAAGCGGAATACTGTCCGGCCGCGCAGAAAAGCCTTAGCGGGTCAACCGGAGTCGTGACGCCAAGGATTTTTTGCCACTTTTGTATCCTTACAAAAGTGGACTCCGCCCCGGCGTGGCCGGGTCTAAATTGCAAAACAAAACAATTTAAAAAATAAAAAAATGCCCAAATCGCAGTACATCGAGCCGAAGAAAATGCGGCAGGCAGGCGAGGTGAAGTTCACCCCGATCCCGGTAAACCAGTACAAAAAGACGGTCAAACAAGAGCTGGCCGCCAAGAATTTTACGAAGGACGATCTCAAACGGATCTACTACGATATGGTGGTGATCCGCGAGTTCGAAACGATGCTGAACCTGGTGAAAACGACTAACGCTTACAACGGCGTAGAGTACAACAACCCGGGTCCGGCCCACTTGTCGGCCGGACAGGAAGCTGCTGCCGTCGGGATGGCTTATATGCTCACTACCGACGACTTCATCTTCGGTTCGCACCGCAGCCATGGCGAATTTTTAGCAAAGGGTCTTCGCTCGATTGAACTTCTCGAGGAGAAGCAGCTCGAAAAGACGATGAAAGACTTCTTCGGCGGCATCACCCTCGACGTTGTGAAGAAAGGATTTAAGGGTTCGGTGAAGGAACTGGCTAAACGCTTCCTGATCTACGGGCTGATGTCCGAGGTTTTTGCCCGCGAAACGGGTTTCAACAAGGGGTTGGGCGGCAGTATGCACGCGTTCTTCACGCCGTTCGGCATCTACCCCAACAACGCCATCGTGGGCGGTAGCGGCGACATCGCCGTGGGGGCTGCCCTCTACAAGAAAGTCAACCGCAAACCGGGTGTGGTGGTAGCCAACATCGGCGACGCCTCGATGGCTTGCGGCCCGGTGTGGGAAGGGCTGATGTTCGCCGCTATGGACCAGTTCAAACAACTGTGGGAAGGCGACATGAAAGGCGGCCTGCCGGTGATCATCAACATCATGAACAACCAGTACGGGATGGGTGGCCAGACCAAGGGCGAAACGATGGGCTACGACGTTGCGGCCCGCATCGGCGCCGGGGTGAACCCCGAGCAAATGCACGCCGAACGTGTCGACGGGTATAACCCGCTGGCCGTGATCGACGCCTACCGCCGCAAGCTCGACATCCTGGCCAAGAAAAACGGCCCGGTGCTGTTGGACGTACTTACTTACCGCTACAGCGGCCATTCGCCCTCCGACGCTTCCTCCTACCGCTCGAAAGAGGAGGTGGAAGCCTGGCAGGAGGAGGACAGCATCGTCGCTTTCGGTAAGCAGCTGATCGAAGGTGGTGCAGCGACCCAGAAGGAGCTGGATGCTATGTCGAAAGAGGTGCAAGCACTGATCTTCGACCTCTTCAAACTGGCGATCGACGAAACCATTTCGCCGCGCATGGACCTGAAGGCCGACCCGGAAAAGATCGGCAAGATGATCTTCTCGAACGGTTCGGTCGACTCGATGTCCGACGCCAAACCCGAGGTGCTGCACCCGATGGCTGAAAATCCCCGCGTGAAACAGATCGCCGGTAAGGAACGCTTCATTACCGACAAGGACGGCAAGCCGGTGTCGAAGATGAAACAGTATCAGCTGCGCGACGGGATCTTCGAAGCGATCGTAGACCGTTTTTATAAAGACGCCTCGTTGGTAGCCTATGGCGAGGAAAATCGCGACTGGGGCGGCGCGTTTGCTGTCTACCGCGGGCTGACCGAGGCGCTGCCTTACCATCGCTTGTTCAACTCGCCGATCTCGGAAGCTTCGATCGTGGGCACGGCCATCGGTTATGCGATGTGCGGCGGACGCGTGATCCCCGAGATCATGTACTGCGACTTCCTGGGCCGTTGCGGCGACGAGGTGTTCAATCAGCTTCCCAAGTGGCAAGCGATGAGTGGTAATGTGATTAAGATGCCGGTTGTCCTCCGTGTGTCGGTCGGCTCGAAATACGGCGCACAGCACTCGCAGGACTGGACTTCGCTCGTGGCCCACATCCCCGGGCTGAAAGTGGTTTTCCCGGTGACGCCTTATGATGCTAAGGGATTGATGAACAGCGCACTGCAAGGAACCGACCCGGTGATCTATTTCGAAAGCCAGCGCATCTACGAAATCGGCGAACAGTTCCACGAAGGCGGCGTGCCGGAAGGTTACTACGAAATTCCGTTCGGCGAACCTGACGTGAAACGCGCCGGCAGCGACGTGACGATCCTCACGATCGGCTCGACCCTCTATACCGCCCTGAAAGCCGCTGACCAATTGCAGGAGAAAGGTATCAGCGCCGAGGTGATCGATGCCCGTTCGCTGGTTCCGTTTAACTACGAAACGGTGTTGAAATCGGTGAAGAAAACCGGGAAAATCATGCTGGCCAGCGACGCCAACGCCCGCGGTTCGTTCCTCAACGAACTGGCCCGCAACATCACCGAGCTGGCCTTCGACGACCTCGATGCGCCGCCCGTTGTCGTGGGTTCGCGCAACTGGATCACCCCGTGCTATGAGTTGGAAGACGCTTTCTTCCCGCAGCCTGACTGGTTCGTCGACGCTTATCACGAAAAGATCGCCCCGATCGCCGGCCACGTTCCGACCCGTAATTTTACGGATGCCGAACAGGTGCGCCGCGCCAAGGAGGGCATCTAAACGATATCCGGGAAGCGAAGGGGGAGTGTGTGATTTTGTGTAAAGGTTTGAAAGGTTCCCTCTTTGCTTCCCAATTTTTAACGTCCTAAACCGAAAATTATGGGATGTACCACCAAAAACGGGCCGTTGGAGGTCGTTGACCTCAACGCCCACCTGCATACCCCCTATTCGTTCAGCGCCTTCGACTCGCTGGCGCAAGCCCTCGATATGGCTGCGGCTGAAGGGGTGAAGGTCGTGGGGATCAATGATTTCTACTCGACCGACGGTTATGCCGAGTGGGACGAAGGGTGCCGTGCACGGAAACTCTATCCGCTCCACAACATCGAGTTTATTTCGCTCAACGCCGAAGACCAGGCGGCCGGCATTCGGGTTAACGACCCGAACAATCCGGGCCGCACTTATCTGAGCGGCAAAGGATTGACGTCGCCACTGAAACTAGCCGAGCCCTACCTTTCGCAACTAAAACGGGTGCGCGACGAGTCGAATGCCCACGTGGGACGGATGTGTGTCAAGCTGAACGAGATCCTGACCGAGGCGGGCCTGCCGATCACCCTCGATTTCAAGCAGATCGCCACAACGCTTACCCGCGGATCGATCCGCGAACGGCACCTGGCCAAGGCCTTGCGCATGGCCGTCGAGAATTTTTCGCAGAACGACCCGAAGCGTGCCGCCGACACCTATCAAAAGGTGTTTGGAGGAAAAGCGTTGAAAGCTGATCCGGCTAACGCGGCGGCGGTCGAAAACGAGATCCGCGGCAACCTGCTCAAGGCGGGCGGCGCGGCGTTCGTACCCGAAGATCCGGCGGCTTTTCTGCCGATGGAACAGGTGCGGCAGATTATCCTGAAAGCAGGCGGTATCCCGACCTACCCCTTTCTGGCCGACGACGCCAGCGGTGGTTTTACGGACTTTGAGGGCGACCTTGAAAAAGCTGCCGCCACGCTGAAGGCCCGCGGTTTTTATGCCGTCGAATTCATTACGACGCGCAACAGCATCGAGGTGCTCGAAAAATATGCCGGTTACCTCCATGACCAAGGTTTTGCGGTGACGTTCGGCACCGAGCACAACACTCCCGCGATGGAGCCGATCAAACTCACGGCCCGCGGCGGTGCCCCGCTGACCGAGAAACTGCGCTCGATCAACTACGCCGGGGCTTGCCTGACGGCGGCCCACCAGGAACTGGTGCGCCAGGGCCTGCCGGGTTACCTCGATGAAAGCGGCAAGGCCAACGTCGAAAAACGCGACCACCTGATTGAATACGGCGACCAAATCATCAAAGCAGCCATCCGATGAAAGAGATACAGGAACTGATCGACATATCGCAACACTACGGCCGCGACAGCCGCTACGTGATTGCCGGAGGTGGCAATACCTCCTATAAAAATACTGAAAAACTTTGGGTAAAAGCGAGCGGGTCGTCGCTGGCGACAATCACCGAGGCTGGTTTCGCCGTACTCGATCGCGTGAAACTCAACGTGATTTCCGAAAAAACCTACCCGGCTGATGCAGCCGCCCGTGAAGAGGAGGTGAAAAACGATCTGGCGGCGGCCTGCATCACGAAAGACCGGCGGCCTTCGGTCGAAACGTCGCTGCACAACGCCCTGAGCGCGGCTTTCGTCATCCACTTGCACCCAACGCTGGTCAACGGCCTGATGTGCGGCAACGACGCCGAGAGCGAAACCCGCCGCCTGTTGGGCGACGAGGCGCTCTATATTCCTTACATCGACCCGGGCTACGTCCTCTTCAAGGAGGTCGAGCGCCGCATCAACGCCTTTAAAGCCAAGTACGGTCGCGAACCCGAGATGATCCTGCTGCAGAATCACGGTATTTTCGTGGGGGCCGACACAACGGCACGGGTACGCGAAATCTACGACCGCGTGCTTTCGACACTCGAAAAGGCGGTCAAAAACCCGTTGCCCGAGGGCGACGCGCCGGTGTGCGCCTGTGCACCCGAAGTGGTGCCCGCGCTCCGTATGCTTTGCTCGAAAGAGGGGCTGAAGACGCTGCGGGTGACGAACAACGCGCTGATCGCCCACTTTACGGACGAAAAGAATTATTCCGCCGCGGCGCGTCCTTTCTCGCCCGACGGCATCGTCTATTGCAAGTCCAATTACCTCTATCTCAAAGGTGACAATGCAGCATCGTTGCTCAAAGAAGCTGAAACGGAGATTCCCGCATTCGAAAAGAAATTCGGCTATCTGCCCAAGGTAATTTTCATAAAATGTCTGGGGATGATCGCCGTGGGCGATAACGCCGCCCAATGTGCGACGATCACCGAGGTGATGACTGACACGCTCAAGATCGCGTGGCTGGCCGAATCGTTCGGCGGTCCGCATCCGATGACCCAGGCCCAGATCGATTTCATCGACAACTGGGAAGTTGAGAACTACCGTCGTAAAGTGAGCGCCGGTGGAACTTCGGGCCGTATGGAAAACAAAACGGTGATCGTTACCGGTGCCGCACAAGGGTTTGGTGAGGGCATCGCCCGTTGCCTGGTGGCCCAGGGGGCCAACATCGTGGTGGCCGACCTGAACGAAGCGGTGGGCGCTGAAACCGCCGCCCGCCTCAATGCTTCGGCCAAGAGCAACCGCGCTGTCTTCGTGAAAACCAACGTGGCCGAAATTCCGAGCCTCGAAGCGCTGATCCACAGTACGGTATGTGCCTTTGGCGGTGTCGACGTCTTTGTCAGCAACGCGGGTGTGCTGCGTGCCGGTGGACTCGATGAGATGACCCCCGAGCAGTTCGACTTCGTGACGAAGATCAATTACAACGCCTATTTCTACTGCACGAAGGCCGTCGCTCCGGTGATGAAACTTCAGAATAAATATGCGCCTGAGAACTACGGGGATATCATCCAAATCAACTCCAAGTCGGGGCTGCGCGGAAGCAAGGCTAACTTTGCCTACGCCGGCGGAAAATTCGGCGGGGTGGGCCTTACGCAGTCGTTTGCGTTGGAGTTGGCTCCGTTCCGGATCAAGGTCAACTCGATCTGCCCGGGTAATTTTTACGAGGGGCCGCTGTGGTCCGATCCCGAAAACGGCCTGTTCGTGCAGTACCTGAACGCCGGGAAAGTGCCGGGGGCGAAGACCGTCGAAGACGTACGTGCTTTTTATATGGCTCAGGTGCCGATGCGCAAGGGTTGTGCGCCGGAAGATGTGACGAAAGCGCTGCTCTATTTGGTCGAACAAACTTGCGAAACCGGACAGGCCATCCCAGTCACCGGTGGCCAGGTCATGTTGAATTAGCGTTGAACGTATTGCACGCCATCTTTGAATGATCCTTCCGATTTTCCGTCCTCACGTACTAAAGTACGCTGCGGGTGAAAACCGAAACGATCATTCAAACCTGACGCACACTACGCACAACGAGACAGAATCATTTAAACTGAAAAACTATGAAAACCAAAGCGGTAAGATTATACGGTAAGGGCGATCTGCGGATGGAAACGTTCGAATTGCCCGCCATCCAGCCGGGCGAAATCCTGGCCAAAGTGGTGTGCGACAGCCTCTGTATGTCGTCCTATAAGGCCTCGACCGAGGGGACGGCCCACAAACGCATCCCGAAGAACATCGACAGCGAACCGATCATCATCGGTCACGAATTTGCCGGTGAAATCGTCGAAGTGGGCGCACAGTGGAAAGACCAGTTCGCCCCGGGCGACAAGTTTTCGATCCAGCCCGCGCTCAATTACGAAAAAGGGCCGGTGGGCGTGCTCAGCGCACCCGGTTATTCCTATAAATACATCGGGGGCGATGCGACGTATGTCATTATCCCCGAGGAGGTGATGGCGCTCGGTTGCCTGCTGCGCTACACGGGTGCGGGGTATTATCCGGCGTCGCTGGCCGAGCCGCTTTCGTGTGTGATCGGGGCGATGCACGCCAATTACCACACCACGCCCGGGTCGTACCACCACACGATGGAGATCGTGGCGGGCGGCAATATGGCGATCCTGGCCGGTGTCGGCCCGATGGGCCTGGCGGCGATCAACTATGCGATCCACCGCCCCGACCGGCAGCCGAAGTTGCTGGTGGTGACCGACGTAGACCAAACCCGTTTGGACCGTGCGGCGTCGCTCTACACCGTGGAACAAGCCGCGAAGAACGGCATCGACCTGCGCTATGTCAACACGGGCGCGATGGCCGATCCGGCGGCCGAGCTGCGGGCGTTGACCGGCGGCGCGGGCTACAACGACGTGTTCGTGTTCGCCCCGGTGGCCCCGGTGGTTGAACAGGCCGACGCGATCCTGGCGTTTGACGGTTGCCTCAACTTTTTTGCCGGGCCGTCGAAGTCGGATTTCCGCGCGATGTTCAACTTTTATAATGTGCATTACGCCTTTACCCACGTGGTGGGGACCAGCGGCGGCAACACCGACGACATGAAAGAAGCCATCGCGCTGATGGGGCAGGAGCTTGACCCGGCCGGTCTGGTGACCCACATCGGGGGGCTCGACGCCGTAGCCGAAGCGACGCTTAACCTGCCCAACATTCCGGGAGGGAAAAAGTTGATCTACAACCACATCAGCATGCCGCTGACCCCGATCGCCGATTTCGGCAAATTGGGCGAAACGAACCCGGTATTTAAGAAGTTGCACGAAATTTGTACCCGCAAAGGTGGCCTGTGGAGCGTGGAGGCGGAGGAATACCTGCTCGCTAACATGTAGGCTGCACTTATTGCACAGCAAAAGTTCTCTGCATTTACACCTTGCCGATAGGCGCAGGGCGAAGCCCTGCAACGCGCCTCCAGACAAATGGCGTAAAGAAAAACCTGTAGCAAAGCGTCAGCGGAGTCTACTGTCTGAGGTCCGTAGGGCCGAGTTGTAGACGCAGCAGCTTTGCGGAAGGTTTTTTAGCTATTTGTTTGAAGCGCTTGATTTCTTTGCAACTTTTTTTATCAAGAAAAAAAGTTGGGCAGAGATACCCGAAGAACAAGTTCTTTAAGAATAGAAAAAACTTCTTAGTGCGCAGGGCTAACGCCCCGCGCACAAGAGATTTTTAAGCAATGGAGGGCTATCTCTATCTGGCCGGATCGGGCATAAAATCTCTGGGGAGGGTGGCCATCCCGCATGGTCTACATCGAGGGTACTGGCGCTTTTTTATAAAAAAGCGCCGCAAAAAATTTTTCTGGAAAGCTGCGCTTTCCTGGAGTGACTTTGATTTGACAAATTGAAATAAAATGAAACAGCTGGATGTAAAATTCATGCACCCGAGTGAACAACTCACCGTCATCATCAGCCGCATCTACCGCAGCGGGATGACCACCACCTCGGGCGGAAACCTATCCATCAAAGACGAAAGCGGAAACATCTGGATCACCCCCAGCGCCGTCGATAAAGGCTCGCTCACGGCGGCCGACATCGTCTGCATTCGCCGCGACGGCACCATCGAGGGCAAACATAAACCCTCGTCGGAATTCCCGTTCCACAAAGCAATCTATGAGATGCGGCCCGAAATGACGGCCGTCATCCACGCCCATCCGCCCGCATTGGTGTCGTTCAGCATCGTCCACCAGGTGCCCGACACCAACATCATTCCGCAGGCCAAGCGCATCTGCGGACGTGTCGGTTTCGCCCCTTACGACGTCCCCGGCAGTCACGCCTTGGGCGAAAAGATCGCCAAGGAGTTCAAAGATAACCCGCACTACAAGGCCGTGATTATGGAAAACCACGGCGTGGTGCTCTGCGGCGAGGACATGATGGACGCCTACCAGCGCTTCGAAACGCTCGAATTCTGTGCCCGCACGATCATCAACGCCAAGACCATCGGCGAACCGGCCTACCTGACCGACGAACAGATCAATCAGTTTGAGAAGTCGCTTCCGTCCCATTATCCTCATTTTATGGACGTAAGCTACCCCTCGGACGAACGGGCAATCCGCACCGACATCGTCCGGATGGTGCGCCGCGCGTGCGACCAGGGCCTGATGATCAGCACTTACGGTACGGTTTCCGTGCGTTGGCGGGAGAATGATTTCCTGATCACTCCGCCGGGTGTTCCGCGTTGGGACATCGAGCCCGAGCATATCGTCCAGGTGCGAAACGGCGTCGTCGAAGCAGGGAAAATCCCCAGCCGGTCGGTCGCCCTGCACCAGAAAATTTATCAGAATAACCCCGAGATCAACTCGATCATCATCACCCAGTCACCACACCTGATGGGCTTTGCCACCTCGGGCGAAAAATTCGACGTGCGGACGATCCCCGAAAGCTGGATTTTCTTGCAGGACGTGCCGACGATCCCGTTTGGTATGCAATTTGAAGAGAGTGACAAGGTGGCGGCGATGTTCCGCAAGACTCCGGCGATGATCGTGGCCAACGACTCGGTGATCGTCACGGGCGATAAGTTGTTGCAGACGTTCGACAAGTTGGAAGTAGCCGAATTCAGCGCCAAATCGCTGATCATGGCCGCCCCGATCGGCAAACTGAAGCCGATCAACGACAAACAGATAGAAGACCTTCGCGTAGCCTTCAACGTAAAGTAGCGGGTTGCACGTATTGCACGCCACCTTTAAAAGATCTTTCCGGTTTTTATCCTCGCGTACTCCTGTACGCTCCGGTTAAAAACCGGAAAGGTCTTTTAAATCTGACGCACACTCCGCACAACCCTGCATAGGTCGGTGCGCCAAGGGACTAAAAACATAAAAATTATGGAAATCGTAGTAAGCAGCAGTACATCCCCCTTGTTTAATTTGGCGGCTGAGCAGACCCTGCTCACCGAGCGCCGGGGCGAAACGCTGTTCTTCTACGTCAATGCACCGTCGGTGATCCTGGGCCGCAATCAGCAGCCCGAGGCCGAAGCCGACCTGGCATTCTGCCGTGACAACGACATCGCCGTCCTCAAACGAATGTCGGGCGGCGGGGCGGTTTACCATGATCCGGGCAACCTTAACTACGCCTTTTTTCGCGACCGGGGCCCTGTGTCGATCCTCGACGAGCCTCCGCTGGAGTTGATGATCGACGCCCTGCGCAGCCTCGGCGTCGACGCTCGGGCCGGCCAACGCAAAGAGATTTTCGTCGGTGACCGCAAGGTATCGGGCACGGCCGCCCACGTGACCAAAACCCGCGAAATGTTTCACGGCACGCTGCTCGTCGAAAGCGACCTCGGGATGCTGCAAAACGCCCTGCAAGGCGATCCCTCGCGGCGCGGAAAGCGCGTGCCATCGGTCCCGGCACCGGTAACTAACCTGGTCGAGTTCCTGCCGGAAGGAACGGATATACGCTCGTTCACGGGAATGTTGCTTTCCTACTTCCTTGACTTTTACGACATTGACTCGGTACAGAGTTTCCCGGAATAGAAAAACGAGAGGCGGCCACTTGAAAAAGTGGCCGCCTTTCGTTTTTGGCGACTATTAACGTTCGATCAATCCGTCGACCAGGGTAATTTTGCGGTCCGACATACCAGCCAACTGTTCGTCGTGGGTGACGATGACGATCGTTTGGCCCAGGGTGTCGCGCAGGGTGAAGAACAGGCGGTGCAACTCTTCGCGGTTCTTGGTGTCGAGGTTGCCCGAGGGTTCGTCGGCAAAGAGCACGGCCGGACGGTTCATCAGGGCGCGGGCTACGGCTACGCGCTGTGCTTCGCCGCCTGAGAGTTCGGCCGGTTTGTGGGTCAGGCGGTGGCCCATCCCCAACAGATCGAGCAGTTCACGCGCCCGCTTTTCGGCTTCGCCCCGGGGAGTGCCGGCGATAAAGGCCGGGATCATCACGTTTTCCAACGAGTCGAACTCGGGCAACAGGTGGTGGAACTGAAAAACGAACCCGATCTTCGTGTTCCGGAATTTTGAGATATTTTTCTCCGAGAGTTTATGGACCTCTGTACCGTCGATCACGATTTCGCCCGTGTCGGGCCGGCTCAGCGTGCCGAGGATCTGCAGCAGCGTGGTCTTGCCCGCGCCACTGGGGCCGACGATGGCCACCACTTCGCCGCGTTTTACGTTCAGGTCGATCCCCTTCAATACCTGGAGGTCGCCGAACGATTTTCGAATATTTTTCGTCCGGATCATCGTCAGTCTTCGAGTCTGCAAATGTTGGCGCCCAAGGCGTTCAGACGGCCGTCGATGTCCTGGTACCCGCGGTCGATCTGCTCAACGTTCTGGATCACGCTCTTGCCGTCGGCCGATAATGCGGCAATTAACAGGGCGACCCCGGCGCGAATATCCGGAGAAGTCATTACCGTCGGGCGCAGGCGGAACTGCTTGTTGTGACCGATCACCGTCGCCCGGTGGGGGTCGCAGAGGATGATCTGGGCCCCCATGTCGATCAGTTTATCGACGAAAAACAGGCGGCTTTCAAACATTTTCTGGTGGATCAGCACCGACCCTTTCGCCTGTGTCGCGACCACCAGGAAAACCGACAGCAGGTCAGGCGTCAGCCCCGGCCACGGCGCATCGGCGATGGTCATGATCGAGCCGTCGATAAAGCTTTCGATCTCGTAGTGGTCCTGCCGCGGGACGTAAATATCGTCGCCCTGCTGCTCGAAGCAGATGCCCATCCGTTCGAACTGCGACGGGATAATGCCCAGGTCGTTAAAGGAAACATCCTTGATCGTGATTTCCGAGCCGGTCATGGCGGCCATCCCGATAAAGCTGCCCACCTCGATCATATCGGGCAGCAGCGTGTGTTCGGTGCCGCCGAGGCGTTCGACGCCTTCGATGGTGAGCAGGTTCGAGGCGATGCCGCTGATGCGCGCGCCCATCCGGTTGAGCATCTTGCACAGTTGCTGGAGGTAGGGTTCGCAGGCGGCGTTATAGATCGTCGTCGTGCCGCGGGCCATCACGGTGGCCATCACGATATTGGCCGTGCCGGTCACCGAGGCTTCGTCGAGCAACATATATGTCCCTTTCAGATCGTGTCCCTCAACGGTATAAAAGCTGGTGTCGGTGTCGAAATTGAATTTGGCGCCCAGTTTCTGGAAACCGATGAAGTGGGTATCCAGGCGGCGGCGTCCGATCTTGTCGCCCCCCGGCTTGGGAATGTAGCCCACGCCATAGCGGGCCAGCAGCGGGCCGATGATCATCACCGAACCCCGCAGGCGGGCGGCGTGTTTGCGGAAATCCTCGCTCTTGAGGTACTCGAGGTCGACGTCTACCGCTTCAAAAGCATAGGTGCTTTCGTCGATCTTTTCGACCTTGACACCCATTTTGCGCAGCAGTTCGATCAGTTGCAACACGTCGACGATCGCCGGAATATTTTTGACCACGACCCGTTCGGGAGTGAGCAGGGTTGCGCACAATATCTGGAGTGCTTCGTTCTTGGCGCCCTGGGGAATGATTTCACCCTGAAGGCGGTGGCCGCCGCGGACTTCGAATTTTGCCATAGGTTTTCGAAAATTTGATGCCTCCCGGCATACGGAATTTTTTTACTTTACTTCTACAAATATAAAGAAAACCCGGGAATAAAACGGGTGTTGCCCGGTTTTTGCTTGAAAATCACCGGTGCGGGCACCCACCCACCGATATTAATCGTACCTTTGTGCTGGTAAAGTAAAAAAGATGAAAAAACAGAAGAAGAACCACCAGGCCGCACCCGGCGACCTTAAAACAACTCTTGCGGAAATCTTCCGCGCAAACCCGTTCCGCCTCTACAGCCTCAAGCAGTTGACCGGTATGGCCGCTGCCCAAAGCCGCGACGAAAAAGCCGCCGTTCGCTACGCCATCCGCGACCTGCTGGCCGCACAGTCGATCGAAGAAACCCGCGACGGAAAATACCGCTTCCGCCTCTCGGCCGGCGAAGAGATGGTCGGCACCGTCGACCGCACCGCCTCCGGATCGGTCTACGTCATCATCCCCGGCCAGGAAAAAGATATGCACGTCGAGCAGGAGTATACCCTCCACGCCCTCGACGGCGATACGGTCAAAGTGCGCCCCATCCGCTACCGCCGCAACGGTTCGGTCGAAGGCGAAGTGACCGAAATCGTCAAACGCGCCGACAAAAACTACGTCGGCCGCATCGAATTGACGAAAAACTACGCTTTCGTCACCACCGACTCCCGCAAGATGCCCAACGATATCTTCATCCCCATCCGCGAAATTCCCGCCGGGGTGCAGGACGGTTATAAGGTATTGGTGAAGATACTCGAATGGCCGATGACGATGAAGAACCCGTTGGGGAAAATCGTCGACGTGCTGGGTATGGCCGGCGAAAACAATACGGAAATGCACGCCATCCTGGCGGAATACGACCTGCCTTACCGCTTTCCGGAAGAGGTCGAACGCGCATCCGAAAAAATTCCCGATCAAATCACTCCGCCGGAAGTCGCTGTCCGCCGCGATTTCCGGGGCGTGACCACCTTCACCATCGACCCGGCCGACGCCAAAGACTTCGACGACGCCCTTTCGATCCGCAAGGTTAAAGACGGCGTGTGGGAGATCGGTGTTCACATCGCCGATGTCACCCACTACGTCAAGGAGAATTCGATCATCGAAACCGAAGCGCAGGATCGCGCCACATCGATCTACCTGGTCGACCGCACCGTGCCGATGCTTCCTGAACACCTGTCGAACGGCCTGTGTTCGCTCCGCCCGAACGAAGAAAAACTTTGCTTCTCGGCCGTGTTCGAAATGAACGACGAGGGCGAGGTGCTCACCACCTGGTTCGGCCGCACGGTGATCCTCTCCGACCGCCGCTTCACCTACGAGGAAGCCCAGCAGATCATCGAAACCGGCGTCGGCGATTTCCAGAATGAGGTGTTGACGCTAAACACCCTCGCCCAGAAAATGCGTGCCGCCCGCTTTAAGCAGGGCTCGATCAACTTCGAACGCGACGAAGCGAAATTCGTCCTCGACGAAAACGGCAAACCACTCAGCGTTTACTTCAAGGAGAATAAAGAGTCGAATCAACTGATCGAAGAATTCATGCTGCTGGCCAACCGTCGCGTAGCCGAATTCGTGGGCAAAAAGCGCAAAGGGGCAGGTGCCGATCGCACGTTCGTCTACCGCATCCACGACACGCCGAAACCCGATAAGATGGATGAGTTCCGCCAGTTCATCACCCGCTTCGGCTACGAAATCAAGGCCCAGACCTCGCGCACCCTGGCTAAGGAGATCAACCGCCTGATGCGCGAAATTTCGGGCAAAAAAGAGGAAAATATCATCTCGACCCTCGCCATCCGCTCGATGGCCAAGGCGACCTACTCGACGACCAACATCGGCCACTACGGGCTGGCGTTCGATTACTACACCCACTTCACCTCACCCATCCGCCGCTATCCCGACATGATGGTCCACCGCCTGCTGGCCCACTACCTCGCCGGCGGATCTTCGGCCGACCGCGAATGGTATGAAGGCCAATGCGAACACTCGTCGGCCATGGAAATTCGCGCATCGGAAGCAGAGCGCGCCTCGATCAAATACAAAATGGTCGAATTTATGGCCGACAAACTGGGCCAGGAATTCGACGGCGTGATCTCGGGCGTAGCCGAATGGGGCATTTACGTCGAACTCGACGAAACCAAAATCGAAGGCATGGTGTCGTTCCGAAACATGACCGACGACTACTACGTCTTCTACCCCGAACACTACGAAGCCGTCGGACATACCAGCGGACGAAAATTCGCCCTCGGCGACCCCGTCCGCATTAAAGTCCTCCGTGCCGACCTCCAACGCAAACAACTCGACTTCGCCATGGTAGCCAAATACGACTTCCACTCCCGAAAAATGGACGTGATCGGGTAGGCCTGCTTCGACTGCCGCTTTTTATAAAAAGCGGCACTAAAAATTTTATTGGGAAACTTCGTTTCCCCTGACTTCCGTGCTTAGTATTAGTAAAGGTTTTCAGAAAGAGGAAAGCCCTTTTCCTTGGCAGCGATCGAAATTCTGATCGGCCGACGGAAAAAGGGCTTTCCTCTTTCTGAAAACCTTTTGTAAGTCCGAGTAAAGTAAGTCAAGGAAAGCGCAGCTTTCCAAAAAAAGTTTTTGAGGCACTTTTTACAAAAAGTGCCACTCAGAGAATGCCTTCTCGGTTACGGCAATTCCGGGAATGATCGGAAGCCTTCGCCGTAGATTTTGTGGGCGTTGACGACGACCATGAATGCTTGGGGGTCTATTCGGTGGATGTAGTCCTGGACGGTTGAGAGTTCGTTGCGGGCGACCACTACGAAGATCATGTCTTTTTCGTGTTCGGTGTACATACCGGATGCTTTGATGTATGTTCCGCCGCGGCCCAGGTCTTCAAGGATGAGTTTTTTGACCAGGGCGTGTTTTTCGGAGATGATGAACAGCAGCTTGTCGCTTCCGCCGCCTTCGAGCACCCAGTCGATGACTTTGGTGCAGACGTAGATCGTCACGAGCGAGTAGAGCGGTATGCGCCAGTCGCCGAACACCCCGAGGGCGACGAGCACGATCGACGAATCGACGATCAGCATACACCGGGCCATCGGCAGTTTGGTATATTTCGACAGGATCATCGACACGATGTCGGTTCCGCCCGAGGTGGCGCGTGTCTTGAGGATCAGGCCGAGTCCGATGCCCATGATCACCCCGCCGAAGAGGCAGGAGAGCAGCACGTCGTTGGTCAGGTTGATCTTGCCTCCGAGCATCGTTGCCGGGTTTTCGCCGACGAGGTAAGTCAGGCCGTTCATCATCAGCGGGGTCAGTATGGCGGCTACGATGGTGCGTGCTCCAATCTTGCTTCCGAATGCCCGCAAGGCGATGAGCAACAGTGGGATATCCATCATCAGCCCGAACGTCCCCACTTGTATTTTCGGGAAAAGGTAGTGCAGCACGATCCCCAGCCCGTAGACCCCGCCGGGCACGATCTTATAAGGCGTGATGAACAGCACGAAAGCCCCCGCCAGCAGGAAACACCCCACGACGATATAGAGCCACGCTTTGAACCACCGCGGCGAGAAAAGACGGTCGTATAGTAAAAAATTCTTCATTTTTCGTGATATATGTTAAGTATATTGCAAAAATAGGACTAAAAAGCGAGAAAACGTGTGCTCACCGAAAAAACTTCATGGAAAAAGCGTACTTTCGCATAAATTTCAGTACACAGAACACGTATGATACAAAATATATTCCTGGTTATCATTGCCTACCTGCTGGGGTCGATTCCCAGCGCAGTGTGGATCGGGAAACGCTACTACGGCATCGACATCCGGGAATACGGCAGCAAGAACGCCGGCGCCACCAACACCCTGCGCGTACTGGGCAAACGTGCCGCGCTGCCGGTCTTCGCCATTGATTTTGCCAAGGGCTTCGTCGCCGTTTCGCTGGCCCACTTTTCGAGTTTCTACCAGGGCAGCGACCCGATGTTCACGTTCAAGATCGGGCTGATCGCTGCTGCCGTCCTCGGGCACATCTTTCCGATTTTCGCTAATTTTCGCGGTGGCAAAGGCGTGGCTACTTTGGCCGGGGCGGTGCTTGCCGTCCATCCGGCGGCCGTTATCCTTTGCCTGATTACGTTCCTTGTGGTGCTTGTTTTTACGAAATATGTTTCGCTGGCTTCGATCACGGCCGGGGTGATGTTTCCGATTTATATCGTCTTCGTTTTCCAAGAACAGTCGCCGGCGCTGATCATTTTCAGCTGTGTGGTGGCTCTGCTGCTCATCTTCACCCACCGCAAGAACATCAAGCGCCTGCTCACCGGCACCGAGTCCAAGACCCACCTCATCAAACAACGCCGCATCCGGAGGTAAAACGGCATATCCCCCTTACGACCAGCGTTTTCCTTATCTACAAATCTTATTCCGTTGGTTGCTGATCGATCAATTTCAGCAATTCCGAGATGGCTTCGCACTCGTCGATGTTTTGTTTGACGACCGTTTTACCCCGGTAAAGGGTGACGCGTCCGGGGCCTGCGCCGACGTAACCGTAATCGGCGTCGGCCATTTCGCCGGGGCCGTTGACGATGCAACCCATCACGCCGATTTTCAGCCCTTTCAGGTGCGACGTGGCTTCTTTGACGCGGGCCAGCGTCGTTTCCAGGTTGAACAACGTGCGGCCGCAGCCGGGGCAGGCGATGTACTCTGTGCGTGAAGTGCGTACCCGGGCCGCTTGCAGGATACCGAAGGCGAGCGAGGCGATCGCACGGGGGGATATGGATGGAGGGTTGTCCGTCGGGTTGTCGATCCAGATGCCGTCGCCGTAGCCGTCGAGGAAAAGCATCCCGAGGTCGGCCGCCGCCTTGATCTGTAGGGGCTCGAGGTCGGTTTCGGCGTAGCTGCGGCGGATGATGACCGGGTTGTGCAGGCCGAGGCGTTCGAGTTCAAGGAAGAAAGCGCGTTGTTCAGCTACGCCGTTTACATTATTGGTTTCGAGGACGATGACTTGCGAGGGGGCGCAGCGCAAAGCGGCGACCGTTTCGTCAGTCAGTCGCGGCAGGGTCAGGTTTGTCCACTCCGCCGCCGCATTTTCGGCGATGAAATCGGGTGTCGCGTCGGGATCGAATCCGTGCTCGCCCGAAGCGGAAACGACCACTACCGGGAGTTGTCCGCCACCGATGATGCCGTTTGCCGTCGACCGGCGGCGGTGATATGCGAACGGATGATAGCGCGATTCGTCGACCGGGCGGATCGGGGCGTGGTGTTCGCGGCCTTCGAAATATCGGGCCAGGCACCGGGCGACGGGAATCTCGTTTTCGGGCGCTTCGGTCAGCGATACGCGGATCGTGTCGCCCAGCCCGTCGGCCAACAGTGCGCCGATCCCGACGGCCGATTTCACACGTCCGTCCTCGCCGTTGCCGGCCTCGGTCACCCCGAGGTGCAGCGGGAAATGCATTCCCTCGGCCCGCATTGCGGCGACCAGCAGCCGGTAAGCCTGCACCATCACCCACACGTTGCTCGATTTCATCGAAACGACCACCTGGTCGAAGTTTTCCGCAAGGCAGATCCGCAGGAATTCCAAAGCCGATTCGACCATGCCTCGGGGGGTGTCGCCCCAGCGCGAAACCATCCGCGCCGAGAGCGAACCGTGGTTCACGCCCACGCGCAGGGCCACGCCCCGCTCGCGGCACACGGCGATCAGTTCTTGCAACCGCTGGCGTACTTTTTCGTGTTCAGCAGCAAATTCTTCGTCGGAATATTCGGCCCCGTCGCGTTTTTTGTCGACAAAGTTACCGGGGTTGACCCGCACCTTTTCGACGTGGCGCGCGGCTACGAGCGCCGCCTCGGGGTTGAAATGGATGTCAGCCACCAGCGGCACGTCACAGCCCGCCTCGACCAACCGCGCCTTGATCTGCCTCAGGTTTTCTGCTTGGGTGCGGCCCTGAGCCGTAAAACGCACCAGTTCGCCGCCCGCTGCGGCGATCCGCAGGGCTTGGGCAGCCGAGGCTTCGGTATCGCACGTGTCGGTGTTGGCCATCGACTGTAGCCGAACGGGGCCCTGCCCACCGATCACGGTACGGCCCACCCGCACCGCAATCGTTTCGGCCCGGGCGTAGCGGTTCAGCGCAGCGCAATATTTTTCAGCGGAATCCAACGGATCGGTCGTTCGGTAGGCGGCGGAAAGCTGCCGCGCCTATTTTTTGAGTTTTTTGTTCTGCAGGTGACGTTCGCGGTCGCGCTCGTTCTTTTTTTCGAGATTAGCCACCAGCGCCTGGGTCAGGTCGACCCCCGTCTGGTTGGCGATGCAGATCAGTACCCACATCACGTCGGCGATTTCGTCGGCCAACTCGTGGCCCCGGTCGCTCTCCTTGAGCGACTGTTCGCCGTAGGTGCGCGACATCACGCGGGCCAGTTCGCCCACCTCCTCGATCAGGATCGTCATGTTGGTCAGTTCGTTGAAGTAGCGCACGCCATGTTTTGCGATCCACGCGTCGACCAGTTCCTGTGCCTCTTTGATCGTCATATCATTCTTTGTTTTTCGAATCGATCCAAATGGTGACCGGGCCGTCGTTGACCAGTGCCACCTCCATCATCGCGCCGAACTCGCCCGTCGGCACGGGTCTTCCTAACTCCCGGCCCACGGCAGCCACAAACGCTTCGTAAAGCGGAACGGCATGTTCGGGCCGCGCGGCGCGGATATACGACGGGCGGTTGCCCTTGCGCGTCTGGGCGTGGAGAGTAAACTGGCTCACTACCAGCACCTCGCCCCCGACCTCGCGCACGTCGAGGTTCATCACCCCGTGGGCGTCGTCAAAGATGCGCAACTTGATCAGTTTCTGGCTCAGCCACTCGACGTCTTCCATCGTGTCGGCATCCTCGACGCCCACCAGCACGAGTAAGCCTCGGCCGATAGCCCCTGTCGTGCGTCCGCCGATGGCGACCGACGCCTGGGATACCCGTTGGATCAAGATGCGCATGATCAACAAAGCTACATATTTTTCCGGATTTTTTACACTCCGGGCCGCGAAGAAACGATAAGGAGGCCTTTATGTCTATTTGCGGAGGGCCGATAGGCGCAGGGCAAAGCCCTGCAATGCGCATATAGCCGATTGGCGTAAAGAAAAATGGGAAAGCAAGCGTTGCGAAGTCCACCGTTTGAGCCAGGAGGGCGAGTTGTGGACGTAGTAGCTTGCTTTCCCATTTTTTAGCCAATCGGATAAAGCGCTTGATTTTTTTGCAACGTTTTTTATCAAGAAAAAAAGTTGAACAGCATAAAACCAAATTGGAAATATCTATGCAAAAAGAGAGGCTGCCCCGACGGGCAGCCTCTCTTTTGTGATTGGCGGACCAAATTATTTGGTTACTTCCACGCGGCGGGCCAGGATCGAAACCTGGTTTGCGCCCGAGGTCACCGAGTCAACGCCACCGCCAACAGCGGTCAGGCGGCTGGCCGAGATGCCCTGGCCTACCAGGTAATCAACTACAGCCTGAGCACGGTCTTTCGACAGTTTCTGGTTGAGGGCGGTGCTGCCGGTGCGGTCGCAATAGCCGGTTACCACAAACGAATCGTTGCTGTTCTTCAAGGTCGAAACGATCTTGGCCAGTTCGTTCGTGTAGAGCTTGGTGTCAACCTTTGCGCTACCCACGGCGAAGTGGATGTTCGGGATCTGGAGAACTTCAGTTTCCTTCACGACGGTCGGCTTCTGGTTGGCCATCTGTTCGCGCATACGGGCGATTTCAGCGTTGGCACGGGCCTGAGCATCGGCAGCCATTTGCTGAGCGTCGCGCAGTGCCTGTTCGGCGGCCAGCAGGCGGGCTTCGTCAACCAGGGCTTCAGCAGCGAGGACGTTGCGAACGGTCTTGGCCGAAGGAGAGTAGAGGATGTTGCCCGGCTTGTTCTTGCCGATCTTCCAGATAGCGGAGATGGTGTTGCTCCACAGGAAGTTGGTTTTTTCGTTGTCGTTGGTAGCGATACCTTCGAAGTTGGTGTTGTCGATCCAGTTCAGGCTCGATTTGAGCTGCATGTCAAAGCCTTTGGCCAGGTTGAAACGCAGACCCAGGTCAGCACCTGCACCGAAGCTCCAGCTGTCGTCGCTGGTGCCGTCAGAGATTTTGGTGTCGTTAGCCATCGTGTAGAGCGACGCTTTGTACTGCTGCATGTAGATAGCCGGGCCGAAGAGGACGGTCAGGAACTGATTGCCCTTCTTGTAGCCGAACAGCGCGTTCATGTTGAACGGCGAGTGCAGGCCGATGCTGGTGAATTTGGTCTTCGAGTAAGCATCCTGATAGAGGTACGAAGTCATGCCGGTCGGAGCGGTACCGTAGTAGGTGTTACCGTCAACGCCCAGGTAGTTGTGCATAGCGTAACCCGGGGCACCCAGTTTGTTTTCGCCCATGTTGAAGCCCAGTTCGAGGCCCCATCCGCGGGTAACCTGATAACCTACGAAAGCGCCGTACTGCGGGCCCCAGTAAGTTTTGTCCTTCGACATAGAGTTCATGTCGCCGAACATGAACGGTACACCGAATTCAGCGCCGATGTACCAGTGCGAATAGTCCTGACTCATCTGCTTCTTGATCTGTTGCAGATCCGATTGTGCGGAAGCGGTGCCCATCATACCCAGGGTAACGATCGTAGCAATTGCGAGTTTAATTGTTTTCATAAGTAGAAAAAGTTAAATTAATTATGTGAAAAATTCGAGTTTCGCTGTCGTCAATCCGCGTTCAATACGAAAATGGGGGGGCAAACGCGTTTTCCCGTTATTCCCCTCAATTCTCTTGCCATTCTTTCAGAATGGAAGCATTAAGCTTCGATTCTTTGGGAATAATGTGTTTTTTATTTGGGAGGAGAGTGTAAATGCGTGCCAAGAACAATCCCCCGAATACGCTGTAAATTTAGTTATTTTTCTTGAGAATCACAGATTTTCTGCAAAATTCAATAAAAATATGCGTTCTTTACAACTATTAGGTACCTCTCCTTTCATCTTGGTCTACAAAGTTTATGCAAAAGTGAGATTCCGCAACAGCCGAAAGTTCTACAAAAATAAAAATTCGGGGGCAAGATTCAAAAAATTATTCCGGGCAGACAGACTGTATTAGTTTAATATACAGTGCTTTATTCCGGTTCGACTTCGGGGCGCTGGGCGGTTCTCTTTCGTTTCTGGACAGAAACAAAAAATGATCAGAAACATTCATTTTTCCATTTCGGGGAGAATAACGGATCGGCTTTTATGTTACCTTCGCGAGGCGATCTGGAGAATTATGAGATGAGAGAGAGGATCAAAAAACTATCTTTTTTAAGGATATTGCTTTCCGGCACAGGGGCCAAGCGCGCCGAATTCAAGATACTCCTCGGGTATGTCTTTTACACGCTGGCCGGGACGCTGCTGCTCTGCCTGCCTTTTGCGACCTTTGAAAGGGTCGGTTTTGTCGACAATTTGTTTAACGCCACTTCGGCGCTTTCTACTACGGGCCTTTCGACCAATATCGTGGGCGAGAGTTACACGTGGTTCGGACAGGCGGTGCTGCTGTCGCTCATACAGATAGGCGGCATCGGTTTTATGACCTTGAGTTCGTATATCCTGCTGGCCTCGTTCCATCACATTCATCCCGACGGTAAGAACCTGCTCAACGTCACCCTGATGCGCCCGGCAAATTTTTCGCTGGCCGAGTTGATCCGCACGTCTATCGTCTTTTCGTGCGTATGCGAGTTGCTGGGGGCTATTGCTTTATCCGTTCTTTTTGCCAGGGCGGGGGTCGACGATCCGGTATGGAACGCGGTGTTCCACAGCGTGTCGTCGTTTTCGACCGCCGGCTTCAGCCTTTTCTCCAATGGACTCGAGGGCTTCAAGTTCGATGCGGGGGTCAATATCGTCATCTCGGCGCTATGCTATATGGGGGCGGTCGGTTTCATCGTGGCCCTCGACGTTTGGAAGAAAGTGCGCCGACGCGACCACCGGATCACTTTTACTTCCCGGGTGATCCTTATCACGACCCTCGTGTTGGCCGTATTCGGAACGGCAACGATCTACCTGGCCGAGCCGACGATTGCCGACTACGCTCCCGGCAACCGCTTCCTGGTCGCTTCGTTCCAGGCGATGTCGGCCATGACGACCGTCGGTTTCAACAGTGTTCCCATCGGGACGTTCGCCATCCCTTCGGTGATGACCTTGCTGTTGCTCATGATGGTCGGCGCGTCACCCTCCGGTACGGGCGGCGGATTGAAGTCGACCACCCTGTCCGCCATTTATGCTTACTTGGTCAGTCGTGTCGCCGGCCGCCAGGCAGTGAGCCTGTCGGGGAACATCATCCCCTGGCATCGCGTCAATGCGGCCTTGATGACCTTTGTGCTTTATGTCGTTATGATGTTCTTCGGTACTTTTGCCTTGAGTTTTTTCGAAAATCACACGTTGACCGAACTTTTCTTCGAGGCGATTTCGGCGATCAGCACCGTGGGGTTGAGCCGCGGAATAACACCCGATCTGACACTTCCCGGCAAGCTCACAATCATCGTGCTGATGCTGATCGGCCGTGTGGGCATCGTTACTTTCGGCAGTATCTTCCTGCACATTGCCATTCGCGAACGACAATGCCGGGAAAGTGATCTGGCGGTGTGATTTTTCTTCAACAAAAAAGAGAGCCGCAATGGGTTAGCATTGCGGCTCTCTTTAATTTGCCTCTCCGGGGCCGGTGTTCAGTCAATCTGCCAAGTGCAGCAGCGGCCGTTTTACCCCAGATACGACTTCAGCAGTTTGCTGCGGGTGCTGTGGCGGAGGCGGCGAATGGCCTTCTCCTTGATCTGGCGTACGCGTTCGCGCGTCAGGCCGAACTTTTCGCCGATCTCTTCGAGCGTCATTTCCGAGCAACCGATGCCGAAGAAGTAGCGGATGATGTCGCGTTCGCGGTCGGTCAGCGTCGAAAGGGCGCGGTCAACCTCGGTCGAGAGCGACTCGTTGATCAGGCCGCGGTCGGCGTTGGGCGAGTCGGCGTTGACCAGCACGTCGAGCAGGCTGTTGTCCTCACCGTCGGCAAACGGGGCGTCGACCGACACATGGCGGCCCGACACGCGCAGCGTATCGGCCACTTTTTCCTTCGGCAGGTCGAGCTCGATCGCCAGTTCCTCGGGCGAGGGGGTGCGTTCGTGTTCCTGTTCGAAACGGGCGAAAGCCTTGTTGATCTTGTTCAGCGAGCCTACCTGGTTCAATGGCAGGCGCACGATGCGCGACTGCTCGGCCAGGGCTTGCAGGATCGACTGGCGAATCCACCAAACGGCATAGGAGATAAACTTGAACCCGCGGGTTTCGTCGAATTTTTCGGCGGCCTTGATCAGACCCAGATTACCTTCGTTGATCAGGTCAGGCAGACTGAGCCCCTGATTCTGATATTGTTTGGCCACAGACACCACAAACCGCAGGTTGGCCCGGGTCAATTTCTCGAGCGCATCCTGGTCGCCCTTCTTGATGCGTTGGGCGAGTTCCACCTCTTCCTCTACCGTGATCAGGTCCTCTTTACCAATTTCCTGCAAGTATTTGTCCAGCGACGCGCTCTCGCGGTTGGTAATGGACTTGGTAATCTTTAACTGTCTCATATTTTTGTGTTATGTCGTTCCTCTTTTGCAGGCGGTTTACCGACTGAGCGAGTAGCTCACGATGCGTCCGTCGGGATAAACCCCTTCGATCAACTCGACCTGTGTGGTAAATTTGGCCAGGTCGCTTACCGTCCGCACCGATTTCTCGTTGATAGCTGTAATAATATAACCCGGCTTCACCCTCGCTTTGGCCAGGATGCCGCCCTCGGTCACACGCACCACCTGAATCCCGTTGTCGATCTTCAGGTCCTTCTTCGTTTTATCGCTGATTTCCTGGAATACCCCCCCCAAAGCGGCTGTCACGTCGATGTCTTCTTTCTTGACCAGCTCCGCCTTTCCTGACTTATTACGTAAAACCACCTCAAATTGTTTCGTTTCGTTTCCTCTTTTTACGGAAACAGAAACTTTTTCATTGGGGCGCTTGCTTCCGATGATCTCGATCACCTGTGTCGGGGTGTCGGTTTTCGTGCCGTCGATCGAAACGATGACGTCGCCGACCTTGATGCCTGCCGCGTTGGCTGCCCCGTCGGGATCGACGGTGGCTACGTAGACGCCGCCGCGTTCCTTGATGCCGGTTTCGGCGCCGCGTTGTTCGATGAAGTCGTCGTTGATCTCCTGGAGGCTCACACCGAGCATCGCACGTTGCACCACACCGTATTCCTGCAGGTCGGTCACCACTTTCTTGACGATCGACGAGGGGATGGCGAACGAATAGCCCGTGTAACTTCCCGTCGGCGACTGGATCAGCGTGTTGATCCCCACCAGTTCGCCCTTGGTGTTGACCAGGGCACCGCCGCTGTTGCCGGGGTTGACGGCCGCGTCGGTCTGGATGAACGATTCGATGCTGAACTGGCTCGGGATGACGTTCAGGCTGCGTCCTTTGGCGCTCACGATCCCGGCCGTCACGGTCGAGCGGAGTTCATAGGGCGTCCCGATGGCCAACACCCATTCGCCCAGCCGTAAGGCATTCGAGTCGCCGAAAGCGAGGAACGGGAAGCCCGTGCCCTCGATCTTGATCAGCGCCACGTCGGTCGTCGGGTCGGTGCCGATCACCTTGGCGTGGAACGTGCGGCCGTCATAGAGAGTCACTTTCAGGTCCGAAGCGTTCTCGACCACGTGGTTGTTCGACACGATATAGCCGTCGGCGGTGATCAGTACCCCCGAGCCGCCCGAACGTTGCTGGCGGTACTGCGGTTGCTGCTGTTCATATTGTTCCTGCGGAATGCCGAAGAATTCGTAAAACGGGTTGTAGCCCTGTGAAGAGCGGCTGCGTACCGATTCGGTCTTCTCGATGCTCACCACGGCCTGCACCGCGTTTTCGGCGGCATAGGTCAGGTCGGGGTATTCTTCTTTCTGGTAATTGGTGAAATGAGCCGGCACCTTATCCGGGTTGTCGACGATCATAAATCCTCCGTGCGAGGTGGCTTTCTGCACGATAAACGCCGTTGCGCCGCCCGCGATCATCGAGCCGGCCAACAGCAGGGCAATTACGCTTTTTTTCATTGTGTAAATCAGTTTTTTAGAGTTTTCGAAATGGGGATTTGCGAAGGATACCCCACTCGGTTGTCTCCTCGCGCATAAATCCCGTTATGGTTATCTTATAACGAGGTTGGCGCGTGAAAATTGTGGATTTTTTGCAAAAAAAACACCGGAGGCGCGAGGGCGTTATTCCTTGCCCAACACCTCCAGTGCCCGCTGCTCGTCTTTGGCGGCCACTACCAGTTGTATGGGTACCGCGCCGATCGGGTAAATTTCATGCGCAATCTCGCCTATCACCTCAGCGTCGATGCCGTGGGCGGCCAGCAGGGATTTTTTCATATAGGCCTCCTGCAGCGAGTCGAAAGTCATTACGGTCGATACCTCTTCCATGCGTTCTTGCGTTTAATCTGAAAATACTTAAGAACAGCAAAAACCGCGCCTCACTTTCCTTGCTTGGGAGAAAGTTATTGTTTACTTTTGTGTTCCATAAACGCATTCACCTTACCTGTCGAAAAATGTCGCAATTCGTTCATCTTCACCTGCATACCCAATATTCTATTCTCGACGGCGCCTCCGGGGTCAAGCCGCTGATGGTGCGGGCCAAGGAGCTGGGCATGGAGGCGGTGGCGATCACCGACCACGGCAATATGTTCGGGGTGAAAGTGTTCCATGCCGAGGCGGTTAAGGCGGGCATAAAACCCTTGTTGGGGTGCGAGGTCTACGTCGCGGCAAAAAGCCGCCACGACAAATCGGACAAAGACGACCGCGGTGGCGACCACCTTATTCTCATTGCCAAAAACGAAAACGGTTATCATAACCTTGTCAAACTCGTGTCCTACTCCTGGACCGAAGGATTTTATTACAAACCGAGGGTCGATAAAGAATTGCTCGATTTATATAAGGATGATCTGATCTGCTGCTCGGCGTGCCTCGGGGGCGAAGTGCCGCAAGCCATCATGCAGGGCGACCTGGCGCAGGCCGGCCGCGTGGTCGAAGAGTTCAAAGCGCGCTATGGCGACGATTATTACCTCGAAGTGCAACTCCACGCGAGCGGAGATCCGATGCTCGACAGCGACACCTACGACCGTCAGGTGGCCGTCAACAAAGCGATCTTCGAACTGGCCGAAAAGCACGGCGTAAAGGTGATCGCCAGCAACGACGTCCACTTTATCCGCGCCGAGGACGCCCCGGCCCACGACCGGCTGATCTGCCTCAACACGGGCAAGGACCTCGACGACCCCTCGCGGATGCGCTACACCGGGCAGGAATACTTGAAAAGCCACGACGAGATGACGGCCCTCTTCGGCGATCATCCTGAAGTGCTCGCCAACACGCTCGAGGTAGCGGCCAAGGTCGAAACCTATTCGCTGAGCCACGCCCCTTATATGCCCAACTTTCCCTTGCCAGACGATTTTCGGATGGATTTGGAGGGGCTGAAGGCGTCGTTCCTCAAGAGCGAGGAAAAGAATGTCGAGGGGCTGAAGGACGAAGAACGCAAAGCGGCCGCCCGCACCGAGTTTTCCGAAATGAAGGTGTTGGTCGAGCAGGCCGCTTCCGTAGAAGCGCTCGATGCGATCGCCGCCCGTCCGTGGAACGTTCTGAGAAAGGCTGTCGACGCACTGACGATCGCCAAACAATACAAATACCTCGAACACATCACCTACATCGGTGCCGCACGGCGCTACGGAGAACTTTCGGACGAGGTGAGCGAACGCTTCGAATTCGAACTGTCGACGATCGAGTGGATGGGTTTTCCGGGTTACTTCCTCATCGTGTGGGATTTTATTAGAGCTGCGCGGGAAATGGGGGTTTCGGTTGGGCCGGGCCGTGGTTCGGCCGCCGGTTCGGTGGTGGCCTATGCGCTGGGGATCACCAATATCGACCCGATCAAATACGAACTGCTGTTCGAGCGTTTCCTCAACCCCGAGCGCATCTCGATGCCTGACGTCGACATCGACTTCGACGAAGACGGCCGCGAGGACGTGATGCGTTACGTGGTCAACAAATACGGTGCCCGGCGCGTGGCCCACATCATCACGTTTGGCACGATGGCGGCCAAGCTGGCGATCCGCGACGTAGCCCGGGTGCAGAAGCTCCCCCTGCCCCAGAGCGACCGCCTGGCCAAGCTGGTGCCCGAACGCCCGGGGACGACCCTGGCCAAAGCCTATAAAGAGGTACCGGAGCTGGCCCAGGAACGCGAGTCGGACGATACGCTGATCCGCGACACGCTCAAATACGCCGAAGTGCTCGAAGGCTCGGTGCGCCAGACCGGTGTCCACGCCTGCGGGGTGATCATCGGCAGCGACGACCTCGAAAATTTCATTCCGCTTTCGGTTGCGAAAGAGGCTGAGCTCTTTGTGGTTCAGTATGACGGGAAACATGTGGAAGACGTCGGCCTGCTGAAGATGGACTTTCTGGGGTTGAAAACGCTCTCCATTATCAAGGATGCGGTCGAAAATGTAAAACGTTCGAAAGGGATCGACATTGACATCGACGCCATCCCGTTGGACGACCAACTCACGTTTGACCTTTACAGCCGCGGCGACACGACGGGCCTGTTCCAGTTCGAGTCGGCCGGGATGAAAAAGTACCTGCGGTCGCTCAAACCCAACCGGTTCGAGGACCTGATCGCGATGAACGCCCTTTACCGCCCGGGGCCGCTCGAATACATTCCCAACTTCATCGCCCGCAAGCACGGCTATGAGCCGATCGTCTACGACCTGCCCGAAATGGAAGAGTATCTGAAAGATACTTATGGAATTACGGTTTACCAGGAGCAGGTGATGCTCCTCTCGCAAAAACTGGCCGGTTTCTCGAAAGGGCAGGCCGACGTACTGCGTAAGGCGATGGGGAAAAAGCAGCGCGAGGTACTCGACAAGATGAAAGGCCAATTCATCGAAGGGGCCATCGCCCGCGGCCACGACGCCACGGTGTGCGAAAAAATATGGAAAGACTGGGAAGCGTTTGCGGAGTATGCGTTCAACAAGTCGCACTCGACCTGCTACGCTTACGTGTCCTACCAGACCGCCTACCTCAAAGCGCACCACCCGCCCGAATTTATGGCCGCCCTGCTGAGCCGCAATTTCTCGGACATCAAGAAGATCAGCTTCTTCATGGACGAGTGCAAGCGGATGGGCTTGTCGGTGAAAGGGCCGGATGTGAACGAAAGCTTTCTGAAATTTTCGGTCGACTCGCAGGGCAACGTCCGCTTCGGACTGGTCGCCGTGAAAGGGGTGGGCGAGGCCGCCGTCGAACACATCATCAAGGTGCGGCAGGAGGGCGGGAAATTTACCTCGATCTACGACTTTGTAGAGCGGGTAAATCTGACCACGGTCAACAAAAAAACCTTCGAAAATCTGGTTTTGGCGGGAGCCTTCGACTCACTGACCGACGCCCACCGCAGCCGTTTCCTCGAACCCGACATCAAGGGCAACCTCTTCCTCGACCTGCTGATCCGCTACGGCAATCGGATGCAGGAAGAGAGCAACAACTCGCAGCAAAGCCTGTTCGGCGATGGGGGCAACGTGGCCGACATCCAGAAACCCGAACCGCCTGCGGTCGAAGAATGGGGCAAATTGGAAACGCTGGGTAAGGAAAAGGAGGTGGTGGGCATTTACCTTTCATCGCACCCGCTGGACGATTACGCCGCCATCATCCGCAATTTCTGCAATACGGAGCTTGCGATGCTTTCCGACCTGCCGTCGTTGAAAGGCAAGGAATTCACCGTGGCCGGCATCGTCTCCGCCGTGCAGCACCTGTCGACCAAAGACGGAAAGCCTTACGGGCGTTTCACGATCGAAGACTACAGCGACTCGTTCCAATTTACCCTCTTCAGCAAGGACTACGAACAATTCCGCCGCTATTGCTACGAAAATTATTACCTGATGATCAAGGGCCGCGTGGGCGAGCATCCTTACCGTCCGGGCGAACTGGAGATCAAGATCACCTCGATCGCGATGCTTTCGGACGTGCAGGAGAAGATGATCCGCGAGGTGCTGGTCACGGTGCCGGTCGAGGGGATCACCCCCGAGTTTTCGGACGAGTTTTCGCGGATTGTCGAGGGAAATAAGGGTAAAGCGACCTTGCGTGTGAAAGTTTACGATTCGGTTCACGGGGTGTCGCTCGGGTTGACTTCGCGAAAGCATAAAGTGCTCATATCCAATGAGCTGATATCGTTTCTCGACCACAACGACATAAAATATGTCTTTGTATAGGTTGGAAAAACGGAGGCTTTTTATACCTTTGGAAATCCGGTTCGGGATTTGCATATGAAAACCCGCCCTGGAACGTTTTTAGGGAAATAATTTAAAAAATAAAAGATATGGCATTCGAGATTACCAACGCCAATTTCAAGGAAGTGATGGCGGGCGACAAGCCCGTAGTGATCGATTTTTGGGCCGAATGGTGCGGCCCGTGCCGGATGATCGCCCCTGCGGTCGAAGAGCTGGCCAAGGAGTTCGAGGGCAAAGCGGTCGTAGGCAAATGCGACGTGGACGCCAACAACGAAGTGGCCGTGCAGTTCGGCGTGCGCAACATCCCGACGATTGTTTTTCTGAAGGGCGGACAATTGGTCGATAAACAAGTAGGCTTCTGCACCAAGGACGTTCTTGCCGAGAAGCTTTCCAAGCTTCTCTAATTCAGGCTGCACGTATCGCACGCCACTTTTAAACGATCCTTCCGCTTTTCAATCCTTACGTACTTGAGTACGCTCCGGTTGAAAACCGAAACGATCGTTTAAATCTGCCGCACGCTCCGCACAGCGAAGCAGAGCCTGCGGGTTAAAATTTTGAAAATGGACAATTTTATCGTTTCTGCGCGGAAATACCGTCCGGCTACCTTTGTTTCGGTGGTCGGCCAGGGGCATATTACCTCGACACTGAAGAACGCCATCACCCGCGGCCAGTTGGCCCACGGCTACCTCTTCTGCGGCCCGAGGGGGGTGGGCAAGACCACGCTGGCCCGTATCTTCGCCAAGGCGATCAATTGCCAGAACCCGCAGGACGGCGAGGCGTGCGAGGCGTGCGAATCGTGCCGCGCCTTCAACGAAGGCCGCTCGTTCAACATCCACGAACTGGACGCCGCCTCGAACAACTCGGTCGACGACATCCGCAACCTGACCGAACAGGTGCGCATCCCGCCGCAGGTGGGCCGCTACAGCGTCTACATCATCGACGAGGTGCATATGCTTTCGGTGCAGGCCTTCAACGCGTTCCTCAAGACGCTGGAAGAACCGCCTTCGCATGCATTATTTATCCTGGCGACCACCGAGAAGCATAAAATCATCCCGACGATCCTTTCGCGCTGCCAGATCTATGACTTCAACCGGATCAAGGCCGAGGACGCCGTCGGTTACCTGCAATACATCGCCGGACAGGAGGGCGTGGCCTACGACGACGAGTCGCTCCACATCATCGCCCAAAAGGCCGACGGAGGGATGCGCGACGCGCTGTCGATGTTCGACAAGGTGGTGTCGTTCTGCGGTGCTTCGCTCGAAGCGGCGCGTGTGGCCGAAACGCTCAATGTGCTCGACTACGACACCTATTTCCGCATATCCGACCTCGTTTTGGCGGGCGATTATACCGAAACGCTGCTCCTCTTCGACCAGGTACTGCGCAAGGGTTTCGGCGGCCAACTGTTCATCGCCGGACTGAACGACCATTTTCGAAATTTACTAATGTGCAAAGAACCAAGGACATTGCCTTTGCTGGAAGTGTCGGGCACGGTGGCGCAGCGCTACCGCGAACAGTCGGCCCGATGGGAGGTGCCGCTCCTCTTTGAAGCGGTCAACCTGCTGACGGGGGTCGATTCCTCGTTCCGGTCGGCCACCAACCAACGTTTGCACGTCGAACTCGCCCTGATGAAACTCTGCGGGATGGGTCAAAAAAAAAAATTAGCGGAGGGGAGTAATCCTTACGCGCCTACGCTGGCCGAACCGGCGGGGCGTCCGGCCGCCGCCGCGGCAGCTCCTGCAACAGCCAATCCGTCCGCGACTGCCGTTGATCCGGCGGTAGCCCCGTTGCCCGCATCGACTTCTGTCGCAACGCCACCGGCTCCTGTGGCCGAAGCGGTTGCTCCCGCACCCGTGCGGCCCGTTGAGCCGGCAAAAGCCGTCGTGTTCTCGCCGGCACTCCCTGCCGAGGAACCCCAATTCGAAATCGTTTCCGGGAATCACACGCCTGCATCTGAGGCCCTAGTGGCCGCTCCCGCCCCTGCGCCAGCGGCGGTTCCTGTATCCGCAACACCCGTTTCACCCTCTGCGGAAAACCCGGCTCCGCCCCGGCCTGCTAACGGCAACGGCACTTCGATCACCGGTTTTTCGCTCAAAAACATCATGAACGGCACGGCCGCCCCGGCCGCAGAAACAGCTTCGCCCCAAGCGGAGACCCCCGTTTCGCACGCCCCTGTGGCCGCTTCGTCCGCCGCATCTTCACCGGAAGAGGCGGAGCGTATGCTCACCGCCGCCTGCCGCACACTCGCCACAGACCTGGCCGACGACCGTCCGCGCCTGGCTGCCGCCCTGCAAACCGTCAATGTCCGGGGCAACAAGGTCATCTTCACCGTCGTCACGGATATGCTCCAGGAAGAGATCGACCGCAACACGATCGACCTGAAACGGCGCCTATCCGAACTTTCGGGCCTGGGCGGCGCGATCGAATTCGAAACCGTCATCGAGGAGGACACCTCGTTCATGAAACCCATCCGCCCCGAGGACAAGCTCGCTTACCTGGGCGAGCAGAACCCTCACTTGGCCCAATTCCGCAAAAGCCTCGACCTCGACATTGAGTAGACCGGGGCGTTTCCCCCGACCCCTCTTTTTCTGAAAAATTTGTTTAGATGCGCGGCAGCGGTCCTCCGGACCGCTGCCTATCGGCGCTTTGTGAATGGAGGGGGCTTCTTTTTGAGGCGGTGTTGATTCTTTCTTCCGGTCGATTTTCCTGCTTCGGGCGTTTGAAAAAAGGATATTATTTTATATATTTGACCTCTAACCCGAAAGCAATCGAAAACAAACCATACAAAAATAACCCATTATGCAAAAAATCAAAAGAGTCTACACCTTCGGCAACAAGCAGGCCGAAGGGAACGGCAGCATGCGCGACACCCTCGGTGGCAAAGGGGCCAACCTGGCAGAAATGAACCTGATCGGGATCCCCGTTCCTCCGGGTTTCACGATTACTTCTGACGTTTGCGCCGAATACTATACCCACGGTGAGCCCGAAGTGATCGCACTCCTTGAGCCCGACGTGAAGGTAGCCATCGAAAAAATGGGTGCCGCCACGGGCAAATCGTTCGGTGATGCGAACAACCCCCTGTTGGTGTCGGTGCGCTCGGGTTCGCGTGCGTCGATGCCCGGGATGATGGACACGATCCTCAACCTCGGCCTGAATGACCAGGTGGTGCTGTCGGTGGCCAAGAACAGCGGAAACGAACGTTTTGCATGGGACTCGTACCGCCGCTTCGTGCAGATGTACGGCGACGTGGTGCTCGGCATGAAGCCCAAAAGCAAGGAAGACCATGACCCGTTCGAAGAACTCATCGACGAGATGAAACACGAAAAGGGCGTCGAACTTGATACCCAACTCTCGGCCGATGACCTGAAAGAACTCGTGAGACGCTTTAAGGCCGCCGTGAAGAAAAGCACCGGCCGCGATTTCCCGGACAGCCCGTGGGAACAGCTCTGGGGCGCAGTATGCGCCGTGTTCAGCAGTTGGATGAACGACCGCGCGATCCTTTACCGCAAGCTTAACGGCATTCCCGAAGAGTGGGGCACGGCTGTGAACGTACAGGCGATGGTGTTCGGCAATATGGGTGAAAACTCGGCGACCGGCGTGGCCTTTACCCGCGACGCCTCGACCGGCGAAGACCTCTTCAACGGCGAATACCTGATCAACGCCCAGGGCGAAGACGTGGTGGCCGGGATCCGCACCCCGCAACAGATCACCATCGAAGGTTCGCGCCGCTGGGCCGCTTCGCAGGGTGTATCCGAGGCTGACCGCGCGTCGAAATTCCCTTCGCTCGAAGAGACGATGCCTGTTGCCTACAAAGAACTCAACGACATTCAGGCTCACCTCGAAAAATATTTTACCGATATGCAGGACATCGAGTTTACCATTGAAAATGGAAAACTCTGGATGCTCCAGACCCGCAACGGCAAACGCACCGGTGCGGCGATGGTCAAGATCGCGATCGATATGCTGGAAGAGAAGCTGATCGACGAAAAGACCGCCGTGCTGCGTTGCGAACCGGCCAAACTCGACGAACTCCTTCACCCGGTCTTCGATCCCGAAGCGATGAAAGCCGCCAAGGCGCTGACCAAAGGGCTGCCGGCCTCGCCGGGCGCCGGCACTGGCCAGATCGTCTTTTTTGCCGACGACGCCGAAGCATGGGCGGCCAAAGGGCTGAAGACCGTCCTGGTGCGCGTCGAAACCTCGCCCGAAGACCTCAAAGGGATGAACGTGGCCGAAGCGATCCTCACCGCCCGCGGCGGGATGACTTCGCACGCTGCGGTCGTGGCCCGCGGGATGGGCAAATGTTGTGTGTCGGGCGCCGGTGAACTGGTGATCGATTACAAGGCCCGTACGCTGACCGTTGGTGGCAAGACCTACAAGGAGGGCGACTGGCTCTCGTTGAACGGTTCGACCGGCGTGGTTTACGAAGGCAAGGTAGCCACCCGCGACGCCGAGCTTTCGGGCGACTTCGCCAAGTTGATGGACCTCACGACCAAATTCGCACACCTCAAGGTACGCGCCAACGCCGACGTGCCCCGCGACGCGAAACAGGCGATGGCCTTCGGTGCGCAGGGGATCGGCCTGTGCCGCACCGAACATATGTTCTTCGAAGGCGACCGCATCAAAGCCGTGCGCGAAATGATCCTCGCCGACGACGAAGCCGGCCGCCGCAAGGCCCTGGCCAAACTGCTGCCGATGCAGCGCGGCGACTTCGAGGGATTGTTCGAAGCGATGGACGGTTACCCCGTCACCGTGCGCCTGCTCGATCCGCCCCTCCACGAATTCGTGCCCCATTTCGAAAAGGAGATGAAGGAAATGGCTGCCGAAATGGGCGTTTCCTACGATAAGATCAAAAACAAAGTCGAAATGCTGGCCGAATCGAACCCGATGCTCGGCCACCGCGGCTGCCGCCTGGGCAACACCTATCCCGAAATCACCGAAATGCAGGCCCGCGCCATCATCGAGGCCGCGTTCAACGTGAAAAAGCGGGGTGTCGAGGCTTGCGTCGAGATCATGGTACCGCTCGTGGGTAACCACAAAGAGCTGCGTTACCAGAAAGCGATCATCGACCGCGTGGCCGAAGAGATCTTCGCCGAACGCAACGACGCCATCGAATACATGGTCGGCACGATGATCGAAGTGCCCCGCGCCGCCGTCACCGCCGACCAGATTGCCGAAGTCGCCGAGTTCTTCTCGTTCGGGACCAACGACCTCACGCAGATGACTCTCGGGTTCTCGCGCGATGACGTGGCCAAATTCCTGCCCGTATACCTCGAGAAAGGACTGCTCAAAGCCGACCCGTTCCAGACCCTCGATGTCAAAGGCGTGGGCCAACTCGTGCGTGAAGCTGTCTTCAAAGGACGCGGCGTCCGCGAAAACCTCAAGTGCGGCATCTGCGGCGAACACGGCGGCGAACCCAAATCCGTCGAATTCTGCCACTTCGCCGGACTCAACTACGTATCCTGCTCCCCCTTCCGCGTACCCATCGCACGCCTCGCCGCAGCCCACGCTGCGCTGAAGCAGGAGTAGGAGGGGACTGCGCCTTTTTATAAAAAGGCGCCCCAAAAATTTTACTGAGAACCGTAGCGAAGCGGAGCTCTGCGAAGCAAAACTTCGTTTCTCCGGACTTACTTTACTCGGACCCTATAAGGGTTTATAAGAAGGGCCCCTTTTCCATCGTAACGCTCGAAATTTCGAAGCGATACGGGAAAAGGGGCCCTTCTTATAAACCCTTTTAAAATCTAAGCAAGGTAGGTCAAGGAAAGCGCAGCTTTCCAGAAAAGTTTTTAGCTCCGCTGAGCTCGCCTGCCTTCGGCGACCTCGGTTGGTGCTGCTTTTTACAAAAAGCCGCAGTTCTCTCCGGCTCTCGGGTTTAGTACACTTCGAAGTCGAGGGGGGTTCCGGCGTAGAAGTCGAGGATTTTGCGACGGAAGATGAATTCGTATTTGGCCTGGATCATTTCGGATTCGGAGCGTTCGAGGCGTGTTTTGGCGTCGTTATAGTCGAATGTGGTCGATCGTCCGGCGGTTGCTTTTTCCTCTTCGTAGCGGAAGGCGATGCGTGCGGCTTCGGCCGATTCGCCGGCCGACTGGAATTTTTTGTAGGCGGCCGAGGCGTTGTAGTAGGCCTGTTCGATCTCTTTGCGCAAGGTGCGTTCGGCTTCGGTCAGGGTCAGTTCGCGGCTTTGGATGTTGAGGTTTGCGCTGCGGATCTGGTTGCGGGTGGCGAGGCGGTTGAAGATCGGGATGCTGAGGTTGAGGCCGATCGACTCGCTGCCGTTGTTTTTGATCTGATCCATGAACTGCAGGTTGGTGGCGTTATCGGAGAACGAGTAGTAGTAGCTGTTGCTATACCCGGCTCCGAGCGAGATTTGGGGGTAGCGGTAGGCTTTGGCGATACCGAGCGTCTTGCGGCTGCTTTCGAGGCGGCTTTGTTCGGCGAGGATCATCGGGCGGGTGACGACGGCATAGTCGAAGATGGTTCCCGGTGCTTCGAGGTTGCTCAGGGCGTTGACCCGGAGTTGGTCGAGCAGCGGGGCCTTGATGTCGAATCCGGCGGTTTCGGGCAGGTTGAGGGCCTGGGCGATGTCTAACAGCGAGAGGGTGAGCGAATTCTCAGCCTGCACCAGCACCAGTTCGTCTTTGGCCAGCAGGGCGCGGCTTTCGTAGACGGCCGATTCGGCGCTGCGTCCGGCTTCGAACAGCTTCTGGCTGCGTTCGACCTGTTCGCGGCTCAATTCGACCTGGCTTTGGGCCACGCCGAGGAGTTCTTTGTTAAAGAGCACCTGGAGGTAGAGGGAAGTGACGTTGACCGCCACGTCGTCCTTGACGCGGGCCAGGTCGTGGAGGGCCGCCTGAAGGTCGAACTCGCGGGCGGCGATGTCGTTCTTGATCCGGAAGCCGGCAAAAACGGGAACGCTCGTGTTGATCCCGGCCGAGGAGGAGGCACGGGTCACGTCGGTATAGACCCCGTCGCGTCCGGCGCTGCGGCCGAAGCTGAGGTTCTCGCTGGCGTTAGCCGTGAGGTTCGGCAGGCGGCTGTTGCGCGAGGTGTTGAGCGAGATCTCTTGGTCTTGCTGTTGGAGCATCCGTTGCTGGACGGTGGTGTTGTTCTCGATCGCGTAGTCGATACACTGCTGGAGCGTCCACCCCCCCTGGGCCGAGGCGGTGCCGGCAAGCAGGAGCAGGGCCGCACATCCGGCGGCAACGCGGGTTATTTTTTTCATATCCGTTCGTTTAGCGGTTAGTTCGACGGTTAGGGTTGGGCTTTTTTGGCGCCTTTGACCTCGCGGATGCCGCGCAGTTTTTCGTTACCCACCAGGCCGGTGAGCACTTCGACGTTGATACCGTTCGACAGGCCGAGTTTCACCGGGGTCTTTTCAAAGGTCTGCTCCGAAGCGTCCGGTGCGCTGGTGAGTTTGTAGACGAACGAGCTGTCGCCTGCAAATTCGACGGTGCTTTCGGGCACAGTCAGCACGCCGGCGCGGCGGTCGATCACGATCTCGGCGTTGGCGCTGTAGCCGGCCCGCACGTAGAGGCTGTCAGGCACTTTCGTGGCGGCCTTGATCTCGAAGAGCACGATGCCGTTCTCTTCCACCCCTTTGGGCGAGATATATTCGAGCGTGGCGTCGAGCAACACGTCCTGCATCGCGCCGATGGCCACCTTCACGGGCATCCCTTCCTTCAGCCGGCCTACTTCCGTTTCGTCCATCTTGCCGCGAAAGATCATGTCGCCCAGGTCGGCTACCGAAGCGATGGTCGTCCCGTCGTTGAACGTGTTGGACTGGATCACCGAGTTGCCGACTTTGATCGGCACGTCGAGGATCATCCCGGTGATCGTCGAGCGGATCTGGGTGTTGCTCAGTTCCGAGCTGCGGCTCGAGACCCCGTTCTGTACGATTTCGAAGTTGTCCTGGGCCGTTTGCAGGTCTTCGCGCGAACGGGTGAGTTCGGTCAGTGCTTTTTCGTGTTCTTCTTTCGACACGACGCCCTGGTCGAAAAGCAGCTTCACCCGGCCGTAGTCGCGTTCGGTCTGCTCGAGGGCGATCTGGGCCAGCTTCACCCGCGACTGGGCGTTGTTGAGCGCGCCCATTTCGGGGATAACCTTTACCTTGGCGATCACCTCGCCGATGCGGATCATCTGGCCTGCTTCAAAATAGACGTCGGAAACGATTCCCGAAATCTGGGGTTTGATCAGCACCTCGTCGCGCGGTTCGACCTTGCCGGTGGCTACGGCGCGGCGTTCGATGGTGTCGGTAGTGGGCTCGACGATTGTGTAGACCACTTTCTCAGGGCGCGTTTTGCTCCACAGGAAAAAGAATGTGCCGATCAGGATGATCCCGAAAAGGGCTCCGAGGAAAATTTTGAAAAACTTTTTCATATTGGTTTCAGGTTATTATTATTTCTTCATTTATTCTTCGCGGATGGCGTCGACGGCCTTGATGCTCATGGCGCGCATGGCGGGAATGACCCCTGCCAGCAGGCCGCCCAGGACGAGTACCGTCAGCGCGCCCATCGCAATGCCGAACGACACCTGCCACGAGGTAAAGACCTCTCCTTCTGCTGCCGCCGAGGTTGCACTGACCGAATCGACGATCGACAGCAGTCCGACCCCGAGCGCAAGCCCCCCGATCCCGGCGACGAACGTCAGCACGAAACTTTCGCTCATTACCTGAGAAATGATCTTCCAGGGCCGCGCGCCCATCGCGCGCCGCACGCCTATCTCCTGTGTCCGTTCGCGCACCACCACAAGCATGATGTTGCTCACCCCCACAATCCCGGCCAGCAGTGTTCCCAGCCCGACGATCCACGTCAGGAACCGGAGCCCCAGGAAGAGGTTGTTGAACATGTCGAACTGCTCCTTGATGTTCTCCACGAAAATCGCCTTTTTGTCGTCCGGTGCAATGTTGTGGCGGCTGTAGAGGGCGGCGGTGATTTGGTCCTGGAGTTGCGAGATGTCGACGTTTTTCTTGCCGGTGACGGCCAGCAGATCGAATTCGTCGCCCCGCGCGTACATCTGTTGCAGGACAGAGAAGGGCACGATGATTGTTTGCTCGGGGTCACCGCCGATAAAAATGTGGTTCACCGGCGAGAAAACCCCAACCACAGTGAAGTAGCTATTCAGGACCCGGACGGTTTGTCCCACGGGATTTTCTCCCCCCGGAAAGAGTTCGCGGTAAGCTTGGATGCCGATCATGCACACCTTGCGCTTCTGGACCATATCCAGATCGTTCACCTCGCGTCCGTATTCGATGAATAAGGGATTGATCCGCATCATTTCCGGCATATAGCCTACCAGTGAATATTCTCCCTCCTTTTCGCCGCTGATCGCTTTCACCATACCGCCTCCGATGATCCCGGCCACCAAGTCGACCCCGTCGATCTTGTTCTTGATCACCGTCATGTCCTCGTTCGAGAACTCCCAGTAGCGCCCTGAGCGGAACCCCTTGTAGGGGACGCTCGTCTGGCCGGTGAAGAAGAAAGCCGAGTTGGCGGCAAAGCCCTCTACGTTGGAGAGGATCTTCCGTTCCAATCCGATCCCGGCGCCGGCTAATGTGGTCAACATCAGTAATCCCCAGAAAATGCCCATGGCGGTCATGATGCTCCGCGTCCGGTTTCGGTTGATTGTCTGCCAGATCTCTTCCCAGCGGTCTAAGTCGAACATTTTTGCGTGATTAGGTTGTAAGTGCTTACTGGCGTTATTTATTATATCGCATGGCGTCGATAGTCTTCAGGCGGGCAGCGCGGCGGGCCGGGACATAACCGGCGATCATTCCGGAGATGATCAGCACCAGCGTGGAGCTGATGACCACCCCGATATCGAGCGTCGGGTTTTTGAAGATCACCATATCGCTGTCGCTCGTGGCGGCCTGTTTTTCGAGGAGGAAGTTGATCGCCTCCATCACCCCGATGCCGAGCAGCATTCCGATGTAGCCGAAGAAGGCTGTGATCATCACCGATTCGAGCAGCACGAGTACCACCAGCGAAGCGGGCGAAGCGCCCATCGACTTGCGGATGCCGAATTCCGAGGTGCGTTCGCGCACGGTCACCAGCATGATGTTGCTCACCCCGACGATCCCAGCCAGCAGGGTTCCGAGCCCGATGATCCACACGAAGAGGTTGATCCCGTTGAAGATCATCATTGCCTGGAGGTAACCGCGCAGGTTATTCGAGATACGCACCGCCCATTCGTCGGTGGGGTCGAACGAACGCTGGGCGGCCAATGTGCTGCGCACGTCGCTGTTGAATTGTACGTTGCTCTTTTCGTCGGGCAACCCGTCGACCAAGAACTGGATTTGTGAAATGGGCTTGGCGCTGGCGTAAAGGTTTTGCAGCGTACTGGCCGGGGCGAAGATCGTCGGTCGGCTGCTCCGTGAGCCGCCTTTGTAGCGTCCCACCACGGTATAGGTTACGTTGTCGATCACCACTTCGCGCCCGATCGGGCTGGCGTTCTTGAAGAGCGCCTCGGTCATGTATTGTTCGATCACCAGTACCTTGCGCTGTTGGTCGATGTCCGTCTGGTTGATCAGGCGGCCCTCTTCGAGGCGGATTATCCCGATCTCGGTGTAGTTGGCCTCGACGCCCGACAGGCTGATGGGCAGGTATTCCTTGCCGCTGATGGCCATTTTATTTCCCAAATTGAACCGGCCGGTGATCTTGACGATGTTCTGCTCGTGCTGGTCCTGGAGCACGTTGACGTCTTCGCGTTCGAAGCGGATGCGGCGGTCGCGCGGATACCCCTTGTAGGCCTTTTCGGTCGAGCCGCCGTAAACGCTCACCGAGTTGAGCGACACGTCGGCGAAGTTCGACATCACCCCGTTCTTGAGTCCGTTGCCGGCCCCGAGCAGGATGATCAGCATGAAGATGCCCCACGCCACGGAGAAACCCGTGAGCACGGTCCGCAACTTGTTGCGGCGCATCGTGGCGAATATTTCCTGTAAAAGCTCTCTCATCAGATTGCGGAAAGGGCGGGTTCAACAAAAGGGGGAACGATGATGCCGGCCGATTCGGGCTTGCCGTTTCCGGTCGCTTCGATCTCGCCGATGACCCCGTCGCGGATGTGGATGATCTTTTCGGTCTGCATTGCCACTTCGCGTTCGTGGGTGACGAGGATCATCGTGATCCCCATGTCGCGGTTCACCCCGCGCAGCAGGTCCATCACTTCTTGTGAGGTGACGCTGTCCAACGCCCCCGTAGGTTCGTCGGCCAACACGATCCGGGGATTGGTGATCAGCGCCCGGGCAATGGCCACGCGCTGTTTCTGTCCCCCCGACATTTCGTTGGGCATATGGTCGGCCCAGTCGCGCAGACCGAGGCGTTCGAGGAAATCGAGCGCCATCGCGTTACGTTTGCGCCGCGACACCCCTTTGTAGTAGAGCGGCAGGGCGACGTTCTCCATCGCGTTTTTGTAGTTGATCAGGTTGAACGACTGGAAGATAAAGCCGATCATCCGGTTGCGGTAGTCGGCTGCCTGGGTTTCGTTGAGGTGCTTGATCAGCGTGCCGTCGAGGTAGTAGTTGCCCGTTTCGTAGTCGTCGAGGATGCCCAGGATGTTGAGCAGCGTTGACTTGCCCGATCCCGAGGCGCCCATGATCGAAACCATTTCGCCCGTTTCAACCCGGAGGTTGACCCCCTTGAGCACGTGCAACGGCGAGCCGTTGAAGTAAGTTTTGTTGATGTTTTCCAGTACGATCATAATGTGTCCCCTGTTGCCTTTCCGGATGTGCCGAAAAGTGATATTTCGAAAAAATTTCCCCAAAGATATGGAAATCACGGTTTCCCGGTACGAAAAAATCCCGAAAACCGTGATTTCTTTTATATTAACGCTGACCCAAGGAAAAAGTTACACGATTTTTTATGTTTTTTTATAATTTTTTGGGAGGTTGTTCGTTCTCAGATTTATTTTATACATTTAGGTGAGAAATTACCCGAAGAATGAACAAAAAATCATTGCTCTTCAGTGTCTTCCCCATTTTTAGGGGAGTGGTAGCGGCAACTGTCGTCTTGCTGGCTACCGGGAATAACGCCTTTGCCTGCGAAAGCGCTTGTCCCCGAAGTGTCCGTAACACGGAATGCCAGGCGCCGCCTCCGGGCGAATCCGAGCCCCTGCTGGATCTGGTGGAGGTGATGCCCAAGTTCCGGCGAGGCGACGTGATCGCTTTTCGCTCGTGGGTAATGGGGCGCGTCAGGCTCCCGGACGATGCCCGGGATTTTCAGGGCGGCCGCGTAATGGTTACGTTTGTTGTCGAAGCCGACGGTTCGGTTGCCGGGATAGAGGTGCTCTCCGCACCCACGCCTTCGATGGGCGCAGAGGTGGTGCGGGTCGTTGCCCAGTCGCCGAAATGGACGCCCGGAACCCGCGCGGGCGAGCCGGTAAGGGTGAGGATGAACCTGCCGATCGATTTCTTTTGATAAAAAATAGAAGAGGGGCCAATAAACACGGTGCGGCGGGCTTTTGCCCGCCGCACCGTGTTTATTGGCCCGCGCACGAGAGATTTTTATGCATTGGAAGCTTGCCGGTGCGGATCCGGCATAAAAATCTCTGGGGAGTGTGGCTGCCGCACAAGAGGGAGGCTCCGCGAGGGAACTGCCGCTTTTTATAAAAAGCGCCGCAAGAATTTTTGGGGAAAGTTGCGCTTTCCTGAGGGTGACTTGGCTCGGGAAAAATCTCCCTGTGCGGGGACGCACCGGGGACGCACCCTATTTGTTTCCGAACCGGTAGACGGCCGTGATCGACGGCCCGTTGTAGCGCCATTCGACGTCGCCCTGGATGTGCGGGCGGTCGAGCGAGATCTTAACGTCAAAAAGCGTATAGCCGACATCGATGCCCCAATGCGGGCCCAGCCGCCGCTGGAGGTAGAGCGAGCCGCTCAGGATGCGTCCGTCGAGGTTGTCGATCTTCACGCTGAAGTACCCTGCCTCGGTGCTCACCGCCCAGTTGCGATGGAACGCCCAGGTGCCCCACAGCCCGAAGTCGGGCAACGGCGCCGTGAAGCGGGCCCGGTCGGTGTAGTTGAACTGCTGGGTGTTGCCCACAGCGCTCATCCCGGCCCGAAAACCCAGCACGTGCAACCCGACCAACGCCCCCAACTCAACCTTGGGCGAAGACAGGAAAGCATACCCATACGAAAACCGTACGATATTCGTATTCAGAAAAGCGTCGACCTCGGCGTCGACCGGATAGTCGTGGTCGCCGAAGTGAATGTCTTTGTCGAGGGTGGCTGTGCTGCTGCGGTTGATGTAATAATATGACAGGTCGAACCGGCTGCGCTTGTGGCGTCCGGCCCGGAGATTGACGTTGAGCAGCAGGCTGCCCGTATTGCGGTTCATGCCCAGGTCGTTCTCGAAATCGAGGATCGAGTAGGGGTTTTTGTCGGTGCCGATGCCGATGCCGGTGGTGTTCAGCGCCCAGAATCCACCCACACGGGCTGAATAATGGCTGACGGGCCACGGTTTTCGGTCCCAGATCGAAACGGGAACCTGTTCCTGCGCGGTAACTGTTTGCGGATCGGCCGGAACCATCCCCCCGGTCTGCCCGGATGTTTGGGCCGCCCCCCGGCCGCCCCCCAGTGACGCCGCAACCAGGGCGGCAGACAATAATGCGTAACGGAATGTCATGGCCTTGATAATTTATAGGATAGCTTATGCTCGGACGATCCGTACATTTTCCTTGCCGAAAAAGATAAAAATTTAAAAAATGCAAGAAAAAAGAGCAAAAAGGCGGTTCGTTTGTTAAAAAAGCCTACCTTTGCAGGGATGAGGGGCGTGGAATAGTTTCTATTGTCCTGAACATCAAAAAATTATTCACTAATCGGCGAAATATATGGACGATGGTCCTGGTGAGAATCGCAGCAGTATCGTATCTGAATACCATTCCCTTTCTGTATGGTATCCGGCACGCGGGCAACGACCTGTGTGCAGAGTTGCTGTTGTCTCCGCCCGCCGGTTGTGCCGAGGCGCTGCGGCGTAACGAAGTCGACATTGCGCTGCTTCCTTCGGCGGAAGTCCCGAATATCCCCGGAATTCATTTGATTGGCAATCATTGTATCGGAGCGGTCGATGCTGTGCGTACCGTCGTGCTGATGTCCGACGCCCCGATGGAAAAGATCCGTCGGATTTACCTCGATCCCCATTCGCGCACGTCGGTCGCCCTGGCGCGTATCCTGGCCCGCGAATCCTGGAAAATCGCGCCCGAATGGGTGGCGATGGAGGGCTTCGACGGCGTGGGCAGCGATCCCGAGGGGGGCTACGTGCTGATCGGCGACAAGGTCTTTGGCTACGAGGGGCGGATGGCTCACACGTGGGACTTGTCGCACGAGTGGTATGCGATGACCGGCCTGCCGTTTGCCTTTGCCGTGTGGGTGGCCCGCGACGGGGTCGACCCCGAAACGGTTGCGGCGCTCGAAGCGGCGCTTGACTATGGGGTGGCCCACATTCCCGAAGCCTCGCGCGAAGACAATCGCGTCGATTACGCGACGGCGGTCGATTACCTGACCCATTGCATCGATTTCACGCTCGACGCCCCCAAGCGCCGGGCCCTCGAACTTTTCTGGAAAAAACACCGCGAGGACGCCACCAAGATCAACCCCGGCTGAAGGGCATAAGGGAAACGAGGGAATGAGGGCCCGGCCCGCTCCCCTCCACAAGGAACCCGAATGTTTCACCTGCAAAACGCCGGAACAATGATCACAATCTACCTCAAATCATACAATAAGATCGTCCGCAATGCGGACGTCAAACTCTTCGACGACCTGGGGTTCGACGATATCCTGTGGATCGATCTCTTTTCACCTTCGCCCAAGGAACAGAAAGCGGTCGAAAGTTTTTTGGAGATCAACCTCCAGACCCGCCAGCAGGTCGAAGAGATCGAAAGTACCTCGAAATATTCCGAAACGGAAAACACGATCGTGTGCACCTCGAACTTTTTCACTCCGGCCGACGACACGTTTGCCGTCGAACCCGTGTCGGTCATCGTGAGCGAGGGGGTGCTGGTGTCGGTGCGCAACGCCGAGCTGCGAACGTTCAACGAAGCGGCCAAGCGGTTGCAAATGAACTACCGCGCCTTTTCGACAGGCTACCACCTGTTGATCTCGATTCTCGAGGTGCGCATCGACTACGACGCCGACCTGGTCGAAGCGCTTGCCAAGCAGGTTGCCACGTTGAGTAAACACATCACCATCACGGGCAAGGTCGACCAGATGATCCTGCGCCAGATCAACCACTTGCAGGAAAACACGATGCTTTTGCGTGAGAATATCTTCGACCGCCAGCGTGTCCTGTCGGGCATCCTGCGCAGCGAACGGTTCCCGAACGACATCTACCCCCGCCTGAACCTGATGATCAAGGACGTCAATTCACTGATCAACCACGCCGATTTCAGTTTCGAACGATTGGATTACCTCCAGGACACGGCACTCGGTTTGATCAACATCGAGCAGAACAATATTACCAAGGTTTTTACCATTGCGTCGGTTTTCTTCCTGCCGCCGACACTGATCGCCAGTATTTACGGGATGAACTTCAAGTTTATGCCCGAACTCGACTGGCAATACGGGTATCTGTTTGCCATCGGGCTGATGGTGCTGATTTCGGTGCTGACCTTTACGTTCTTCCGCTGGAAGAAATTTCTGTAAGTCACGCTTTACGGATAAAAAGGCCCTGCGGATCTCGCAGGGCCTTTTGTTTTCTCGCCCTTTTCAAGCAAGCTGGGTTACAGGCGCCGCGCCAACGCGGGCCAACCGAGGTCGCCGCAAAGCGGCGGGCGAGCTCACCGACCGAAGGGAGGTAACATTCGGCCCGCGCATCCGCCTATAAGGAAAAAGCGTGAAAAAACCGGCAGGTAATTGCGTCGTGCAGTCCACTGTCTGAGGCCCGAAGGGCTGAGTTGTGGACGGAGGTGCGTGCCCGCACAGGGAGATTCTTCAAAGCAAAGGAAATCCCCCCGTGCGGGGACGCACTAATTCCCGGTGTTCCCGTTGGGGGTGTCGTCGCCCTGGGCCATTAGAAAACGTTCGCAATCGAGCGCCGCACGGCATCCCGACCCGGCCGCCGTAATCGCCTGCCGGTAAACCGAATCCTGCACGTCGCCCGCGGCGAACACCCCCGGCACGTCGGTCTTCGACGTCCCCGGCCACGTTTTGATGTATCCGTCCGGGTCGAGGTCGAGTTGCCCACAGAAAACGCTCGTGTTGGGGTTGTGCCCGATAGCCATGAAAAGACCGTCGATTTCGATCTGTTTTTCTCCCCCCTCGCAGTGTTCGAGCCGGGCGCCGGTCACGCCGCCCTCGTCGCCGAGCACTTCCGCGACGTTATACTGGAACAGGACTTCGATGTTGGGCGTTGTCATCACCCGATTCTGCATCGCTTTCGATGCCCGCAGATGGTCTTTGCGCACGATCAGGTAAACCTGCGAACATAAGGTCGACAGGTAGGTGGCTTCCTCACAGGCAGTATCGCCTCCGCCCACGACGGCGGTACGCTTCCCCCGGTAAAAGAATCCGTCGCAAGTAGCGCAGGCCGATACGCCCATCCCGCGGAAACGTTGCACCGATTCGAGCGGCAGGTAACGGGCGGCGGCCCCGGTCGAAATGATGAGGGTTTCGGCTTCGATTTTTTTCGTGCCGTCGACCGTTACGCGGAACGGCCGGCGTGAGAGGTCGGCCTCAGTCACGATGCCGGTGCGGATGTCGGTGCCGAATTTCCGGGCCTGCAGTTCAAATTCGGCCATCAAGGCCGGGCCGCTGATCCCGTTGGGATAGCCCGGAAAATTCTCGATGTCGGTGGTGATCGTCAGCTGTCCGCCCGGTTCCATCCCCTGGTAGAGCACCGGGGCGAGGTTGGCCCGCGAGGCATAGATTGCTGCCGTGTAACCGGCCGGACCGCTGCCGATGATCAGGCATTTTATTTTTTCTGTTTCCATATGGTTCGTTGTTTAAAGATCGGGGTTTATCCCGCAAATATAGGTCATATTTGCAATTCCGCCGCTAAAATCCTATTTTTACCGATCGTTATATTTAAATTGCAACGGATGAAAGCTCAGATCGGCGCCTTGTTTTTATTGGGTTTGACTTTGGCGGGATGTTCGCCGGCTTCGCGTATGGCATGGAGACGGCAGGATGCCCGCCCGGCAACCGTTCAACCGGCCCCTGTCGCTTCTTCGGGTGAAATCCCCTTTGTCACCGACCGGCCCCGGGCGGCATCGCCCGCTTCGACGACCAACGTTGCGCCGGCAACCAATGCTGCTCCGGCGGCACCCCGCCCTGTTCCGCCGGCCCCCGTGCCGGAACTTCTGGTCGCCACGACGGTCGCCGACCCGGCACCCGTTATCCTTTCGCCACGACCGGAAATCATTTTTCCCGAGAGCGAAACGCAACACGTGCGCCTTTCGAAGCAAGACCCCTTCGGCGGACAATCCCGGATCGAACTGCCGAGTTGGATCCTCGCCCAGGAGTTTTGTTACCCCTATCCAGGTAAAAAAATTTCGCCCTACGGGATGCGCGGCCGCTCGATGCACACCGGAGTTGACATCAAGGCTGTACCTTCCGATACGATCCGGGCCGCTTTCCCCGGCGTAGTGCGAATGTCGAAGCTCTATTCGGGCTATGGCAATGTGATCGTGGTCCGCCACTACAACGGCCTGGAAAGCGTTTATTCGCACAATATAAAGAATTTGGTTACGCCCAACGACGTGGTCGAGGCCGGTACTCCGATCGCCCTGGCCGGCCGCACGGGACGCGCCACGACTGAACACCTCCACTTCGAATTACGTATCGCGGGCGAACCGTTTGACCCCGAACTGTTGCTCGATACCGAACACCGCTGCCTGAAGCAGGGCACGCTGGTACTGGCTACCGCCGACGGTAAAGCTTCGGCCTCTTTCCGGGCCGACGGGACAGCAACCCCGGCCGACTGGCTGGCACAACAGGCCCAGCAGACGCAACCCGTTTCCGCGCCGGTTACCGCCCAGGCGTCACAGCCGTTGACCAATCAAATTGTGGCCCCCGGAAACGCTGATGCCGCTTCGGTTCACGTCGTGAAACGGGGAGATACCCTATACCAGATCGCCCGCCAGAACGGCACCACGGTGGCCGCTCTCTACCGGCTCAATGGGCTCAACGAGCGGAGCGTTCTCCATCCGGGCGACCGGATCAAATTGCGCTGACCCTTGGCGGAACAGCCGCTACGCCTGATAAAAACCGATGCAAATAGCCGAATTTCTGATTGCTTCGTCGTTGCTGACCCTCGCTCCGGGGCCCGATATCCTTTACGTAACGACCCAAAGCCTGCTCGGCGGATGGCGCTCGGGGGTGTCGGTGGCGCTCGGGCTGTGTTCGGGGTTGTTTGTCCACACGGCGCTGGCGGCGCTCGGCATCTCGCTGATCATTAGCTCTTCGCCGCTTCTTTTTAATGGGGTGAAATATGCCGGGGTGGCTTACCTGCTTTACCTGGCGGTCAAATCGTTCCTCGAAGCCCGGCGGGTAAAATCCGTCGGTTTGTCCCAAAATCCGGACGAAAACGCCGGTAGCGGCCCGACTGTGTCGACTGCTTCTGTGGAAACCCCGCCGCCCGCCTCCTTCGGAAAATTGTACCGCACCGGAGTGATGATGAACCTGTTGAATCCCAAGATCGTCCTTTTCTTTCTCGCGTTCTTTCCCCAGTTTATACCCCGGGGTGGCGGCGGACATCAGGGCGAAATATTTATGTTCGGCGCTCTCTTTGCGGCCCAAGCCATGGTGATTTTTACGGCGGTTTCGGTGTTGGCGGGATTTGCGGGCGAACGGGTTTCGGCCCTCGGCCGCCTTTCGCCGCGCACGACGGCCCTGGTCAATGCGGTGGTCTATGCCCTGATCGCCGGGGCGTTACTCTTTACCGTCGGCAGATAGAGATAGTGGCTTCTCGGAAATAAAAAATCCCGACGACAGGTCTGTCGTCGGGATTCTTCCTGTGCACAGGGTCGTATTTGCCGCTAAAACATATAGGCAATCACGCCCACCACGCGGTGGTTCGTCACCTCGTGCGTCGAGTGATAACGCCCCGTGGTGTAATCCATCGCTCCGTCGCCGTAGCCGGCCGTGGTCATTTCATACTCGGCGCCGAACATAAAGTTTGCGATGTTATAGGTAAACGTTCCGCAAAGGCGGTAGAGGTGCTCGATTCGCGCCCCATCCATGTAAAGCGTCGAACCCGGGATGATCGCCTTATCCGACCCCAGGCTTTTCGAGTAGCCGGCGAAAATGCCGCCTACATATTTCTTACCATAAGTAACGTTGACCCAGCTGGTCGAGTGCGCAAAATTGGTGTAGGTTTGCCGGCCGTCGACCGGGTCAACGCTGCTGACGCCATAGCCGCCCAACATGGTTTGTTCGGACAGGTTCTTGCCGTAGATCGTTTTGGCCGCCACATTCAACAGTCCCGTCGAATAGCGGGCGTAGGCCGTCGCAGAGGGCGAGCCCAGGCGTTCGGCTACCTTATAGACGTTATCGTCTACCACCGACTGGATGCGGGGGGCTATGGTCAGGTAGTCGAACCCCGCCCCGGCCAGGAACCCTTTTCCGGCATAGGTTACCCCGGCATAAAACTCGGGAATGGCGCCCTGGCGCTGATAGATGTTGCTCTTGCCCGCCGGTCCGAGCGAGGTGAACTGGAACTGGTAAATGGCCGCCGCCGAGAGTTGAAACCGCCCCACCTGGTAATCGTAACGGAACATCGGGCTGCGGTTGAACGGGTTGAACGGCGCCCCCACCGAAAGCGAAATGACGTCGGGCGTCACGGGCCCGAACAGCGGATGCCACGTTTGACCGATGGTCAGCGCCGAGTGTTCCCACCCCATCTTAATGTAGGCCTGGCGGATGCGCAATACGCTGTAGTTGGCGCCGAACGAGCCGCTGAACCCGGCGAAGTCGCCCTCAAGCCTGGCCGTGACGTTGGCGTCGAACACACTTAGCCCGCCGACGTCGACTCCCAGGCGGCTGTTGAAGCTGTAGAAGCCCGCCGAAGATACCTTGTTCAGGTCGGCCCCGTTGGCGTCGGGGTTGACGTCGAGCGGGTAGAGCAGAAAGAGGCCTTCGAAGGCCGATGCGTTCAGCCGGGTGTCAACGGCGGCATCGCCGCGCACGAAGCCATAAAGTTTGGCCGTGATTGTGGTTCGGGATTGTTTCGCCTCTTGCGCAAACGCGGCAAGCGGGAAAAGAATGAAGCAAACTAATGCAAAAAATCGTGTAGATATACCCATACAAGAAAGTTTAGATCCACAAAAATAACCGGGTATTTTCTGGGGCCACGTAGCCTTGTGGCGGGCGATATGACGCCCAATACGGTAATTTTATGCGCAATTTACTTGTTTTCAGTTTGTTGTGTTTTGTTTTTGTGCTTTCGCCAGGGCGTCGTTCCTGTGCCGTCATCGGTATTTTTCTATGTTCTTATAGAACGATATGGAACAAAAAAACCGACCGCCTGAAAACAAGCGGTCGGTTTATGGTGCCCAGGAAAATGTTTGAAATATGCAATTTTGACTATTATTTAGTTTCCTGTTTTTGGGCTGGTTTATGGTTACTGAAATTATAATCAGATATTTATGTGCATTATGTTTGTTGCTTATTATTGCAGGTAATTTCATTGTGTGGTGCAAGTCTATTATATTTGCACCACGAGCAGAGTGAATAGAAGATGGCTACTGTTACCGCCTTTGTGCGCACATCCAAGAAAAAGGCTGACAAAGCAAATGTCCGTTTTCGGCTGAGGGACGGCCGGGACATCCAGCTATTCCATAAAAGCGAGATCGAGGTAAATCCGACCCTCTGGGATAACGCCAAACAGGAGATCAAAGCAAAGGTGATATTCGATGCCGACGAGCGGTTGAGGATCAGCACGGCTGTGGCCGGCAGGAAGAATCTCTTGCTCCAGATATACAACGCTGCCCCGGAGAAAGACGGGCTAACCTCCGAATGGTTGGAGATTGAAGTTGACAAATATCTGCACCCCGAAAAGTACGACACCGGCGAAAGGCCGCAAACCTTCTTTGAGGCTTTCGATGAGTTTTTGAAAAAGCGTAAGCTATCCGAGTGGCGTGTAAAATCGTTTAATGTGGTGATCCGGGCGCTGCGTCGCTACGAGATGTATGCGAAACTCACTCAGAAGCGTTCTTTCGTGCTCTCATTCGACAACATCACGCCGTTAGTCCTTCGAGACATCGAAGAATTCTTGCGTAACGAATATGCCCTGGTTGAGAAATACCCGGCCATCTACGAAGCAGTTCCAGAAAGCCGTACCCCGCAGCCCCGTGGACAGAATACCATCAACGGGGTAATGACCAAGATCCGCACATTCTTCATTTGGGCAAACGATGTGGGCAAGACGGACAACAATCCGTTCAAGAATTTCACAGTTGAGGAATGCGTCTACGGTACGCCCTTTTATATCTCGATCGACGAGCGCAACCGGCTATATCAAACCAATCTCGCCCGGCATCCACATTTGGCCGTGCAGCGGGATATTTTTGTGTTTCAATGCCTGATCGGGTGCCGGGTGGGCGACCTCTACAAGATGACACGGGCCAATGTGATTAACGGCGCTATTGAATACGTGCCTCGCAAGACCCGGGACGGGCGGCCGGTTACGGTGCGTGTACCGCTCAATTCGATAGCAAAAGAAATCCTTGCGAGGTATCCCGACACCGGCGGCAAACTGTTGCCGTTTATCTCGGAACAAAATATAACATAGCGACCAAGCGGATGTTCCTTGCCGCAAGGTTGAGGCGGCCCGTTACAATCATCAATCCCACGACACGAGAGCCGGAGGTTAGACCGCTGAATGAAATCGCATCCTCCCACCTCGCCCGCCGATGCTTCGTGGGCAACCTCTACAAGAAAGTGAAAGACCCTAACCGGGTGGGCGCGTTGTCCGGACACAAAGAAGGATCACGAGCTTTCGCCCGCTACCGGGAGATCGACGAACAGATGAAGATGGAACCTGTTAAAATGCTCGAATAGGATGATAACGAATAATCCATTATATGGGGCAAACCTCGCTGCAGCAGAAAGGTCCTTGTCGTATAACGAAGAATTTTTAGCTGCCGAAATAGCGAAAATTAAATCCACTGGTGATAATGATGTGGCAATAGCTGATTTATACGAAGGGCTAGGAGATCGCACTCGATGCGCTTTTCTAGTGTTCCCAATAAACAACGAGGACGACATAGTAGTAAAAGACTCGCATATAAATAAAATAATCAGCGATTCCGATTATCCGAATATTTGTATGGTTGCCCGCAGCTATTGCTATAGGGAGATATTGAAATATAAAACCGAAGAAAAAGAGAAAATCGATAGATGTTCCATAGTATTAAATCTATCCAATACTCTGGATCCTGGATTAAGGTCAAAAAAGATTTTATGCCCACCATACTGGATGATACATTACAGATAAAACTTTCAGATCTCCGCAAGAGCGGCTATCTCGAACCCGGACAAGTTCGAAGCGGCACGTATGAATGGAGCCGAAATGGACAGCCAGCTGGATCGATTTACATTGTAGCAGATACTTGTTGCGCTGCTCCATTTATTCGTTTGATCTATAAGTATGACGATATGCAAAGAGACTACAAGGTTCATTTAATTGCTCGCCCGTCAAACTTAGGGATAGGTGATGTGTGGTATTTTCAATGTCCGGATACCCGGAATTATGCCGGATACTCTACTCTGTCGGCAGCTATTTCCTGCATCGGGAAGCTTTTCGCAAGTCAGTTTATAAAAGCCAGATCAGAAGTAAAAAGGAACGTGAATTGGATCGTCTGTATGGTTCATTCCACAAAATAGATTTACTAAACGAACAACTAAAGAAAAAGTATTTCAAAACGCGCTATGCAGACAAACCGACAAAACGTTTAGAGTCTTTAATCGGATGGATACATAAGTTATATCAACAGTATACCAAGGATAGTGCTTTAGCGGCTTTTCGAAAGGGCGTACCGGCGAATGCTCGCTTTAATGATAGCCATTGCCCGCACGTCGCTAATGGGTATTTCCCGAGGGGGGTGGTCCGAGTTCTCGCTCTTTAGAATATAATATCCTTCCCGGGTTGATCGATGTACGTATTTCACAGTGACATACTCTTCTCCATCAACATCAAACGCAACAAGGTACATTTCGCCAAAATACAGTCCACCGCGCCGATTGGGCACGGTCTTATATAACACAATGTCACCCGGTTTCAAAAGAGGTTCCATGCTGTCACCCATCACTTCTACCGCTCCGTCGCACGCAGGCAGATCGGTAATCTGAATTTCATCCGTCGAGATTTCATTACCGACAAAAAGAGAATGAATACCCGCCACCACCCTAAAGTCATAAAGGGGAATTACCTGGCATTCGAGGAGTCGGTCGCTGCGTAAGATAAATTTCTGGGTAATACTATAGGCCATTACGTTATTTCTACTAAAATAATTAGTGAATATACTATTATTTTAATAAAAACGGTGCAATATTATGCGTTTTTATACCTGATACTTGCACGGACCATCGCCATTGCCTTAATAGTACTAACGGGCACATCCTGTGGATCGGCGCGCTCATTTTTGCTGGTCAGGCAAACGCAATCCTCTTTATCAGACTTCAATACATATCTAACCAGGACAAACTCCTCTCCCCCCATCTCGACAGATAGCATGTAGATTTGCCCCAAGAGCACACCCTTGCGCAAATCCCGCACACGACGATAAACAAGTAGATCGCCGGACTTCAATTCGGGGGCCATTACATCACTCCACATGGCGACCGCACCATCACAACGCGGCAATTTTGGAAGGGATACATAATCATTTGTTTCGGGCGGAGTCGAAAGAAATGCTTCTAAATCGACAATATTGGGCGTCTGATATACGGGTATTGCCTGCTCGGGCACTGTCCTGCCCCGGGAATAGACAGTAGGAATTGTTTGCGTTGTGTCTGCAACTGCCGCTGTGGTCATTTCTCCGCGACCGGTCAAAAGCCATTCGCAAGATATTGCGATATTTGTTGCGATTCTTTCCAAAACATCGGCTTTCGGCAAGGTTCCGTTCAAGTAACTGCGAATACTGCCTTCGCTGACGCCTATTACACGGGCAAATTCAGACTTGTTCTCATGAAAAACCCCCTTCAGTATTTCGCTGATTCTCATCGATATCGCCCTGCTCATAATCGTAGAAGTGTAGTTATTTCGCAAAATATTGCGATTAAATTTTTATATTCGTAATATATTACGATATTTGTAATGTGCAACACAAATATATCGCAACAAATATACGAAAATATATAATTACTAGTCAGATGATTATAATGTTTTTGAAAACACAATAATGAATTAAATACAAAAACACTGTCATCATGCAAAAACGAGACCTGAGCCTATTTTTTCTTAAAAGAAATGCAACACGGAAACTTTCTGCGTTCTCGTTGCCCGAATTGTTGGTCGTATTGGTGATCATCGGCATCCTGGTGCTGATCGCCTTGCCTAACCTGATGCCACTGATTTCGAAAGCCAAAAGCACCGAGGCACAGCAGCAACTGACTTTCTTGCACTCGCTCGAAAAAAGCCATTTTTACACCTACTCGCGCTACTCCCCGTTGCTCGAGGAGTTGGGATTCGAGCAGCAGCGTCTGACTTCCGACGGCGGTACGGCTAACTATCTGATCGAGGTCATCGAAGCCTCCGAGCAAGGGTTCCGCGCGACGGCAACGGCGGTGGTCGATTTTGACGGTGACGGTGTGTTCAACGTCTGGGAGATCGACCAGGACAAATCGTTGCGCGAAACGGTCAAAGATTAATCGCGACAACGAGAGACTGATCGTCCGGATGCGACACCGCATCCTCTCTTTTTCGCCTGTTTACTAACCCAAACTCACCCTGATGAATCCCCAACTGCTTCTCTTCGCCTCCTTCCTGCCGCTGGGTGCGATGATCCGCTCCGACTTCCGCGAGCGGCAGATCGGTGCGGCTGCCCTTGTGCTTTTCTCACTGCTTCAACTCGGTTATGCACTGCTTTCGGCAGAAGCACGCGAAGTTCTGCTGAACCTGCTTGCCAACCTTGGTCTGGTTGCCTTCGCAGGGGGGACACTGTGGATTTTCCTGCACGTTTCGCGGCCTGCCGCAGAACGCCGAAGCAGAATGATCGGCTCGGGCGACGGGTGGTTTATCATAGCCCTCGCTCCGCTGTTCGAATTACGAGAATATGTATTTTTCCTCACAGCAGCCTTCCTGCTCTCGCTCGGGTGGTGGGGAGCGTTGGTGCTCCTGCGGCGGCGGCCCGATACGATTCCGCTGGTGGGGACGGTGGGAGTCTGTTTTTTGTGTTATGCCTTAGCGCTTCCGTTTCTATGAAAGGCGAGCAAAAAATAGCGACTGAGATCCTGCAGCAATTGACCCCGGGCCAGGCGTGGGAATACCGCCTGGTGCCCTACGGCGAAGCGGCAGGTACGCTGTTGTGCTACGGTGACGCCGAACGTGACTGGAATGAATTGACCGCTGAGGTGCAGGTGGTCACTGGCCGCAAGATCCGCGTCACTCCGGCTGGGAAAGAAGAAATTTCGCGTCTGCTCAAGCAACATTACCGCCAGCAGGGCGGGAGCGCTGTTGCCGAGGCGCCGGCCGTGCCGGGCGAAAAATTCCTGATGCGCCTGATCGGCGAAGCCCACCGCAGCTATGCAAGCGATATCCATTTTGAAACCTACGAAGAGCGTTGTCGCGTACGGATGCGGATCGACGGCCAACTGGTCGAGCGCTACGTGATCGATCGCCACAATTACCCGGCGCTGGTCAACCAGATCAAGATCCTGGCCAACCTCGACATTTCCGAAAAACGCCTGCCGCAGGACGGACGCATTTTTTACCAGGCGGGCGACGAAAAATTCGACGTGCGGGTGTCGTGCCTGCCGACCATCTATGGCGAGAAGGTAGTGTTGCGTCTGCTTACCCGCCATGTCGAGCTGCTCGACCTCGAAAACCTCGGTTTTTCGGCCCGGCAACTCGACGATTACACCCGGGCGGTGCAGCATCCCCACGGTCTGGTGCTGATCAGCGGCCCCACGGGGTCGGGCAAGAGCACGACGCTCTACGCCACCCTGCGCCTGCTGAACCGCGAAACGGGCAACATCCTCACCATCGAAGACCCCGTGGAATATACTCTCCCCGGCGTTAACCAGGTGCAATTAAAAGAAGAGATCGGGCTGACCTTTGGCAGCGCGTTGCGGACATTTTTACGCCAGGACCCGGATATCATCATGCTGGGGGAGATCCGGGATGCCGACACGGCACAGATGGCGATCCGCTCCTCGCTGACGGGTCACCTGATCTTTTCGACCATACATACCAATAGCGCCTGGGGCAGCGTGGCGCGTCTGGTCGATATGGGGGCACACCCCTACCTGATCTCGGGCACGTTGATCCTGTGCGTGGCCCAGCGCCTGGTGCGGCTGCTTTGCCCGGCGTGCAAGGAATGCGTGACAGTCGATGCGGCTGTGCAGAAACAGGTGGGTGAGGCATTTCCAGCCGGTCACCACTACCGCGCCGTGGGCTGTGAAAACTGTTATTACACCGGTTACAAAGGCCGCAAGGCGATCTACGAGGTGATCCCCGTCGACCGCGAACTCTCGGAGGCAATCCGCAGTGGTCGCGACGACATCGGCCGCGAACTGACGGCCCGCGGGATCGTCACCCTGCGCGATGCTGCCCTGGCCTTGTTCCGCAGCGGAGAAACCTCGCTCGAAGAACTGCTACCCCAACTTCAATGATATGAAACGCATTTTTTTCGTATTACTCCTATGCTCTCTTTCCGCCGCCGTGCATGGGCAGGACGATCGGTTGAAGGCGTTGCGCTCGGACCTCGACCTGCTAGTCGAGGTTGATACCGCGTTCCGGGCCGAGGTCGATCTCTCGGTGGGGAACATGCCGCTGGGTGAATTGCTACGTAACGTAGCCAAGGCGAGCCGGGTGAGCATCGTCGTCCGGGGCGGTGGCGAGATGACGGTCAACTGCAACCTGGCCCGGGCGCGGATCGATGACTTGCTCTACTTCCTGTGCAAACAGTATAACCTGACGCTCGACATCACGGGCAACATCGTCACGGTCTACCCCTATATGCCTCCGCCACCCGAGGTCCCCGGCCCGAGGGTGACCTTCGACCGCGACAGTTCGCGGATAAGCTACGACCTGCGCAACGTCCCGCTCGAACAGGTGGTGCGGCTGGTGGCCGATGCTTCGGGAGTCAACCTGGTCGTCCCGCCCCAACTGATTCACAAACCGGTGTCGGGCTATACGAAAGAACTTCCTGTATCCGAGGCGATTATGACCCTGGCCGAAGCGAACGATCTCGAAGCTTTTCGCGTGGGCCCCTCCCGTTGGGCACTAGACCCCCCAAAAACAGCGCCCACCCCAGGGGAGACCTCCCTAAGGAGCCGCGAACTCACGTCCGACCAATTGGAAATCGACAGCATGGGCCGGATCACCCTGCAGGTGCGGCAAGGCAACACGGCCGACATCCTCGCCTCGCTGTGCGACCAACTGGGGCTCAACTACTACTTTATTTCGCCGGTCAACGGCCAAACCACGCTATACCTCCGTGAAGTTGAGCTACACACCTTACTAAAAGTGCTGTTTACAGGCACCGATTACTCTTATTACGAAGAGGAAGGCATCCTGATGTTCGGCGCGTCGAAGGAAAACGTACTGGCTTCGGCCCGGGTGGTACAGATGCAGAACCGGACGGTCAACCGGTTGCCCGAAGCGATTCCTCCTGAGCTGAAAAAGGGAGTGCAACTCCAGGTGTTCCCGGACCTGAACAGCCTCGTGCTGAGCGGTGACCAACGATTGGTGGCGCGTGTCGAGCAATTTTTAAAGTCGGTCGATAAGACTGTGCCGCTGGTCACGATCGAAGTGATCATTGTCGATGCGACCAAAAGCCGCAACAACGAGCAAGGGATTTCGCTCGGCGTGGGCGAAGCGCCGACCGTCACCAAAGGCACGTTCAGCCCGGGCCTGGACCTGACCCTGGGCGCATCGGCGATCAACAGCCTGATCCAAAGTTTCAACGGCTTCGGGGCAGTCAACCTGGGCAAGGTCAACGCCAATTTCTACGCCAACCTGCTCCTGCTCGAAGGCAACGGCAGCATAGAATTGCAATCGACCCCCAAACTCGCCACCCTCAATGGCCACGAAGCCGAACTCAAAAGCGGCGAGCGCCGCTTCTACAAAGAGGTCAATGAAAGCCTGATGGGGTCGCAGAATCCGATCCAGACGTCTTCGTATACCTGGAAGTCTATCGATGCCGATCTTGTCCTGAAGATCGTCCCACTGGTGAGCGGCAACGACGAGATCACGCTCACGATCGAACTCGAACAGACCGAATTCACGGCCAAAGAAGAGAAGGACGCCCCGCCGGGAACGGCCACCCGCAGCTTCAAATCCGAAATCAGGGCCCAGAATGAGGATATGATCCTGCTCGGCGGCATCGAGCGCACGAGTAGCGAAAAGAGCGCTTCGGGCCTGCCTTTTATTGCCCGGGTACCCATTCTAAAATTCCTTTTCGGCGAGTCGAAGGATAACAAGGAAGTACGAAAACTCAATATTTTCATCAAACCGACGGTAATCTATTGACCCGCGTGAATCCACTAAAAATCATATTCCGGAAACTCAATGTGCTGGTGGCCGTTTCGCAACCCGACGGGTGGCGGTATGTGCGCTACGAGGTGCTTTTTCATAGGGGACACGCAAGGATCCGCTGCCGCACGACTTTTGTCCCCGCCGCTTGGACGAAGAAGGGGCAAAAAACGCCCTGGATCCTGGTGGTGGGGGGAGATGGGGTGGTTTCGAAGTCGTGCGCCCCGGAAAGCGAAACGGCCCGGCACATTTTTGAGAATTTTTCAGAATTTCTTTCAGCCACCGAACCTGTCAGCGGGGGCCTGGTGCGGCTCACCTTCATGCGGCGCGAGGTTTACGACGGACTGATGTCGGCGCTTGCCGCCTGCCGCCTGCCGCTGGTTTCGACACGCCTGCTCCCGGGAGGCGATCCGTTTACGGAGGTGCGTGTCGCCGCTGACGATTTTTTCGGAACGACGTTGCAACCAAAAGCCCTTGTGCAAGCTACGTCCGAGGCCAATTGTTTGTGCGAATTGCTTTACCGCCGCCTGCTGGTACCGGTGTTGGCGGTGTGCCTGGTTGCCCTGCTGGCCAATTTTTTTGTACAGAATGGCCTGCGGCGGGAGGCCGGCGAGCAGCGTGCCGAACTGGCCCGCCTGCAACAGGCCGCTGCCGCCGAAAACCGACAAAAGGCCGGGGCCGACGGCTTGCGGGCCATGCTGTTGCCTGCCTCGTCTTACCCTTATGCGTGGCTGGCCGACCGGATCGCCGGGGTGGTACCGCCCGAGACGATGTTCACCTCGCTGTCGGTCAATCCGCTTACCAAGAAGTTACAGGAAGGAAAAGTCCCCGTCATCCAATCCGGAAAAATCATCCTGCGGGGCTACGCTCCCGACGCCGCACCGATCGCCCGGATGGCCGACTCGCTGCGCCGCACCGAGCCTTTCTCGCGGCTGAAACTTACTACCCTCGAGAAAGACCGCGCCGGCCGTTACCAGTTTGAAATAGCCATCGACCTATGAATTTTCAGTATCATATCGGCCTCGCAAAACTGGCTGTCCTGACCGTCGGGGTGCCCCTGCTGGCGTATACCTATGCCATCCGGCCCGCCTTCGCGCTCCGGCACACCGTCGAACGGCAGGCGTCGGAACTTGCCGCCGCACGCGCCACTTCGTCCGGAAAACCGCAGCAAGCAGCATCGCCCACGCCAACCGAAAACCGGCTGAAAACTGGAAAGATACTACATGATGTAGCCCCGCTCGCCGCTGCCTATCTGGTTACTGCCGAACATTTTTCGCCTGTACTCACCGCCCATTCCGGCGAGATGGAACTTTACACCGGCGAGCTGACCCTCGGCGGCAATTTCTTCGCCCTGACCCGCCTGCTCTCCGAGATTGAGGGTGGGGTAGGGGAGGAACGGATTGTCGCGGTCGAATACCGCGTCGCCGAACACCCGGCCGACCGCAGCCGTTCGCTGCAACTGACCCTTTTCCTGCAACAAATCACCTCAACCGACTGACCTATGAAACAAATCGTAGTTTTCGTTCTCGCCCTGTCGCTGTTCGCCTGCGACGACCTAATCGTCAAAGACATCAGCGAACAGGTCGTGCGGATGACGGCTCCCGCCTCCCGAGCCGAAACCCACAGCCCGCAGACCACGTTCCTCTGGGAAGAACTGCCCGGGGCCGACGGCTACCGCCTGACGGTGGCCGCCCCCTCCTTCTCGAAGGTCGAACGCATCTGGAAAGACACCACGATGACCGAAACGCAATGGGAAATGGAATTGCCCGACGGCGATTACGAATGGCGGGTACAGGCCAGCAATTCAGGTTACCAGAGCCGTTTCGAGACTTTTTCGTTCCGGGTGCAGACCGTGACCGATATCTCGCGGGAAACGGTCTCCGTGGTTTCGCCCGTAGCCAACCTCGAAACCGACAACCCGCAGGTCGCCTTCGCCTGGAATTCCCTGCCCGGAGCGGCCGCTTACCGCGTGCGGGTGGCTTCGCCCTCGTTCCGCGACACGCGTTGGCTGGCGGCCGACACGACGATGACCGAAACACGGCTGAACCTCGACCTGGTCGACGGCGCCTACCAATGGCAGGTCCAGGCTTTCAACTCCGGTTCCCAGACCAGCGTGCAGACCTACGCTTTTACTGTCCGCACGATTGAAGACATCAGCGCCCGGAAGATTCAGATCCTCGCCCCGACCCCGGATATTGTGATGAGTAGTGGCAAGGTCGCTTTTGCCTGGAATCCGTTGGCGGGAGCCGACAGCTACCGCCTGATGCTGGTTTCCCCGTCGTTCACCGAGGTGCAACGGTTTGTGGCCGATACCGTCGTGGCCGACCATTTGGTGCGTTTCGACCTGCCCAACGGAAAATACCAGTGGCGGATCCAGGCGCAGAACAGCGGTTATAAAACCGCGGTGCAAAATTATACTTTCGAGGTGCTGATCCTCGCTCCGTAAGCAGATGAAAAACAAAAAAATGACATACCTGTTGCTCATGGTCGTGCTGGCCGTTTGGGCGCTGATCTTCCGGCGGGTGGTTGCCTACACAGCTCCGGAAGCTGCCCCGCCTCCGGCCGGGGTTCCGAAGTCTGAAGCTCGGATGTCGAAATTCTTCGACGCCACGCTTCGCCTCGATTACCGCGACCCGTTCCTCGACAACCCGCCACCGCAGGATACTCCATTCGAGGACACGTGGAATCAGGAAGAGATCGTCCTCGAAGAACTCCCGCCGCCCGAAGAGCCTCCGGTGCCTCCGGTGCAATTCCAGGGGACGATCCGGCGAGGGACGCAGCTCTATGCTGTATTGACCGGAGGTGGTCCGTCCGAGCTCCTGTCGAGGGGCGATTCGGTGGCCGGTTACCGGATCGCAACGGTCGCTCCCGATTCGGTCGTGCTGCAACAAGGAAAACACCGCCATACACTCAAACTGTAACGAAAATGGCCCTTCGCCCCACCTTGTCCGCCAATGTATTGCCCACCGTGTTGGTGATTGCCGCCCTGATGGGGCTGGCACTGGTGGCGCTATTGGGATTGTTGGAGGTCAGCACGGCCGGTTGGCGCGAAGGTTTTTCAAAACGACAACAAGAGGCGTGGCTCGACGCGGCTTTTCTGCTTTGGGAACGCGACAGTATGCTGGCCGAACGGCTCGATGCCGAGGGGGCATTTCTTGTATTCGATGACGATCTCCGTTCACAGGTTGTTCTGTCGTCGGGATGCTGGGGACTCTACCAGTGGGTGGCAGCTTCGACGGCCGACGGAAAGACCCGCGCCGTGCGGCTGATGGGACAAGTGCGCGAAAGCCCGCTCGGAGCGGCTCTTTACGTCTGTGACAACCTCCGGGCCGTTACTCTGGCCGGACGCAGCAACCTCAAGGGGACGCTTTATCTACCCGGAAAGGACTTGCTTTATGGACAGGTCCAATCTGATTTCTACGCCGGGGATCCTGTGCAGGAAGAAGATCTCCGGGCGAGTGAAACCGGCTTTCCGGAATCATATCCGGGCATCCGGGATTCACTGCGTGCGCTGATGCTCGCGCGCGATACCGCTTCCGCCTTTGTCGATCCCGTGTACGTGTCCCGCAGTTTTTTCGACCCGCCCCTTTTCCTGAGGGCTGAAGCGTTGAGCGGAGTGAGTTTGCAAGGACGCATCGTCGTTTGTTCGGACGACCGGTTGGAGATCGACAGCACGGCTTCGTTGTCCGAGGTGCTGGCGGTAGCCCGCCGGGTAGTGATCCGGTCGGGTTTTTCGGGATCAGTGCAGGTGGTGGCTTCCGACACGGTGATCATTGAGCCCCGGGTGCGGCTCGCTTACCCTTCGGGAATCGTGATGCCGGAAGCGTCGTCGAAAAGCCGCATCGAGATTGGGGCGGAAAGCGAGGTCAACGGCTATGTGATTTTCGAGAGAGTGGCCGAACCTTCCGGCCAGCAGCCAACAATCAACTACCAACAACACCCCAACGCCCGCGTCCGAGGCCTGGTATGGGTCGACGGCATTGCGCAGGTGCAGGGGGCCGTCACCGGCAGCCTCTATGTCAATCACCTCAATTACTACGCCCCCTGGGGGTATTATGAAAACTTGCTGTACGACGCACGCGTCTACCGGAGCGATGCCATGGCTTTCCCGATGTGGATGAAGGCCAGGGCACAGAAAAAAACAATAAAATGGCTGCATTGAGAAAGAAACTGGCGGGGTCGACCCTGATCGAAACGGTGGTTGCTTCGGTCCTTTTCCTGGTGATCTTTCTGATCGCGGTGGAGACCGTCACCCGAGTGCGGTCGGTGTTGCCTGACGATACGCTGCTCCAGGCGGCAGTCGACCTCGAAGCCTGCGCCCGCGAATTTCTAGAAAAGGCTGACGAGCCGGGTACTTCGCTTCGCAGTTACGACTGGGGCGAGATCGAGGCAACCGTCTCGCCTTATCCTGCAGCCGACGGTTTTCAAGCCGTCAACTTCGAAATACGGATCGACCACGGCCGCCAAACGCTAAACTACCGGATACTAACCCCGACAGAATGATAATCCGAAAACACATCCGGCGGGCGTTGCCCGCCATGACACTGCCCGAACTGCTGGTGGTGATGATCCTGTCGGGGATCGTCCTGCTGGCCGTGTTCGAAGGCCTTTCGTTGTTTCGGCAACTGGTGTCTGGCGCGCGGGGCAAGTTAGAACGGACGGCCGAGCGAACAGCTACCTTTTATGCCCTCGACCGTCTTTTTTCGAGCAGCGACACCATTCGCGGCGATGCCGCCCGGCTCGAGTTTTTCCGGTCGGGAAAAATCTTTGCCGAAATCGTCGTCGAAGACTCGCTGCTGGTTCTTTCACAGGGTGGGCGCATCGATACGGTTATGCGACAGGTTTCTTCGCCCCGCATCGTCAAAAACCTTCGCCATCCGGATTGGGTCGATTCATTGTTGTTGATCGACGACACGACCCGGTTTGGCTTCGGGATCAACTACGGCCCCGATTTCTTCGCCCGGCAGGAAGCAGAACGCTTAGAAGCAACATACGACACCACCTTACTTGATGCAGCTCCCGATGAAAATTGAAACCGCTGTCCCTAATGGCCGCTCCGCCCCGGGGAAACGTCCCGCTTCACCCAAATCAGGACGTGCTTCTCTTTTTAGCGGCAAGCGGCTCAACGACAACCGGAAAGAAACGTTCTTTTCGGAATTCCATTCGCTGCTGGCCTCAGGGATCGACTTCAACCGGGCCTTCGAACTGCTGATCAAAAGCGAGAAAGAGCCGTTCCTGAAAGGGCTGATGGAAACGTTGCACCGGGCCGTGGTGGGTGGCCGTCCGCTTTGGCAGGCGTTTTCGGAAAGCGGCCGCTTCACGGCCCTCGACTACGGGGTCATACGCATTGGCGAAGAGACCGGAAAACTCCACGAATCGCTCACCTTCCTGGCCGACTATTATCACAAGCGGGCGGCCCAGCGGCGGATGGTGTCGGCCGCGGTGAGCTATCCGGCGGTGATCCTGGCGGTGGCCCTCGTGGTGCTGGTGTTTATGGTGCTGGTGATCGTGCCGATGTTCGAACAGGTCTACACCCGCATGGGCGGCGAGTTGCCCGGCATCACCCGGGCGGTGATCGGTTTTTCCCGGAATTTCCAGGCATACGGCGTCGTTTTCCTTGTACTGGCGGGCGCGATCGCCGGATTGGCTTTTTTCAACCGCCGGTCGGAACAATTACAGAAAATGCGTGCTGAAATCCTGCTCCGCCTTCCGGTGGCGGGCGACCTGTTTCGAAAACACTACCAATCGCATTTCTGCAAACTGCTTTACTTGCTCTACAGCTCGGGTGTGCCGCTGCTGCAAGGGGTAGAGATGTTACAAGGGATTCTCGTCTTTTACCCCTACTGTCGCTCGTTTGTCACTATTGCTGACGGACTAAACCGCGGACGCTCATTTGCCGGCGAGGTCGAAGCCTTTCCGAAATTATACGACGCCAAACTTATCGTGCTGTTGAAGGTAGGCGAGGAAACTAACCGCCTGTCGGATATGCTCCGCAAGCAGGGCGAAGACCTCTCGGCCGAACTCGAACACCGGCTGCGGCAACTAGGGCACCTGCTCGAACCGGCGCTGATCCTGTTTGTCGGCTTGCTGGTAGCCGTCGTCCTGATCTCGATGTACCTGCCGATGTTCAAACTCGGCACAACCATATACTAATCCGGCTTAAAACAAAATGCCTATGACCTGAACCTGATTCCAAAATCTCCCCCAGCAAAACTAATCTTAACCCCAAAACAAATGACTATGAGATCAAAACACCCTCAAAGAATGAAATATTATCTGACGGGATTATTTTTACTATTTGCAGGGGGAACGTCTATGCACGGATCCGCACAAGCCGTATACGATCCATCGATGCTTCCCCGGGTTTCAGTACCTTCAGCCAATGCTCTCGCATTAGGAACATATGGAGATATCCCAGTGAGCGAGTACACAGGAGTACCTGGCATTGACATCCCGTTGTACACAATTACTTACGGAGATTTGGTCTTGCCTATTAGCGTTAGTTACCATGCATCAGGCATCCGGGTCAGCCAGGATGCTTCGCAGGTAGGATTAGGATGGGCCTTGAATGCGGGTGGCGTAATCATCAAGGTGGTCAGAGGAGGAGATGACTTTTCCCCAAACGGTTTTCACGCCACTTCCTATATGATGCCGCCGGCAAGCAGTGATTATCGTCCCGATTGGCAGAATATTCCCTATAGAGATCGCCCGAATGCATATCATTATTATGGCGCGGTGGGCGATGGTGCATTTGATGCCGAGCCCGATCTGTACTTCTATAATTTCAACGGCCGCAGCGGGAAATTCATTTTGCCCCAGCCCACAGCCGGAGGTATAGAACTGAAAAAATCGGGACTAAGAATCCTGTATTCCAATAATATCTGGGAAATCACTGACGAAAGAGGAATTCGTTACTATTTCGGCACCAAAGAGCTTTCAACGTCTTATATATATTCTTCCAATAGCCCCGATTACCTGAAAGATCCGTGGCGGGTTTATGCGGGAACCGCTACCGATGTTGACGTGGCATCCACTGTCTATCTCGACAGCATTGTTTCCCCCTTGGGATACAGAATCCAACTTTCCTACACCCCCAATGAAAGCCGCCCCCTCCAAAGATCGCAGGTGCAAGGCTACCAGGAGCAGCGTCATTTAGGGGCATCCGGCTACCTAATGGCTGGAGAGTATAGCGTGGCTTCCGGACAGATACACCGGGTAGCAGACTTGACTGAAATCAGGTTCGGGGAAAACCGGATTTATTTCGATTACGGGACCCGAATTGACCTTGATACCAGCCCTGAAATCACGAACACTCGCTTGACGGGTATCCGGGTAGTGAATAATAACAATGAACCACTCCAACAAGTTGTTTTTTATAACAACAACTATTTCGAATGCAACGATCCAACAGCTCCGGCCAAACACGGAAAACGGTTGAGGCTCGATAGTCTTGCCGTTTATCAGCACGATCAACCCCGCACTCCGCCTTACCGGTTTACGTACAACGAAACGTTATTGCCCGACAAGCGGAGTTGGTCGGTCGATTATTGGGGATATTATAACGGTGCAGAAAACACGACTTCATTAATTCCCAGGCTCGCTTATCGCCCAGGTTTCCCTTACATCAATACTGCGGCCAACCGGGAAGCAAATGCAGAATTAATAAAAGCGGCATCGCTTACTTCCATTCAGTATCCGACCGGAGGGAAGACTGAATTTATGCTCGAACCTCACCTTTTTGTGCGAGCCTCCGGCTCCGATATGGGGACAGAAAAATACATATTCATGGCCGGAAGCGATATGACCGATGAACAAAACGTGCTTGTACTTACCGAGCCCACGCACGTCAAAATAACCCATCACTTTCAGGTTGATCCCGACGGCGAGGGTGATGCTGTCTTCACCGCACTCGACTATATGATTGTCCGAATCCGCAACAGCGACTATTCATATACAATGTCTTTAGCGGCTCCAACCAATTATGATTATGTGGGCATTCAGGAAGTCAATCTGGCAGCAGGCACCTACTACTTTTCATTTCACCGCCCTATCAATGAACCTCCTTACCTGCAGACCGTCGTGGTTGAATACGAAAAGATCTCGACTATCGGGGCTGGGACGTATATGAGCATCGGAGGTGGTCTTCGCGTTGCAAATATCACTAACCGCGATACCGACAATACCATTCTGAACTCAATAAATTACACATATTCTTTCGGAGTGCTGGTCAATCCATTGCGGTATTACTATACGGATGATTATTGGGATGATTTCATTGATTTCCGGGAACCCATCATACAACCTATTACCCGTTCAGATGCAACCTCATCGGGCTTTTTCACAAACTCAGTGGCAGATGGAGCTTTTGCAGCCATATCATCTGGCAACAAAAATAACGATTGCTTCGGAGAAGGAAATGCAATAGGATATGAAATCGTCACCATCACCGATGGCAAAGGAGGGAAAACGGAGAAATATTTTCATTGCGAAGAAAATTGCCAACCGGAATATACTTATCGGCTTCCCAGCCGCCCGTTGATTGTTTCGAACAGAAATGGGCTACTTGAGAAAATGTGCGTCTATGACAGTGGAGGCAATCTCCTGAAAACGGTGGAAAATGTTTATGAAAACAACCAGACTGACCGGCAAAAAGGACTTGTATGCCTTAAATCGGTGACTGTTGATCCAAGCGGCCATCATTTTGTATCATACATCGTGGACTATTATGATATTCTCTCCGAGAACTGGCACTTGTCGGCCAAACAGACCTCGGATCATTTTCCTACAGGGACACTCGTCACAAATACAGGTTATCGGTACAATGACAAATATCAGTTGATAGAGGAACAAAGTATCGATTCTCGAGAACGTAGCGTCGTATCCCAGATCCGCTACCCATATGACATCAATGGTGGGGTTTACCCGGCGATGGTGAGTCGCAACATGCTCGACTACCCGGTGGAAACTGTCGAGATGACCGATGGCCAGATAACTGCCGGCGGTTTGCGCACGTATGCCCTTGACAACGGCAAATACCTCCCCTCGAAGGCTTAC
>JAVBLC010000001.1:0-259360 GCA_031553805.1 Rikenellaceae bacterium | reverse complement strand
GCATTGAAGTAAGGGCTATGGGTCTCGATCTGGATGCCGTCGGTCAGCTCAGGAGGAATCTTCGTTGTGACTTCCTGGCTGTAGCCCCGGCCAATCGAGAACAGTCCCAGGACGGTTAAAAGAAGAATGGATTTCAGTGATGCTTTCATAGGGATACACTTTGTGTCTTTGCTCTACAAATATACTTTCTAAGTGTCTGAAAACCATGAAAATTCGCGTTATCAAAAGATATACAATGACCTGATTGTTAGGTAATTCTAAAACAAAAATGTTATCACTTAAAACGGGGCATTTTGAGCATCGGATTTTTGTTCTTCTATAATATTTTCTTATATTTACTGCACCCCAGCGCTAAAAATATTGAGTTATGCAGCATGATCTGGAACGCATTGCGCTCGGGAGACTAATGTTTATTCGCAAACTGATCGATTTAGCCTATAGCTATGGGCACGACAAAGAGTTATTCTACAGAAAATTTGTCGAAACGATCGACCTTCCCACCCTGAAAAAGCATGAAATCGTAGAGATCGGCGAACACGCCCTGGACCGGGATGAAAAGGCCGTATTAAGAAATCCCCGGTTCAGCACAAAAGAAGTCGAACTCCGTTGCCTGGAAAAGCAAGGATTCAACCAACGGGAGATGAGTATTATACTCGGGATGAAAAACCCGGGCTCAATTCGGGTAAAGCTGCACCGGCTTCACAAGAAACTGAACCGGGAGATAGACGGAGTGGCGAACCCGGGGTCTTTGGCGTTTGGAGTCGCATTTCTTCTACTGATCTCGATCTTCTTGCATTTCATTAAATAAGAGCGGCATCCACCTCTTTTCTTGCAGGATTTTATAATTTTGCAATACATAGTTATAGTGTTTTGCGATTGTTTTTGAGGTAAGAGAAAACAACCAATTTTATACACTCCCAAAATAATAAGTAGAACGCCCACGATTGCGTGGGTGCTACTTATTTGGAGTGGGGGGCTTGTTCGTAATGAGTAATTGCCCACGTTTTTTATTAAGATGAAGAATAATTATGGGTTTCTTTGACTTCTTAAAAACAAAAGAGTTAGGGAGCTTTATGAAAATGACGCTCAATTTGGCAGAATAAGATTTCAGAATATGTTTGGCATATTTAAAAAGAAAAAAACGGCTATTGAGATAGAGGGGATAATCCCATCTTTAGCAAATGACGACACGGTTTTGCAGGAGGATATACTTATCTGCGAAGACGAAACTTTGGATAATGATCCGACATCACCCGAGCTAGAAGCCATTTCTGAACCCGAACAGGACGCTCAGCCTTTAGTTTATGATCCAAAGCAGGAGGCGTCAACCTATATGCTCCCTCCATTAGAGTTGTTGGCGGCGGCGGGTGAAGAATATGACGATGAGTTATTAAAAGCAAAAGCGGCATCCCTTGTCGAGCTATTGCTATCCTGTAACATCCAAATCCAAGAAATTACGATAAATCCGGGAGTCTCGAAAACCCTATTCGAAGTCAAACCAGGTTCAGGGGCAAAGATGCAGCAAATAATCAAGTTGCGTGAAGATATAGCTCTGGCAATGTCCGCCAAAGAGGTTGTGATAATGCCCATTGTGGAGCATGGGACAGTCGGAGTGTCAATTCCGAACGACACGCTTCACACCTTGCCGTTGAGATTATGCTTACAAACACTATCGTTTCTGGACTCGAAAGCAGAGTTGCCGGTTGTCATAGGCAAAACATTCTCTAATGAAGTCTTAACCGCGGATATCACCCAAATGCCCCATTTGCTGATTGCAGGAACTACAGGGCAAGGCAAGTCCGTCGCATTGCATTCATTTATAGCGTCGCTGCTATTCAAGAAGCACCCGATAGAAGTCAAGTTAGTCCTGATTGACACTAAAAAAATCGAATTTAATCTATATGCACCATTGCAAAATCATTTTCTGGCCAAGGTACAGGGGTTTGAAAATGCGATTATTTCAGATGCTTCCCAAGCCATAATGACGCTCAATTCGTTGGCAATAGAGGCTGACAATAGGTTTGCTCTCTTTAGTAAAGCTTCTGTTCGCAACCTAAAAGAATATAACGACAAGTTTGTCAAGCGTACGTTAAAACCTACTGTGGGGCATCGGTTCTTGCCGTATATCGTTGTAATGATTGATGAATTTAGCGACATCGCCTTTTCAGAAGAAACAGATAAAGTCTTATCACACCTTACCCAAAAGGCGCATGGCGCCGGCATACATATCATCCTAGCGACACAAAGACCGGCCAGCGACATTGTATCCGGTCAGGCTAAAAGCAATATGACCTCCCGACTGGTTTTTAGAATGACATCTGCGTCGAACTCCCGTATGGCCCTCGATGATATCGGTGCAGAGCAATTGCAAGGGAAGGGCGACGCGATGTTTGTGTATGACTGCAATAAATGGAATGTGCAATGTCCCTATATTGATCTGACAGAAATAGAGCGCTTGGTGGCTTTTGTAGGTCATCAAGAGGGTTGTCGATATGCCTATTCACTCCCCGGTTACGGCCATATGCAAGAGGAGGAATGGTCGATGGGGGATATAAACAACCTCGATCCTCTGTTTGTAGAAGCGGCACGTTTGGTTGTACAGCATCAACAAGGGTCCACATCTTTAATACAACGGAGATTTTCCATCGGCTACAATCGTAGTGGCAGGATTATGGACCAACTTGAAGGTGCTGGCATTGTTGGCAGAGTTTCTGGAAGTAGCCCGCGAGAAATGTTGGTCTCGAATATGAATGCCCTAGATGAGATTCTGAAAAAGTACGGATATTAAATAAAGGTTCAAGCCTAGTCAATGCGGCACAAAAAAGAGTTAGCCTTTACGTAATAAATACTTTTTTTATCTTGTCAAAAAGTATCAAATATGAATTTAGAAAGCTTTTATATCGCAATACAAGAATTGTTGCCGGCAAAAAGAGAATCGGAGGACTTTAGAGCGATTTTAGATCGCGTTCTTGCGGAATATCTTAAATTAATAAAATCGTTAGACGACGATGTTACTAGGAATTTTGTCGATTGGGGTAATCGTCTGGAGCGTATAGAAAAGCTGATTAATGGCATAAAAAAGAGTGTAAAACGATACTACGAAGGTTTACACGGTAGTGCATTCAATGTCATTAAAAACCAAATGCTTGGTTATCACGGAATGGTAGGGGTTCTGGATTCTATAAAACTTCATAAGTGTTCAAAAGATGAGTTCTTCTTTCGTGGACGGTTGTTTGAGAATAATCGGCATAGAACATATCGTGAGATGTTTCATATTTCATTGAAAGAAAGAGGTAAAGTTAGAACCCAGAGATATAGTGCCCCTGGTTATCCTTGTTTGTATCTTGGTTCTACCATTTATGCATGCTGGGAGGAATTGGGACAGCCGAGATTTGATGACATGATGATTTCTGCATATAAAGCAACCAAGGAGTTTCAATTATTTGATCTTAGGACACCAACAAAAGCACAGATAAACAGCAATGATCTTGAAGACATCCTGTTGAGACTTCCTCTCATATTGGCCTGTTCATTTGTAGTAGAAGACAAAGATAAAGACGCTGATTTTAAGCCAGAATATATTATCCCCCATTTACTTACAGAAGTAATCATTCAAAGGAATAGAAATCAATTTAAAGAACTAGACTTTGAAAAGTTAGTCCTAGGAGTTATATTTACATCCACACATCCGAATAGTGACATTGATTTTCCAGCTAAAGTGCTTGATAATATCGCAATACCGGTATTAGATGTCGATGGATCAAATGAGTATTGCAACGTATTGTCAGCACATTTTCATCTTACGGATCCGACGTGTTACGAATATGAAGAGATTAAATCTCCATTTGAGATTAATGGAGGAAGATATGATTTGAGGTCGAAAGAAATGGCGGACCAAAATTATAAGTTGTCAAAAATGGGACAGCTTGAAAAGAGAATAACGGAAAGGGGTAATTGGAACCGATTTACAGTTTTAATGATCTCAATTCGAGAGGCCACGTTTTCTCATACTGGAGAAGTTATCGAACAACCAAATGAGGATCAGGAAGATTTTTGAGAAATTTCGTTAGAGAGTCTCTTGTTTCGTTTGATTTTATATCTTTGTTATACTAATTAAACTGCCTATGTAAAAAACACATATACATACGAGCCTTAAATTGCTGTCAAACTTCCACATTGATTAATTTCAGAGGCTATCTACCGTTTAATGCAGAGTATGTCACCCGGCGTGGCGTTGCTTTGTAGGTAGATGGGCTGTGGAAGGCCTGACAGCGTGCAAGTGATTGCCACGCTTTTTTTGTGTGTAGTTGCTTGCTATTAAGCCCGACAATTTTGTCCAACCCAATAACACACACAACCAATGAAAAGAAAAATCTTACTATTTGTCTCCTCCATTGCCTGTTCCCTTTCATTGACGCAATGCACCAAGTCGGCTGATACTATCAAAGAGACTCCAGAGATAGTTGACCCGATCGAAACCAGTTATCAACTTGAAATCAAAGTGTTCAACGGGTTATTTAATACCCCTGGATTTTATCAGGGAGCATTGGGTGGCGCAACTTGTTACGCTTACTTAACATATTATGATGCAGTGATTACGGAGATGAAAGCAGGAGATAAAATCATCAAACAAATCTCGCTGCCGTGGGAAATTACGAAGGAATACAAAAGCGATAAATATTTGGCGTCGAGTGATACGGAATATCTTAAGTTGTCATGCAACGTGTATCTCAAAATACATAAAGGAGATGGGACTGGAATTAATAAGCCAACTATGTACAGAACAATACCTGTCGAGTTTGAATTGCGCCCGTACAAAGGGCAGGCAAATAGTTATAAAATTACGTGCGGCGCAACAGCCAATGTATTAATGATTGGAGGCGAAACGGCAAGAATTGATAATTGGTAGATAAAAAACTCAAAAAGAGAATGTGAAATTTAACCGCAATTTTGCAAACCAACTAATAAAACACTCTTAATTTGCGATGAAAAAAATTGTGTTTCTCTGCATATCTTTACTTGTGTGGATGTCTGTGCAAGCTGATCCCAATTCCACCCTTACAGCCTTAAATTACTATAAAAATTACACTTTCAGCAATACTGAAGAGATTGCCGGAATGTCATCCAAAGACTTATATCACAACTGTTTATTATGGATAAATAAAATACATAAAAATCCAAAATCTGCGATCCAAACAGCGGATATGGACTGATTGTCGTAAATGGCCGTCTTGATTGTGATAGTGGAGAATATACTTTCATAATTACATTCCAATTTAAAGATGGGAAATACAAATGGCAGATAGATGATGTAAGATATATATTCAATATGCCAAGTTTAGATTATTATTCAAACCGACTATGGCGAGAAGTCGCTTATTTTAATCAAGAAACAGGGGAGATGGATGTAAAAAAGGCTAATAAGACACTCATAGTATTTACTGCATATATTGAATCATTTAGGCTTTTTATTGCCGATTCCCAGAATGACTGGTAATAAAGGATGAATAAGTCTTTTGTTTGAGGTCAAATAACGAAACGATTACGGGGCAAGGGCTTAACGGTTCTTGCCCTTTTCTAATGGGATAATTAGCATAATAACTATAAAGCCATATCTTTATATACCTTTGTATGCCAATATCATAATAATATGATTGCCAATAATAGAGAAAGAGCAGCCTATCACGAAGCAGGCCACGCCGTCGCGTTATACCTATTGACGGGAAATATAGACAGAATTGAAGAAGTTAATATAGGTGATGCCGGATATGATTATATCGGAGCTTGTCAACATTCAGGAGAGCACCGTCGGGAAATACAAGAATTATATGAAAATGGCGAATCCCCAAAATACGAGACCCCCGAAGGCTTTAAGTGCATGATTAACGAGATTTGTTATGCCATGGCAGGAGGTGTGTCAGAAAAGTTATTTTGTGGACTAAAGCAGCTGCCATATAAAGCCATGAAGGGGGATATTGAGAGCGTGTACTCTGATGCTTTCGTCATCAGATATAATATTCCCTTTTTGATTGACTCGAATAATGCAGTAGTTCCTAATAAACGCATTATTGATGACCTCATCAAGGTTTGTGTACGATTCTTAGAGTACTTTTTAATTTCAGCAGATGCCGGTCCGAAGATAGAAGCTATTGCAGATGCTTTAAATAAATATGAACAAATACCGCAATGGGGCGTTTATGAGTTGATGGGAGATGACAAAAGAGCACGCAAATCAAAGATTGAAGCCAGAAAAAGGCTTAAGCTACTTTTGAGTAAATAAAAAAATCTGACTCGGAGCCAATCTGCATAATGGCAAGTCGATTTAGGGGTGGTACCCCTCCCGGCAGCGTGCCTCCTTTTTGCGTTTGAAACACCTCCGAAAATAGGGCATAACGCGACTATTTGCACCCAATCTGCACCCTGAATAAAAACAAGCACTCCGAGAATCCCCGTAAGTGCTTGATCTTCAGTGTCGGGGTGACTGGATTCGAACCAGCGGCCACACGCCCCCCAGACGTGTACTCTAACCGGGCTGAGCTACACCCCGAACGGTTTTGAGAGTGCAAATATACACCTTTTTCCGTTCGAACCAAAAATTTAGCCCCCGAAAACCAAAAATCACGACCCGGGCACACCCGTCCGCAATATTTCTTACCTTTGCCTCCATAAACCCATTCGCCCTCACCTCCGGGCACACCCTATGATGTTGCGGAAATTAGCAGGCCAAACAGCCATTTACGGCATCAGCACCATCGTCTCGAAGTTGCTCAGCTACCTGCTGACCCCTTACCTGACGCGGATCATGACCACCGCCGAGTATGGCGTGGTAACCGATCTCTATGCCCTGATCCCGTTCCTGCTGGTATTGCTCACGATGGGGATGGAGATCGGCTATTTCCGTTTTGCGGGACAGGCCGAAACCGACACCGAAAAACGAAACGTGTTCCAAACGACGTGGGGCGCCGTCTCGCTCGTCGCCGGACTCTTTCTCGTCGGGGTGGCGTTGTTCCACCGGCCGCTGGCCCGGGTGATGGACTACGGCGATTTTCCGTCCTATGTGCTGCTGATGGCGGCCATCGTGGCGATCGACGCCGCGCTGGCGATTCCTTTTGCCAAATTGCGGCAGGAGGGGCGGGCGGCACGCTATGTGGTGGCCCGGATCGTTTCGGTCGTCATCACGGTAATCCTTTCCGTTTTTTTCTATTCGGTGGTACCTGCCATCGGGGGATTTTCTGAAATTTTCCCGGCAAGCTACGGGCCCGGCTATTATCTGGTGGCCAATCTTGTCGCCAGCGCGGCGATGATCTTCCTGCTCTGGCCGGCCGTCAGGGGCTATGTGCCGAAGATTGACAAACCGCTGCTGCGCGTGATCTTCCTCTATTCGCTGCCGTTGCTCATCAGCGGCATAGCAGGGGTAGCCAACGAATTCATCGACCGTCAATTCATCAAATACCTGATGCCTCCGGAGCTGGCGCTGAGTTCGCTCGGAATTTACGGTGCAGTGGTCAAGATCGGGGTGATCCTGTTGCTTTTCGTCCAGATGTACCGGATTGCGGCCGAGCCGTTTTTCCTCTCAGGGTTCAAGCACGAAGAGTTCGTGCGGGCCAATGCCGAGGCAATGAAATTTTTCGTTATCGTGTCGATCACCCTTTTTCTGGGGATCGGGCTTTTCCCCGACCTGTTCGGATTGATCATCGGGGCCGATTTCCGGCAGGGGATGTATATCCTGCCGATCGTGCTGCTGGCCAACATCTTCAGCGGGGCGGTGCTGAACCTGTCGTTCTGGTATAAGAAAAGCGGAAAGACGCAGTTTGCGGTTGTCATCACCGGCACCGGGCTGTTGTTTACCGTAATCCTCAACCTGATCTTCATTCCCCGAATGGGCTATGTCGGGGCGGCGTGGGCGCGGCTGGTGTGCGAACTGGTAATGGCTGCGTTGAGCTACGCGCTTTGCCGGCACTTTTTCCCGATACCATACGATTTGCGGCGCATCGGGGGCTATTTCTTGCTCGGGGGTGTGCTCTACGGCGCAGGGCTGGCAACCCGCGAGTGGTTACCCCACCTGGCGCTGGCCTATATTGCCAATCTGGGATTAATTCTTATCTTTGTCGGATACGCTGCCAAGCGTGAGGGAATCACCCCTCGGAAGTATTTCAAACAGTTCCGACAATGAAACTATTTTTCAAGACACGGATCCGGTAACCCGCTGATCCCAAGCAAAAAAGGCCCTGGAGAGATTTTTCCGCGGCCTGTTTTCTACATCCTGTAAAATACGAAAAATCCGATGAAAATCAAAGTGATCAACAAGTCGCCGTTCGACTTGCCCCAATACGAAACCATTCATGCCGCCGGGCTCGACCTGCGGGCCGTGCTTGACGAACCGATCGTCCTGCGTCCGCTCGAACGGGCGATGGTACCGACGGGCCTTTATGTGGAAATCCCCGACGGGTATGAGATCCAGGTGCGTCCGCGCAGCGGGTTGGCCGCCAAGTTCGGCCTCTCGGTGCTCAACTCACCCGGCACGATCGACCCCGACTACCGGGGCGAGATTAAAGTCATTCTTGTCAATCTGTCCAATAACGATTTTGAACTGAAGCCCGGAGAGCGAATCGCCCAGATGGTAGTCGCTCCATTTGTACGGATCGGTTGGGAAAGCGTGGAAGTGCTTTCTGAAACCGATCGCGGAGCCGGCGGCTTCGGCTCCACCGGACACAAATAGCAACCTCTTTATGAAAAAAGAACATATCGTCACCGAGCCGCGCGAAGAACGCGCGGTATTGGTGGCCGTGATCCCCGACCGCCAGACCGAAGCCCAGACCCGCGAATATCTCGACGAACTGGCTTTCCTGGCCGAAACGGCGGGCATCCGCACCGTCAAACGGTTTACCCAGCGGATGGCTTCGCCCCATCCCCGCACCTTCATCGGCGAAGGCAAGGTCGAAGAGATCGCCGCCTATGTCACCGAACACGAGATCGACTACGTCATTTTCGACGACGAACTCTCTCCCTCGCAACTGCGCAATCTCGACAAGGTTTTTTCGAAGAAGATCTACGACCGCACAAGCCTGATCCTCGAAATCTTCGTGCAGCGGGCCACGACGGCCTATGCCAAGACCCAGGTCGAACTGGCGCAATGGCAATACCTGCTGCCACGCCTGACCGGGATGTGGACCCATCTCGAACGCCAGCGCGGGGGCACCGGTACCCGCGGCGGGGCGGGCGAACGCGAGATCGAAACCGACCGCCGTATCGTGCGCAACCGGATCACCCTGCTCAAGGAACAACTCAAGAAGATCGACCGCCAGATGGCCTCGCAGCGCAGCAACCGCGACCGGATGGTGCGCGTGGCGCTGGTGGGCTACACCAACGTCGGCAAGTCGACGCTGATGACCCTGCTCAGCAAGAGCGAGGTGTTTGCGGAGGATAAGCTTTTTGCGACGCTCGATACCACGGTGCGCAAGGTGGTGCTGGAAAATCTTCCATTTTTGCTTTCCGACACGGTGGGGTTTATCCGAAAACTGCCGCACCAGTTGGTCGAGGCGTTCAAATCGACGTTGGACGAAGTGCGCGAAGCCGACCTGCTGTTGCACGTGGTCGACATTTCGCACCCCAATTTCGAGGAGCAGATCGAGGTCGTGAAACAAACCCTGTCCGAAATCGGGGCCGGCGAAAAACCCGTCTACCTGATCTTCAACAAAGTCGACGCTTACAAGCCGGTGCCGAAAGACGAGGACGACCTCACCCCGGCGACGAAGGAAAACCGCACCCTCGACGAGCTGAAACGCAGCTGGGTGGCCCAGGCCAATACCCCCTGCATCTTCATTTCTGCCAAGGAGCGCACCAACCTCGATAAATTACGAAAAGACCTTTACGGGATGATCTCGGAAATTCACGCCGGGCGTTATCCGTTCAACAACTTTTTGTATTAACCCGAAGTTCGGTGCCCGGGCATTCCGGGTACCGAACTTTTGAAAAATATGGAGACGATGAAAACACGCGTAAAAATCGGTTGCCTGGCGGCTTTTGCCGTTGCCTGCACTGCCTTTGCCGACAATCCGCCGGCCACCCCGGCCGCCGATCCCGATGCGGGCTACGTCTATGTCTTCGACGGCAAAACCCTCGACGGTTGGACCTACGACCCCGTCTACTGGCGCGTTGAGGATGGCTGCCTGGTGGGCGAAGTCACCCCCGAAACCCTGCTCAAACGCAACACATTCTGTTACAAAAAAGACCTGGTGCTGAAAGACTTCGAACTCAAAGTCGATTTTCGCGTGTCGGAAGGCGGCAACAGCGGCGTCAGCTACCGCAACGCGCTGGTCGAAGAGGTCCCTTATGCCCTCAAAGGCTACCAGGCCGACATCGACGGCCGCAACCGCTACACCGGCCAGAACTACGAAGAACGCGGCCGCCAATTCCTCGCCCTGCGCGGACAAACCACAGTCATCTTTCCGGAGTACGTTTCGCCCACCCATCAACAGGTCAGTGAGGCGAACACCCCTGCCGACGCCCTGGCCAAATTCATCACCCCCGGCGAGTGGAACCAATACTACATCGTCGCCCGAGGCAACCACTTGCTTCACTACGTCAACGGCATCCTGATGGCCGACGTCACCGACCTCGACCCCGCAAACCGCAGCCTGTCGGGTATCCTCGGCATCCAGGTACACACCGGCCCACCCATGAAGATCGAGTACCGGAACTTTAAAGTGAGGGAATTCTAGCCACTCGCGCTTCCGTATCCTTACAAAAGCGGAGCAGAGAAAGGTGATTGCAAAATAGGCGAACGAGGAACGACACGACTTTTATTCCCTTGTAAAGTAAATTTTAAAACTTATTCAATAATATGCATCCGCAGAAACAGTTTTTCATTAAAAATGAACCCGATATGGTTCAAACAAAAAAATGAAAAATTTTAATAAATAAGGGCTTCCAACCGGAAGCCCTTACCTGGGTTACTCTTTCAAGTGTAGTGTTAGTAGTTTTGGGAAAAATCGTTGGCTTAAAGGTAGCAAAAAGTTTTTATGAAACAACCTTTTAGGGATATTTTTCAGAACTACTTCTTTTTTCTCAGGATGCGGTGAGGGCGCGTTCGGCCGCCTCGACCCGTTCGAAGCCGAATTGCGAAACGATGGTGTCCATCAGTGCGCCGATTTCGGCGATGCAGGGGTTTCCGATGCTCCCCTCGTGGGTGTGGGCGACGGTTTTGGCCGGGATCCATGCGCCGGATTCGATGGCCAGCCCCACCTCTTTGTAGGCGTCGCGGAACGGTTTGCCCTCGAGCACCTTGCGGTTGACGTCCTCGACGCTGAACAGGTAGTTATACTTCGGGTCGTCGAGCACGTCGGGATTGACGGCAATATTTCGGAGCATCAGCATCGCCATCCGGATGCAGTCGCGCAGGGTGGCGACCGCCGGGAAAAGCACCTCCTTCAACAATTGCAAGTCGCGGTGGTAACCCACCGGAAGATTGACGGTCATCATCGCGATCTGGTTGGGCAGCGCCTGCAGGCCGTTGCACTTGCCGCGGATCAGCTCCCACACGTCCGGATTCTTCTTGTGGGGCATGATGCTCGATCCGGTGGTCAGCTCGGCCGGATAAGAAATAAACCCGAAATTCTGGTTGAGGAACAGCGTGTTGTCCATCGCCAGGCGGGCCAGCGTGGCGGCGACCGACGAGAGGGCCTGGGCCAGGATGCGCTCGGTTTTGCCACGCCCCATCTGGGCGTAAATCACGTTGTAATTCAGCGCGTCAAAGCCCAACAGTTGCGTGGTCATCGTCCTATCGAGCGGGAACGACGAGCCGTAGCCCGCGGCCGATCCCAGCGGATTTTTGTTGCAGACGCGGTAAGCGGCGTGTAACATTTCGGTGTCGTCGACCAGGCTTTCGGCGTAAGCCCCGAGCCACAGGCCGAACGACGAAGGCATCGCGATCTGCAGGTGGGTGTAGCCGGGCATCAGTACGCCTTGATATTGTGCGGCCAGTTTTTGCAGCAGGTCGAACAACTCTTTTACTTCACCCACGACGTCCCTGATTTCACTCCTGAGGAAAATCCGCAGGTCGACCAACACCTGGTCGTTGCGCGAACGGCCGCTGTGGATTTTTTTACCGGCTTCGCCAATGCGTTGCGTCAGCAGGAATTCGACTTGCGAATGGACGTCTTCAACGCCGGGTTCGATCGTAAAATTCCCGGCCCGGATGTCCTGGAAAATCGCTTTCAGTTCGCGTTGCACGGTATCGAGCTCGGCCGCGGTGAGCAGGCCGATCTTGGCCAGCATGCGGGTGTGGGCCAGCGAACCGAGCACGTCGGCTTCGGCCAGCAACAGATCCATTTCACGGTCGCGTCCTACGGTGAAAGTTTCCACCAGGGCGTCGACGTCAATATTTTTTTGCCACAGTTTCATCGGGTTCTATTTAGAGAAGAGCGGTCAATATCGTTATATAGGTGTCGATCCCGCGTTCGATTTCCGAAAGCAGGACGAATTCGTCGGCGCTGTGCGACCGGCTCGACTGGCCGGGGCCCATCTTGAGCGACGGGACGGAGAGCTTCGTCTGGTCGGACATCGTGGGCGAAGCGTAGGTTTTTAGTCCTAAGGCCACGCCTGCCTGCACGACCGGGTGTGCCGGGTCGATCGACGACGATTTGTGTTTTAATGAGCGTGGGGTGACTTCACACGCCACGTGTTCGCGGACAATGTCGACGATTTCCGAATTTTTGTATTGTTCGGTCACCCGGATATCGACCGTAAAACGGCACTCGGCAGGCACCACGTTGTGCTGCGTTCCGGCCGAGATCATCGTCACGTTCATCCCGACCTCGCCCAACAAGGGCGATTTTCGCGGAAACCTGTAACTCGAAAACCAGTTGATGTCGGGTATAGCTTCGTATATCGCATTAACCCCTTCGCCCCGCGCCGCATGGCCCGAAACGCCGCGGGCGACGCAATCGAGCACGATCAGCCCCCGTTCGGCGATCGCCAGGTCCATCCCCGTCGGTTCGCCCACGATGGCAAAATCGAGCGGGCCGAGGTCGGGCAGCACGAGGGCCAGGCCACCGTCGCCCGAGATTTCCTCCTGGGCGGTGATGGCAAGGATCAGGTTGTACTTCAGGTCGGTGCGGTCGTAAAAACGGCGGAAAGCGGCGATCAGCGACACCACGCTTGCCCCGGCGTCGTTGCTGCCCAGCCCGTAGAGCGTGTCGCCCTCGACGTCGGCCGCGAACGGATCGCGGGTATAACCCGGATTGGGCTTCACGGTGTCGAGGTGCGAATTGAGCAGAATGGTCGGTTTTTCCGCTGAGAAATGGCGATTGCGGGCCACAATGTTACTGGCTGTCAGCGTGACGTCAATGCCGCAGTTTTCAAAAAAACCGGCGATCAGCGCACACACGTCGGCCTCCTCGCCACTCACCGACGGGGTGGCGATCATCCGGCGCAGCAGCGCGACGGCGTCATGGTATAAAATTTTTCCGGACATCGATAATCGCTAGGTTTCCGAACACAAAGTGCCTCCCGGCACACGGAGATTTTGACTTTGCTTTAAAAATTCCCCGTGCGGGAACGCACCTCCCGGCACTCGGGAGCATTGACTTTGTTCGAACAAAAGTATAAAAAAAATCGGGGGAAATTTGTTTTTCACAAAAAGTCCTTATCTTTGTCGTCCGAATGTGGAGGAATCTCTGGCGAGAACATAGGAGTCCGCGTATATTCCCCGCTTAAACTTTTCATTAGTAAAACAATGGACGAAAAATTGATCCGGGTCGCCGAAGACCTCTTTTGGGAAAAGAAAGACCTGCCCAAGTTCAAGAGCGGCGATACCATCACCGTAACGTACAAAATCATCGAGGGAAGCAAAGAGCGCCTGCAGAGTTTCCGCGGCACCGTGATCCAGATGAAAGGCACGGGTGTGACCAAAATGTTCACCATCCGCAAGATTTCGAACGGCGTGGGCGTGGAACGTATTTTCCCGCTCTATTCGCCGCACATCGACAGCATCGAACTGAACAAGGTCGGTGTGGTTCGTCGCGCACGAATTTACTACCTACGTAAGCTGACGGGTAAGAAAGCGCGCATCAAGGAGAAGAAACTTTCTTCGGCTCAATAGGCAAGAAGATACTTGGATCGAAGGAGGACGCTTTTTTTGAAAAAGCGTCCTTTTTTTGTCAAGAACAAGGAGAAAATGTTCTCTGCATTCACAAAGCGCCGATAAGCTCAGGGCGGTGCCCCGCAATGCGCCTCCAAGGAAATGGCGTGAAAAAAATGTTGCGAAAAGCGCAGCGTAGTCCACTGTTTGAGCCCGCAGGGCGAGTCGTGGACGGTGCGTACCCGCACTGTGCAGGGCTTGCAGCCCCGCGCGTGGGTGCAGGGATCACCGCACAAGAGATTTTTATGCATGGGAAGGTTACTTCTGCCGGGCCGTATCCGGCATAAAAATCTCCGGGTAAGCCGCCCACCGCGCAGGAGGGAACAGCTCCGCGAGGGAACTGCCGCTTTTTATAAAAAGCGGCGCAACCAAGGTTGCCGAAGGCAGACGAGCTCAACGCAGTTAAAAAATTTTAACTTGGACTTTACTCTAAACGGTAAATGCGTATTATGGAAAACATCATCTTTGGGGTGCGCCCCGTCATCGAAGCCATCGAAGCCGGTCGCCAGATCGACAAAGTAATGGTCAAAAAAGGCGCCGACGGCATCGGCGTCCAGCACCTTCGCGAATTGTGCCGCACCCGCAAGATCCAGGTGCAGGACGTCCCCATCGAAAAACTAAACCGCTTGGTTCGGGGTGGTAACCATCAGGGGGTCGTCGCCCAGGCTTCGGCCGTCGAATACGCCGACATCGCCGAAGTCGTAGCCGAAGTACAGGAACGCGGCGAAACACCGCTGATCGTCGTTTTCGACGGCGTGACCGACGTCCGCAATTTCGGCGGTATCGCCCGTAGCGCCGAGTGTGCCGGTGCCCACGCCCTGATCATGCCCCTCAAAAACAGCGCCCCTGTCAATGCCGACGCCATCAAAACCTCGGCCGGCGCCCTGAACCGCATCCCCGTGTGCCGGGTGGGCAGCGTCCGCAACACGCTCCGCTACCTTCAGGAACAAGGGATGCAAGTTGTCGCCGCCAGCGAAAAGAGCGACACGCTCCTTTACGATACCGATCTGGTAAAACCCACCGTGCTGGTGATGGGCAGCGAAGAAACCGGCATCTCGAAAGAAGTCCTAAAAATGTGCGACGCCACGCTGGCGATCCCGCTACGGGGCACGATCGAATCGCTAAACGTGTCGGCCGCCGCCGCGGTGATGCTATTCGAAGTCGTGCGCCAGCGCCTGGCCCCGAAAAAGAAGGCCACCCGCACCGCCGCCAAAAAATAGTTTTTTCGATTTTGCGGCCGATTTTGCGGAAAATATAGTTCAGGAAACCAGCGTTTTAAAATAAAAATCAGATAAGTTGGGCGTCGTAATCCATCGAAAATTGGATTACCGGAAGTGCGAAATTTTTACTTCATTGTGAAAATTTTATACTTTTGTCTAATTTTATATAAAGAAGAGTTATGTCAGACCGGTTGTTTGTTTTTGACACCACACTGCGCGATGGGGAACAGGTCCCTGGTTGCCAGCTGAATACGATTGAAAAAATTGAGGTAGCCCGTGCGTTGGAAGCCCTGGGGGTAGACGTGATCGAAGCGGGTTTCCCGATTTCGAGCCCGGGCGACTTTAATTCGGTGCGCGAAATTTCTAAGGCGGTGACCTGGCCGACGATCTGTGCGCTGACCCGTGCCGTCGAAAAAGACATCGAAGTGGCTGCCGACGCCCTCCTTTATGCCAAGAAAAAACGGATCCACACCGGCATCGGCGTGTCCTACTACCATATCCACCACAAGCTCAAATCGAACCCCGACGAGATCATCGAACGGGCGGTGGCGGCGGTGAAATATGCCCTGAAATTTGTCGAGGACGTTGAGTTTTACGCCGAAGACGCGGGCCGTGCCGACAACGAATACCTGGCCCGTGTGATCGAGGCCGTGATCAAGGCCGGGGCCAAGACGGTCAATATTCCGGATACTACAGGGTATTGTTTGCCAGCGGATTATGGTGCAAAAATAAAATACCTGTGCGACAATGTGCGGGGGATCGAGAACGCGATTATTTCGACCCACTGCCACAACGACCTCGGGATGGCCACGGCCAACACGATGGCCGGTGTGATCAACGGCGCGCGGCAGGTCGAGGTGACGATCAACGGCATCGGCGAACGTGCCGGGAACACCTCCCTCGAAGAGGTGGCGATGATCCTGCGCTGCCACAAGGACCTGGCGATCGACACGAATATCAATACGCAGAAGATCACCGAGGTAAGCCGCATGGTGTCGAACCTGATGAATATGCCGGTGCAACCCAACAAGGCGATCGTGGGACGCAACGCGTTTGCCCACTCGTCGGGCATCCACCAGGACGGGGTGCTGAAACACCGCGAAAATTACGAGATCATCGACCCGAAAGACATTGGGCTCGACGAATCGTCGATCGTGCTTACGGCACGCAGCGGTCGGGCAGCCTTGAAGCACCGCCTTGAATTGCTGGGCTTTATGCTCGAAGGCGGCGACCTCGACAAGATTTACGAGGAGTTCTTGAAACTGGCCGATAAGAAAAAAGACATCCGCGACGAAGACCTGCTGATGTTGGCGGGCGACACGACGGGTACGGGCCGGGGCAAGATCCGGATCAAACGTTTGCAGGTGTTGGCGGGTACGCTGTTGCCGACGGCGGCGGTGACCTTGGACATCAACGGCACCGAGTTTACGGCGTCGGCCACGGGCAACGGGCCGGTCGATGCGGCAGTGACGGCGATCAAGTCGGTGGTCGGCAAACAGGTGATGATCCGCGAGTTCCTGATCCAGGCGATGACCAAAGGGAGCAATGATGTAGGCCGTGTGCATATTCAGATCCAGCACCTCGAGTCGAACCACCTGGTGCACGGCTTCGCCGCTCATACCGATGTGGTTCGGGCGGCAGTCGAAGCATTCGTCGACGGGCTCAACAAGCTGATGAATCTCGAAGAAAGATAAAAAGTTCTCTGCATTCACAAAGCGCCGATAGGCGCGGGGCGGGGCCCCGCAATGCGCCTCCAAGGAAATGGCGTGAAAAAAATGTTGCGAAAAGCGCAGCGTAGTCCACTGTTCGAGCCCACAGGGCGAGTTGTGGACGGAGTAGCTTTTCGGAACATTTTTTAGCCATTTCCTTGAGCGCTTGATTTTTTGCCCACTTTTGTATCAAGACAAAAGTGGGATTATAGAAATACCCGAAGAACAAGTTCTTTAGGAATAGCGGAGAATCTCCCGGTGCGGGGATACGCTGCGCAGGGCTTGCAGCCCCGCGCGTGGGCGTAAGGGCCACCGCACAAGAGATTTTTATGCATTGGAGGGTTACCTCTGCCCAACCGGATCGGGCATAAAAATCTCCGGGTAAGCCGCCCACCGCGCGGGAGGGAACGGCTCCGCCGAGGGTACTGGCGCTTTTTATAAAAAGCGCCGCAAAAATTTTTCTGGAAAGCTGCGCTTTCCTGGGGGAGTTTGATTTGAACGATTAGACATAATAAAAAGATGGGAAAAACATTATTCGACAAAGTGTGGGACGAACACGTCATCCGCGAACTCGACGGCGGCCGCTGCGTATTATACATCGACCGGCAATATATTCACGAAGTGACCTCGCCGGTCGCCTTCGCCAATCTGCGCGCCCGCGGGCTGAAAATTTACCGCCCCGACCAGATTACGGCCACCCCCGACCACAACGTCCCCACCGTCGACCAACACCTGCCGCTCGAGGCCGGCGAATCGAAAGACCAGGTCGATACCCTGGCCCGTAACTGCGCCGATTTCGGCGTCGAATACTTCGCCCTCGAAACCCCCAACCACGGCGTGGTGCATATCATCGGTCCCGAAATGGGCCTCACCCAACCCGGCATGACCATCGTCTGCGGCGACAGCCACACCTCGACCCACGGGGCATTCGGCGCCGTGGCGTTCGGTATCGGTACCTCGGAAGTCGAAATGGTCTTCGCCTCGCAGTGCATCCTCCAGCCCAAACCCAAACGGATGCGCATTACCGTCAACGGGAAGCCCGGCAAGGGCGTGGGTGCCAAAGACATAGTCCTCCACATCATCTCGAAGATCTCGGCCTCGGGCGGCACGGGCCACTTCATCGAATTTGCCGGCGAAGCGATCCGCAGCCTCTCGATGGAAGGCCGCATGACCGTTTGTAATATGAGCATCGAGTGCGGCGCCCGCGGCGGCATCATCGCCCCGGACGAAACCACGTTCGCTTACCTGAAAGGCCGCGCCCGTGTGGCACAGGGAGCCGAATGGGACAAAGCCGTCGCCCGCTGGAAAAACCTTTTCACGGATGCCGACGCTACGTTCGATACCGAATATACGTTTAACACCGCCGACATCGAACCGATGATCACCTACGGCACAAATCCGGGCATGGGCATCGGCATCACTGGCACGATTCCCGCCGGTAGCGATCCGAAGGCCCTGGCTTATATGGGTTTCAAAGAGGGCGAGCCGATGTTGGGAAAACACATCGACTACATATTCGTAGGCAGTTGCACCAATGGCCGCATCGAAGATTTCCGCGAGTTTGCCAACGCGGTCAAAGGACGGAGAAAAGCCGACAACATTACGGCATGGCTGGTCCCCGGCAGCAAAATGGTTGAAAAACAGGCTTATGAAGAGGGATTGGTCGATGTACTGAACGCCGCGGGCTTCGAGTTCCGTCAGCCGGGCTGTTCGGCTTGCCTGGCGATGAACGCTGACAAGATTCCGGCCGGGAAGTACTCGGTGTCGACCTCGAACCGCAACTTCGAAGGCCGCCAGGGTCCCGGCGCACGCACGCTGCTCGCCGGCCCGCTGGTGGCTGCCGCCGCTGCGGTGACTGGGGTGGTGACTGATCCCCGGAAATTATTCGACCTTTAGTTTCTAACCGACGAGAAAAAGCAAAAAATATGGCAATTCCTAAATTTGAAAGATTAGTTTCTAGTGCCGTGCCCCTGCAGGTGGAAAACGTCGACACCGACCAGATCATCCCGGCCCGCTTCCTGAAAGCGGTGGCCCGCGAAGGTTTTGGCGACAACCTGTTCCGCGACTGGCGCTATGACGGCCAGGGCAATCCGGTGGCGTCGTTTCCGATGAACGACCCGCGCTACAGCGGTCAAATCCTGGTGGCAGGCAAAAATTTCGGCAGCGGCTCCTCGCGCGAACACGCTGCTTGGGCCATCTACGACGGCGGTTTCAAAGTGGTCGTGTCGAGCTTCTTTGCGGACATCTTTAAGAATAACGCACTGAACAACGGGCTGTTGCCGGTGCAGGTGTCCGAAAAGTTCCTCGAAAAGATTTTCGCAGCGATCGCGGCCGATCCGGCGACGAAACTCGAAGTCGACCTCGGCAAGCAGACGATTACGCTGCTCGCCACGGGCGAATCGGAGTCGTTTGAGATCGACAACTACAAAAAATCGTGCCTCGAAAACGGGTACGACGACGTAGATTTTCTGGTGAGCATCCACGCCGACATCGAGGCATTTGAACACATCAACCTGAAATAACCCCATGGAGAAGAAGATAGCCGTGTTGGCCGGCGACGGGATCGGCCCCGAGATCATGACCGAAGCGCTGAAAGCAATGGATGCCATTGCGGCGAAATTCGGCCACAAGTTCAACTACACCCGCGCGCTGGTGGGCGCTTCGGCGATCGACGCCGTAGGCGACCCTTATCCCGCTGAAACACATAAGGTTTGTCAGATGTCCGATGCGGTGCTGTTTGGTGCGATCGGCGATCCGAAGTATGACAACGACCCGACGGCCAAGGTGCGCCCGGAGCAGGGCCTGCTGCGGATGCGCAAGTCGTTGGGGTTGTTTGCGAACATTCGTCCGCTGGTGATGTTCGATTCGCTGGTAGACCGTTCACCGATCAAACGCGAGATCGTACAAGGCGCTGATTTCGTGTGCGTACGCGAGTTGACAGGCGGGATGTATTTCGGCCGTCCGCAGGGACGGAGCGAGGATGGGAACACGGCTTACGACACGTGCGTCTACACCCGCGAAGAGGTGGAACGCATCCTGCACCTGGCTTTCGGGCTGGCACGCGGACGGCGCAAGCAGCTGACGGTGGTCGACAAGGCCAACGTAATTGCGACCTCGCGCCTGTGGCGGCAGATTGCCAAGGAGATCGAACCGCAATATCCCGACGTGAAACTCGAATTTATGTTTGTCGACAACGCGGCGATGCAGATTATCCAGTGGCCGACACGCTTCGACGTGCTGGTGACGGAAAATCTGTTCGGGGATATTCTGACGGACGAGGCGAGTGTGATCAGCGGGTCGATGGGTATGTTGCCGTCGGCTTCGGTGGGGGCCGAGGTGGGGCTTTTCGAGCCGATCCACGGGTCGTATCCACAGGCGGCAGGGAAAGGGATCGCCAATCCGATGGCGATGATCCTGTCGGCGGCGATGTTGCTGGAACACCTGGAGATGAAGGCCGAAGGGAAGGCTGTGCGGGCGGCGGTGGACGCTGCGCTGGCAGCCGGTGTGGTGACGGAAGATATTGCGCAGAAAGGGACGAAAGCCTATTCGACAAGCGAGGTAGGCGACTACATCACCGCGCAAATCTCGAAGTAAAGTAATCAAGCGATGCAAAGCATCGCCGAAAATTTTTAGCTCCGCTGAGCTCGCCCGCCTTTGGCGACCTCGGTTACGGCGCTTTTTATAAAAAGCGGCGGAAGCAAATTGCTTCCGCCGCTACTGTTTTTGGCCCTCGCACAAGAGATTTTTATGCATTGGGAAGGATCAGGTTCCTGAACAGGATCGGGCATAAAAATCTCCGAGAAGCGTGGCCACCGCGCTCTTTTCCTGTGAGGGGACTGTCGCTTTTTATAAAAAGCGACGCAAAAATTTTTTGGGAAAGCTGCGCTTTCCTGAGACTTACTTTACTTTGCGGGAAATTCTGCTTTTAGCTTTTTAACGCCGATGGCTACCTCCTCCGAAAAATTTTCCCACGAGCACTCCATCGAAATCATTCCCGCGTACCCAATCTGACGCAACGCCTCAAAATAAGGCGCCAACTCCTCGTCATTGCCCCCCACACCCGGCGCCCGCCGGACATCGTTGCCCGCCACATGGCAATGCGCAATCAGATCTCCCGCTTTCAAAATTTCCGAAGCCGGCTCGCCCACCATCATCATGTGGAACGTGTCGCACAACAGCCTGATATTCGGATGATTCACCTGTCGCACCATCCGTGCCCCCTCCTCGAGCGACGTGATGAAATTCGATCCGCTCTTGGTCGGGTTGAGGTGTTCCAGCGCCACCGTAATCCCATATTTTTGAGCCAGCGGCCCCATCTGTTTCAATAGACTGCGGAACTGCTTCCACGCCTTGTTATACGAAAACCCGTCGACCAGCGAACGGCTCCCGCCACTCCCCAGCACAATCACCGTCGCACCCAACTCGCGTGCCCGGCGGAACGACGTTTCGGCCCACGCCAGCGCCGCGTCGGGATCGGCCTCGGGCCCCGTGGTCTTGATCGTCCCCGGGATGAAGATGTTGAACGCCGCCACCTTCACCCCCCGCGCACGAAGTGCGGCCAACGAAGCGGAAAACTCGGCATCGCCCTTGTCGGGCATCAGCACCGCCGGCACCGTGCACTCGATGAACGCACATCCTCGGTCGCGGGCCACTTCCCAGTTGTTGGGCCCCGTACACACCCCGACCGAAAGCGGGGGCAGTGTCTGGGCCGAAACGGTCACGGCCGCCAGGCAGCCCAATAAGATCATCGCTGTTTTTCTTACGCAATCTTTCATATTTCTACAGATTTTTAGTAATCCCAGTGCCGCCCGGGTGCCGCCCGGCACCCGGAAATTTTACTTTGCTTCGAACAAAGTGTTCTCTCTGTATTCAGAATTCACACTTCGCTTCGGACAATGTGTTTCCCGGTATTCCGGATTCTCACTTTGCCTTGGACAAATATACCAAAAAAATTACCTTTGTGGAAACTTTTTACCCTCCCCCACGGATGAACCTGCTTACTTTTATTTTGCTGGCCTTAGGGCTTTGCTTCGATTCGTTTGCCGTGTCGCTGTCGGCCGGAATGAACACCGACACCACTACCCGCCACCGCATCTTTTTCCGCTTCGCGCTTATCCTGGGCCTGTTTCAGGCCGTGATGCTGCTCGCCGGATGGGCCGGGGGACGGGGCATCAGCAGCCTGATCAACGCCTTTGACCATTGGATCGCTTTCGGGCTGTTGGCACTGATCGGGGTGAATATGATCCGCAGTTCGTTCAAAAAAGAGGAAAATCCCGTCAATCCGTTCTGCTTCCGCCGCAACTGCCTACTGGGGATTGCGACGAGCATCGACGCCGTGATCACAGGGGTCGCCCTGGGGCTGGTCACGCTGGCACTGGTGCCGCACGCGACGCAGACCACCAATATGCTTGTCGGGGCTGTCATTATGGCGGCCGTCACTTTCGCCGCCTCGCTCATCGGGGTATTTATCGGCCACACGGCCAGCAGCAAGCTGGGTCCACGTGCCGAATTGATCGGCGGGATCGTCCTGATCCTGATCGGTGCCAAGGTACTGCTCGAGCACCTTACGGCATAGGTCGAGGGTAACATTTTATGCAAATTCCGCGTATCTTGGTAAGATTTTATGCGGAAGCATCCTCGATTTTGCAATTTGATCAAATATTTATTTGTATCTTTGTAAATATTGTTCCTTATAGCATAAATTATTACCAACCTAAAGTAAAATGACGATGAAAAATCTGCACGTTTCTGTGTTTCTGTGTTTCTGTATTTCTGTGTTCTTGTGCTAAAGAAGACTGCAGCGATACCCCCGAGTCTATTAAGGAAGTTGCTTCAGAAACGCAGCGGCTGTCGGGAGAAGAGGGGGCCATAGAGGCGCTGAACTTATTCCTGGATGATTTGGGCGGAGAGGCCTACACCAAAGGTGTTTTCAAAGCGGCGGTCGTTGGCGTAAACAAAACCTCGGCTTCGGCCTATGGGGCGATATCGACGAAATCGGGAGAGGGGGAAGACCTGCCCGTTTATGAGATAACCCTGCAGAATGCCGACCAGACGACAGGCTATGCCGTAGTCGCCGAATTTCCGGATTTTAGCGAAGTGATGGCTTACGCGCCCGAAGGGTCGATCGCTGATACAGCCTTCAACGAAGGGCTGGCGATGTTTTTCAGGGACTTTGCCACGTTTGCAGAATTTGTCGGAAAGAAGAACACCGCACAAGCGGAAGCTGCGACAAAAGCGGATTATTATGAGGTAGAGGAAGATCCTTATTATGTCTACTTTTCGGTTCCGGGGACCGTCGAATCGTGGCGGTTGGCTGCCGGCGACCCCGGGCTCCAGCGGTATTATGCCCCAATAGACAATACGGAAACCTATATGGCGCGGGTGCAGACTAAGTGGCATCAGGAAGCGCCTTACAATAATCAGGTGCCCTTGATTGATTATCGGAATGGTAATAAAACGGGCAGAGTGGGTTGTTTTGCCGTTGCTTTTGGCCAGGTAATGGCCAATCACCAACGACCGACATTCTATAATTGGGCATTGCTTACCGTGGCCCCGACAATCAGTACCTCCAACTCGTCTGCCGCTTCGGAGGTTTCCAGACTATTATACAATATTGCAAACAGATTCACATTTTTTGAACTTACATCGACAGGAACTAGGGGACACACTCCTCTTGGCAATATTGTCCCGGGTATTCAGGCGCAGGGTTATACAGTAACAGAAACATCTTATAGTGGGCCAGTCAGTTCCGCCGCAATATATGGTGAAATACGCGACAACCATCGCCCGTTGCTGATGAGCGGCCAGGATCTGAAATTCGCCCCAAATGGTCAAGAAATCTGGAGCGGTCATATCTGGGTCATAGAGGGCATACTTAAAAAAGAGCGATGGTATTATTGGAGGTCAACAGTTATAGAGGGCACCAGTTACAGTCTGCAGAGCCGCGAAAGGGTGAGAGCCCAAATGATTCTCTGCAACTGGGGTTGGGGCGGTCTTTCAGATGGATGGTATTATAATTTTGGTCCCGTTTATACCGATGGGAAGACATATTCTTTCACCTATGACAAGTTTTTGTACACCAATATAAAACCTAACTGACCGTTGCGATGAAAAGATTATTTGGTTTTGCCGCCCCGTTGGCTTTGCTGGCTATGGCAATGACGGGATGTTCGAAAAGCCCGGGAGAGGAGCCTGTTGTGTTGTCTATTTCTCCTGGGGCGCCACTGTTTTTAAATCAAACCAACACCCACGGCGAACTTACCATCCATAGTGGCAACGGAGGCTATAAGATTTATAAACTAGTTCCTATGTTTTGTAAGGTTTGGCCTGCCGGTGGTATACCATATAACTTTGATCCGGCGAAGGTATACCAAATGTCAATCGTCGGCGATCAGATTATCATCGACCGGGATGATTCGGAAAAAAGGCGTTGTGCCACGACATTCCTGGTGGTCGATAGTAGGAACCAACGACGATGCATTTCAATCGAAGAATCCCTTGCAGTGGGGAATCTGGATGGAGGTTTCAGTGCCTACTCGAATGAAATCTGGGTGTGGGACGATCCGGTATTCCCGAAGAAATGAACGTGATTAGAACCTAACTGATCGTCGCGATGAAAAGATTATTTAGTTTCGTTGCTTTGTCCGCTTTGCTGGTCATGGTTATAGCCGGGTGTTCGAAAAGCCCTGTTGAGCCGGAGGAAGAGCCTGTTGCGTTCTTCATATCTCCCCAGCTCTTGTATTTGACCCAGGCCGACTCTCACGGCGAGATCACTATCCGTAGCGGCAATGGAGGCTATACGATTTATAAGCTTGTACCGATGTTTTGTACAATTCTCCCCGCTGGCGGAACATCATATACTTTTGATCCGGCGAAAGCATACCAAGTGTCAATCGTCGGCGATCAGATTATCATCGACCGGGATGATTCGGAAAAAAGGCATTGTGCCACGACATTTCTGGTGGTAGACAGAAAGAACCAACGGCGATGCATTACAATAGAAGAACCCCGTACACTAGGAAATCTGGATGGAGGTTTCAGTGCCTACTCGAATGAAATCTGGGTGTGGGACGATCCGGTATTCCCTAAGAAATGAACGTGATTAGAACCTAACTGATCGTCGCGATGAAAAGATTATTTAGTTTCGTTGCTTTGTCCGCTTTGCTGGCCATGATTATAGCTGGGTGCTCGAAAAGCCCGACCGAGGAGCCGGAGGGAAAGCCCGTTAAGTTATTAATATTCCCCCAGGGTATGCAACTAACCCAGGACGACCCTCATGGAGAGCTTCCCATTCAGAGTGGTAACGGAGGTTATACTATTTATAAGTCTATTCCGATGTTTTGTACAATTCACCCCGCTGGCGGGATACCATATACCTTTGATCCGGCTGAGGTATATCAAGTGTCGATCGTAGACGATCGGATTATCATCGACTGGATCGGGCCGGGAAAAAATCACTGTTACACGACATTCCTGATTATAGACAGTAGGAACCAGTGGAAATACATTTACATTTTGGGAGAACCTAGCCTGGGAGATATGGATGGATATTCTGACACTGGTAACTACATAAAGGAAAACTGGGTTTGGGATGATCCGGTATTCCCGAAGAAGAAGTGATCCTGTCTTCCTGCAAAACGAAAAAGCACCCGTAAAGGTGCTTTTTCGTTTTGTCGCACAAGCAGCCTCACCCGATCCGGAACATGGCCTCTGCATTGCGGGTCGTCTGAGCGGCGATCTCTTCCACAGAGATCCCTTTGATCTCGGCGATCTTTGCCGCGACATAAGGCAGGTAAGCGCTTTCGTTGCGCTGGCCCCGGTAAGGAACGGGCGGCAGGTAGGGGGCGTCGGTTTCGAGGACGATGTCGGCCATCTCCATTTGGTCTACGACCTTGGCAATGGCTGAATTTTTATAGGTCACCACCCCGCCGATCCCGAATACGAATTCTCCGAGCGTTTTTAATTCGCAATATTGTTCATACGTTCCGGCAAAACTGTGGAATACCCCGCGCAATCCGGCGCCACGGTAATCGCTCACCACAACAATCATTTCCGAAAAAGCGTCACGCGTGTGGAGCACGATCGGCAGGTCATAGCGCAGGGCCTGTTCGATATGGAAACGCAACGCTTCGGTCTGCTCCGTCAAAAAATCCCTGCTCCAGTAGAGGTCGAGACCCGTTTCGCCGATGGCGTAAAATTTCCGGGCGGAATCACTCAGCAGAGACTCGACCAATGTCAATTCATCTCGAAAATCGGGATTTTCGTTGACCGAAGTGGGATGAAACCCCATCATCGGCAGGCATCGGCCGGGATAAGCGTCCGTCAGGGCGAATAGCCGCTCGTGGGTGGCGCTGTCGATCGCCGGCAGCAGCATCCGTTCCACGCCACAGGCGGCGGCACGGGCCAGACCGGCGGCGCGGTCGGTGTCGAACGCCTCATCGTATAAATGGGTATGGGTGTCGATCAGGTGCATTGCCTCAGATAATTTCGGCCATATTGCCCGGACGCATCCGGACGGCGTTTTTCAGTTCGAGTGTAAACAGCAGTGCCGAAACCGTGTAAGCCGGCAAGTCGGTCTTCACCGCCAGGTCGTCGATTGAGAGCGCACGGGCATCGGCCAGCGCTTCCATAATTTTCTTTTCGGCCGGAGGCAGTTCTTCGAACAGGTCGGGCTGACGTGCTTTCCCGGGGGAAGAAGTCTTGCCGGCCGTGTCCCAGTTCAGGGCTTCGAGGATGTCGTTCGACTCAAGGACCATCGCCGCCTTATTTTTCTGGATCAACAGGTTGGGCCCTTCGGACATCGGCGTACCGACGCGTCCCGGAACGGCCATCACGTCGCGGTCGTAATGGAACGCGTAGTTGGCCGTCGAAAGCGATCCCCCGCGACGGGCCGACTCGATCACCAGCGTACCGGTGCTCAACCCGGCGATGATGCGGTTGCGGCGCAGGAAATTAGCCGGCAACATTTCGTGGCGCGAGTGGAATTCCGACACCAGTGCGCCGCCTTCGTCGAGGATGCGGCTGGCATAATCGCTGTGGCGTTCGGGATAGATCCGGTCGAGGGGATGAGCCAGCACGGCGACTGTTTTCAACCCGTTGTCCATGGCGGCCAAGTGGGCAGCGATGTCGACCCCGTAGGCCAGGCCGCTGACCACCACCGTTTCGGGACGCGCCGGGGCGAGGCCGCCGATCAGCGCGTCGCACATCGACTTGCCGTAAGAGGTGACTTTACGCGTACCCACTACCGACAGCCAGTAATCGCTGTTGAAATCGAGGCTGCCCTTGACATAGAGCACCAGCGGGGCGTCACAGCACTCACGCAACCGCGCCGGATAGCGCGGCGAAGTGATCGGCACCACCTCGATCCCGTGGCGCTCGGCAAAGCGCAACTCAGCCTCGGCCTCCGGAAAGACCCGGTGTGTGGCGAAGTTTTGCAGGGCCAGGCGCGGGATGAGCGTCATCTCTTCGATCTCCTCGGGTTCGCGCTTGAGGGCTTCTTCGGCACTGCCGAACACCTCGATCAGCCGCCGTCCGCGGACGGTACCGATCTCGGGAATCAGCGTCAGGGCAATATCGTAAATCAACATTTTTTGTGGCGGGATCAGTTCGTTTTCGAAAAAAATTCGGTGGAGAGGAACCAAATGTAACTATTTTTGCCCTCCCGGCAAAGGGACGGGAATATTTCCGTATATTTGTCCGGGGTGAAATAAAAATCCCGAGAGGAGGGAGGCACTTAACACAGAACGAATTATGATCGAACAAGTCATTCAGGATTATCTGCGCAACAACCGGCGATTGGTGTTGCCCGAGTTCGGCGCATTTTTGAAGAAAGAAGAGGGTGCGGTGCTTTTCGTGCCGTTTCTAAATAAGGACGACGGGGTACTGACCGGGCTTGTGGCCCAGGCCTATGGCGCTACGCAAGCCGAGGCACGCGGCATCGTATCGCAGTATGTGGCGGCGATGCACGCGGCGATCGACGGCAACGGTTTTTACGTGATCCCGGGGCTCGGGACGCTGAAACCCGACGCCAACGGCATCCTGGGGCTCGACGTCTCGTTCCGGCCCGGGGTTTCGTCGGCGCCTTCGCCCGCAGCCCCTGTGCAACCAAGGCCCATGACGGAAACTCCGGCGGCCCAGAAACCTGCCCCGGCAACTTCGCCCGCGGTCGAATTGCCGGTGGAACAAACGGCAAAGCGTGAACCTGCGGCTCCGGTTTCAGCTCCTCCCGTACCTGCGCCAGAACATTCTGCCTCGCGTCCCGTTGTGTCGGAAGCACCTGCACGTCCGGCCCAACCGGCTACCCCGGCCCCGACGGCGGCCGAGCCGCCGCAGCGTACCGAACGCCCGGTTCGGGGAGAACGTCCTGCGAGCGTCGCAAGACCTGTCCGAGCATCAGAACATGATGAAACACAGCCTGTTCAGACATCGCGTCCCGCTCCGGCTTCCGAGCCGGCTCCGGAACGCTCCGAGCGCCCGGCGGCTCATGCCGCGCAACCCGGTCGGTTGGCCCGTGTGTTTGCCGGTCCCGACGGCAAGAAACCCGATGTGATCCTGATTATCGCCATCGCTGCTGCTGCGATCGCCATCATTGTGATGCTCTACGGCTACTTCTCAGAATCAGTGCCCGTTTTCAACCTCTCGGGCCAAACGGAACAAGTCCAGGAAGCGGAAACCCCGACCGAACAACAACCTGCCGCCACCCCGGCGCCCGGAAACTGACGGAACGTTTTTCGATATTGAAAAAATGGCTCCGTTCTCCGACGGAGCCATTTTTATTTCTGCCCCGTTTTTTGTATTTTTAGGGCAAAAGTCTGTGAAAAGAAAAACATGAAAATATTTTCTTAACAAATTGTTATATATTTGCAGTTGATAAATCATACGAAAAAATGTTTGACCTGGAGATGATTCAAGGGGTGTATGCCTCGTTCGGGGCGCGGGTCGATGCGGCGCGGCAGGTGCTGGGCCGTCCGATGACGCTGGCCGAAAAAGTATTATACGCCCACTTATACAATACGGCCACTCTTGAAAGATTTCGGAGGGGTGAGGATTATGTCAATTTCCGTCCCGACCGGGTGGCGATGCAGGATGCGACGGCCCAGATGGCGCTGTTGCAGTTTATGACCGCCGGGCGCGACCGGGTGGCGGTGCCCTCGTCGGTGCACTGCGACCACCTGATCACGGCCGAAACCGGGGCGGCGGCCGACCTGAAGAAAGCGGTGACGGCCAATAGCGAAGTGTATGAATTTCTTAAAAATGTGTCCGACAAATACGGCATCGGGTTCTGGAAACCGGGGGCGGGGATCATTCACCAGGTGGTGCTCGAAAACTACGCCTTTCCGGGCGGAATGATGATCGGCACCGACTCGCACACTCCTAACGCCGGCGGGCTGGGGATGATCGCCATCGGCGTGGGCGGCGCCGACGCGATGGACGTGATGGCCGGCATTCCGTGGGAATTGAAAATGCCAAAGCTGATCGGCGTAAAGCTGACAGGAAAGCTGAGCGGCTGGGCTTCTCCGAAAGATGTGATCCTGAAACTGGCGGGCATCCTCACCGTGAAAGGGGGGACGAACGCTATCCTCGAATATTTCGGCCCTGGTGCGGCGTCGTTTTCCGCTACGGGCAAGGCGACGATCTGCAATATGGGGGCCGAGGTGGGGGCAACGACCTCAATTTTTGCGTATGACGACGCCATGGCGGCTTACCTGCGTGCCACGGGCCGCAGCGAAGTGGCCGCTGCCGCAGCGAAACAGGCCGCCGACCTGTCGCCCGATCCCGAGGTAGTGGCCTCGCCCGAAACGTATTACGACCGGGTGATCGAGATCGACCTGTCGACCCTGGAACCTTACCTCAACGGCCCGTTCACCCCCGACGCCGCCCACCCTATTTCCGAATTCGGAAAGTTGGTCCGCGAAAAGGGCTGGCCGCAGCGGATGGAGGTCGGATTGGTGGGTTCGTGTACCAACTCGTCGTATGAAGACCTGGCCCGGGCGGCTTCCGTGGCGCGTCAGGCGGCGGCCAAGGGGCTCGAGGTGAAAGCCCAGTATCTCATCAACCCCGGCTCGCAGCAGGTATTTGAAACCGCGCGCCGCGACGGGTTGATCGCCGACTTCGAGTCTATCGGAGGCCAGATCTTTACAAACGCCTGCGGCCCGTGCATCGGGCAGTGGAACCGCAACGACGGCTCTACCGGACGTCCGAACTCAATCGTCACCTCCTTTAACCGAAACTTTGCGAAGCGGGCCGACGGCAATCCCGACACCCACGCTTTCGTCGCCTCGCCCGAGGTGGTGACGGCGTTGACGCTGGCCGGCGACCTTTCGTTTAATCCACTGACGGACAAATTGGTAAACAAAGACGGGGTTGCTGTAGCGCTCGACGCACCGTCCGGCGACACCTTGCCGCCGAAAGGTTTTTCAGTCGACGATCCGGGTTATGCGGCTCCTTCTGCTGATGGGTCGGGTGTCAAGATCCGTATCGCCCCCGACTCGCAACGCCTGCAATTGCTGAAACCGTTTGCGCCGTTCCGGGCGGATGACTTCAAGGGATTGCTTCTGCTCATTAAAGTTGCAGGAAAATGCACTACCGACCACATCTCAATGGCGGGCCCGTGGCTGCGCTTCCGCGGACACCTTGAGAATATTTCTGAGAATTTGCTGATGGGAGCGGTCAATACTTTCAATGGGCAGACCAACAGCGTGCTCAATCCGCTTGACGGTGGGTATGAACCCGTTTCTGCCGCCGCCAAGGACTATAAAGCGCTGGACTTCGGCTCGATCGTGGTCGCCGAAGAAAACTACGGCGAAGGCTCCTCGCGCGAACACGCCGCCCTCGAACCGCGCTTTTTGAACGTGAAAGTGATCCTCTGCAAGTCGTTTGCGCGGATCCACGAAACCAACCTCAAGAAGCAAGGAATGCTGGCACTCACGTTTGCCGACAAAGCCGACTATGACCGTATCGGTGAGCGCGACAGGATTTCCGTGCTGGGCCTCGAATCATTTACCCCCGGCAAGAACCTGACGGTCGAAGTAAAACATCCAGACGGGATGACCGAGCGCTTCGAAGCCGTACACACTTACAATGAATTGCAAATTGCCTGGTTCAAGGCGGGAAGCGCATTGAACTATCTTTCAAAAAAATGACGCTATGGGCAAAATCGAAATAATTTCTGAAAAACTGGTCGTCCCCGATCGGGTGTCGATCCCTTACATCGAGGGCGACGGCGTGGGGGCCGAGATCACCCCCGTGGCCCAGGCTGTAATTGACGCAAGTGTCAAAAAATGCTACGGCGGGGTGCGGGCCATCGAATGGATGGAAGTGCTGGCGGGCGAAAAGTCGTTTAACGCCGTGGGCACCTGGTTGCCCGATGCGACGCTCGACGCTTTCCGATATTATCTGGTCGGGATCAAAGGGCCGCTCACCACGCCCGTCGGTGGCGGGATGCGGTCGCTGAACGTGGCGTTGCGCCAGGAGTTGGACCTCTATGTTTGCCTGCGTCCGGTGCGCTGGTACAAAGGGGTCGTTTCGCCGGTGAAAGAGCCGCAGAAAGTCGATATGCATATCTTCCGGGAGAACACGGAAGATATTTATGCCGGGATCGAGTGGGCCGCCGGTACGCCCGAAGCGCGCAAGTTTTATGATTTTCTGGCTGGCGAAATGGGTGTCACCAAAGTGCGCTTTCCCGAAACCTCGGCTTTCGGCGTGAAACCGGTATCGCAGGAGGGGAGCGAGCGGTTGGTCCGTTCGGCGATCGAGTATGCCGTAGACCGGCGCCTGCCTTCGGTGACGCTTGTCCACAAGGGCAACATCATGAAATTCACCGAAGGCGGATTTAAGACTTGGGGCTACGCCTTGGCCGAGCGCGAATTTTCCGATAAGACATTTACTATGAACCAGTTCGATGTCATCAAAAAAGAGCAGGGGGCCGAGGCAGCCCGGAAAGCCTTGGTGACAGCCGAGGCCGCCGGAAAGGTGATCGTAAAGGATGTAATCGCCGACGCCTTTCTGCAAAACACGCTGCTGATCCCCGAGGAATATTCGGTGATCGCCACCTTAAACCTCAACGGCGACTACATTTCCGACCAGTTGGCGGCGATGGTCGGCGGTATCGGCATCGCTCCGGGGGCGAACATCAATTACCGGACGGGCCATGCGGTATTCGAAGCGACTCACGGCACCGCTCCCGGCATTGCAGGCCAAAATGTAGTAAACCCCTCGTCGCTGTTGCTTTCGGGGGTGATGATGCTCGAATACCTCGGCTGGAGCGAGGCGGCGCAGGCGATCGAAGCCGCCCTTGAGCGGACTTTTGGACAACATCAAGCGACTAATGACTTGGCGCGTTTTATGGACAGCGGCAAATCGCTCTCCACCACAGCGTTCGGCGAAATAGTAATTAAAAACCTGTAAATTTCACACAGATAAAGAGGAGGAAAAACGATGAAAGAGATGAAGGATGAATATATGATCTACAAGTTGTCGGAATCAATCAAGGCGACAAGCCACATCGACCCCGAATTGTTCAACACCTATAACGTCAAGCGCGGCCTGCGCAACGAAGACCATTCGGGGGTACTCGTGGGGCTGACCAAGATCGGCGACGTGGTGGGCTATGAGCGCCTGCCGGAAGGCGGTCTGAAGGCGATCCCCGGAAAACTGTTCTACCGCGGGATCGACGTGGAAGACCTCGTCAAAGGAATTTATGGTGAGAAACGCTTCGGTTTCGAAGAAACGGCGTTCCTGCTGCTGGCGGGTTTCCTGCCCGACCGCGAGGAGCTGACCATTTTCCAGCGGTTGCTCAACAACGCGTTGCCGCTCGAGCAGAAGACCAAGATGAACATCCTCGATCTCGAGGGCGGAAACATTATGAACATTCTGGCCCGCAGCGTATTGGAAATGTATACTTTCGATCCCGACCCGGACAATACCTCGCGCGACAACCTGATGCGGCAGTCGATCGACCTGATCGCCAAATTCCCGACGATCATCGCCTACGCCTATCAGATCATGCGCCACAGCCTCGAGGGGCGTTCGCTGCATATCCGCCACCCGAAGGAAGAGTATTCGTTGGCCGAAAATTTCCTGTATATGCTTAAAGGCGACCATTTTTCGGAGCTCGAAGCGAAGATTCTCGACCTGGCGCTGATCCTTCACGCCGAGCACGGCGGGGGGAACAACTCGACGTTCACGGTGCGTGTGACCAGCTCGTCGGGGACCGACACCTATTCGTCGATCGCGGCGGCCATCGGTTCGTTGAAAGGGCCGTTGCACGGGGGAGCCAACCTGGCGGTGATCAATATGTTTAACCACCTGAAGGAAAACATCAAGAAGTGGGACGACCGCAAGGAGATCGACGCTTACCTGAAGCGGATGCTGAACCGTGAAGCATATAACCGCACCGGGCTGATCTACGGGATCGGACACGCGGTCTATACGATCTCCGACCCGCGTGCGCTGGTGCTCAAGGAGTGGGCGCGCGAGCTGGCCAAGGAGAAAGGGCTGCAGGAGGAATTTGCGTTTCTGGAGCTGTTGGAAGAGCGTGCCGTCGAGGTGTTTATGTCATTCAAGGGCGAAAAGGTCAACAAGCGGGTTTGTGCGAATGTGGACTTTTACTCGGGGTTTGTGTATGAGATGATCGGGTTGCCGCAGGAGGTGTATACGCCGTTGTTCGCGATGTCGCGCATCACGGGGTGGACAGCTCACCGGATCGAGGAATTGAACTTTGACAGCAAACGAATTATCCGTCCGGCTTATAAAAATATATCGGAGAAGACGCCGTTCGTGCCGATGAAGAAGCGTTAGGCAGTTCTAAGCAAAGTCAGTCATGCGATGCAAAGCATCGCCGAAAAGTTTTGGCGCCGCTTTTTCAAAAGCGGCAGTTCACCGACCAGTTTAAATGCGTCGTGGCCAGCTTTCCTAGGCAGATTTGCCAGCAAATCTACCCCGTGCGGTGGCCATCAAAAAATCGGCGGAAGCAAATTGCTTCCGCCGATTTTCTTTGGAGAGAACTGGCGCTTTTTATAAAAAGCGCCGCAACCTAGGTCGCTGCATGGCAGCGGGCAAGCTCAACGCAGTTAAAAAATTTTCTGGAACCGGAACGAAGTGGAGCTCAGCGAAGCTAAAGCTATGCTTTCCTGGGGGACTTTGCTTTAAACGTTATTTCATCTTATAGACTTCCGTGCCGCCAAGCAGAAAAGCCCCAAGCCCATAGTCCTCAAAATCAGGCATACTCGTATAGGTCACCGGCTGCCCGTCCTTCGGCTCCTTGCCCGTCCCCTGCACGTAGCCCAGGAACCCGTCCGGATGCAGGCAGTCCTTCACCAGCGCATTCCAGGCTTTGTAAATCACCGGCCGGTAAGTCTTCGCATCGAGCAGCCCGGTGTTCACCCCATAGGCCATCCCGTAAACGAACAACGCCGTCCCGGTCAACTCCTTGCCCCCGAAATGCGTCGGATCGTGCAAACTCACATTCCAGAACCCGTCTGCACGCTGCAGCGGCACCAACGCCGAACACATATCCTGCAACATTTTTACGTATTCGCCGCGGTGCGGTTCGTCGGCCGGGATGATCTCCAGGACACGCACCATCGCCGCCACGACCCAACCGTTGCCGCGCGACCAGTAACAGTCCTCGCCGTTGGGTTCCACGTAAGGCGGGTCGAAATCGGCGTCGCGCCACCACAGCCGGTCGGCCGGGTTATAGAGCCCGTTGTCGCCGATCTGCGTCTTGGTGTAGTTATACATCTCATACATCCGCTCGAAATAAGCCTTGTCGCCCGTGATCACCCCCAGTTGGGCAAAGATCGGCATCGCCATCTGGATCGCGTCGATCCACGTCCAGTCGTCGATTTGTGTCGAGTCCATCATCGCGTCGATCGACCGCTTGATGATCTCCATCCGCTGGGGTTGCGGGTCGATCCGGTAAAGCTCCAAATAAGTCTGTCCGCAACACTGGTTGTCGGCATTGCGCGTGGTGTAACCGCGGTTCAGGTCCCAGTCAAAACGCTCGCCCCACAGCGTGGCGTAATCGAGCAGTTTTTTGTCCTGGGTCAGGTTATACAGGGCCATCTCACCCTCGAAATAGACGGCGCGGGTCCAGATGTTGCCCGGATAGACACGGGCACGCGATGGGTAAGGTATCCCTTGGCCCGGATCGGGCCAACGTTTCATATAGTAGTTGTTGGCCGTGGTCAGCGCCCGCAGCACGTCGGCTTTTTTCGGTTTTTGCTGCGCCTCGGCAGGGGATGTTGCCCACCCCGCGAGGAGGGCCGTGGCAAGGATCAGGAGGATTTTTTTCATAAAATTATTTCGTTACAGGTTGAATCAAAGGCGTATATTTCGAAGCGTCGGCCGGATCGACCCCCATATAGTAAGACGTCATCGGGGGCTGGTCGTAACCCATCGACCGGTGGGCGATGTAGTTGCGGTAGAGCGGATCCTGGATCAGGCTCACGCGGCGGTCGCGGGCCGGGATCGTAGTCGAATAGATGCGCAGTTCGCCCGGCAACATCGTGATAATCTCCTCACGCCAGTCGCCGCTCACGTCGGCGATCATCATGATCTGGCCCTGCAGGCCGCTGGCCAGCACCGATTTGTCCTGGTATTTGATCACGTTGAACGTGCCGCTTGCGCGGTCGCGCTGGGTGGTGGCGCGCAGCATATCGTTGTTCCACCAGATCCACTCGCGGCAGCCGGGGGTGATGTCGGTCGAACCGATGCGCCGGCCGTCGGCGGTGAACATATAGCGGTCGTCCTGCCCGGCTTTGGTCGCTTCCTCGCCGAAGCATTCGAGGCCGGGATAGGCCGGATCGAGGTCGACCATCGCCGCGTCACCCACGTGCTGGGTGCGGTAGCCGATGTTCCATATCGTTTCACCAGTGCGGGCGTCGACCAGCGCCACGCCGTTTTCCATGTGCCACACTTCGCAGGCATAGATGATCTGCAGCCCTTCGCGGTCGGGCGAAACCTTGCCCACGATCGCCTTGTCGGGGTGGCCGAAGCCGGTCGACCAAAGGGCTGTGCCGTTGTCGTCGACCGTCACAGAGCCCATCACGATCTCGTCGCGGCCGTCGCCGTCGACATCGACCGAAAGCATCTGGTGCGCCCCCTGGCTGCGGATGACCGGGTTCTCTTCGTCACCGTCCCACGACCACAACTTTTCGAGTTTGCCGTTTTTAAATTGATAGGCGTCTAACAGCATCGCCCGGTAGGTTCCGCGGTTGAGCAGCAGGGCAGGGGTCTTGCCGTCGAGGTAGGCCACGCCTATCTGGTTGCGGTTCGTGCGCACGTAATCGCCCACGCGTTGCGACTGCGGCGGCCAGGGCACGCTGTCGAGCACTTCGCCGGTCATACCGTTGAGGATCGAGCAGAATTCGGGGCAGGGATCGGTAAAGTCGGCTTGCGGAAACTCACCCGCATACCAGAACGACGGCGTACCCACCACACGCCCTTGCGGGTCGCGGTAGTCGCGGTTCGTGGGGGCGGTCTTCACGGCGATCTCGGCCCCGCCGTCGCCGTCGAAATCCCAGGCAATGAAGGGCGAGTACCACACCCCCTGTTCGATGTTCCATCCCAGGTCTTTGCGCCAGAGGAAAGTGCCGTCGTGGAGATAGGCCTCGATCTTGAACGTGTCGGGGCTGCGCCGCCACACGCCGGGGTCGGTCGCCTGGTTGGGCTGCTTGATGATGAAGTCGTAGTTGCCGTCACCGTTCAGGTCGGCCAGCGCCACTTTTTGAATGACGTAATCGCCCTGGAATTTTATCGAGCAGTAATTCAACCCGTCAGCAACCGGGGTCACTTTCTCGGAAGGTCCCCCCTCTTTGCCGCCCATGACAGGACGGATCTGATAGGTATATACGCCATTACCCGCCCCCTTGTCGATAAAATCGGTAGTGGCGGTCAGGGGTTTGCCGTTGACTTTCGAAAAACTCTTGCCGTTGTTGGATGAACGGTAGATGTTAAAGGCTACGCCCGAGGGGTCGTCCTTGAGCAGGCGCCAACTGAGGTACATCTCGCCCCGGTTGTTGCGCAGGGCGATCAGGCCGCGGTTGATCTTTTCTTCGACGCGTTGCGTGGCCCAGCCTTCGACGAGAGGTTTGGGTTCGATGCGGCGGTTGTTCTCCTGGGGTTTGAGAACGGGGTATAAGTAGGCCCGTTCGTTTTCGTCCTGGGCCTGCGCAACCGAACCCATCAGCAGCGCGATGACGAAAATAAGGAAAGGTCTTTTCATAATGGAATTTCTTTGGGTATAAGAACAAAAATAGCAAAAAACTCCGAACAAGATTATGAGAAACAGACTGAAAAATAAGAAAAACGGCTTCCCGCAACCGGCCCAGTCAATTTTGTCGGGGAGGAAATACAAAAAACGCCTGCCGGAAAGGCAGGCGTTTTTGGGTGACAGAAAAATTATCCTTGTGTCGCCTTTTCGAGGCGTTTCATGATCGAGAAGATGAAGATCGCCGAAACGATGCAGCACACGATAAAGATGCCCCACAGCAGGTAGAGGTCGATGCGTCCCCACATCAGGCTGCCCACGAAGAGGAGCTTGTTGCCCACGGCGGTAGCCAGCAGCCAACCGCCCTGCATCAGCCCCTGGAAACGGGCCGGGGCTACCTTCGACACGAACGAGAGGCCCATCGGACTGAGGAACAGCTCGGCCACGGTCAGTACGAGGTAGCTCGAAATCAGCCAGTATGGTGTCACGCGCGAGGCGTCGGGCACCGCCGCACCACCCAGCAGGTAGGGCGAAACGAGGTTCAACGAACCGATCAGCAGGATCACGAAACCAAGGGCGGCAATGATCATCCCGAAGCCGATCTTCTTCGGCGTCGACGGTTCGGCATTGCGTGCGTTGAGCCACGAGAAGAAGCCCATCACGAGCGGCGTGAGCGCCACGATGAACAGTGGGTTGAATGACTGGAACACTTCCGGTGCGATCGGGTTCGATGCGTCGGAACGGCTGATGAAGTAGTAGCAGATCACCCCGCCCACTACGGTCAGCAGGCCGCCGATCAGGCGCGAGGCGACCTTGGCCTTGCCGCTCAGGGCGAGCACCAGGCCGCCGATGGTGGCGATCACCGCCAGGATCGACGGCAGGCTGAAGAAGAGGTTGGTGAACGGCCCTACTTCCTTCACGATATAGTCGCGGGCGAAGAACGTAAGCGTCAGCCCGTTCTGGTGGAACGACATCCAGAAGAAGATCACCACGCAGAACACCAGGCAGAGCGAAGCGATGCGTGGGCGCTCCTCTTTGGTCGAGGTTTGGAAGATCAGCGACACGAAGCCCACGAACAGGCCCACGGCCAGCCCCAGCATATAGTTTACTTCGCCCACGCCGAGCCAGAAGCCCGCAAAGTGGAACAGGACAGCCGTAGCGGCCATGAGCACGGCCGAAACGATTACCGGCCGAACCTGTGCGCCCAGTTTCACGCCGCCTTCGGCCTTGGCCGGTTTGGCGACGGCTTTTTTCTCGTTTTTGGGCAGGTACTTGTTGAAGGCCAGGTAGACGATCAGCGAGATGATCATCGCCCCGGCTGCCACGGCAAACGCCCAGTTATAGCCCCGGGCGAAGACGTCGATATACTGTTGTGCGAAAGCCGCCAGGTCGGTCACCGGCTGACCGCTCAGCACCGCCCGGTTGGCCAGCTCCTGCAGTTGGGCTGTGTTGGCCAGGGTGCCGTCGACCATCTGGTGGCAGAGCGAGGGCAGGCTGGCGTCGTGCAGGAAGCCGTTGCTCTGCAGCCACCAGTTGCGCACCCACGTGGCGATGAACGGTGCGAAGAACGCCCCCACATTGATCCCCATGTAGAAGACCATAAAGGCCGAGTCGCGCAGTTTTGCGTATTTTTCGTTGTCGTAGAGCTGGCCGACGACGGCTTGCAGGTTGCCTTTAAACAGCCCGTTACCGAGTGCAATGACAAAGAGCGCCATGAGCGACATCCCGAGCGACATGCCCGGCATGGCGATCAGCACGTAACCGGCAAACATCACCACCTGTCCGGCGAAGATCACCGTTTTGTATTGTTTGGTCCAGTCGGCGATCAGCCCGCCGATCAGGGCCAGGGCGTAGATGGCGAAATAGAACCAGCTGTACCACTCGCCGGCGGCCGCTTCCGAGAGCCCGTAGCGGGCCTGCAGGAAGAGCACCAGGATGGCCATCATCGTGTAGAAACCGAAGCGTTCGCCCATATTGGTGAAAAACGCCACGATCAATCCTTTGGGGTGTCCTTTGAACATAGGGGTATCGTTTAGTTAGTATTTTTCTGCACACAAATATAGGAAAATCTTTTAAATCCTAACAAGGTCGGTATTTGTTATTGGCCCGGTGCAGCGAAATGGCCCGCTGCCTCATCTTCTTTCCACATTCCCCTACGAGAAACCGATCTTTTCATTCAAACAATTTATTTTATGAAGAAAATCATTTTGATCATTGCCGCGCTTTCGCTGGCTACGGGCGCATTTGCACAGAACGTCCAATGGGGAGCCAAAGCAGGCCTCAATGTGGCCAGTGAAGTTATCGGCAGCCTCGAATCGGACCCCCGGCTGGGGGCGTATGCAGGCGTCTTTGCCGAGATTCCCCTGGCCCGTTGGGTCGACTTGAGCCCCGAATTGCTTTATTCGATGCAGGGGGCAGAGTCGACCAGTTCGACCGATAAACGCGACTACCTCGCCCTGCCGGTGATGTTCAAATTCTATGTGATGCGCCACCGGCTGAGCATCGACGTAGGCCCCCAATTCGGGTACCTGTTGAGCGCTAAAATCACCGCCAATCAAGCGATCACCATCGACGACAGAACGATTATCGACGACGGCGAAACGATGAGCTACTACAGCGACGACGGAATCAAGAAGTTCGACACCTCGCTCGGGCTAGGTGTTTCTTGGAAATTCGCTCGTCGGTTTGACGTCGGTCTCCGCTATTATTGGGGCTTGACCAACCTGCGCGAGGACCTGGATTCCAGCAACCGCTTGCTTCAGGTCGGGCTGGGATACCGGTTCTGATCCTGCCTCACGTGATTCCCATGGCCGCCCTTTTCCAGGCGGCCATTTTTTTATCACTGCCCAGTGCTTGCCTTTCCGGAAAAAGTTGTAACTTTAGAGAATTAAGACAAATCGCTATGGGAGATAATACCCTGAAGATATTCGAAAAAGATCCCTGGCTCCGGTCGCACGAGGGCGAAATGCGCGCCCGATGGGACCGCTACCAGGCCCGGCAGCGCGAAATCACGCAAGTGGCCGGATCGCTGGCCGACTTTGCCAACGCCCACCGTTTCTACGGTTTCCACCGCGACGAGGAGGCGGGCGGCTGGTGGTTCCGCGAGTGGCTGCCCGGCGCCGAACAGGTCTTTTTGTTCGGCGATTTCAACGGATGGAACCGTCATCAACTGCCCCTGGGAAAAGGCAAGAACGGCCTGTGGTCGATCTTTCTGGCCGACGGCCACTACGCCCTGCTGCACGGCATGCGGATCAAGATGCTGGTCGTGGGCCCGAACGGCTCGCACGAACGCATCCCGGCCTACATCCGCCGCGTGGTGCAGGACGAGGCGACGAAAGATTTTTGCGGCCAGCTCTGGATGCCTGCCGCTCCGTTCGACTGGCAGGATGACGCGTTCGACCCCCGCTCGATCGGCACCCCGTTCATCTACGAGGCCCACGTCGGGATGGCCCAGGAAGCCGAAGGCGTAGGCACCTATACCGAATTTTCAGAAAAAATACTTCCGCGCATCAAAGCGCAGGGCTACAACGCGGTGCAGCTGATGGCCGTTGCTGAGCACCCCTATTACGGGAGTTTCGGCTACCACGTGTCGAATTTTTACGCCCCCTCGTCGCGCTTCGGCACGCCCGAAGAGTTGAAAGAACTGGTGCGCCGCGCCCACGAACTGGGGTTGGCCGTGATCATGGACATCGTCCACAGCCACTTTGTCAAAAACCTCAACGAGGGGATCAACGAGCTGGACGGCACCGATTGCCTCTACTCGCTGCCCGGCGCGGCGGGCGACCACCCTTACTGGGATTCGAAAGTCTTCGATTATGGCAAAGATCCCGTGCAGCACTTTTTGTTGTCCAACATCAAATATTGGCTCGACGAATTCCATTTCGACGGATTCCGGTTTGACGGCGTGACTTCGATGCTCTACTACCACCACGGCTATACCGAATTCGACGACCCCGAAAAATTTTTCAACGCCGACGTCAACCGCCCGGCGCTGGTCTACCTGACGCTGGCCAACGAACTGGTTCACACCGTCAAGCCCAACGCCATCACCATCGCCGAAGACGTGAGCGGCATGCCCGCCACCTGTTTCCCGGTCGGGGACGGCGGCGTGGGCTTCGACTACCGGTTGGCAATGGCGATCCCCGATTTCTGGATCGAACTGCTGGAGGACGTTCCCGATGAACAGTGGGACATCTGGCGGATCTGGGACATGATGGTCAACCGCCTGCCGGGCGTGGGGACGGTCACCTACTGCGAGTCGCACGACCAGGCGCTGGTGGGCGACAAAACGATCGCTTTCCGGCTGATGGGGGCCGAGATGTACACCCATATGGACCGCGAGAGCCAAAGCCTGGTGGTCGACCGCGGCATGGCGCTCCACAAGATGATCCGCCTGCTGACGATCGCCGCCGGGGGCGACGCCTACCTCAACTTTATGGGCAACGAGTTCGGCCACCCCGAGTGGATCGATTTTCCGCGCGAGGGCAACGACTGGAGCTACGCCTACGCCCGGCGCCAGTGGTCGCTGGCCGACAGCCCGTTCCTGCGCTACAGTTTTCTGAATGCGTTCGACAAGGAGATGGTGGCGTTGATGAAAAAATACCGGGCGCTCGAAAAGGGGTATGCCTATAACCTGCAGATGGACCCGACCTGCCAGACGATGGTTTTCCACCACGACGACCTGGTTTTCGTGTTCAACTGGAGCCCGACGAAAAGCATGCCGGACTACACGATCCCGGTACCTTTTGCGGGGCGTTACAAAATCGTGCTGACGACCGACGCCGCCCGCTTCGGCGGGCCGGGGCGGCAGGACGAGACCGTAGTTGCCTTCTCTTTCGCCGGCGATGTAGCCGGGATGGAAGGGGCCCGCGAGCATTACATGAAAATTTACAACACCAACCGTTCGGCGACGGTTTTCAAACGGATGAAAGGGTAGATGGAACTCGACCCGAAGGTAAAGGAGCTGCTTGTGCGCCTGCGCAACGAGATGAACGGCGCGGCCTCGGCCGAAATGACGGCGCGCGGATTGGTCTATGGACTCAATTACGGGGTGTCGGCGCCGACGATCAAAAAGATCGCCGACGAATATTTTCCCGACCACGACTTGGCCGAAAAACTTTTCGGAAGCGATGTCCGCGAGTTGAAACTGGCGGCTGTATGGATCGATGACCCGCAGCGGGTCGATACGGCGCAGATGCGGCGGTGGGCGGCGGCGTTTTCGAACGAGGAAGTGGCCGACCGGGTGGTGATGGGGTTGTTTTATGCTGCGCCCGGGGCCGGGACGGTGGCGTTGGAATGGCTCGGCGCGGACGATCCGGCGCTTGTGGCGGCCGGGCTGCGCCTGGCCGGGCGGATGGCGGTGGCCGGACGCGAGTTGCCCGACGGGATTCCAGCGGCCATCGAAACGGTTTCTGATTTCACAGACCGGCGGGTCTGTACGGCTGCGATTTATGCGCTAACGAAGATTACGTGCACCCTCGCCATTATCCGCAAGAAGCCAGGAGGCGAGGCTGTCGCCGCAGAGGTCGAGGCCCTGCAGGGTTAGGCGGTCAGCGCAAAGTAAATTCCAAAAAATCACAACTCTCCCCTCCCCAAAAAAGTCGAAACGACTCTGTCGCATATTGCTGTTCTGTTTCAGGTTGAGCCCGCAGAGGCCACCCTGTTTGGGGCCTCCGTACGGAGCGGATTTGCAGGCAAATCTGCATGGGAAAACCAACCTCCGCACTTTTCCCTGCGAGGGTGCTGCCGCTTTTTATAAAAAGCAACGCAAATTCTTTTGAGGAAAACTTCGCTTTTCTGAGATTTATTTCGAAAGCAACTCGAGCACGCGGTCAGCGTGGATCTTATCAAGGATTGCCTTAACCACCCGGTCGGGTTCGCCGCCTTCGCCGTAATCGGCCGCGCAGACATAGTCGACCCGGTTGTCGCCAACCAGGTTTTCCATCCCTTCGCGGGCGGCTTCCGAGGCTTCCGGATTGTAAACTGCGATCGAATGGCCCCCCTTTTCCTTGACCAGTTTCATACAGGGGATATCGGTCGTCCCGTCCCCGAAGTAGATGATCCGGCGGAAAGGTACCGGCCGTTGTTCCTCGGGGGTGAATTTGTTGATTCGCTGGCTGTCGTACACGCTGTCGATCCCCTTGTTGATCTTGAAAATGAACTGCGTCTTGTTGGTGTAGTTGACCGACACGGCCGGCCAAACGGCCACCCCGTTCTCGTCGTAAAGGAACGAACAGGCGTATATTTTTCGGAATTCGTGGGCGATAGGTGTTCCCTCGATCATCTCTTTGATGCCGGACGAGTTGATATAGTGTTCGACCTCGATTCCCCACTCGCGGGCATAGGCGTTGATGCGCCGGAACCACCCCTCGAGCCCGGCGTATAGCCGGATACGGCGTCCGCTTTCGACGAACGACTCGCGCCGGATGGGGTGCGAACTGCTACGGGCGGCGTGGATCATCCGCCACATATAGACGAGGATCGGGTCGGCGTCCTGCTCGCGGGCCATTCCGTTGCTCTGTTCCCAGAATTCGCGGTTATCCTTGCCGACCGAGGGAATAAAGTCATACTCCTGCATATTGCCCGGCGACAGGGTGCCGTCGAAGTCGTAGACCAGCGCTACGGTGACCGGTACGGGTTCGTGGTTTTGCATCGTGTTCGGGTTTTTCGAAACGGGGGAGGCGGGATCCCGCCTCCCCCGGATTGTTATTTATACCAAAGGGCGAAACGCACCAGCACGTTCGACTCGATCCGGATCTTTTCGAAGTCGATGTCCGGAATGTCGCCGGCAGCGTCATTCATCGCGCCGCGCATCATGATCTTGGTGCTCGCGGCATAGGTGACAGGCTGATAGGAACGTTCCATATCCTGGATGTAAAGCGCCTGCTTGATCGATTGGCCGACGGCTTCGGCCAGCATCATAGCGCGGGCCTGAGCGTCCTGCACGGCGCGCACTTTCGATTCGGCGCGCAGTTTTTCCATCTGGCTGTGGTCGACACGCTCGATCGAGGCGTTCGAAATCCCGGCTCCTTCCAATGCGTAGAACACGCGGGCAGCCGTCTTGGCATCGCCTACCTCCAACTGGTAGCTCTTGCCGACCTGGATGTCGCGCGCGCCAAGGGCATATTTTCTGAAATTACTGGCCAGATCACTCACTTTCAGCTTGTTGTTCAGATCGAGGCCCAATTTACCGAGGGCGTCCATCATCCGTTTCTCCATATCCGAAACGGAAATTTTGCCTTTCGTGTCGGCTTCGCTGATCGTGAATCCGATAAAGATCTGGTCGGGGGTCACTTCGGTTTTATCGTTGCCGTTGATCTCGATGTAGTTCTGATCGATAAAATTTTTTGCGCCTTCCTGGGCCTGCCCGACGAGGGCGGCCAGGCAGAAAGCCGCCATCCACAATAACTTTTTCATAACGTTGCGTTTTTAGTGAAGTTCATACCCGTAAAACGGGTATGGAAAAGAAAGGTTACAGCGTTTATGCCTTATTTTTCTCTTTCAGCAGATCGCGAATCTCGGTCAGCAGCTGCACGTCGGCCGAAGGCTCGGGAGCAGGGGCAGGAGCGGCTTCCTTTTTCTTCTGGAGGTTGCTCAGCATTTTGACCAACAGGAAGATGGTAAAAGCAATAATCACGAAATCGAGCAGCGTCTGGATGAACTCGCCGTAATTGATCGTCACGGCGGGCAGTTCGGCGCCGGCGGCATCGACCGAAGCCTGCTTGAGCGTAACTTTCAGGTCTGAAAAATTAACACCGCCGATCAGCAGCCCCAGGGGCGGCATCAGCACGGCGCTCACCAGCGAAGAGATGATTTTCCCGAAAGCACCGCCGACGATGATCCCCACCGCCATGTCGATCATATTGCCCCGCGTGGCAAAGGCTTTGAATTCGTCAAGAAATTTGACGCCCTGTTTCATTACATTCATAGTTGTCGCGATTTTTTAAGAATTGATTGCAAAAATACGAAATTTTGCCGGGAAACAGAACAAAAAGCACATCGTTCTTGGATGAGGAAATTCAAAAAAACCACCGCCCTCGGCGCGGGTTGTGCGGAGCGTGCGGCAAGTTTTGCCGAACTTTGGGATTTTCACACCGGGGCGTACTTTAGTACGCGAGGACTGAAAATGCAAACGATCGGTGAAATATGGCGTGCTATACGCTCACTCCGTCAAGGATTAGCGGAACCTGCTCGGGAGTAACCCTGCCGTAGATCTTGTCGCCCACCATCACTACGGGGGCCAAGCCACAGGCGCCTACGCAACGCAGGCAGGTGAGCGAAAATTTGCCGTCGGGGGTCGTCTGGCCGACCTTGATACCGAGCGCGCGCTCGAACTGCTCGACCACGTTCTCCGACCCACACACGTAGCAGGCCGTCCCGGTGCAAACCGAGATCGGATGTTTCCCTTTTGGCTGCATCGTAAAATAGGTATAGAACGACACCACACCGTAAACCTGCGACACGGGAATCCCCAGGCATTCGGCCACAGCCGCCTGCACTTCGGCCGGCAGGTAGCCGAAATGCTCCTGCACGGCGTGGAGCACGTTGATCAGGTTGCCCGGGTCGTCGCCTTCAAGCCGGCAGGCGTCGATGATGAAGGCCCGGTCGCGTTCTTTCAGTATGTTTTGGTCGCACATGGTCGGAGCGGGTTTAGTCGGAAACATCGGGAATTGCGTCGTAGCCATACTGCGGGGCCATCGTCCGGTCACGCTTCCAGCGGTAACGGGTGTGGAGCAGGCGGTGGCTCTTCTCGCCCAAAGGCTTTCCTAAGAATTCTGCATACAGAGCTTTGATAAACGGATTTTCGTGGGATTTGCGGATCGGTTTGCCGGCGTCCTCACGGTAGATCGCCTGCTGGCGGGCGGCGAGGATCGCCTCGTCGCCATGGTGGAGGGGTTGCCCGCCGCCGCCGATGCAGCCGCCGGGGCAGGCCATGATCTCGATCGCGTGCAGGTCCAATTCGCCAGCCCGCAACTGATCGAGCATCCGCCGCGCGTTGCCCAAACCGTGGGCGATGCCGATACGGATCGGGGTGCCGCCGAAATCTACTTCGGCCACCCGCAGGCCTTCCATCCCGCGCAGGGCGGTGAAGTCGACCTTTGCGAGGGTTTCCCCTGTAAACCATTCATAGGCTGTTCGTGCGGCGGCCTCGATCACACCGCCCGTGGTGCCGAAGATCACCCCGGCGCCGGTCGATTCGCCCAGCGGATGATCGAAATCCGAGTCTTCGAGTTCGTCGAAATTGAGGTTTGCCTCGCGGATCAGGTGCGCCAATTCGCGCGTAGTGATCGAAAAATTGACATCGGGGTCGCCGTCGGTCCAGAACTCCTGGCGTTCGCACTCGTATTTCTTGGCCACGCACGGCATCACCGACACCACCACCATGTTCTTGCGGTCGACCCCCATCTTGCCGGCCAGGTAGGTGTTGGCGATCGCCCCGAACATCTGTTGCGGCGAACGGGCGGTCGAAGGCACATCGAGCATATCGGGGTAATAAGTTTCGATGAAATTGACCCACGCCGGGCAGCACGAGGTAAGCATCGGCAGCCGTGCCGTGGGATCGCCCTGCAGGTGGCGGGTGAGGCGGTCGAGCAACTCCGAAGCCTCTTCCATGATCGTCAGGTCGGCGGCAAAATCGGTGTCGAATACCTTATCGAAACCCAACTCGCGCAGGGCGGCGACCATTTTACCGGTAACCAGTGTTCCCGGCGGCAGCCCAAACTCCTCGCCCAACGCCGCACGTACGGCCGGAGCGGTTTGCACCACCACCGTCACACCGGGTGTCGCCAGCAGGCGCACGAGCCGCACCGTGTGGTCGAATTCGGTCAGCGCCCCCGTCGGACACACGGCCACGCACTGGCCGCAGAACGTGCAGGTCGTTTCCTGCAACGGTTCGCCGAAAGCGGTGAGCACTACCGCATCGAACCCGCGGTTGACGGCATGCAACGCCCCGACGGTCTGCACCCGGTTGCACATCCGCTCACAGCGGCGGCAGAAGATGCACTTTTCCATGTCGCGGATGATCGACTGCGAGATATCTTTCGGCAGATTTTTCTTGGCCGACTGCCCCGCTTCGGGGATGTTGCGGATGCCGAGGCGGATCGCCATCCGTTGCAGATCGCACGTGCCCGATTTAGAACACGACAGGCAATCCTTCGGGTGGTCCGACAGGATTAGCCCAAGGACGGTTTTGCGGGCGTTGAGCACCCGCACCGAGTTGGTGGTCACCGTCATCCCGTCGGTACAGACGGTCGAGCACGCCGGGGCCAGGTTTTTTCGCCCGGCAACCTCGACCGCACAGATGCGGCAGCCGCCCGGATGGTTTTCGATATTGAGGTGGGGCAGTTTCATATAGCACAGCGTCGGGATCTGGATCCCTACCGTGCGGGCCGCCTCGAGCAGGGTCGTCCCGGCGGGCACTTCGACGGAGTGTTTGTCTATCTGCAGTTTGACCGTATCCATAGCTATCGGGCCGAAATGGCGTTGAATTTACACTTGCGGATGCACACCCCGCACCGGATGCACTTGTCGAGGTCGAGCGTGGGCACCATCCGGCGTTCGCCCGAAATGGCGTCGACCGGGCAGTTGCGGGCGCACACCGTGCAACCCACACACAGTTCGGGGTCGATGTAGTAGCGGATCAGCGACTTGCACCGCCCCGCCGGGCAACGCTTTTCGACCACATGGGCCACGTACTCTTCGTAAAAGTTATCCAACGTGGAGAGGACCGGATTTGGAGACGTCTGGCCCAGGCCGCACAGGGCGGTATCCTTGATCACATAGGCCAGGTTGCGGAGTTTTTCGAGATCTTCGAGCTCGGCCTTCCCCTCGGTAATTTTTTCGAGGATTTCGTATAACCGCTTGTTACCGATCCGGCAGGGAGCGCACTTCCCGCAAGATTCGTCGACGGTGAATCCGAGGTAGAATTTCGCCACCGACACCATACAATCGGTTTCGTCCATGACGATCATCCCGCCCGAACCCATCATCGAGCCGGCGGCGGTGAGGTTGTCGTAGTCGATCGGCGTGTCGAGGTGTTTGCCGGTGAGGCAACCGCCCGAGGGGCCGCCGGTCTGGACGGCCTTAAACTGCCGGCCGCCCTTGATGCCGCCGCCGATGCCGAAGATGATCTGGTGGAGGGTGGTGCCCATCGGCACCTCGATCAGCCCCACGTTATTGATCTTACCCGCCAGGGCGAAAACTTTCGTGCCTTTGGAGCCTTCGGTGCCTATGGCGGAAAACCAGTCGGCGCCGCGTAGGATGATGCGGGGAATGTTGGCCAGCGTTTCGACGTTATTGACCGTCGTCGGACAATACATAAAGCCCTGGTCGGCGGGGAACGGGGGCTTGACCCACGGTTCGCCGCGCTTGCCCTCCATCGAGGTGATCAGCGCCGTTTCCTCGCCGCAGACGAACGCCCCGGCGCCGAAACGGATCTCGACGTCGAACGAAAAATCCGACCCAAGAATGCGCTCGCCCAACAGCCCCACCTGGCGGGCCTGGGCAATGGCCCGCCGGACGCTTTGCACGGCCAGCGGATATTCGGCCCGGATATACATCAGCCCCTTCGACGCTCCGATCGCATAGCCGCAGACGGCCATCGCCTCGAGTACCGAATGGGGGTCGCCTTCGAGGATCGAGCGGTCCATAAAGGCGCCAGGGTCGCCCTCGTCGGCGTTGCACACCACATACTTTTGGGTAAGGTCGGTCCGTTTAGCCGTCCCTTTTGCCTGGGCGGTAAAGGCCCATTTACGCCCTGTCGGAAAACCTCCGCCACCGCGTCCGCGCAGGCCCGAACGGGTCACTTCGTCGATCACCCCTTCGGGGGTCATCTCGAAGAGCGCCTTGGCCAACGCCTCGCCCCCGCCACACGCCAGGTAGTGCGACAGGTTGCCCAGCCCGATGCGTCCGGCATTCTGGCGCACGACCAGTTGCTGTCCCTGGAAAAAAGCCATCTCCTCGGCGCGGGGCTGCCGGTCGCCGGTCGCCGGATCGCGGAAGATCAGCCGTTCGACCGGCTGGTTTTCAGCCAGGTGGCTGGCGACGATTTCGTCCGCATCCTCGGGACTCACCTTGACGTAAAAAATCTCGTCGGGCAGGATCTTGACGATCGGGCCCTGCTCACAGAAGCCGAAGCAGCCCGTTTTGACGACCTGGATGCGGTCCTGGATTTCCGCCCGGTGGATCGCCGCAAAAAAAGCGTCGCACAGGGCGTCGGCCCGCGAAGCCTTGCACGCCGTTTCGCCGCACACGAGCACCGTGCGGTGTCCCTCTGCGGGACGGTAGAGCCGCTCGAGCTCGGCCCGGCACTGTTGCTGCAGCGCGCCCAACGCTTCCCGCGAAACGATCGTTTCGTTATGATGTGATCCGTTTAGCATACGTGGTGGAGTCGGTTAGAAAATAGGTGTTCTGCCTGTTAAAGAATCTCGGTTATCGACCTTTAAATGTACAATTTATTATGCTATCATCAAAACAAAACAGCAGAAAAATTTCCTACATTGTTTTTTGACTAACAGCAAAAACAGTTCCGAAAAACACCCCGGCGGCGACGTCGGGGTTTCGAAAAATTGCGTTTTTGTATCGTTTTTTTGCGTATTCGCCGCCGGGCTGTTGCCGATCCGAAACTTTTTGCTATTTTTGTCTAACTGAAGTAAACCGATTCGAGCGCCGCCCGGCGCCCGATGTTCTTAACCCCAAAACGTGTGCTGTATGAATTTTAAAAAACGTTCGATCGTCCTGCTGGTGGTCTGCCTGTTGGGCGCCTTTTCGCTCTCGGCCCAATCCGTCGTGGAACAGTGGGACCGCTTTGAGGTCACCCTCAAGGGAACCCGCACGGGCAACCCTTTCCTGGACACCCAGCTGAAAGCTACGTTCACCAACGGCGATACCCAGGTGACCGTCACCGGTTTCTATGACGGGCGCAGCGAATACAAAATCCGCTTCATGCCTGAAAAAACAGGCACCTGGACCTATACCACCACGAGCAATATGAAAGCGCTGAACGCCCAAAGCGGCACGTTCACCTGCGTGGCGGCCACGGGCGACAACCACGGCCCGGTGCGGGTACACAACACCTACGACTTCGCCTATGCCGACGGCAAACCTTACTACCCGTTCGGCACGACGATGTACGCTTTCATTCATCCCGACTCGCTGCGCGAAGAGCAAACGCTCAAAACGCTCGCCGCATCGCCGTTCAACAAGATCCGCATCTGCCTCTTTCCCAAGACTTACGACTATAACAATACCGAGCCGCGCTACTACCCCTACCAGAAGATCGACGGGGTGCCCCTCGAAAGCGACTCGGTGGCCGTGTGGGATTTCTCGCGCTTCGACACCAGCTTCTTCCGTCACCTCGAACGCCGGATCGAGGACCTCGACCGCCTGGGCATCCAGTGCGACCTGATCCTGTTCCACCCCTATGACGCGGGCTACTTCGGGTTCGACCGGATGTCGCGCGAAGCTGATCTTCACTATGTGAAATACGTCGTATCACGCCTGGCTTCGTTTAAAAACGTGTGGTGGTCGCTTGCCAACGAATACGACTTCCTGCGCGACAAAACGATGGAAGACTGGATCGCCATCCTTGAAACCGTTGCCGAGGCCGACCCTTCGAATCACCTCCTCTCGTGCCACAACGGCAAAATCTATTTCGAAAATCACCACCCGCTGATCACCCACCTCAGCATCCAAAACGAATGGGTGGGCCGCGATTTCGGCCGCGTGAGCCTCATCAAGGACAGCTACCGCAAACCGCTCGTGCTCGATGAAATCTGCTACGAAGGCAACTTCGCCGCCCGCTGGGGCAGCCTCACCGGCGAAGAGATGACCTCGCGCTTCTGGCAGTGCTATCTGGTCGGCGCTTATGCCACTCACGGCGAAACCTTCACCAGCGACGACCACATCGTCTGGACCGAAAAAGGCGCCGTGCTCCGCGGTACCAGCCCGGCACGCATCGCCTTCCTGCGCCAGCTCATCGAACGCACCGGCCCGTTCCGCATCATCGACAACTGGAACTACATGAACACCGCCATTTCCGAATCGGGCCAGATCCTCGTCTACCTCGGCAAGGACGCCCCCAAGGAATGGGAATTCAGCATCCCCAACCGCGCCCGGTTCCCCGACGGAACACGCATCAAAGTCGAAGTCATCGACACCTGGAACATGACCATCACCCCCGTCGACGGTACCTTCGTCACCAAAGCCCTGCAATACACCATCGGCGACGCCAACAACAAAAAAGTAAAACTCCCCGGCCGACCCTACATGGCCCTGCTCCTGACACGGGAGTAACCGGCGGAATTGCATCTGCTTGGACCGTCGCTTTTTATAACAAGCGACTGTTCTTTGATGTGCAAGGACGGAAAGCTGTCCCCCGAGATTTCGGGTTGTCCTCGCATCGGTTTGAGTTTTGGCTCGATCGCCATTGAATCCTCCCTTTCTTATGTTACCTCTCTTCCGCCGATGAACTCGTCCGCCGCTTCGAGACGACTCCGGTTGGCCCGGGTTGCGCAACACCTGTAATCCAGCCTGTAAAAAGGGCGCTTCTTCCCCCGACAGGAATAAAAAAGCGGCGGGATGATTCCCGCCGCTTATATATATCGTTTATTTAGGTCCTGCCCTATTCTTCCAACGGATCGTCTATCCGGGGGAAGTTTTCAAAGGGGTTCCCCCCGGGGCCGCCTTTGGTGTCCGGGTAGGGGTTGTCCCATTCATAGAACCCGGGATCCTTATCGAGGTTAAACAGCATATTCTCGCTTCTCCAGCGGTAATCAACATTGACCTTGATCTTTCTCATGGCAGCGTAGTAACCCGATTTGTCGATCGGGCTGAAAGTCACCCAGATGATATAATCCCCATCGGGAATGTTCGTAAACGTATTGGCCCCATTCTCCGCCATATACTTGCAGGCGGCCGACGTGGTGCCATCTTGATACATCAGTACCTGGCTCTGCTTGACCGTGTGATAGTAGCTGATCGTGGTGTCGATCTTCTTTCCGGTGTCCTGGAACAGGTAGACCGACGAGGGTGTGGCGATCCTGTTGCTGAGGTAACCCGATTTGGTACACAGCACGTTCACGTAAAAGTCTTGTGTAGTTGGCGGCGGTGCCGGCGCCGGCGGGTCTTTTTTGCAAGCCGTCGAGGCGATTGCCAGTAGGGCCAGCGCGGCCAGGTAAACTTTTTTCATTCTCATAAGGTTATATTCGGTAGATGCGTAAGGAACCCTAAACGCTGCATTCCTTCCCTGCCCTTACGCACAAAAGTACGCAATATCGGCGATAATTGCAACAGCGGAAACGCATTTGGTCTGCGGTTTATTGCATTACCGGCCGGCAGTCTTCCCGAAAGGAAAGGCTGCCAACCGGATCGCAACAGAATATTTTCTTATTCTCGTTTTTGTTTATCCGCATTTGGAGTGGCCGCACGAGGTGCACACCAGACACCCCTCCTGGTAGACGAGACTCTCCTGGCCGCACTCGGGACAGATCAGGTTCTTGGGCTTCGTCCCATTGGGTATGTAACGGTGCAGGGCGCGTTCGACGCCGTTTTTCCACGTGTTGATCGTTTCGCTGTTCAGGTGCAGCCCCGACACGAGGTTGACGATGTCGACGATCGGCATCCCGTTGCGCAGCACGCCCGAGATCAGCTTGGCGTAGTTCCAGAACTCTTCGCTGAACAGGCGCGAGATGCCGCCCACGGTGTTCGTGTAGCCGTACTTGTCCTTGTATTGAAAATCGTAGCGCTTGCTCCCGTCCTCTTCCTTGACTTTGAGGATCATCCCCTTGGTGATGCGCTTGGGAATGAACATCGCGTCCTCTTCGATCTTACCGGTGAAGATTTCGTAGGGGCGGTCGTTGTAGATACCGACAAAGGCGATCCAGTCTTCGTCGCCGTTCTTGAAGCGGACGATGTCGGCGTCGAGGGCGTCGGGACGCTTCAGGGGCGGTTTGTAGCTGCCTTCCTCGTTTTTCTCCTTATTCGAGAGGAGCACGCCCGCCCGCGAGCCGTCGCGGTAGACGGTCACTCCCTTGCAGCCCGATTCCCAGGCCGTCCGGTAAACCTTGTCCACGAGCTCTTCGGTCGCGCTGTTGGGCAGGTTGACCGTCACCGAGATCGAGTGGTCGACCCACTGCTGGATCGCACCCTGCATCCGCACCTTGCTCACCCAGTCGATGTCGTTCGAGGTGGCTTTGTAGTAAGGCGATTTCTTGACCAGTTCGTCGATCTCGTCGTTGCCCAGTTTTTTGTAATCGTAACCGTTGACCCCGAGCCAGGTGATGAAATGGTGGTGGAAAACGTTGTACTCTTCCCACGAATCGCCCACCTCATCCGTAAACGTGACGTTGACCGCCTTGTCGTTGGGGTTGACCTTGCGGCGGCGCTTGTAGACGGGCAAAAAGACGGGTTCGATGCCCGAGGTGGTCTGCGACATCAGGCTCGTGGTGCCCGTGGGGGCGATGGTGAGCATGGCGATATTGCGGCGGCCCGCCTTGGCCATCTCTTTGTAGAGGGCCGGATCGGCGGCCTTGATGCGCTTGATCATCGGGTTGGCGGCCTCTTTCTTGGTATCGTAGAGCGGGAACGCACCACGTTCTTTGGCCATTTCGACCGAGGCGCGGTAAGCTTCGATGCACAGCGTTTTTTGAATTTCGACCGCAAAATCGATCGCCTTGTCCGAACCATATTGCAACCCTAAAGCGGCCAGCATATCGCCTTCGGCCGTGATGCCGAGGCCCGTGCGGCGCCCCTGGAGCGCCTTTTCGCGGATCTTTTTCCAGAGGTTGTGTTCCACCGAGCGGATGTCGTCCTCTTCGGGGTCTTTCGTGATTTTTTCGATGATCGCTTCGACCTTTTCCAATTCGAGGTCGATGATGTCGTCCATCACGCGCATCGCCTTGCCCACGTGCATCTTGAACTTGTCGAAGTTGAAGCAGGCGTTGGGTGTGAACGGATCGTCCACATAACTGTAGAGGTTGATCGCCAACAGGCGGCAACTGTCGTAGGGGCACAACGGAATTTCACCGCAGGGGTTGGTCGACACCGTGCGGAACCCTTCGCCGGCATAGCAGTCGGGCACCGATTCGCGCAGGATCGTGTCCCAGAACAGCACCCCCGGCTCGGCCGATTTCCAGGCGTTGTGGATGATCTTGTTCCATAGCGTGCGGGCGTCGATTTCTTTGACATACATCGGGTTGTCCGAGTCGATCGGGAATTTTTGAATGTACTTCTCGCCACTGGCTACCGCACGCATAAATTCGTCGTCGATCTTGATCGACACGTTGGCCCCGGTTACTTTTCCCTGCTCGACCTTGGCATTGATAAAGTTTTCGGCATCGGGGTGCTTTACCGAGAGCGAAAGCATCAGCGCTCCCCGGCGGCCATCCTGGGCCACTTCGCGGGTCGAGTTCGAATAACGTTCCATAAAAGGAACGATCCCGGTTGAAGTCAGCGCACTGTTGAGTACAGGACTGCCCGTAGGGCGAATATGGGAAAGGTCGTGGCCCACGCCGCCGCGGCGTTTCATCAGCTGCACCTGCTCCTCATCGATGCGGATGATGCCGCCGTAGGAGTCGGCCGGGTTGCGGTGGCCGATCACGAAACAGTTCGACAACGAGGCGATTTGCAGGTTGTTGCCGATGCCGGTCATCGGCCCCCCTTGCGGAATCAAATACCGGAAATCCTTGAGCAGGCCGTGTACTTCGTTGGCGCTCATCGGATTGGCGTATTTCGCCTCGATGCGGGCAATCTCGTTGGCGATGCGCCAGTGCATCTGCTCGGGCGAGCTTTCGTAGATCTTACCCATCGAGTCTTTCAGGGCGTATTTGCTAACCCAGACGGTGGCCGCCAGGTCGTCGCCCTTGAAATAAACCTTGGCCTCCTCCACCGCTTGGGTGTAGGGATATTCGGCCAGGCTGCCCGGCTTAGAGGGTTGTTTTTGTGACATTATACTGTGTGTTTTTGTATCGACAAGCGTCGGACCCGGAAGGGATTTTCCAGGATAGGCACTACAAAGATGGGACCTCTTTTCGAGATAATTATCCACAACCGCGGAAACTTCTCAAAAGTTATTAACAACACAAGGTGTTGTCAATCAAAAAATTAAACGTAGCGTGATGAAAACGTGTTGATAACCAGAGCCAAGGATCAACGGGAGAGGGTGACGCTCGTTTTCTCGGTTTTCCCCCCTAACGGCGGGTGCATTTTCGATACCTTGACGGTGGCTTTCGCCAGTTGCGGGAAGGCGGCGTGGAGGGCGTCGAGGATGCGTCCGGCCAGATGCTCGAGGATGCGGGCCGGGAGGGCCATCTGCTGGGCGGTGATGCGGTAGACTTCGAGGTAGTTGATCGTGTCCTCGACCCGGTCGCTGGCCGCGGCGGCCGACAAGTCGGCTTCGAGCCGCACCGACACGACGAATTTCCCGCCCACGACCTGTTCCAGGTCGTAGCAGCCGTGGTGGGCGTAAAATTCCATTCCTTCGATCTCGATGATTCCCATAGCGTTGGTTCGGTTAAGGCCAATCGGCGGTGGCGCGCGGCCGGTCATGGATTAAAAACATGCCCTTGTCGAAAACCGTCCACAGGCAGTGGCGCTGGCCAGCCGCCGCAAGGGCGCAATTCGTCCACGTATTGCACGTATAAAAAAGGTTATAGCGGCCCCGGGCCTCGTAAAAGGCATCGGTCGTGCCGTATTGGGCTGTGGTGGGGATATTGATGAAACGGCCGTTGGGGGCCGTGATAAAACGGTCCTTGATGAACGTCACCAGGCGGGTGTATTGCTCGCGGCTGATCTCAATCCGGCGTTCGGTGCTGTCGCCTGCCATCGCCTGATAGTAAGTGGCGTGCACCGCGGTCGAATTGAGCCAGAACGAGGCGTTGAAGGCCAGCCGAAGCGTCAGGTCGTCCCACGTCGGCATATCGAGGAAAAAGCCCTTGTCGCCCCAGCCCAGGCCCAGGTAGCTGTAAGCGGTATCTTGTGAAATGTTGTTGGTGCAGAGCAGCTCGCGGCTCCAGTCGATCACCTCGTCGCGCACCGGGACGACGAGGTCGGTGTGCGCCCCGTTCGTCTTGATGAAAATGGTCACCTCTTTCGGAGTCCCTTTTTCGGCAGGAATCGCGATGCGCGAGCAGCACCACGCCGCCCCGAAGTAAAGCAGGACAAACGCAGCGATGCCGGCCACGGTCCAGCCGACGATACGGAATAATTTTTTCAAGGTGCGATAAACCATTTTTCGCCCGCCCGGCCAGAACCGCGACGGGCGAATTTTTCAAAATTCGGACTATTCGGTTTTGATGACCAGGTACTTGAGGGTGGTGTCGCTCACGCGGCGGATGCCGTGCTGCGAGCCGGGCGGGCAGTAGAACGACGAGTTGGGGCCCAGCACGACAGTTTTACCGTTCATCTCCACTTCGGCCTGTCCCTCCAAGATGAAAAAGACTTCCTGCTCGGGGTGGCTGTGGGCGGCGTGGGTACGCGGCACGTCGGGGGCGACGATCGAAAGTTTTACGTTGAGGCTTTTCGTGTCGTCCTTGGTCAAATACCAAAAGGCTTTAGCCGGCCCGTTGGCGACGAGGCCCATTTCGTCGAACGGGTTGATGCAGTCGTCGATCGTGTAATTTTCCTTGAAAGGATAGGGTTTGTCGAGCTTTTCGACCGTTTCGCGTTTCATCACCAAGTATTGGATCGGCTCTTCGCCCGGACGGCGGATATTGTGGCTCGATCCGCTCGGGGCGTAGAAAAAATCACCCGTCTGCAGCGTGCGTTCCTCGCCGTTGAGGTGGAAAACGAGCGGGCCCTGGGCCACGTAGAACGCTTCGTCCTCGTTGTGCTGGTGGGGGGTGTGCGAATAGGGCACCTTCCACACGCGCGACATCTTGACGGTCAACGTGTCGGCCGCGCCCTTAGGGATGAACCAGTATTGCCAGCCGGCGCCGGTGGCCTCAACGTTGTCGTCGGTCATCACCGACACGCAGGCGGCGATGTCGGCGCTCGCACCGTCGGTCTTCGGCGCCTGGGCCCACGCGGAGGCCGACACACCGGCCACGATCAGGGCAAAGAGGATCTTTTTCATTGGTTTTTCGGGTTTTAGACGGATGAATCGAAAACAAAGCTATGAAATTTTCTGAGATTTTTCAGCATTTTCGTTTTGTGTCGCCTTGGACGGGTTCCTCGGAAATTGTGAAAAATTCTGCGCCAAAATCCTTATCCCTGCACGAAATTTGATATCTTTGCCGCTATCCCCGCTTCCGGCGGGAAGTACAAAAACCTTATGTCGAAAAATTATGGAAAAGGACGATCAAAAACCCAATGAAATAAATATCGAGCTGACCGAGGCTGTGGCCGAAGGCGTTTACTCGAACATGGCGATCATTTCGCACTCCTCGTCGGAGTTCGTGCTCGACTTCGTGCGGCTGCTGCCCGGGATTCCCAAGGCCCAGGTCAAGAGCCGCGTCATTCTCACCCCCGAGCACGCCAAGCGCCTGCTCCTCTCGTTGCAGGACAACATCGGGAAATACGAGGCGATGTTCGGCGAAATCCGCATCATCGGCCCGATGGCCGCCCCGGCCCCGTTTTCATTCCCCGTCGCAGGCGGCGAAGCATAGGTTTTTCGGCAGAAAACACACTAAAAACACGCCCAAGTCCGAAAAAAGCTCCGGTAAACGGCGCGTACGGGAAAAATTTCGTCTCCCTCGGGCTGTTGTATTGGGGGAATTATTATCTTTGTCGACCGATTTCCCGTGGAATAGTTATGAAACCGAGCGAAAACTACATAGTCGATACGATCCAGTTGCTGGCGATGACCATCGTCCTGCTGCTGTTTGTTTCAGCGTGGCAGCCGGCCGACGGGGTATTCAAGAAGGTCAATCTTTTCTCGGACATCCAGCAACGCGACCCGGACGATTTTCCGGAATACGCCGAGGCGGTGAAAGCGCCTGAAAAAGTAGAGACCCCCGAACTGCTCTCGCCGCTCATTTCCGACAACCCGAGAGATACCATCACCCCGATCATTCCCTATTCCGTGATGCGGAAACCCGACTCGATCGGGCCGCGCCGGCTCGACACGCTGCTGGCGGCGATCGAAAACATTCCCGGTTCAATGTCGCACTCCGAGCGCCTGCTGTGGTACAAAGGCCCCGCCCCGACGATCGATTCCAAGGTGATACAGATCGAGGATTACACGTCCGACAGCTCGGCGATGAACCACTTCTTCGCCGCCCTGTCGCAAGTCAATGAGATCGGGCGTCCGGTGCGGATCGCCTTCATCGGCGACTCGTTCATCGAAGCCGATATCCTCACCTGCGACCTGCGCGAAATGCTCCAGTCGATCCACGGTGGCAACGGCGTGGGCTTCGTGCCGCTTTCGCCGATCGTCCGCTACCAAAGCACCTTTGCCGTCGAAACACGCAACTGGGCCGTCAGTTCCGTTCTGACTTCCCGCGGGATCGACACTACCCGCCTGCTCTTCGGCGGACAATATTTCACCCCCACCGACGGCGCGTCGTTCTCTTTCCACACCACGCCCGCCAAGTCCCACGCCCAAACCAGCGCCAAGGCGTCGTTGCTGTGCCTCAACCAGGGCAACTCGGCCGTTTCGCTCGAAGTCAATCGTGCCGGGGCCCGGAAATACGACCTCGCCCCAAAATCGGGGCTGCAATTGCTCACCGTCGACAACGACAAGATCTCGTCGGTCGGGCTGACCATCGACCACGCCGATAAATTCACCGGCTACGGCTTTTTCTTCGATGACAACAAGGGGGTCTACGTCGACAACTACTCGTTGCGCAGCTCCACCGGATTCAACTTGCTGCGGACCGACCCCGAGCGCCTGGTCGAACTCAACGACCTGATGAAATACGACCTGGTGATCCTCCAGTACGGCCTCAACAGCGCCGAACCCGACCGCACCAATTTCACCACCTACCAACGCCGCATGGTGTCGGTGATCAACTACCTCCGCTCGCGAATGCCCGAAACGAGTTTCCTGCTCTTTTCGATCGGCGACCGCAACGTCAACCGCGGCGGTGAAATGGTCACCCCCCCCGGCATCCTGGCCATGGTCGAAACCCAACGCGAAATCGCCCGCGAAACCGGCATCGCTTTCTGGAACACCTTCCAGGCCATGGGCGGACGCAACGGTATGCGCAAATTCGTCCAGGCAAGCCCCCCGCTCGCCAACAAAGATTACACCCACATCAACTACGCCGGCGGACGCAAAATAGCCCAGGAACTCTTCCTCTCCCTCGACGCCGCCCACAAAAGATACCAATACTACTACTGCGACTAGGTCGTACGCGGGTACTGCCGCTTTTTGTAAAGCACGATCCCAACCGAGGTCGTCGCCTAAGCAACAGGCGAGTCAGGCAGATCAGAAAATTTTAACTCGAACTTTGCGCTGACATGCGAGGCATATGCGACTCAGCATGAGATGGGCCGGCAATACCATGATATAATTCCGAAAATCTCTATCTTTGTTCCCGAAACGCACAAGGATATGGACGTAAAAATCGCCGAAAGCTGGAAATCCCGTCTGGCGCCCGAATTCGAAAAATCTTATTTCACCGAACTCGTCAAGTTCGTGCATGAAGAGTATGCCGGGGGAACTGTTTACCCCCCGGGGAAAAAAATCTTTGCGGCGTTCGACGCCTGCCCGTTCGATGCGTTGAAAGTCGTTATTATCGGGCAAGACCCTTATCACGGCCCGGGACAGGCCAACGGCCTTTGCTTCTCGGTCGGTCCGGGCGTGCCTTTCCCGCCGTCGTTGCAGAATATTTTTTCAGAAATCAAACAGGAAACCGGCCAACCGATCCCGACGGATGGCGACCTGAACCGCTGGGCGCGCCAAGGGGTGCTGCTGCTCAACGCCGTGCTCACCGTCCGCGCCGGGCAAGCCGCCTCGCACCAGGGACGCGGCTGGGAAACGTTTACCGACGCCGTGGTCAACGCCATTGCCCGTGAAAAACAAGGTATCGTTTACCTGCTGTGGGGCTCTTACGCCCAGCGCAAGGCGGCCGCTGTCGACCCTGTGCACAACTGCATCCTGAAAACCGTCCACCCCTCGCCCCTGTCGGCCTACCGCGGCTTTTTCGGGTGCGACCACTTTTTGAAAACCAACGAATACCTGGTTTCGACCGGTAAAACACCCATCGCGTGGTAAGAATCGCCCACATCGAACTCCCCGACCAACCTCTCTTCCTCGCCCCGATGGAAGATGTGACCGACCCCTCGTTCCGTTATATCTGCAAGCAATACGGGGCCGACGTCGTCTACTCCGAGTTCATCTCTTCGGACGGGCTGATCCGTGACGCCGCCAAGTCGATGGCCAAGTTGCGCATTTACGATTATGAGCGCCCGGTCGGCATCCAGCTCTACGGCCACCTGGTCGAGCCGATGGTCGAGGCCGCCCGCCGCGCCGAAGCCGCACGCCCCGACCTGATCGACATCAACTTCGGTTGCCCGGTCAAAAAGATCGCCAACCGTGGTGCCGGCTCGGGCATGATGCGCGACGTGCCGCTGATGGTCGAAATGACCCGCCGCATCGTCGAAGCTGTCAAACTGCCCGTCACTGTCAAAACCCGTCTGGGCTGGGACCAGGATTCAAAAAATATCGAGGAGATCGCCCTGCGCCTGCAGGACGTGGGTATCACCGCCCTCACCATCCACGGCCGTACCCGTTGCCAACTTTACAAAGGCGAAGCCGACTGGACCCTCATCGGAGCCGTCAAAAACAACCCCGCCATAAAGATCCCCATCATCGGCAACGGCGACATCGACTCGCCCGAAAGCGCCCGAGAGGCCTTCGACCGCTGGGGTGTCGACGGTATCATGATCGGCAGGGCGACTTACGGCCGCCCCTGGATTTTCCGTGAAATCAGGACCTATCTCGAAACGGGCGTTATCCCGCCCCCGCCGTCAGTGATTGAGCGCATTGCCCTGGCCAAACTCCACCTCGACAAATCCATCGAATTCAAAGGTCCGAAAGTAGGTGTTCTCGAGATGCGCCGCCACCTGAGCGCCTATTTCAAAGGGTTGCCCGATTTCAAAGAAACCCGCATGAAATTAGTCACCCTCAACGACCCGGCTGAACTGCACCAAACAATAGACGGGATCGCCGAGCGGTGGGGCAGCCTCTAACCGGCACCTTTTTTATAAAACGGGCCGCGACTGAGGTCATGGCCCGTCCAAAAGGCGGGAACTTACTTGAGCAAGTAAGCAGCGAACAAGTTCAACATAGGAGGTTTCTCTGAAACCGCAACGAGGTGGTCCCTGGCGAAGCCAAAGCTTCGTTTTTGGGGGATTGATTTTATTTTGAAAAATCTCCCTGTGCGGGAACGCGTCGGGGGAGGTACCTTACCCGAGGTGATACTTTTCGAGGATGGCAACGCACCGCGCGATGTCCGTCGGACGGATCACCACACTCGCGATCTCACCCCGCGAAAAAGCATACATATACTCGATAAAGACATTCTCCTCGGCCAGGTGTTCCAACACCCCCGAAAGGGCGCCCGGCACATTCGGGCAGTCGAGGCACACTACATCGGTCAACTTTACCGTGTAGCGGTTCTCGCGCAGCACGGCTACGGCCTTGTCGACATCCGACACAATCACCCGCAGGATGCCGAAATCGGCCGTTTCGGCGATGCTGAAGGCCGTCATGTTGATCCCGGCGGCACCCAGGATGCGGGTCACTTCGTTGATCCGGCCCGTCTTGTTTTCCAGAAATACAGACAACTGTTTGGCAATCATAAGGCAAGGGGATTTTTATTCGAATTTTCGGTTATCGATAACACGTTTCGCTTTTCCTTCGCTGCGGGGGATCGAGCGCGGTTCGACCAGTTTCACGTCGGCCGCGATACCCAGCACGCTTTGGATGCGGTGGCCGATCTTCTTCCGCAGGTCGAGCATCTTGCTCAGCTCATCCGAGAAAAAGTCCTCGCGCACCTCGATCTGCACCTCGAGCGTGTCGAGGTTGTTCACCCGGTTGACCACCAGCAGGTAGTGGGGTTCGCACTCTTCGATCTCGAGGATCACGCTTTCGATCTGCGACGGGAAGACATTGACCCCGCGGATGATCAGCATATCGTCGCTGCGGCCGATGATGCGGCTCATCCGGGCTGTGGTGCGGCCGCAGGCACAGGGCGATTCGTCGAGCGAACAAAGGTCTTTCGTGCGGTAACGCAACAGCGGCAGGCCCTCTTTGGTCAGCGTGGTGAAGACCAGTTCGCCCGTCGTGCCGTAAGGTTGTTGCTGCAACGAATCGGGATCGACGATCTCGGCGAAAAAGTGGTCTTCGATGATGTGCGACCCGCATTGGCACTCGCACTCGTGCGACACACCGGGGCCCATGATCTCGCTCAGGCCGTAGATGTTGTAGGCTTTGATCCCGAGCTTGGCCTCGATCTCTTTCCGCATATTCTCGGTCCACGGTTCGGCGCCGAAGATGCCGATGCGCAACTTTATATCTTTCATCGAAACGCCAGCCGCCGCGATCGCCTCGCCCAGGTAGAGGGCGTAAGAGGGCGTACATGCGATAGCGGTAGCACCAAAGTCCCGTAAAAGCTGGATCTGTTTCGATGTGTTGCCGCTCGAAGCCGGGATCACCGTTCCACCCAGCGTTTCCACGCCGTAGTGCAGCCCCAGGCCGCCGGTAAACAACCCATAGCCGTAGGCCACATGAAAAATATCGTCGCGCGTGGCCCCGTAGGCGCTCAGGCAGCGGGCGATCATCTCGCTCCATACCGACAGGTCGCGGCGGGTGTAGCCCACCACGGTCGGGTTGCCCGTCGTGCCGGACGAGGCGTGCAGGCGGATGATTTCCGACATCGGCACGGCAAAAAGTCCGTAAGGATAGTTGTCGCGCAAATCCTGCTTGGTCGTAAAAGGCAATTTGACGATATCGTCAATGGTTTCGATGTCGCTCGGCATCAGCCCCATTTCCTGCATCTTGCGGCGGTAGAAAGGGGTGTTGTGGTAGACGCGCTCGACGGTTTCGCGCAGGCGTTCGCCCTGCAGGCGGCGCATCTCTTCGCGCGAGCGGCATTCCGCTGTTTCGTTCCAGATCATCTTTCGAAATTTTCGATCTTAAAATAAAGCTAATGTTTTCTCAATTTGTTCGGCACAATCCCAAAAGCTCCCCTCAGGGGCGGAGTAGGAAGAAAAATAATGGAACAAAGGTTTGTATTCCGGTTTCTTCAACTCGAAGATCTCTTCGGCTACTCCATATTCCCGGACGATGTCGCGCATTTCGGTCTCTTTCCGGCTCATTTCGCTGTCGCCGATGCTTTTGGCGCGTTCCAGCAGAGTGTAACAATCGATGATCGATTTCAACAGTTCCTCGTCCTTGATTAGCCGCATCGCCCCCGACGACTTCAGGGCTTCGAAGGCGCTCGCTTCATAAGTCATTATTTTCAATGTCCTCATCAGGCTTTCGTATTTGGCTACGCTATCGGCCTGCAGTTGCTTCTGATCGCCTGCTGACAACAGATATTTTGCGAAATCGCGGGTCTCTCCGTAGAATACGAACTGTTCCTGCACGATGCCCAGGTTTTCTTCCAGTTCGGTTTTTACCATTTGCAGGTAACGTTCGGCTTCTTTTTGTTCACTCCGGTGGCCGATCCAGCCGTTGAGGCCGAAGGTGATCACGATGCCGACCACGACTACAGAAAGTTCCCGCAGGTATTTTCCGGATCTTTTTGCTATGTCTTTCACGATCAATGTTGTTTGTGGTTGGCACTGAACAATGCCAGGCGCTGTTCGAGCACGGCATACATCGGCTCGGTCATTCGCGAGCAGCAGGCGCGGATGCCCGGCTGCTCGCTGCCGGTGGTGGTGAGCGCGATCGAGCTGATGCCGTAGTAGACCAACTCGCGCATCAACTCGGCGCTCGACATCCGGCCGTAGCCCACGGTGAAGAAAAAGCCGTCGCTGATCGGCCGTTTTTCGTCTTTGTCATAAACTATATGAAAACCGTTATCGGTAAAGATTTTTTTCATCCGGGCGGCACGGCGGGCATATTCGCGGGTCTCTTCGACGAAATTGATCTCGCCGTCGGTCGCCGCGCGCATCATCGCCGCCAGGCCGAATTGGGTCGAGTGGGTCGACCCCGAGGTGATCATGTAGTAAATCGCGTTGGTCAGCGTGCTTCCAAATTTTCCAGAATTGCCGTAGCGCTCGGCCAGCGGTTGATACGTACTATCGAAAAGCTTGTCGGAAACAGCGGTCACGGCGATGCGCTGTCCGGCATAGCTGAAGATTTTTGAGCCGGAAAACATGAGGATATAATTATCCGTATAGCGCGCCACGGTAGCCGGATAGGGCGGCTCCCACGGATGGCCGAGGTCCTCTCTAAAATCCATGCCGAAATAGGCCAGGTCTTCGAGGACGATCACGCCGTATTTCGTGGCCAGTTCGCCGATGATCTGCAGTTCGGTTTCGGTCAGGCAGATCCACGCCGGGTTGTTGGGGTTGGAATAGATAATCGTCGAAATGTTTCCCTTTTCAAGAAAATCCTCCAAACGCTGCCGCAGGGCCGGGCCGCGGTGGTCGTGGATGTCGAACGAGGCGTATTTCATTCCGAGCATCGCCAGTTGCGATTTTTGAATGGGGAAACCGGGGTCGACAAAGAGCACGGTGTCTTTGGCCGGGTCGATCTGGTTGCAAGCGATGAACGCCCCGAACGAACCGCACACCGAACCCGTCACCGGGATGCACGCCGCAGGCGAAACCTCGACGTTCAGGAATGCTTTGATGAATCGTGAAGCCTCGGTCTTCAACGCCGGAACGCCTTCGGCGGCGGGATAGATCGCGGCGATGCCTGTATCGAGGGCGCCCTTTTCGGCTTCGATCCCCACACTGCACGGCGGCAGGCCGGGGACGCCCTGGTCCATCCGGATGAAAGGGATGCCCGTCCACGCTTCGAGTTTCATCGCCAGCAACACCACCTGGCCGATCGTGGCGTGTTCCAGGCTGGTGATGCCCAGTTCGGCTACCGCTTTTTCGACCAATGCGCGGTCAAATACGCCTTTTTGTTCCATTATTTTTCGTTTTTCAGTTTCTGCGCGGCGTCGCGGCCGGCTTCCAACGCCTTGAGGTTCATCGCCACGACGACTTCGCCTTTTGCCCCGAAAATTTTCGAGATGCCTCCGGCCAGCCTTTCGAAAGGCAGGCCCAGGGTCGAAGAGGCGGCGCCCAACAGCACGATATTGGCCGCACGGGCTACGCCGTTGTCTTTGGCGATAGCGTCAACGTCGAGCAGGATCACTTGCGGAAGCCCCCGAAGTTCGGCCAAAACTCCCTCAATATCAGGATAATTCGGGATATTGACAAACGGCGCGGCATTGGATACTATCCAACCTTCGCGAGAGAGATAAGGCAAATACCGAAGAGCTTCCATCGGCTCGAGCGACAGGATGACATCGGCCCCGCCGCGGGGAATGAGGTCGGAAGCGATCGGCTCGGACGAGATGCGCAGGTGCGACTGCACGTCGCCGCCCCGCTGGCTCATGCCGTGTACTTCGGCCTGCTTGAGCGCCAGGCCTGCGTCGAGGGCCGCCTGGCCGATCACCGTGGCGATCGAGAGGATGCCTTGTCCCCCGACGCCCGAAAGGATGATGTTGCGTTTCACTGGGCCTGTTTTTTTGCGTTGCGTTTGAGGGTCTGGATACATTCGCGCCGGGGAATGATGACAGAAACACCTTTGTATTCAATTTCTTCGCGGATGATCTTCGAGATCTCTTCGCAGTTTTTCGCGATCGGTACCACCACGCGGATGTGTGCTTCTTCGACACCTACGCCGCGGCAGATGGTTTCTAACCGCCCGGTTCCGGCCGAGTCCTGTCCGCCGGTCATGGCGGTGGTCAGGTTGTCGGAAATGATGACCGTGATCGGGGCTTGCGAATTGACGGCGTCCAACAGGCCCGTGATCCCGGAGTGGGTGAAGGTCGAGTCCCCGATCACCGCCACGGCCGGGAACAGGCCGGCATCGGCCGCCCCCTTGGCCATCGTGATCGAAGCGCCCATGTCGACGCACGAGTGGATGGCGCGAAACGGAGGTAATGCCCCAAGGGTATAACAACCGATGTCGCTAAAAATGCGGGCGGCGGGATACCCGGCGGCCACTTCGTTCAGCACGTCGTAAACGTCGCGGTGGCCGCAACCGGCACAAAGGGCCGGCGGACGCGGCGTAACCTGGGGGCTTGCCGCAAAACCTTCCGCGGCAGGCAATCCCAAGGCGGCCCGCACGTTGTCGGGGGTCAGTTCGCCCACCCGCGGCAACTCGCCGCTCAGGCGTCCGGCTACGGGACACGGCGCACCGAAAATGCCGCGCACCTGCTCTTCGACAAACGGCTGCCCGTCTTCGAGGATCAGCAGTTTGTCGCAGTCAACAGCCATTCTTTTGATCAGCGTCTGTGGCAGGGGATATTGCGCGATTTTCAGTATGGGATGAGGACAACCTTCGGGGTATTGTTCCATCAGGTAGTTGTAGCCGATGCCGCAGGCGATGACGCCCAAGCTCCGGTCTTCCCCGTCCAGGTATTTGTTGTACGGCGAATTATTCGAAATATCTTCCAATCCGGGCTGCTGACCCAGTAAAATGTTATATCGCTTGCGTGCATTGACCGGCAACAGCACCCAATGCGACGGATCTTTCGGGAACGCGATCGGCGCCACGTCCTGCCGCGGCCCGGTGGCAACCACCGCCCGCGAATGGGCCATCCGCGTGGTGATGCGCATCAGCACCGGAAGTCCCTGCTTTTCGGACAGGTCGAAGCCGTAGGCCATCATATCGTAAGCTTCCTGCTGCGACGCCGGTTCGAGAATGGGTACAAAGGCAAATTTGCCGTAAAAGCGCGAATCCTGCTCATTCTGAGAAGAGTGCATCGATGGGTCGTCGGCCACCAGTACGATCAGCCCGCCGTTGGTCCCGGTCATGGCCGAATTCACAAAGGCGTCGGCGGCGACGTTCAAGCCCACGTGTTTCATGCACACCAGCGCCCGGCGGCCGACATACGACACGCCGAGGGCGGCCTCCATCGCTGTCTTCTCGTTGGTGCACCAGCGGCTGTGGATGCCCGCCGCCTCGGGCGAGGCCTGGATGTATTCGGTGATCTCGGTCGACGGCGTGCCGGGGTAGGCATACACGCCCGAAATCCCGGCGCGGATCGCTCCCAGCGCCACGGCCTGGTCGCCCAGTAAAAGTAATTTCTCCATATATGTTTGTATAAAACAATGTCAATCGTTCCGGGTGCGGAAGGCGCCAATCATTCCAAGTGCGGAGGCATCCGGGGCGGTGCCGAATTCCCAATATTGTTTCAGCACAATGTTGTGGCCGTTTTGCCGGATCAGGTTTTCGAGCTGGTACTTATGTTGTTGTCCGGCCAGCACCACCAGGGTTTTTCCGGGAAACTCGCTGCACCACGCCAAAATGTTTTCGGCCATCGCCGCGTTGCGCCGGTCCCAAAACGCCTGGTGTTCGACCGCTGCGTCGAGCCACTCGGGAAAATCGCGCCGGGCAACCGAGGTCAACGTTTCGTTCACAATCAGGTTTTTCGATTCGGAATACCGGACATAAAGCTCTGTATTGATCTCCCTCAGGGAGTTCCGCGCCATCACATCGAACAACTCGACCGTCTTCAGAAAACGCTCCCATTCGTCGCCGCTGGCGGGGGTCAACGTGGTGTCGCGGTAGGCCTGCATCATGGCCGAGAACATTTCCTGCTCCTTCTCGAAATAATCGGTGGTGCGGTAATATTCGTTGCGGCCTTCGATTTCGTATGGGCGTAAAAGCGTCCTGTTTTGCTGCTGGTAGCGGTAGGTCGAAATGTTCTCGTTGGTCGACAACAGGTCAGGGTATTTTTCGAGGTCATACCGAAAATCATCGGTGAAAAATTCTCGTTCCAGTTCGCACAAAATCACGTCGGGACGCACCTGTTCCAACGCAACGTAGATTGCCTGGGGATTGATGTACGCCGAAGAATCGTGGGCCGTGCCGATGATGCACAACGTGGTCACCGCGCCCGGTCCGGATGATTTTCCAGTGCAACCGGCAAACAGGCAGATAGACAGCAGAATATACAGTATCGCTTTCATCGCTATACTGAAAATTCAAACTGGTCGGCGTCGAGGAACGCCGGAAAATTTTTGCGGAATTCGTCGAGCGGCTCGCGTTCGATATGCCCGCCGACCACCTCCTCGTGTCCTTCGCGGGCGGTCGCGATCGGTTGGCCCAGGTAGTCGACCAGCACGCTGTGGCCGTTGTATTCGGCATAGGGATCTTTCCCGATGCGGTTCACCCCCGCCACATAGCATTGATTCTCAATGGCCCGCGCCCGCAGCAGCACGTCCCACGCCCCGATGCGCGAGGCCGGCCAGTCGGCCACGTAGAGCATCAGGTCGCAATTGCCGTAGCTGCGCGACCACGCCGGAAACCGCAGGTCGTAACAAATCAGCGGCCGGATCCGGAAATCGCGGTACTGGATGATCACCTGCTGCTCGCCTCGGGTATAAGCCTTGTGTTCGCCACCCATCGTGAACAAGTGGCGTTTGTCGTACTGGTAGCTGATGCCGTCGGGTTCGACGAAGTAGAAGCGGTTGTAAAAATTCCCGTCCTCGTTGACGGCGACGCTTCCCGCCAGGGCGGCCCCTGTTTGCGTGGCGATGCGCTGCATCCATTCGAACGTTGCGCCCTCGCCCGTTTCGGGGTCGACCTCTTCGGCCGCGCGTTGGGGATCGGTGACGAATCCGGTCGAAAACATTTCAGGCAGGACAAAAAGGTCGCTCGCGTCGGCTTTCCGAATCAGCTCCTCAAGGTGTTTGCAGTTGTCGGCGGGCGCTTCCCACGCCAGGTCGGTTTGTACCAGCGATAGTTTCATAGTGCGGGTGTTGGTTGTCAGAATCGGACAAAAATACAAATAATATCACAAATTGTTGAATTATTTGCGCAGCAAATAATCACCGACCGTAGCCCGCAGTCGGCGCAGCCGGCGCGGATAAAGCGCAGGGAGGTAATTAAATTATTTGCGCAGCAAATAATCACCGACCGTAGCCCGCAGTCGGCGCAGCCGGCGCGGATAAAGCGCAGGGAGGTAATTAAAGGGGGCATTCCCCTACGTTCGCGACGATAAAACAAGAATTATCTTTTTTGTTTTCGGGCCAAACCGAGTCTGTCTTCTCCGGCATCCGGCCCGTTGTCGGAAAATAAATCGAAAAATTCCGGCCGTCCATACAATAAAAACCCGCTTCCGGCGGTTTTAATGCAAAGAAGACCGTTGGCCTGCCGGCCAACGGGAGGGGAACTGTTTGAAAACTCGGTGAATTTGCATACCTTTGCCCGGTTATGAAACGAACGACAGGAATTTTTGCGTTGATTATTTTGTTGGTCTGGGGCGGTTGCTCCAAGGCCGACTATAATATTCCGGGACAGAAACAGAATTTCATCACGTTCATGAACAATGCAGGTTATGCGTGGGATTCCGTCGGCGGGGTCTACCGGGTGCATCTCCTCGCAGGGGAAGGCCCCCAAGCGGCAAACGGCGATTCGGTCTACTTCAACTACATCGGCCAAACTTTCTCGAGCAGGCTCGGTGATACCTTCACCACCAACATCAAGGAAGAGGCGAAGAAAGCCAAGCTCGACACGACCTACCTCGACTTCAGTCCGAAAGGCGTGCGCTCGGGCGACGGCTCGCTGATGCGCGGGCTCGAAAGCGGGCTGACGGGTTGCCGCCAGGGCGACTCGCTGCTGTTGCTGATCACCTCCGATCTGGCCTACGGCGACCAACAGGTGGGCTACGTCCCGGCAGGAACGCCCGTCACGTTCGTGGTGAACGTCCTAAAAGTGAAAAAATGAAAAACCGACAATATCCGATGAAATCTTTTCTGAAAAAGCTTGCCGTTCCGCTGCTGATGCTTCTGGTGGCTGTTTCTTGTGCCGAGACCGAACCCGGCCTGCCCTTCGAAGAGCGCCAGCAGGAAGCTTTTGACCTGTGGATGGCCAAGTACCACCCCGGGATCACGAAGCTCGAATCGGGTCTGTACCTGGAGTGGATCAGCCAAAACCCCTCGCACCGCCGCCTGAACGAAGGCTACTGGATGATCCTGAATTACACCGGCCGCACGATCGCAGGCGACATCTACACCTCGCGCTCGGCCGACATCGCCAAACAGCTCGGCTACTTTTCATACGAAACCCATTACGTGGGCGAATATTCGCAGTTTACCACCACGTTCGGCGACAGCGACTATTCGGCGCTCTACAACACTCCGATCGGTGAACTCGAAGCGCTCGCCCTGATGCACGAAGGCGACTCGGTGCGGTTGTACATTCCGCCCAAGTTGGGGTATGTCTACGGTTTCTCGGGGGCTACGGGCTATGTTTCGGGGGTGGCGATGACGTCGAGCTACCCGGTGATCCTCGAACTGGGGTTGCAGAAAGTGGTGCCCGACCCGGTGATCTACGACCACGAGCAGACTTATCTTTTCGCCCGCGACTCGCTCGGCATCCTGTCGCCGGCCGACTCGACGGCCTACGGGCTTTATATGAAAAAGTTGGTCGAAGTCCCCGACGGCGACACGATCACCACTGATTCGACCGTATCGGTTTATTATGTCGGCCGGTTTATCGACGGCTTTGTCTTCGACACGAACGTCGACTCGGTAGCCAAGGCACGCGGCATCTATGAAACAATTGTAAGCGACGAAAACAGGGGATCATCCCATTTCAATCCTTTGACCGTTACGCCTTCCCCGAACAAATCCGAAGGAGCAAAAGGTTTCGATCAGGCGATCCTCCATATGCGCAAGGGAGAAAAATCGGAAGTAGTAATGAACTCTTCGCTCGGCTATGGATCTACCGGGGATACATATGAAGGGTACCTGGTTATCCCTCCCTACACTCCGCTGATTTTTGAAATTTACGTCGAATCGGACGAAACAGAATAATAAAAAGAGAGCGGAGGAAATCCTCCGCTCTCTGTATTTTAGCGACAAGCAGGAATCTCTGCATATGGAGGGTATAGACCTTTAACATAAAAAGCACCGCAATCTCCGGTCCCCCGGCTTAATACCCTGAATGAGAATCTACCAAAATTAGAAGGCATTACATCGAAAGGAGTGGCTGTTAGGGAGCCTAAAGGATATTGCCAAGTCCAATTTGACCTTTCATGAGTAGAAACTTCCTCTATAAAATTATTGAAATCCCCTCCTAATTGAAGAACCACCGGGTTAATATTTGCATTATATGTGACGGGAACAGTACAGCAAAATTTTTCAAGAGTAAAAATTGTATTGTAAGAATTCCATCCGAATAGCCCTTTCTTTTGTCCGGAAGCATATATTTCGACATAAAAATCCAACCGCAATCGAGCTGTAGAAGTAGAACCATTATAAGTCGTAATTCGGATTATAGATGCTTCTCCAATCACCTGCCGGTCGCTTGTCATATACCGTTCACTTACGGGCTTGATACTCTCTGTAACAGTTACTTTTGTTTCGGGGTCTTTCGCGATGTATTCGAGACTCACCGAAGTTTCCGCTTTCGTTTCGGGCGAAACCGAGGTGGCGATCAACTCGTCGGGCGTGATCTGATAGCGCACATCGCCGACATAATAAACCCCTTCGCGGTTACAAATATTAGAATGGGCCCGCGATGGAATCTTTGGGAAAACGATCCCCTCGTTGTCCGTGACCACCACGTCGGAATAGAATGCGAAGCATGAGCGCCACAGGTCTTCGGTGTCAATATCCGACAGGGCGTCGAACGCTTCGTCGACATAGCTGCTCAGCGATTTGAACCGGTAAGTCGATTCGAAATCAGCCAAAGTGATTTCGCCCGAAGCCAGTTGCTTCACCGTTTCGTGGAAAACATCGGCCGTGGCAAAGTGCAGTGCGCCATCGATGTTTTCAATCGATTGGTCAGCTTTTTCCGTAAAAGTTTTTTCCTTGGCGCAGCCGATAATGGACAGGCTGCAAAGGACACAAATTATAACGTTTCTGATTCTCATACAATTTTCAATTTTAAATTCTAGAATAGTAGTAAAAATGGATGGGGTCTTAATCTCTCTCCTCAAATCATGCGCAACACCTCCTCGTTGTTTATAAATTAAAAATACGTATAAATTTCTATTTTGTGCTGTATTTCGATACTTTTATATTGAAAAACGCCTCCGGGATTTCCGAAGGCGCTCACTTTTTATAATTAGCAAGGGTTATTCTGCGATAAAACTGCGGTTGCGGATGTGCGAATAATATTGCTGGATGAACGCCTTGGTAAAACGTACCGCAGGGTCGTCGTCGCCGAAACCTGCGACCAGGTTCTCTTTGCCCAACGGATCGTGCCAATAGTCAAACACGCCTACCAGCCGATGTTCATCAAAACGATAAATAAAGTTATCCGAGATTGTATTGAAAACTCCGCCGGCGTAGTGGATCGAATAACCCGGGGCGGGGCTTTCGAACAGGTCTTTTCCGAAAGCGAAATACGGTTTCTCGTAGCCCAGCAGCCCGAGCAGCGTCGGCATCAGGTCGATGTGCTGGGCCGGACGCAGGTCCTGGCCACACAGCCATCCGGCGGGCGAGTAGAGGATGATCGGCACGGCGTGGTCGAAAGGTACCTGCCGGTATTTTTCGCTGTCGCCGCCTGAGCCGTGGTCTGCCGTGAGGATGAAAAGCGTATTTTCATACCAATCGGTTTGCGATACTTGTGCGAAAAAGCGGCGCAGGGCGTCGTCGCTGTAACCGATCATCCGCTGGATCTCCATCGGTCCTTCGGGGTAGCGTCCTTCGAAACCGGCGGGCAACTTGTAGGGGTGGTGCGACGAGAGGGTAAACAAGGTGGCAAAGAACGGCTCGGGCAGCGTGCCGATTTTTTCGCCCGCGTAGGGGAAAAACTTGTGGTCCCAGATGCCCCACAGGCCGTCGAAATCGCCGCGGCCGTTCTCTTCTTCATACTCTTCGCGCGCCCAGAAGCGTTCGATGCCAGCCGCTTTGCCGAAAGCGACGAAGCTCATCGACTCGCGTACCGCCCCGTGCAGGAAAGCGCTCGTGTAGCCCAACTCTTTCAGCGATGCGGGCAGGGCGTGGAGCGGCGCCGCCGACTGAGGCAGCGACAGGAACTGGGTCTTGAACGTCGGGATCGAAGCCCAGATCGCCGGCAGGGCGTCGATCGACCGGATGCCGTTGTTGTAGGCGTTCCGGAAGACATAGCTCTCGCCGATCAACGAATCAATGAACGGGGTGTAACTCGGGGCATCGGCCGGAAATTGATCCGACAAGGCCTTGATGTGGGCTGTGGCGATGCTTTCCATGATGATGAGCATTACGTTGGGGCGGCCCGGGAGTTGTAGGTGTCCGGGCGCGGGGGCGGGATGGACCGGGGTGAAAATGCTGTCGGCCTCTTCGGGCGAAAAAAATTCGGGGTGAGGAACCTGTTGGCCGATGTTGCGGATCACGCAGAATGGGTTGCTCAGCACGAGGGGCGTTTTCTGGGGCGCGGCATACATCGACGCGTCGCCGATGTTGATCGGAAACGTGGCATGCGACACATTGGCCCCGCGGATCAGGAAGATCGCCACCGCGGCCGAAAGGGCGAGCAGCAGGGTTTGCGACGTGTAATAAACGATGTTGTTGCGGATCTCCGTCGCCCGGTAGCCGATCTTTTTGAATCCGAACCACAACCCAAAAATCGCCGCCCCCCACATCACGAAGCCATACCAGTAATCTTTCAAAAATTGCTTGGCGAGCAGCGCCCCGTTGCCTGCCTCGAGCAGGCGGAAATCGTCGGAAGAGATGCGGGCCAGTTTATACGGGAAATAGCACACGTCGGCCACGTTGATCGCCAGTCCAAGGGCATTGACGACAACAAATAACCACAACAAAAAGGCCTGATATTTCTTGTGTCCCCGGAACCGGAAAGGAACCAGCGAGAAAAACAAAAACGGCACGTTAAGATAAAAGATCGACACCGAGTCGAAGACCAGCCCCCCGTGCAATAATTCCGGCACTTCGCCCCACGAGATCGGCCCGAGCAGCGCCGCGTTGAACGCGTAGAACGCCACGCGGCAAAGCATGAAGATCACATAGAGCCAGAGGGTTCTATAGAGGAAATATCGGAAATCGTTCGTAGCCTTCATTGCAGGGTTATTTCATGCAAAAATAGGCGTTTCCGGGAGAATTTATACCTTTACGGCAAATAAAAAGCCCGATGCAAAAACCCCTCGAACTGCTGGCTCCTGCCAAGGACGCCGCGCACGGCATCGCTGCCATTAATTATGGCGCGGATGCGGTCTACATCGGCGGGCCGCGTTTCGGCGCGCGCAGCGCGGCGGGCAATGCAATGGATGAGATCGAACGGCTGGCCGCGTATGCCCACCGGTTTGGGGCGCGGGTCTATATGACACTCAACACCTTGCTCTACGACGATGAACTCGCCGAGGTCGAACGACTCGTGCGCCAGGCGTGGGAAACGGGCGTCGACGCGCTGATCGTCCAGGACATGGCCTTTTTGGAGATGGACTTGCCGCCGATCGCGCTCCATGCTTCGACCCAGGCGGCTATCCGCACACCCGAGCGGGCCGCATTTCTCGAGCGGGCCGGGTTTTCGCGGCTGATCCTCGAACGTGCCCTGTCGCTCGATGAAATCCGGGCGATCCGCGCGGCGACTGATGCCGAGTTGGAGGTTTTCGTGCACGGCGCCATCTGCGTTTGCTACAGCGGGCAATGTTATTTGAGCCAAGCCATTGCCGGAAAAAGCGGCAACCGGGGCGAATGCCTGCAACCCTGCCGCTGGGACTTTTCACTTAGGGACGGCAGCGGGAAAACGCTCGCGGCGGGGAAACACCTGCTCTCGGTCGCCGACCTCAACCTGTCGGATCACCTCGAAGCGCTGGCCGACGCCGGGGCAACGTCGTTCAAGATCGAAGGGCGGTTGAAGGAAATGACCTACCTCAAAAACAGTGTCGCCTATTACCGCCGGAAACTCGATGCCCTGCTCGCCCGCCGCCCCGAATTTTCGCAGGCGTCGGTCGGAATGGTGGCCTTCGATTTCACGCCCGACCCCGAAAAAAGTTTTTCGCGCGGATTTTCGGATTATTTTCTGAACGACACGCAGAACCGGGTGGCGTCGTTCGGTACGCCGAAGTCTGTCGGCAAACCCCTGGGGCGTGTGGCCCGGGTGCTCTCCGACCGCATCGAACTGGAAAAGAACGCGTCGCTGGTCGCCGGCGACGGCATCTGCTTCATGACCCCGGCAGGGCTGACAGGAACCAACGTCAACCGCGCCGAAGGCCGCACCGTGTGGCCCAACCGGCTGGACGGCTTTGCGCCCGGCGCCGAAATTTTCCGGAACCACGACCACGCCTTTATCCGTGCGCTCGACGCCAGCCGCACCCGCCGCACGATCGGTGTCGTGGCCTCTCTCGCCGCTTCGCCGGGAAAGATCATGCTGACCCTCGTCGACGAAACGGGCCTTGCCGCCGAAAAATCACTTACCGGCGATTTCGACCCGCCAAGAGATCTTGAAAAAAATCGAAATATGTGGATCGCCCAACTCTCGAAAACAGGCGATACGCCTTTCCGGATGGAGGGGATCGACACCGTGGGCGAACCCCCGTTCCTGCCCGCCGCCGCGATCAACGCCCTGCGCCGCGAAGCGTTCGACGCCCTCGAAGCCGCCCGCCTGGCCGCCTGGCGCCGTCCCGTTCTCGCTCCGCGCGACGAGGCCGTTCCTTACCCCGCGTCGTCGCTCGACTACCGAGCGAACGTCACCAATGCTCTCTCCGATAAATTTTATCGCAATCACGGCGTGACCGGCCCCATCGAACCGGGCCTCGAATTACAACAAAATTACGAGGAAAAAGAGTTGATGCGCACCCGCTACTGCCTGCGCCGCGAGATGAACTTATGCCCGAAACTGAAAAAAGACATCCCCGAAAAACTCTTCCTCGAAAATAAAAACCATACCTTTGCCTTGCACTTCGACTGCCGCACGTGCGAAATGGCGGTCGTTTACCCCGAGAAAAAAGGATGAAACCCGAACTGCTCACCCCCCTCCACTGGAAAGATTACGAACTGATCGACAGCGGCGCCGGCCGCAAACTCGAACGCTTCGGCCCCTGGATCACCTCGCGTCCCGAACCCCAGGCCATCTGGAACCCATCGCTCTCCGAAGCCGAATGGGAGCGCATGGCCCACGCCACGTTCACGAACCGCGCAAGCGACGATCGCGGCGAATGGATCTGCAAAAAGGGAATGCGTCCCGACCAACAGTGGTTTATCCAGTACCGCTACGGCGATCTGGCCCTGCGCCTGCGTCTGGCCCTGACCGCTTTCAAACACGTCGGTGTTTTTCCGGAACAGGCCGCCAACTGGGATTTTTTGTGGGATAAAATCCGTGCGCTGCAAGATGCCGGCGAAGAAAACGTGCGCGTGCTCAACCTCTTCGCCTACACAGGCGGAGCCACCCTCGCCGCCCGGGCTGCCGGCGCGGAAGTGACCCACGTCGACGCCATCAAGCAAGTCGTCGCCTGGGGCAAAGAAAACATGGAAGCCTCCGGGTTGCACGACATCCGTTGGATCGTCGACGACGCCATGAAATTCGTCAAACGCGAAGTCAAACGCGGCAAGCAATATCACGGCATCATCCTCGACCCTCCCGCCTACGGCCGGGGCCCCGACGGCGAACGCTGGGTCCTCGACGAGAACATCAACGAACTCCTCTCCGAATGCGCCAAACTAATCCCCCAGCGCAAAAGTTTTTTAGTATTAAACCTCTATTCGATGGGGCTGTCGGCACTATTGGCCAAAACCGCCGTCAACCAAATTTTCGGCCCCGCCTCCCAAGAGCAATTCGGCGAACTGTATGTCCCCGACCAACATAAAAAAAACCTTCCCCTCGGTGTCTTCTACCGCTTCTTCAAGGATTGAGGATAAGCGATAGGGTCGGCTCTGACGGGCGCCGTTTGTAAAAATTGGCCGTCGAAGCGTTTTAATTTGCGCGTTGTCAATTTTTTACATACCTTTGCTGCGCCTCTCCGGAGTTGGAGATGATACGAGCAACGTTCAGGGGATTTTTGATCCCCTGTTTTTTTCTGGTTATATGATCGATACAGAGAAAGTTAAGGCGATAGTGGAGCGCTTCATGACGGGAACGGATATGTTCCTGGTCGAGGTGAAATGCAGCCTGTCGAACGACGTGGAGGTGGTGGTCGACAGCGACACGAACGTGTCGATCGACACCTGTGTGGCGTTGAGCCGCGCGATCGAGGCCGAGTTTGACCGCGACGTCGAGGATTTCGAGTTGACGGTGGCGTCGGCCGGGCTGAGCGAACCGCTGAAACTGCTGCGGCAGTACCGCAAGGTGCTGGGCCGCCCGGTAGAAGTGGTGCTCAAGAGTGGAGAAAAACGCTATGCGACGTTGACCGATGCCGACGAAGAGTCGATCACGATCGGCTATAAAGACCGGGTCGAGGTCGAAGGCAAGAAGCGCAAGCAGACGGTGGAAGTAAGCAAGCGGATTCCGCTGGCGGAAATAAAATCGACCAAACAACAGATCACATTCTGACAAAATAACGAAAAATCCCTCGGGGGAATTCGAAAAAGGCAAAAAGAACGATAACAATATGGACAACCTGAATTTGGTAAGCACCTTTGCAGAGTTCAAGGAACTGAAGAACATCGACAAAGCGACGATGGTGGGGGTGTTGGAAGACGTGTTCCGCCACCTGTTGATCAAGACCTACGAAACGGACGAAAACTTCGACATCATCATCAACCCCGACAAGGGCGACCTCGAAATCTGGCGTAACCGCCTGGTGGTCGAAGACGGTGCCGTTGAAAACCCGAACCAGGAGATTGCGCTCACGGATGCGAAGAAACTCGACGCCACCTACGAAGTGGGCGAAGAGGTAGCCGACGAGATCAAGCTCGCGTCGTTCGGACGCCGGGCCGTGTTGTCGTTGCGCCAGAACCTGGCCTCGCGCATCATGGACCTCGAAAAGGCCAACCTGTATAACAAGTACAAGGACATGGTGGGCGAGATCATCACCGGCGAAGTGTACCAGGTGTGGAAAAAAGAGGTGCTGGTGCTGGACGACGACGGCAACGAACTGATCCTGCCCAAATCGGAACAGATCCCGAGCGATTTCTACCGCAAGGGCGACAGCATCCGCGCGATCGTTTACAAGGTCGAAATGCGCAACAACACCCCGGCGATCATCCTTTCGCGCACGGCGCCCGAGTTCCTCGAACGCCTGTTCGAACTGGAGGTTCCCGAGATTTTTGACGGGCTGATCACGATCAAAAAGATCGTCCGCATCCCCGGCGAACGGGCCAAGGTGGCCGTCGAGTCCTACGACGACCGGATCGACCCGGTGGGCGCTTGCGTCGGGATGAAAGGTTCGCGCATCTACTCGATCGTCAAGGAGTTGAAAAACGAAAACATCGACGTGGTCAACTGGACCAACAACACCCAGCTGCTGATCCAGCGCGCGCTGAACCCGGCCAAGGTGTCGTCGATCGAGCTGAACGAAGAGAACAAGACGGCCGGCGTTTACCTCAAACCGAACGAAGTGTCGCTGGCCATCGGCAAGGGCGGGCTGAACATCCGCCTGGCGAGTATGCTGACCGGCTACGACATCGACGTGTACCGCGAAGTGGAGGAAGAAGACGTCGACCTCGACGAATTCGGCGACGAAATCGACCAGTGGATCATCGACCAGTTCAAGAGCGTCGGCTGCGACACGGCCAAGAGCGTGCTCGAACACTCGATCGAAGACCTGGTGAAACGTACCGATCTGGAAGAGGAAACGATCCGCGAAGTGGTCGGCATCCTCAAGTCGGAATTCGAATAAAGGGCCGGAGAGGAGGGCGCCTCCGATCTGGCAATCAATACAACGGGTGCGGAATGCGCCCAATGTGTGTGGGAAGGGCAGGAATAACGGGGCCTAACAACGTGCAGGCGGATTTGTGCAGAACATAAAAACAAGCAGAAAAGGGAGATATTATGAGCGAACAGAAACTCAGACTCAACCGGATTGCCCGCGAATTCAAAGTGGGGCAATCGACCATCGTGGAATTTTTGGAAAAGAAGGGCATCAAGATCGAAAATGCCCCGAGCACGATCATCGAATCCCAGGCCCTGGACTTGATCCAGAAGGAATTCGGTGGAAAAGGCGTTGAGGGAGTGGATATTCGCCAGCGCATCAACCTGAAACAGGAAACGATCTCGATCGGTTCGAAACCTGCCCGCGAGAAAGACGAGGACGAAGAAGAGGAACTGGTGATCAAGAGCGGCACGATGTCGAGCGATATGCCTTCGCTCAAGGGGCCGACGATCCTGGGGAAGATCGACCTTTCGCCCAAGCCCAAGCCTGCGCCGAAGCCCGAACCCGCCCCTGCACCGAAACCGGAACCCGCGCCCGCGCCTGCGCCCGTGAAAGAGGCGCCGAAACCCGAGCCGGCTCCCGTAGCGGCCCCGGTAGCGCCTGCGGCACCCGCCGCTCCGGCCATTCCCGCTGCCCCGGTGGCGAGCGAAGAGGCCCAGCAAAAAACATTTGACGAACGGGCGGCGGCCCAGGAGGCCCAACCGGTCTTCCGTGCAGGCGAAACCGAAAAACTGACCGCCCCGAAAGTGCTCGGCACGATCGACCTGAGCAACTTCGAACGCAAGAAATCCTCCCCGGGCGGCGGCAAGCGCGAAAAACGCAAACGCATCGTCAAGGACAACAAGATCGACGTGTCGCAACAACCGGGCGGTACCGCCTCGGTCGGCGCTCCCCAACCGGGACAACGCACCGGCGGCCCGCGTCCGGGCGGCGCTCCGGGGGCTGGCGGCGGACCGCGAGGGGACAAGAAAAAGGGCGGAAACAACAAGTTTACCCCCAAACCCCTGGTGCGCGAGGTAAGCGAAGAGGACGTACAGAAACAGATCAAAGATACATTGGCCCGTTTGACATCAAAAGGGTCGAAATCGAAAACGTCGAAATACCGCCGCGACAAACGCGACGCCGTCGCCTCGCGTATGACGGAGGAGATGGAGCGCCAGGAGATCGAACGCGGCGTGCTGCGTGTAACGGAATTCGTTACGGTAAGCGAGTTGGCCTCGATGATGAACGTGCCGGTGACGGATGTCATCACGGCCTGTATGAACCTCGGGCTGATGGTGTCGATCAACCAGCGCCTCGACGCCGAGGCATTGGTGGTGGTGGCCGAAGAGTTCGGGTTCACGGTCGAATTTGTTTCGGTCGAAATCCAGGAAGCCATTTCCGATGACGTGGACAAACCCGAGGACCTGGTGCCGCGTCCGCCGATCGTGACCGTGATGGGCCACGTCGACCACGGGAAAACATCGCTGCTCGACAACATCCGCAACGCGAACGTCATCGCAGGCGAAGCCGGGGGGATCACCCAGCACATCGGGGCTTACAGCGTGAAACTCGACGACGGCCGCCGGATCACGTTCCTCGACACTCCGGGCCACGAGGCGTTTACCGCGATGCGTGCCCGCGGGGCGAAGATCACCGACGTGGCGATCATCATCATCGCTGCCGACGACAACGTGATGCCCCAGACGGTCGAAGCGATCAACCACGCCTCGGCCGCCGGCGTACCGATCGTCTTTGCGATCAATAAAGTGGACAAGGACGGGGCCAACCCCGACAAGATACGCGAGGAACTCGCCGCGATGAACTACCTGGTCGAAGACTGGGGTGGCAAGTACCAGTGCCAGGAAATCTCGGCCAAGAAAGGGATCAACGTTGACAAGCTGCTCGAAAAGGTGCTGCTCGAAGCCGAATTCCTCGACCTGAAAGCCAATCCGAATAAAAAAGCGCAGGGGGGGATCATCGAATCGACCCTCGACAAGGGACGCGGCCACGTGGCGACGATCCTGGTCGAAGCCGGTACGCTCCGTGTGGGCGACGTGATGGTGGCCGGGACTTACTCGGGCCGCGTGAAAGCAATGTTCAACGAGCGCGGCCTGCGGCTGGAAGAAGCCGGGCCCTCGACGCCGGTACAGGTGCTGGGGCTCAACGGGGCCCCGCAGGCGGGCGACACGTTCAACGTGGTAGCCGACGACAAGCAGGCCCGCGAAATCGCTAACAAACGCGAGCAGCTGCAACGTATGCAGGACCTGAAGACCCAGCGTCACATCACGCTCGACGAAATCGGCCGACGCATCGCGATCGGCAACTTCAAGGAACTGAATATCATCATCAAGGCCGACGTCGACGGTTCGATCGAGGCGCTCACCGACTCGCTGATCAAGCTGTCGAAAGAAGAAGTGCAGGTCAACGTGATCCACAAGGCCGTGGGCCCGATCTCGGAGAGCGACGTGCTGCTGGCTGCGGCATCGAACGCGATCATCATCGGGTTCCAGGTGCGTCCGTCGGCCAGTGCGCGTAAACTGGCCGAGAAAGAGGAAATCGAAATCCGCCTTTACTCGATCATCTACGACGCGATCAACGAGATCAAGGACGCGATCGAGGGGATGTTGGCGCCGGTGATGAAAGAAGAGATCGTCTGCTCGGTGGAAGTGCTGGAAACCTTCAAGATCACGAAAGTGGGTACGATTGCCGGCTGTATCGTGCGCGAGGGCAAGATCACGCGCAACACGAAGATCCGGATCATCCGCGACGGGATCGTGGTGTACACCGGGAAGCTGGGTTCGCTAAAGCGATTTAAGGACGATGCGAAAGAGGTGACGACGGGCATGGAGTGCGGCCTCAATATTGAAAACTTCAACGACATCAAAGTCGGCGACATCGTAGAAGGATACGAGGAAGTTGAAGTAAAACGCAAATAAGTCCAGGAAAGCGCAGCTTTAGCTTCGCTGAGCTCCACTTCGTCCTGTTCCAGAAAAATTTTTAACTGCGTTGAGCTTGCCCGCCGCCATGCAGCGACCTAGGTTGCGGCGCTTTTTATAAAAAACGGCAGTCCCCTCAAAGGGAAAAGCGCGGTGGCCGCGCTCCCGGAGATTTTTATGCCCGCTCCGGTTCAGAAACCGAAACCCTCCAATGCATAAAAATCTCTTGTGCGAGGGCCCATACAAAAACGCGCAGGGCAAAAAGCCCTGCGCCCCAAGTAATCTTTTCAACAGCCCGATTCCAAAGAAATGATTACCCCCAACGACATTTTTCAGCCCCACACCGGGCCCTCGTTCGAAAAAACGGCCCTCGAAATTTTCCGTTTCCAGGCTGAAAATTGTAAGCCGTATAAAGAATATATCGGTTACCTGGGCATCGATCCCGCCGAAGTCGATTCGTTCGAAAAAATCCCCCACCTGCCGATAGAATTTTTCAAGAGCCGCGAAGTCTACGCCGCGATGACTCCCCCGCAAACCGTTTTTACGAGCAGCGGCACCACGGGACAAACGCCGAGCCGCCACCCGGTCGCCGACCTCACCCTCTACGAAGCGTCATTTATAAAAGGGTTTCAGTTTTTCTACGGCGCCCCCGAAGAAATAACCCTCTTCTCACTGCTGCCGAGCTACCTCGAACGCAGCGGTTCGTCGCTCGTGTATATGGCTGACCGCCTGATGAAAGCGAGCGGCCGCGGCGGCTTTTTTCTGAACGACCAGCGGGCACTCCTCGAGGCGATGGAAAAATCGGTGACCAACGGCGAAAAAATCATGCTGTTGGGGGTTACCTACGCCCTGTGGGAACTGGCCGAAACACACACGTTTCATTACGAAAACCTGACGGTAATGGAAACCGGCGGAATGAAAGGACGCCGCGAAGAGCTGCCGCGAAAGGCGTTGCACGCCATCCTCACGAAAAGTTTCGGCGTCGAAACCATCCATTCCGAGTACGGGATGACCGAACTCCTTTCACAGGCCTATTCCACGGGGAACGGCATTTTCCGGCCGGTGCCCTGGATGAACGTTTCCATCCGTGACATTTACGCCCCCGGCCGCCAGCTTGCTGTGGGCGAACGCGGCGGGATCAACGTCACCGACCTGGCCAACCTCTATTCCTGCTCATTCATCCAGACGCAAGATTTGGGAACTGCCCTACCCGACCGCAGCTTCACGGTCGAAGGGCGCATCGAAGGCAGCGAAATCCGCGGATGCAACCTGATGATCGCCGGATAAGACAAAGAAAATGAAGCGTTTCGTGGCATACCTCGAGGAAAACCTCGGCCGGCTGTTCCGCTTTTCGCGGAGCGAGGTACGCGGCGCGTGGTTATTGGCGGCAGTGGCGATAGTTGCGCTGCTGCTGGCTTTTCTGAAGCAGCAACGGCCCGAGATCCCCGCCGCCGGTTCGCTGGCCCAAACAGATGCGGCGGCCGATTCGCTCCGCCGGTCACGTCCCGCCGCCCCGTATACCGCTTCCGATACCCGCCCCGAAACCCGCCTGGCCGAACCGTTTGTCTTCGATCCCAATACCGCCACCGAAGCCGATTTCACAGCCCTCGGTTTTTCTGCGAAACAAGCCCGGGCCATCCTCAATTACCGGAATGCCGGCGCCGTGTTCCGCCGTCCCGAAGACTTTTCGAAAAGTTTTGTGGTGAGCGACACGATGTATGTCCGCCTGGCGCCGTATATCCGCATTGCCGCCGATTTTTCACAAAAAACAGGCGCAAACCGGTCGACGGGAGATGTGCCGACCGAGCCAGTTCCATCCGGGAAACCGACGGTTTACATCGAACTCAATACTGCCGATTCGGCCGCATTGACCACCGTCCGCGGCATCGGACCGATCTTTGCCTCGCGCATTGTCGCGTACCGCGCGCGCCTCGGTGGGTTTTTCGAAACAGGACAATTGAAAGAGGTTTATGGGATCACTGCAGAAAATTTCCCGGCCATCGCCGAACAATTTTACATCGATCCCGCTGTAATTCAAAAAATAAACCTTAACTTTGCCACCCAAAACGAATTGAACCAACACCCCTATTTCACCCGGTCGATGACCGACCGTATCGTGAAAGGGCGACAAACGAAAGGAGGCTGGAGAAGCATAGGAGATCTGACAGACAACGATATACTGCTACCGGGCGAGGCGCGAAAAGTGGCTCCCTATGTAGTGTTCGAATGATCTGCTCCGTGCTCTTTTCAAGGTCTTTTCTGCTGGCCCGCGCTGGGCCTCCGGCACTTATCTGTGCCAAACAAACTCAAATCAAAAACTGTAAAAAAATACGAAAATGATTGTAATGCCCGTAAAAGAGGGGGAAAACATCGAACGCGCCCTCAAAAAATTCAAACGCAAATACGAACGCACCGGTGTACTCAAAGAACTCCGCTCGCGCCAATATTTCTCGAAACCCTCGGTGACCAAGCGCATCAATATGCAGCACGCCGTTTACGTCGAGAAAATGCACCGCGAGGAAGAATAGCCCGCTGCAAGAAAACGCTCTCTTCATCCCCCTCCGAAACCGGGAACAGGTTGACGAATTTTTAACTATCTTTGTTTAACAAAGTTAATGATTCCGAGCGCCGAAAGGCACCCGGGAGGGTCTGATGATTGAGGCGTTTCTGACATATCTCCGTGCGGAGAAAGGATATTCCGAACTGACGATACGCGCCTATGGCGACGATATCCGTCAGTTCGTCCTTTTTTACGGGGTGGCCGAAGCCGATCTCGACCCGCGGGCCATCGTCGCCGGTGACCTTAAGGCGTGGATCATCTCGCTCGGCGAAGCCAAGATCAACCCCAAGTCGATCAATCGCAAGATCTCGTCGATGAAGTCTTTCTTCCGATACCTGCTGCGCGAAGGAACGGCCGAGAAAATGCCGTTCAAGGGCATTCCCTCGCTCAAGGTAGGCAAGAGACTGCCCGTTTTCGTCGAACAAAGCCGGATGGAACGCATCGTCGAGGCGATCCTCGAATCGACCGATGACTTCGAAGTCGAACGCGACGCACTAATTGTCCTCCTTTTTTACGCGACTGGCATCCGTATTGCAGAGTTGATCGGTATAGCCGACAACGACTATTCGCCCTCGAAACGCGAACTGATCGTGACGGGCAAGGGCGACAAGCAACGTATCGTCCCGATCCTGCCCGGCGTAGCCCACAAGATCGAACATTATTTCTCGATTAGAAATGCACACATTATTTGCAAAGCCGACAAAAAATATTTATTTTTAACAGACAAGGGTGAGCAGGTAAGCCGGACCCTAGTTTACCGCGTAGTGACCGAAACACTGGGGGCGTTCGGGCTACAGGGAAAACGCAGCCCGCACGTACTCAGGCACACGTTTGCCACCCACCTGCTCAACAACGGGGCCGAGATCAAAACCATCCAGGAATTGCTCGGACACGCCAACCTGATGACCACGCAAATTTATACCCACAACACGATTGAACGGGTGAAAGATGTTTATCAAAAGGCCCACCCCCGGGCCAAAAACGATTAGGAGGATATTTTATGAACGTAAAGATTCAGACTGTCAAATTCGACGCAGACAAAAAACTGGTCGCTTTTACAGAAGAAAAAGTAGCAAAATTAGGACGCTTTTCAGACGATCTGCTCGGCGCCGAAGTAATTTTCAAACTCGACAAAGACGTCGAAATGGGCAACAAAGTAGCTGTCGTAAAACTTAACGCTACCGGTGGAGAACTGATCGCCGAACGCCAATGCAAAACCTTCGAAGAGTCTGTCGACCAGTGCGTAGACGCCCTCAAAAAACAACTCGAAAAACACAAATCAAAAAAATAAACCAAACAGCGGCAGCGAGCCGGCTCTGACTGGTACTTTTTATAAAAAGCGCCGCAACCTAGGTCGCTGCATGGCGGCGGGCAAGCTCAACGCAGTTAAAAACTTTACTGGAACCGGACGAAGTGGAGCTCAGCGAAGCTAAAGCTGCGCTTTCCTTGACTTACTTTACTCGGCCTTATAAAAGGATTTTAGAAAGAGAGAGTCCCTTTTCCTTCGTAGCGATCGTAATTTCGATCCGCTAATGGAAAAAGGACTCTCTCTTTCTAAAAACCTTTACTAAAACTAAGCAAGGGAGGCCAAGGGATACGTAGTATCCCAGAAAAATTTTTGGCGCTGCTTTTTATAAAAAGCGGCAGTCGAAGCCAACCACTACCGTTCTCGGTTGAGGATGTAGTGGGCGTAGTTGTGGAGGGCGGTGGTGTAGATGGAGGGGGGGGCTTCTTTGAGGGCTTCGAAGGCTTTTAGTTCGAACGCTTCCATCGCCTGGCGTGCGTCGTCCATGGCGCCGGAGGTGAGAACGAGGTGGCGGATGACTTCGACGTTACGGTCGACGTTGCGTATGTCGGCGATTTTCCGGATAAGTTCTTTACGCTGGGCTTCATCCGAACGATTGAGGAGAGCGAGCAGGGGGAGGGTGATCTTGCGTTCGCGCAGGTCGGCGCAGGCGGGTTTTCCGGTATCGACGGCCGGATCATAGTCCAGCATATCGTCTTTGATCTGAAAAGCCATGCCGATATATTCGCCGAATTGACCCATCCGTTCGACGACTTCGTCCGAAGCGCCGGCCGAGCGGGCGCCGATGCGGCCGCAGGCGGCCAGCAGCGAGGCGGTTTTGCGGCGGATAATGCTGAAATAGACCGCCTCGGTCATGTCCATTTTGCCGAGGTGTTCCTGTTGGATGAGTTCGCCTTCGCACAGTTCGCCGAGGGCCCAGATGATTTCGTCGCCCAGGTCGTGGGCCCCGCTGGAAGCGGTGAGCGAGAAAGCGCGCGACATCAGGAAATCGCCGTAGAGCACAGCTACACGTGACCGCCAGACAGCGTTAACAGAAAGTTGGCCTCTTCTCAAAAAAGCTTCGTCGACGACGTCGTCGTGAACGAGCGAGGCGATGTGCATCATTTCGACCAGCGCCGCCCCGACGTGGCCGCGCGGAACGATGCCGCCCGAGGCCCCGGCGGCGAGCAGTACCAGCAGCGGGCGCATCTGCTTGCCCGGTTGGGCAAGGACGTGGCCGGTGATGGCGTTGATGTAGGTGTTGTCGCACGCCATGGTTTCGCGCATCAGCGCGTTGAAGCGGTCGAGGTGTTCCTGCACGGGTTGTCTGATCTGGTCGAGCATACCTTCGGTCGTGATTTTGAGACAAATTTAGCCATTTCTCCGCAAGTTCGATCACCGCGGGCTGCTTTTGCTTCCAGAGTGAAGAATTATTTCGAATTAAATGGTTACTTTTGTGGATTGGAATTTACCGGATGATGAAAAATAACCCCTGGATCCGTAAGGCTTTGCCGCATCTGGCGGCGATCGCCGTTTTTGCCTTGATCAGCTTTTTTTACTTCAAACCTCAGTATGAGGGGATGGCGTTGCGCCAGAGCGACATGGTGCAGGTCGAGGGGATGAGCAAGGATATTCAGGATTACAAGGCGGCGCACCACGGCGAGAATCCGGGCTGGACGGGCAATATGTTCGGCGGGATGCCGTCATACCTGATCGATTTCGACTATGAGGGGCGCGTGATCCGCGACATCGGCAACGAGCTGTACGTCTTGGGGTTGCCAGCCTCGTTCCTCTTCCTGGCGATGACCGGATTTTACCTGATGCTGTTGTGTTTCGGGATCAATCCGTGGTTGTCGATCGCCGGGGGGATCGCTTACGGGCTGTCGACTTATTTCCCGTTGATCATCGAGGCGGGGCACATTACGAAAATGGTAGCCCTCGTCTGGGCGCCGCCGATGGTGGGGGCGGTCTTTATGGCCTACCGCCGCAACCTGTGGCTCGGAGTGGCGTTGGCGGGGGTGTTTGCCGCGCTTGAAATCGCGGCCAACCATTTGCAAATCACGTACTACTTCTGCTTTGTGCTGTTTGCGTTGGTGATCAACGAAGCGGTCCGGGCGTGGAAAAAGCAAGCGATGTCCCGGTTCGTGAAAACGACCGTGGCGCTGTTGGCGGCCGGGATACTGGCCGTGGCTTCGAACGCAATCCTGCTTTATTACGTCAACGATTACGCCAAGGAAACGATCCGCGGCGGGTCGGAACTAACCGTCGACGGACAGACCGCACGGCCCGGGCTCGATAAGGACTACGTGACGGCCTACAGCTATGAGGTCAAAGAGACGTTCGACCTTTTCATCCCGAACTTTATGGGCGGCAGTATGTCGGGCGGCTTCAAGGCCGACGGCCCCGTGGCCGACGCCCTGACGAAATACAACGCCCGCCAGATGGCCCCGAACCTGCCCGGTTACTGGGGCGAACAGCCGATCACCTCAGGCCCGGTCTACATCGGGGCGGTTATCTGTTTCCTATTTACGCTGGGAATGTTTCTGCTGCGCGGACGCTCGAAATGGTGGATCGCCGCCGTGGCTGCGCTGGCTATCCTACTGGCTTGGGGGCACAACCTGATGTGGTTTACCGACCTGTTCTACAACTATTTCCCTCTCTATAACAAATTCCGCACGGTGTCGATGACGCTCGTGATCGTGCAGTGGGCGCTGCCGCTGGTGGCGGTGCTCGGCCTGCAAAAACTGTGGGCGGGAAAAGTCGAAAAGGGGCAATTTAATAAAGCCCTGCGTAACAGTTTGATCATCACCGGGGGCATCGCCCTGTTCTTTGCCTTGTTCGGCGGATCGCTGTTCAGCTTTATCGGCGCGTCCGACGCTCAAATGGGGCTGCCCGACGACGTGCTGGCGGCGATGCGGGGCGAACGCGCGTCGATGCTGCGGGCCGACTCCTTGCGGTCGTTACTCTTCGTGCTGCTGACGGCCGGGGTCGTGTGGGCGTTCTATGCCAAAAAGATCAAGGCAGGGGTCTTTGCACTACTGGCTGCTGTGCTGGTGCTCGTCGATCTGTTGCCGGTCGACCTGCGTTTCGTGAACCACGATTCGTTCGTACCGAAGCAGGCCAAGGCGATCACCGCCTCCGACGCCAACCGCCAGATCATGCAGGACACCGAGCCCGCCTACCGTGTGGCCAACCTCACCACCGACCCGTTCCGCGACGCGACCACCTCTTATTTCCACCGCTCGGTCGGGGGCTACCACGCCGCCAAGCTGCGCCGTTACCAGGAAGTGATCGAACGCTACCTGTCGAAGATGAATATGGGGGTCTACGATATGCTCAACACGAAGTATTTCATCGTGCCGGGCGCAGAAGGCAGCACACCCCAGGTACAAGTCAACCCCAACGCCAACGGGGCCGCCTGGTTTGTCGACGCGGTACGCTGGACCGATACCCCCGACGCGGAGATCGACGCCCTGGGCAAGATCAATACTCACCACGAAGCGGTGGTCGACAGCCAGTTCCGCGGACAGCTCGAAGCGGTCGGCATCGACCTGCCCGAAATGTGGACCCAGGAAGGGGTCGACAGCCTGAACCTCGAACCGCAAATCGAACTGGACGATTACCAGGTAAACCGACTGACATATAAGTACTCGTCGCCACACCCGGTGTTGGCCGTCTTCTCGGAAATTTACTACCCGAAGGGTTGGACGGCCTACCTCGACGGCGAGGAAGCGCCTTACCTGCGGGCCGACTATATCCTGCGGGCAATGGCCCTGCCGGCGGGCGAACACACGGTCGCCTTCCACTATGCCCCGCCCCATTTCCGGACGTTGGCAGGCGTCTCCTACGCCGGGTCTATCCTGCTTCTTGGCGGGTTGCTGGGAGCGATTTTTTTTCAAATGCGCAAGAAAAAAGAGTAACGAAAAGATATGGCAAAGAACGAAAAACGGATCAAGCGGCGCATCCGCAACGCCTACATCGTTTCGACGGTGAGCGTGGCGCTGGTGCTGTTCATCCTCGGGTCGGTGGGCTACCTGATCCTCAATGCCCGCCAGGCGTCGGACCGCATCCGCGAACGGGTGACCCTCTCGGTCTTCCTGCGTGACGACATCTCGTCCGAAGAGCGGCAGTACATATCGGCCAAACTGGACGAAATGGAAGCCGTCAAAGAAGTAAAATACCTCTCGAAAGATGATGCCGCCGCCGAATTCAAAGCCTACGCAGGCCAGGATTTCGAAGGGTTTTTGGAAGGGAACCCGCTTCCGGCGTCTTATGAAGTCACATTGAACGCCGACTACTCGGTGCCCGACTCGCTCAAAACGGTCGAAACCGCCATGCGCCGCTGGGACGGGGTCGACGATATCCTCTACCAGGAGGCAATCATCGGGCAGGTGACCGACAACATCTACAAATTCAACCTCGTGCTGCTGCTTTTCGGCGGAACGCTGTTGCTTATCTCGCTCATCCTGATCAACAATACGATCCGGATGTCGATTTTTGCCAAACGGTTTATCATCAACACGATGCGACTGGTCGGGGCGACCCGGTGGTTTATCATGAAGCCTTTTCTGGGACGGGCGGTGTTGCAAGGCATCTATGCCGGGCTGATCGCTTCGGCGCTGATGGCGGGCGTGGTAATCGGCCTCAACCGGGGGATTCCCGAAGCGGGCTTCCTGACGGGCAACGTGCTGTTGGCCGAAATATTCGGCGGGCTGATCGTGGCGGGCATCCTGATCGCGACCGTCTTCACCTGGACAGCCGTGCGCAAATACGCCCGGCTGAACACCACGCGCCTGCACCTCTATTAGAGTTAGGAATTAGGAGTTAAGAATTACGAGTTAACCGATATGAAAGAGAAGAAGAACGAGGCCGCGGGGCCCGAAGAAATGCGGAAAATGCCGCTGGCGACCTATAACTACAAGTTGATGCTGATCGGCTTTGCCGTGATCGTGCTGGGCTTTGTGCTGATGGAGGGCGGCGGAAGCGACAACCCCGACGAGTTCAACATGGCGATGTTCAGCTTTCGGCGCATCACGCTCGCCCCGATCATCGTGCTGGTGGGTTTTACGTTCGAGATCTACGCGATTATGAAGCGTCCCAAGCAAAAGGAGAAATAGCCGATGTCTGTTTTTGAGGCGTTTATCCTGGGCGTACTCCAGGGGCTGACCGAATTCCTGCCGGTGAGCAGCAGCGGCCACCTCGAGATAGGCCAGGCGCTGCTCGGGGTGAGCGGCGAGGGAAACCTGCTCTTTACCACCGCCGTACACGGCGGGACGGTGCTGAGCACGATCGTCGTGTTCCGCAAGGAACTGGCGCGGATCATCACCGGGTTTTTCAAATTCAAGGCCAACGCCGAGATGCGGTTCGTGGTCAACGTCGCGGTGTCGATGCTACCGCTGGTCTTCGTCGGGTTCTTTTTCAAGGACCAGATCGAGGCGCTATTTACGGGCAACCTGACCCTGGTGGGCGTGATGCTGCTCGTGACGGCAGCCCTGCTGACCTTTTCGCACTACGCCAAGCCGCGCACCCATCCGTTGACGATGAAAGACGCGTTCATTATTGGTATCGCTCAGGCCATCGCGGTTTTTCCGGGCCTTTCGCGCTCGGGGTCTACGATTTCGACCGGGCTGCTGCTCGGAGTCAAACGTGAAGAGGTGGCGCCGTTTTCGTTCCTGATGGTGCTGATCCCCATCATCGGGATCAACCTGCTCGACCTGATGCACGGCGATTTTGCCGCTGCGGGGGGCATCTCGGGAACGGCCCTCGCCGTAGGCTTCCTTGCGGCTTTCGTGACCGGGACGCTGGCCTGCCAGGCGATGGTCAACCTGGTCAAACGGGGCAAGTTGCTTTGGTTTGCCGTCTACTGTACGGTGATCGGCGCGGCAGCGATCGTCTATTCATTGTTTTAACCGGTAAAAATGATTGCTTTCGATACTGATTTCGAAGCGGGCGTAGTGTTGCCCGTCGACAAACCCTACGGTTGGACGTCGTCGGACGTGGTGCGCAAGGTGCGTGTAATGCTACGCCGGCTGGGACACCGCAAGATCAAGGTGGGGCACGCCGGCACGCTCGATCCGCTGGCCACCGGTCTGTTGTTGGTTTGCGTCGGCCGGGCCACGAAGCAAGCCGATGTCCTGCAGGCCGAGGAAAAAGAATATGTCGCCCGGATCGAACTAGGGGCCACCACTCCGAGCTATGATCTGGAACACCCCGTCGACGAGCGTTTTCCGTATGACCACATTACCGAGGAGAGCATACAAGCCACATTACGAAAGCTGACGGGCGAGCAGGACCAGCTGCCGCCCGTCTACTCGGCCAAACAGATCGAGGGGAAACGCGCCTACGAATACGCCCGCGAAGGGCTCGAAGTCGAGTTGCGCACGGCGCGGATCAATATCTACGAAATGCGCCTGTTGGCGTTCGATTTGCCTGTGATCGAGGTGATGATCCGGTGCAGCAAAGGAACGTATATCCGTTCCCTGGCCCGCGACATCGGCGCAGAACTCGGCAGCGGAGGCCACCTCACGGCCCTGCGCCGTACCCGCAGCGGCGGTTACCGGGCCGACGAAGCCTATACGCTCGAGCGGCTTGAGACCCTTCTTGCGCCGCCCCATCGGGATGTACGGGAAGTCTAAGCCGCATTTTTAAAAAACGGGCCCGTCAAAGCTATTTTCAATGCTTCTCTTTGTGGTCAAATTTCCCCTCTTCGGTGTAGTATTTCCAGACGCCCCGGGGGGAGTTGTTGGCGTAAGCTCCGCGCACTTTTAGCCTGCCGTTTTCGAAGAATTCGCGGTAGCGGCCGTTGCGGCGGCCGTTCTTGATTTCGGATTCGCTTTGCAGGCTGCCGTCGGAGTAGTATTCGCGCAGGACGTTGCCCTGGAAATGCTCCACATAAAAACGTTTGAGTTCGCTCATCAGCTCTTTCTCTGAAAGATCTTCGTCGGGGAGTACGACCGATTCGTCGGCCGCGAGCTGTTCGGCGGGTGCAGGCGCGTGATAGGGAGCGTAGTTTAGCACGAGCTGGAGCGAGGCCGATCCGCGTCCGGCGACGATCTGGAGGGTCCACTGCGGGAGCGAGAAAAGCACGTCGCGGTTGCCCTGCAAGTCGGCCCAGCTTTGGGGGCTGAGCAACGGTTTGAGCTGGGCGAAGAACTTGGGCATATCGACGTAGGTAAACACCGTAGAGGTATTGTTCACCCGGGCATAGGCATGCTGAAAACCCTCGTTTTTCGACAACAGGTTTTGCTGCTCGTAGTCCTCGATGAACGAGAGCAAAGACGAGGCCTTGTTGCTGAAGACGACGTAGTCGCCGATATAGGTATAATACGGTTTTTCGAATTTATCGAACAATTTCCCGAAAAAGACGCGGAAAAAGCCGCCCATTTCGATGTACTTCACCTCGAATCCCTTGTATTCAATCGTTTTGACATTGATCGGCGAACGGCGGTTGATCCGTTTTTCGAGCAGTTCCATGTTCTTCCGCGCGTCCTTGATGCTGGTGGCGCGGATGGCGAGGATCTGTTCGGGTTCATTGCCCAGCAGGCCGGGTTCGGACTGCGACAGGGCAAACTCCCCATCCATCCAGTTCAGAAAATTTTCCTCGAGGGAAATATCAAAATATTTTTCAAGTTTCGACCGGGCCGATTTGTAGGTGTTGAATGCGGCGGGGTCGTGGGCGGCGAGGGCTTTTTCGAGCTCGGTGACGAAGGTGACCGTGTTGTCGAAGCCGACGTTGGCATAGAACGCCGTGCGGGCCGACATCAGCTCGTGGGCCGCCATTTTGTGGTTGCCCGAGTGGAGCAGCGCCGCCACATAGGGGTCGGGATCCTCGCGCAGGATCGTGGTGCCGGTCACCTCCATCCGTTCGGGGTCCGAGAGCAGGTAAAGCCCCCCGAAATCCATCGAGCGGCACAGCATATCGACGTATTCGTTGCGGCCGAGATAGAGCGACAGGTATTGCGGCAGGTAGTCGTAGTTGAGGTAGATGCGGCTCAATCCCTTGCCCATCACCTCCTTTTCGACTTCGAGGAACGAGCGGTTGAGCCCCATCGTGGGCTGCGACCGTTCGTCGATCGACGCTTCGATCAGCCGCGAATCGTACGAGGCGAGGAAGTGGTTATCGACAAAGGCGGTATGGAGGATATCGAGGGTTTTCGGGTCGCGCGATTCGGTAATCGTGACCTCGTGGTATTTCCGGCTGGTGACTGTATAGCCGCTCAATTTAAAAATCTGTTCGATGTTTTCCTTGAGCGTGTTCATCTTCGAGGCCTTTTGCAGGTCGATCGCAATCAGGAAATCCCACCCGTTCGATCTCGTTTTGTGCAGCGAGATGATCATCTGGCGCCGGCCGGTGAGCGAGAGAAGGGTGTTGTTGGCCTTGACGATCGAGTCGAGCCGGTCGACGCTTTTCGAGATGTCGGCAAACGAGGGGGCGCCTTTGAGCGCCTGCCAGGGTTCGCTGGCGCTGAAGCGTTTCCAGTCGCCGACCGGGTCGTCGGTCTGGATGATGACCGCCGCATCGCGCGGGACGAGGTAGATCTGCCGGATGTTGCGGTCGGGGGTCAGGAAAATGTCGTAGGCCGACCACAGCGCGTAAGCGGCTACGGCGGCCAGCACGACGAACAAAATCCGTTTGGCCGCCTTCCCCCGTTTCCGGGGGGCGGGCGGCGGCGAGGATTCCGCAGGCGGGGTCAGGATCGGTTCGTCCATCGCAGGCGACAGGTTAGGGCCGGAACGTTTCCCTCCGGAAAATTATTCCTTGGTCCCGAAATAGTAGTAGCAAACGGCCGAGTATCTCTCGCCCGGGAGCAATACAGTACTCGGAAAGTTAGCGTGATTGGGCGCATCCGGAAAATCCTGGGTTTCAATGCAGAACGCCGAGCGGAACTGGTGAACCGCCCCCCATTTGCCCTTATCTACGCCCTTGATGAAATTGCCGCTGTAGAACTGCGTGCCGGGACGATCCGTACTTGCGATCATATAAATGCCCGTCGCGGGCGAATAAACTTCGGCCACGGGCACAACCGCCCCCCATTGGTCATTGACCCAGTTGTGGTCGTAGCCGCCGCCCAGTTTCAGCGGTTCGTAGTCTTCGTTGATCCGCTCGCCTATGGCATGGTATTCCGAGAAATCCATCGGGGTGCCGGCCACCGCACGGATTTCGCCCGTGGGGATCAACCCGGCGTCGGTCGGGGTGAAAGCGCTCGCCTGGTAGAAGCGCAGCATATGGTTTTCGATCGGCTCAATCGCTTTGCCTTCCACGCCGTTGAGATTGAAATAGGAGTGGTGCGAAAGGTTGACTACGGTGGCCGAATCGGTCGTGGCTTCGTAATAGATCATCAGGTCATTGTCAGGCGAAAGGACGTAGCGCACGTTGATGTCGAGCGTGCCGGGATAGCCCATTTCTCCATCGGGCGAGGTGTAGCGGAACAGGATGGCCTGGTAACCGTTGGTCGTCTGGTAAGGTTCGGCGTCCCACGCGACGGTGTGCAGGCCGTGGGTACCGCCGTGGAGGTGGTTTTTGCCGTCGTTGACGTCGAGCTGGTAGGTGCGTCCTTCGAGCGTGAAACGGCCGTCGGCGATGCGGTTGGCATAACGGCCCACCGTGGCGCCGTAGTATTTCTCATCGGCGGTGAAATACTCCTGAATGCTGCCCATGCCGAGTACCACGTCGTGGAACTTGCCCTCGCGGTCGGGCACCCACAGGCTCACCACCCGGGCGCCGTAGTTGGTCAGTTGGACGGTCATGCCGTTGGCGTTGGTCAGCGTGTAGAGCGAAATGGGCTTGCCGTCGAGCTCGGTCTGGAATTTTTCGACCGGCAACAGGCGCACCTTTCCGGAATCTTGGCAAGCGACGGCCAGCAAGATAACGGCGGCCATCACCAGAGTGTTGCGGAGTGTTTTCATCAACGATATGTTTTTATGTTTAACAGACTATTTGGTTGCGGCAACGGGCACGTCGACCACCGTACCGAACTGGTAAACCGGCACGCGGGCCGCAGCAAATTCGCGGGCGCCGTCGGTCAGGCGGCAACCCACCACGTCGGCCACGCCATAGGCGATCGTGCCTTTGGCCGAGGAGCTCGATTTACGCACCACCTGTTGGTTCTGGGTGCGGTTTTCGGGGGTCAGTTCCAGCACGACGGGATTTCCTGAAAGGTCACTCGCCGGCAGCAGCCCTTTTTCGGGAGAAAAGCGGCAGACGATGTCCGTCGTCTTGTCTTTCTGGGGAATAACGTCGTATTCGCGCACAACCTCCCGCACGAACGTCTTGCCGACGAAGAGCGCCAGGTACTCCTCTTCGAGACGGGCAATTTCGTCGAGGGCGGCTTTCATCCCGCCGCCGAAGACGTTTTCGCCGGCTTCGGCCGTCACCAGGTCGAGCCGTGCCTTGCGCAGGCGGAAGATCGTGGCGGCCGCTTCGGCCGCCTGTTCCTCGAGGCCGCGTTCGGCCACCTGGGTCTTGTCGAACGGCACGCGGACGAAGCTCGTGTCGCTGCGCACGTTCGAAACGACCTCGATCCGGCCTTCGCGGCCGGGGCGGAAGTTCGGACGCCGTTCGTCAAATTGATCCGGCAAGGCTGAAAATCCGTCGCCGGGGAGGGCGCGAAGGCCGTCGGGCCGGGCGCCGTAGAGTTGGAACGGGCTTTTATCGGGGTTGTCCATCACGAAGACCTTCGACGGGTCGCTCTCTTCGAAAGCGGTAATCGTGCCGCCGGTGATCGTATAGATGTCCTTGTCCGAAAGCGGGGCGACCACCCCGAGGTACTTCTGCGCGAAGCGGGCGTAAGGCCCCTTGCGGATCGATTCGCACCGGGCCACTACACGCACCCGAAGCACGGTCTGCGGCAGGGCGTAAACCACGCTGTTGCCGTCGACGGCCATCCCCGCCGTCGCGGGCGACGATTTCACCTGCCCCTGCACCGGGAAAGCCACGGCCCCGAGGGCGGCCAGAAAGAACATCCACTTTTTCATAATATCGGATGAATGAGTTAATTTCGAATGAGTCGAAAAATGCGTGATAAAATTAGACAATTTATTTTGTTCAGACAAAATCGCACCCACGAATCGCACCTTTTTCTCAAAAAAAAGATACCTTTGACACATTCCCCTAAATTTTTTCGTGATGAAATTTTTCTGGACAGTCTTGTGTTCGATGGCTGGGATCTTCCTGTATGCACAGCAGCCGGCTCCGCTTGTTTTGTGGTATGATTCGCCGGCGGCCAACTGGAACGAGGCCCTGCCGGTGGGCAACGGGCACCTCGGCGCGATGATCTTCGGCGGCGGCGACCAAGAGCATTTTCAGTTGAACGAGAATACGCTTTATAGCGGCGAGCCGGGAATGCAATTTACAGAATACAACATTTTCAAGAATTTTCCTCAGGTCGTCGCTGCAGCTCAGGAGGGAAAATATCGCGATGCTTACGATATGATCCAGCGCGACTGGCTGGGCCGCCTTCACCAATGTTACCAGCCGTTGGGCGACCTTTTTCTGACGTTCGACCATCCGGAACCTGTCGGCAATTACGAGCGTTCGCTGGACCTGCGTACCTCGATCCATAAAGTCACCTACACCACCGGGGGGGTAAACTACACCCGCGAGGTATTCGCCTCGCACCCAGACCGGGTGATCGTCATCCGGCTGACGGCCGACAAGCCGGGGGCGCTCAATTTTACGGCGCGGTTCGAATCGGTTCATCCGACGGCCGTGCAATCGGTCGACGACACGAAATCGAACACCCTGCGACTTCACGGCCAGGCTCCGGGCGTGGCCGAAAGACGGACTGTCCAACAGCTCACTACGTGGGACAATTTCTATAAGCATCCCGAATTGTACGACCGTTGGGGCAACAGCCTCTTCGAAAAGCATATCCTCTACGGCGACGAGTGCGGCGGCAAGGGGATGTTTTTCGAAGCGCAGTTATATTCGTGGGCTGACGGCAAAACCGAACTCAGCGAGAAAGAAATGACAATCAGCGGAGCGCAGGAAGTTGTCCTGATCCTGGCTGCGGCTACCAGTTATAACGGTGTCGATAAAAGCCCGAGCCTCGCAGGGAAGGACCAGATGGCTCTCGCCGACGAACAGCTTCGGAGGGCCTTGTTCAGGGGATTCGAAAATGCACCTCCCTTTAGCGGGAAATTAGGCATGATCGGCTTCGGGATGAAAGAAAACTACGCAGCCTTGCGAAAAAATCACCTCGACGACTACAAACCCCTCTTCGACCGTGTCGAACTCACCCTCCACAGCACAGCAGCCCAGCGGGCGATGCCGACCGATCGGCGCATCCTGGCCTACAAATCGAAGAACGACCCCGAGCTGGCCGCCCTGCTCTTCCAATACGGTCGTTACCTGATGATCTCGGCCTCGCGTCCCGGCGGGCAGCCGATGAACCTGCAGGGGATGTGGAACGACCTGGTGATCCCGCCCTGGAACTGCGGCTACACCCAGAACATCAACGCCGAAATGAACTACTGGCCGGCCGAAACCGCCAACCTGGCCGAGTGCCACGAACCGTTTTTCCAGATGGTGCGCGAAATGCGCGTCACCGGCGCCGTGACCGCCAGCAAGATGTACCGCGCCCGAGGTTGGGTGGCCCACCACAACAGCTCGATCTGGCGCGAAGCCTATCCCAATGACGGCGAAGCTACAAACGCCAGTTGGAACATGGCCGCCCCGTGGTTTGTCAGCCACCTGTGGGAACATTACCTGTACAGCGGCGATGAAAAGTTTTTGCGGGAAGAACTTTATCCGGCGATGAAAGAGGTGGCCGAGTTTATGCTCGACTGGTTGATGGTCGACAAAAGCGGCTGGCTGGTGACGCCCGTTTCCTCGTCGCCCGAAAACAGCTTTTTTGTGCCGGGCACCAATGTCCGCAGCTCGATCAGCCCAGGCTGTACGATGGACATGGCTTTCGTGAAAGAAATTTTCGAGCGGACGATCCAGGTTTCCGAGAAACTCGGTATAGACGCCGATTTACGAAACGAGTTGGCCGAAAAATATCCCAAATTGCTACCTTACCGTATCGGCGCGCGCGGCCAGTTGCAAGAGTGGATCTTCGATTTCCAGGAAGCCGAACCCCTGCACCGCCATATGTCGCACCTCTACCCATTCCACCCGGGCAACCAAATCACACCCGAACGCACGCCGGAATTATACGCAGCCGTCCGCAAAACACTCGAACTGCGGGGCGATGCCGCCACCGGCTGGTCGATGGGGTGGAAGATCAACCTCTGGGCCCGCCAGCAGGACGGCGCCCACGCCAACATCATCGTCAACAACCTCTTTACCCCGGTAGAGTTTGGCGGTTATCCCCGCTCGGGCGGAATTTATAGAAATATGCTCGATGCCCACGCGCCGTTCCAGATCGATGGGAACATGGGCTATACGGCGGGCGTGATCGAGATGCTGATGCAAAGCCACGCGGGTTATGTCCAGCTGCTTCCGGCGCTGCCCCCGGTGTGGGCCGATGGTGAGATCCGGGGCATCCGCGCCCGCGGCGGGTTCGAGATCGACCTGACATGGAAGAAAGGGGAATTGGTGTCGGCGAAAATCCGGTCGACGCTCGGCGGCGTATGCCGGCTGAAAACCGACCGGTCGGTTAAGGTGCAAAGTGCTGCGGCGCGCACGGCCGTTGACGAAAACCCCAACCCGTTCTACCACGAATCCGAACCCGAACGGTTTGAAAACCCGACCGGGGCCGCCCTGTTGCCGATCCCCGAAAAAACGTATTATTACACCGACTTCAACACCCAACCGGGACAAGAATACAGCATATTATAGAAAACCAACCCAACAACCTAAACAACCAACCGATGAAAAAAATCTTCTTCTTGCTCGCCGCTACGCTGATCTTTGCGACGGGCCGGGCCCAGGATGCAACCACGGCGTGGAAAACGCTCTATCCGCAGATCCTGAGCAACATCAAAGCCCCGACCTTCCGGGACAAAGACTACAACATCGCCGATTTCGGCGCGGTGCCCAACGACACGACGATCGTCAACCACGCCTCGATCAACCGCGCCATCGCCACTTGCAGCATCGAGGGCGGCGGCCGGGTGATCGTACCGAAGGGCCTGTGGTTTACGGGCCCGCTCGTGATGCGCAGCAACGTCAACCTCCACCTCGAAGAAGGGGCGACGCTGCTCTTCACCACCGACCTGAAATATTTCCCCGTGGTACTTACCCGCTGGGAAGGGGTCGACACCTACAACACCTCGCCGTTGATCTACGCCTACGGCGAAACCAACATCGCCGTTACCGGCAAGGGTACCATCGATGGCCACGCCACCCGCGCCGACTGGTGGAGCCAGACCGGCCCCAACCCGGTCGAAGGCCGCGGAACGCAACGCGTCAGCCGCCCGATCATGCTCAAATGGGCCGAAGACAGAGTGCCCCTCGAAGAGCGCGTGATGAACAACGGCGACGGGATGCGTGTGCAGACGATCAATTTCTACCTTTGCAAAAATGTCCTGATCGAAGACATTACCCTGCTCCGTTCGCCGTTCTGGGTGATCCACCCGCTGATGTGCGACAACCTGACCGTGCGCGGTGTGCGCATCGACAACCACGGCCCCAACGGCGACGGTTGCGATCCCGAGTCGTGCACCAACGTGCTGATCGAAAACTGCTATTTCAAGACCGGCGACGACTGCATCGCCATCAAGGCCGGCCGAAACAATGACGCCCGCGTGTGGAACATCCCGAGCCAGAACATCATCGTGCGTAACTGCACCATGGCTGACGGCCACGGCGGCGTGGTGATCGGTAGCGAAATCGGCGGCGGCTACAAAAACCTCTTCGTCGAAAACTGCCAGATGGACTCGCCCAACCTCGACCGCGTGATCCGCATCAAGACCAACAACTGCCGCGGGGGCACGATCGAAAACATCTACGTGCGCAACGTGACCGTGGGGCAGTGCCGCGAATCGGTGCTCAAGGTCAATCTGGTTTACGAACCTAATGAGATTTGCGACCGTTCGTTCCCGCCGATCGTGCGCAATGTGTGGCTCGATCACGTGACTTGCCAGAAGAGCCGTTACGGGGTGATGATCACCGCCCTCGAAAACGGGACCAACGCTTACGACATCCACCTGTCGAACTGCGAATGGAACGGCGTGGCCGAAGGCAACTTCCAGAGCGGCCTGGCTGACAACGTCACCTTCGACAACGTGAAGATCAACGGACAGCTGGTGAAGAAGTAACCGACGCCTTTTGCATACGAACGCCGGGGAGTTGCGCTTCCCGGCGTTTTCAAAATAGCGGCATGACCTCTTTGCTCCACTTTTGCTCCTTGCCAGAGAAGCGATAGTTTATTGGGCGCAGGGGTTGGGATCCGATAAAATAAGAAGCCCGGCCTATGGCCGGGCTTCTTATTTATATTTTTCCTACGAAGCTATTTGATGATCCTGTTCGTCGCCGAATCCGGAAAAACCACCCAGGGCTCAAATTTCTTAGCCTCCTCAAAATCCATATGGGCATAGGAAATAATAATCACCACGTCGCCCACGGCAAACTTGCGGGCCGCCGCACCGTTGATGCAGATACACCCGCTGCCGCGCTCGCCCTTGATCACATAAGTGTCGATCCGTTCGCCGTTGTTGTTGTTGACAATAGACACCTTCTCGCCCGCAATCATATTGACCGCGTCGAGCAGGTCTTCGTCGATGGTCACGCTGCCCACATAGTTCAGGTTGGCTTCCGTGACCGTCACCCGGTGAATCTTCGATTTCAATACCTCTATCATCATAAAATAGGCAGTATTTAGATTTCTACGTTATCGATTAACCGTATCGCCCCGTCCCGCACGGCCACACACATCCGCTTTGCGCACGGAGCCTCCCACGAGGCGACCGGCTGCAGGGTGGCGGCATCGACCACCTCGAAATATTCCACGCTCAACTCTTTTTCTTTTTCAATCTCGCTGGTCGCCCACGTTTTAAGCGTTTGGACAGGCATCGCAGATCCTTTTTCCACCGCCTGGCCCAGCACGGCGTAAATGTGCGGAGCGGCCGCCCGGCCGTCGGGAGTGAGCAGCGCATTGCGCGAACTCAGCGCCAAACCATCGGTGTCGCGCACGATCGGGCAACCCACGATTTCGATTGCGCGTCCCTCTCTTTTCACCAACTCGCGAATAATCGCCAACTGTTGAAAATCCTTTTCGCCGAAGTAAGCGCGATCGGGGCGTACGATGTCAAACAAACGGCTCACCACCTGGGCCACCCCGTTGAAGTGGCCGGGCCGGCGGGCCCCTTCCATCACCCGTTCCAACGGGCCGAAGTCAAAGATCCGTGTGTCGGGCTCGGGATAAATTTCCGTCGCCTCGGGGGCAAAAACCAGGTCTACGCCCGCCGCTTCCAACATCGCACAGTCGCGTTCGAGTGTGCGGGGATAATTCCGCAGGTCGGCCGGGTCATTGAATTGGGTGGGGTTCACAAAAACGCTCACCACCACTGTGTCGCACTCGCGGCGGCACCGTTCGACCAGCGCCAGGTGGCCGGCGTGCAGCGCCCCCATCGTGGGGACGAAACCGACGACGCCCTTGCGCCTCGACAGAAAATCCCGTATCTCGGTAATTTTGCCCTTTATTTCCATTACGTTAACCGCTTTGCCGTGTGGAGAGCAAGCCATTCACACGACCATCGGAAATGAAAAACCCGATCACAGGCGGCAAAGGTAGTGTTTAAAAATTTACAGACAAGGAAAATTTGCTATTTCTTATCCTTCCCACCGCCGAAAAGCGAGAAGTGGACGTAACGTTTTGGATTGGTTTTCAGGTCTTCCAGCAGCGCAGAGAGGTTTTCGGATACGACAACCAGATTGTTGTAAAGGGTTTCGTCGCCGACCAGTTTTCCGGCCGTTCCCTCGCCGTCGGCGATCTTGCCGAGGGTGGTGTTGAGCGAGGTGACGGCCGAATTGAGGTTGGCCACCAGGGTCGGAATCTCGGCACGGCTCAAAGAGTCCGTAAAGCTCTCGGCGTTGGCCAGGATGTTGTCGATCCGGCCGCTGTTGTCGCTCAGCGAACGCGAGAGCGTGTTGAGGTTGGCGATCAGCTGGTGGATCATGGCGGTTTCATTGATCACCAGGCGATTGGCGTTTCCGGTCAGGTTGGCGAGATTTTCGAGCGTGCGCCCGATGTTGGCCTGGTTTTCCTCGCCCAACAGTTGGTTGACAGCCCCCAGGGTGTTGTTGACGTTGTTGACCAGATCGCCCAGTTTCTGTTTGACCATTTCGATCTCGCTGCCGGCTACGTCGAGCAGGTCCTTATCGGTTTCCGAGATCAGCGAATCGCCGCTGCGCAGGCACTCGGGCGAGGAGCCGAGCACGAGCTCGATCGCCTTGCCGCCCAACAGCCCGTCGCTGAAGATCCTCGCCCGGGAATCGGCAGGGATCTTATATTTCGACTTGACGGAAAGTTCGACAATGATCTTGCCCGATCCGTCGATGTCGTAGTTCATGCCGGTGATGGTCCCCACCTTGAAGCCTTTGATTACGACGGAGGCCGACTTCTGCAGGCCGCTCACCTGGTCGTAGGTGGCGAAATAGGTTTGGGACGAGGTAAACAATTCGGTCCCTTTCAAAAAATTGATCCCCCATATGAGCAGAGCAATCATCGCCAGGCCGAATATGCCAATTTTGACTTCTTTTTTCAGTTTCATGGTGTTCGTTTCAGGTCATGTAAAAAAACTGCAACAACCGTTCCCAAATGGCTGTGCCGAAAAGTTTTCCGCCTGCGGGGGTCGGGAGATTACGGGTTGCGTTTCATCTCGTCGGTCAGGGCCACCTGGCTGCCGTCGCGGAATGCGACCACAAAAGCGTCCTTGATCGTTTTCGCCACCTCTTGCCGGAGGGTTTCAGCCTGGGCGAAGGTGTCGCCACCCCCTGCAAAGTATTTATAATAATTTCCGATCTTCATTTCGGTCAGCCGGCCGCGGTAAGGACCGAAAACCGGGTTGTTGGTGTTGAGCTTGCTCTTCGAGGCGGCCACCTGTACCCGGAAAACGACGCCCGGGGCGTCGGCCGGCAAGGCGGTGACCGTCGTCGCAGACGAAACGTTCCCTTCGGCGGCGGCGACCGGGGCGACGGGTTTGGTTTCGGGGAGTACCCGGTCGCTCAGTTGGGGCGTATGGGCGTTACCTTCGACTTTGTCTTTGTATTCGCTGAAGGCGTTGAACAGGGCGGTGGCGACTTTGCGTTGGCCAGCCTCGGAAGAGAGCATTTTCCGGTCGTCGGCATTATTCACGAAGCCGATCTCGGTCAGTACGGCGGGCATCGCCGTGCGCCAGAGCACGAGGTACCCGGCCTGCTTCGCCCCGCGGTCGGGCAGGGCCGATGCGGCAAAATGGCGCTGGACCGTCGTGGCAAAATCCATACTCTGCTCGGCATAAGCGTATTGCATCAACGAAAAAATAATGAAGCTTTCTGCCGACGTGGGGTCATAACCCTGGTATTTGGCCGAATAGTCCTCCTCATAGGTGATCACGCCGTTTTCGCGCATGGCCACTTCGAGGTTGGCGTCGCTCTTGGCCACCCCCATGATGTAGGTTTCGGTGCCCGAGGCGTTGGTGACCGACGCCTTGGTCGAGTTGACGTGGATCGACAGGAAGAGGTCGGCCCCGGCCTTGTTGGCGATGTTGCCGCGCTCGTCGAGGGGAATGAAAACGTCGGTCTTGCGGGTGTAGATGACTTTCACCCCGGGCAGGTTCTCGGAAATCATCCCGCCCAGCAGCAAGGCAACTTTCAAGTTGATGTCCTTTTCCATCACCCCGCTACGCGTGGCGCCGGTATCGCCACCGCCGTGGCCCGGGTCGATCACCACCGTCCGCACCTGCGCCCCCCGGGCCTGTTGCGCCGCAGCCTGGCCCGAAAGGGCCGCCGTCGCGCAGACAAGGAGGAAATAGCATACTATATGTCGTTTCATTTCCGTTAAAAGTATTATCTTTGCTGCAATTTAGGGGGATCGTTCCCGTGTGTTTCATCCGGGCAAAGTTAACTAATTCTTGCAAATTGCGGACAAATTCCGGCCAATATCGTTTTCGACTCCTGCTCTGCGCGGCACTTTTCGTGCAATGGAGCGTCTTTGCCGCACCCGGCCGGCCGGCCCCGGAACACCGCATGACCCGCGACACGATCCTTTCCCTCGACTCTCCTCAACAGGTTGTTTACGACCGATTTATCGACAGGATCGATTCGCTCGGAGTCGACTCGCTGATGCGCGATTCTCTGCTCAGGCAGGCGGCTGAAGCACTGGCGGCGGGACTCGATTCGATTCCCGGGAACTTATTGCCGGCCGATTCGTCGACCGCACGCGCCGACACGGTCCGCCGCCGCTCGTCGATGGGCCTCGACGATGTGGTTAAGGGCCGCAACGTCGACTCGATGGTCTATGACCTCAAGCACAACCAGGTGATGATCTACAACAAGGGCGAAGTTGAATACCAGAATAAGGGCATCGCGGCCGATTTCATGCGGATCGACATGGACACCCGCCTGATCTACGCCCACGGGGTGCCCGACGACTCGACGGGCCTGCCGACCCATCCGGTGTTCAAAGACGGGGATATGGAATACGTGATGGACACCCTCTATTACAATATGAAGTCGGAAAAAGCCCGCATCCGGGGTGTGGTCACCCACGAGGGCGAAGGCATCATGCGCGGTTCGGTGGTCAAAAAAATGCCCGACAACACGATCAATATGCTGGGGGGACAATATACCACCTGCGACGCCGACCACCCGCACTTCTTCCTCAACATGACCAAAGCCAAAGTGTTGCCTGGCAAGAAGGCGGTCTTCAACTATTCCTATCTGGTGATGGAAGACGTGCCGATCTACTTTCTGGCGCTGCCTTTCGGTTTTTTCCCGATCGCACAGGACAACTCGTCGGGGTTCATCATCCCGACTTTCGGCGAAGAGGTGCGCCGCGGGTTCTTCCTGCGCGACGGAGGGTACTACTTCGTGCCCAACGACTATATGGACGCGCGGATCACGGGCTCGATCTATACGCTCGGATCGTGGGGGGTGTCGGTCGGTTCGCGCTACCTCAAGCGTTACCGGTTCAACGGCAACTTCAACGTCAACTTCAACAAGGAAGCCTACGGCGACAAGGGGTCGAGCGACTACCAGAACATGAACAACTTCCAGATCCAATGGAGCCACTCCCAGGCGGCCAGCCCCTCCGGATCGACCTTTTCGGCCAACGTCAACTTCTCGACCAGCGGCTACGGCAAGTACTCGGGGACGAACCTGAACGACATGCTCAACAGCAACACCTCCTCATCGGTTTCCTACTCGAAACGATGGAACGGCAAACCCTATTCGCTCTCCTCGGCCCTGAGCGCGAGCCAGAGCACGCGCGACAGTACGATGTCGTTCGGATTGCCGGTCAACTTCAACGTTTCGCGCTTCTTCCCCCTCAAGCGGCGCAACGTGGTGGGCAAGGAACGCTGGTACGAAAAAATCGCGATGACCTACACCGGCGCGTTCAACGCCAGCATCGCGGGTAAGGAGAAAGAAATTTTCACGAGCGACTACGTTAAAAACAACCTCAAATCGGGATTCAACCATACGATCCCGGTGTCGACCTCGCTCGACTTGTTGGGCATTTTCAACATTTCGCCCTCGTTCAACTACCATGAACGCTGGTATTTCGACAAGATCGACAAGCAGTGGGACCCGGAAGCCAATCAGTTGCTGATCGACACGGCGCGCGGTTTCTACCGGGTGTTCGACTACAGCTACGGGGCCTCGTTGTCGACCAAGCTCTACGGGATGTACTCCGAATTCGGGCCCAATTCGCCGGTGAATGCGGTGCGCCACGTACTGACCCCCACGTTTGGGGTCTCGGTGTCGCCCAGCTTTGGCGGCAACAACTACGGCTACTGGAAGACGGTGCAGACCGACTCGACCGGCACGGTCCAATACTACTCGCCCTACGAACGGGGCATGTACGGCGTGCCCGGACGCACCAGTTCGGCCTCGATCACCTATGGCCTGGCCAACACGGTCGAGATGAAAGTCCGCAGCCAAAAAGACTCGACCGGCCTGCGGAAAATCAGCATCCTGGACAACCTGAGCTTCACCGGCAGCTACGACCTGTTGGCCGATTCACTCAATTTTTCGCCCGTTGCGGTCAGCATCCGTTCGACGATCATCAAGGACTTTGCGATCAACCTGCAAATGATTTACAGCCTCTACCAAGTAGACCCGAACGGAAATAAGATCAACAAATTTCTGATCGAACAAGGCAAGTTGGCCCGCCTGGAAAGCGTCGGCACCTCGATGGGCTACAACTTCAAGATCGGGGGCAATGGCAGCGGGCAACCCGGGGCGATCAACACCGGCCCCAACCTGGGCTATGACCCCTGGGCCTACGACCCGACCAACCCCAACCCTCCCTCGCCCGGCGAGCGGCGAGCGGCGATGAGCGGGCTGTACTATGACTTCAGCGTGCCGCTCAACATCGGGTTCAACTACAGCGTCCAGTACTCGAACAACGGGGTGAAGAAAAACGTATCGCAAACCCTCAATTTCAACTTCAGCACCAACCTCACACCCAAGTGGGGGATCACAATGTCGCAACTCGGCTACGACTTCTCGGCCAAGAAACTCACCCCCGGGCAGTTCGTCCTCACGCGCGACCTCCACTGCTGGCAGATGAACTTCTCGTGGATCCCCTTCGGCACGATGAAGAGCTGGAGCTTCAACATCAGCGTCAAGGCGGGCGCCTTGCGCGACCTGAAATACGACAAGAGCCGCAACTACCGCGACTCGTGGTAATCCGCACAATATTCACCACACATAAACGAAAATTCCTAACGATAACGTTTAACCCTAACGAATCGCACAAATGAAAAAACTGGTATTAATCTCGATCGCCATGACCCTTCTCGCCACCGCCTGCCAAGACAAAAGCGCGCAAAACCCGCTGCTGGCCGATTTCGATACGCCATTCGGCGTGCCGCCTTTCGACCAGATCAAGACCGAACACTATATGCCCGCCTTCGAGCAGGCCATCGCTGAGGCACGGGCCGAAAACCAGGCGATCGCCAACCAGGCCGAGGCCCCGACCTTTGCCAACACGATCGAGGCCCTCGACCGCAGCGGCAAACGCCTGAGTGCCATCGGGGCGATCTTCTTCAATCTCAACGAGTGTGAAACGAACGACCAGATGCAGCAAATCGCCATCGAGGTGTCGCCGCTGCTCACCGAGCTGCACAACGACATGCTGCTCGACCCGGTCCTTTTCGAACGGGTGAAAGCCGTCTACGACAGCCGCACCACGATCGAACTGACGCCCGAACAGCAGATGCTGCTCGACAAGACCTATAAATCGTTCTCGCGCAACGGGGCCGCCCTGAGCGAGGAGGACAAGGCCAAGTACCGCGAGATCACCACCGAACTGGCCGCTACGACGCTCAAGTTCGGCCAGAACGTGTTGGGGGCCACCAACGCCTTTATCCTCCACGTGACCGACAGTGCCGACCTGGCCGGCCTGCCCGCCAACGCGATCGAAGCTGCCGCCGAGGAAGCCAAAGCCCGCGAAAAAGCAGGCTGGGTCTTCACCCTCCAGGCGCCGAGCATGACCCCGTTCTTGCAGTACGCCGAAAACCGCTCGCTGCGCGAGGAGCTCTGGCATGCTTATAACACCCGCTGCCTGAGCGGCGAATTCGACAACCGCGACAACATCGTTAAAATCGTCAACCTGCGCCTGGCGCTGGCCAACCTGTTGGGCTATCCCTCCTATGCCGATTACGTGCTGGAAGAAAGAATGGCAGGCAGTAGTCAGGCAGTTAACGCTTTTCTCGAAAACCTGCTCGAAAAATCGATCGGCGCCGCCAAGCGCGATTACAGCCAGATCAACGCCTACGCCAAGGAACTTGGCTTCACCGCCGGCGACATTATGTCGTGGGACTTCGGCTACTACCAGACCAAATACAAGGACGCCCACTACAACCTCAACGACGAGATGACCCGCCCCTATTTCCAACTGGAAAAGGCCGAAGCGGCCGTCTTTATGCTGGCCAATAAGCTCTACGGGATCACGTTCACCGAAAACAAGTCGCTGCCCGTGTTCCACCCCGACGTGAAGACGTTCGAAGTACACGATAAGGACAACAGCTTGCTGGCGATCCTTTACGTCGACTATTTCCCGCGCGCGGGCAAACGCGGCGGGGCGTGGATGACCTCCTACCGCGAACAGTCGCGGATGGCCGACGGTACCGACATCCGTCCGGTGGTGTCGCTCACCTGCAACTTTACGAAACCGACGGCCAGTACGCCGTCGCTGCTTACCTACAACGAGGTGGAAACGCTGCTCCACGAGTTCGGCCACTGCCTCCACGGCATCTTTGCCAACGAAACCTACGAAACCCTGAGCGGAACGAACGTCGACCACGACTTCGTGGAACTCCCCTCGCAGGTCATGGAGAACTGGCTACCCGAGAAAGAGTACCTCGACCTGTGGGCCGCCCACTACCAGACCGGCGAAAAGATGCCGCAGGAGCTAATCGACAAGATCACCGGCGCGCAGAAATTCCTGGGCGGATACCTCAACTCGGGCCAGTTGCGATACGGGATGGGCGATATGGCCTGGCACAGCATCACCGCCCCGCTCACGAGCAACGACGTGGCCGCTTTCGAACGCAACGCCACCAGCCGCGCCCAGGTAGTCCCCTACGTCGAGGGAACGGCGATGTCGCCCGGTTTCACCCACATCTTCTCGGGAGGCTATGCGGCGGGCTACTACAGCTACAAATGGGCCGAGGTGCTCGATGCCGACGCCTACTCGCTCTTCAAGGAAAAGGGCATCTTCAACACTGAAGTGGCCCAGTCGTTCCGCGACAACATCCTTTCGATGGGCGGCAGCGAACCCCCAATGGAACTTTACGTGCGTTTCCGCGGACACGAACCTTCGGTCGACCCGCTGTTGGAACGCGCCGGTTTGGTACCTACCGGCACACGGTGATTATTGACCTTGATTTGAAAATGTTGATGAAAATGAGCAAACGGAATATTTGGAACAAGTTGAACGGATGGGTGATCCCCACTCTGTGCTCGTTGGCACTGCTGACGTCGTGCGCGAAAGATCCCGAGGTGGATCCCGGTCCCGACACGGATCCCGATCCCGACAAACCCTCGGCCGTCATCCTGCAGGCCAACCAGTTCGTGATCGACTATACCTACATCGCTTACTTGTGGGACACCACCTTGCCGGCCCAAAGTTCGATCGACATCAATACCTATTTCAATCCCGACTCGCTCTTCGATAACAAGCTACTTTACAAAGCCGACGACCGTTGGTCATTCGTCACCGACAAAGCCGACGCATTGGCCGGCAGCCTGGACGGCGAGGAAACCACGTTCGGTTATTCGCTCGCCCTGGGCGAGTTCAGCAACGCTCCGGGCACCTATTTCGCCGTGGTACAGTTCGTCTACCCCAATACTCCGGCGGACAAGGCGGGGATCAAACGGGGCGATATCATCATGAGAATCGACGGCGGCAACATCAACCAGGACAACTACATGGACCTGTTCGACGCCACGGCGATCAAGTTGCAGATGGGTGTCCTGAACGAAGGGTACCTCAGTGTGTCCCAAACCGTTCACGACCTGAAAGCTGCCGTCAACATGACCCTCGACCCGGTGGTCGCATCGAAAGTGATCACCCGGGGCAGCCAAAAAATAGGCTACCTCTGCTACACCGACTACACGACCGTTTCGAAAACGAAACTGACCAATGTGCTCACATCGTTCAAAAGCGCCGGGGTGTCGGACGTAGTCCTCGACCTGCGCTATAACTCCGGGGGGTCGGCCGCGATGGCCCAATTCCTGAGCAGTACGCTCGTGCCGAGCGCTAAGCTCGGTTCGGTCTACCTCCGGCAGGTCTGGAACGACGGTTATATGGACTATTTCAAACAACGGGGCCAGACGGAATACACCACGGTCAACTTTGACAAGAGTGTGCCCGTCAACCTCAACCTGTCGCGCGTTTACGTGCTCACGGGCCGCAATACCGCCTCAGCTTCCGAAGCGACGATGGTCGGCCTGAGCCCCTATATGGACGTGATCAAGATCGGGAAAACTACCCACGGCAAATACACCGGCGCCCTCTTCTACGAAGGTAAGGAAGAGAATAAGCTGATCAAGGACTGGGGCCTCTACCTGGTCGTATACCGCTTTGCCAACGCCGACGGCGTGACCAATTTCAAGAACGGCTTCACCCCCGACTATCCCGTCGACGAAGTGCTGCTGGGCGACGTCAAGCAACTGGGCGACGAAAGCGAAGAGCTCCTGGCCAAAGCCCTCTCGCTGATCACCGGCACGCCCGACGCCAAATCTGTCCGCACAGCCCCCCAGCCGGCCGTCAACTGGCTCGAGAACGCTCCCACCCGCACCGGCGATTTTCCTAAGATGTTTTCGAAATCCGACGAGATTCCGGGTTACCGGCGTCGCGCCGACTGATCGGCATGAAACTCATAAAAAAGCCGGCCCCTTTGCAGGGGCCGGCTTTTTTATGATAACCGCGCATCAGCGCTTCTTAGACTTACTCTTATTAAAGACGTCTCGGTATTCCAATTCAATCTCCTCGAGATTCTTATTATAAATACTCATGGCGCGGGCGCTCATCCCCATACTCGAAAAACCGCCGTCGTGGAAAAGGTTTTGCATCGTCACCTTGCGGGTGAGGTCGGAGAAGAGGGTCAGGACGTAGTCGGCGCAATCCAATGCAGAGGCATTGCCCAGCGGGGACATTCTATCTGAAAAGTCCATCAGGCCGTCGAGGCCCATCACGCCGCTACCGGCGGTGGTGGGGGTGGGCGACTGCGAAACGGTGTTGATGCGGATGCGTTTTTCGCGGCCGTAGATATACCCGAAGCTGCGGGCGATCGATTCGAGCAGCGCCTTGGCATCGGCCATATCGTTGTAGCCGTAGAGGGTACGCTGGGCGGCGATGTAAGACAGCGCGACGATCGAGCCCCAATCGTTGAGGGCGTCTTTCTTGCGGGCCACCTGGATCACCTTGTGGAACGAGATGGCCGAAATGTCGAGCGTCTTGGACAGGAAGTCGTAGTCGAGGTCGTCATACGTGCGGCCTTTGCGCACGTTGGGCGACATGCCGATCGAGTGAAGGATGAAATCGAACTTCCCGCCGTGGAACTTTTCGGTTTCGTCGAATAACTTTTCAATGTCTTCCACCGAAGTGGCATCTGCGGGAACGACGATCGTGTTGCACTTTTTAGCCAGTTCATCGATGGTCCCCAGACGCATCGAAACGGGGGTGTTGGTCAGGACGAACGTAGCCCCTTCTTCGTAAGCCCGTTCTGCTACTTTCCAAGCGATCGACTGTTCGTTCAGCGCGCCGAAGATCAGCCCTTTCTTGCCCTTCAACAGATTGTATGACATAATTTTCACGATTGATTACGGCGGCAAAGGTAGGGTTTTTGGCCGAAACCCGCCTAAAACAGGGTGTTAAAATCATAACGGAGCGGCCGAAAACCCTCATCCGACAGCGTAACCCGCCGCTTCGAAAACGTCAACCACCGCAGGATAGGTCCCCTGGAGATAGACGCTGAGCAGCTGCGGGGGCACCCATTCCGCACGGCCGATCCCCTCTTCGGTCTGGGGCACGGGCAGCGCCGCTACCCGGCTCGACATCCGGAACCAGGCGGTATGCTTCAACACCCAGGTACTTTCCAGCTGGTAGAAATGAAACGTGTCGGCCAGCTCGCCCTCGATCACCGGTAGCGGGATGCCGCACTCCTCGCCCACTTCCCGAACGGCGCACGCTGAAAAGGTTTCGCCCTCCTCGCGTTTTCCTTTCGGAAGGTCCCACCGGCCGTTGCGAAAAATCATCAGCACACGCCCCCCCGGCTCGGTCACCAGCCCACCCCCGGCGTCGATGCCCGGAAAAGCTTCCCGGAAACGTGCGAACGCCCCGGCCGGGTCGGCTGATATTACGGCCAGTTTTTTGGTATTTCGAAGATTTTGTAACAACTTTGTGGAATCGGTTTCCGCCCCGGCCGGAACGGTTTCCCAGTCGGCCCCCACAGGGATCGACCGGTCGAAAAGCAACTCATTACCCGAAAGGTAAACTCTATACATAACGGCAAAAAATTCGAGATGGAACCTGTCGAAAAGCTTATTGCAAAAAGCCTGCTACAAATTAAGGCAATAAAATTAAGTCCCGCAAATCCGTTTACCTGGGCTTCGGGCTGGCGTTCGCCGATCTATTGCGACAACCGGAAAGTGCTCTCGTACCCTGAGGTGCGGAAGCAGGTTTACGAAAATTTCGCAAAACTGATCGCCGAAAAATACCCCGACGCACAAGTCATCGCAGGGGTCGCCACGGGAGCCATCGCCCACGGGGTGTTGGTGGCCGAAGCGATGGGCAAGCCGTTTATTTACGTCCGTTCCTCGCCCAAGGCCCACGGCCTGGCCAACCAGGTCGAAGGCGAATTCCACGCGGGCGACCGGGTGGTGGTGGTCGAAGACCTCGTGTCGACCGGGGGCAGCAGCCTGAGCGCGGTCGAAGCGTTACGCGCCGCGGGGTGCGATGTGCTGGGGATGGTGGCCATCTTTTCGTACGGTTTCCCGACGGCCGACGACAATTTTCGCAAAGCCGGCGTCACCCTCGATACGCTGAGCAACTACAAAGCCCTGATCGAATGCGCCACCGAAGAGGGCTACGTCAAGGAAGAAGAATTGAAGACACTCAGGGCATGGCGCCAGTCGCCCGGCACGTGGGGTATTTAAGTATCTTTTGTTACAAAAATGGAGAAAGTGCCTCCCGGCACACGGGAGGTTGACTTTGCTTCCACGAAATATGGAAAAATACGAAAGCAAGCAAGTGCAGATACACAAGCCGGAAGAGGTAATCTTCGGCCTAATGTCCGATTTCAATAATTTCACCCCCGTGCTGAAAGACCAGGTCGAGGGCTGGAGCGTCGACGGCGACACCTGTTCGTTCACGGTCAAAGGCTTTGCGGTGAGGTTGCAGATGATTGAAAAAGAGCCTTATAAGCTCATAAAAATTACTTCGGCCGAGGGTTCGCCGTTCGATTTCAGTTTCTGGGTGCAGCTCAAGGGCATGGCTCCGGACGACACCCGGATGAAACTTACCCTGGGCGCGAAACTCAACATGATGATGAAGATGATGATCGGCGGCAAGCTCCAGAAAGGGATCGACGAAGCGGCCGAACGCATCGCCTCGGCGTTTAACCAAATGCCCGGATAACGGAGAGAAAAACCCGGATGAAACGGATTCTCGTTGTTGCGTTTTGCCTGTTGTGGCTGTTTCCGGAGGAAACCGCCGCTGGTGAAAAAGCGCTCGAAAAGCGGATGTGCCGCCACGTCGAAACCCTCGCCTCGGACCATTTCGAAGGACGGGGTGCGCAAACCCGGGGCGACACGCTGGCGGTCACCTACCTGCTGGGCGAGCTCCGCGCACAACGCGGCATTTCGCTGTTGGGCAACGATGGCCTGCAACGGTTTTCGGCCGAGGGACAAGAAGGTGAACAAGTCGCCTCATTCAATATCGTCGGCTGGATCGAAGGCAATGACCCCCGGCTGAAAGACGAGGTGGTGGTAATCGGCGCCCATTATGACCATGTGGGCTACGAAGAAGAGCTTGACGAGGACGGAAATATTCTCGCCCGTAAAACGTTTTACGGAGCGGACGACAACGCCTCGGGAGTGGCCTTTGTGCTGGAATTGGCCCGCGAATTGGGAAAACACCGGAAACAGCTGAAACGCTCGGTGATGATCGTCTTTTTCGGGGCCGAGGAGGAGGGGCTGCTGGGGTCGGAATACCTTTGCCGCCACCCGGTGTGGCCGCCCGAAAAACGGCTGGTCTATATGGTCAACGCCGATATGGTGGGCCGCCTGACGCCCGGCCGCGGCCTGACGCTGTGGGGTGTGGGGAGCGCGTTCGAAAGCGAGGCGTTTATCCGTTCGGTGCCTTTTCCGCTGGCGGACGAGGTAAAAATGAACTATGTAGTGGGTGACGACGGCGGGTCGGACCACCGCTCGTTTTACGATATTGCGCGGATCCCCGTCCTGTGTTTTACCACGGGCATCCACGCCGATTACCACCAACCGGGCGACACCGCGCAAAAGATCAATTTTTACGGGATGTCGATCCTCTACGACTACGCCCGCCGGATCATCCGCGGAGTGACCGAAACCGGCCGGCCGATGACCTACGATCCGGCGGCCAATTTTAAGAATGTTGAATAAAAACCGATGAAAAGAAGATACATCGCCTTGTTTGTGATCGCCTTGCTGGCGATCGACCAAATCGTAAAAATCTGGGTAAAAACCCACATGACCATCGACCAGGCCTTTTTCGTGGCCGGCGAGTGGTTTCAGATTAGATTTATCGAAAACCCCGGCTTTGCGTTCGGGATGGAGTTGGGCGGCGACTACGGGAAGCTGATCCTGAGCCTGTTCCGTATCGTGGCAGTCGGTGTGCTGATCTGGTATATCAACCGGCTGGTGGTACGCGGACATGCGTCGAAAGGCGTGATCCTCGGGTTTGCCCTCGGGCTGGCCGGGGCGTTGGGCAACATTGTCGACAGTATGTTCTACGGTATGATCTTTAGCGAGTCGGGCTTCAACACCGTGGCCACGATGTTCCCCGATGGAGGCGGCTATGCGTCGTTCCTCCACGGCAAAGTGGTCGATATGCTTTATTTCCCGATCATCCGCACCACATGGCCCGACTGGATGCCCTGGGTGGGCGGCAACCGGTTCGTTTTCTTCAGCCCGATTTTCAACATCGCCGACGCCTATGTGTCGGTAGCGGTGATCTATATGATCCTTTTCCAACGCAAATTCTTCAAGTAACCCGCGATGCTGCGCTCCCTGACGATAGAAAATTTCGCGCTGATCGACGCGCTCCGGATCGATTTTTCGGAGGGGCTGAACACGATCACCGGCGAAACGGGGGCGGGTAAATCGCTTCTGCTGGGGGCCCTGTCGCTCGTACTCGGTGGCAAGGGCGACGTAGCGGCCCTGCGTGACAAGGAGAAAAATTGCGTGATCGAAGCCGAATTCGGCGTCAATGGCTACGGCCTCGAACCGTTTTTCGAGGAAAACGATATTGATTACGCGGAAGTCAGCACGCTGCGCCGGGTGATCAATCCGGCCGGGAAAAGCCGTTTTTATGTGAACGACCTGCCGGTGGGCGTGACCGAGTTGAAAGAGTTGGGCGCGCGTTTGATCGACGTCCATTCGCAGCACCAGACACTGCTGCTGGCCAACAACCGCTTCCAGATCGACCTGATCGACAGTGTGGCTGGTCACGACGACCTGCTGGCATCCTACCGCGCCGATTTTTCGGCTTTACGCGCCGCCCGCAAGGAGCTTTACGACCTGCGGGCCAAAAAAGAAGAGGGACTCAAAGAGGAAGAATACCTCCGTTTCCAAGCCCAGCAGCTGGCCGAAGCCAAGCTGCGCGAAGGCGAACAGGAAGAGTTGGAAGCTCTGCTCAACGAACTGACCCACGCCGCTGAGATCCGTGAAGTGTTGGCCCAGGCCGATGCCCTGCTCAGCGACGACCAGGCAGGTATTCTGCCGGGGCTGAAAACCATCGATTCGGCCTTTTCGAAACTTGCCGCTGTTTTTCCGAAAGCAGGCGAACTGGCCGAACGCGTGAGAAGCGCCGCCCTCGAACTGAAGGACATCGCGGCAGACGTCGCGGCAGAAGCCGAGCGCGTCGACCTCGACCCCGAAAAACTCGAACGCACCGAGCAACGCCTCGACCTGCTGTACTCCCTGCAACAAAAACATCGTGTATCCGATGTTACAAATCTGGTCACCCTTTACGAAGATATTCTCAACCAACTGGCCCGTAGCGAGGGTTTTGACGTGCGGATCGACGAACTCGAAACCGACATCGCCCGCCTACAATCCTCGGCTGCGAAAAATGCCGAAAAGATCTCGAAGAATCGTCGGGGTGTCGCCGGGAAAGTCGAAAAGTACGTTGTGGAAACCTGCGCCCAATTGGGGATGCCCAACGTGCGCTTTTCGGCCGAAATCACACCGGGCGGCGAACTCGGGGCCGACGGGACGGACAGCGTGCGGTTTCTGTTTACAGCCAACAAAAACGCCCCCCTGCAACCCGTGGAACAGGTCGCTTCGGGCGGCGAAATGTCGCGCCTGATGATGGCCCTCAAGTCGTTGGTGGCCCGCCACCGCCAGTTGCCGACACTTATCTTCGACGAGATCGACACCGGCATCTCGGGCGAAATCGCCCACCGGATGGGCGAGATCATCTGGAGCCTGGCCGCCCACCTGCAGGTGATCAACATCACCCACCTGCCCCAGGTAGCCAGCAAAGGCGACCACCACTACCTCGTCTACAAGGAAGACGACGCCCGCGCCACCAACACCCGCATCCGCAAACTGACCGCCGAAGAACGCGTGACAGAAATTGCCAAAATGCTGAGCGGAAGCGGCATAAGCAATGCCGCCGTGGAACAGGCCCGCCTGTTGCTGCGTCAGCAATAACATTCATCGCCCGGTCAAAACGAAAAACCGCGCCCTATGGAAAAATTCGCCATCGGCATCGATATTGGAGGCACCAACTCGAAATTCGGCCTGGTCACCGCCGCCGGCCACGTCGTGGGCCAGGGCAGCCTCCCGACACAGCATTATCCTGATTTCGGCCGTTACCTCGAAGAGCTTAGCACAGCCATCCACCAGTTGATCGAAAAAGCCGCCCCCGGCGCCCCGATCGAAGGCGTAGGCATCGGCGCCCCCAATGCCAACCACTTCAAAGGCACGATCGAAAACGCCGGGAACCTGCCTTGGAAAGGCATCGTCCCTTTTGTCGAGAAACTCAGTCCCTATTTCCCAGGGCTGCCGATGCTCATCACCAACGACGCCAAAGCCGCCGCCATCGGTGAAATGGTTTACGGCAGCGCCCGCGGGATGAAAGATTTTATCGTGATCACGCTCGGTACGGGACTAGGCAGCGGTTTTGTCACCGACGGCAGGCTCGTCCTCGGTCATCAGAGCTTTGCCGGCGAGCTGGGCCACACCATCGTCAACCCCACCGGACGTTACTGTAGCTGCGGACGACGCGGTTGCCTCGAAACCTACGCCTCGGCCACCGGCATCTGCCGCACGGTCTTCAAACTCCTGGCCGACCACCCCGAACCGAGCGAATTCCGCGGCATCGCGTTCAATGACCTCACCTCGGAAAAAATCACCCAAGCCGCCTTGGCCGGCGATTCTCTGGCAATCGAGGCCTATGAACGCACCGGCGAAATCCTGGGAAAAAGTTTAGCGAACGCCGTAGCCGTCACCGACCCCGAAGCCATTTTCCTCTTCGGCGGCTTAGCCAAAGCCGGAAAATATATCTTCGAACCTACCCGGCGCCACCTCGACGCCAACCTGCACCCCAACTACAAAAACCGCGTAAAACTTCTCCCCTCAGGCATCGACGGCATGAACGCCGCCATCCTCGGCGCCTCGGCATTAGCTTGGCGTGAGTAGGCCGCCTCTGATTGTCGCTTTAATGTTACCTCCCTACAGTCGGTGAGCTCACCCGCCGCCAAGGCAGCGAGCTCGGTTGTAAAAAACGACGCCAACCGAGATGGCTGCCCGTTCGAAGAACGGGAACTTGCGTTAAACAGGTACGCAACGGGCAAGCTAAACGAAGCTAAAAAATTTCTGGGATACCGCATTCCCTTGATTTTCTTTACTTAGTTTTAGTAGATATTTTGGAGAGGGGAAGTTCTTTTCCAACAACGCATCGAAGTTTTTGATCGTTGCTTCGGAAAAGAACTTCCCCTCTCTAAAACCTTTGGTAAGGCCAAGTAAAGTTAAGTCAGGAGAAACAATGTTTTGCTTCGCAGAGCTCCGCTAAGGTTCTCGGTAAGTTTTTGAGGCGCTTTTTACACAAAAAGTGCCAGTCAAAGCAGGTCTACTCAGCGTCCTCGTCCTTTTTTTGCCGGTCGTAAGGTTTGAGGATGCCCCGTTTGGAGGTGCGGACAAAGGTAATGATCTCGTCGCGTTCGGGGCTTTGGGGGATGGTTTCTTCGATCAGGTCGCACGCTTTGGAGTAGAGCATCCCGCTTTGGAAGAGCATCCGGAAGATGTCCTGGATCTGGCCGACCTGTTCCGACGAGAACCCACGGCGGCGGAGGCCGATGAAGTTTGCGCCGACGAAAGCCAGGGGGGTGTGCCCAGCCTTGACGTAGGGGGGCACGTCTTTGCCGACGAGCGAACCGCCGGCGGTCATTGCGTGCGAACCGATGCGGCAGAACTGGTGTACGGCGGTTTGTCCGCCGAGGATCACCCAGTCGCCTATTTCGACTTCGCCGGCCAGCAGGGTGCCGTTGACCAGCACCGAGTTGCTGCCCACCACGCTGTCGTGGCCCACGTGGGCGCAAGCCATGATAAGGTTGTTGTCCCCAATCACGGTTTTGCCTTTGGCGGCGGTCCCGCGGTTGATGGTCGCCGACTCGCGGACGGTGTTGTTGTCACCCATTTCGACGGTCGAGTATTCGCCTTTGAACTTGAGGTCCTGGGGTACGCCGGCGATGACGGCCGCGGTGTGTATCTTACAGTTTTTCCCCATCCGTGCGCCGTCGAGGATGACAGCGCCGGGGCCGATCCAGCAGTTGTCGCCGATCACCACGTCGCCTGCGACGTAGGCAAAGGGTTCGATCGTTACGTTTTCGCCGATTTTGGCGTCGGGGTGGATATGCGCTAACTTACTGATCATGATATTGATAGGTTTTATGCTTTGTTTTTCACCACCTGGGCCATCAGCGAGGCTTCGGTCACCATCCGGTTGCCGACGAAAGCGCGGGCTTCCATCATCACGATACCGCGGCGGATGGGTTCGGTCAGGCGGAGTTCAAACTGGAGGGTGTCGCCCGGGACCACTTTGTCGCGGAATTTCACGCCGTCGATCTTCATGAAGTAGGTCGAGTAGTTTTCCGGATCGGGCAGGTTATGCAGGGCGAGGATGCCGCCGCACTGGGCCATCGCTTCGACGATGAGCACGCCCGGCATCACGGGTTCGGTCGGGAAATGGCCCACGAAGAAAGGCTCGTTCATCGTCACGTTTTTCTGTCCGGCCACGTTGTCCGAGTCGATGTGCATGATCTTGTCGACCAGCAGGAACGGCGGACGGTGGGGCAAAATGCCGCGGACGGCGTTGATGTCGTAAACCGGCGTTGCGTTCGTGTCGAAACGGTAACGAGGCCGAGCCGCGTCGCGCTTGATGTTCTTGCGCAGGATCTTGGCCAGCTCGGTGTTGGCCAGGTGTCCGGGGCGGTAGGCGACCACTTTGCCCTTGATCCGCATCCCGACCAGGGCCAGGTCGCCGACCAAGTCGAGCAGTTTGTGGCGTGCCGGTTCGTTCTGGAAACGCAGGCTGATGTTGTTCAGGTAACCTTTCGAAGTGACACGGATATCTTTCTTGTTGAACAGCTTGGCCAACCGGTCAACCTCTTCCGCGGCGATTTCGTTTTCGACGATGATGATCGCGTTGTCGAGGTCGCCGCCCTTGATCAGGTTGTGGTTCAGGAGCGGTTCGAGCTCGTGCAGGAAAACGAACGTGCGGCACGGCGCAATGTTTTCGGCAAAGTCGCCGAGGTTATCGAGGCGGGCGTATTGGTGGCCCAACACCCGCGAGTTATAGTCGATATTGAGCGTAACCGAAAATTCGTCGTCGGGATAGATCACGATTTCGACCCCTTTTTCGGGAATCGAGAACGATGTTTTTTCGGTCACTTCGTAGTAAACGCGGTCGGCGTCCTGTTCCACGAGACCCACTTCGGCGATGCGCTCGGCGTATTCCTTGGCCGAGCCGTCCATGATCGGGGTTTCGGGAGCATTGATTTCGACCAGGGCGTTGTCGACGCCGCCGCCCCACAGGGCGGCCATCACATGTTCGATCGTGCTGATGCGCACCCCGGCGCGTTCGATCGTCGTGCCGCGCGAGGTATCGGTCACGAAATCGGCCAGGGCTTCGATCACCGGGTGGCCTTCTATGTCTGTGCGTTTGAATCGGATGCCGTGGTTCGCTTCGGCGGGCAGGAGGGTCATCGTCACCTGGAGCCCGGTATGAAGCCCTTTGCCGGTGAACGTGACGGCTTGTTGAAGCGTTTGTTGTTTCTGCATAAAGTTCAGGGTAATTTGACGCAAAATTATGATTTTTTTGGAAGAAACCGTAGTTTTGTATGTTTTTTATTGCCAACGATGACTGAGGCTAAAATTCCGAAAGGAGAAAAGCGTACAGAGCGCCAACGTGTCGAGTTGCCGTTCGTGCAGCGGAAGAGCGATGCGGGGAGTTGGGTGTATGACCACCGGGTGGGCGTTTTCAGCACGGTGATTATCTACCTGCTGATCGGTATTGCCTTTTTCACGGCACGGATCGTGACCGGGGGCAACGAGGCGCGCTACGGATTTTATGTGCTCGACCTCAAGGACCTTCCCGAGGTGAAGCCCGAGGAACCGAAGGTCAATGAAGAGATGATCCGCCAACAACTCGGGGCTGAGGATTTTTCGAGCGTGCGCAACGTTACCTCGAACGCCGAGGGCAAACTCGACGCCGGCCTGCGCGACGACCGCGGCACCCAGGCATCGGAAATTTACGACGAAGCCCGTGCCGTCCAGGACCGCCTGGGGGCCAACCGGGCCAACTACGAACGGGGCGTGCGCGAGGCGCAGGGCATCCTCAACTCGCGTCCGAACCAAACCCAGTCAGGCACTTCGGGCAGTCAGGAATCGGCCCGGGCGCGGGGTAAGGTGACGGTCAGCTATTCGCTCGAAGGGCGCACGGCTACCTATCTCCACGTACCCGCCTATCAATGCGAGGGCGGCGGCCAGGTGGTGGTGGCGATCACCGTCAACCGCAACGGCACGGTCACCGGCGCTTCGGTCAGCCAGAGCGCAGGCAACGACGCCTGCATCAACGATATGGCGGTAAAAGCGGCCCGGGCCTCGACTTTCAACGTCGACGGCACGGCTCCCGAGCGCCAGCAAGGTACGATCACCTATATTTTCATCCCCCAATAACCGTTTATGGCACGTCCGAAAGACAACCGCAACCCCGTCCGGAAAATCAAGACGTCGAACATCATCTACCCGGTGATCATCGGCCTGGGCGTGGTGGGCTACCTGTTCTACAAGGAGTTCGATCCGGCTGTCTTTGCGAACGTTACCTTCTCGTGGGCCACGGTCTTTTGGTGCCTGGTGGCATTCCTGTGTATTTTCGGGCGTGACGTGGGTTACATGATCCGCATCCGCGTGCTGAGCGGCAACGAGTTGTCGTGGAAACAAGCCTTCCGGGTGATCATGCTTTGGGAATTTACGTCGGCGATCACCCCCTCGGCCGTCGGGGGAACAAGCGTCGCCATCGTTTACGTACACAAAGAGGGGCTATCGGTCGGGCGCAGTTCGGCGATCGTGATGCTTACCTCGTTCCTCGACGAGATCTATTTTATCGTGATGTTCCCGCTGCTGGTGCTGCTCCTGGGCAAGGATGCGCTGTTCGACCTCGACGCCGGGGGCGAAGGAGTCCTGAGGATCGGCCTGCTGTCGATCGCACTGATCGGCTATGCATTCAAACTGGTGTGGGTGATCCTGCTCAGCTACGGCCTCTTTTTCAACCCCCGCGGGCTGAAATGGCTGCTGCTCAAAATATTTAAACTGCCTTTGCTCCGGAGATGGTACCGGTCGGTGAACAACGTGGGGACCGACATCATCGCTTCTTCGAAAGAGATCAAAGCCCGCAGCGCCGGCTTCTGGGCCAAGGCCGTCGGGTCGACTTTCCTCTCGTGGAGCTCGCGCTATCTGGTGGCCAACGCCCTGGTGCTGGCCTTTTTCGGCTATGGCGACCAACTGCTGCTCTTTGCCCGGCAGCTGGTGATGTGGATCATGATGCTCATTATGCCTACGCCGGGCGGCAGCGGGTTTGCCGAATACATCTTCACCCATTTTTGCAACGACCTGATGCCTGTCCCCGTCGGGATGCAGCTGGCGGCCGCCACGCTGATCGCCGTGCTGTGGCGTTTCGTGACCTATTACCCTTACCTGATCGCTGGGGCGATCATTTTCCCGAAATGGGTGCAGACCCACTTCGGCAAGAGCGTCTTCCCGCCCAAAAACCGATTGCGCCGTGCGAAGAAGTGAACGATACAAAGGGATTATCGATTGGTTCTCGGAGAATATGCCGGTGGCCGAGTCGGAGTTGCATTACCACAACCCCTATCAGTTGCTGGTGGCGGTGATCCTTTCGGCCCAATGCACCGACAAACGGGTGAACATGACCACGCCGGCCCTCTTCGATCGTTTTCCGACGCCCGAGTCGATGGCCGCCGTCGAACCCGAGGACATTCTTCCGTATATCAAAAGCATCTCTTATCCGAACAACAAGGCGAAAAACCTGTCGGGGATGGCGCGGATGCTGGTCGCTGACTTCGGCGGCGTGGTGCCGGACGACGTCGAAACGATGCAAAAGCTTCCGGGCGTGGGGCGCAAGACGGCCAACGTGGTCGGCGCGGTGATGTTCGGACGCGAGGTGATGCCGGTCGACACCCACGTTTTCCGCGTGTCGGCCCGCATCGGGCTGACCGTCGGGGCCAAAACGCCGCTCGAAACCGAAAAACAACTTTCCGCGAATATTCCGAAGCACCTGCTGCCGACGGCCCACCACTGGCTCATCCTCCACGGCCGCTACGTCTGCACCGCGCGCAACCCGAAATGCACCGAGTGCGGCATTTCCCATTGGTGTGCTTATTTCGAGAAAAAGGTGCGTCCCCGCACCGGGGAATTTTCTTTACCTTGAAAAATTTCCCTGTGCGGGCACGCACCAGATCACCTCGTCCATTGCCACATCGTGACTATCCTTAGGAATTTCGTCGAGCAGTTGAAAATCGAAGCAGACCCCAACTTTATAGGCTGCGGTTCTTTTCAGGAATCGATCATAAAAACCTTTGCCGCGGCCCAGGCGGTTGCCTGCGCGGTCGAAGGCGACACCCGGAATGACGATCACGTCGATCGCCTCGCAGGGCCACGCTTCGCCCTGCGGTTCGTGGATGCCGTAAGCCGCCGGGCGCAGCGGCGTGTCGGGCCCGAAAGGGCATAATTCAAGCCCGCCGTTGTCCTGCATCACAGGAAGCAGCACCGTCTTTTCCCCCTTCCACTTTTCGATAAAGGCGTGCGTATCGACCTCGTCCGGCAACGATCGGTAAAGCGCCACCGTCCGCGCCGCTGCAAACTGCGGCAACGCCTCGACCCGCGCCATCACACACCGCGACTGCCGGGCCAGCTCTTCGGCTTCAGCCCCCGCAACCGCCGCGCGGATCATTTTTCGGAGTTCCGTTTTTGTTTTCACGCTATAAATATACTATTTTTAGTGCCTGCGAACGTCCTTTTGGCACGATGTTTCCGTTCTCTTTTTCGGACAAGCGTTATCAAAAGTCCCTCTCTAAAAATGCTTTTCGATGATTAATTTCCCTCGTTCAATAAAAATTTATTGAAAAACGATAAAAATTTATTGAGAAAGTTTGGTGGTGTCAGATTTTATCTTTTCCTTTGCGGTGAATAATGATTGGAAAGAGAGGGATGCTAACCTTTCCCTACAAACAAAGATTACTGAAAAATCACTTAAAAATAAACCGGTATGAAAAACAATTTCTTTTCGACGTTCATTGCCTGCCTGCTGGCGATCATCGCGAGCAGCGTGGTGATGACGGTGCTTTCGATCGTGATGTTTGCGGGGATGGTCGCCTCGCTTTCGGCTACCTCGCCCATGACGGTGGAGGCCAACTCGATCCTGAAGATCGACCTCAGCCAGCCGATCGTCGACAACCCTTCGGCCAACGCCATGGACGGGTTCGACCCGATGACGCTGACTTTCTCCGAATCGATGGGCTTGCTCAACGTGCTCAACGCGATCGAAAAAGCGGCGATCGACGATAACATCCGCGGCATCTACATCAGCGCCAACAACTCGGCCGCATCGGGCATCGCCACGAGCGAAGAGCTCCGCGCCGCGCTCAAGGCGTTCAAGGAGAGCGGCAAATTTATCGTCAGCTATGCCGACGTCTACACCCAGGGTTCGTACTGGATCAGCTCGGTGGCCGACCAGGTTTATCTCAACCCGCAGGGCGACCTGCAGTGGCACGGGATGGCTTCGCAGGTCATGTTCTACAAGGGGCTGTTCGACAAATTGGGCATTGAGGCCGAGATCTTCCGCGTGGGCGATTTCAAGAGTGCTGTCGAGCCTTATTTCCTGGATAAGATGAGTCCCGAGAACCGCCACCAGTTGGACGTGCTCCTGGGCGACGTGTGGGGCAACGTCGTGTCTGAAATCGCCACTTCGCGCGGGCTTGACTCGGCCCTATTGCAGCAGTACGCCACCGACCTGCTGGTGCGTGGGGCATCGAGCGCCGAAGAACTCGACCTGGTCGACGGACTGAAATATACCGACGAAATCCTCACGCTGCTGGCCGAAATGTCGGACCGCGAAGAAGAACCGGCCCTCGTTTCGATGCAGGATTATATGGACTATCCGGTGAAGGGGACGAAGAAGCACCTGTCTAAGAACAAGATCCAGATCGTTTATGCCGAGGGCCAGATCATCGACGGCGAACACGGCAAAGGGCAGATCGGCGGCGACGCCCTGGCACGCGAGTTGGCCGAACTGGTCGACAACGACGATGTGAAGGCGGTGGTTTTCCGCGTGAACAGCCCGGGAGGCAGCGCGCTGGCCTCGGAACTGATCTGGCGTGAGATTTCCCGCATTCAGGCAAAGAAACCGGTGGTCGTTTCGATGGGTAACTATGCCGCTTCGGGCGGGTATTACATCTCGGCCCCGGCCGACGTGATCCTGGCCGACCGCGGTACGCTGACCGGTTCGATCGGGGTATTCGGCGTGATGTTCAATGGAGAAAAAGCCTTGCGCGACAAGCTGGGGATCACGGTCGACGTAGCCAGCACCAACCCTTCGGCCGATATGCCGAGCCCCTTCCGCACGATGACTGCCGGTGAGCGGGCCTATATGCAATATTCGGTCGATCAGGTCTATGAAACCTTCGTGGGCCACGTCGTAGACGGCCGCAACCTGCCCAAGGACGACGTGCTGAAGATTGCCGGCGGCCGCGTGTGGTCGGGCACGAGTGCTGACGGCATCGGGCTGATCGACGGCTTCGGCGGACTGAAAGACGCCATTGCGCTGGCCGCGGAACGCGCCGGGGTAGCCGACGATTTCCGCGTGGTGACACCCGATAGCGAAGTCGATCCGATGATGATCTTCATCAAGATGATGAGCCGCAAGATGTCTGTGCTCTTCGGCAAGGAAAAGCCGATGATGATGCAGGAGTACGAACAGGTGATGAGCGTACTTAACCAGCAGGGTGTACGCGCAGCAATACCTTACCGCATCGAAATAGAATAGGTCGTTTTTTAATAACCGACAGAGAGAGCAGGGGAAATCCTTGCTCTCTTTTTTTCCGTATAGGGAGATTTTTCAAAGCACTGCAAGTTCCGAAAAATGAGATTTTCGCTTGGCTGAGCTCCGCATTCGTTCCGGTCTCAGAAAATTTAACCACGTTGAAATCACCCGCTGCTACTTGCTTAACGCAAGTTCCCGTCTTTCGGGCGACAGCGACTTCGGTGGCAGCGTTTTTTGTAAATACGGGACAGTCGAAGCGCCCCCCTCGGGCTCCCACCAGTTAGTTGTTGACCCGGTAGGCTTTTTGGACACCTTTGATCTTCAGGAGGTTGTGGATGACCATATCTACCATTTGGGAGCTGGTTACTTCGATGTTGATCAGGCCGGAGAGCGTTCCGGCGGCGTTGCTGAGGTTCATCGAGCGGATGTTTATTTTGAGGTCTTTGCTGATGGTTTCGGTGATTTGGTTGACCAATCCGGTGCGGTCTTCGGCCTGGATGCGGATGGTGGCGCGGAAGGCGCCTTTGGCGGTGTCGTTGCGCCAGCGGGCGGGGAGCATACGGTAGGGATAGCGTTCGCGCAGGCGGGCGCCGTTAGGACAGTCTATCCTGTGGACGGTAATGCCCGCAGTGACGGTCACAAAAGCGAAGATTTCATCGCCGAAGATGGGGTTGCAGCATTTGCCGAGTTTGTAGCTGACTTGCTTGAGGGTGTCGTCGATGACCAGGCAACCGTCGTTGTCGCTCTCTTTTTTGGCTTTCGATTCGCTACGGGGTTTTTCGTCGTAGGTCGAAACAAGATTCCCGGATACGATGTCTTTAATCTCGGCCATCGGGAATTTTTCTTCGGCCAGCAGGCTGTAAAATTCGGTGCCGGTTTTGATCTTGTAGTATTTGCACAGGAGGTTGACCGCCTCGTCCATGGTGAGGGTCAACTTCCAATTCTTCATTTTGCGCTCGAGGATTTCCCTGCCCAGGTCGGCTGCCTTAGCTTGTTCTTCTCTCAAAAAGACTTTGATGCGCTGGCGGGCCTTGCCGGTGACGACGATATTGAGCCAGTCGGGCTTGGGTTTTTGATTTTTGGCGGTGAGGATCTCAACGACATCGCCGTTGCCGAGTTTTTCGCGGATCGACACGTTGCGGTGGTTGATCCGGGCGCCGGTGCAGGTCTGTCCCAAACGCGAATGTATCTCGTAGGCAAAGTCGAGCACGGTGGCCCCTTCGCGCAACTTTCGCAGATCGCCGGTGGGAGTAAAGACGAAGATCTCCCTGGATGAAATGCTGGCGTCGAGTTTCTGGGCGATGTTGATCGCGCTGTCGGTGTTTTCGATCAGTTCGCGCAGGCGGGCCAGCCACTCCTCGCTGCTCAGGCCGGTCTGCTTCACGCCTTTGTAACGCCAATGGGCGGCCACGCCGCGCTCGGCCACTTCGTCCATCCGCTCGGTGCGGATCTGCACCTCGACCCATTTGCCGGTCTTGGTGACCACTGTGGTGTGGAGTGATTCGTAACCGTTGGATTTGGGAATGGAGATCCAATCGCGCATCCGCTCGGGGTTGGGAGTGTAGAAATCGGTCACGATCGAATAGACGCTCCAGCAGGCTGTTTTCTCCTGCTCGGGCGGACAGTCGATGATGATGCGGATCGCGAAAACGTCGTATACTTCTTCAAAGGTCACCTTCGTCCGCTTCATCTTTTTCCAGATCGAGTAGACCGATTTGGTGCGGCTCTTGAGGTGATATTTCAGGCCCGAAAGGGTCAATTTCTCCTCGATCGGCACGAGGAAGTCGCGGATGAACTGCTGGCGTTCGGCTGCCGTGTCGGCCAGTTTCTGCTCGATGTGAGCATACTCGTCCGGATAACTGTACTTCAGCGCCAGGTCTTCCATCTCGGACTTGATCGCGTAGAGTCCCAGCTTGTGCGCGATCTCGGCATAGAGGTGCAGGGTTTCCCACGATTTCTTCTGCCGCTTTTCGGCCGGAAAATCTTCGAGCGAACGCATCACCTCGAGGCGGTCGGCGAGTTTGATGAGAATGACCCGGGGGTCGGTGGCGTAGGAAAGGATCAGCTCTCGAAAATTGTCGACCTGTTCGGTTGAGATTTTGGGGTCGATGTCCGAGATCTGACACAGCGCCTTGACGACCTTGGCCACCTCGGTCCCGAATTTTTCCTCAACCTCAGCCAGGCCCACCCGGCCCATCCGCACGGCGTCCTGCACCAGCGTGGCGACCGTTGAGTTACGCCCCAGCCCGATGTCGTTGCACACGATCAGCGCCGTTTCGACCGGGTGTAGCAGGAACGGCTCGCCGTTGTAGCGCACCTCGCCCGCGAGCTTTTCGGCCGCCAGGTCTAACGCCTGGCGGATCATTGCGTTGCTGCGGTCGCTGAACTGGCAGCGGGCAGTCTCCAACAGGCGGGTTTCGGCGGGGAGCACGGGACGATGCTGATTTTCCATGAGGCGTGTGTTTCGGTTTTGAACAAAGGTAGCAATTTTGTTGCCGGATGTAAACAAGGGGGTGTTGATAAAATCGTCAACAAAGCGTCGATGATTGCAAATTAAAAGCGAGTATAAGCAAAATGAGAATAAGATTGTTAGTAATCTGTCTATTTCTTGTTGAAATATCGTAAATTTCTTGTTCGCAGACGGTGAAAAACTCCCGAAGAAGGCCCAATTTGTTGATAATCTGTCAAGATACATCTGTAAACCCGACCGCACGGTTTGTATTTCTCGAAAAAATCCCGGATATTTGTACCCCTGAAATCAAATTCTGAAAAATGGCAACAACTGCAGACATCAAAAACGGCCTGTGCATCGAGTTCAACGGGAAGACCTATTCGATCGTCGAGTTTCAACACGTGAAACCCGGCAAAGGCCCCGCCTTCGTGCGCACAAAACTCAAAAACCTCGAAAACGGCCGCACGGTTGACCACACTTTCTCGGCTGGTGAAAAAATCGAACCGGTGCGCGTCGAACGCCGCCCCTACCAATACCTTTACGAAGACGACATGGGCTGCGTGTTCATGCACTCCGAAACCTACGAACAGATACACATCAACCGCGACCTGATCGAAAACGCCGACCTGATGCGCGAAGGACAGGTGGTCGAAGTCATGTTCCACACCGAAAAGGAACAGGTGCTCAGCGCCGAACTTCCCCCGATCATCGATATGGAAGTTACCTATACCGAGCCCGGCGTAAAGGGCGATACCGCTTCGACCAACTCGCTCAAGCCTGCTACAGTGGATACCGGCGCGACGATCCGTGTGCCGCTGTTCATTCAGACCGGTGAAAAGATCCGCGTCGACACCCGTACCCGCGAATATTACGAACGCATCAAATAGCCGGAGTCCGGAAAGACCGAAGAGGGAGGCTTGCGGCCTCCCTCTTTGGTTTCCATATAACGCACCACCACAGAGATTCTCGCTGGGTCGGCAAACCACCGATGCATAGATCTCTCGTGCGGCGGCCCTGTCTAAAACGGGCCGCATATCTGATAAACAAAAATATCGAATTAAAGCAGTTCTTCTGGGAGCATTTCCCGCTCTTTCTTTGTCAACCCCTTGACGATGATCTCGTAGGACTTTCTTACAAGCTCGCGGATCTTCTGGTCTGGCACGTCCTGATAAGATAGGCGCTGATCCAGTATTTCTTGTTCATGTGCCATCCTGGCTTGATCCCGCCATATCGGGACTGCAATTCGCCCGATTCGTCCGGGGCACATTTGATGCAGCAGAAATCGAAGACCTCGATGTTTACATAGCAGAACCATTTGTCTGACACATAGAAACATAACACGTCGCGACTGTATTTGTCGGGCACATTGGGAAAAGGCATCTTCTCGCGAACACCCGGTAGCGACAGGCAGTATTCCCGGAATTCCTCAACGTTCATATCAAAATGTAATAAAAATTACAATTTTTATTTTTCGTCATGAACCTCATTGACCGACATCGTAAACCGGACGCCACCGACCGAAAACTGTTCGACGACACGGCCCGCCGCCGCGGGTGCGCGGACACCTCGCGGTTCTTCGCGGCATCCGCCCGGCAATTCGTCCACACCGAGAGGCGAAACGAACACCTGCATCTCGTCCCACAGGCCGCGGTCGATAAATCCGCGCAGCACCTCGCCGCCGCCCTCGACCAACAGGCTTTGAATACCCCGTTGGTAAAGTTGTGTCAAGACCTGCCCGATAACGTCGCCCGAGGCGTCGATACCGACAACCTCCACCCGGGGAAACATTTCCCGCGCCCGCTCGGCCAAAGCCGTGTCGGTCAACAGCAGCGTCGGAGTTTCCCCGTCGAAAACACGCAGTGAAAGCGGCAGCTTCAGTGCCCGGTCGACCACCACACGCAGTGGATTTTTCCCCGCACAGTCGCGCACGGTCAACGCCGGATTGTCGCGAAGCAACGTGTTGGCACCCACCAGGATCGCCCCCGATTCAGCCCGCAGCCGGTGAACCATCAGCCGACACGAAGGCCCTGTCAACCAGGCCGGTGGTGTGTTGGCCGTGCGGTTATTGTCGAGGTATCCATCGCGGGTTTCGGCCCATTTGAGGACAATATATGGACGCATTTTTGTGTGAAATGTGACAAATTTCCGATTCAGAAAACGGCACTCTTCTTCCAGTACGCCGACGGTCACTTTCACCCCCGCTTCACGCAGTTTGAAAATGCCTTCGCCGGCCACCTGTTCGAAAGGGTCGGCCACCCCGACCACCACGCGCGGAATCCCGACGCGCAGGATCAGGTCGCAGCACGGCGGCGTTTTCCCCCAGTGGCTGCACGGTTCGAGGTTGACGTAAAGGGTGCTTTCCCGCAGCAGCCCGGGGTCGGCGACCGAGGCAATCGCATTGACCTCGGCGTGGGGGCCGCCGTAAACTTCATGAAAACCTTCACCGATAATCCGGTCGCGGTGGACGATGACACAGCCCACCAAGGGGTTCGGCGCCACCCGTCCCGCCCCGTTCCGGGCCAACTCGAGGCAGCGGCGCATATATTTTTTTTCGTCCATTTTTCAACGTTTATCCTACAAATATAATGTATATTTGTCGCATACGCCACCATCCGATGACCCGAAAATCCCTTTTCGAAAATACCCGTTCTGCGCTTTCGGCTGCCTATCCCGCGGAGGAAGCCCGCATCAACGCGTTGATCCTGTTGGAAGAGTTTTTCGGATGGGCGGCGCACACTATTTTTACGGACTGCGAAGCCCCGGTCGATGCAGACGACGCTACCCGGCTACGGCTTGAAAAAGCGGTCGCCCAGATGCAGGCCCATCGTCCGTTGCAGTATGTGCTGGGCAAGGCGTGGTTCGGCAACCGCACTTTCCGGGTCGATGAACGAGTACTGATCCCCCGGCCCGAAACCGAAGAATTGGTTCGGCTGATTATTAAAGAAAATACGGGGAAAAATCAGAAAATACTGGACATCGGCACCGGCAGCGGATGCATCGCCGTGACGTTGGCCCTCGAGCTGCCCAGCGCATCGGTGACCGCTGTCGACGTTTCGCCCGGCGCGTTGGCTGTGGCGCTTGAAAATGCAACTGCCCTCGGTGCGGCAGTCAGGTTTCTCGCGTGCGACATCCTGCGCGAAACGCCTCCGGGGCAATACGACGTGATGGTGAGCAATCCCCCGTATGTCTGCGAATCCGAACGCGCGGCGATGCGGCCCAATGTACTCGACCACGAACCGGGGACCGCCCTTTTCGTCCCCGACGGCGATCCATTGCTTTTCTACCGCCGCATTGCCGAACTCGGGCAGCAAGCCCTCCGACCCGGCGGACGCCTCTATTTCGAAATCAACGAGCGGATGGGCGCCCGCGTCGAATCGCTCCTGCGGCTGCATGGCTACGATCACGTTCGTATCCTCGGCGATATTTTTGACCGTCAACGCATAGCCGCCGCGCAATGGAACTAAAGCAACCCCGCCAAAAAACAGAGGCCGAAGCCCTCGCCGACCTCGCCGACCGTTGCGCCAAAGCCGAAGTGTGCATCGCCGACGCCCGGCGCCTGCTCTTCCGCTGGGAGGTCGCCCCGGAAGCTTGCGAACGCATCGTCGAAAAACTCCTTCGCGACCGTTTCATCGACGAAGAACGCTACGCCCAGGCTTTCGTGCGCGACAAAATCTCTTTCAGCCGCTGGGGCAGCCGTAAAATCGCCCAGGCTTTAGCCGCCAAACACATCCCCCGCGACATTATCGCCCAGGCGATGGAGCAGGTCGATCCTGAAAATCAACAGGAAAAATTAGACACCGACCTGCGCCGCAAACTGAAATCGATCAAAGAAGAAAATCCTTACAAACAAAAGGAAAAACTCCTCCGATTCGGCCTCTCCCGGGGATTTCCCCCGTCACAAGTTCTCCAAGCCATAGACCGGCTCATCCAGGGCACAGAAGAAGATTGATACCTGTTCTGATGGGCGCTTTTGTAAAAAGGCGTGTGGCCTGCACGGGGGATTTTTCCGAGCAAAGTCCAATCTTAAAATCTTTAGCGCCGCTGAGTTTGTCTGCTCCTTGCGCAACGACCTCGGTTGGGGCCATTTTTTATAAAAAGCTACCCTCGAAGCCGATTCAGACTATTTCAGCGACAATAAATGTGCTGCCTCCTATGAAGATCAGATCTTTAGGAGTAGCTTGGGCGAGGGCTTGGGCGAGGGCTTCTTTTACGGAGGGGATAGCTTCGCCCTTGAGGCCTGCCTGGCGGGCTTGGGCGGCGAGCGTTTCAGCGGGGAGGGCGCGGTCGATAGCGGCCTGGGTGAACAGGTAATGAGCTTCGCGGGGAAGATGGGGGAAGATGGCGTCAAGGTCTTTGTCGTTGACTGCACCGAAGACGATGAACAAGCGCTCGTAGTCGTAGTTTTGGAGCTGGGCGGCGACCTCTTCCAGGCCGGCTGCATTGTGGCCGGTATCGCATATGACCAACGGGTCGCGGCCCAATACCTGCCAACGGCCCATCAGGCCGGTCGTGGCAGCGGCGTGGCGCAAACCGGCTTCGGCCTGCCCGCGGGTGAAACACACCGCACCGCTTTCCTGCAGCACGTCGAGGGTGGCGATGACGGTGAGGATGTTCTTGCGTTGGTATCGGCCGGCCAGGTCTAGGTCGATTTCGAAAGCGTAATCATCCATCCGGCTTTCGACGGCCAGACGTTGCCCCTCGAGGGTAGGCGCAGCCGAGAGCGTCCGGTAGCATTGGTCGGCAAAGAGCAGGCGGCTTTGCGCCTCGCGTGATTTGCCGATAAAGACCGGGGCGGTTTCGGGATCGGTTTCGCCAACAACGACCGGCACGCCGGATTTAATGATCCCTGCCTTTTCGGCGGCGATCGCGGCGCGCGTCGCGCCCAGGAACTGGGTGTGGTCGAGGCTGATGTTGGTGATCACGCTCACCAGCGGCGTGATGATGTTGGTCGAGTCGAGGCGTCCGCCCATGCCGACCTCGATGACAGCCACGTCGACATCGTGCCGGGCAAAGTGGTCGAAAGCCAGGCCGACGGTCCATTCGAAAAAAGAGGGGCCGATTTTCTCCATTTCCTCGTGATGGGTGGCGACAAAATCAACGACTTCGCCCTTGGAAATCATCCGGCCGTCGATGCGGATCCGTTCGCGGAAATCGCGCAGGTGGGGCGAGGTGTATAACCCGGTTCGGTATCCGGCCTGTTGCAGCACGGCGGCGAGCATATGCGACACCGAGCCTTTTCCGTTGGTTCCTGCGACATGGATCGTCTTGAATTTCCGGTGGGGCTGGCCCAGCAGGCGATCGATGGCCAGCGTGTTATCGAGGCCGGCCTTGTAGGCGGGGGCGCCGGTACGGTGGAAAGCGGGCAGTGAGGCGTAGAGGTATTTGAGGGTTTCCGGGTAATCCATCGTCAGATTGCTTATGCACCACAAAAGTAAAAGATTGTTTATAACAATGCGCAAAAGTTGTTGAAAAACTCCAATCTCGCTGTTGAAAACCATTCGGAAATCCAGGAAAAAATGTCAATCGAAAAAGATGATTTTCGGCGATTGGAATTTGGATTTGCAAAAAGAAAATGCATATGAACGAATGGGGAAAAGATGCAACCCGATTCGATGAAAAAAAGTTGACAAACGGTCGGGGGAAAAATAGGCCGCTTATCGACGTTCTGCGCGTTATCGACAACAGTGGATAATCTTTGTGAACGGTGTTTATATTTTCTCATATTCCTATTTCAATCAGTAAATAGTAAAAATAAAAAATGTTGAAAAATTGTTTTTTGAGGGTTAATTACGACATTTGCAAATGGAAATCAGAGGAGTTGTAAACGCTATGAACAGCTATTATTATTCTCATTATTTCTTATTTATTTAAAATTCATTTTTTATAAAAAAAAAATAAAAGGATGGAACGGGTGGAGTTGATTGCTGAGATCAATCGGTTGCGAAAAGAGAAAAATGCGGTGATCCTGGCACATTATTACACCGTGCCCGAGGTGCAGGAGATCGCCGATTTCGTAGGCGATAGCCTGGCTTTGGCCCAACAGGCGGCCCGCACCGACGCCGACATCATCGTCTTCGCCGGGGTGTATTTTATGGGGGAAACGGCCAAAATTCTTTCGCCCGGGAAAAAAGTGCTGATGCCCGATCCGGCTGCCGGCTGCTCGTTGGCCGACTCTTGTAAGCCGGCTGATTTTGCCCGGTTTTTAGCGAAACATCCTGATCACGTGGTGGTGAGTTACGTCAATACTTCGATCGGGGTGAAGGCCCTGACCGATATTGTCTGTACGTCAAGCAACGCGGTCGACATCATTCAATCGATCCCGTCCGGCCGGAAAATTGTTTTTGGACCGGACCGTAACTTGGGAAATTACCTGAAACGGATTACCGGCCGCGATATGGTGATCTGGAATGGTGCTTGTCACGTGCACGAAGAATTTTCGGTCGAAAAACTTTTCGAATTAAAGAAAAAGTATCCCGAAGCCAAGGTACTGGCTCATCCCGAGTGTAAACAACCGGTTTTGTTGTTGGCCGATTATGTGGGTTCTACGGCGGCGTTATTGAAATTTTCGCAGCAGGACGACACCATGACTTATATTGTGGCGACCGAGTCGGGGATCTTGCACCAGATGCAGAAAAGTAATCCGGAGAAGCGGTTTATTCCCGCCCCTCCGCTCGATGCTACCTGTGGGTGTAATGATTGTGCTTATATGAAGTTGGTGACGCTGGAAAAAATTTACCGGGTATTGCGTGATGAACGGCCCGAGGTGATTGTGGATGATGAGGAACGTAAAAAGGCTGAAAAGTCCATTTTAAGCATGTTGGCGTTGAGTAAATAATTCCGGAAATCATTTTTCTCCACAGCCTGTGGTTTTATTCCACGATGCGATCTTTTTTCCGGATCCTGTAAGCTCCGAAATACAACAAACAAAGGGCGGCTACCAAACCACTCAACCGTCCGATCCAATCACCCCAACGCACATAAAACGTCTGTCCGTTATTCAGGGCGATATCCGCAGTCAATACCCCGCGTTTATCCCATCCCAGGGCGTCGATCACATCGCCCCGCCCGTTGATGAACCCTGAGATGCCGGTGTTGGCGCTGCGTCCGATCGCCGTGCGTGTTTCAATCGCCCGCAGGCGCGTGTAGGCGAATAATTGTTTATATCCTCGGGTATCTCCCCACCACCCCTCATTGGTAATGATAAAGAGCATCCGGGCGCCGTTTTTGACGTATTTCGAGATGTACTCTCCATAGACTTCATCCCAGCAGATCGCCACACCCGTCGCCAATCCGTCGTCCGAAATGAAAACCGTGTCGCGGGGCGTCCGCCCGATCTGGCCCACCAATCCGCCCATGTCGAGTGAAAAACGTTCCAATCCTTTAAAAAACCGGGCATAAGGCAACATCTCGACGCCGATCAACGGACAAGCCTTGTGATAAATCTCGATCCGCGACGAAGAGTCGATGCCCAGCGCGGTGTTGTTGTAATCCCACCAGTAATTCCCCTTTTCCGAATACCGTGCGGTAAAGTTAGGTTTTTCGTCCGATTCGTACTGATAGTATGTTTCGGCGCCGAGAATCAATTCAGCGGAAGGGAAATTTTCACCCATAAATTTTTGTAAATCAAGAATCAGTGGGTTCCACTCGAGGGTATTCTCCCACAGATTGGCATCGACGGCTGTTTCCGGGGTGAGGACGTAATCCACCTCTCGCGGGGCGGCGAGTATCAGGTTCCAGAGGATCTGCAGGCGTTGCTGCTGGGCGCCGGCCGAGAATTTTTCGTAAGGGTCGATGTTGGGTTGTACGGTGGTGACTTTTACCGTTTGATCCCCATCTTTATAAGTAGCGTACAGGATTAAAGATGTAATAATGGGTATAAAAATAAAAATAGCCGGGGCAACGAACGACACGATGCGTTTTCGGACCCGCCAGGCCTTGATCGCCTCATAAACCAACAGGTTGGAAACCAGCACCCAAAGCGATCCGCCGAGAACCCCCGTGAACTCATACCACTGGATGGCCTTGAGCGAATTGGCAAAGCCGTTACCCAAGATCAGCCACGGGAAAGAAACCTGCCCGTTGAGGTAGATCAACTCGTAAGCGATCCATCCCGACACGAGCAACGTGTAAGCCAACGCCCGCGGCGCCCGCCGCCAAACGGCGTGGTAGACCATAAAAACCAGGGTGTAAATAAATGTGTTGGTCACGATGGCGGCGATCACCCCGATCCACGCAGCGTTCTTGACCCAAATCACCGTCCAGAGCGTCCACAAGACAAACGTCGGAAGCACATACCAAAAAATCCGTTTGCGCCGGCCGCTGCGCTGTTCTTCGTCGAACAGTTTTTGCTGGAGCGTCAGCAGCGGTACAAAAGCCACCAGTACAGTATATCCCGGCAGCCCCAACCAGGGCAAGGCGAGCAGCACGAGCGACAACAGGCACAAAACAATGTTTTTTCCCATATCCGGTCCGAAATTTGATGGGATAAAGATAAGATTTTTTGGCTGTTCGGCCGTCCCGTCCGGGAAATTATCGATATTCATAAGTTTCTTTGTATTTTTGTTCAAAATATTTCCGGGTGCCGGAAGGCACGAAAGACGATGTGGTTGCTAATCCTTTGTAAAGGCGTGCTGCTCGGTCTGGTGGCTTCGATTCCACTGGGACCGATTGGGGTGATGTGTATCCAGCGGACGCTGAGCAAAGGCCAGCGGTCGGGATTCATTTCAGGCTTGGGGGCGGCACTGGCCGATACGTTGTTTGCTACGATCGCCATGTTTTTCCTTTCGGTGGTGCTGGTTTTTATCGAAAAACACATCGATTTGCTGAAAGTGTTGGGGGGCATTTGTGTGATCGTTGTCGGGGTGCGGATTTTTATGCGGAACCCGGTGGTGCAGATCCGGCGCATCCGGGCTAAAAAAGGCAGTTTGTGGAGTGATTTTCTGAGTCTGTTTTTATTGACCTTTACCAACCCGGCCTATATCCTGATGTTCGTCGCCCTGTTTGCGGCGTTCGGTGTCCGGCGCAGCGGACTGCCGATTGGCGACGTGGCGCTGCTGATTGCCGGGGTCTACGGCGGAGCGTCCCTTTGGTGGCTGCTGCTGACCTCGCTGGTGAGCCTGTTCCGGAAAAAATTCCGGCCGCGCCACCTGCTGGCGCTCAACCGCATTTCAGGCGGGCTGATCGTCCTGTTGGGCACAATAGCCATCCTGAGTTTGTTTGTTAATACTAATGTAGACCAGATAGTTAAATAAATACATGAAAAAAATAATCATCGCCGTTGACGGCTTTTCCTCGTGCGGAAAAAGCACCTTTGCCCGGGACGTTGCTGCCCGTTTGGGCTACATTTTCATTGACACCGGGGCGATGTATCGGGCGGTGACGCTCTATGCGATGCAACACGGTTTTTTCACGGGCGCCGATGGCGAAACGCCCGACCGTGAAGCCATCGTAAGACACCTTTCGGAACTCGATATTCGGTTTAAATACAACGACTTTCGGAAAGCGAGCGACATTTTTCTGAACGGGGAGAACGTCGAAAATGCGATCCGCACGATCGAGGTGAGCGACCGTGTGAGCGCGGTGAGCCAAATCCCCGAAGTGCGTGAGCGGCTGGTGGGTTTGCAGCAGGCGATGGGTGCCGAAAAGGGGATCGTAATGGATGGTCGCGACATCGGCACGGTGGTTTTCCCGCAGGCCGAACTGAAGATCTTTATGACGGCCGATCCCGGGGTACGGGCCCAAAGGCGTTACGCCGAACTGATCGCCAAAGGGGAAAAAGTGACCCTCGACGAAGTCCGCGAAAACATCGAAAAACGCGATCAGGCCGATCTCAATCGGCCGATCAGCCCCCTGCGCCAGGCCCCTGACGCCGTGGTGTTCGACAACAGCAGGATGACGCTCGACGACCAATGGCCGTGGATGCAAAACACACTGAAAGAGCGAGGATTATGGTCATAGAGATCGACGAACGTTCGGGCTTTTGCTTCGGCGTGGTTAAGGCCATTTCCAAGGCCGAGGAGTCGATCCGAGCCCATCATGAGGTCTATTGCCTGGGCGACATTGTCCACAACCAGATGGAGGTTTCTCGGTTGAAAGCCCTCGGGCTGCACTCGGTCAAAAAGGAAGATTTTCCGAAATTGGCCGGGCAAACCGTGCTGATCCGCGCCCACGGCGAACCCCCGTCGACCTACGCCCTGGCGGAACGCTACGGCGTCCGGCTTATCGACGCCACCTGCCCCGTCGTCGCCTCGATCCAGCGTAAGGTCAAGGCTGCCTACGAACAGATGCAGGCCGTCGGCGGACAGGTCGTCATCCTCGGCAAAAAAGGGCACGCCGAAGTCGCCGGCCTTACCGGACAGGTCGATGAACAGGCTATTGTCGTCGAAAGCGTCGCCGATCTTGCCCTGGTCGATTTTACCCGGCCGGTCTACCTGCTCTCACAAACCACCCAAAGCCTGGCCCTTTTCGAGCAGGTCAAAGCCGAAATCCTGCGTCGCGCACAAAGCGAAGTTGTCATAAATGATACAATTTGTCGCGAAGTATCGAACCGCAACGCCCACCTCGCCGGTTTCGCCTGCCGTTTCGACGTCGTCCTCTTCGTCAGCGGACGCAAAAGCTCAAACGGCCAAGCCCTCTTTGAGATCTGCCAAAAAGCAAACCCCCGTAGCCACCACATCGAAGGCCCCGCCGACATAGATCCCCAATGGTTCGAAAACTGTAAATCAGTCGGCATCTGCGGAGCCACCTCCACCCCCGAATGGCTAATGGCCCAAGTCGCAGAGGCTGTAGCCGGTTTTTGAGCCTGCTTCGACTGCCGCTTTTTATAAAAAGCGGCACCAAAAATTTTCCTGGAAAACTTCGTTTTCCCTGATTTCCTCTGCTCGGATTCAATAAAGGTTTTGGAAAGGGGCACCCTCTTTCGTTGCGCTTCAGATTTCGAGCGTCACGATGAAGAGGGTGCCCCTTTCCAAAACCTTTCCTAAATCTAAGTAAAGTAAGTCAAGAGAAACGAAGTTTCTCAGAAAAGTTTTTGAGGCACTTTTTACAAAAAGTGCCAGTTAAAGGTTGTCTAAAAACGTTTTCAGCTCTTCGACTGAGTTGCTTTTGAAGAGGATGGTTCCGGTGGGGTCGACGACCAGGCGGGCAGGATAGACGGTGATGTTCCAGAGATCGGTCAGGGATTGGTCTTGGTCGAGGAGTTGAGTACCGACGGGTTTTTTGCGTTGGAGGGTTTGTTTCCAGAGGTTGGGGTCGCGGTCGGAGGAGATACCGATCCAGGCGACTTCCGGGTTGCGGCGGGTGCGGGCTAACTTTCGCAAGATCGAAAAATCGGCCAGGTTGGGTCCGCTGATCGATGACCATAAGTCGATGATCGTAAGCTTGTTTTGTGAAAAATCAACCCTCACTTTTTGTCCGGTTGCGTCGGGCAGGGCGAATTGTTCGATCCGGTCGCCTACTGACACGCCCGGTTTCATCAGCAGGATCATGTCCAGCGACTCGGTGAACGGGTGTCCGGGCAGGTTTTCCCGCACCCGGGCGATGGCAGTGCGCAGGTCCTGGTAGTCGTTCCCGTAGTAATATTTTTGGACGATGAAATAGGGGGCGGCGGGCCCGGTCATCCCTTCCTGCATCAGGTTTTCGGCGAGTTGCTGCTGGAGATTATAGAGGCTGTCGACGGCCTCCATTTTCTGTTTTTCGGTGCGGGTCGAGTCGTTCGAAACGTCGATCATCGCCTGGTTCAGGGCGGCATATTCGATGGCGGCGTATGTTGCCTCGTCGTTCGTGGGGGTGCCGGTCACCGCAATCCCCTCGAGCGAATCGGGCAGCAGGATACACACCACCCGGATCAGCCCCGGTTCGAGGAACACCGGCAACGCGACGCCCGCTCGTTCGAATTCGAGGCGTCCGTATAGCACCCAGCCGTCTTTCAGCCCGCCCTCGATCCGGAATGTTTTCCCGTGCAGGGGAGCCTTGTAGAGCAAATCGCGTTCGTAATAGAGCGACACCGAATCGTCAGCCGCCAATTCGGAAAGACAACCGAGGTCGCCCTCGATGACATAACCGGTCGGCTGCTGCCCGTAACAAACGGTAACACAGCACCAGGTCAACAGGATAAGCAAAAAGGGTTTCATTTGTCCGGTCCTTCCGAAAAAGTCAATTTTCGCGGAGCATTTCGATAAACAGCGCCGTCATTTTCCGTTCGGCTTCGGCGCCCGCTTTTTCGACCGCTTCGGTGGTCGGGGTTTCGTCGCCCAGGGCGAGGTTGGTGATGACCGACACGGCGAAGACCCGCAGGCCGCAATGGGCCGCGGTGATCACCTCGGGCGTGGTCGACATCCCGACGGCGTCGGCCCCGACCTGCCGGAAGAAAAGGCATTCGGCCCGGGTTTCATACGACGGCCCGGTCAGTCCCAGATAACACCCGTGGCGCAGGCCGAGTCTCATCCGTGCGGCGATCGCGTCGGCCCGGGCCACCAAGGCCGGGGTGTAGGCCTCGTTCATCGCCGGGTAGCGTACCCCGAACTCTTCGAGGTTTTTCCCAATGAGCGGGTTGGGGATTAGATTTATGTGGTCGGTAATGACCATCAGTTCGCCCACCGCATAGGCCGGGTTAAGCCCCCCGGCGGCGTTCGACACGAAAAGCGTGTCGATGCCCAGTAGTGTCATCACCCGGATCGGGAGCGAAATTTCTTGGGCCGTATAGCCTTCGTAGAAATGGATCCGTCCCTGCATCACCACCACCCGCTTTCCGCCGAGCGTCCCGAAGATCAGGCGTCCTTCGTGGCCTTTCACGGTAGCCACCGGAAAACCGTCTATTTCGCCGTAACCGATCGAACACGCCACGTCGATCTGCGTCGCCAGGCCGCCCAGGCCCGTGCCCAGGATAATGCCCGCCTCGGGTAGGAAATCGGTCTTACTCCGGATGGAGGATACTATATTTTTGATTCGATTTAACATATTGGTCGAGTTGTCGATAGAAATCGGTCGCAGCCGTTTCGCCCACCATCGCCACGCGGATCGGAACGTAATAGAGTTTCCGTTGCAACTTGGCCGGAACCTGCTTGCGGCTGGTCAGCTTGACGGCGTCTTTTTCGGTGATGACTACCAGCGTGTCCTTGGGGCAACCGGCAAGCGTTTCACTGATCTTCCGCAAATCGCGCACCCGGTAGGCGTGATGGTCGGGAAAAGAGAGTGTTTCGACCACCCGGTAGCGTTTGGCCAGATCGTCGAAGAAAGGGGCGGGGTTGGCGATACCGGCCATCCCGATCACGTTTTGGCCGTGAACGGGGATGTGGCGTTCCTGCTCGGGAAAGAGGGGCACCAGTTCGCCCGGCTCGAAATGCGAAAAATAGAGCGTCTGGTAGGGATAGAGGTTGAGCGCCTTGCGGGTGACGCGGTAGTCGATGGGTTTGAGTTCTGCGACCGGGCACTTGGTGACCACCACGAACTGGGCGCGGTGCATCTGCCCCTTCAGGTCGCGCAGCGAACCGGCGGGCAGCAGGCGGTCGCGGTAGGTGGGCCGGTTGTAGTCGACCAGCAGCACGTTGACCCACGCCTCGGTGCGGCGGTACTGGAACCCGTCGTCGAGGATGATCAGGTCGACCTCGGGGTGGAGTTCGCGCAGGGTGCGGATGCCTTCGTTGCGGTCTTTGCACACGGCCACCGGCACGTCGGGAAATTTCAGTTTGATCTGTTTTGGCTCGTCGCCGATGAGCCGGAACGAGCTGTCGGTCGAGGCCAGCACGAAGCCCTTGCTCTTGCGCCGGTAGCCGCGCGAAAGCACGGCCACGTTATAGCTTTTACGGAAATGGTTGACCAGGAATTCGGTGTGGGGCGTCTTGCCCGTCCCCCCGACGGTGATGTTGCCTACGCATACAATGGGAATATCAAACTCTTCGGCTTTCAGGATCTTCCAGTCGAAAAGCTTGTGCCGGATATAAACCGCTAACCCGTAAATCCAGGAGACTGGGGTACCGAGGATTGCTTTCAGCATAGCCCGTGGCAACTTAAAGTTTCAAAGGTAGGTTAAAAAATTGAGAATTGGAACTCCTGCCCCTATTTCTTTGTCCTGCAACGCGAAAAGGGAAAATTGGGGGATCGAAAGGATGTTTTTTGCCAGCGATTTTCCAGAATTTTAAATGTAAAACTTTTCGGGAAGCGGAACAATTTGGGAAATTTTAACACTCCGGGCGGTTGATCGCGTCGGTCTTCAGCAGTTCTGAAAAATAAATGGGGCCTGCGATCCGGATCGCAGGCCCCGCAGGTAACGCCAGGTAAAAATAGGGTCAATAATTGTAAAATCCGGCAGGAACGACTCCGGCCTTGAACGAGGCGACGAGCGTGAACGACGCGTTGTAGCGGTACACGTCGCCTGGTTGCTGGTAGTCGATCGCGTCACTCACGTAGAGGTCGCCGTTCGAAGCGATCCCCAGGCCGTAGAGCGTGCGGGTGCCGGCCGTGATCACCGGCCGGGCGTCGGTGTACGACCCGCTCACCGGCAGTTCGTATACGTCGGTGTTGATGTAGTAAAGCTTGTCGCCGGCGGCATTCATCGCCGCGGCCTGCACCCAGTCCCAGTCGCCCATCGGCCAGGAATTTTTGACTTTGAAATCGGTCGTGCTTACCTTGTACAGGGTCGGGGTCTCGAGGTGGGCGGTCCAGTCGCTGTTCCAGCCCCCATCGGTAAAGACCCATAGGAAGCCGTTCCTGTCGATCAGCATCTTGCTCGGCTGCACCCCTACTTCGAGCGTGGCCACCACTTTGTCCGTGGCCGGGTCGATCTTGAGCAGCAGGCGCGCGTTGTTGTTCCAGCAGTTGGTGTAAACGTAGCCTCCCTGTGGGATCAACATTTCCGCGTTGTTGCCTGCACCCAGGGCGATCGTGCCGGTCACTTGCCCGGTCGACGGGTTGATGATGTAGATCTCGTTGGCGTAAAGACTCGAAACATAGGCTTTCGTCGCCGAGAAGAAATGCATGTACCGGGGCGAATTGATGTCGGTGAGCTTGGCCGTCAGCAGCGAAGTCTTGGGATCGATGACGAAGATCTTGTCCGAAGCGCTCAGCGTAGCGTACATCTTGCCGCCGTAGAAGGTGAGCGAGGTGGCCGCATCGCCGAAATCGGCGCCGTTGGCCTGGCTGAAGACGTTGTTGATCACTTGGCCGTCGCCGGGCGTATAGTAGGAGATCTCGGCGTTCCCTTCCCCGTACTGTCCTTCGTTGAGGATGATCATCCCGCCGGTGGTCAGGTCATAGGGGCTGGCTTCGAAATTGTCATCATTGTTACAGTTTATGAACAGCAGCGCCGCTGCCGCAAGGGCAAATAATAATTTTATGTGTTTCATCGGTCTGTAAAATCTTGGATTGAAAAAATCGGGATAATAGGAAAAAAGGGGATATTGCGTTTTCCTGTAGTGTCGAGTTATGGGATTGAGGGCAATATCCCCCGATGGGGTTTTTCGCTGCCGGAAGCAGGAAGAAACCCCGGATAATGAACAGGTTATTGGGTCATACGCATCTCACGGTTTTGGTTCAACATAGTTTATCGCCACCAAAACCGATCGTGTAACGGGGAAAAAGAGAGGATAGCCGGAAAATGTCCTGCGCCCTGTTTAGCTTTAACTCCCGAAAACGCTAAAAGTTGTGGTGTCGGGGGCGGGCGTTTTCCACGTGGCCCGGATCCCCGGTCGGCAGGTCTTCTGACTCGTTCCTGTTTCGGGCGCCTTCCCATCGCCTATGTTGCGTGCGACAGTGGCTTCGTTGATGCCGGAAACACTGGTTGGAACTTACAGCAGCGGGTACTGTTCCGGATTCACACCGGATTCCCTATTAAACCCTTGGGCGTGTGCCCGTCGGGTGCCGTTATCGGAAACAAAGGTATGAAAAAAGGCCGATGAAAATCACTTTTTGAGAAATATTGCCGACTTTCTTTTACCTTTACCGCATTAAAATCAACAAATCACACTCACAAACAATCTGAAAATAACAACAGTATGAAAAAACTTTCCGTATTGGCGCTCGCCCTCTTCCTTGTCTTCGGACGGGTGGCGGCCGACGAAGGCATGTGGCTGCTGCCTTTCCTGTCGAAGAACATGCCCCAAATGACCCAGGAAGGACTGAAACTTTCGGCCCAGGACATTTACGATATTAACAACAGTTCGCTGAAAGACGCCATTGTGATCTTCGGCGCCGGTTGCACGGGCGAAGTGGTTTCGGACCAGGGCCTCGTGCTCACCAACCACCACTGTGGCTACGGCGCGATCCAGCAGCACAGCTCGGTCGAACACGACTACCTCAAGAACGGTTTCTGGGCCCAGAGCTTTGCGGAAGAGATCCCCACTCCCGGCCTGCAGGTGGTCTTTATCCGCCGCATAGAGGATGTAACGGCCACCGTACTGAACGGCGTCACCGAACAGATGTCGGAAGAAGACCGTGCCGCTGCCATCCTGAAAGCGTCGGGCGAACTCTCGCTGCAGTGGCGGGCCCAACACCCGGGCCACAACGTGATCGTGCGCGACTTTTTCGGCGGCAACCAATACCTGTTGTTCCTGACCGAAACTTATCCGGATGTCCGGATGGTAGGCGCTCCGCCCTCCGCTATCGGCAAATTCGGGGGCGATACCGACAACTGGATGTGGCCGCGCCACACTGGCGACTTTTCGGTGTTCCGCATCTACGCCGATGCCAACGGCAAACCGGCGCCCTATTCGGAAGAAAATAAACCTTACAAACCGCTGAAACACCTCAATATTTCGATCAAAGGCATCGAATCGGGCGACTTCACGATGATCATGGGTTTCCCGGGCAGTACGAACCGCTACATGACCTCCTACGAGATCGACCAGGTGCTCGACCAGGACAACCCGATCCGCATCGAGGTGCGCGGCGTGCGCCAGGAATTGATGATGGCCGACATGAAAGCAAGCGATGCCGTGCGTATCCAATACGCCTCGAAATACGCTTCGTCGTCGAACTATTGGAAAAACTCGATCGGGATGAGCCGCGGCCTGCGCCGCCTCCACGTTAAGGACAAGAAACAGGCCCAGGAAGACCAATTTACCGCCTGGGTGGCCGCCAGCCCCTCGCGTGCCGTTTACGCCGAAGCGCTGCCGCTGATCAAGGAAGCCGTAGCCGGCCGCCGTCCCTACGCCCAAACGATGCAATACATCTCTGAAGCCCTCACGCGCGGCACCGAAATTTTCTATATCGGTTCGCTCGGCGCGACCATCCGTCAGGAGTTGCAGGATTCGAACCGCATCGCCCCGGCCATGGTGACCCGGATCAAAAACTCCGCCGCCGGATTCTACAAGGACTACAACCAGCCTACCGACAAAAAGATCGCCGCCGCCATGCTGAAACTCTTTATCGCCAAGGTGCCCGCCGACCAGCGCCCGTCGTTCTTCCAGACCGAAATCCAGGACAAATTCGGCGGTGACGTCGACAAATATATCGATTACCTCTACGGCAACACGATCTTCGCCGATCAGGGCAAGTTCGACGCCTTTATGAACAACCCCACCCTGGCTGAACTTGACGCCGACCCCGCTTTCGTCGGTTACCAGTCGATCTCGGCCAAGTCGGCCGAACTTCGCGGCCCCTACCAGGACTATCAGGAGAAATACATCCGCGGACATCGCCTTTACATCGCCGGGTTGCTCGAGATGGAGAAAAGCGCCAACCACTACCCCGACGCCAACTCGACCATCCGCCTCACCTACGGACAGGTATTTCCCTATAAACCGGCCGATGCGGTTCGTTACGAATACTACACCACCCTGACCGGCGTGATGGAAAAGGAAGACCTCACCAACCCGATGGAATTCACCGTGCCCGAGCGCCTCAAGGAACTCTACGCCAAAAAAGACTTCGGTCCCTACGCGCTGAATGGTGACGTCCCTGTCAACTTCATCAGCAACAACGACATCACCGGCGGCAACTCAGGCAGCCCCGTGATGAACGGCAACGGCGAACTCATCGGCCTCGCCTTCGATGGAAACTGGGAAGCCATGAGCGGCGACATCGCCTTCGAACCCGAGCTTCAACGGACCATCAGCGTCGACATCCGCTACGTCCTCTTCATTATCGATAAATACGCCGGAGCCCAACGCCTGATCGACGAAATGACCATCGTCAAGTAGTAACAGGATTCGACAGCCGCTTTTATAAACAAGGTGCGTCCCCGCACAGGGATTTTTTTTCAAAGCAAAAGTGCAGCTGGCGCAGATTTTTTTTCAAAGTAAAGTAAATCCCTGTGCGGGGACGCACCTTTTTACAAAAAGTGCCAGTTAGAGGCTGTTTCTTACTATATTTGCACCCATAAAAACTGCTAATTATGAGTGAAGTGCTGCAAGAGGGGGCTGTTGAACGGTCGCTGAATTTTCTGGAAGAGATTATCGAAAACGATATCCGGCAGGGGAATACCCGGGTCCATACGCGTTTTCCGCCGGAACCGAACGGGTACCTTCATATCGGGCACGCCAAGTCGATCTGCCTTAATTTTGGCCTGGCCAAGAGATATAACGGCCTGTGTAACTTGCGTTTCGACGATACCAATCCCGTCAAGGAGGATGTCGAGTACGTCGATTCGATCAAGGAAGACGTGCGTTGGCTGGGGTTCCAGTGGGCGGGCGAGTACTACGCTTCGGATTATTTCGAGCAGCTCTATGACTGGGCGCTTGAGTTGATCCGTAAGGGCAAGGCCTATGTCGACGACCAGACGCAGGAAGAGATCCGCCTCACGCGCGGAACGGTTACCGTTCCCGGTCAGGAGAGTCCATGGCGCAGCCGATCGGTGGAAGAAAACCTCGACTTGTTTACCCGGATGCGTGCCGGAGAGTTCCCCGATGGATCTAAAGTGCTGAGGGCCAAGATCGATATGGCTCATCCGAATATGTTGTTGCGCGACCCGATTATGTATCGGATATTACATTCCGAGCATCACCGGACGGGTGACAAATGGTGCATCTATCCGATGTATGACTATGCTCATGGCGAGTCGGACTCGATCGAGCGCATTACCCATTCGATTTGTACGCTTGAGTTTGACGTACACCGGCCGCTTTACGACTGGTTTATTGCCGAACTGGGCATCTTCCCGAGCCATCAATATGAGTTTGCCCGCCTGAACCTTACCTACACGGTGATGAGCAAACGAAAATTATTGCAATTGGTACAGGAAAAGCTCGTTGTCGGCTGGGACGATCCGCGTATGCCGACCATCTGCGCCCTGCGCCGCCGCGGGTATACGCCTGAGTCGATCCGCGCCTTTGCCGACCGCGTGGGGGTGGCCAAGCGCGACAATGTGATCGACCTGGGGCTGCTCGAGTTCTGCGTGCGCGAAGACCTGAACCGCATCGCCGAACGCCGGATGGCCGTTCTTGATCCCATTAAGGTGGTCATTACCAATTATCCCGAAGGAAAAATCGAAACGATCTCCTGCATTAACAACCCCGAAAATGAGGCTGCAGGACGCCGTGAAGTGCCTTTCTCGCGCGAGCTCTATATCGACCGCGATGACTTTATGGAAATCCCGCCGAAAAAATATTTTCGTTTGACGCCCGGAGGCGAGGTAAGGCTTCGCTACGGCTACATCATCAAGTGCGAAGATGTAATAAAAGATACAAGCGGGAAAGTCGTCGAATTACATTGCATCTACGATCCGGAATCGGGCAGCGGCGGGTCTTCCGACGGTCGCAAGGTGAAAGGGATTATCCATTGGGTGTCGGCTTCACACGCCGTTCCGGCCGAAATCCGTCTGTTCGACCGCCTGTTCTCAAAAGAATCCCCTGACGATGTGGAAGAGGGGCAGACGTTTAAGGACTTTTTGAATCCCGACTCTTTGAAAGTCGTGACCGGCTACCTTGAACCCGCCTTGGCCGATGCGGCCTTGGGCGACAAGTTTCAATTCGAGCGCTTGGGCTATTTCTGTAAGGACAAAGATTCTTCAGCCGGGAAAGCCGTCTTTAACAGGACGGTGACCCTCAAGGACTCCTGGGCCAAGATCGCGTCGAAGGAGTAGGGGGCAGGTTCCTGAAAATAAAAATTTGGGGGACACTTTTGCAAAAAAAGTGTCCCCCAAATTTTTTTGAGACCAATCGAGGGTATTGCTTCAAGATGGCCTAAGTTTCTTATTTAAAGAATGTTATTGTGAAATTCCCCCTTGCTTAACCTGCTGAGAATTCCACGGATTCCTTTTTGTGTCCCTCGGCCGGATCGAGCGTCTATTTATCGCTCTTTTTGATCGATTTCGAGATGCGCATCGCGCAAAAGTGCGGTCCGCACATCCCGCAATAATCTACATCGCTGTTGCGGATCATCTCAAGATGAAATCTCCGGGCCCGTTCGGGGTCGAGCGAGAGGTTAAACTGGTCGGCCCAACGGAAGTCATAGCGCGCCCGGCTCATCTGCAGATCGCGGTAAGCCGCCCCTGGATGCCCTTTGGCCAGGTCGGCTGCGTGGGCAGCGATCTTGTAGGTCACCACGCCCTCGCGCACATCGTCCTTGTTCGGTAGGGCAAGATGTTCTTTCGTCGTAACGTAGCAGAGCATCGCCGTGCCGTACCATCCGATCATTGCCGCACCGATGGCCGACGTAATGTGATCGTAACCGGCTCCGATGTCGCAAACAAGCGGGCCGAGCGTGTAGAACGGGGCACCGTGGCAGTATTCGAGCTGGAGATCCATATTCTCCTTGATCTTGTTCATCGGTACGTGGCCGGGGCCCTCGATAATCACCTGTACGTCGTGTTTCCAGGCGATTTGGGTCAGTTCGCCGAGCGTTTTTAATTCGCCGAATTGTGCTTCGTCGTTTGCGTCGGCGATACTGCCGGGGCGCAGGCCGTCGCCCAGCGAAAAGGCAACGTCGTATCTTTTAAGCAGTTCGCAGATCTCTTCGAAATGGGTGTAGAGAAAGTTTTCCTTCCTGTGGTGTTCCATCCACTTGGCCAGGATCGATCCGCCGCGCGAAACGATGCCCGTGGTCCGGTTCAGTGCGCAGGGGAGGTGTTCCCGCAACAACCCGGCATGGATGGTGAAATAGTCGACGCCCTGTTCGCATTGTTCGACCAGCGTTTCGTAATAGGCCTCCCAGGTCAGGTTTTCGACCACACCGTTGACCTTTTCAAGCGCTTGATAAATGGGCACTGTGCCGACTGGGACGGGGACGTTTCGCAGGATTGCCTCGCGCGTTTTATGGATATCTTTGCCTGTTGAAAGGTCCATGACGGTGTCAGCGCCCCATTTGATGGCCCATAATGCCTTTTCGATTTCGGCGTCAATGTCCGATCCGAGGGCCGAGTTGCCGATGTTGGCGTTGATTTTTACCAGAAAATTCCGGCCGATAATCATCGGCTCGGTCTCCGGATGCCGATGGTTGGCCGGAATAATCGCCCGTCCTTCGGCGATTTCTTTTCGCACAAACTCCGGCGTGATTCGTTCGTTTTCGTCGACATCCTGGCTTTCGCGCAGGGCGACATACTCCATTTCGGGGGTAATTTGCCCGTTTCGGGCATACCAAAGTTGTGTTTTTGCGCCTTCGCCGCGTGCCGCAAGCCATTTTTCGCGCACTTTGGGGATTCCGTCTTGAGCGTTGATCAAATAGTTCTCTTCGCCATAAACGCCCGCCGTATCGTAAACGGCTATTTTTTCTCCGTTTTGAAGCGAGATTTCCTTCATTCCGACCCGAATTCCGGACGCCGTTTCGCGATAAATTCGCGCGGCGCCATCTTTTTTCAGGTCAAACAGTCGTTCTTTTGTCATAGTTTTTGCAAATGTTCCACGTGGAACATTATTCTTTTTGGGGATGTTCCACGTGGAACATCGGGGTTATCTGCCGAAATAAACCAGCAGTACGTTGATGTCGGCCGGGGAGACCCCGGGGATGCGAGATGCCTGACCGATGGTCGACGGGCGGATGCGCGTGAGTTTTTGCCGCGACTCGATCGAGAGCGACGTCAGGGTGTTGAAGTCGAAATCAGGGCGGATCGGGATCCGTTCCAGCCGCGACAGTTTGTCGGCAACCTGGCGCTCGCGCTCAATGTAGCCGCCGTATTTGATCAGGATCTCGGCCGATTCGACCACTTCGTCGTCGCACCCTTGCTCCCGCATATAGGAAGATAGGGCGGGGAGGTGGGCCGATAAGCCGGCAATCGTAATTTCGTTGCGGAGTAGAATATCAAAAAGTTTTCGCTTTTGGACGAGGGCAGGAGAACCGACAGATGCCAGATAATCGCAAAGATCTTCGGGGGCGACGCTCAGCCGTTCGATAAATTTTACCAATCCCTCGATCCGTTCTTGCTTGATCGTTGCGGCGCGAAAGCGCTCTTCCGAGGCCAGACTGATGGCGTAGCCGCGGGGCGTAAGGCGCATATCGGCGTTGTCCTGCCGCAACAGGATCCGGTACTCGGCCCGCGAGGTGAACATCCGATAAGGCTCGTCGACCCCTTTGGTCACCAAGTCGTCGATCAGCACGCCGATATATGCTTCATCGCGGTCCAGCACGAACGGCTCTCCGTCGTTCAGTTTTATGTGGGCGTTGATCCCGGCCATCAGGCCCTGCGCTCCGGCTTCCTCGTAACCTGTCGTACCGTTGATTTGACCTGCAAAATACAGATTATCAATGAGTTTTGTTTCGAGTGTGTGGCGCAATTGGGTCGGCGGGAAGTAGTCGTACTCGATGGCGTAGCCGGGGCGAAAAATATGTATATTCTCCAGTCCTTCAATGTGTTGCAGTGCTTCGACCTGTACTTGCCAGGGAAGTGACGACGAGAATCCGTTCAGGTAATATTCGGTCGTTTCGCGTCCTTCGGGTTCGAGAAAAAGTTGGTGCTGTTCCTTGTCTGCGAATGTGCGGAGTTTATCTTCGATGCTCGGGCAGTAGCGCGGACCGATGCCGCGGATCGTGCCGTTAAAGAGCGGTGAGTCGGCAAAGCCTGTGCGCAGCGTGTCGTGCACCCTCAGCGAAGTGTAGGCCAGGTAACAGGGTGATTGATTTTTAACCGGCTCTGTATCAGGTGAAAATGAGAATTTTGCCGGTGATTCGTCCCCCGCTTGCCGGTCCAATTTCGAAAAATCGATCGTGCGGGCGTCGAGCCGGGCAGGGGTGCCGGTTTTCATTCGGCCGACCTCGAATCCGGCGGTGCGGAGCTGTTCGCTGATGCCCGTCGAAGGAGGGTCGCCCGCGCGTCCGCCCGGAGCCTGGGTGCGGCCGATGTGCATCAGGCCGTTCAGGAAAGTGCCGGCGGTCAGGATCACGGCCCGGGCCCGGAATTCGACCCCGAAACGCGTGCGTACACCGGTCGCTGCCCCGTTTTCGAGGACCAGTTCGGTCACGGCGTCCTGCCATAAAAAAAGATTCGGGGTCTGTTCGAGCGTGCGGCGCCAGAGCAAAGAAAACAGTTCTTTGTCGCACTGTGCGCGGGGGCTCCACATCGCGGCCCCTTTCGAGCGGTTGAGCATCCGGAACTGGATCGTCGACCGGTCGGTGATCAGGCCCATCTGTCCGCCCAGGGCATCGATTTCGCGCACGATCTGCCCTTTGGCCACCCCGCCTACGGCCGGGTTGCACGACATCTGGGCCGTTTTGCCCAGGTCCATCGTCACCAGCAGCACTTGCGAACCCATCCGGGCTGCCGCCGTGGCTGCCTCGCAACCGGCGTGACCGGCTCCGACTACGATAATGTCATACGCGAATTTCATTGCTCGATCCCGGCCCGGCGGGCCAGGTAATATTCTTCCTTGGCACGCATCGTGGCGGCCTCTTTTTGTGTTTTGTCGGGGTATCCGCACAGGTGCAGGATACCGTGTATCACTACCCGCTGCAACTCCAGGGCAAAGGAAATTCCCAGCCCGCGGGCGTTGTCGGCCACGGTGTCGACGCTGATGAACAGATCGCCCGAGATGATATCTCCCTCCGAGTAGTCGAAGGTGATGATGTCGGTATAATAGTCGTGGCCCAGGTGTTTTCGGTTCAGGGCCAGCAGAAAATCGTCGCCGCAGAAAATGATGGCCACCTCACCGCACCGGCGTCCTTCCCCGGTCGCAGTTTCACGGATCCACCGGGTGGTGGCCCGCCGGCCGCGGTAACGGAACGGGGTGTTCTCGGTATGGTAGGTAATGGCCATTTTTCGTCGTTTTCAGGCGTTTTTTAGCAGCTTCGGGGCCTAATCGGGCTATCGCCTCAGCCAGAGTTCCGGATTGAGGTTTTCGCGCTCTTTCCAGACTTCGAAGTGGAGCATATAATTTTCGGCGTCCGTGCCACCGGAAATTTTTCCGATAATTTGGTTGAGGGTCACTTTGTCGCCTACCTTGACGTTGACCGTTTCGAGGTTGGAGTAGGAGGTCAGGTAGCTCCCGTGGCGGATGATCACGCTGTTGTTGAGCCCCGGGGAGAGGAAGACGACCTTGACTTCGCCCTCGAACACGGCCCGCACGTTTGCTCCCCGTTCGGCGGCGATGTTGACGCCTGTGTTGTTGACTGTCAGGTTCTTCTGTGTCGGATGGGGGTGGGTGCCGTAGTGGTCGATGATCACTCCGCCCGACATGGGAAGGGGCAACCTGCCCTGGTTTTGGTCAAATCGTCCGGAGAGGGCCACAAAAGCTTCGGTTTCGGCCGTGGTGCGGGTTTGTCCCTGCGACCGCCGGGCCTCTTCCTCTATCAGGCGGCGGATCTGAGCCTGCAGGTTGTCGAGCACTTTTTGCTTTTGGGCCAGCTGGGTTTTGTATTGAGTGGCCTGTGTGTTGAGCGTCGAGGCGATCCGGCGGTAGCTCGACTCTTCGGTCGCCAGATGGTTGATTTCCAGGGTGCGTGATTGGACGGTTTCGTCGAGCGACTCTTTCTTGTGGCCCAACTCGACGATGTCTTCCGAAAGGCGGAGCGATAACGAGTCGATCTGGGCCGCCTTGCGCTCGCGCATCAGCGTGTAGCGCTTCATATAGTAGATGCGGCGCGAGACGTCGTTGAAGTCGGAAGCCGCGAAGAGGAATGCCATGAAAGTATTCGTCCGGTAATTGCGGTAGGCGTCGACCGTCATCGCCGCATATTCGGTCTTCAGGGCCGCCAGTTCGTGTTCGAGGCGGCCGACGGTGCTGCTTTTCGAGTTGATGTCGCCGTTGATCAGTGTGATCTGCCGGTCGAGGTTGGCGACGATCCGTTTGCGGTTAGAGATGTTCGAGTTGATCAGGCGCAATTGGGCCTGGTTGCTTGTTTGGGCACTCTTGTTCTTCTCGATCAGGACGTTGGTGGCGTCGATCTCGGCCTGGGCAGCCTTGGCCTGGCGCTGCAGCTCCTCAACGGTCTGGCCTGCTGCGGCTGTCCCGAGCAGGCAGAAAAACAGGCATAAAGTGAGAAATCGGTACATCATTTCCCTTCGATCAGTTTGAGCCGGCGGTCGATCTCGGCTGGGTTGTAGCCCTTGTCGCGGGCTTTTTTCCAGTAGACCGATGCCATAAAATAGTCTTTCAACTCATAAAGAATATCGCCGTAGTGGCACATCAACTCGGCGCTTTCGCTCTTGTCGAGCGAGAGCGCCTGTTGCAGGATCTTGCGGGCTTCGTCGTAGCGCCCCAGCTTGTAGAGCACCCAGGCGTGGGTGTCCATATAGGTGGGGTTGTTCGGTTCGAGCCGGGCCACCCGTTCGCTCATCGTCAGCGCCTGGTCGAGGCGCTTGCCCTCGAGGCTGAGGTAGTAGCTCAGGTTGTTGAGCGCGAAGACGTTGTCCGGATAGAGGCGGATCGCCTTTTCGTAGAGCGGGTAGTATTTTTTGGTGTTCAGGCTGTCCTCCGAGTGGGCCATATCGCCCAGGCTGCTGTAAATAGTGCTTCGGAGCGAGTCGGTCTTGGCATATTTGAGCGCCGTGCGCAACTCCTTCTCGGCCGGCTTGTATTGTTTCAGGTAGAAAAGCGAAAACCCTTTCTTCATGTAGAGCTCGGGGTCTTTCGGAAAGCGTTCGAGCGCCAGCTCGGAGTAGCGCATCACCGAGTCGGAACGGCCCAGATAGGCTTCGATGTCGAGGATCGTGGTGTAGGTGTCGAGGGTGGTTGAGTCGTTGACCATCCCTTTGTAGGCCTTGAGCGCATCTTCGACCCGGCCGCTGTTGAGCAGGTGTTTCCCGTAAAATTCCATTACCTGGCGATCGGTCGGATAGGCCAGGGCCAATGCGCGGGCCAGTTCGTCGATGCCGAAATAGTTCGACTGGTAATAGTCGGCGTTGCCGATCACGTTGTCGAAAAAGCGGATCTTGGCCGTGTTCGACAAGCCGTCCTGCACGAAGAGTTTCTGGGCAGTGGTCAACAGGTTGGTTCGGTCGTCGCGGCGGCGGTAGAACTCGGTCAGCGAGGCGAGGACGTTTACCCCGTTGGGGTCGAGCTGGAGCGCGTGGTCATAGGCGTCTAGGGCCAACGAATCCTTGCCCGTGGCGCCGTAGAGGTCGCCCAGTACGACGTAGTTTTCCTCCTCATACGGGAAATGCTCGACCAGCGCTTTGGCTTCTTCGATGGCGCGGCCGGTCAGCCCGACGTCCATCAAGAGTTGGCGCTTGTAGGCCGACAGTTCTTCGATCACCCCGAATTTAACTTCGGCCGAGTCGAGGATCGAAATGGCCGAGAAATATTGTTCCGTCTCCTCGTAGAGGGCGGCCAGGTACTTGTAATTCTCGGGGTTGTTCGGGTCGAGTTCGACGATGCGGTTATAGACCTTGAGCGCCTCGTCGTACTGCTGGTCGCGGATCAGCAGCCGGGCCAGCAACAACTGGTACCAGGCGTTGTCCGGTTCGAGGGCGGCTGCCCGCTCGCCGTAGCCGAGGGCTTCGGCCTTTTTGGAAGCAGGCAACAGGCCGGCCAACTCATACAAGGCCGCCGAATGGGTCGAGTCGAGCGCCACCGCCTGGCGGAAACACCGCTCGGCTTCGTCCGCAAAACCATAAATGTTCAGTACCCGCACCCCTTCGAGAAAATAGTGCGAGGCCGCCTGTTCGTCGGTAAAGAAACGGGGCGGCGATTCGACCAGGCTGCGTGCCGCCGGCCGGCCGGCCGAACAGGCGGCAGCCAGCAGCAGGATGCAAAACCCTGCCAGCAAAGGGGAAATATGATGAAGGCGCACAGGCAAAATTGTTTTAAAGGTCATGCAATCGGGGGGCAAATACCGGGCCGTCGTCCGGCCGCCGCCCGCTGCGGCGATCAGATCACCGATTCGAATTGCGAGAGGAAACGCAGGTCGTTTTCAAAATAGAGGCGCAGGTCGCGCACGCCGTACTTGAGCATCGCGATGCGTTCGACCCCCATCCCGAAAGCGAATCCGCTGTATTTCACCGGGTCGATGCCGCACGCTTCGAGCACGTTCGGATCGACCATGCCGCAACCCATGATCTCGAGCCAGCCGGTGTGCTTGCACACGTTGCACCCTTTGCCGCCGCACAGGTTACACGACACGTCGACCTCGGCCGAGGGCTCGGTGAATGGGAAATACGACGGGCGCATCCGGATCTGTGACCGCTCGCCGAACATCTCTTTGGCGAAGTAGAGGATCGACTGTTTCATGTCGGCAAACGACACGTTTTCATCGATATAGAGTCCTTCTACCTGGTGGAAAATACAGTGCGCGCGGTACGAAATGGCTTCGTTGCGGAACACGCGGCCGGGGCAGATCACACGGATCGGCGGCTTCTGCGTTTCCATCGTGCGCACCTGGATCGAGCTGGTGTGCGTGCGGAGCAGGATGTCGGGATTCTTCTCGATGAAAAAGGTGTCCTGCATATCGCGGGCCGGGTGTTCGGGCGGGAAATTGAGCGCCGAGAAAACGTGCCAGTCGTCTTCGATCTCGGGTCCTTCGGCCACGACGTAGCCCAGCCGCGAAAAAATTTCGACGATCTGATTGCGCACGAGCGAGATCGGGTGGCGTGTGCCGAGCGTATCGGCCGTTCCGGGGCGGCTCAGGTCGAGTGCCAGGGCATCGCTTGCGTCACTCTCGTCGACCGAGGCTTTCAGGGCGTCGATCTTCTCCTGCACGGCTGTTTTCAGGCGGTTGATCCGCTGTCCCAGTTCGCGTTTCTGTTCGGCCGAAACTTGCTTGAACTCTTCGAAGATGGCCGTCACCTCGCCCTTTTTACCGAGCATCCGGATGCGGAACTCTTCGATCTCGGCTGCCGCTTTCGGGGCGAAATCCTCCACGCTTTTCAGCAGTTTTTCGATTCTTTCAGTCATTGGTCTTGCACTATTTCTTGACGGTAATGGTCACTTTTTTAATGAAAATGTCGCGCACCGGGCGGTCATAGCGGTCGGTGCGGGTGGCGGCGATCTTGTCGATCACCTTCATGCCGCGGGTCACGCGGCCGAAAACGGTGTACCCGCCGTCGAGGTGCGGCACCCCGCCCACGGTTTTATAGACGGTGCGCTGGTCGTCCGGGATGTTCCACGAAAGACTTTCCGAAACGGCGTTCAGGGTCGAGTCGCTCTGGAGTTTCCCCTGCACGATATAGAATTGAGAACCAGAGGAATAGCGGTTAGGGTTGACGTCATCACCCGCCCGTGCGGCGGCCAGCGCCCCGCGGTGATGGAACATCCCGGGCACGATTTCGGCCGGGATCTCTTCGCCCGCGCTCATCCCGCCGTAGCGGGCGGTCGAAAGCGCCTCGCGGCTGGCCGGGTCGCCGGCCTGGATCATAAAACCGCTGATCACGCGGTGGAAAAGCACGCCCGTGTAGGTATTGTTACGACATAATTTCAGAAAATTGTCGCGGTGTCCAGGTGTCTGGTCATAGAGCATCACTTCGATCACCCCGGCCGAGGTGTGGATCTTGACCAGGGTTTTCCCCGAGCCTTCGTTTTCGATCGTGCGTCGTGCTTCGGGCGGGATGGGATTTTCGCGTCCCCGGGCCTGCAAATCGGCTCCGCCGAGGGAAAAAGCGGCGAAAATTAGAAGTAAAAAAAATCTATTCATATCTTTGTCTTTGCAATCCAATCCGCAAAGTTAAAAATTAATACCGAACGGCACAATAAAAAAGCGCACCCGAGCGGTTAAGAAAGGACGGAACGATGATTTTTCCCGCTCCCGGAATTTTTGGCGTGGTTTGCAAAAAAGGTGAGCGCTGCTTCGAAAGATGTTGCCTACGATGAAAAAAATGCTTCTTGTCCTCTTGTTGTTCCTGTGCGCGGCTACGGCCGGCGCCCAGCGGGTGGGGCTGGTGTTTTCCGGCGGCGGGGCCAAGGGGCTTTATCACGTGGGGATACTTAAGGCGCTGGAAGAAAACAACATCCCGGTCGACTACATCGCCGGCACCTCGATGGGGGCGATCATCGGCGGCCTCTACGCCGTGGGTTACACTCCCGAAGAGATGGAGACGCTTTTCCTTTCCGAACAGGTGCGCCTGTGGATGACCGGACGCATCGAAAGCCGGTATAACTACTACTACAAGCGGATGGACCAGCTGCCGTCGATGGTGTCGTTGCCGATCGACTTTCGGGCCCAGACCGGCCTGTCGCTGCTGCCCCGCAACCTGATCCCCTCGAACCAGATCGATATGTCGTTCATCGAAACCTTCGGCCCGGCGTCGGCCGGCTCCGGGGGTGATTTCGACAACCTGTTCGTTCCTTTTCGCTGCATCGCGGCCGATGTGTATAACAAGCGCGAGGTGGTGTTCCGCGGCGGCGACCTGGGCCGCGCGATCCGCGCGTCGATGACCATCCCGTTAGTATTCAAACCGACCCAACTCGATTCGCTGCCGTTATACGACGGGGGCATCTATAATAACTTCCCGTGGCAGGTGGTCGAAGAAGATTTCTCGCCCGACGTGCTGATCGGCGGGAAATGTATCCGGGGCGCGCCCCGGCCCGACGACGATAACCCGTTCCGCGACTTCGAGGCGATCACGATGGAACGCACCGACTTCAACATGCCCGAGGACAAAGGCATCCTGATCGAGCGGGTTTTCGACGACGTGACGGTGCTCGACTTTTCGAAGGCGCGGATGATAATCGACCGGGGCTACGAGGACGCGATGGCCCATATGGACGAAATCAAGGCCCGCATCACCCGAAGGGTGAGCGATGAGGAGCTCTACAACCGCCGTCTGGCCTACCGGTCGCAGCTACCGGTACTCATTTTTGACGACTACCGGGTGACGGGACTCGATCCCGACCAGACGGATTACGTCCAGCGCTTGCTCGGGCTCGATGACCGCCGCGAGGAGCGCTTCACGTTCGAGCGCTTCAAGTCCGACTATTTCAAGCTGTTGTCCGAGGGCGACTTCGTCGGCGATTTCCCGACGCTTTCGTACAACGATACGACGGGTTGTTTTGCGATCGACGTTCGGATGGCGACCAAGCCCAGCTTCAAGGTGAGCTTCGGGGGCAACATCTCGTCGACCTCGCATAACCAAGCCTACCTTGGCCTCGAGTACAAGGACGTCGGCAGACGCGCCCACACCTACCGTTTCGACGGGATGTTCAGCGCCCTTTATATGGGGCTGGCGGCAGGCCTGCGCAACGATTTTTTCCACCAAAGCCCGCTATTTTCCGAATTCTCGATCCATTACAACCGTTACAATTACTTGAAAGGCAGCGGACAGACCGAATTCAATAAAAACGGGTATACGGACTATAACGATACTTACGCCTCCTATGCGTTCGGTTTCCCGACGGGCCGCAGTTCGGTGCTGCAGTTCCGGGGCCACTTGGGGCGCGACCAGTATTTTTATTACGAAAACCCCGATTTCAACCTCGACCAGCAACACGACCGCAGCCGTTTCGATTTCTACGGCGTGCAGGCCGAAGCGTCGCGCAGCACGCTCAATTTTCCGCTATACCCTACGCGGGGGACCTACCAAAGCGGTTCGGCGGTCTTTGTCGACGGGACGGAATCCTTTTTCGCGGGCGAATCCTATCCCGAGCCGGGCCTCGAAACGACAGGGCGCCGCACGTGGTTCGGCGCACGCTTCCTGCGCGAGGAGTATTTTCCGGTGGCCAAGTGGTTTTCGTTCGGTTACTATGTCGACGCCGTGGTGTCGAACCACCCCGATTTCGAAACCGTCCACGCCACGCAATACACCGCGCCGGCGTTTACCCCGACCTCGCACAGCAAAACCCTGTTCATCCCTCAGTTCCGCAGCCCCTCCTATGTCGGGGGCGGGGTGATGCCCACGTTTGAGTTTACGGAGAATTTTTACCTCAAGACCAGCGCTTATATCTTCATTCCTGACGATTACCTCTACCCGAAGGACGAACGCACGAACCGTGTGCGCTATATCGCCACGGGATCGCTCGTCTACCAGACCCCGATCGGGCCGGCCAGCCTGTCGGTGACCAAATACGACGTGAGCAGTTCGTGGTTCGTCGAGTTTAATTTCGGCTACCTGTTGTTCAACCGCAAAGGGCTTTTTTATTGATGGGGCGGCTCAAGCGGTTCATATCGTCGGCGATCGACTGGTTCTATTTTCCGTTCCTACGGAAAATAATCCCGCCCACGACGTTCCGTTACGCGGCCTGCGGCGGGGCGAACATGGTGTTCGACATTTTTCTTTTTGCGGTGCTGTATAACTTCGTGCTGTGCAAGCGCGACGTCGACCTGGGGATCGTGGTCGTTTCGGCCTATGTGATGGCCTACCTGATCGTCTACCCGATCACGTTTTTTACCGGTTTCTGGCTGATGAACCACATCGCCCTGGCCGGCTCGCCCTTGCGCGACCGCACGAAGTTGTTCCGCTACCTGCTGACCAGCCTCGGGGCGTTCCTGCTGACCTACGTCTGCCTGAAACTCTTCGTCGAAGGGTTTCATATTTATCCTACTCCCGCTAAAATCCTCACTACGGGGGTGACGATCGTCTTCAGCTACCTGATGCAGCTCAATTTTACCTTCCCGGATCGCCGCTCTCCCGGAGCGAAATAGCATTTCTTTGGTCCGTTTCATCAAGGCATAGATATTGCAGACGGGACAATGGGGCCCTCGAAAGGGCCTGCGTTATCCAGAAAAACTGCATTGATGAAAGGCTACTCTCTTTTTCTTCTGGCCGGGGCGCTTTGCCTGGCCTCGTGCGGCGGGAAACCGTCCGCGCCGATCGTCCGCCCGGTCAAGGTGATCGAGATCACGGCCGACTTGCGGGCCGAAAAAACGTTCCCGGGTTATGTCGAGGCCGAGGAATACGCTTTCGTGAACTTTCGCGTGGGCGGGATGCTCGAAGCGCTGAACGTCGACCAGGGGCAAAACGTTCGCCGGGGCCAGCTGATCGCCCGCCTCGACCCGCGCGATTTCCAGCTGCGGGTGGCCTCGACCAAAGCTTCTTTCGATCAGGCTTCTTCACAACTCGAACGCTATAAGATCCTCTATGCCCGCGAGGCGATTTCGCGGCAGGAGTATGAGATGGCGCAGGCAACTTACGAAAACGACCGGGCCACCTACAACCAGGCGCTCAACGACCTTTCCTACACCCGGCTTACGGCGCCTTTCGACGGGAACGTCGAAGCGAAATACGTCGAAAATTTCCAGCAGGTCGCCCCCGGACAGCGTATCGTGAAACTGACCAACCCCGATAAACTGCAATTCCGCTTTACGCTGCCCGAGAACGATCTGGCAGAAGTGGGCGACAGCACGCGCTGGGGCGTGGCGTTCGATGCCGCCCCCGACCGCTATTATGCCGCCCGCATCGACAAGCAGGTCGCCTCGTCGGTTGGCGGGGGCGGTGTCCCTGTGGTTCTCGTGATCACCGACCCGGCGTTCGATGCCCGAAAATTAAACGTGATGCCGGGCTACGCCTGCGACGTCCGGATGGAAACGCCCGGCGCAAAGAGCGGGGCGGTCATCGTTCCCCTGCCTGCAATCTATGCCGATCCCCAAACCGGGGCCGCTTCGGTGTGGAAAGTCGCAGCCGATTCGACCGTTCACCTGGCCCCCGTCACCGCCGGTGAAATTTTGGGCAACGAAGGCATTTTTATCTTATCCGGTCTGCATGAAGGCGACCGTGTGGTTACCGCCGGCGTCACTCTCCTTTCCGAAGGCGAAAAAGTAAAAATCCTCACCGAAAACCCGTCGCGATGAACCTGCCGAAATACGCGCTCGACCATAAACTAGTCATCTGGTTTTTCCTCGCGCTGCTGACCATTGGCGGGGTGATCGCTTTCGGGCAACTGCCCAAGAAAGAGGACGCCCCCTTTGTGATGAAGCAGGCGGTGCTGGTGTGTCCCTACCCGGGCGCCACTTCGTCGGAGGTTGAGGAGCTGGTCACCACGCTCATCGAGCGCGAGGTGCAGACGATGCCCAATATGCGCCGGGTAAAGGGCGAATCCTATGCCGGTTATGCTTATATCACGGTCGAATTGCTGCCCGGTACCGATCCTGCGATCATGGACCAGATGTGGGACGACCTGCGCAAGAAAGTGACGAATATCAGCGCCAAACTCCCCCAAGGGGCAGGGCCGATTACGGTCAACGACGACTTCGGCGACGTGTTGGGGATCTACTTCGCCCTGACGGCCGACGACGGCATTTCCTACCGCGAACTCCACGACAAAGCACAGCAGATCAAGACAATCCTTACGCCCCTCGACGGCGTGCGCCGCATCAACACCTTCGGCGAACAAACCGAGGTGGTCAACGTCTTCATCTCGGCGGCCGACCTGGCCAACCGGGGCGTGACGCCCGAGCGGATCATCGCCACGCTCGATGCCGAAAACCGGCAAGTATCGGTCGGCGCCAAACGGGCGGGCGAGCTGAGCGTGGCGGTCGTGGCCGAATCCTACCGCTCGGTCGACGATATCCGCAACCAGCTCGTCACCACCGATCAGGGCACCCAGCTGCGCCTGGGCGAAATTGCCCGCGTCGAACACGGTTACTACGATCCGCCGCAATCGCTGTTGCGCATCAATGGCAAAAAGGCGGTGGGCATCGCCATCGCCAGCGCTCAGGACAAGGACGTGGTCAAGGCGGGTGCTTTGGTGCGCGAGACGATCCGCACTCAGATCATGCCCCGGCTTCCCTACGGATTTGAATTGGAGGAAATTTATCCCGAAGACACCATTGCCGCCCAGGCCAACGACGACTTTATAACCAATCTCCTCATCTCGGTTTTTACCGTCATCGCGCTGCTTTATTTCTTCTATAAGTGGCGGGCGACGGCGCTGATCGGCACGGCGTTGCTCTTTTCGATCGCCGCCACGCTCTTCACGATGCAATTCACCGGCACCGGGCTCAACCGCTCGTCGCTCGCCGCCTTCATCATTGCGATGGGCATGCTGGTCGACAACGCGATCGTGGTCACCGACAACGCCCGCACCAACATCAAGCGCGGAATGAAACGCCGCGACGCGCTGATCGCCGGGACCAATAAGCCGATGTGGGGGCTGTTCGGGGCGACGCTCATCGGCATTATTTCGTTCCTGCCCCTTTATCTGGCCGATTCGGCGGCGGCCGAGATCGTCCATCCGCTGTTCGTCGTGCTGGCGCTTTCGCTGGGTTACAGTTGGATCCTGGCCCTGGTGCAGACCCCCGCTTTCGGCGATTTTATGTTGAAGGAGAACACGGGCAAAAAAGTTTCCGATCCCTACGCCACCAAAATGTACGACGGCTTCGGGAACCTGCTGCGCGGCCTGATCCGTTGGCGGTGGGTGACGATAGGCGCAGTTGTCGCCCTGCTGGTGAGCGCGGTCGTGGTGATGCGAAAAATGCCGTCGGACTTTTTTCCGTCGATGGACAAACCCTATTTCCGGGCCGATCTCTTCCTGCCCGACGGCTACGCGATCGAAACGACCTTGGAAGAGGTGCAGGCCATCGAAGCCCATTTTATGGGCCGGCCGGGCATCAAGAAAGTATCGATCGCCATCGGCGGCTCACACCCCCGGTTTTATCTGGCGAGTACCAGCTATAGCTTAAAACCCAATTTTGCCAACGTGCTGATCGAGGTCACCGACAAGGATTCGACGGCCTATTGGGAGAATGAGTTTTACCGTTACGTGACGGCCAATTTCCCGAATATTGTCTGCCGGTCGTCGCTCTTCAAGCTCTCGATGCCGAGCGACGGGGCGGTCGAGATCACCTTCTCGGGGCCCGACGTCGACACGCTGCAACACCTGGCCGACCGGTCGATGGCGCTGATCCGCGCCGAGGGCCCGGATGTGCAATTCCTGCGTACGAACTGGGGGGCGAAAGTACCGGTCTATCTGCCGCGCTTTTCCGAAGAACGGGGAGGGCGCCTGGGCGTGACCCGCGCCGATGTGGCCCAGAGCCTCGGCCTGGCCACTACCGGCATCGCGATGGCCGAGTACCGCGAGCGCGACCTGATGTTGCCCGTGTTGCTCAAGGACGCCGGGATAGACTCGTTGCCCTTGGAACAGCTCCGCCTGCTGCCGGTGTTCAACGCGGCGGGCCGGCATTTTCCGCTGGAACAGGTTGTGGACAGCTTTCAACTCTCTTACCAGTATAACATGCTGTGGCATTATCAGCGCGAGCGGACGATCGTCGTGCGGATGGACCCCGTGCGGGGCGCCAACACCAACGCAACGTTCGCTGCCGTGTGGGGACTGATGCAACAGAAAATTCCGCTGCCCGACGGCTACACGATCAGCTATCTCGGCGAACAGGATCCGCAGGACCAGGCCAACCAGTCGCTGCGTGCGAAAATGCCGTTGGCGTTCATCCTGATGTTTATCGTCTTATTGTTTCTTTTTGGAAACTATCGAAAACCGCTGGCGATCCTGGCGATGGTGCCGCTGATCTTTATCGGGGTGGTTATCGGGCTGGTAGCGCTGGGCAAAGCGTTTGACTTCTTTGCTCTGTTGGGCTTGTTGGGGCTGGTCGGGATGAACGTCAAGAGCGCCGTGATCCTGGTCGATGAGATCGGGCTGCAAACGGACGAAGGCCATTCTCCGTTCGACGCCGTGGTCTACGCCGCTAAAACGAGGCTCGTGCCTGTTTCGACCGGGGCCGGGGCCACGATCGTCGGGATGGCCCCCCTGCTCGGCGACGCGATGTTCGGCGGGATGGCCGCTACGATCATGGGCGGGCTGTTGATGGCTACGCTGCTCACGATCCTCGTGTTGCCGGTCACCTATTGTGCCATTTATAAAATCAAGAATCCGGAAAAATGAAACGCACGATAATCCTCCTGCTGGCCCTTGCCGCCACCCTCGCCGCCGCGCGGGCGCAAGCCCCCCTTTCGCTCGAAGAATACAAGGCGCGAGTGCTCGGGTATAACCAAAACGTGCAGATCGCCGACGAAACCTTCCGCGCGGCCGAGGCAGCCGTGCGCGAAGCCCGCGCGGCCCACCTGCCCCGGCTCGACGGCTCGGCGGCGTATAACTACGCCTTCAATCCGCAATCGCTCACTCTCGGATCGTTCAGCGAAACGCTCAAAAACCAAAGCTGGCAGGCTGGCGGAGGCGTCACCCAGAACATCTACTCCGGCAGCCAGGTCGCCAGCCAGGTCGATGCCGCAAAAATCCGCCAGGAGATCGCCTCGCTCGAAAAGGGGCTTTCTGAAACCAACATCGCCTATGCTGCCGAGTCGGCCTACTGGAATACCGCCGCCGCCACGGCTTACGTCGGCGCGGCCCGACGCTACCTCGACATCCTGCGCGAGTTGCACGTCGTCGTCCAGGACCGTTTCGACAACGGTTACATCGGCAAAATCGACTTGCTCAAGGTCGAAACCAACCTCAGCGAAGCCGAATACCAACTCTCGCGCACCGAACAACTCCTCGACCAAAACCTCATCGTCCTCCGCATCCTGATGGGGGCCGAGGCCGGTGCGCCCGTCGCCCTGGCCGACAGCATCGGCCTGTCGGCCACCGTCTCCCGTGCGGCGACCCTCGATGACGTGCTCGCCGTTCGCCCCGAATACCAGATCCGCAGCCGCCAGATCGACCTCCAGCAAGAACAATGGCGAATCGACCGCAGCCAGTTCCTTCCCCGGCTCCAGGCCGGCGGAACCCTCTTTTACGGCACCCCGCAGATCAATTTCACAGGCGACACCGACATCTGGCCCGTCGTCTACGCCCAACTCTCGATCCCCCTCTTCCAGGGCGACAAACGACGCCATACCCGCGACCGTAACAATGCCCAACTCGCCTCGGCAACCCTCGCCCAAAGCGAAACCGCCGACCTCATCCGCCGCGAACTCGAAACCGCACAAAACAATGTCGACCAAACCCGCCGGCAGATCGACATCGCCCGCCGCAACCTCGATACCGCAGCCGCAAGCCTCGACCTCCACTCTTTCAGCTACCGCGAAGGAAAAACATCCATCCTTGACCTCCAATCCGCCCAAATAGCCTGGCTCCAAGCCTACTCCAACCTCATCACCTCCAACCTAAACCACCACCTCGCCATCGCGGCATACGCCCGAGCTGTCGGGCGGTAGGGCGTGCTTCGACTGCCGCTTTTTATAAAAAGCGGCACCAAAAATTTTTCTGAGAAACTTCGTTTCTCCTGATTTTCTCTGCTTGGACTCAATAAGGGTTTTAGAAAAGGGGAAGCCCAATTTCCAACGCAACGGTAGAGATTCTGATCCGTTACAGGAAATTGGGCTTCCCCTTTTCTAAAACCCTTGCTAAATCTAAGTAAAGTAAGTCAAAGAAAGCGCAGCTTTCCAGAAAAGTTTTTGAGGCACTTTTTATAAAAAGTGCCAGTCAGAGGCTGCCCCACGACCCGGCAGCCGGGGTTATTTTTTGTTGTAGGAGTTCATGGTTCTTTCTATGCCTATGGTTCCGAAGGCTTTGATGGCTTCTACGGCTTGGTCTATTCTTGGGGGGAGGGCTTTTTCTTCGTCGGAGGTCCATTTGCCTAAGACGTAGTCGACCTGGAAGCCTTGGGGAAAGTCGCCGCCGATGCCGAAACGGAGGCGGGCGTAGGCGTTTGTGCCGAGGGTGGCGTCGATGTGTTTGAGGCCGTTGTGTCCTCCGTCGCTGCCTTTGACGCGGATGCGGATGGCGCCCAGGGGGAGGGCGATGTCGTCGACGACGACCAGTACGTTTTCGATCGGAATGTGTTCCTGCTTCATCCAGTAACTGACGGCCCTGCCGCTGAGGTTCATGTAGGTGGACGGTTTGAGGAGGACAAACGTCCGGCCTTTGTGCCGGGCTTCGGCGACGGCGCCGTAGCGTTGGGTGGTAAAGGCTGCACCGGCGGCGGCGGCGAAAGCTTCGACCACTTCGAATCCGGCGTTGTGACGGGTGTGGGCGTATTCGGCCCCGATATTTCCCAGTCCGATGATAAGGTATTTCACTGTTTCTTCGTTTTGTTCGTTTTTGTTTTGTGCCGGGGCCGGTTTCTCTTTTTTGCGGGAAAAGGGCCACAGGCGGAAGCTTGCAAAGACTCCCGAAGCGGGCACGGCTGAATTATTTTGGGTGGCGTTTTGCATGGCTCGTTTATTCCTCTTCGGCCATCAGCGCTTCCATCCGGTCGAAGGGTACGGGGCGGATTACGCAATCGCCGATGCCGCGGAGCAGTACCAGGGCCACCTCGTCGCCCTCTTTCTTTTTGTCGAGGCGCAACGCTTCGGCCAGCCGGTAATCAGGCACCCCGGCGTCGACCGAAAATCCCATCCGTTCGATCACTGCGCGGACGCGTTCGGCCAGGGCGGCATCCAACAGCCCCAGTTTGCCCGAAATGCGGGCGGCAGTCACGGTGCCGATCGCGACCGCTTCGCCATGCAGAAAATGGCGGCTGCTCTTTTCGATGGCGTGGGCAAAGGTGTGCCCCAGGTTGAGTTTACGGCGTTCGCCGGCTTCTCGTTCGTCGGCTTCGACGATCGTCTTTTTCACTTGGATGGCGCGGGTGATGGCTTCGGACAACAACGCTTCGTCTTCCGAAAAATCTTCGAAGGAATGGTTTTCGAACAGGGCGAACAGCGCCGGATCGGCGATAAGCCCCGCCTTGACGACCTCGGCCAGCCCGGCGCGGAACTCGCGTTTGGGCAACGTGTGCAGCACATTCAGGTCGCACAGCACGAATTCGGGCTGGTTAAACGTCCCGACCATATTTTTGTACCCTCCGACGTTGACCCCGTTCTTGCCCCCGACACTGGCGTCGACCTGGGCGAGCAGCGTGGTGGCCACGAAACCGAACCGCACGCCCCGCATATAGGTCGTGGCGACGAATCCGGCGATGTCGGTCACGATGCCCCCGCCGAAACCGAGGATAAAGCAGCTGCGGTCGGCCTCCATCTCCAACAACCGTTCGTAGATGTCGAGCAGCGTGGCGTGGGTTTTATTTTCCTCGCCCAGCCCGATCACGATTTTTTCGTAGCGGTCGATCACCGTTCCGTAGTAGTCATACACGTTGCTGTCAGTGATAACAATTACCCGCCGTCCTGCCGGAAGGTAGTCCGGCAGCGTGCCGAGCACATCGCCTACCACAACCTGCGAAATGCCTCCGTCGCCCTTTCTGACCGCAATCGTCTTGTTCATCGCTCTGTTTTTTATGTGACAAAGGTAACCTTTTCCCAAATTTAACGTACCTTTGCACCCTGATTTAAGAAAAACGATGCAAAAAATCCGCAACATCGCCATTATCGCCCACGTCGACCACGGCAAAACGACGCTCGTCGACCGGATGATCCAACAGGGCAACCTGACCCGCAACGCCGACAAACTCGGCGAACTGATCCTCGACAACAACGACCTCGAACGCGAACGCGGGATCACGATCCTCTCGAAAAACGTTTCGGTCATCTACAAAGATTTTAAGATCAACATCATCGACACCCCGGGCCACAGCGACTTCGGGGGTGAAGTGGAACGCGTGCTCAATATGTGCGACGGCGTGCTGCTGCTCGTCGACGCTTTCGAGGGGACGATGCCCCAAACCCGTTTCGTGTTGCAGAAGGCATTGGCTCTCGGCAAAAAACCGATCGTGGTGATCAACAAGGTCGACAAGCCCAACGGTCGTCCCGAAGAGGTCCACGAAGAGGTTTTTGATTTGATGTTTACGCTCGATGCGACTGAAGAACAATTGGACTTCGTCACCGTCTACGGCAGCGCCAAGCAGGGCTGGATGTCGCACGTGTCGAACAAGAAAACGGAAAACATCACCCCGCTTCTCGACGCGATTATCGACAACATTCCCGCCCCGGAAATAAAAGAAGGGACGCCGCAGTTGCTAATCACGTCGCTCGAATTCTCACCCTATGTGGGCCGTATCGCGGTGGGCAAGCTTACCCGCGGAACGCTCAAATCGGGTATGCCCGTCACCCTTTGTAAACGAGACGGCGTTACCCTGCAAAAGACCCGGATCAAGGAATTGATGGTCTTCGACAGCCTGGGCAAAGCCAAGGTTGACAAGGTCGAGTGCGGCGAAATCTGCGCCATGGTCGGTATCGAAGGCTTTGAAATCGGCGACACGATTGCCGACTACGAAAATCCCGAAGCGCTTGATCCGATCGCCATCGACGAACCGACGATGAGTATGCTTTTTACCATTAATGATTCGCCGTTCTTCGGCAAAGAAGGAAAGTTCGTCACCTCGCGCCACATCAAGGAACGCCTCGACCGCGAGTTGGAAAAGAACCTCGCCCTGCGTGTCGAACCGGGACAAACCGCCGACAGTTTTGTCGTCTTCGGCCGCGGGGTGTTGCACCTGAGCGTGCTGATCGAAACGATGCGCCGCGAAGGGTATGAGTTGCAGGTGGGCCAGCCCCGGGTGATCGTCAAGGAGATCGACGGTAAGAAGTGCGAACCGGTCGAAGAGCTCACCATCGACCTGCCCGAAGAGTACGCCGGCAAGGCGATCGAACTGGTCACCAAACGCCGCGGCACGCTGATGAATATGGAAACCAAGAACGAGCGCACGCGCCTGATCTTCGACATTCCCTCGCGCGGCATCATCGGCCTGCGCAGCAATATGCTCACCGCGACGGCGGGCGAAGCTGTCATTTCGCACCGTTTCCGCGCGTTCGAACCGTGGAAGGGCGACATCGAAATGCGGATCAACGGTTCGCTGATCTCGATGGAGAACGGGCCGGTTTACGCCTATGCCCTCAATAAGTTGCAGGACCGCGGCAAATTTTTCGTCGCGCCGGGCGAAGAGATCTACACCGGTCAGGTGGTGGGCGAGAACAACCGCGGCGACGATATGGTGATCAATCTGACCAAATCCAAGAAACTGACCAATATGCGCGCCAGCGGCACGGACGAAAAAAACAACATTGCTCCGCCGATTATCTTTTCGTTGGAGGAGGCGCTTGAATATATTCAAGGCGACGAGTACGTGGAAGTCACGCCGAAGTCGATCCGGCTGCGGAAAATCTACTTGGACGAAAACGACCGCAAGCGCTTTGCGAACAGCAAATAAAGGCGATCGTTTTTTTATTGGAAAGGGTTGTGCAAAGCACAACCCTTTTTGTTTCAAAGCAGAGTCCCCCGGAAAAACGAAATTTTAGCTTCGCTAAGCACCAGATTTGTTCCGGGTTCAGAAAATCGTTTAGCTCCAGCGAGTTCGGCCGCCGTCCATATAGTAATATCCCGCACAGGGGGATCGCAGGCGAAGCGCCTGTGACCTGGCCTGGAACGGCTTAATACACAAGGATGATTAGCGGCCCAGGATAAAAACAGCGGGGCGTTTGTTGATTTCCGGCGGGGTTTCGCGCTTCCACTGGGCGATGGTGCGGGTGACGATGCGCTGCGTCGGTTCGAGCAGGTCGACTGCCACACACAACCGGTTCTGTTCGAGGCAAGTGCTCAAAAAATCCTCAAAAAGTTTTGTGTTGCGGTAAGGAGCCTCGATAAAGAGTTGGGTCTGCCCCTCTTTCAGTGCGCGGGCCTCGAAAAAGCGGATTGCTTTACTGCGTTCGGGTTGTTTGACAGGAAGATAGCCGTTGAATGCGAACGATTGCCCGTTCATCCCAGATCCCATCAGCGCCAGCAGCAACGACGACGGCCCGACGAGCGGCACAACCTCGATCCCGTGGCGATGGGCCAAGGCCACCAGGTCGGCCCCGGGGTCGGCCACGGCCGGTACGCCCGCCTCGGACAACAGCCCCGCGTCACGCCCCTCGAGCAGCGGTTTAAGCATCGCTTCGACCTCGCCCGGCGGGGTGTGCTCGTTAAGCTGGGCAAACGTGAGCGAGTCGATCGGTTTCCCGATCCCGGCTTTGCTCAAAAACCGCCGTGCGGTGCGCAGTTCCTCGACGACGAAATAGTCGAGTGAGCGGATCACCGCCTGGTTCCCCTGTGGCAGCACGTCGTAAGGCTCGGTAGCCCCTATCGGGGTCGGGATCAAAAAAAGTTTACCTTTGGTCATATCGTTATTTTCGTTTGCCTTTTTTGGACAGCAGCCGGAAATAGCCCGGGATGAAAAGCGAAAGCACTAGGATGAAGAATATAAGCAGCGGCTTAACCCACCAGGACTGTGATGTATTTCCATAAAGCAGCCCGTAAATCAACAGCGCATCGAAGCAAATCATCATAAACGGGATTAGTCCCTTGAGCACCACATTGCCCATCGCCGGCGTAAACCGTTCCATCCGCGCCCCGAAAGCATAAAGCACCAACGCCACAAACCCCAGCCCGAGCGCCGTCAGCAGGATCAGCATCCCGCCCAGGGCAACGAAAGTCATCCCGCCGAAAGCGGTCACCCCGTCTTTCCCGGCGTGGTAATAGACGGTCCGCGTTTCGCCCACCCGATGCTCGTGTTCCATATCGGCGTCGGGCAGGGTGCGAGTCAGGGTTTCCCCTTCTTCGGTGGTGAACTTAACCACGGGATAGTAGTTCGTCACCCAATTTCCCTCGTCGTCCTGATGTTCACGCGCTTCGAAATCAACCACGTGGGCCGGATAACTTTTTCCGTGCAGCAGTAGGTCGACTTTAGTTGAGGAGTAATCGTAAAACGCATAAGTCATTCCGAAAAACAGCCCCGTCACCGCCAACGACAACAGCATCATAAAGCCGAATCCGACACACCCCATTCGGTCGTTTTTTCCCATCCGGCGTCCGGCAGCGATGCCGAGCCCCAGGCTAAGGGCAACCACCGCAAAGAATATGTAACCGGCAGGGGTAAGCGACACGGCGGACTACTCTTTCAAAAAGACCCGTTTCACACGCGAGGAAACGGAGGTGAATATTTCGTAGGGGATCGTATCCAACACGCGGGCCATATCGACCGCCGTGGGCGCTTCGCCGAAGACGGTCACTTCGTCGCCCTCGTGGACGTCGATGCCTGTCACGTCGATCATGCAGGTGTCCATACAAATGTTGCCGATCGTAGGCGCCATTTTGCCCTTTACTGAAAAGTTCCAAGCGCCGTTGCTCAGCCGGCGGTCGAGGCCGTCGGCATAACCGATCGGGACGGTGGCGATCACCGTCGGCCGGTCGATGTGCCCGCGGCGGTTGTAACCCACCGTTTCGCCCGGTGCGAGGCGCTTGATCTGCACGATGCGACTGCGGAGCGTGCTCACCGTGCGTAGCGGTTCGCCGCCCGGGTTCGCACCGATGCCGTAGAGGCCGATCCCCAGGCGCACCATGTCGAATCGGGCTTCGGGCAGGCGCTCGATCGCCGCACTGTTGGCCGCGTGGCGCAGTATTCTTTCAGAAGGAAACGCCTGACAGATCTTGTCACTCATCCGTTCGAACAAGGCCAGTTGATGGCGGGTAAATTCGTCTTCGGCCGGGTCGTCGCTCGCCGCCAGGTGCGTAAACACGCTGTGGATTTTTACCGATTCTTCGCGTTTCACCCGGGAGATCAACTTGTCGACTTCACCTTCAAGGAAACCAAGCCGGTGCATCCCCGTGTCGAGTTTCACATGAATCGGGAAATTCTGTTCGCCCTGGTGGACGACCTCCTCGATGAACATCTCGAGCGAAGTAAAGCTATAAATTTCGGGTTCGAGGCGGTATTCGACCATCTGTTGAAAACTCCACGAATCGGCGTTCAGCACGACGATCGGCAGGGTGATCCCCGCCTCGCGCAGCGCCACCCCTTCGTCGGCAAAGGCTACGGCCAGGTAGTCGACCCGCCGGTGCTGCAACAGTGCCGCCACTTCATACGCGCCGCTGCCGTAGGCCAACGCCTTGACCATCGCCATCACCTTCACCCCGGGGGCCAGGCGCCCACGGGCCACGGTCAGGTTGTGGGCCATTGCGTCGAGGTCGACCTCGAGCACCGTCGTGTGGACTTTGTGCTCCAACGCCCGGCTGATCTTTTCGAACTGGAACGGGCGGGCGCCCTTGACCAACACCGCTTTGCCCTCAAAAAAGGGCTTTTTGAGGTTGTTTAGGAATTTCTCGGTCGTCGGGTAAAATTCCGACGGGCAGTCGAATAGCGCGGCATTGGCCGAGATGTTCGGGCCGATACCGATCAGGTAATTTATTCCCTTTTTCTCGATCAAATGAAAAACGCCCTCGTAAAGTTCGCCCGCCGAAAGCCCCGTCTGGAGCATATCGGAGAGGATGAGGACTTTCTCCTGTCCCCCGGCCACCGAGTTGAGGTAATCCAACGCGACGGAAAGCGAGTTGGTATCGGAGTTGTAGCTGTCGTTCACCATCTTGCCGCGGCCCACGCCCTCCTTCAATTCGAGGCGCATCGCCACCGGTTGCAGGCGGGCCAGTCCGGGCATGATCTTTTCGGGATCGAAGTCCATCACCAGGTAGAGGGCCAGTGCCTGCATCGCATTCTCGAGCGAAGCCTTGTCGGTAAAAGGAAGCCCCGTTTCAAACGTTTTGCCGCCCGCCGTGAAACGGAGCTTTACCCCGCCGCTGCCGCTGTGCACCACGGTGATCCCACGGCCGCTTTCGCCCAGCGTGAAGAGGTCGCGTTCGGCAAAGAGGTGCTTCATCTCCTCGTCGATCGGCTCCATGTCCGAGTTGTAGATGATCGTCGGGCAATCGCGGAACAACACCAGTTTTTCAAGCAGCTTTTCGTGCAGGTCCGAGAAATTTTCCTGGTGGGCCGGGCCGATGTTGGTGATGATGCCAATGTCGGGGCGGACGATGGCTTCGAGCAGCGCCATTTCGCCCGGCCGCGAGATGCCGGCCTCGATCACGGCAAAGGCTTCGTCGCCCTCGAGCATCAGGACCGAAAGCGGTACGCCCAACTGCGAATTGTAGCTGCGCGGGCTGCGGAACATTTTTACGGAGTCTGGACAGAGCTGGGCGACCCACTCTTTAGTGACGGTTTTTCCGTTGCTGCCGGTGATGGCAACAACTTTTCCCTTAAAGCGTTTGCGATGGTGTGCGGCCAGGGCTTGCAGGGCCGCCAGCGTGTCGTCGGCCACGACGAATCCCGCTTCCGGAAAAGCCGCCGCGTCGATCGGGCGGCTCACCAAAAACGCCCGTACGCCCCGTTCGTACATATCTTTCAAAAAATCGTGGCCGTCGTGGTTCACCCCGCGCAAGGCGACGAATAGTGCGTTGGGGCTGTCGACCGTGCCGCGGCTGTCCGAAAGAACCAGTTCGGCCGTGCGGTCGTCGCCCGCCAGCGTGCCGCCGACAATTGACGCGATTCGAGAGAGTTTATACCTCATAACACTAAAAATTTTCGGTCCGGGCGACAGGCGACGTTTCCATCGAGGCAAACTCGCCGCCGAGGTATTTGTAATAGCCGACGATGGCGATCATCGCCGCATTATCCGTTGTAAATTTCAGCTCGGGGATGAACGTCGTCCAACCCCGTTTTTCGCCCTCGCGGGCCACGGCCTCACGCAATCCCGAATTGGCCGATACGCCGCCGGCAATGGCGATGTCTTTGACCCCGAGGTCTTTGGATGCCCAGACGAGTTTCGTCATCAGGATGTCGATGATCGTCGCCTGGAGCGAGGCGCAGAGGTCGGCTTTGTTCTCCTCGATGAAATTCGGGTTTTTCAACATTTGGTCACGAAGAGAGTAGAGAAACGATGTCTTTAACCCGCTAAAACTGTAATCGTAACCGTCGACGGCGGGCTTGGCAAACCGGAACGCCTCAGGGTCACCCTCTTTGGCCAGCCGGTCGATCACCGGGCCGCCGGGATAGGGCAGGCCCATCACCTTGGCACATTTATCGAACGCTTCACCCGCCGCGTCGTCGATCGTTCCGCCGATGATCTCCATCTCGAGCGGGGCTTTTACGAGTACAATTTGGGAATGTCCGCCCGAGACCAACAGGCAGAGGAACGGAAAACGCGGGTGGCGCACCTCGCGCCCGGGGATGTCGATGAAGTGCGAGAGGATGTGTCCCTGCAAGTGGTTGACGGCCATCATCGGGATCTCGCGCGCCAGGGCCAGTCCCTTGGCAAACGACACCCCCACCAGCAGCGAACCCATCAGCCCGGGTCCCTGGGTGAAAGCGATGGCGTCGATCTCGTCGAGCGTGACACCCGCTTGTTGCAACGCCACGTCGACCACCGGCACCACGTTCTGCTGGTGGGCCCGCGAGGCGAGCTCGGGGATCACGCCGCCATACTTCGAGTGCACCTCCTGATTGGCAATGACGTTCGACAACAGGCACCCGCCGCGGATCACCGCCGCCGAGGTGTCGTCACACGAAGATTCGATGCCCAATACTGTAATTTCCATCTTTCCAGGGACGTTATTTATTGAAAATGCGAGATTCCATACTGCCGGAACGGGTTTTTTGTCGAAAAATCACTAAAATTGTAAGATATTTGTAGCATACAGGATACGCCTCGGACAAATTCAAACAACACGATTTGCCCCGTGGCTCTCACCATATTTGTTCAAACAAGGTCAAAATCCCGAGTGCGGGGACGCACCGGGGGCGCACCAAAGGTAGCATAATGAAGAGATTTTTAAAAATAATCGGGTCGGTATTTTCGACGGTCGTGTTGTTGGCGATCGTCGTTCCGGTATTGGCCGCCCTGCTCTTCAGCGTGCACGCCGTTCAAAATTATGCCGCCGACCGGTTTGCCGCCATCGTCAGCAAGCGGCTCGACACTCGGGTCGAGGTTGGCAACGTGCGGGTCCACCTGTTTAACCGGGTGGTGATCGAGCAATTCTATGTCGAAGACCTGCAGGGCGATACGCTCATCTACGCCGGCCGCATCGACGTCGGCTTCAAGGGCTACAGCCCGGTGACGGGCACCGTCCGCCTGGGCGACGTCATCCTTGAGGAGGGTAATTTTTTTCTCGCCCAGGACAGCCTCGGGGTGATGAACCTCCGGTATCTCATCGACAAACTCAAAAGCGACAAGCCAAAGACGTCGAAACGCCCCTTCCGGCTACGGTCGAATTCGCTCGTACTGAAAGATTTCCATTTCAAATACCGGAAATTCGCGCCGCCCGAAAAACCTTACGGGATGAACTACGCCGACCTCGATGTCGACCGGATCGACCTCGAATTTCAGCGCCTCGACCTTGAGAACGACAGCATACGGGTAGGCATCAAGCATTTGGCTGCAGTGGAGAAATGCGGCTTCGTCCTCGAAAATTTCAGCGCCCGCGAGGCGGTGGTGTCGGGCACGGGCATCCGCCTGTCGGACTTCCGGGTGAAGAGCGATCCGACCGACGTCGAAATGGCCAAGCTCGATTTTACCTACGACCGCTGGAACGCGTTTCGTAATTTTATCAGTAGGGTGAACATCGAAGCCGACCTGGGGCCGAGCGACGTGGCTTTCTCTACGATAGCTTATTTCGCCCCCTCGTTGGCGGAGTGGGAAACCCGCATCCGCGCCGAAGGGCGGGTCGAAGGGCCTGTGGCCGACCTGGGAGGCACGCTCACCTCGTTCAGCACCCGCGACACGAAAGGGGCGGTAAAATTCCGAATTACAGGTTTGCCCGATATCGAAAACACCCGTTTCGACGTCGACCTCAACCCGCTCGAAACGACGGTCGAAGACGTGCGTTTCCTCTACAGCGACATCGTCCGCAAGCCGGCCGACACTTTTGCCGGATATCTTGACCCGATGAGGCGCATCACGCTCCACGGCAAGTTCGAGGGATCGTTCAGCGATTTTTCTACAGAAGGACGCTTGCAAGGGGCGGCCGGTGAGGTGGTTTTCAATGCCCGGATGCACCCCCAGGGCGGGCGTAGCGCCGTGGAAGGCGACGTGTCGATCCGCGATTTTTCATTGGGCAGTGTGCTGGGGATCAAAGAAATGGGATCGGCGACGCTGGTGGCCAATGCGAGCGGTACGCTGGGCGACTCGATGTTGCTCGACACCCGTGTCCGGGTCGACCGCCTCGATTTCAGGGGATATGCCTACCACGGCATCGACCTGAAAGCCGAGGTCCGCAACAAATACTACCACGCGGCCCTCATCTCGGACGACCCCAACCTCGATCTGCGGCTCGACGGCACGTTCGACACCGGGCGCGAAGTGCCGCGCTACAATTTCAGCCTCGATGCGACGCGCATCGATCTGGCCCGGCTTCACCTCAACACGCGCGACTCGGTGTCGGTACTCAGCGGAGTGCTGCGGGCCAACGCCGAAGGGCTGATCTTCGACGAGATGACCGGGTCCGGCAGCCTGCGCAACCTGACTTACCGCTTCGGGGCCGACACGATCCAGGCGGGCGAAATCCGTCTGGAAGCCAACAACGTGGGCGGCAACAAACTGGTGGGCGTCTATTCCGACTTCGTTGACGCCGAATTGCGCAGCCGGCTGAGCTACAGCGATATGTTGCCCTATTTCCGCAACACGCTGGCCAAATACCTGCCCGCTCTCTCGGCCGGCAAACCGCGCAAGGCCAACGCGCCCATCGTCGCCGAAACCGCCGCTGCACGCACCGCCGCTGCCAACGATCCGGGCAATTACTATGTACTGACGGTCAACGTGAAGGAACCCAATCTCTTTGCGGGGGCGCTCGTGTCGGGGCTCTATGTGGCCGACGGGACCAAGGCGTCGTTCATGTTTAATCCGCTGGTCGACAATTTTTCGCTGACGCTCAACTCGGAATACATCGAGTACCGCAATATGTACCTCTCGAACCTCTACCTGACCGGCCGCAACGAATCGGATTCGATCTCGCTCAACCTCCAGACCGAAGAGTTGAGCGTGGGCCGTTTCCTGATGCCCGGTTTCTCGGTCAACGGCGGTGCGAAAGAGAACGGGATCAACCTGGCTGTGGGTTTTGTCAATACCGAAAACAATTCGTCGGCGTTGATCAACCTGGCGGCCGACCTCGCCTATGACTCGATAGCCCGGGCGCAACGGGCGACGGTACGGTTCAACCCGTCGCAATTCACGGTGCAGGATCAGGTGTGGCGCATCGTTTCGCCGCGCATCGTTTTTGATCCGTCGGGCATCGACGTCGAGCGCTTGCGGATCATCAGCACGGGGCAGGAACTGGCGGCCTACGGCAAACTGTCGCGCACCGAGGGCGACACGCTCCACGTCGAAATGAACAACCTCGACCTCTCGCCACTGACCAGCCTGATCGACCGGATGGGTTTTCGAATTGCAGGACGGACAAATGGCCATGCCGACATCGTCGCTGCCGCCGACCAGCAACGCCTCTTCTCGGCCGACCTCGCTTTCGACGATCTGGCGGTCAACGGCAAACCGATCCCCCGGACGGTCTTTTCGAGTTGGTGGGACAACAGCGTCAAGCGCCTGCGCATTTCGATGGCCTCCGGACAGGACACCCTTGTGCGGGGCAGTTATATGCCCAGCGACCAGCGTTACTACGTCGATATCAATTTTCCCAACCTTGACCTGAGCTATATCCAGCCGTTCCTGACGGGTGTGCTGAGTGGCATCGAGGGTGAAGCCGCCGCCAAATTGCGGCTCACCGGTACGGGCAAAAAGCCGTTGCTCAACGGTTCGATCGCAGTTCCCACTTTCGGGGCGACGGTCGATTACACCAAAGTCCATTACTCGTTGCGCGATGCGACGGTCGACGTGGTCAACAACGACCTGATCCTGCGCCGCACCCGCCTGCGCGACGACGAATCGGGCACGGCGAATATTGAGATGACCCTCCGCATGAGCAAGCTCTCGAACCTGACCTACGACCTGCGTATTGTGCCCAACAAGATGCTCGCCCTGAATACGACCGAGCGCGACAATGACCTCTTTTATGGAAAAGCCTACGCCTCGGGATCGGTCACCATCCGCGGCGACAAACGCAAGGTGGCGATGAACATCGTCGCCACGACCGAGAATAACTCGACCTTCGTGATGCCGCTCAGCGACAAGATGTCGATCGAAGAGGCCGATTTTATCGTCTTCGAAGACTTTTTGAAACCCAAGAAGGAGGATACGGTCCTCACCCGCAAGCAGTTGTTCCGGGAGCGGCAACGCCGGACCCAGAGTTCGTCGAAGAGCGCGATGGAGATCGACATGACGGTCAACGTGCAGCCAAACACCAAAGTCAAACTGGTGATCGACCCCCGTACGGGCGACCAGCTTGAAGCTACCGGCACCGGCAACCTGAGCCTGCGCATCCGTCCGGCCGATGAGGTGTTCACGATGAACGGCACCTACGAAATCCGCGAAGGAACGTACTTTTTCCCGCTGAAACACTTCACGATCGAGCCCGGCAGCACCATTCAGTGGACGGGCAATCCGGTCGACGCGTTGCTGAACATCACCGCCGTCTACCCCGTGCGCGGGGCGTCGCTCGCCTCGTTGGTGGGCACGGCGACGGGCGGGGCGCAGAAAGTCAACGTCAACTGCATCATCATGCTCACCGACCGGCTGACGAAGCCGACGATCTCCTTCGACGTGAAAGTACCCCGGGCCGACATCGAAACGCAGAGCATTATCCAGAGCGCGCTCAACACCCAGGAGATGAAGTCCGACCAGTTTATCTGGCTGCTGATGACCGGCGGCTTCCACTCCGACGCTACCAGCAACGCCAACATCGGCACGGCGGCCACCGCTTCGACCGGCATCGAATTCCTGACCAACCAGCTGAGCAGTTGGGTGTCGTCCGACCGCACTACGTTCAACTTCGGCTACCGGCCGGGTACCGATCTCTCTTCCGACGAAGCTTACCTCGCCTATTCCCAGGAAATCATCCCCGACAAGCTGTTGATCGAAACCGAGGGAAACTTCGACATGGGCAACAACCCCAACTCGATCACACGCGCCAGCGGGCCCATCACCGGCGACTTCTACATCACCTACGTCATCGACCCCCAGGGCAACCTGCGCACGAAAGTCTTCACCCGCACCGTCGAACGCTTCGACGAGAACCAGGGGTTGCAGGAGAGCGGCGTGGGCCTCTACTACAAAGTCGATTTCAACACGTATAAGGAGTTGTGGGACCGCTACTTCAAGCGCCGCGAAAAACAACCCGCCGCCCTGCCCGAAGCGGAAGACGCACCGATCCCGGAAACCCGGGCTGTCCCGCAGGAGAATCCGGCGGCATCCCCGGCTTCCATTACCCCCGTCGTTCCGGCCGATTCGACTGCTATGCCTGTGGTTCCTGCCGATTCGACCGCCAAATTCCGATGATGACTACCCCCGCCGCCGATCCGCTGAAAGAGAAAGTAGCCCTGTTGCCCACCGGCCCCGGGGTCTACCAGTTCCTCGACGCCGAAGGGACGGTGATCTACGTGGGCAAGGCCAAAAACCTGCGCCGCCGCGTGTCGTCGTACTTTATGAAACGGCAGGATGCCGACCGCAAGCTTCAGGTGATGGTGCGTAAGATTGCCGACCTGCGCCACATTGTCGTGGCCTCCGAGGGCGATGCGCTGCTGCTCGAGAACAACCTGATCAAAGAGCTTCACCCGCGCTATAATATCCTGCTCAAGGACGACAAGACCTACCCCTGGATCTGCATCCGCAACGAACCTTTTCCGCGCATCGTTTCGACCCGGCGGTTCGAACGCGACGGTTCGCGGTACTTCGGCCCCTACACTTCGGTGTGGTCGCAGAGACAGATGCTCGAACTGATCCATTCGATCTACACCATCCGCACCTGTTCGCTCGATCTCCATCCGAAGAAGATCGCGCAGGGACGCTACGCCGTGTGCCTCGAATATCACCTGGGCAATTGCCAGGGGCCGTGCGTGGGCAAACAGTCGCAGGAGGCCTACGACCGCAACGTGGCCGATGCCCTCGACCTGTTGCGGGGCGACACGGCGGCCGTCGTCGACCGCCTTGAGGAGGCAATGGGACAAGCTGCCGCCGAGCTTCGATTCGAAGCCGCCGCCCGCTATAAAGAGAAAATTGAACTCGTGCGCACTTTCCGCAGCAAAACCGTTATCGTCAGTCCGACACTTACCGACCTCGACGTCTTCTCGCTCGTGATCGACGGCGGAACAGGTTATTGCAATTTCCTGCGGGTCAAGAACGGTGCCGTCGCCGGGTCGCTCACCATCGAAATGAAACTCGGGGTCGAAGATACCGCCCAGGACGTGCTTTCTTATGCCCTGACCTCCATCCCCGAACGGATCGAAGGCCCCCTCTCGCGCGAGGTGATCGTCCCTTTCGCGCCCGATTTCGGCGAAGCATTCCCGAAGCAAACCTTTACGGTGCCCCAGCGCGGCGATAAACTAAAGTTGCTGCAACTCTCCGAGCAGAACGCCCGCGTTTTCCGCCTCGAACAGCTCAAACAGATCGAAAAGAAAGACCCCCAGGCCCGCATCGACCGTGTGATGGGCGCCATGCAGCGCGACCTCTACCTCAAAGCACCCCCGACCCACATCGAGTGTTTCGACAACTCGAACATCGGCGGCGCATTCCCGGTAGCCTCGTGCGTCGTCTTCCGCAACGGCGCCCCAGCCAAGAAAGAGTATCGCCACTTCAACATAAAAACCGTCGTCGGAGCCAACGACTTCGCCTCGATGGCCGAAGTCGTCAGCCGCCGTTACACCCGCCTGCTCGAGGAAGGCGGCGATCTGCCCCAGCTTATCGTCGTTGACGGCGGCAAGGGACAGCTCAGTTTCGCCTACGACAAGCTTTGCGAACTCGGGCTCATCGACCGCGGCGTAGCCGTCATCGGTCTCGCCAAACGCTACGAGGAGATTTATTTTCCCCTTGAATCTGAATCCCATTTCCTCGACAAAAGTTCCGAAACCCTCCGCGTGCTGATGCACATCCGCGACGAAGCCCACCGTTTCGGCATCACCTTTCACCGCCAAAAACGATCCAACGCATTCATCAGTAGCGAACTCAACGAAATCAAAGGCTTAGGCCCAAAATCGGCCCAAGCCCTCCTGAAAAAATTCGGGTCCATCTCCAAAATCAAAAAGGCCCCCTTCGAGGCCCTCGCCCAAATCATAGGCCCCCACCGGGCCCAACTGGTAAAAGACACTCTCTCGGAGTAAAGAGGCTGGCTTAGACTGGCACTTTTTACAAAAAGTGCCAGTCTAAGCCGGCCCGAACACTTACCCGGCGTAGGATATTGTGTATTGTTTGCCGGGGTTTAGGGTTAGTTCGTATTGATTGTTTCCGTTGTCCTTGATTTCGTTGCCTTCGCTCACGGGTTTGGTTTTGCTTTGGAAGCGGAGGGTTCCTGTGCCGGCGTCGGCTTTGACGCGGATTTCGGAGAGGCTGCAGTAGACTTTGATGTCGCCGTTGGAAGTGGGGACGGAGCCTTCCATCCATTCGAGTCCGCCGAGGACGGGCTCGACAGTGTAGGTTTCGTATCCGGGGGTCGTAGGCCGCACGCCGAGGTAGTACTTGCCAAGCAGGTAGATCGGGCTGGCGCCCCAACCGTGACAGAGGCTTTTGCCGAACGGGCGCGAGTACATGGCGTAGTGTTCGGCGCCGCTTTGGGCCGGGTCGTATTTTTCCCAGAACGAGGTGGCCCCGAGATCGAGCATCCCGCCCCAGTAGTCTTTCATCTCCTTGAGCACGTAGGATTGGTCGCCCATCGCGCAGAGGGCTTCCAGCTCGTAGAATCGCATATAGGGGGTGGTGATCTTCAGGATATCGTTGTTCAACAGTACGTTCTGCTTGACCGATTGTTGCTGTTCGGGGGTAAGGTAACCGAAGAAGATGGCGAACATATTGGTATAACGGGTCACCGTTTCGGACAGTTTGCCGTCGATGCGGTTGTGGACGAAGGCGCCTTTGGCCGACGACCAGAACCCGCCCAGTTTGGCTTTCAGATCGGCCGCCAGTTTTTCGTATTTCTCCACATCGCTCTGGCTACCGTAAATTTCGGCGCACAGGGCCATCGTTTCGTAGCTGCGGCAGAGCAGGAGCTGTTCGAAGCTCACTTCGCCGTGTTTGTCCAGATAGCCGTCGGCCCAGTCAATGAATACCCAGTCGCCGGTCAGGCCTTCCATCATGCCGTTGGCGTTGCGCCGGCCGAGGCAGTATTCCATCAGCGAAGCCATCCGCGGGTAGAACGTTTTTATGTAAGATTCGTCACCCGTATATAGGAAGTAGTCGTAGATGGAGATGAACCAGTAGAACGTGTAGTCCATGATGGTGTTGACGTGGCTCGTCACCGGGTCTTTGCCGCGCAGGAGCGACATCGTGCGGCGCACGGTAGGCGAGTCGAAGAACAGGTAGTAGTTCATCAGGTAGCTTTGCGAGGCGTCGCCCGACCACACCCAGCGGTCGCGTTTGATGCCGTCGATGAAGAACTCGCGCGAGGTGAGGTGCATCGTGTAGGCCCCCACGTCCCAGATGCGGTTGATCTGCTCGTCCGAACAGCGGAATTTGCCGCGATACTCCACCGGTAGGAATTCGTAGAGCATCGAGATCGAGTCGTAGGTCACCCCGGGATCAGGCTGTACGTTGACAAAGCGGAACGCTTTCGATTCTTTCAGCAGCTGGTCGCCTTTGGCCGGCTGGTCGACGGTCAGGTAGTCGAGCGTTTCGCAGGTGTCGAGCGCCAAGGCTTCTTCGCGCGATTCGCCGTAATAGAGATTCAGCTTGCCCTTGCCCTGCAAGCCGTGGATTTTGATAAAGCCGAAAGTTTCCTTGCCGAAGTCGACCATCTGGCCGCTGCCCTGGGGCTCGGTTTCGACGGCATTCTGGGGTTCGGTCTTCAGTTTGAATTGCGACGGCAGGGTGTCCGGATCGTTGAAATTCCACGACCCGGCAGGCAGCCACGCCGTAGCGCTCACGTCCGACACTTTTCCGGACTCGTCGATCCACTCCTTGTCTTCGAACGTGGTCAGCCATGTATTGTCGGTGTAGACGTTTTTCCCGCCGATGAAAACGGCCGGGGGCGAGGCGGTGTGATAGGCCTTGATGTTAATCCGGTGTTTGCCGGCCGGCACGGTGAACGTCCGGGGTTCGCCGGGAATCATCCGCCCGTCGAGTTTGAAAACGTACTGTCCTTCGACGCGGATCATGATCTCCTCCGGCGCAGCCAGGTCGAAATCTTTATGAAAATCGACCAACGCATAGTGGTTGTCGATCTTCCAGAACGGCGGAAAAAAGCTGCCGCGTTCGGTGCGGCGGTTGTTCATTTGGTTGCCGAGCCAGATTTCGTAATCGCCCGGAAACCAGATCCAAGTAGCCAAAGAATTTTTCATCTGCTTAAACCGTCTATGATGTTATTGACTTCCACGGGCGACCAGCATAGTCACACTATACCTGATCGCCCGCAGGAATTTTCGATTTTACTTTTCTTTAAATATCTTTTCCGTATCGCTCTTCGGTGATTTGTTGCAGGGATTTCCCCCGGGTTTTGGGCGCCCAGATGGTGCCGATGGCCAGCGCGAGAATCAGCAGGCCGGTCATGATGTAAGCCGCCGTGGTAAACCCTTCGCCGTCCTTGCCGTAAATATGGACAAAGGCCAGCCCCCAGATCGCCGATGCGCCGCGGACGATGAAGAACATCACCCCCTGCGCCGCAGCGCGGTACTTGGCCGGAAAGAGTTCCGACGCCCACAGCGCGTAGAATGCCTGGACGGATATCCCCGCCTGGATACCCCAGAGGATGGTGAACATCCACAGGGCTGCGTGGTCTTTGATCCCCACGAAAATAAGGATCAGCCAGGCCACGACACCGACGCCTGTACCGAAGAAATAGAGCCACCGCTGATTGACCTTGTCGACCAGCATCGCAAACCCGAAATAGGTCACCGCCACGATGATCAGCCACTGGATGGCCGACAGCATATTGGCCTGCGCGTTCGAAAGTCCGCCAGCAGTTTCATAAATGTGCTGCTGGAAGAAACCCATCACCGAAGCCACCAGGTTCCACGTGAGGTAGATCCCGGCCAGGAAAATCATCGTCCGCACATTGACCTTGTTGGTAAAGAGCGTACCGAACGAAGCGAAAACGCTCGGCTGCTTCTCTTTTTTATCCTGAGCCTTCTGAGCTTCTTGTGCCTCTTCCCAGGCTTTCGACTCATGGAGCCGGCGTTGCAACAGCCACGCGATAAAGGCTACGATGAACAGCGAACCGAAGATAATGCGGCTGCTGAACACGGCCAGGTCTGCGCCGCTGGCCGTGCCGCCGGTAAAGAAAGCGGCCACTTTTTCGACAAATCCGAACAACACGCCGGCCGCTGCACCTTCTTTGCCCGGAGCGAGCAACATCCCCAGGATCAGGATGATCGCCGGCCCGACACCCCACGCGAACTGGGAGATGCCGATGTTGCGCCCGCGGTTGCCCACTTCCGAGTTTTCAGAGATGTAGGTCCACGAAGCGGGAACGCCTGCGCCCACCGAGATCCCCGTCACCAGGAAGCCGAGCAGCAGCATCGGGAAGCTGGTCGTACACATAATGATGGCCACCCCCAACATATAGACCAGCATGTTGTAGGTGTAAATGGTTTTCCGCCCGTAGCGGTCGGCCAGGAAACCGCCGATGATGGCGCCGATGGCCGCGCCGAAACAGTTGGCGCTGATAGCATTGAGCCACCCGAGATTGCCTTCGGACAGGCCGAGGTAATTCTGCCAGAGTGTCAATCCGCTCGCGCCGGCCACAATCGCGCCTGCATCGAGGTAATTGGTCAGCGATACGGCGATCGTGCTTTTTAAACTTCCTTTTTTATGCTCCATATATGCTTAGCTTTTACTGATTACGTCTTTTTTCAGCGGGAGTGGGTGTTTCGAACATTTACGTTTTCCGGACGGCAATTTACGATTCTTTTCGGAATTTTCAAAGTCCCGGGGCTTGTCCCTGCATAATCGGCGGAGAAAAGTGCCTTGCGACGGATTGAAATAAAACGGAGCGAGCCGCAATATTGCGGCTCGCTCCTGCGATTCGGGTGGGCCCAGCTGGGCTTGAACCAGCGACCCCCTGATTATGAGTCAGGTGCTACTAACCAACTGAGCTATAGGCCCCCGTTTCTCAATTTGCAGAAATTTTTCCGGAAATTCCAGGAAGCGGACAAAGCCGGGACCGGTGAAAAATCACGAAAGATTTCCGTTTGAGCCTACAAAAATAGATATTTGCGGAGAATTTTCAAAATGGCACCCTCTATATCCGACTATGAAACTGAAACAGGGGTTCGATCCCGCCATTAAAAATATTGTCTTCGACCTGGGCGGCGTGGTCGTCGACATCGACATCTCCCGCACGCTCAGCGCCTTTGCCCAGCTTGACATCCGCGGGCTCCGGCCGCGGGACATCCACCCCCATCAGACCGGTTTTTTTCTCGATTACGAACTGGGAAACATCTCGAATGAAGGTTTTATTACAGCTATCCGGATGCAATATGACTGCACGGGGGTGACTGACGAAGCCATCCGCGTAGCGTGGAACGCCCTGTTGCTCGACCCCGACCCGGCGCGGTTCGCGGTGCTCGACAGTCTGCATTCCCGCTACCGCATCTTCTTGCTGAGCAATACGAACCCCTGGCACATCGACTGCCTGGCTGAACGCTACCGGGCGCTCACCGGCGGCGATTTCGAAGCGCATTTCGACGCCTGCTTCTACTCCCACCGCCTGCATCTGCGCAAGCCCGACCGCCGGATCTACGACGCAGCCATATCCGCTACAGGGATCGATCCTTCAGAAACCCTCTTTATCGACGACAACGCTTGCAATTTCACCGGAGCCATCGAGGCCGGGCTGCAAGTGCACCACCTGGCCCCACCCGAAAAAATATTCCACCTTTTTGAATAAGATGGAATAGAATAGGTTACCTTTGCAGACGAATTTAGTCGGTGGAAGCGTTTATAAAGAAAGATTTATTTCTCAAACGTTAATAATTATGAAGAAAATCATTTTGGTAGTGCTGGCCCTCGCAGCGATCGGCACGGCCCGGGCCCAGGAGTATAACTGGGGCGTGGGCGTACGCGGCGGCGGTGTGGCCAGCGGCGTGACGGTCAAATATTTCCTCGACGGGGCGAACGCCCTCGAAGGAATTGTCGACTTCGTTCACGGGGTCAATGTCTATGCCCTCTACGAACGTCATCTGCCGGTCATTGCCCAGGGATTCAACTTCTACTACGGCGCGGGCGCCAACCTGGGCGGTTGGAAAAGCGACGCCAAATACGATCCGGCCGGTAACCGCTATTACGATTATCCCTTTACCGTGGGGGTCGACGGGGTGATCGGCCTCGAATACAAAGTGCCGGAAGTACCCCTGGCCGTCGGTGTCGACTACAAGCCCTGCATCAACCTCTTCGGCGAAAGCGGGTTCAAATGGTACGATTTTGGAATGTCTGTACGTGTGCTGTTTTAGTTCATAGAACGTTAACTTAAAAAAGGAAGAAGTGTTATGAAAAAGATTGTTGTGTTAGGATTGGTGCTGGTGACGATGTTCTCCTGCGTAAGCAAGAAATCGGCGGATAAAGAGCTGGCCGAACAAAAAGATTCCCTTTCGACCATTATCTCGGGGAAGGACTCGATCATCAACGACGTTTTCGCCTCGATCAACGTGATCGCCGAAAACCTCAACTCGATCAAGGAACGCGAAAAAATGGTCCAGACCAATTCGCAAGGCGAAGTGACCAAAGAAAAACGCGCCCAGATCAACGAAGATATCGCTGCCATCGGTTCCCTGCTTGCCCAGAACCGTGCGGCGATCAACCGTCTGCAAGGTTCGACCGAACAGTTGCGCAAGGCCAACATCAAGATCACCGAACTCGAACAGCTGATGGCCAGCCTTAATCAACAGGTGAACGAGAAAAACGCCGACATCTCAATGCTCAAGCAAGACCTCGAAAAACTGAGCATCCAGGTCACAGAACTCAACACCACGGTTGAAGACCTGACCGAAACCAAGACTACCCTCGAAACCGTCGTTTCACAACAGACCGACGCGCTTAACACCGCATTCTACCTCGTCGGCCCCGAAAAACAACTCGAAGCTGCCGGAATTGTCGAAAAGAGCGGATTTATCGGACGTACCGTCAAACTCGCCGCCGGTTACGATATCAGCCAATTCACCCGCATCGACGTCACCAAAGTCGACCGGATACTTGTCGGACAGAAAAAAGTAACCATTGTGTCCAATCACCCGGCCGGCTCATACGAACTCGTGATGAGCGACGGAGATACTTGCGAAATGCTCCTGATCAAAGACCCCAAAGCCTTCTGGTCGGCATCCAAAGTCCTCCTGATCTCCTACAAGTAAAAGGATTTGGTCCCGGGGCAGGGTTCTGCTTCGACTGCCGCTTTTTATAAAAAGCGGCACCAACCGAGGTCGCCGAAAGCGGGCGAGCTCAGCGGAGCTAAAAATTTTACTGGAATACTGCGTATCCCCTTGACCTCCCTTGCTTAGTTTTAGTAAAGGTTTTAAAGAGAGGGGCCCCTTTCCGAAGCGATGATCGAGATTTTGATCCGCTACAAGAAAGGGGCCCCTCTCTTTAAAACCTTATTATAAGGCCGAGTAAGGTAAGTCCAGGAAAGTGGCAGCTTTCCAGAAAAGTTTTTGAGGCACTTTTTACAAAAAGTGCCAGTCAAAGGCTAACCCGCACTTACCCCAGCATCGGGATGATGGTGATGAAGATGCCGGTGATAATGGCTGACGTGATGACTCCCATGATGTTTGCGCCGAGGGCTTCGGGAAGGATGAGCGAACCGGGGTTGTCTTTCGATACGAGTTTCTGGGCTACTTTGGCCGTGGTGGGGACGCAACTGACCGCTGCGATGCCGATGACTGGGTTGAAGTTGCCTCGTTTGATGAAATACATGGCGTATCCGCCGAGGATGCCTCCGATACCCGAGATGAGCAGGGCGAGGATGCCGAGGATCAGGAGTTTGAGGATCACGGGATTGAGCAGGATGTGTGCGTCGCAGAGTACGCCCAGGAGAATGCCCAGGAAGAAAGTCGAACCGTAGAGCATCGGGCCGCTGATGAAGTCGATGACGTGTTTGAGGCCCGACTCTTTGATGACGATACCGATAAAGAGCGAAAAGAAGAGCGGTGCCGCGACGGGGAAGAGCAGGCAGAGCACGACGCAAAGGGCGACGGCGAGCGAGATCTTGGTTGCCGGGGTGTATGTTTTCGGTTTTTCCTTGCTGCGGTCGATCTTAATGGCGCGCAGTTTCTTCGGTACCATGGCTTTAACGAGGTAGGGGTACCCGCCGTAGGTGAGCCCCAGGTAAAGGTAGGCGACGATGGTGATCGGCACGAAGATCTCTTTCGACAGGCTGAGCGAGGTGAAGAGCACCATCGGCCCGTCGGCGCCGCCGACCATGGCGATCGAAGCGCTGTCGTTGAGGCTGAGGCCCATAGCATAAGCGATCGGTAGGGTGGCGAACGTTCCCAGCTCGGCAAACAGGGCGAGGAACATACTCTGCAACGGTTTCGACAACAGGAATCCGATGTCGAGCAGCGTCCCGATCCCCATAAAGATGAGGCAGGCGATCAGCCCGTTACTGAACATATAAGTATAAACGGGTTGCAGGAAGTCGATCTGTAGGATGTCGATCAACTGGTCGACGTCGGTCACCAGCGGGTCGAGGAAAAGGTTGCCCGGCACGCCGCCCGGCATAAAGAGCACCCCGGCGTTGATGGCGGCCATCCCGAGTCCCATCGGGATCATCACCAGCGGCTCGAGGATCTCCTTGCGTCCCCAGTAAACGAGTAGGATGCCCAACAGGATCAGCCCGATGCGCGAGTACATGATGATCGGTTCAGACTGCAACAGGGTTGAAATCCCCTGAAATATATTATTTAAATCATACTTCTCCATCGTAGAAATCGATTAATGCGTTGGGGCCCTCTTCTTCGTCTTTCGTGTTTTTGGGATCGCGGCCCATCCCGGAATAATACCTTGAGAGGCTGTACAGGTCGTTGACCTTTTCTTCGGCATTATTCGAGTTGAGATTTTCGTAAAGGTATTTGAGCATTTCGACCTCGGAGTTGCGTTCAAGCGCTTCCGAGAAGTCGTGGTCGCGCCTGTGTTCGGCCCGCCGTTGTTTGAAATCGGCTTTGTAGTCCGAATACGTTTCCGCCAGGTTCTCTTTGGTGAAGAAGCCGAAGCTCCACACCAGGATTTTGATGACGTAGGCCACCCCCATCCCGACGAGAAAAGTGAAGGCCATCATCATGACCGTTTCCCCAATGACTGCTCCTATTCCCATAGTGAAATAGTGAAAAATTATAAAGCCGTAAAACTACGGTTTTATTTCGGTATTTCAAATGAAATCTTCGTTTCTTTTCGGGGAAAAAGGGGCTTAGCAGGAACCGCCGTTGCACACCCGGTCGATGTAGCGTTGGATGTCGTCCTGAAGCTTGAGGTAGAGTTCGCACGCCTGGTAGTTGTCGTTGTCGTCGAGCAGGTTTTTTACCTCGCGCAGCGAGTTGTTATAGTTGCTCAGTTCGTTTTTGAGCGCTACGCCGCGGCGTTCGCTGGTGTTGATGGTCGAGATGCCGATGCTTTGCAGGCGGTCGCAGATGGTTTCGAGCAATACCAGCACCACGTTGTCTTTCAGCGTGTGGCCCTGCATGAAGTAGTGGACGTTTTCGCCGGCCAGGCCCCGGGCAACCAGCCCTTCCTCGAATTTTTTCAGGGCGGGGATCAGCGGGGCGTGATGCTCTTCGAGTGTTTTGAGCCGGCGCTCCACCTGGCGCCCGAGCCATTCGATCGTGCGACGGCCGTTTTCGTCGCTGTCGAGGAAATTGATGCGCACCGTGTTCCGGAAATCGACCAGCGTAAAGGCCCGTTCCATCTTCAGCGACGCCGAAAAGGCATACCACACGAACACCGGATAGATCGTCTTCGAATACTCGGTCATAAAAAGTTCGAAGTCGAAGATCGGCCGGTCGATTTTGGTCGCCTTGACGCACAGGCCGTGGAGCGAGGGAGGGTAGCAGTGGTAGTTTTCCACCGCATAGGCATAGGTGTGGAACAGGTATTTCGACCGGTTGACCAGGCGCGATTGCTCGTTGAGGTCGCCGAACAGGTAATCGAAATCGCTGTCGACGCACAGCAGCAGGTTGGGGCCGCTCTCGGGCAGGAGTTTCATCACCACCTTTTTGCCCTTGGCCAGGTCGCCGCGGGCCGGGACGCTGATCTCGAACCGGATCTTGTCGTTGGTATAGCGGTCGAAGACCACGCGCCAGAACGACACGTCGTCGTAGCCCTCTACGAAGACCCGCACCAGGCGGCGTTTGTCGCCCCGCAGGCGGTCCGAAGCTTCGAAATAGCGCGATGAGATGTTGTCGGTCAGTCGCTTCATTCGTGGTAACGCTTTACGACCAGGTCCGACACCTCGCTCACCGTGTCGAGCCACCCGTTCATCACCAGTGCGGGCGAGTGGGTGGAAACGATCAGTTGGGCGTTGGGGTTGAGTTTGAGAATGTTTTCCAGGAGCGATGTCTGCCAGTCGAAGTGCATCGAGATGTCGGGCTCGTCCATCACCAGGATCGACGGGGCGGTGTCCTGGGTGAGCGCCGTAGCCAGGATCAGCAGCAACTGCTTTTCGCCGGCCGAAAGCATATAGGGCGAAATCCGGGTGCCGTCGTCGGCCAGGAACGAAAGCTCGTCGCTCGTGCGGTCGATCGTTTTATGGGTTTTGCCGAGGAGCGAATCGACCAGATCGAAAAATTCGGTTTTCTGGTTGTTGATGGCTTCAATTTCGGCCTGGGGGGCGCGACAGGTGAGCAGCGCGATGATCTTCTTGCCCTGGGCCAGCTGGTAGGTGATATACCGTTTTTGCAGGCGGTAGATTTCCCAGTCGATCTCGGTGCGCACCTCGCCCTCAGAGAGTTTCCGCAACGCGTCGGAATCTTTCAGCCGGCTGTCGAACGTGCTGATGATGTCGACGTTATGCACCGGTTTGTTGTTGAGGTTTTCCGACGAGATCGTCGACCCGTCCTCGAAGGTGATCACTACCGAGCGGACGCGTTGCAGCTCCTCGGGCGAAAGCGATTTGCCGCGCAGCAGGCGGGCCAGGGCGTGGAGCGTGGTGCTTTTGCCGCTGCCGTTGAGGCCCGAAAGCACGTTGACCCGGGGCGAGAGGTCCCACCGCAGGTCGAATTTTCCCCACAGCCCGAAGAGCTCGATGCGGGTGATGTAGTTATGTACGGGAACAGAAACCATAGCGTCGGTCGGTTGCTCTGAAAATAGGGGCAAATGCCGTTAATTTCAATCGTTTTTACATAATGTGGGATGCGCCTCAGACAAATTCGAGCAAGCTCGATTTGCCTTTCGACTTTCACCATATCTGCGTTATAAAGGTAACAATTAAAATTTATCCCCGTATTTTTACCTCGAATTATTTCGTAATCGCTACCTTTGCCGTGCGATGAAAGAGATCCTGATGGTCGGTGCCGGAGGCTTCCTCGGAGCCGTGGCGCGATATGGTGCCGGGCTGTTGTCGGTACACGCGCTCGGCGCCGGGCGATTCCCGGCGGCGACATGGGCGATTAACATCATCGGTTCGTTTTTGCTGGGGTTGGCGATGGGATTCTTTGCCCGGAACCCGATCCCGGCGATTTATTATTTTTGCGCCGTAGGATTTTGCGGTGGGTTTACGACCTTTTCGGCCTTTTCGTTCGAGGTGTTGCAAATGTTGCGCCAGGAACAGTGGGTGGCAGCGGGTATTTACATCATCCTGAGCGTCGTGTGCTGCGTGGCGGCGGCGTGGGGCGGATGGGTGTTGGCGAAAGGCATTTGACAGAAAATATCACATACAATTCGAGATGAAATTTATAGAAGACCTCAAGGCGAAAGCCAAATCCAACCTGAAGAGGATCGTGTTGCCCGAGGGCACCGAAGAACGCACGCTAAAAGCCGCCGACCGCATCCTGCAAGAAGGCTTTTGCGAACTGATCCTGATCGGGAACCGCGAGGAAGTGCTCAAACAAGCCTCGGAAAATTACCTTGAAAACATCGAGAAAGCAACGATTCTCGACCCGGCGGCGAACCCGAAAAAGGACGCCTACGTTGAGCTGATGCTCTCGCTGCGTGGCAGCAAGGGCCTCACCCGCGAACAGGCTGAAAAGCTGATCCTCGACCCGCTCTACCTGGGTGCGGTGATGATCAAGGCGGGCGACGCCGACGGCGAAGTGGCCGGGGCGGCCAACACCACGGGCGACGTGCTGCGCCCGGCTTTCCAGTATGTAAAAACGCTACCGGGGATCAGTGTGGTTTCGGGGGCGTTCATCATGTTCATTCCCGACACGCAGTTCGGGGAAAGTGGCGTGATGGTTTTTGCGGATTGCGCCGTGCATCCGAACCCGACGGCCCAGGAACTTGCCCAGATCGCCGTGGCTACGGGCCACACGACCCGTGCCATTGCCGGTTTCGAACCGCGCATCGCGATGCTCAGTTTCTCGACCAAAGGCTCGGCCAAACACGAAATGGTCGACAAGGTCGTCGAAGCCACCAAGCTGGCCCAGGAGATGGACCCGACGCTGATGATCGACGGCGAATTGCAGGCCGACGCGGCGATCATTCCGGGCATCGGGGTGAAGAAAGCGCCGGGCAGCCGCATTGCCGGACGGGCCAACGTGTTGGTATTCCCGACGCTCGAAGTGGGGAATATTTCCTACAAGCTGGTGCAGCGGATGGCCCACGCCGAAGCCGTAGGCCCGGTGTTGCAGGGTATGGCGGCGCCGATCAACGACCTTTCGCGCGGCTGCTCTGTCGACGACATCGTCGGCCTGGTGGCCATCACCGCCTGCCAGGCGGGCGGGATGAAGTAAGCGCGCTTCTGGTGGCTGCGCGTATGGCGGGCCATCTTTGCACGATCCTTCGGTTTTTCAATCCTCACGTACTAAAGTACGCTCCGGTGTGAAAACCCAAACGATCGCACAAACCTGACCCACCCTCCGCACACCCGGGCGGATGTCGGAGGGAAAACGAAAAAACTGATTTGAATCAATCTAAAAACCTACCATACCTATGATTATCCTCGTTCTTAACTGTGGCAGCTCGTCGATCAAATATCAGGTGATCGAAATGAAAAACGACGGCCACCAGCTCCTGGCCAAAGGCCAGATCGAACGCATCGGCCTGACCGACGGCGTATTCGTACACAAACCCGTCGGCAAAGACAAATTCGAAGTTGTCCGCAACATCCCCGACCACTCGGCAGGCATTACCCTGATCCTCGACGCCATCGTACACCCGGCCCACGGCGTGATCAACTCGCTGGCCGAACTCGGCGCTGTCGGACACCGCGTGGCCCACGGCGGCGAATATTTCCAGGAAAGCGTCGTGATCGACCAGTCGGTCAATCAGAAGATCGAAAGCTGTTTCGACCTGGCCCCGCTCCACAACCCGGCCCACATGAAAGGCATCCTGTCGATCGAGCACATCCTGCCCAACACCCCCCAGGTAGCCGTCTTCGACACCTCGTTCCACCAGGGCATGCCGGCCAAGAGCTACCTTTACGCCCTGCCTTACAAATACTACGAGCAGTATAAGGTGCGCCGCTACGGCTTCCACGGCACCAGCCACAAATACGTGGCCCAGAAAGCCGCCCAGATGACCGGCGTCGACTTCAACAACTCGCGGATCATCACCTGCCACATCGGCAATGGCGGCTCGGTAACCGCCATCCTCAACGGCAAATCCTACGACACCTCGATGGGCTTCACGCCGGTCGACGGCCTGGTGATGGGCACCCGTTGCGGCAACGTCGACCCGGGTGCGCTGCTGTTCATCGCCGAAAAGGAAGGGATGAGCTACAGCCGTGTCAACGACATGATCAACAAGGAGTCGGGCGTGCTGGGGATTACCGGCATCTCGTCCGATATGCGCGACATCGAAAAAGCGGCCGCCGAAGGCAACGAACGCGCCCGCCTGGCCCTGGATATTTATAACACCCGCATCAAGAAATTCGTCGGCGAATATGCCGCCCTGATGAACGGTGTCGACATCCTGGTCTTCACCGGGGGGGTAGGCGAAAACGAAGGGTCGATGCGCGAATACGTCTGCAAGGGCCTCGAATTCATGGGCGTCGAACTTGACTACGACCTCAACCGCGGCTTGCGCGGCAAGGACACGATCATCTCGAAACCGTCGTCGAAAGTCAAGGTAGTACTCGCCTGTACCGACGAAGAACTGGTGATCGCCTCCGATACATTCCGACTTGTTAAAAAGCGCTCGGAATAAGCGGGTTGCAAAATAGCCGCGCCGGATTGTCCGGACGGGGTCCATTCGAACACTTCTGTTGTCGAGATCAACGACAGCAGAAGTGTTTTAAATTTCTGCAAATTTGCGTTTTTTTATGACAATTTGGCTGAAGATTTGTATATTTGCGATACGATATAATACGAAACAGCTATGATTACGAAATTATCGCAACTGATCGAACAAGCGCGTCAGGTGCCAAAAAAGCGCCTGACGGTGGCCTATGCCGACGACCAGCACACGATTGAATCGGCCTATATGGCCGTGAAGGCGGAGATTGTAGAGGCGACACTGGTGGGCGACGAAACGGTGATCCGCGAAATCTGCCGCAACCATAATATTCCGACAGAATCGTTCGCCATCATCCACGAACCGTCGGAAACGGCTGCTGCCGCTCATGCCGTGGCGTTGGCTTCGCGGGGCGAGGCCGACATCCTGATGAAAGGGAGCATCTCGACCGATAAATACGTGCGGGCGTTGTTGTCGAAAGATACGCCGGTGCTGCCGCCCAAGTCGGTGCTGACCCACGTGGTGGTGCTCGAAATGCCGGCTTACCACAAGCTGCTGCTCGCTACCGACGTGGCTATTATCCCTTCACCCGACGTCCAGCAGAAAGTGTTGATGACCAAGTGGTTGATCCGCACGGCGCAGTCGCTGGGCATCGAAACGCCCAAGGTGGCGATTGTCGGGCCGACGGAGCAGATGCTTCCGAATATTCCCTCGTGTGTCGATGCGGCTATGATTGCCAAGATGGCCGACCGGGGGCAGATTACGGGCGGCATGGTTGACGGCCCGTTGGCGGTCGACGTGGCGATCGATGCCGAAAGCGCCCGGATCAAAAAGTTGAAAAGTCCGGTGGCGGGTGATGCCGACGGGCTGGTCTTTCCGGACCTCGATGCGGCGAATGCTTTCTTCAAGGCGTCGACCAAACTGGCAGGCGCTACGCTGGCGGGGCTGGTGGTCGGGGCGAAGATTCCTTGCGTGCTGACCTCGCGCGGGGATAGTGAGGATTCGAAACTGAATTCGATTGCGCTGGCTGTTCTGGTTGCCCACAACGGGGACAAACGCTAAGAGGAACTTCCTCCACAGGGATTCGCCAAAGTAAAGTTCTCCAGAAAAGCGCAGCTTTCCCGAAAATTTTTTAACTGCGTTGAGCTTGCCCGCTGCCATGCAGCGACCTAGGTTGCGGCGCTTTTTATAAAAAGCGCCAGTCCCCTCAAAGGAAAAAAAGCGTGGTGGCCATGCTCCCCGGAGATTTTTATGCCCGACCCGGTTCAGAAACCTGGCTCTTCCAATGCAAAAAAAATCTCTTGTGTGCGGGACAATAAACATAGCGGCGGGCTTTTGCCCGCCGCAACTGTCTTGGCGGGTTCCCGTTTTAAGATTTGTTCGCAGGCCCAACGGTTTGCCTTTTCGATCGTCGGTAGGTCGTCACTTTCTTTAGATCGCGTCCTTGGTGTTGCCGATGTTTTACTTGGAAAAGCGCAAGAATTTCCAATTCCTGAAAAGTTTGGAAATAAATTTGTATCTTGGATGCTTAAATATTTATCTGAAAAACGAATTGCCATGGCTGACGGAAAACAGATCCTGACGATTAACCCGGGATCAACCTCCACCAAAATCGCCCTCTATGAAGGCGAAAACGAAATTTTCGAAAAAAGCATCCCGCATACTACTCAGGAACTTGCCGTTTTCGAAAACGTCGCCGCGCAGTTCGAATACCGCCGCGACCTGATCCTCGAAGAACTGGCCCGCGAAGGGATCGACCTGACCTCGCTCGGCATCGTGGTCGGACGGGGGGGGCTGATCCGTCCCGTAGCCTCGGGGGTTTACGAGGTCAACGAGGCCCTGATGAAAGACCTGCGGGGCGCCCTGATGGGCGAACACGCCTCGAACCTGGGAGGCCTGTTGGCCCACGACATCGCCGCACGGGCCGGGGTGAAAGCGATCATCGCCGACCCGGTGGTGGTCGATGAACTCGATCCGGTGGCCCGCGTGAGCGGACATCCGGTGTTCAAACGCGTGTCGATCTTCCATGCGCTGAACCAGAAATCGGTGGCCCGGCGTTATGCCCATTCGCTTGGCAAAGAATACGAAGAGCTGAACCTGATCGTGGCCCACATGGGCGGCGGTGTTTCGGTAGGCGCCCACCACAAGGGCCGCGTGATCGACGTCAACAACGCCCTGGGCGGCGAAGGGCCGTTCTCGGCCGAACGCGCGGGGACGGTGCCGGGGTTGCAGTTGGCCGAACTCTGTTTTAGCGGCAAATATACCCGCAACGACATCGTGCAGATGCTGGTCGGCAAAGGGGGCCTGGTGGCTCACACCGGCAGCAACGACGCCCGCGAAGCGCGGGCCCGGGCGGCGGCTGGCGACCATTACGCGCAGCTGGTGGTCGAAGCGCTGGGCTACAACGTCGGGAAAAGCATCGGCGCGATGGCTGCCGTGCTCGGGGGTAAGGTCGACGGCGTGCTGCTTACCGGCGGGATGGCCCATTCGACCCAGATTTGCGGCTACATCCGGAAGATGGTCGAATTCATCGGCCCGGTGGCCATCTACCCCGGCGAAAACGAGATGCAGGCCCTGGCCCGCAACGGCCACCTGATGCTCACCGGCAAACTGTCGCCCAAGATTTATTGAGGTTTCGACCGGACACCATCTCTGCCCCATTGCGTAGAATTCTTTCCTAAAAGGTGATTACGCCTTTCCGGGGAGGGAGCTGCACTTATTGTTTGAAAGGGCTCCCGCATGCGGAGTTTTTTCCTTGCGATATCAGAAAAGTGCCTCCCGGCGCCCGGAGACGTTACTTTGCATTGTTAGAAAAAAATACTATTTTTGTAAAATCCCAGGATATGTTTTTTCGTTCTTCCATAAGAGGAGGGCGGGGGACAGGACTGGAAGAAAATAACACGACACAAACAATTAATAATTAAAACATAAAGCGATGAAGCAGAATTTTGAAATCCGTTATGGTTCGCATCCGGCCGATGCGAAACATTACGACACCGAAACCATCCGCGAACATTTCCTGATGGAACATGTGATGGTCAACGACGAGATCAACATGGTCTATACGATGTTCGACCGCTTGATCGTAGGTGGCGCCGTGCCCTCGCACCACGACCTCGAACTGAAAGCTCCGGCCGAAATCCGTGCCGATTTCTTCCTCGAACGCCGCGAATTGGGGATGATCAACGTGGGTGGCGCCGGCCAGGTCGAAGCCGACGGCATCACCTATGACGTGGACTTCAAAGAAGCCCTCTACATCGGTCGTGGCACCAAGAAAGTGATCTTTAAGAGCAAAGACGGGAAAAACCCGGCCAAGTTCTACTTCAACTCGGCCCCGGCCCACACCGCCTACCCGTGCAAGAAGGTGACCAAGAAAGACGCTGTGGTGCTCGAACTCGGCTCGCTCGAAGGCGCCAACCACCGTATCATCAACCGCATGATCGTCAAGGAAGTGCTCCCGACCTGCCAGCTGCAGATGGGGATGACCGAACTGCAACCGGGCAGCGTGTGGAACACGATGCCGGCCCACACCCACAACCGCCGCATGGAAGCCTACTTCTATTTCGACCTGTCTCCCGAACAGATGGTGTGCCACTTCATGGGCGAACCGCAGGAAACCCGCCACGTGTGGATGAAGTGCGACCAGGCGGTGATTTCGCCGCAGTGGTCGATCCACTCGGCTTGCGCCACCAGCGCCTACACCTTTATCTGGGGGATGGCCGGCGAAAACCTCGACTACAACGATATGGACACCTGCCAAACCGTTGACCTGCGATAATCACCACGTGAAAAACCGACAACGAACATAATGATCCGGGCGAGGCCGGAACCACACCAGGTTCCCCGGCCTCGTCCTCATTTCAAAACATAATTGATAAATCCGTACAATATTATGAAATCAGTAGCATCAGCATTTGATCTGACCGGCAAAGTGGCTCTTGTGACGGGCGGCTCTTACGGGATTGGTTTCGCCCTGGCCACCGCCCTTTCGCGCGCCGGCGCCACCATCGTGTTCAACGACATCAAACTCGACCTGGTCGAAGCCGGCGTCGAAGCCTATGCCAAGGAAGGCATCAAGGCCCACGGCTATGTGTTCGACGTGACCAACGAAGAACAGGTGGGGCAGATGATCGCCAAGATCGAAAAGGAAGTGGGCGTGATCGACATCCTCGTGAACAACGCCGGAATCATCAAACGCATCCCGATGCACGAAATGACCGCCGCTGAATTCCGCCAGGTGATCGACATCGACCTCAACGGCCCGTTCATCATGGCCAAGGCCGTCCTCCCGGGGATGATGAAGAAAAATGCCGGCAAGATCATCAACATCTGCTCGATGATGAGCGAGCTGGGCCGCGAAACCGTGTCGGCTTACGCCGCTGCGAAAGGCGGTCTGAAGATGCTCACCCGCAACATCGCTTCGGAATACGGTGAATATAACATCCAGTGCAACGGCATCGGCCCGGGCTATATCGCTACCCCGCAGACCGCCCCGCTGCGTGAAAAACAGGCCGACGGATCGCGCCACCCGTTCGATTCGTTCATCATCGCCAAGACGCCCGCCGCCCGCTGGGGCACCCCGGAAGACCTGATGGGCCCGGCCGTGTTCCTCGCCTCGTCGGCTTCGGACTTCGTGAACGGCCACGTCCTCTACGTAGACGGCGGCATTCTGGCCTATATCGGCAAACAACCCAAATAACGGACCTAACCTAACGAATAAATACCGATGAAAAAAGTTGTAACCTTTGGTGAAATAATGCTGCGCCTGGCTACCCCTGGCTACCTGCGTTTCAGCCAGGCTACGGAGTTGACCGCCACCTTCGGGGGCGGCGAGGCCAATGTGGCCGTGTCGCTGGCCAACTACGGCCTCGAAGCTGAATTCGTGACCCGCCTGCCCAAGAATGACATCGCGCAGGCGTGCGAAATGAACCTGCACAAACACGGGGTGAAGACCTCGCATGTACTCTATGGCGGCGAACGCCTCGGGATCTATTTCCTCGAAACGGGCGCTGTAGCGCGTCCGAGCAAGGTGGTCTATGACCGCGCCCACTCGTCGATCGCCGACATCCAGCCTGGCATGGTGAACTGGGAAGAAGTGTTTCAGGGCGCCCAGTGGTTCCACTGGACGGGGATCACCCCGGCCTTGTCGCAAGGTGCGGCCGACGCTTGCCTGGAAGCGATCAAGGTGGCCAACAAGATGGGCGTGACGGTGTCGACCGACCTCAACTACCGCAAGAACCTGTGGAAATATGGCAAGACGGCCTCGGAAGTGATGCCGCTGCTGGTCGAAGGCTGCGACGTCATCCTGGGCAACGAGGAAGACGCCGAAAAAGTCTTTGGCATCAAACCCGAAGGTTTTGACGTGACCGCTACCGGCGGCCATGTCGAAGCGGCTGAATTCGAAAGCGTTTGCAAGCAGATGATGAAAAAATTCCCGCGGGCGAAGAAGGTGATCATCACCCTGCGCGGCTCGATCAACGCCAACCACAACACGTGGGCCGGCGTGCTCTACGACGGGCAGAAGCTCTACCAGAGTCCGGGCTACGACATCACCCACATCGTGGACCGCGTGGGCGGGGGCGACTCGTTCATGGGCGGCCTGGTTTACGGGCTGATCTCCTACCCGGGCGACGACCAGAAAGCGCTCAATTTTGCGGTGGCCGCCTCGTGCCTCAAGCACACCATTTATGGAGACTTCAATCTCGTGACGGTCGCCGAGGTCGAAAATCTCATGAAAGGCGACGGCTCCGGCCGCGTATCAAGGTAATTTATCGAAAAGGCTTTACGACCGCCGGTCGTAAAGCCTTTTCAGTATTATAAAAATTACGAAAAATGGCAAGATTTTCAAAAATGGAAGTGATCGCCGCGATGGCTTCCACGGGCATGGTGCCTGTTTTCTATAATAAGGACGTGGAGTTGGCCAAGAACGTGGTGAAAGCCTGCTATGCGGGCGGTGTGCGTGCGTTCGAGTTTACCAACCGCGGCGAGTTTGCCCACGAAGTGTTCGGCGAACTGGTGAAATTTGCTGCCAAGGAGTGCCCCGAAATGGTGATGGGAGTGGGGTCGATCGTCGATCCGGCGACCGCTGCCCTGTACCTCCAGCTGGGGGCTAACTTCGTGGTGGGCCCGCTGTTCAACCCCGAAATTTCCAAAATCTGTAACCGTCGCCTGGTACCGTATACTCCGGGTTGCGGCTCGGTATCGGAAGTGGGCTTTGCCCAGGAGTCGGGTTGCGATGTGTGCAAAGTTTTTCCTGGAGATGTGCTGGGAGCGAACTTCGTTAAGGGCCTAAAGGCGCCGATGCCGTGGTCGAACCTGATGGTGACCGGCGGCGTGAAACCCGAAGAAGCCAACCTCAAAGCGTGGTTCGACGCCGGGGTGACCTGCGTGGGGATGGGCTCGAACCTTTTCCCGGCCGACGTGATCGCGGCCAAGGATTGGGGGGCGATCACCAAGCTCTGCGCCGACTCGCTGGCCATCATCGCCAAAGTCAAGAAGAAATAATCTCAATATTAACCCCTAAACTAAAGTAAATGGCTGCTACTGCTATGACTACTGTGAAGGCGAGCCGTTACCGGTGGATGATCTGTTCGTTGCTGCTTTTCTCGACGACGATCAACTACATGGACCGTAACGTGATCGGTTTCCTGAAAGATTACTTCTGTTCGGCGGAAGGATTCGGCTGGACAAACCTCCAGTTTTCGTACCTGACCTCGATCTTTACCCTGTTCTATGCCGGGTTCACCCTGGCAGCCGGTGCGATCATCGACAAGATCGGCACCAAGTTGGGCCTTGCCCTGTCGCTGGCCCTCTGGTCGGTTGCCGGGATGGCCAGCGCCTTTATGGGCAAATCGCTGCCCGCACATATGTTTGCCCGTAGCGTGTTTGGAGCCGGTGAAGCCGGTAACTTTCCCGCTTCGATCAAAACTGTGGCCGAGTGGTTCCCCAAGAAAGAACGCGCGCTGGCGACCGGGATTTTTAATTCGGGGTCGAACGTCGGGGCGATGATCTGCGCCCTGTTCATCCCGTGGTGTCTGTTGATGTGGCCCTCGGGCAAGGAATTCATGGGGCTGTTCCACGGCTGGCAAATGGCATTCATCCTGACCGGTCTGGTGGGTTTCCTGTGGCTGATTTGGTGGCAAATCTCGTACAACAACCCGAAGACGATGCTCCAAAAGGGCAAGATCAACCAGGCCGAGTACGACTACATCCACAGCGACGCTGACGAAATGGCCGCTGCCGCAGCAACCACAGCAGCCGAAGCTGAAGGCGATAAAGTGAAAAAAGTGTCGTGGTTTAAGCTGCTCACCTACCGCCAAACATGGGCATTTGTCGTGGGTAAGTTTATGACCGATGGTATCTGGTGGTTCCTCTTGTTCTGGCTGCCGACTTACGTCCGTACCCAGTTCTGCGAAGGGCTTACCCCCGAAGCTACCGCAGCCCGCGTGATGGCGACCAACTTCATCGTGTTCGGTGTGGCCATTATCGGTTCGGTATTCGGCGGCAGCATCCCGATGTTCTTTATGAATCGCGGGTGGCAGGTGTACAAGGCGCGTATGACCGCAATGTTGCTGATCGCCGTGTGTCCGCTCGTGCTGCTGTCGACCCAGTATTTCGGTAACATTTCCATTTTCGGCAGTAACGCGATCTTTTTCGCAACGGCCGTGATCTGTATTGGAGCCGCTGCCCACCAGGCGTGGTCGGCCAACCTCTTTACGACCGTATCGGATATGTTCCCAAAGAAATCGGTGGGCTCGGTGACCGGGATCGGCGCCGCTGCCGGTGGCGTGGGTGGTGTGCTCGTGCAGCTGCTTGCCGGGACCCTGACTGACCATTTCGCAGACAACCTTCAGACGGCTTATATGATTATGTTCGCCGTTTGTGCGTCAGTTTACCTGATCGGTTGGGTAATCATGAAACTGCTCGTGCCGAAGTTCAAGCCGATCACCGACTTGTAATCCGGACGTGATCTTTTCGAAATTGCAGCGGGGCGGCCTTCGGGCCGTCCCGCTTGTTTTGATTGTTGGCGAAAAACCGCTACTTTTGCCAAACCCGGTTTGACCGGGACCTTTCTCTGACCTATCGAAAAACACGATGAATATCGAAAAACATCTTCAGGCCAAGGCCATTGCCTCGCTCGAAGCCCTTTACGGACCGGTCGACGCTGGTCAGGTGCAATTGCAAAAAACCCGGCGCGAGTTTGAAGGCGACCTCACGCTGGTCGTTTTCCCTTTCCTGAAAGCGAGCCGTAAAGGCCCCGAACAAACCGCCGAAGAGGTGGGCCAACATCTGGTCGCTAATAATCCGGAGATCAAAGGCTATAACGTGATCAAAGGCTTTTTGAATGTTTCGTTCCGCGAATCTTTCTGGGCGGAGCAACTTAACGCGATTGCCGCCGACACGAACTTTGGTCGCCAGCCGGCCACAGGCCGCACGGTGATGGTCGAATATTCATCGCCCAACACGAATAAACCCCTGCACCTGGGGCACATCCGCAACAACTTGTTGGGCTATTCCGTGGCGCAGATCCTCGATGCCGTGGGCCACAAGGTTATTAAGGCCAACCTGGTCAACGACCGCGGCATCCACATCTGCAAGTCGATGCTCGCCTGGCAGAAGTTTGGCAACGGCGAAACGCCCGCCTCGTCGGGGATGAAGGGCGACCACCTGGTCGGCAAATACTACGTCGCCTTTGATAAGGCCTACAAGGCCGAGATCAAGGAACTGACGGCCGCCGGAATGTCGGAAGACGAGGCCAAGAAAGAGGCTCCGATGATGAAGGAAGCGCAGGAGATGCTGCGCCTGTGGGAAGCGAAAGACCCCGCGGTCTATGGCCTGTGGGAAACGATGAACGGCTGGGTATACGAGGGTTTCGACGAGACCTACAAAGCGCTGGGCGTCAGCTTCGACAAGATGTATTATGAGTCGCAGACTTACTTGCTGGGCAAAGAGATCGTTGAGGAGGGCCTTGCGAAAGGGGTCTTTTTCCGGAAAGACGACGGCTCGGTGTGGATCGACCTGACGGACGACGGCCTCGACCAAAAACTGCTCTTGCGCAGCGACGGCACGTCGGTCTATATGACACAGGATTTGGGTACCGCTTACCAGCGCTTTACGGAGTATCACCTCGATGACCTGACCTATGTCGTTGGGAACGAACAGAATTACCACTTCCAGGTACTGAAACTGATCCTCAAGAAATTGGGGCACGCGTGGTCGGACAACATCTACCACCTCTCCTACGGGATGGTCGAACTGCCCGAGGGAAAAATGAAATCGCGCGAGGGAACGGTGGTCGACGCCGACGACCTGGTGGCTGAAATGGTCAAGACCGCCCGCGATATGTCGGACGAACTCGGCAAACTCGACGGTTGCACTCCTGAGGAGGCCGACGCCGTAAGCCAAATGGTCGGCCTCGGCGCACTCAAGTATTTTATCTTGAAGGTCGATCCCAAAAAGACTATGTTGTTCGACCCGAAAGAGTCGATCGATTTCAACGGCAACACAGGCCCGTTCATTCAATATACCCACGCGCGCATCAAGTCGGTGTTGCGCAAGGCGGCCGAAGCGGGTGTGGCTATGGGCGACCGGATCGCGGCGGATTACCCCTTGTTGCCCAAGGAGGTCGAATTGGTAAAATTGCTTGCAGACTATCCGGGCGTGGTGGTTGCCGCTGCGGCGGAGCATTCGCCGGCGCTGGTGGCCAATTATGTGTATGACTTGGTCAAGGAATATAACCAATATTATCACGACCACTCGATCCTGCGCGAAGCCGACCCGGGTGTGCGCGAAACGCGTCTGCTGCTTTCGGCCCAGGTGGCGCGGGTGGTGGCCGGCGCAATGGCCCTGCTCGGGATCAACGTACCCGAACGGATGTAGTTAACCGGCAGAACTTGCAGATAATCCGCGAAAAATTTGGAAGCGACGAAAAAGTTCGTATCTTTGCCCTCTCAATTTTAATTACGTTTAACAAACAAACACCTATGAAGAAGGATATTCACCCCAAGGATTATCGTCTCGTGGCATTCAAGGATATGTCGAATGACCAGGTGGTTTTGTGCAGGTCCGCCGTCCAGACACGTGAAACGATCGAAGTGGATGGCGAAACCTATCCCGTCTACAAGATGGAAATTTCCAGCTCGTCGCACCCGTTCTACACCGGGAAGATGAAGCTGGTGGATACCGCCGGTCGCGTGGATAAGTTTATGAGCCGCTATCAAAAGCACTACGATAAGAAGAGCCCCGGCAAATAATTTGCCGCCAGGTTCGAAGAATGAAGCGTCCGGGGCAACCCCCGGACGCTTTTTCTTTGCACTTTCTCGATGCTTTTTGCTCCTTCTGCTGAGCTAAACAAGTCCGCGCCTCACAACGAATATCCCCCTTTGCAGGGACGCACCTTACCCCTTGTTCGAGAAGACGAGTTCGTCGTCCTTGGCCGATACGTCGATCACCGAATCGCGGCTCACACGACCGGCGAGAATTTCTTTCGAAAGCTCGTTGACCAAGTATTTCTGCAACGTCCGTTTCACCGGCCGCGCCCCAAACTGCGGATCAAACCCCTTTTCAGACAAAAACTGCACAGCCGGTTCGTCGACGTTCAACGTAATCCCGTTCTCAGCTAACATCCGGCGGATCTGATCGATCTGCAGTACAACGATCTGCCGGACGTCCTCGCGCGAAAGCGGTGTAAACATAATGATCTCGTCGATGCGGTTCAGAAACTCGGGCCGGACCGTCTGCTTCATCAGTTCAAAAACCTGGTCTTTGGTTTTTTCGACCACCTCCGTGCGGTTGAACTCGTTGAGGTTTTCAAAATTTTCCATGATCAGGTGCGAGCCGATGTTGGAGGTCATGATGATGATCGTGTTCTTGAAATCGACCACGCGCCCCTTGTTGTCGGTCAGGCGGCCGTCGTCGAGCACCTGCAGCAGGATGTTAAACACATCGGGATGGGCCTTTTCGATTTCGTCGAGCAACACCACCGAATAGGGCTTTCGGCGCACGGCCTCGGTCAACTGCCCCCCCTCGTCGTACCCCACGTAGCCCGGAGGGGCCCCGATCAGGCGCGACACCGAGTGACGTTCCTGGTACTCGCTCATGTCGATGCGCGTCATCAGGTTGTCATCGTTGAAAAGGAATTCAGCCAATGCTTTGGCCAACTCGGTTTTCCCCACCCCGGTCGTACCGAGGAAGATGAACGATCCGATCGGCCGCCGGGCATCCTGCAACCCGGCACGACTGCGGCGCACAGCGTCCGAGATGGCGACGATCGCTTCGTCCTGCCCGATCACGCGCAGGTGCAACTCGTCCTCCATTTTCAGCAGTTTTTCGCGTTCGCTCTGTAACATCCGGTTCACCGGAATCCCTGTCCAACGCGACACCACTTCGGCGATGTCGTCCGCGCCGACCTCTTCCTTGATCATGCCGCCTTCGGCGTTGGCCGATTCGAGTTCCTTGTTCAGGCGGTCGATCTCGGCCTGCGTTTCGCGGATTTTTCCGTAACGGATTTCAGCCACTTTTCCGTAGTCGCCGCTGCGTTCGGCGGCGGCGGCTTCGAGGTTGAGCTGTTCGATCGACTCCTTGTTCTGTTGAATTTTATCGATCACCTCGCGCTCGCTCTGCCACTTGGCACGCAAGGCGGTGCGCTTCGTATTCAATTCTTCGATCTCGCGGGTCAACTCCTCGATGCGCTTCGTGTCGTTTTCGCGGCGGATCGCTTCGCGCTCGATCTCCAACTGGCGCACCTTGCGGTCGAGTTCGTCGATCGCTTCGGGCACCGAGTTCATTTCGAGGCGCAACTTGGCCGCCGCTTCGTCGATCAGGTCGATCGCTTTATCCGGCAAGAAACGCGAGGTAATATATCGGTGCGAAAATTCAACGGCGGCAATGATCGCCTCGTCCTTGATCCGCACCTTGTGGTGGTTCTCGTAACGCTCTTTCAGGCCACGGAGGATAGAGATCGAGTCGACCGTCGTCGGTTCGTCGACCTGCACCTTTTGGAAACGGCGTTCGAGGGCCTTGTCTTTTTCGAAATATTTTTGGTACTCGTCGAGGGTCGTGGCGCCGATCGCCCGCAACTCGCCACGGGCCAGGGCCGGTTTCAGGATGTTGGCCGCATCCATCGCCCCCTCGCCCCCGCCGGCGCCTACCAGCGTGTGGATCTCATCGATGAAAAGCAGGATCTCGCCTTCGGCCCCGACGACCTCTTTCACTACGCCCTTCAAGCGTTCTTCGAATTCACCTTTATACTTCGCACCGGCCACCAGGGCGCCCATATCGAGCGAAAAAATCTGCTTCGATTTCAGGTTCTCGGGTACGTCGCCGTCGATAATCCGGTGAGCAATGCCCTCCGCAATAGCCGTTTTCCCCACACCCGGTTCACCGACCAGGATCGGGTTGTTCTTCGTGCGGCGCGAGAGGATCTGCAGCACACGGCGGATCTCTTCGTCACGGCCGATCACCGGGTCGAGTTTTCCGCGGCGGGCCATGTCGTTGAGGTTGATCGCATAGCGGTTCAGCGCGTCGTAGGTCTGTTCCGACGTTTGGCTGTCGACCGTCTGCCCCTGACGCAACTCTTTGATCGCAGCGACGAGCGATTTGCGCGTCACCCCGGCGTCTTTCAACAGCCGGGCCGCCGTGTCGCCTCCCTCCAGGATGCCCAGCAACAAATGCTCGGGCGAAACATATTTATCCCCGAATTCCTTCGTCGAATCCAGTGCTTTCTGTAAAACCTTGCTCAACGCGGGCGAAGCATAAGGCTCCCCGCCCTCGACCCGCGGCAACCGCCCGATCTCAGTCGCAGTCACCGCCCGCAAGGCCGGAACCTGCGCCCCGATCTTCGTCAGCAGAAAAGCCCCCACTTCATCCTCACCGATCAGCGCTTCCAACAAGTGCAACGGCTCAACCGCCTGGTGCCCCCGCGACGAAGCCGCAGAAAAAGCTTCCTGCAAAACCTCCTGGGCCTTGATAGTCAAATTATTCACATTCATAGCATTCCAATTTATGAGATATAATCATAATAACAAATCAACACCCATAACACTACAAAACCACTGCCAATCCCCCCAACCTGACAAACTGACAGGTTGGGGCTTGCTTCGACTGCCGCTTTTTATAAAAAGCGGCACCAAAAATTTTCTGGGATACTACGTATCCCTTGACCTACTTGGCTTATTTTTAGTAAAGGTTTTTAGAAAGAGGAAGCCCCTTTTCTCGTGAGCCGATCGGAATCTCGATCGCCACTAAAGAAAAGGGGCTTCCTCTTTCTAAAAACCTTTTATAAGGCCGAGTAAAGTAAGTCAGGAGAAACGAAGTTTTGCTTCGCAGAGCTCCGCTTCGCTACGGTTCTTACAAAAGTTTTTGAGGCACTTTTTACAAAAAGTGCCAGTCAGAGCCGTGCTTCGAACCCGTTATTTGCCGAGGAAGTCGGCGCGGACGGGGGAGAAGGAGTCGACGATGGTGCCGGCTTCGATACACTTGGCCATGTGGGGCACGTCGGGTTCCACGAAGAAACCGTCGCCGGCTTTGAGGGTCTGGGTGACGCCGTTGATGGTCACTTCGAATACGCCTGCGGTGATGATCGAGCTTTGGGTGTGGTAGTGCGAGTGGATGCCGCCGCCGTCACAACCGGCTTCGAAGTCGATACGCACGAGCATCAGGTGGCTGTTGTAGCCGAGGATCTGTCGTTTGAGGCCTTCCATCGGGGTCTGCCAGGGAATGCTGGCGGTGTAGAGGAAGTTTGCGCTTTGTGTCTTGGTCATAGTCGTATTTTGTTGTTGATTAGCCTGTTGTTGGTCGGCGGGTTGTTTGGCTTGTTGGGCGTCGGCACAAGCGACGGCAGCGCCGAGCAGAACGGTCAGCGACAAGAGGGCGATTTTTTTCATAACGGTTTTATTTTAAGGGTTTTTGATTGACAATTCTTCGTCGGGGGAGTGCTTATTCTTCGTCAAGGATAACGTTGCCTTGAGCGTCGGCTGTAAAGTCGAATTCATAATATTCGGTGACCAGGGCGGTACGTCCGTTTTTCGCGCCCAACTCTGTACCGGCCTTGCTGGTGAGTCGGAAAGTGTAAACCACCTGGGCCGGGTCGGGGGCCAGGGTGATCGTGTAATCTTCGATGCCGTCGAGGGCCATTTCATGTTCGCGCATAATGGTGACGGCTTTCGCGATATTGGGGGCAACTTGCGAAAAATCGATGTCACGCAGCCGCATCCCATTTTCGGGAGTCAGTTTACGCGACGCGAGACCTCCGGTAAGGGGATCGTAGCGGGGGACCTCGATGACGCGTCCTTCTCGGGGCGGCTGGTTGCCGGGAATGGTGACGACGTAGTTTGTGGCTGCCGGGGCGCCGGGGGCGATGAAATCGACCGAAGCGACGTCCATCGACACCGAAAAATCGGATGTTGTGCCGAAGCGGATGGTAAAGATCACGGCTTCGGGGTCGATGTGCTTTTCGAGCCGGGCGGGCAACATCTTTTCGACCGAGGCCGCGCTGGTCAGGTCGACACCCGAGATGGCGTCGCACGACCCCAAAATCGTAGCGGCAAAGGCTACGGCCCAAAGCAGACTGAATTTACAGCATCGTTTCATAAACATTCCCGTAACAAGGCAAAAATAAGAAAATCTCTCCGTTTTTTCAAGCGTTATTTGGCGGTTTGCGCTTCGACCCAGCGGGTAAGCTCGACGAAATCAGATACCGACAGGCGTTCGGGGCGCAGAGTGAAGAACGGATGTTCGCCCCCGATCTGCGGGAAAGCGGCGCGGAGCGAGTTGCGGATCGTCTTGCGGCGCTGGTTGAAAGTAGCTTTGACCACGCGGCGGAAGAGCGTTTCGTCGCAATCGAGTTTCTCAACTGTGTTGCGTGTCAGGCGGATCACGGCGCTCTTCACCTTGGGCGGCGGGTTGAACACGCCCTCGTGCACGGTAAAGAGATATTCGATGTCGTAAAACGCCTGCAGGAAGACGCTCAGGATACCGTAATCGCGGCTCCCCGGCCCCTCGGCCAGCCGCACGGCCACCTCGCGTTGCAACATGCAGACGATTTCCGGCACGAGGTTTTTGTAGTCGAGGATCCGGAAAAAGATCTGCGACGAAATGTTGTACGGAAAATTACCGATGATGTTCACTCCGTCGGGGAAACGGGCGGCCAGGTCCATCTCCAGGAAATCGCCGTAGATCAACCGTTCGCCCAATTCCGGGAAATGGTCGTGGAGGTAGACGATGCTTTCGCTGTCGACCTCGGCAGCATAGAGGGTGATCTCCGGGCGGCGTAACAGGAACTGGGTCAACACGCCGGTGCCCGGACCGATCTCGAGGGTCGTCGGGCAGCGGTCGGCCCGTAGTGCGGTGGCGATCGACTCTGCAATATGCAGGTCTGTCAAAAAGTGTTGGCCGAGGTGTTTCTTGGGTTTGACGTACATCGGTATCGGGATTTTACAGGAAAGGGGGCGTTTTTCAGAAAAACACCCCCTTTTCGTATTGTGTTGCCTACGCGTTATTTGGTGGCCTTGGCTTCTTCGGCTTTGATCCGTGCGTAGTATTTGTTAATGCCTTCGATCACCGCCGGGGTGATGTCGAGCGACGGGTCGGCGTCGAGCACCGGGCCGCCGGTCGAAGTGCTCAGGATCAGCCCATAGCGCTTGTCGGCGTTAAATTCCTTGAGGTAATCGAGGATGCTGTAATGGATGCGGTTCATCATCACCTGCTCCTCTTCGGCCAGTTCGTTAACCAGTTGTTCGCGGTACTGCATGAAAGACTGCTGCTTGGTCTGCAGGTCGTTTTCGATGGTGAGGGCCTGGGTGCGGGTCACGAGGCCTTTGTTCATGTTGTCTTGGTACTTGTTGACTTCGTTCTGCAGGTTGCGTCCACGCGAGTTAATGTTGGCTTCGGCCTTGGACGATTTTTCCTGGAACTGGGCCGAAAGCTCGGTGTACATATCGTAATGGGCCAGAAGCGAGTCGGTATTCACATAAACGATGGCGGCGCTGGCGGCCATTCCGGTCGAATCGGTAGCCGGTTTAGCGGCCTCGGGGGCGGCTTGCTGGTTGCATCCGGCGAAAAGCGATGCGACGAGCACGAGCGACGCGGCACCGTAAATGATTTTCTTCATTGGGGTTTTTTTATTTCTTATTTGTAAAAAATTCCATTTAAGGGACAAACATACGGATTTTTCGATAAATTTCAAAGGTACGTCTCCGCCCCGGGAGATTTTTTCTCTGCAAAGTCCAACCGAAAATTTATTATCTTTGTCGGGTCACTAAATTCTGACGTCTAGTATGTACGAATATATCGCCGGCCGGGTAAGCGAACTCACCCCGGCCTATGCCGTCCTCGACGCGGGAGGGGTGGGCTACCACCTCAACATTTCGCTGCACACTTTTTCGTCGCTCGGCTCGGCGACCGAGGCCAAGCTCTACACTCATTTCATTGTGCGCGAAGACGCACAGATCCTCTACGGTTTTTTCGACCGCACCGAGCGCGAGTTGTTCCGCTTGCTGATCGGGGTGTCGGGCGTGGGGGGCAACACGGCGCGGATGATCCTTTCGACTTTTTCGCCCGAGGAGATCGGAAGCATCATCTCCACAGGCAAGGCTGAAGTGCTGAAGAGCGTCAAAGGACTGGGTATCAAGACCGCCCAGAAGATCATCGTCGAACTCAAGGACAAGGTGATCGGCGTCGGGGCGGGGGCGTCGGCTGCCGAGCTGACGCTGGGCGGAGGAGCCGTGTCGCCGCTCTTCGACGAAGCGATGGCCGCGATGACGATGCTCGGCTTTTCGAAAGCATCCACCGAAAAAGTGCTGCGCAGCCTGATCAAAGCCAACCCCGGGGCGTCGGTCGAAGAGCTGATCCGCCTCGCCCTGAAACAGATGTAAGGAGGGTTCGGTCCGGCCGGCTTTGTCCGGCACCGATTTTGTCACTACCTTTGCATTAATAAATTCAAAACTCCGGGTATCGGAAAGCACCTTTGTAACGAAAAATCAAAAATTCCGAGTGTCGGGAGACACCTGGAAGGCACCTGAAAAATGCTGATCGCTAAACTTAAACGCCGCGAAAATATCGCCGAATACATCCTCTATCTCTGGCAGTTAGAGGATCTGTTCCGTGCCCTGCAATTCAGCCCCGAGGCGATCTTTTCGCAACTCGTCGCCCCGATGCAGGCCGACGACGAGGTGAAGCAGGAAGTTTTCCTGTGGTATATGGAGCTGATCAACCTGCTCAAGGCCGAAGGCAAGGAGGCCCACGGCCATTTGGAGCACACGCTCCACCTGATCGGCTCGCTCCAGGAGCTGCACGAAGCGCTGCTGACCGTGCCCGCCGGCGCAGCATACCGCAAGGCGTTCGCCCCGCTGGCACCGGAATTGCCCACCTTGAAAGCGCGGTTGGGCAAAGCCGAGATGGGTGACATCGAATTCTGCCTGCGCGCCCTCTACTCGGTGGTGCTTTACCGGATCAAGGGCGACGAAGCGCACAAGGAATACGTCGATGACGTGATGACCCTCGTTTCGCCCGTCATCGCTCTGTTAGCCAAATTGAACCGTGAAATCGAAGAGGGGTCGTTCGACCTCTACAAAAACGAATAACGCAATGATTACCAACGAACAAATTACAGAGCTTGTAAGGCGCCTGGATGCGTTGAGGAGGCATCTTTGACGTCGACAACCGACGCATAGAACTCGAAGAACAAGAGTCGAAAACCCATGACCCCGCCTTCTGGGACGACCCCAAGGCGGCCGAGGAACAACTCAAAAAAGTGGCCTCGATCAAATCGTGGATCACCGGCTACGACCAGTTGGCCCAATTGGTCGGCGACCTCGAACTGATCCCTGATTTTGTCAGGGAAGGCGTGCTCACCGAAGCCGACGCCCAGGAGCAATATGACGCCGCCCTGGCCGCTACCGAGGCCCTCGAAATGAAAAATATGCTCCGTAGCGAAGAAGACCGCCTCGGCGCGATCCTCGAAATCAACTCCGGGGCGGGCGGCACCGAAAGCCAGGATTGGGCTTCGATGCTGCTGCGAATGTACTTACGCTGGGCAGAGCAAAACGGCTATAAGACAAAAATGGCCGACCTGCAGGAAGGCGAAGAGGCTGGGATCAAATCGGCCACCGTCGAGATCGAGGGCGATTTCGCCTACGGTTACCTCAAGAGCGAAAACGGGGTGCACCGACTCGTGCGCCTTTCGCCGTTTGACTCCAACAACCGCCGCCACACGTCCTTCGCCTCGGTCTTCGTTTCACCCGCCGTCGACGACACGATCGAGATCATCGTCAACCCCGGAGACATCGAGTGGGACACATTTCGCTCCTCGGGCGCCGGCGGACAGAACGTTAACAAGGTCGAAACCGGCGTCCGCCTGCGGCACAAACCCTCGGGCATCGTCGTCGAAAATACCGAAACCCGCTCACAACTCAACAACCGCGAAAACGCCATGCGCATCCTCAAATCCAAACTCTACCAAAAAGAGCTGGAACGACGTATGGAACTTCAGAACCAACTCGAAGGCGAGAAAAAAAGAATCGAATGGGGATCCCAGATCCGCAGCTACGTCTTCGATGACCGCCGTGTGAAAGACCACCGCACGAACATCCAAACCTCAGATGTGCAAGGCGTCATGGACGGCAACATCGACCCCTTCATCAAAGCCTACCTCATGGAATTCGGGGGTAAGGGGTAGAGGCTGCTCCGGCTGGCATTTTTTACAGAAAGTGCCAATCGAAACCGGTTCAATTCTTTGTCCGGATGCTCACTGCGTTGGCGTGGGCGGTTAGGCCTTCGGCGTTGGCCAGGGTGGTGAGGGTTTTGGCGAGGGTTTTGAGGCCTTCTTTTGAGATTTCCTGATAGGTTATTTTGCGGATAAAACTGTCGAGGTTTACGCCGCTGTAGGCTCGTGCCCAACCGTAGGTGGGGAGGGTGTGGTTTGTGCCTGAGGCGTAGTCGCCCGCGCTCTCGGGGGTGTGGTTGCCGATGAAGACGCTGCCGGCAGCGGTGATTTTTTCTGCGACTTCCCACGGTTTTTTCATCGATATAATCAGGTGCTCGGCGGCGTAGGCGTTGGCAAAGGCGATCATTTCGGCGCGGGTTCGCAGGACGATGATCCGGCTGTTGTCGATGGCTTTTTGAGCAACTTCGCGGCGGGGTAATTTTTCGAGTTGAGCGGCGATTTCACTTTCGACGCGGCGGGCGAAAGCGGGGCTGTCGGTGACGAGCAACGCCTGGCTGTCGGGGCCGTGCTCGGCCTGCGAGAGGAGGTCGGCGGCGGCGTATGCGGCGACAGCGGTGCGCTCGTCGGCCATCACGAGCACTTCCGACGGGCCGGCGGGCATATCGATCGCCACGTCGTAGAGGCTGACCTGTTGCTTGGCGACGGTGACCCACTGGTTGCCAGGGCCGAAGATCTTGTCGACACGCGGGACGGTTTGCGTGCCGTAGGCCATCGCACCGATGGCCTGCGCACCCCCAACTTTGAAGACACGGGTGACGCCGCACAGGCGGGCGGCATAGAGGATCGCCGAGGCAATGCCTCCGTTGCGGTCGGGCGGCGTGCAGAGAACGATCTCGGCACACCCGGCCAACCGGGCGGGAATGGCCAACATCAGCACGGTCGAGAACAATGGCGCGCTTCCGCCCGGAACGTAAAGCCCGACCCGTTGGATCGCCACGCTCCGTTGCAGGCACCGCACGCCGGGTTGTGTTTCAACGTCGATCCCGGCGTAACGCTGCGCGGCGTGAAATTGTTCGACGTTGCCGGCTGCCGTGGCGATGGCCGCTGCCAACTCCGGATCGACCTGTGCGGCGGCAGCTTCGAATTCGGCTTCCGAAACGGCCAATCCGGCCAATTCGACCTTATCGAATTCGCGGGCAAAGCGCAGCAGCGCCGCATCGCCCTCGCTGCGCACGGCAGCCAGGATCGCCGCCACGCGCGGGTGCATTTCCGACGCATCGGTCTTGGGCCGGGCGGTCAGCGCGTCCCACTGCGCGGGATCGGGATATTCGTAGATTTTCATAACGCGGCCGGTTAACGGATCATTTTTTCAAGCGCAAGCACCAGGATATCCTCGGCGCCGATCGCTTTCAGTTGTTCGATCTTGCACCAGAGTTCCTTTTCGTTGATCACCACGTGCATCGAGCTCCAGCCTTCCTGGGCCAGCGGCAACAGCGTGGGACTCTTCATCCCGGGCAGCAGTTTGATCGCTTCGGCGATCTTGTCGTTGGGCAGGTTCAGCAGGACGTATTTCATCCCGCGGCTGCGTTCGACGGCCTCAACGCGGAACAGAAGCTGTTCGAGCAAGCGGCGTTTTTCGCTGTCGAGCGAAGGGTTGCCGATAAGCACGGCTTCTGAGAAAAAGACTTTTTCGACTTCTTTCAGGCCGTTGGTAATCAATGTGCCGCCGCTGCTCACAATATCAAAAATGGCGTCGGCCATGCCTACCGCCGGGGCGATCTCGACCGAGCCGGCTATCTCGTGGACCTCGGCCCGCACGCCTTCGCGGTCGAAGAATTTTTTCAGGATGTTGGGGTATGACGTGGCGATCCGTTTGCCTTCCAGCACCCGCACTCCCTCGTAGGTCTCGCTCTTGGGCAGGGCGATCGAGATGCGGCACTTTCCGAAACCGAGTTTGTGAATAATTTCAACCGCCTCGCCTTTCTCCTCGACCTCATTGAGGCCCACAATGCCGAGGTCGGCCACGCCCATGGCCACGGCCTGGGGAATGTCGTCGTCGCGCAGGTAAAGGACTTCGACCGGGAAGTCGTCGGAGCGGGCCAGCAGTTTGCGTTTGCTGTCTTCGATCTGGATGCCGGCTTCGGAAAGGAGGGCGACGCTCTCCTCGTTGAGCCGGCCTTTGGCTTGAATCGCTATGCGTATCATCGGTTGGGTTTTTAAGAATTTTCGGTAATCGGTAAACTAACGTTCTGCGTAAAAAACAAGAGGCTTACCTTCACAGGTAAGCCTCTTTATGGTGTGTCGGTTCCTTGCGGACAGCCCACGACGCCTCAGCCTACCCCTGCGGGGAAAGGTGATGGTGATGATGGCTGTTCAGGAATCGGTTTTTCATCGGTTTGTTTGAAAATTCACTGCAAACGTAGCGTTTTTTTGTGAAAAAACAAATTCGGAAATGTTAATAGTCCACTACGTCGGCAAACAACTTGCCCGGGTTGTAGCTGATGTGGTACACTTTTTCAGTAGTCTGGCTCGTCGTCCCATCGTACATCTTCACGGTCAGGTTGATCGTCCATTTCTGGTCGATCGGGCTGATGTTGGTTTGTGAAAGATCCTTGATGTCAAAGGCGACGATGCCTGCGGTTTCAGTGGCCGCCGGAGCGTCGGAAGTTATCCCGTCGGCGTTGAAATACAGACGCATATCAATCTCGTGCTTGGTCTGGTCGATGTTGTTGCAAACCAAATCGAGCGTCGGTTTTTTACCGCTGATGGTGCGGTATGTGTAACGGATATCGATAAAATTGTTGTAGCAAAGGATCTTTTCCGTCCCGTCAAATTCGTTGATCATCACGATCGGGTCGTCCGTCAGGCCGGCTGCGCTGTAGACCGGCTGTTTGGTCAGCACGCCCAGTGCTTCGTAGAACGTGGCGGGATAGATGTTGTTTTCGCCCGTTTCGTCTTCAATGGTGAACGTGGCCAGGCCATACTGGCGGCCAAAATCTGTTCCGGGTGTAAGCGTGATATTGGTCGGTTTGATCCACCGCCCGTCGTGGAGCCGGAAATAGCAGCTGCCATAGTTGTAATACTCTACCGAACCGAAAGCCTGCATAATGCTCTCCGGATCCTTGGTACAGGAAGAAAGGGCAAAGGCCAACAGACCTGCAAACAATAGTTTCTTCATAGAAAAATCCTTTTAAAAGTGTGCGAATATAATAATATGGGGAGAAATTACCAAATAATAGATGCCCGAGGGCTCCTATTCGCTGCATCGGGAGTGTAAATTTCCGCAAAAAAGGGAAAAAGGATCGATGGTAAAAAGCGAGAATCAGCTTTTCAGGCGGGCGGCGACCACCTCGGCCAGGTCGCGTACCGGAAGCGAAGTGTTGCGTTTGAGGCTGCTTTTGCACTGGGGGCAGGCGGTGACGACGGCCGTCGCGCCGGTGGCCCGGAATTCGTCGATCGCCCCGGCGGCGATGCGGTTTTCCTGTTGCGACGAGAGCGAGAGGTTGGCCACACTCCCCCCGCAACATAGCGCATTGGGGCCGTGCGAGGCGGGTTCGCGCAGGATCCCGAGGCGGCGCACCATTTCGCGCGGTTCGGCATAGATCTTCAGGCCGCGCCCCAGTTCGCAGGGGTCGTGGTAGGTGAGCCGTTCGTCGCCCTTTTCGAGGGCAATCCGGCCCTGCTCGACCAGGCGCAGGAAGTATTGCGAATGATGGAGCACCTCGATGCCCTCCAACTTGTAATCCTCCCGAAATACTTTCAGACAGATCGGACACGAAGTGACCAGGGTGGTCACACCGTGTTTCCGGAAAAGTTCCCCATTAAAATCCATCATCTTGCGGGCGGCGTCGACCTCGCCCGAGAGCTTGAGCGGGCGGCCGCAGCACACCCCGCCGTCGCGGTCGGCCCACCACACGTTTTCGCCGGCGGCCGTAAAGATTTGCTGCATCGATTTCAGGATGGCCGGGTTGAGCAGGGTCATGCACCCGGCGAAATAACCCACTTTGCCCTCGCCCGAGGAAGTGTCGAGGCCGTTGATGTAGGCATAGCGGTTGGCCGTCGGAGCGACGATGTGGGCGGCGCGGCTGTTGATGCGCAGGTTGTTCAGGTCGAGATGCACGGGGCATTTCGCTTCGCACCGGCCGCACATCAGGCAGTTGTCCGCTACGTCAGGCGTAAGAAATCCGTATCGCCGATCCCTCAGAAAATAGGCCGACTGCACGTTGTTGATCCCCGCCGCCGTCTGCAACTGGCAGGGGTCGATACACACCCCGCAGCGCGAACAGGCCTGGATCTGGAAATTGTCGATGCTCGACGGCTTGTCGCCGCTGCGCACCCCCCAGTTGCGCATGAAGATATGCGGGATCTCCGTGAAAATGTGCATATAACGCGAGTGGGGCATCGAGAAGAAAAAGACCCCCAGCACGATCGAATAGAGCCACCACGCCGGCAGTTCGAAGCCCTGCAACATATCGGGCCCCATCAGCCGGATCAGCCCGTGGCCAGTGTTGCGCGTCAGGAACGACCCGGTGGCGTAGAGGCCGCAGGTGGTGCTTTCGGCCAGCAGGCGCGCCGGGAAGATCAGCCAGAGCGACGAGAGGGCGATGCGGTCGCCGAGAGTGTGTTTCGTCGTCTTTTTCATCCCCATCCAGCGCGAACGCAGGCGCTTGAACCACGCCAGCGCCACGCCTGAGAGCACGAGCAGCAGCAGCGCGTCCATAATCATCGCATAGTTGAACTCGCGCGGGAAACGGAACGGTTCTTCGGGGAAAAAATAGCGGAAGAAAACGTGCAGGTGGGGCAGATTGACCGCGTCGCGCAGGTAGGCCGACGTTTCGAGTTTGCCGACCACGATCAGCAGGAACCAGCCGAAGGCCAGGCTCATGTGCATATACCCGAGCACCGGATTGACCTTGAAAATGCTCTTATGCAGCAACGACTCCTCGACCACTTCTTTCGCGCCGAGAACGCTGCGCCAGGTAAACATCCGCTTGCCCACCGTGAGCCGGTCGGCCCCCGGCAATTCGATAAACCACCGCGCATAGCGGTAAACGACCATCGCGAAGAGGTAAGCCACCCCCACGGTAAACGGTATTGCAAACGGTTCGAAATGCCAGTTCATCGTCCTACGCTCCTATTCCATGTTTTCCAATTCGATGCAGATGCGCTTCAGCGCCACGATCATTTTGCGGGTGTTGATCCCGCGGGGGCATACCATCCGGCATTTCCCGCAAAGCATGCACTTGTCGAGCTCGGTCCTCAATGAAGAAAACTCGCCGCGGCGGAACAAGGTCTGCACCTTGCGGATGTTAAAGGAGGTGAGGGCCCCGGCCGTACAGGTGGCGGTGCAACTGCCGCACCCGATGCAGGCCCCGAGCGTCTGCTCGAAGTCGATCAGTTGGCGCACCTTGTCCAGGCGGCTCCCGTCGTAGAGGATCGCCCGGGGTTTGCTGATTGTGTAGCCGAAATCCTTTGCCATCGTTTCTCTCCCTTTCCGTTATGCGTTTTTCAACATTTCGTGGATGCCGTAGGCTACCGCCCGCCCTTCGTTGATCGACTCGCCCACGTTTTTCGGGGCGGAAGCGGTGCCGGCGAAAAAGATCCGCGGGTTTTTCGAATTGACGTTGCCCCGGAACGAATCCTGGGGCTGGAAAAATCCGCTCGGACGCAGTTCGAGGCCGCCTGAGGCCGCCATCCGGGCATTGTCTGCGCCGCAACACATGCCGACGAGCAACACCAACAGATCGGCCGTCATCCGCATCGGGCGGCCGACGAGCGTGTCTTCGGTCTTGAGCTGGATGCGGCCGTCGATCGTTTCGCTCACTTCCGAGATGCGGCCCCGGATGTGGTTGATGCCGTATTTCTCCTGCGAGGAGCGGTACATCTCTTCGTAACCCGCGCCGAACATACGCATATCCATATAGAAGTTGAACACTTCGCACTCGGGGTAAAGTTCCTTGATCTCGATCGCCTGTTTGATGCCCGTGATGCAGCACACGCGCGAACAGTGGTTCTGGCTCACCTTTTCGTCGCGCGAACCCACGCAGTGGAGCAGGGCGACGCGTTTGGGCTTCGTGCCGTGGGAAGTGAGCACTTTATGCTCCTTGAACATTGCTTCGAGATCCGGAGAAGTGATCACGTTTTCGTAAATGCCGTAACCGTACTCCTCCTTGCGCGTGGCGTCGAAGACGTCGAAGCCCGAGGCGACAAGCACCGCATCGGCCGTCAGCCGCTGGCCGCCGGCGAGCACTACGCCCCGGCCGTCGGCGTCGATCGTTTCGACCGGTGTGCCGGTGCGCACTTCGATCCCGGCCTGCTTCACGGCTTCGACCAGCGGCCCGAGCACGTCAGCCGCCGGGGTCTGGGTCGGGAACAAGCGGTCCCACAGGTTGAGCTTTCCGCCCAACCGCTCTTCTTTTTCGACCAGCAAGGGCCGGATGCCGAGGCCTTTGAGCGTCAGCGCGGCTTCCATGCCGGCCACCCCGCCTCCGATGACGATTACACTGTGCATAGGGTTACATCGGTGAACAATAACAATTCGAGAGCATCGTGTCGGCCGGTTTGCCGATATATTTGCCGTCCTTGCCGAGGTATTTCGCCCCCGGGTCGTAGTCGATGCCCAACTTATCGAGCAGCGGCTCGACGGGCACCTGGTGCATCTGCAGCCCCAGTTTCCACGGGTCCTGACCCAGCACCAGGCCGGCCAACTCTTCGTAGGTCAGCACCGGAATACCGCCCTTTTCGCCGTAGGTGACGCCCTCCATCTCGCTGATTGCGTATTGCCAGCGGTCGAGGAACATCGGGCAGCCCGGGCAGTTGGTCAGGATAAAGTCGGGCTTGAACGGGGCCATCGACTCAAATTTCTTTTTCGAGTTGGCGATCGAATAACCGCGGTTAGCCATCACCAGGTAGTTGCGGAAACCGAAGCCGCAACAGTGGCGGCGTTCGGGGTAGTCAACCACCGTGCCGCCCCATGACTCGATCATCCCGGCCAGCACGTAGGGAAATTCAGCCCCGCCGACACCCTTGTCGGGAAACACCTTGGCGTAGTGGCAGCCGATGTGTTCGACCCCGCGCAGGGGTTCGCCCGTAGCGGCGTCGACAAGTCGGTATTTCGCCTGCCTGGCGATCTCTTCACGGTGATGAAAAATAATATCCGAGGCGTGGGCCACGTTTTTCGGCTTGTTGAATTCGCGTTTCGTGGCTTTATAAAGCATTTCGTGGGCCTTCGCTTCCAAATCCGGGAAATGGTGCCACATATCGAGGATCTCTTGGTAGAGTCCGAACGAGGTGATGCACGACGGGGCGAGGTTTTCGTAACCCATCTCGGTCATCATGGCGAACTGCCGCGCGACGACGGTCATCGTCGTCTCCAGCGGCACGATGTCGGAGTGGTAACCGATACCGGTGCACGAGGTGTGGTTCGGGTCGTCACAGACGTCCCTGCCCAGCACGTTGCGCATAATATCTAAAAACGCCGCTTCCGAGCCCGGGAAAAAATTCTGGCGGATGCAACTGCGGACATAGTAATAGCGGTCGTCCGCGATCTCTTTCTGGTATTCGAGCCAGTTGCCTTTCTTCTTCATAATGCCTCCTTTCTCCTGTGCTTATTCTCTACAGTGTTCGCCGTTGTTGGCCGTAAAAAGTTCGCCGATGTATTCGTCCGAGCGGCTGTCCATTCCCATCTGGCGGGCGGCTTCTTCGGATTGTTTCTCGATCTGTTCGAAAAAGGCCGCACCGCCGGTCACTTCAAAGATGCGGCGCACCTCGTCGAGGCAGTCCTCGTTGATCTTGCGCATCGCCCCGGCGCCTGCCTGGCGGTAGTTTTCGGTAAAACATTCGAAGATGTCCTGGTCGTGTTCCCAGATCCACTCCCACACGGCGCCCTGTTCGGGGTGCAACTCGGGCGAAACGATCTTCGGAATGATGCAGTAACCCGTATTAAGGATGTTTTCACCGATGGTGCGCTTGAGCGCGAGTTGCTGGCGTCCTTTTTCAGACTCGACAAAAAAACCTTCTTTTTGGGAGAGGGTACGGAGCGCCTGAATCACCCCGCCGGGGGTATTGCCCCGGGGACAGCGCGGCTTGCATGACATACATTCGCCGCAGTACCAGATCGTTTCGCTTTTCAGCAGCCCTTCTATCGTTTCCTCGTTCTGGGTCTGCACCATCGACACGATCTGCCGCGGGTCGTAATTGTAGAACTCTGCCGCCGGGCAAACCGCCGTGCAAACGCCACAGTTCATACACGAGTTGAACGCCTCGATAAAACGCACATCCTCTTTCAGTTGCTCATAGTATTTTCCCATAGCCGCCGGTTTTCGTGGGACACTCTTTTCGACAATACAAAATTACGCCGAATTGCGGTTCCTGCGGGTGGTGCCAACACCCATTCGGGATGGGTATAAATGCGTATTCTTTCGGACGATAGTACTGAGGCTAAGGGATGAAAAAGGTTTTCTCCACGAAAAATTTGGATTTCGGGGAAATGTGCTTATCTTTGCAGTCCGATTACGATAGATCGCTCGGGGCCGAGAAGGGGGTAGCGTTTTTTCAGCAGGCGTTCTCTCTCCGTCCAACCGGGAAGACATAAAAGGTATATCGCGGGGTGGAGCAGTTGGCAGCTCGTTGGGCTCATAACCCAAAGGTCGGAGGTTCGAGTCCTCCCCCCGCTACCACAGAGGTTAAATCGAAAGATTCAGCCTCTTTTTTTGTGTCTTGAAAAACGTTTATATGCTGTAAATCAGCGAAATATCATTTTCCAAGAAACAGGCTAGGAGTTAGATTTTAGCATTCTTTGGAATACTTACTGGAATACCATACCTATTTTTCCGGATAGTATTCCAGTTGCATTATCTCATTGTGTATCAGTGTGTATTGTTTAATCATTAAAATAAACTCACAATGACTCAGCAGTTAAAAATCACCCATGCTCGCAATAAATTGCTTCATAATTGGCGGATTGGGCCTCTGCAGAAGATGCCTGAGCCGCCGAGGTTATTCGATTATTTTTCCCTATATTGCCGCGTAATCACTAAACATATTCGGTTATGAAAAGAGTTGTAATGGCCCTGGGGATTGCCCTGTTGGCGTTCTCGTCGTGCCGGAAGGACGAGGGCGGCACCGACATCAAGATGATCGTGGCTTCGGAAGAAAGGATCGGGCCAAACTGGGATGGCGGCGAACGGAGCTTTATGATGGTGAAGGAGGGATCTTCCACTCAGTGGCGCCACTTTGACGACGGGATCGAGGGATTTGCCTACGAGCTGGGATACGAATATGTGCTTTGGGTGACGGCCTATCCGGTCAAAGATCCGCCACAAGACGCTTCGAGCATCCGGTACGTCCTGAAAGAGATGGTGTCGAAGATCGAAAAAGATTCCGAAGGGTTGCCCGAACAAACCTATCCCTGGCGGAAATAGCCGGTTCGCCCGGTCTCAGAAATAACGAAAGCTGCCCCTTTGGAGGCAGCTTTCGCATTTTTGATGGGATGGTGATTACCAGAAGACAATCCAGGCAACGATGCACCACAGACCCATGATAATGCCAAGAATCCCCAGCTTCCCGGAAACCGGAGCGAGTTTCATCAGGATCTGTTCGCCTTTGGCCTGGGCTTTTTCGCCCTTGAAAGCGTATTTGGCGATCAGGCCGTAGCCGAGGATGAAACCCAGCGTAGCTTCCACAACGGCGCAAAGCAACCAGGTAAACCAGGTGATGATTCCGCCAAGACCCAAGCCCAGCCAGTCCAGCGACAGCAGGCAGGAGATAAGCCCCCAGACGCCCCAAATGCAGCAAACCACACCGAACCAACCTTGGTAGGGTACCAGCTTATCCAGATATTGCTGGGCATCCGGTTTCTTGGAGAGGATCAGTGAGGGCACCGCGAGTACGCTCAAGAGGATCAAAGTAATACCGTAAGAGATCATAATAAAAATTTTAGGGTTAGTAAGTTTCCAATCCCAAAATTAATATTTCATTATTTCTTGTGCAACTTTTTTTATTAATATCCGGCGCGTTAGCCAAATATTAATATTATTCTGTAACTTTTTTCCTCTTTTTTTAGAGTTGTTTCTGGGGGAGCATTGCGATCAATGGCCGTTAAAGAAGAGATAAAGCCCCACCATCACCACGATCAGCAGAATCCACAGCGCCCATACACCGGCACTCGTCCGGGGCAGTTTTCCATAGTCGAGCGTATCCTGGGATTTGGCTTCCCGGTCGAAGAGGCTGATGACCCACATCGCCACGGCCAGGATCACGAAGAGGATGAACGACAGCAGCATAAAGTGCGGCCAGAAGTCCCACCCCTTGGGCCCCCACAGGAAGAGCACGCCGACCGTGAGGCAGAAAGCCGTCCCGGCGGTCAGGATCAGGTCGGCCGCCCGGCGTGTCGCCTTTTTCCAGAACACCCCGAAGAGGAAGACCGCCGTCATCGGCGGAGCCAGGAAACCCAGCACCGATTGGAAGACGTTAAACAGGTTCAGCCCCCGGATGCTGTCGATGGCCAGCGTCAGCACGATAGCGATCGCCGCCCCGACGAGGGTCACGATGCGGCCGATGGCGATGATCTGCTTGCCGGTCGCTTCGGGTTTATACTTTTTGACATAAATATCCATCGTGAAGACCGTGCTCAGCGCGTTGAGGGCCGACCCCACGGTGCTGATGAGCGCCGCCGTAAGCACAGCCATCACCAACCCGACCATCCCGACAGGGAAAAGATTGGTCACCATCGTCATATAAGCCTCGTCCGGATTGGTCAAGGCCGGATACAGGGCCAGACAGATGATCCCCGGGATCAGGTACAGGGGCACGTCAAGGATCTTCAGCCAGCCGGTAAAATTCGCCCCCAGCTGCCCTTGTTTCAGGCTTTTGGCGGCCAACACAGGTTGCACCATCGACTGGTCGGTACACCAGAACCACACCCCCATCACCGGATAGCCCAACAGGATCGGCAGCCACGGGAAGTCGGCGTCGGCGTTCGGCCGGAAGAGGTTCCAGTAGTCGGCCGGGATTTTGGCGGCCAGGCCACTGACACCGCCCACTTCGTGGAGGCCCAGCAGGGTCAGGCCCAGCGACACCACGATGAGCAGCACCATCTGGAACACATTGGTGTAAGCCACCGCCTTCAACCCGCCCAACACGGTGAAAAAAACCGAGATCACGAGCAGCACCGACGCCGACAGCCACATCGGGAAACCGAGGATCTGCCGCACGAGAATGCCCCCGGCAAAGAGCGTAAGCGCAAGCCACGAAACGATGATCGTCACGATCGTGTACCACGCCAGGATGTTGCGGGTCGACTGTCCGAAACGCTTGCCCATGAATTCGGGCAGGGTCGTCACCTTGCTCCCCAGGTAGCGCGGGGCGAAAACCGTCGCCAGCAGCAGGATAAAGACAAAGGCATACCACGAAAAATTACCCGCCCCGAGTCCGGACGTAAACCCGGCGCTGGCCGAAGCGATCAGCATCGACGGCCCGACGTTGGTGCCCCACATCGAGAAACCGATGCTTGTCCATCCCAGCGAGTTACCCGCCAGAAAGAGCGAACTCTCCTTTTTCCGGTTGAAGAAACTGGCCCAGATGCCGACGGCCAGCAGGATGGCGAAATAGGTTCCTACGATCCACCAGTCGATCGCTTCCAGGTGTACAAGGTTTTCCATAGGTTATCGTTTAGTTAGTCGTTAGCGGTATTTTTCGGCAATTTCGCAAGCGCGGTCTACGTCCCTTTCCGTTTTAAAATCGATCAGCAGGCTCAGCCCGTCGGCGCCCACCTGGTCCAACAGCGGTTCGAGTTCGTCGAGGGTCACCCACGAGGCCATCACACTCTTGCCCGCCTCGCGAATGCGGCGATAAAGCGAAAACCATTTCGGGTCGCCGCCCTGGGGTTCGCCCACGCCGGGCGTCCACTGGATGGCGTTCAACTCGTCGATCTCGAGCAGCGCGTCGAGGTGGCGAATCGCCCCTACGCCGTCGAGGTGGTAGAGCGTGTAGTCGATCCGCTGGCATTGCTGGCGGATGTAAGGTTGTGCAAACCGGCGGAAATCTTCGGCCGAGATCATGATCGAAATGTCCGATTGTAGCTTCGACACCTTTCCGGGCGCCCATAACGAAAAATAGCAGAACGCCGATTCGCCGCCTTCGTTGATGATGTCGTAGATCCGGTCGAAAACTTCGAAATAGATGTCGTTGATTTTCTGTACCTGTTCTTCGAGTACTTCGGGACGCAGGACAGTGTCCATCAGCACCTCTTCGTTGCCTTTCAAGGCGGCCAGGGTATCGAGGCCTTCGACCAGGTCGGGGCATCCGACGAGGTAGCGGCCTTGTGCCCGTTGTTTGCAAGCGCGGACAAGGTCGAGGTGGAGTTTCCACCAGCGGTTTTCGGGGTCGAGGCGGATGTCGTCGCCGAAGCTTTCGCGGTGTTTGATCCAGATGGTGTCAGGGCCGGCTTCGAGTTCGGCGCCGAGGATGGCGGCCAGGGAACCGGGGCCGAGTTGGGTATTAGCGATGGGGGGGATGTCGGCCTTGTAGGAGTTACGGGACATCTGCCAGTGGAGGTGGTCGGCGCGCCACTCGGGGTCGAACCATCGTTGGTTCAAATCGCGGGGAGCCGGCGGCTCGGGGATGTCGGCGTAAGGGGCCCCTTCTTTAAAGAGGTGTTCCCACATGCTGATGATCAGGCCGCGGCCGGCCCACCAGTCGATATAATGTTTTTTGCTTTCTTCCCAATTGGTTTTCCAAATCAAACTCATAACGGTTTACAGTAAAGTCAGTCCAGGAAAGCGTAGCTTTCCAGAAAATTTTTTAGCTCCGCTGAGCTCGCCCGCCTTCGGCGACCTCGGTTGGCGCCGCTTTTTATAAAAGCGGCAGTTCCATCGGCGCAGCCATTCCCTCCTGCGCGAGGGGCGGCTTACCCGGAGATTTTTATGCCCGACCCGGTTGGGCAGAGGTAACCTTCCAATGCATAAAAATCTCTTGTACGGTTTCCCCTAAACAGCGTGCGGGGCGACGCCCTGCACAGAGCGCCCCCGCACTGGGGAATTTTCACTATTTTTAAAGAACTTATTCTTCAGGTATTTCTGTATCCCACTTTTTTCTTGATAAAAAAGTATCTAAAAAATCAAGCGCTCAAGAAAATGGCTAAAAAATCTTCCGAAAAGCTACTCCGTCCACAACTCGCCCTGCGGGCTCAAACAGTGGACTCCGCTACGCTTTTCGCAACATTTTTTTCACGCCATTTCCTTGGAGGCGCATTGCAGGCCGTTGGCCTGCGCCTATCGGCACTTTGGAAATAGGCTCGGCCTGTCCTGCCTTTATTCAAGGAGCTTCCATGCGCCTTTGAACGAGGCGTCGATGGTAATCTCTTTTGTTTTTTTGAAGTCCATGTCGTCGGTACAAGCCACTTTTTCGGGATAAACGGGAATCTTTGCCCCCGCCTTGACCCAAACCGGCATTTCCTGCAACGGACATTCGTAACCCTTCAGCCAGCGCCCTCCCTCGACCGGCGTCCCGTCGAAGAAATTAACCCACTGGCCGGCAGGTAAGTAGACGTCACGCCTGTTCTCGGAATTCATCACCGGCGCCACCAGGAAATCGTCGCCGAAGTAATACTCGTCGTCGATGTGCCAGCACATTTTATCATCGGGATGGTGAAAAACGAGCGCCCGCAACACCGGATACCCCGTTTCGGTCGCTTTCTTGCTCTGTTCCAGCACATAGGGGATCAGCGCGTAACGCAGTTCCCACCACCGTTTTACGATCCCCGCGATATTCGGAAAATGCCATGGCTCACGCTTCGAAGTCCCGTGGTAGCGGATGTGCGATGAGAAGACCCCGAACTGCGTCCAGCGGACATACAGGTCTTCGGGCACCACCCCGTTCATAAAGTCAGGCACGCTGTGGAACCCCGGCACGTCGTGGCTCCAGAAAGCAAACCCGGACAGACCGATGTGCAGCCCGCCTTTCAACGAACCCGCCATCCCGTCCCACGAGCAGGCCGAGTCGCCCCCCCAGTGCAACGGATAACGCTGGCACCCGGCCCACCCGGCCCGCGCCCACACGATCCCTTCGCCCGTCACCTCTTTCGTCACCTCGTAGGCCGCCTTTTGGTAAAGCAGCGCGTAGAGATTGTTGAGTAACTCCGGAGACATCGCATGATACGTGGCATCCATGTGGATGTTCTCGCCAAAGTCGGTCTTGATGCAAACCACGCCCATATCGAGTAGGTTTTTCAGCAGCCCCTTATACCATTTCGTCGCAGCAGGATACGTAAAATCGATCGTCCCGGCATAGTCCAGCGCGCTGAAATTCGACCCTTCGGACTCCTGCTTCTTGGTCAGCGGGGCGATGTAATTGTTCGCTTTCGCCTCTTCCAGCTGCTCTGCTTCTTCGGCCACGTAGGGCAATTGCCACAGGCTTACCCGGTAACCGTCGGCCTTCAACTCGCCGATAAATTTTTTAGGATCGGGGAAACGCGCTTTATTAAACTTCCACTCACACAGCCAGTCGGTTTCGAACCACCCCGTGTCGAGGTGGATCACGTCGCAGGGATACCCCTCGGTGCGCATACGCTTGCAAATCTCGCTCACTTCGTCGGCCGAGAAATAGGTCATCCGGCTCATCCACGTCCCGAAGCTCCACAGCGGGGGCATAGGGGGGAAGCCGGTCAGGCGGCGATACCCGCGCAGAATCTCCTCGGGTGCATCGCCCCCGATCAGGAACAGGTCGAGAAACGGCAACTCCGAAAGCCATTGCACGGATCGCGTCGAGTGGTCGGCCAACGACAATTTCAGATAGGCCGAAGTGTGGAAAAACGCGCCGTAACTGTCGCTCGACAGATAGAACGGGATATTTTTGTAGCAGCGGCGGTTGTTGACCCCCTGCCCGTCCTGGTTTTTCAGTTGGAACGTATGTCCGGACAGATCCATTTTCGAAAACCGTTCGCCGGTTCCCGCAAAGACTTCGTCCGGGGTAGCATGGACCGAGAGGGTGGCCGTGGCGGGTGCGCCGTCGCGTTCGACATAAGCCAACCCCAGCGCATCGTGGCGCGGCGGTGAGAACTGGTCGTAGGCGCTCAGCCGGATCTCGCGACGCCCGTCGGGCCGGAAGCGGATGTCGAACGTTTCGTCCGGCGCCGGCAGCAGATCGCTCCACCAGTCGGTCACCGGCCCCCGCAGGTCGACCACCGCCCGCACCGTGCCCGCAGCATCGGTCACCGTCCATTGCTCGGCGGTTTTATGCACCTCGAGCGGCAAGGTTTTCAACATTGGGTCAATCTCCAGCATCTCGGAGCCGCCCATCGGGTAATCGGCGAAAGCGATATGTGCCCGCAGGATTTTTTCGCCATATTGACGCAAGCGGAGAGTATAGGTCTTCCGGGAAACCGACATATCGGCACTCATCTCGGCCGAAAGTTTTTGTTTCTGGAAAGGAATCTTTATGAGCACGTCGCCGTCGCGGACTTCGATGTCGGTCGGTCGGCAGGCACGCCACAGCGTCTCGTCGCGGTTGAGTTCGGGATCGAAATCGAGAAAATCGAACAGGTGATAATTGGTTTGTTTCATCGTTGTATGTCAGTCGTTTGATTATCTTGTCACCCCCGCCGCGGCACGGATCGCCGGGCCTACGCCCGGACCGTTGTTTTCGAGGCGGTTCATTCCGGGCTGGTTCCAACCGTAATGCTCTTCGGGCATCCAGTTGTCGCGGACATCGAGGTAAGCGCTCGCTTCATCGAAATAAATATAAAACGCCCGGTCGTTGGTGGCGTAAGGCGCTGCGCCGATCGCTTCGATACGGTTGCGCTCGATCACCGTGCCGGGTTGGGCCGAGAGGGTGTAAATGCCCCCGGCGTCATAAAGTTGTCGGGCAAAATCGTGGACATAATTGGCCGTGATCCGGTGCCCGCCCGACACATTGACCGTGGACAGCCAGCCCCAACCCACGCTGATGCCCGAGTAAGGCACCCCGGCCACCTCGTTGTGGTCGATCGTGAAATCGCGGGCATAGCCCACGCCGATCCCCACGCAGCCCCAATCTTCGTTGGCCACGTTTTTTACAATGTTATTGCTGATCACCACGTTCGAGCAAATCTCGCCCTCGAATTCGGGCGTCCAACCCACGTGCGTTTCGTAGCCCCGGTCCGGAAATGCCCCGGCCAACAGGGCCGTGCCGCCGACGTCCGTAAAATCGCACCCGGCTACCGACACGTTTTTCACCGCCCGCTCCAGGTCAAGGCCGGTCGAAGCCAGGCGGCGGAATGTGCATTTTTCAAAAGAAATATGTTCGGCCCCGCCGGCTTTTACCGCCGCTTCGGGGCGCCCGATCCACGCCTGGTTTTCGAGTCCGGGTTTTCCGGGCAGGCCGGGAACGGCCAACTTATAGGCGTCAATGATATACATCCCCGTTTGCAGCGGCACATGGCCCTGCTGCGACGGACGCGTCCAACCCGCGTGTTCGAAACCGATTCCCTCGAAACGCACGTGGCTCACCGGCCGCGAAGCCGTGCCCGCAAACTCGACCAGCGTTTCAAGCACCGGGACGATTGCAGACGCCGTGCGCATATCTTCGCCCGAGCGGGGCCAATAGTATATTTTTTCAGTTTTCAGGTCGGTATACCACTCGCCGGGAGTATCGAGGAACTCGATGGCGTTGGTCAGCACAAAGGCCGAGTTGCCCCGTTCGCCGTCGATCACCGGCTGGGGCCAGGGATGTTCGAATTCGATGCGGCTTTCCGGATCGTGAAACGTCAGCCGGGCTTGTCCGTGGAGCGTTTCGACCGCCTTTACGCGCAGGAACGCTACCGCCCACCGCTGCATCGCCATCATTTCGAGCTGCGGGGCCGTGCCCCACGAGGCGGGGGCATCGGGTGCCGGAATGCGGATGCGGCGGCCGTCCATGTCAAACGACACCATCCGCTCCATGTTGTCCGGTTCCGCGCTGCGGGCACGGACGGCTTTTTCGCCCTCCACCCACATCTGCCGGAATTCGGCGGGGCGATTGCCGACATAAGGAAGAGGCGCTTCCCATACCTTATCCCGGGCAACGGCAGGCAAGCCCGAAATATTTCCTTTGGAGGGCGTCCAGTTTCTTACAGGGATTCCGGCGCTCAGCACCGGGTTTTCACCGGCGACAGCCCGGATCACGGTCGGGCTTTCTGCCGTACCGCTGTCTTCGGGACGGACGAGCAGCATTTCCGCCAAAGGATAAATTCCCCCTTGCATATTGACAAAGATTCCGCCGTCGATCGTGGGATCGTGGAGGCGGCGCAATTCGCGGGCTTGCCGCAAGGCAGCGTGAAGTGTCTGCAGGGGAGCCTCTTTCGTCCCCGGATTACGGTCGGAACCGTTCGGGGAAACCCATATTTCGGCCGCCGTCAGGGGAGCGTTCAACAACCACACCAGCACCAGGGCCAGCCATCGGATCGGAGTTTTTTGCATCGTCGTTTTATCCTTTACAACCGTCAAAGGTTAGAAAGATAGAAAAAGATACGCAAAAAACAAAGCGCCTCTCCGGTGCACCTACACATCAGGAGGCTTTTTATCAAGGCTACCCCAGAAAAGAGAAGCTTTTCTAAAAACCAACTACGTTGAATTCGTTCGCTTTACTTGCTTAAAGCAAGTGCCTGCCCTTGCGGGTATTCAGCAATCTCGGTTGCCGCGTTTCTTTTAAAAGGTGCGTACCTGCACAGGGGAATTTTTCAAACCCGGTCCGGGACACCCGCTTCCCCCGGGGTTTTATGTCGGGCCTGACCCCTAGAGGGTTAGGCGGAGGGTAGGCGCAAAGAGTTCAGGATGAAGTTTATAAACTGTAAAAAAGAGCGGGAGGCTATTTAACCTCCCGCTCTTTTATCATACAAGCAAACTACTGTTTGCGTACCATCGTGTTGTACTCGTCGAGCGAGCCGACCAACAGGTCCTGGAACTCGGGAGTACCGGTACCAGCGGGGATCAGGTGCCCGCAGATCACGTTTTCCTTCAGTTTTTCCAGCGGATCCACTTTGCCGAAGATAGCAGCTTCATTCAGTACCTTGGTCGTTTCCTGGAACGAAGCGGCCGACATAAAGCTGCTCGTCTGCAGGGCGGCACGGGTAATCCCCTGCAACACCTGGTTCGAGGTAGCCGGAACCACATCACGCACTTCGACCGCTTTCATATCCTTACGTTTGAGGATAGAATTCTCGTCGCGGAGCTTGCGCACCGACACGATTTGGCCGGGTTTCAATTCGGTCGAGTCGCCGGATTCAGTCACGACTTTCTTGTCGTAAAGTTCGTCGTTGACTTTCATGAATTCCCACTTGTCGACCACCTGTTCTTCCATGAATTGGGTGTCGCCCGGATCCTGGATCTGCACCTTGTTCATCATCTGGCGGACGATCACTTCAAAATGCTTGTCGTTGATCTTCACACCCTGCATGCGGTACACTTCCGGGATTTCGTTCACGATATACTCCTGCACCTTGGTCGGGCCCTGGATCGAGAGGATGTCGCTCGGGGTGATCGCCCCGTCGGAGAGGGGCATCCCGGCGCGGATGTAGTCATTCTCCTGCACCAGGATCTGGCGCGAGAGGGGCACGAGGTACTTCTTCTCTTCACCGCTCTTGGCCGTGATGATGATCTCGCGGTTACCACGCTTTATCTTGCCGAACGACACTTCGCCGTCGATTTCGGAAACCACCGCCGGGTTTGACGGGTTACGCGCTTCGAACAGCTCGGTCACGCGGGGCAGACCCCCGGTGATGTCGCCCGCCTTGCCGACGGCACGCGGGATCTTGATCAGGATGTCGCCCGAGTGTACCGCGGCGTTTTCTTTCACCACGATGTGGGCGCCCACGGGCAGGTTATACTGTTGCTGCTCTTCGCCGCCCGTAACGACCCGGATCACCGGGTTCTTGGTCTTGTCGCGCGACTCGATGATCACTATTTCGCGGAAACCGGTCGTTTCGTCCGATTCTTCGCGGTAGGTCACCCCGTCGATCACGTTTTCGAAAGCTACTTTCCCGTTGTACTCCGAGATGATGACCGCGTTGTACGGGTCCCATTCGCACACCAGGTCGCCTTTCTTGACCTTCGCGCCGTTCTCCATATAGAGTGAGGCGCCGTAGGGCAGGTTGTGGGTATAGAGCGTGATGCCGGTGTTTTCGTCGACGATGCGCAGTTCGGCCAGACGCGAGATGATCACATCGTAAGCCTTGCCCGTTTCGTCGGTCTTTTTCACCGCGCGGAGTTCTTCGATTTCGAGGCGGCCGTCGTAGCGGGCCACGATGCTGTTGTCAGCGGCGATCCCACCGGCAACCCCTCCGACGTGGAACGTACGGAGAGTCAGCTGCGTACCCGGTTCACCGATCGACTGGGCGGCGATCACGCCGACCACTTCGCCCTGCTGCACCATGCGGCCCGTGGCCAGGTTGCGGCCGTAGCACTTCGAGCAAACGCCCTTCTTCGATTCGCAGGTGAGCACCGAACGGATCTCAACCTGTTCGATCGGCGATTTTTCGATCGCTTCGGCTACCTCTTCAGTGATCTCGTCGCCCGAGCGGATGATCAGTTCGCCCGTCAACGGGTGGTAGATGTCCTGCACGGCGGTGCGGCCAAGGATGCGTTCGTAAAGCGTCTGTACCGTTTCCTCGTTGCGTTTGATCGCCGTCGCCGAAAGGCCGCGGAGCGTGCCGCAATCCTCTTCGGTGATGATCACGTCCTGGGCCACGTCGACCAGACGACGGGTCAGGTAACCCGCATCGGCCGTCTTCAAGGCCGTATCGGCCAAACCCTTACGCGCACCGTGGGTCGAGATGAAGTACTCGACTACCGAAAGCCCCTCCTTGAAGTTCGAAAGGATCGGGTTCTCGATAATTTGCGCTACGTCGCTACCCGATTTCTGCGGTTTGGCCATGAGGCCACGCATCCCGGACAACTGGCGGATCTGTTCTTTCGAACCACGGGCCCCCGAGTCGAGCATCATGTAGACGGGGTTGAACCCTTGGTCGTCTTCCGTGAGCTGCTTGAGCACGGTATGGGTGAGCTTCGAGTTGGTATGTGTCCAGATATCGATGATCTGGTTGTAACGTTCGTTGTTGGTGATCAGCCCCATGTTGTAGCTTTCGATCACCTCTTCGACCTGGGCGTAACCGTCGTTTACGAGCGCTTCTTTCTCTTTCGGGATGATCACCGCTTCGAGGTTGAACGACAGACCGCCCCGGAAGGCCATCTGGTAACCGAGTTCCTTGATGTCGTCGAGGAAAGCGGCGGTCTTGGCCGAGCCTGCTTTCTTCATCACCACGCCGATAATGTCGCGCAGCGATTTTTTGGTCAGGATCTCGTTCACGTAACCTACCTCGGCCGGAACGTTCTGGTTGAAGATGATGCGGCCGATCGTCGTTTCGATCAGTTCGCGCTTCGGTGCGCCGGCTTCGTCGAGGGTGTCGACCGTCACTTTCACCTTGGTGTTGAGCGTCGCACGGCCTTCGTTGTAGGCGATGATTGCCTCTTCCGAGCCGTAGAACACGAGTCCTTCGCCCTTGGCGCCCGGACGGGCCTTGGTCATGTAGTACAGACCGAGCACCATGTCCTGCGAAGGAACGGTGATCGGCGCGCCGTTGGCCGGGTTGAGGATGTTGTGTGCGCCGAGCATCAGGAGCTGCGCTTCGAGGATGGCGGCGTTGCCCAGCGGCAGGTGAACCGCCATCTGGTCACCGTCGAAGTCGGCGTTGAATGCCGTACAGGCCAACGGGTGCAACTGGATCGCCTTGCCCTCGATCAGTTTGGGTTGGAACGCCTGGATACCCAGACGGTGCAGGGTCGGAGCGCGGTTGAGCAGCACCGGGTGGCCTTTCAGCACATTTTCCAAGATGTCCCAAACCACCGGGTCCTTGCGGTCGATGATCTTTTTGGCCGACTTCACCGTTTTCACGATCCCGCGCTCGATGAGCTTGCGGATGATAAACGGCTTATAGAGTTCGGCGGCCATGTCTTTCGGCAGACCGCACTCGTGCATCTTGAGTTCCGGACCCACGACGATCACCGAACGGGCCGAGTAGTCGACACGTTTCCCCAAAAGGTTCTGGCGGAAGCGTCCCTGTTTCCCTTTCAGGCTGTCGGAGAGCGACTTGAGCGGGCGGTTCGATTCGGTCTTCACCGCGTTTGACTTGCGCGAGTTGTCGAAGAGCGAATCCACGGCTTCCTGCAACATACGCTTTTCGTTGCGCAGGATTACTTCGGGCGCCTTGATCTCGATCAATCGCTTCAAGCGGTTGTTGCGGATAATCACGCGGCGGTAGAGGTCGTTGAGGTCGGAGGTGGCGAAACGCCCCCCGTCCAACGGCACCAGCGGGCGCAGTTCGGGCGGGATCACCGGGATCACCTTCAGTACCATCCACTCCGGTTTGTTGATTTCGCGCGATTCGCGGAAGGCTTCTACCACGTGCAGGCGTTTGAGCGCTTCGCTCTTACGCTGTTGCGAGGTTTCGTTGTTGGCTTTGTGGCGCAACGAGTAAGAGAGGCCGTCGAGGTCGACGCGCTGCAGCAGCATATCGATCGCTTCGGCGCCCATCATCGCGATGAACTTGTTGGGGTCGCTGTCGTCCAGCTGCTGGTTGCCCTTGGGCAGGGTAGCCAACAGGTCGAGGTATTCCTTTTCGGCCAGCAGGTCGAGGTCTTGCACGCCCGCCGCACCGGTCACCCCGGGTTGGATCACGATGTAACGCTCGTAGTAGATCACCGCGTCGAGTTTCTTCGACGGGATCCCGAGCAGGTACCCGATCTTGGTGGGCAGCGATTTGAAATACCAGATGTGGGCAACGGGCACCACGAGCGAAATGTGGCCCATGCGTTCGCGGCGCACTTTCTTCTCGGTCACTTCCACCCCGCATCGGTCGCAGACGATCCCTTTGTAGCGGATGCGCTTGTATTTCCCGCAATGGCACTCGTAGTCCTTCACCGGGCCGAAGATCCGTTCGCAGAACAAACCGTCGCGTTCGGGTTTGTAGGTGCGGTAGTTGATCGTTTCGGGTTTGAGCACTTCGCCGCTCGAGTTTTCGAGGATTTCCTCGGGCGAAGCAAGCCCGATGGTGATCTTCGAGAACCCTGTATTTACCTTATTGTCTTTTTTGAATGACATCTCTATGGTAATTTTTCGTTTTTATACACCAGTGTGTGTGTTACAGGCCTCCCCAGGGAAACCCTTCCAGGAACGGGATAATCCTTATGAGTCGCCCCCGATGGAGGTCCCTCGCACGCTCCCGTCCCGGAGCTCGGCCGCTCCTACTCCAGCTTGACGCTCAGGGCCAGGCCGCGGAGCTCGTGGAGGAGTACGTTGAGCGACTCGGGAATACCTGCCGACGGCATATTTTCGCCCTTGACGATGGCTTCGTATGCTTTGGCGCGGCCCATCACGTCGTCCGACTTGATGGTGAGGATCTCCTGCAGAATGTTCGAGGCGCCGAAGGCTTCGAGCGCCCAAACTTCCATTTCCCCGAAACGCTGGCCCCCGAACTGCGCCTTACCGCCCAGCGGCTGCTGGGTGATGAGCGAGTACGGGCCGATCGAACGGGCGTGCATCTTGTCGTCGACCATGTGGCCGAGCTTGAGCATGTAGATGATCCCCACGGTGGCCGGCTGGTGGAACCGTTCGCCGGTGCCGCCGTCGTAGAGGTACATACGACCGCTCTTCGGGATGCCCGCTTTCTCGGTGTATTCGTTGATCTCGTCGAGCGAAGCGCCGTCGAAGATCGGGGTCGAGAAGCGCAGACCCAGTTCCCGGCCGGCCCACGCCAGCACGGTTTCGTAGATCTGCCCCAGGTTCATACGCGAAGGTACGCCCAGCGGGTTGAGCACGATGTCGACGATCGAACCGTCCTCGAGGAACGGCATATCCTCGTCGCGCACCACCTTGGCCACGATCCCTTTGTTCCCGTGGCGGCCGGCCATCTTGTCGCCTACTTTCAGCTTGCGCTTCTTGGCCACATAGACTTTGGCCAACTGGATGATACCTGCAGGCAACTCGTCACCGTTGGTGATGTTGTATTTTTCGCGCTTGAGCACCGCATCGAACTCCTTATACTTGATGATATAGTTATTGATGATGCTGGTGATCAGATCGTTGCGATCCTTGTCGGCTGTCCATTTCAACGGGTTGACGTTGAGGTAGTCCAACTCGGTGAGCATCTTCTGCGAGAACTTTGCACCTTTTTCCACCAACTCGACGCCGAAGTAATCGTAAATTCCCTGTGTCGTCTTGCCGTTGAGCAGCGAGAAGAGTTTTTCGATCAGCTTCACTTTGAGCGCCTCGGTGTTTTTCACGAAGACGGCGTCGACTTTTTCGACCAGGGCCTTTTCCGACTGTTTTTTCTTGTTGTCCTTGTTGGCGCGGCTGAAGAGCTTTTTGTCCACAATTACGCCGTACAGCGAAGGTTGTGCTTTGAGCGAAGCGTCTTTCACGTCGCCCGCCTTGTCGCCGAAGATGGCGCGCAGCAGCTTTTCTTCCGGGCTCGGGTCGGATTCGCCCTTGGGGGTGATCTTACCGATCAGGATGTCGCCCGGTTTGACGTTGGCACCGACACGGATGATCCCGTTTTCGTCCAGGTCGCGGGTGGCGTCCTCGCTCACGTTGGGGATGTCTGAGGTCAACTCTTCCACCCCGCGCTTGGTGTCGCGCACCTCCATGATGTATTCGTCGACGTGGACCGACGTGAAGACGTCGTCACGCACGATGCGTTCCGAGATCACGATCGCGTCCTCGAAGTTGTAACCCTTCCAGGGCATGAACGCCACTTTCAGGTTACGGCCCAAGGCCAGTTCACCCGCCTGGGTCGAGTAACCCTCGGTGAGGATCTGCCCCGGCACCACCTTTTCGCCCTTGCGCACGATCGGCTTCAGGGTGATCGAGGTGCTCTGGTTGGTCTTCTGGTAACGCGGCAGGTTGTAGACGGTCACCTCCGGATCGAAGCTGGCCAGCCGTTCCTCGTCGCTCATTTCGTATTTCACGTGTACGGTCGAGGCATCGGAGAAGACCACTTCGCCGTTGCGGTCGGCCACCACCTGGATGCGGCTGTCGCGGATCATGTCGCCTTCGAGGCCGGTGCCCACGATCGGCGCTTCGCAATTCACGAGCGGCACCGCCTGGCGCATCATGTTCGAACCCATCAGCGCACGGTTGGCGTCATCGTGTTCCAGGAACGGAATGAGCGATGCCGCGATCGAGGCGATCTGGTTCGGAGCCACGTCGGTCAGGTTGACTTCGTCGGCGGTCACCACCGGGAAGTCACCGCCGTAGCGCGACTGGATCTTTTCCGGGTCGAGGAATTCGCCCTTGTCGTTCACTTCGGCGTTGGCCTGGGCGATCACAAGTCCTTCTTCCTCTTCGGCGCTCAGGTAGACGATCCCCTTGTCGGTGAGATTTACCTTACCGCCTTCAACTTTCCGATACGGTGTTTCGATAAAACCCATCTCGCTGATCTTGGCGTAGACGCACAGCGACGAGATCAGCCCGATGTTCGGGCCTTCCGGGGTTTCGATCGGGCAGAGGCGCCCGTAGTGGGTATAATGCACGTCACGTACCTCGAACCCGGCGCGCTCGCGCGACAAACCGCCCGGACCCAAAGCCGACATACGGCGCTTGTGGGTCATTTCGGCCAGCGGGTTGGTCTGGTCCATGAACTGCGAGAGCTGGTTCGTCCCGAAGAACGAGTTGATCACCGACGAAAGCGTTTTTGCGTTGATGAGGTCTACCGGAGTAAACACCTCGTTGTCACGCACGTTCATGCGTTCGCGGATCGTGCGTGCCATACGCACGAAGCCCACGCTGAACTGGTTGGCCAGCTGTTCGCCCACCGTGCGTACACGGCGGTTGCTCAGGTGGTCGATGTCGTCGACGTCGGTCTTGGAGTTGATCAGCTGGATCAGGTATTTGATGATCGCGATCATGTCCTCCTTGGTCAGCACGCGCACCTCGGGGGCGATGTCCAGGCCCAGCTTCTTGTTGATGCGGTAGCGGCCCACGTCGCCCAGGTCGTAGCGCTTGTCCGAGAAGAACAGCTTTTCGATCACGTCGCGCGCCGTCGCCTCATCGGGCGGTTCGGAGTTGCGCAACTGTCGGTAGATATAGACCACGGCCTCCTTCTCGGAGTTACACGGGTCCTTCTGTAATGTATTGTATACGATAGAATAATCGACACCGCTGGGCGAATCCTTATGCAGCAGGATCGACTTGACGCCGGTTTCGACGATCTGGTCTACGTGTTCTTCTTCGAGGATCGTTTCGCGGTCGACGATGATTTCGTTACGCTCGATCGACACCACTTCGCCGGTGTCTTCGTCGACGAAGTCCTCGATCCAGGTCTTCAGCACACGGGCGGCCAGTTTGCGGCCCACGGCTTTCTTGAGGTTGGGTTTGCTTACTTTCACCTCGTCGGCCAGGTCGAAGATCTCGAGGATCTGGCGGTCGCTTTCGAAGCAGATCGCACGCAGCAGCGTGGTCACGGGCAACTTCTTCTTGCGGTCGATGTATGCGTACATCACGTTGTTGATGTCGGTCGCAAACTCGATCCACGACCCCTTGAAAGGGATGATGCGGGCCGAATATAGTTTCGTCCCGTTGGTGTGGATACTCTGGCCGAAGAACACGCCTGGCGAGCGGTGCAACTGCGACACGATCACGCGCTCGGCGCCGTTGATAACGAACGTCCCGCGCGCGGTCATATATGGAATGGTACCCAGGTACACGTCCTGCACCACCGTGTCGAAGTCCTCGTGCTCGGGGTCGGTGCAGTAAAGTTTCAGCTTGGCCTTCAGGGGCACGCTGTAGGTCAGCCCGCGTTCCAGGCACTCTTCGATCGAGTAGCGCGGCGGGTCGACGTAATAGTCCAGAAACTCGAGAACAAAATTGTTCCGGGTGTCGGTTATGGGAAAATTTTCGAGGAAAACTTTGTAAAGTCCTTCGGTCTTGCGGTTTTCCGGCGTGGTATCCAGCTGGAAGAAATCGCGGAAGGACTTCAATTGTACTTCAAGGAAGTCAGGATATTCCATCCTGTTCTTCACGGAGGAAAAACTGATTCGCTTATTGGGTGTGCTGAGTGACATTTTCGTCCCGGATTGAAGTTTGTAATGTGTAAAAACCACAGGTCGCCCCACAGGGTCGTGTAATTAGCCGAAACAAGTTGCCCGCGCAAACCTCGGACAACTCCCTTTGTAAATCAGGTGATAATCAAGCTAAAACCCCATTCGAAATGATTCCCGGCCGGGGGGCGGAATGTTAAACAAGAAACAGGCACAGGTCCTGCCGGAGCAGGCCCTGCACCTGATGAGTCTTGAAAACTAAGCAGTTCTACTTAACTTCAACTTCAGCACCAGCCTCTTCGAGTTGAGATTTGATCGATTCTGCTTCTTCTTTGGAAACGCCTTCCTTAACGGGCTTCGGAGCGCCGTCAACCAGGTCTTTGGCTTCTTTCAGACCGAGGCCGGTGATTTCTTTCACCACCTTCACAACCTGGAGTTTAGCCTGGCCACCCGAGGTGAGGATTACGTCGAACGAGCTTTTTTCAGCAGCAGCGGCACCACCTTCGGCGGCCGGAGCGGCAGCAACAGCTACAGCAGCAGCGGCGGGTTCGATACCATACTCTTCTTTCAGGACTTTGGCCAGTTCGTTTACTTCCTTAACCGTCAAGTTTACCAACTCTTCAGCCAATTTTGCGATATTTGCCATTTCTATGTAAGTTTTTAAAAATTGTTAGACAAAAATTTGTGTTGGGTTTTTTGTTTTTCAGGCGGCCCGGCGAGTTTGTAATCCCCGTACCCCCTTGTTTTTCAAGCGGCCGTTTCGAGTCGGATTTCCTTCCTCCCCTTTCCCGGCCCCTCGGGTAGATTTAGCTTTCCTTTCCGGGGATAGCCTTGACCAGTCCGGCCACCTTGCCTCCGGCGTTGGCCTGAAGAGCGGAGATGACGTTTTTGGCCGGGGACTGAAGCAGTGCAATGATATCGCCGATGAGTTCCTCGCGCGATTTCACGTTGATCAGCTCCTCGAGCGACTTGGCGCCCAGGTATACGCATTCCTGCACATAGGCACCCTTGAGTACCGGTTTGGCATCGGCGTCCTTGCCTTTCTTGAACTCCTTGATGAGCTTGGCGGGGATGTTACCCGTTTCGCTGAACATCACGGCGGTGGGGCCATTCAAGATGCCCACCAGTTCCGGATCGGCTTTTTCCACCTTTTCGAGCGCTTTGATGAAAAGCGTATTCTTTACCACCATCAGCGCGATCTGCTTGTCGAAGCAGGCTTTGCGCAATTTGGCCGTCTCTTCGGCGTTGAGGCCCGAAGCGTCGGTCACGTAGAAATGGGGGTATTGTTGGAGCTTTTCGGCTAAGCTGTCAATGATAATGGTTTTTTCTTCCCTGTTCATCGTTTCTCTGATTATTTGGTGTCAACCGATTTGGGATCAATCTGCAAGCCGGGGCTCATCGTCGTCGAGAGATAGATACTCCGCACGTAGGAGCCTTTCGCGGCAGAAGGTTTCAGTTTCATAATGGTAGCCATAAACTCCTTGGTGTTGTCCAGGATCTGCTCCGGGGTAAAGGAAATCTTACCGAGAGCGGTGTGTACAATACCGAATTTGTCTACCTTGAAGTCGATCTTACCCGATTTAACTTCCGTCACGGCTTTGCCCACTTCCATGGTGACCGTACCGGTCTTGGGGTTGGGCATCAGGCCGCGGGGACCCAGGATGCGCCCCAGGGCACCTACCTTGGCCATTACGCTCGGGGTGGTGATGATCACATCGACATCGGTCCAACCGCCTTTGATCTTTTCGATATAGTCGTCCAGGCCTACGTAGTCGGCGCCGGCTTCCTTGGCTTCGTTCTCCTTGTCGGGAGTACAGAGCACCAGCACCCGCACCTCTTTCCCCGTGCCGTGAGGCAGGGTTACCACGCCGCGCACCATTTGGTTGGCTTTGCGGGGGTCTACGCCCAGACGCACGTCGATATCGACCGAAGCGTCGAACTTCGTAAAGGTGATTTCCTTCAACAGAGCGGCCGCCTCAGCGAGCTTGTAGGCCTTGTTGGGTTCAACCTTGGCCAGGACAAGTTTTTGATTTTTTGTCAGCTTACTCATTGTTCTTACATTTTAGGAAATTCACCCGTTACGTTGATACCCATACTGCGGGCCGTACCGGCTACCATTCGCATGGCGGCCTCAAGGGTAAAGCAGTTCATGTCGGGCATTTTGTCCTGGGCGATCTCTTTGACCTGATCCCAGTTGACCGAGCCCACCTTGTTGCGGTTGGGTTCGGGCGAGCCCGATTTGACTTTGGCTGCGTCCTTGAGTTGTACGGCTACAGGCGGCTGTTTGACGATGAAATCAAAAGATTTGTCACCATACACAGTGATGATGACCGGCAGCACCTTGCCCGCTTTATCCTGGGTCCGCGCATTGAACTGCTTGCAGAACTCCATGATATTCACACCCTTCGAACCCAGTGCGGGCCCTACGGGAGGCGACGGGTTGGCGGCACCGCCTTTGATCTGCAATTTGATAAATGCAGCAACCTCTTTTGCCATAATTTTCGTTGGATTTTGTTATTCTTTTTCCACTTGCATAAAGCTCAACTCCATCGGAGTCTTGCGCCCGAATATCTTCACCGAAACCTTCAGTTTCTTACGTTCGTTGTCTACCTCCTCGATTGTTCCCGAGAAGCTGGCAAAGGGACCGTCCGTAACTTTGACGCTCTCCCCAACGAAATAAGGCACTTCGTTTTCTTCTTCGCTTTCCACCAACTCGTCGACCCGACCCAGTATTCGGCTTACTTCTGCGGGGCGGAGAGGGGTTGCCCCAAGCAGTGAGTCTTTCGAGTCGCCCAGGAATCCCAGGACGTCCGGTGTATTCCGCAAGATATACGGGATTTCGCCCGCCAGAATCGCTTCCACCAATACATAGCCCGGATAGGATACTCTCTCCTTGCTGATCTTTTTACCGTTTCTGATCTGGTAAACTTTTTCAGTCGGGATGAGTACCTGTGAGATGTAGTCCTGAAGGTTGGAGTTTCGGACTTCGGCCTCGATATACTCCTTTACCTTCTTTTCCTTCCCACCAATGGCACGGATGACGTACCACTGCTTTTCCGCTTTTCCGCTCATCGTAATTCGTTAAAAATTAGTAGAGCAGGCTGTAAATTGATTTCATCGCGTTCTCAAACACGAGGTCCATCGCCAGAACGACTACGGCAAACAGTAGGGAAGCTACCATGACAACTATTGCCGAGCTTTGTAACTCGTTCCGGGCGGGCCAGGTTGTTTTCTGAACCAATTCCAGGTAGGCGTTTTTGAAATACTGAGTTATACTTTTCATAATGACTTATGTTTTGGCACGAGTGGAGAGATTCGAACTCCCATCAACGGTTTTGGAGACCGCTATTCTACCCTTGAACTACACTCGTAAATTGAGGCGGGAACGGGAGCTCCCGCCTCAGGTTCAGTCGTGATAACCGATTATTCGGTGATCTTGGTGATCTGACCGGCACCTACGGTGCGGCCGCCTTCGCGGATGGCGAAACGCAGACCCACGTTTACGGCTACCGGGTAGATCAGTTCCACGGTGATGGTGATGTTGTCACCCGGCATGATCATATCCACGCCGTCCGGCAGGGTCACTTCACCCGTTACGTCGAGCGTACGGAGGTAGAACTGCGGGCGGTATTTGTTGTGGAACGGCGTGTGACGGCCACCTTCTTCTTTCTTCAGGATATACACCTCGGCTTCGAACTTCGTGTGCGGGGTGATCGAACCCGGCTTGGCAACCACCATACCGCGTTTCACTTCCTTTTTGTCGACACCGCGCATCAGCAGACCCACGTTGTCACCGGCTTCGCCCGAGTCGAGCAGTTTGCGGAACATTTCCACGCCGGTACAGGTCGAAGTCATCGGCTTAACGCCTTTTTCCTGCAGACCTACGATTTCAACGGGCTCGCCCACTTTGATCACGCCGGTTTCGATACGGCCGGTCAATACGGTACCGCGGCCGGTGATCGAGAACACGTCTTCGACCGGCATCAGGAACGGTTTTTCGTTTTCGCGCGGGGGGATTGGAATGTAGGTGTCAACCGCATCCATCAGTTCCATTACCTTGTCTTCCCACTGTGCTTCGCCGTTGAGGGCGCCCAGGGCCGAACCACGGATCACCGGGGTGTTGTCGCCGTCGAAGTTGTAGAAGCTCAGCAGTTCGCGAACCTCCATTTCAACGAGTTCCAGCATTTCGGGGTCGTCAACCATGTCGCACTTGTTCAGGAACACCACGATACGCGGTACGTTCACCTGACGGGCCAGCAGGATGTGCTCGCGGGTCTGGGGCATCGGACCGTCGGTAGCGGCTACTACGATGATCGCACCGTCCATCTGAGCGGCACCCGTTACCATGTTCTTCACATAGTCGGCGTGGCCCGGACAGTCAACGTGCGCATAGTGGCGGCTGGCAGTCGAGTACTCAACGTGCGAGGTGTTGATCGTGATACCACGTTCTTTTTCCTCGGGTGCGTTGTCGATCGAGTCAAACGAACGGAGTTCCGAGAGACCTTTCTTGGCCAACACGGTGGTGATGGCGGCGGTCAGGGTAGTTTTACCGTGGTCTACGTGACCGATGGTACCGATGTTGACGTGCGGTTTGGACCTGTCAAATTTTTCTTTTGCCATTGCTTTGAGTTTTTAGAGTTTTCCTTTTATATCGTTAATTTCTTGTGACGTCTGCTTCACCTGCGGGCAAACACCCTATTCCTTTCGGACGAACACCCAGTCTTTATCCAGGCGCCCTGTCCATTTTGAGCGGAAGACGAGATTCGAACCCGCGACCCTTAGCTTGGAAGGCTAATGCTCTACCGACTGAGCTACTTCCGCATTTTTCGTATTTTACCTTGTGCGGCCGGGCTTTGGTAATCCTATTGTAACCCGTTGGCGTCTTAGCGTCTCCGCCTTCCCGCTCCTCAACACAAGATGAGGGTCAGACCCAAGCCTTTCCCTGCATTTTTTAACTCTTCACACCCGCCTTTTCTCCTGATCTCTCTTGGAGCCGATGGAGGGATTCGAACCCACGACCTGCTGATTACGATTCAGCTGCTCTGGCCAACTGAGCTACATCGGCAAGTGGCGCACTCGCCCAAATTCGGACTGCAAAAATAGGAATTAAAAATGAATCTGCAAATTTCAGCACACTCTTTTTAATTGATATCGAGCATTTTTCCCCGATAATCCCCGAAAAATCAACGGATAATCGGCGCAAATGTAGTTTTCTTTTTCCGGATTCTAAAATTTTTCAACCTTTTTTTACCTATTATATTATAGGAATACCCCGGTATCCAACGACAATTTCCGCTCACTCAACCCCAATAACCCGAAAAAGTGAAACCCCGCACGACAACACAAAACCACATCCCCGCGTTATTATCAACACACCCGCCGTTTTTTTTGGTATCTAAAAAAAATATACTACTTTTGCCCCGCAAAGAAGCCGACTCCGGCTTCCGAACGGTGGACGTAGCTCAGCTGGTTAGAGCGTCGGATTGTGGTTCCGAAGGTCGCGGGTTCGAGCCCCGTCTTCCACCCCCAAAGGCTGTCAAACGACAGCCTTTTCTGTTTGGTCCCAACCCGGGCAGCCTCTGACTGCCGCTTTTTATAAAAAGCGGCACCAAAAATTTTTCTGGGATACTGCGTATCCCTTGACCTCCCTTGCTTAGTATTAGTAAAGGTTTTTAGAAAGAGAAAGAGCATTTTCCCGTGAACCGATCGGAATCTCGATCATCACTCAGGAAAATGCTCTTTCTCTTTCTAAAAACCTTTGTTAAGGCCGAGTAAAGTAAGTCAGGAGAAACGAAGTTTTGCTTCGCAGAGCTTCGCTTCGCTACGGTTCTCAGTAAAGTTTTTGAGGCACTTTTTACAAAAAGTGCCAGTCGAAGCCATCCGAGCCAGGATCAATTAGGCACGGGCTCTCCTTTGACGTACCTATTGAGCCAGGTGAAGAATTCGCGGTTCCAGACGAGGGAGTTTTGGGGTTTGAAGATTTGGTGGGCTTCGTCGCTGAAAGTGACCAGGCGTGCGGGGACGCCCATCAGGCGTGCGGCGGTGAAGGCTTGGAGGTTTTCGGTATAGGGAATGCGAAAATCGTTCAGGCCCGAGAAGATCAGCAGGGGCGTGTCCCAATTCTGGACGAATTTGTGGGGGGAGTTGGCGTAGGAGCGCTTGGCAGTGGGGTTGTCGCTCCAGTAGGATCCGCCCAGGTCGTTGTTGGGGAACCAGAGTTCTTCGGTCGAGCCGTACATGCTTTCGAAGTTGAACATGCCGCAGTGGGCGATGAATGCTTTGAAGCGTTTCTGGTGGTTGCCCATCAGGTAGTAGACCGAGTATCCGCCGTAGCTGGCGCCGACGCAACCGAGTTTTTCGGCGTCGATCCATGGTTCTTTGGCCACGTCGTCGATCGCGCTCAGGTAGTCGCGGATGTTCTGGCCGCTATAGTCGCCCGAGATTTGGTCGAGCCACTCCTGTCCGAACGAGGGGAGGCCGCGGCGGTTAGGCGCAACGACCACATACCCCTGGGCGGCCATCAACTGAAAATTCCAGCGGAAACTCCAGAACTGGCTCACGACGCTTTGGGGGCCGCCCTGGCAGTAGAGGAGCGCGGGATATTTCTTGGCCGGGTCGAAGTCGGGGGGCAGGACGACCCACACGAGCATTTCTTTGCCATCACTGGTGCGGACGATGCGTTCCTGTACCTCGCCCATCTTGATGGTTTCGTAAATTTCCTTGTTTTCAAACGTGACCTGGCGGTCGGTGCCCGAGGCCGGATCGACGACGAAAAGTTCGGTGGCCATCGAAAGCGTCGTTTTCGGCGCAACGATCTGGTCGCCCACTTTCGAAAAACCGTTAAAGTCGTGGCGGCCTTCGGTGAGGACTTTGACGGCGCCGTCGAGCGTGGCGCGGCAGATCTGGTGGGTGGCGCGGATCGGGGCGATGAACATCAGGGCGTCGTTGCCGTCCCAGTCGACCTGGTCGGCGTTGTAGTCAAAGTCGCGGGTGAGGTAGGTGATCTGGCCCGAAGCGAGGTCGCATACCATCAGGCGGCTTTTGTCCGACTCGTTGCCGGCGCGCTCCATGCTCGAGAAAGCGACCTTCGTGCCGTCGGGCGAGAAGCGCGGGTATTTGTCGTAGCCGTGCATCCCGGCGGTAACGTTGCGGGTCGTGCCCGTAGCAACGTCATATAAAAAGACGTCGGAGTCGGTGCTGACGGCATACTCGGCCCCGCGGAGTTTTTTGCAGGTGTAAGCCAGTACGGTCCCGGTGGGGTTCCAGGAAATTTCAGAGGTTTCGAAGTAGGGGGCCATCGGGGCGTCCCACGATTCGCCGGCGAGGATGTCTTTTTCATTGGAAAGTTTGCTGCCGTCGAAATCGGCCACGAAGATGTGGCTGTAACTGCCGTCTTCCCAGCGATCCCAGTGGCGTACCATCAGGTCGTCGTAGATCATTGCGCTCGATTTCGAGGCGTCGGGGTAGACGTCTTTGGTCATCGGGTCGACCTGCACGCGGCGGGCATACCAGATTTTTTCGCCCGAAGGAGCGATCCCATAACCTTCGATCCCGTTTTCAATGTTGGTCAACTGTGCGACCTTGCCCTCGCGCAGTACCCACAGTTGCACGTCCCCGCTGCGGTCGCTCAGGAAGTAAATCGTTTTGCCGTCGGCGGCATACTGCGGAGAAAAATCCTTGCCGCCGTTGTCTGTCAGCTGTACCGGGGCGCCTCCCTCTACCGGAACAGTATAGAGGTTCGACACGCTCCGGTTCTCTTCCATATTATAATAGGTGGCCGAATAGAGCACCGTCGTGCCGTCGGGCGAAAGCAGGTAATCGCCGATGCGCCCCATTTTCCACATCACTTCGGGGGTAAAGAGTCCGGCGGCTTTTTCGGCGTCGGTCAGGTGGTTGTCGATGACCAACCCTTGCATGGGGGCGGCTTTTTCATCGCAAGAAGAGAAAAATCCCATAACGGCTGTCAATAAAGTCAAAGCGAGGATATGTCTTTTCATATGGTGTTTTTTTAGGGTTTTTCGTTCGTGAGCTCGCGGATGGCGGTGAGGATACTTTCGGCGTCGAAGCCGCAGATGCGTTGCAGCTCCCCGACCGAACCGTGCCGGATGAAGCGGTCGGGCACACCGAGCATCCGGACGGGAATGCGGTAGCCGCGACGGTCGAACCATTCGAGGATGGCGCTGCCTGCGCCGCCCTCGATCACGCCATCTTCTGCGGTAATGACCTGCTGATAGCGGAGGGCGATATGTTCTAAAAGCGCGTCGTCGAGCGGTTTGATGAAGCGCAGGTCGGCGTGGCCCACGGCGATACCTTCGGCTGCGGCTTTTTCGATCACCTGGGCGACGGTGTTTCCGATGGGGCCGACCGAGATCACGGCGATGCGGTCGCCTTCGCGCAGCATCCGGCCTTTTCCGGCAGGAATTTCCCGGAACGGTTTTCGCCAGTCGGTCGACACACCCCGTCCCCGCGGATAGCGGATGGCAAACGGGCCGCGGCCGCCGAGCGAGGCCGTGTACATCAGGTTGCGCAATTCGCCCTCGTCCATCGGTGCGGTGACAGCCACATTCGGAATGCTGCGCAGGTAGGCGATGTCGAACACCCCGTGGTGCGTCGGGCCGTCTTCCCCTACTAATCCGGCACGGTCGAGGCAGAATACGACGTCGAGCCCTTGCAGCGCCACGTCATGGATGATGTTGTCGTAAGCCCGTTGCATAAACGACGAGTAGATGTTGCAGAACGGTAGCATCCCCCCCGCGGCCAGCCCGGCCGAGAACGTGACGGCATGTTCTTCGGCGATCCCCACGTCGAACGTGCGCGTGGGCATTTCCTGCATCATCATATATAAAGAACACCCCGAAGGCATCGCGGGTGTCACCCCGACGATCTTTTCGTTGGTGCGGGCCAATTCTAAAATTGTTTCGCCGAAAACGTCCTGGTATTTGGGTGGTTGTGAACTGTCGCCGGTGACGATTTCGCCGTTTTCGGGATTAAAGCAGCCCGGGGCGTGCCATAGCGAGGGGTTTTTTTCGGCCGGGGCGTAACCGCGCCCTTTGGTGGTCAGCACGTGGAGCAGCTTCGGTCCCTCGATCTGCTTCAGGTCGCGCAGCACGCGCGAGAGGTAGACCACGTCGTGGCCGTCAATCGGGCCGAAATAACGGAAATTGAGCGATTCGAAGAGGTTACTCTGTTGCAGCACGCCGTGCTTCAACGCATCGCCCGTCTTTTGGATCTGGCGGCGCAGCCACGGCCACACCGAAAGGCTCTTCCAGACGAACGCCTTCAACCGGTTGTAGGCCGACGAAGTGGTCATCCGCAGCAGGTAGTTGCTCAGCGCGCCCGTGTTGCGGTCGATCGACATCCGGTTGTCGTTCAGCACGACCAGGATGTCGGTGTTTTCGGCCCCGGCGTTGTTCAACCCTTCGAAAGCGAGGCCGCCGGTCAGGGCGCCGTCGCCGATCACGGCGACCACGTGGCGTTTTTCGCCTTTCAGTTTCGCCGCTTCGGCAAGTCCCAAGGCGGCCGAGATCGAGGTCGAAGCGTGTCCCACGCCAAAAGCGTCGTAAGGGCTCTCTTTCATCGACGGGAATCCGCTCAGCCCGCCCAACTTCCTGTTGGACGAAAAACGGTCGCGGCGGCCGGTGATGATCTTGTGGGCGTAGGCCTGGTGGCCGACGTCCCACACCAGCTTGTCGCCGGGGGTGTCGAAGACGTAGTGGAGGGCGGCGGTCAGCTCGACCGTCCCGAGGTTTGACCCCAAGTGGCCGGGATTTTCGGACAGTTCGCCGATGATGAACTCGCGCAACTCGTCGCAATAGACCCGCAACTCGGCCGGCGACAACCGTTTTAAGTCGTCGGGCGAGTTCACTTTTTCGAGCAGGATATACGGGCGGTGCGTCATTTTCCGAGAGTGTTGCGTGGCGTAAAAGTAGGTATACCGTGTTAAAATAGCAACTTTTTTTTATATTTGTCTGGAGAACAGTTCTGTTAGATCGCCGTATCTGTTAAAAATCGTTAGGATATGAAAAAAGGTTGTCTTTGGTTAAGTTTCTCTGCAGTTCTGCTGCTGTTCGGGTGTACGAAAAGCGGAGATGATCCGGAACCCACTGCGAAATATGTCAAGTTCGAGGACGCCACATTCGAGGCCTATTGCCTGGCGAATTTCGACGCCGACGGCGATGGTAAGATCTCCCTGGAGGAGGCCGAAACAGTCAGTGTGATTAATATTTCCTCCTTAAAAATCAGGTCGTTATCTGGAATCGAGCACTTCACAGAAATAAAGGAGTTATATTGCCAACACTGTCAGTTGACGGAACTCAATCTGAGAAACCACAAAAACCTCGAAAAAATAGATGCCTCGAATAATCCTTGGAAAACGGTCAATCTATCGGATTGCGATAATCTAACAAGGGCTGACTTCTTTGGATTTTCTGATATTGAATATCCCGTATTCGAATCGCTAGATGTGAAAATTGCCCTAAGATTATATATTTAGGTTGTTATTATGCCTCATTGAAGTCACTGAGTGTGAGTAATTGTCCAGAATTGTCAATAATATGTTGCAATAATAATAATTTGACGTCATTCAACATGCGGAATTGTGCCTCTTTGAGTGTCTTGGGTTGTCAGGAAAATCAACTGACAACATTGGATCTGAATGGTTTATCCGCACTCGAAAAACTCTTTTGCGAGGACAACCAACTTGAGTCACTCGACGTCAAGGATTGTGTCGCTCTTGAACAACTCTCTTGTAGAGACAACCAACTAGTGTCGCTTGATGTCACGAATTGTGGGGTACTTAGGTCTCTTTATTGTCATAGAAACAAGCTAGCATCTCTCAAGCTCGATAACCCACTTTTATATGGAATTGGCTGTGAAGAGAACAAATCGTTAACGACACTGGATGTCAGCAAGTGTCCAAGCTTAGTCATCCTGCGGGTCAGAGAAACTTCTGCTAAAGAGATTTATGTCAGGCAAGGGCAATCGTTGGACGGATTCATTTATAATCCGGCGATTACCAAGATTTACTACAAATAGTCCGGCGGGCCTTCGGGCTTCCTGGGTATCATGCCCTGCGCTCCCATACGCAGGGCGTGTTTGCCCCCCCCCTGAATGCCTGAAAAACAGGGGGCGTTATTAAATTAATTGACTTTTTTTGTATCTTTGCCTTAATTTAAGGTAAACCGAGCTGAATACTGGGAGGCTCGCAAATTATGAAAATGACAAATTTGAGAATGAAGACCGTGTTGGGCCTGGCGCTGCTGCTGCTGGCCTCGTCGTGCGTGTCGACCAAGAAATACAACCTGCTCAACGCCGACCTGATCCGGACCGAGAACGAGCGCGACCGCGCTATGGGCCGGGTGACCCTGCTTGAGGACGCCGCCGCGCAAACGGCGGCCGAGATGGCCAGTCTGCAAAAGGAACTGGCCGCGCTGAAGGTCAATTATCAGGACCTGCAGAGCCAATACAGTCGCCTGGTGGCCGACAACTCGGCCGACGCCTCGCGGATGCTCGCCCAGATCGAAGAAAGCCGCGCCAAGTTGGCTGAACGCGAAGCCCGCATGGCCGAGCTCGAACAGATGCTCCGCAACCGCGAAGAAGCGCTCAACGCCATCCGCCGCAAGGTCGCCGACGCCCTGCTGGGTTTCGAAGGCAAGGGGCTGACGATCACCCAGCGCGACGGCAAGGTCTACGTGTCGATGGAGGAAAAACTCCTCTTCAAATCGGGCAGTTTCGACATCGACCCCGAGGGGGCGCGTGCCGTGCGTGACCTGTCGACCGTGCTGGCCCAGAACCCCGATATCAACGTGATGGTCGAAGGCCACACCGACAATGTGCCTTACCGCGGGGCGGGCAACCTGCGCGACAACTGGGACCTGAGCGTCAAACGCGCTACGACCGTCACCCGCCTGATCCTCGAAAACCCGGGCGTCGAAGCGAGCCGCATCACCGCCGCCGGCCGGGGCGAATTCCTGCCGTTGGCGCCGAACGACTCGTCCGAAAACCGCCAGCGCAACCGCCGCACGGAAATCATCCTGACGCCTAAACTCGACGAACTGCTGCAGTTGACCGCCGGGGCTAATTAATAAGATATGGCAACGAAGCAGACAAATACTTTCGATTGGATCGTGATCGTGCTGGCGTTGGTCAACATCGGGGTGATTCTTTACTCCCTCTGGCGACCGATCGATCCGATACTGAAAACTGTATCTGCGATCGTCACTCCCCTGCTGCTGATTTGTGTGCTGTGGGTGAACCATAAACGAAAAAAACAAGCGCAGAAAAACGCATGAAACGCATATTACTGAAATTGAGCGGCGAATCGCTCGGCGGAGCGGCCGGTACCGGGATCGATACCGGCGTACTGAACAGCTACGCCGCCCAGATCAAAACCGTAGCGGCGAAAGGCGTCGAAGTGGCGATCGTCATCGGCGGCGGCAACATCTACCGTGGCCTGGGCAAAGCCAATGCAGGTTTTGACCGTGTGCGCGGCGACCAGATGGGCATGCTGGCCACGGTGATCAATTCGCTCGCCCTGCAATCGGCCCTCGAGGCGATCGGCGCACCGGTGCGCGTGTTCACCTCGATCCGGATGGAACCGGTCGGCGAATTTTATTCCAAAGCCCGGGTGAGGGAATCGCTCCGCAATGGCGAGGTGGCGATCCTGGCCGGCGGCACGGGTAATCCGTTCTTCACCACCGACACGGCTTCGGCCCTGCGGGCGGTCGAGATCGAAGCCGACGTGCTGTTGAAAGGCACCCGCGTGGACGGCGTTTACACGGCCGACCCCGAGAAGGACCCCTCGGCCACGAAGTTTACCGAAATTACGTTTGACGAAGTGTATCGGCGTAATCTGAAGGTGATGGACCTGACCGCCTTTACGATGTGCAAGGAAAACAACCTGCCGGTGGTTGTCTTCGATATGGACACCGAGGGCAACCTGCTGCGGGTGGTGAGCGGCGAGGCCATCGGCACGACTGTGAAAAATGCATAAAAACATATCCCTATGATGGAAACGAACGAAATATTGGATATCGCGAAAGAAAAGATGAATCGTACGATCGAGCATTTCGAACTCGAAATGCTCAATGTGCGCGCGGGCAAGGCGAGCGTTAACGTGTTGAACGCCGTTGTGGTCGACTATTACGGCACGCCTTCGCCTGTGAACCAGGTGGCGAGCGTGACGGTGCCCGATGCCAAGACGGTGCTCGTGCAGCCGTGGGACAAGAAGATGATCCCGCTGATCGAAAAGGCGATCCTGGTGGCCAACATCGGCCTCACGCCGTCGAACAACGGCGATCAGATCCGGCTTTCGATCCCGCCGTTGACCGAAGAGCGCCGCAAGGAGCTGGTGAAACAGGTGAAAGCCGAAGCCGAAAACGCCCGCGTGAGCCTGCGCAACGCCCGCCGCGACGCGGTCGAACATTTTAAGAAATCGCAGAAAGAGGGTATGGCTGAAGATGTTGCCAAGGACGGAGAGGAAGCGGCTCAGCGGATGCTTGAAAAATTCTCGAAGAAGATCGACGAATTCTTCATCGCCAAAGAAAAAGAGATAATGACAGTGTAAGTGGCGCATTCCCGTACAGCGAGTTTTTCTATGCAAAGTCGCCTCGGGAAAGCGTAGCCTTGGCTTCGCAGAGTTCCACCCCGTTCCACCTGTTTTCCAAAATCGTAGATTTTTCTTTCGAAAGCGTCAATAAAGGCCCCCGGTTAATGGGGGCCTTTTTTATTCATATTTGAGCCTTTTTCAAAGAATATAGACCGCATTGATCCAAAACGAAGAGCCCGAGAGGCCTTCCTTGTCCTCCACCCGTTTGGGAAAACGAAAATTCCAGAAAAATTTTGTTTTTCCAGAATTTTGCTACCTTTGTGGGCTATTTAACAGGAAACGAGAGGGTGCGGGAATTCCGACGTCCTCTATAACTATCAAAAAGTCAGACGAATATGCCGAAGATCAAAACCAATTCCGGCGCGAAAAAACGTTTTACGTTCACCGGAACCGGTAAAATCAAGAGAAAGCACGCGTACAAAAGTCACATCCTGACTAAGAAAACGACCAAGCAGAAACGCAACCTCACCTACTCGAGCCTGGTGGCTCCCGCTGACGAGGCCAACGTTAAGCTGCTGTTGGTAAAGTAATTCCGTGCGTCTCCCGGGCGGGGAGATAAAATATGCGCCCGACGATCTTTTATTTTTTAACGCAAGAGTATTTAGCCCCTAAGAGCCTGCACAACCGGGCCGCTAACCGCTCGTAAAACGAAACATTATGCCCAGATCAGTCAATGCTGTAGCATCGAGAGCCAAAAGAAAAAGAGTGCTCAAACTCGCCAAAGGTAACTTTGGTTCAAGAAGAAACGTGTGGACCGTCGCGAAAAACACGGTTGAAAAAGGTCTTACCTACGCTTACCGCGACCGCAAGGACAAGAAACGCCTCTTCCGCGGCCTGTGGATCCAGCGTATCAACGCCGGTGCGCGCTTGCACGGGATGACCTATTCGCAATTCATGGGCCAGGTACACGCCAAAGGGATCGCCCTCAACCGCAAGGTGCTGGCCGACCTGGCAATGAACCATCCCCAGGCATTCGCCAAGGTAGTAGACGCTGTTAAATAGCAAAAGGGAGGCGTCGCCTCCCTTTTTTGTTCGTACGCTTCTGGTGGCTGTGCGTATAGCACGCCACTTTTAAAGGATCCTTTCGGTTTTCAATGCTCACGTACTTGAGTACGCTCCGCTTGAGAGCCGAAAGGATCCTTTAAAATTGACGCACTCTCCGCACAGCGAAATGGTCGGAACCCCGGCGGGTAACGCGGGCCTTGGCCGAACGAAGCGAGAGGAGGGTGTGAACAAACAAAGTAAAAAAGCGGCCGGCGGGGCACCGCCCAAAAGAAGAACCCAAATGAAAAGACCCCAAGACGAAAAATCCAGATGAGAAAGATTGTGTTGGCGGCGCTGTTGCTTGCGGCTGCCGCTGTGGCTTCGGCCCAGGAAATCAAACCCAAAGTGACCCTCGGGGGACTGTTTTTCTTCAATGCCCATTACGACACGTATAAATCGGTTGATAACCGCCAGGGCGTTTCCTATTCCTATCCGCTGGCGCCCGATTATGACCCTTCGGGCGAAGACCTCAACAAGGTGGGGCAGTTCGGGGTGAGTGTTTACCAAACGCGCCTCAACGTGACTGTGACCGGCGTTGACCTGCTCAATGCTTCCGGACGCCTCTATGTGGAGACCGACTTCATGGGGTCTTCGAAGGATTACCTGCAGATGTTGCGCCTGCGCCACGCTTATTTCCAACTGGATTGGAAACATTCGAGCCTGTTGCTCGGGCAAACCGACAACCTCGAAATGCCGAGCGAAGTGCTGCCGTGGGTCTTTACGGCCGGGGGCGGTTCGCCGATCCGCGTGCTGAGCCGTCCGGTGCAGGTGCGCTACGGGCAAGACCTGGCGCCGTTGACCCGCCTGTACGTCGCCTTGTCATACCATGCCGCGGGGCCTGTGCCGGGCGAGGTCACCCTGCCCGCTACACTTGAAGCCCAACGCAATTCGGGGGTGCCGAGTATCGACGCCCGCCTGCAGTGGGGCGATCCGAACAAACTCTTTGTGGGCCTGGGCGGGGCTTTCAAAGCCTTGCGCCCCCGCATCAAAACCCTTGACGGCGAAAGAGCTTCGACCATCAGTCCTTCGGCTAATGTCACTGCCTTTTTGCGGTACAATTATAGGGGCTACGGCTTCCGGGCCCAAGCGCTCTACGGTGGCAACGTGACCAACCTGGCCATGCCGGGCGCCTATGGCAAACTCCTCTCGGACGACCTCGACGCCGATTACGGCTATACTAATATGCGCACCCTCTCGCTATGGGCCGATTTCGAAACGAAATCATTCAAGGGCTACAGTTTCGGCTGTTTCGGCGGTTATGTGAAGAACGACGGTTTTGCCGATCCGGTCGACACCCGCGTGATCTACGGCCGCGACCCCAAGCTGGGCCACACGGGCCGGGTTTCGCCGCGCGTCACCTACACGTTCAGCCCGGCGGCCATGTGCGGTCTCGAATATTCGCTCTACTGGTCGAGCTGGGGCAAGAGCTTCGACGATCATTACCGGCCCACCGAATCGTGGGAAACCACTTACAACAATCGCATCACCTTCCTTTTCCGCTATCGGTTTTAATATCGCGTAGCCTTTTTCCGGCAGGCGGGAGATCCCGACAAAAATTATTGCATACGAAAAGGCAATAGAATCGAAGCTTTTCGTCGGTTGGCACAAAAAAATAAAATTCGCGTGCAACGAATTTCCCCTGTTTTGCATCTATAGAAAAGTAGACCTGGCCCCGATTCGCGCCAACGCCTGCAAATGCAGGCCATGCGGGCGGAAAGGAAGGGGGGATGATTCCCGGTTTCAGGATTGACGTGAGGTGAATAAGTGTGTTTTTTAATGAAAATCGACCGAAATAGCAGCTATTTCGGGGGATGCGAGTGTTTTTTATTAAAAATTTTTTACAAGTGAAATGTCTGTAATATACTCATCTTTAATTTGTTATGTTTTTTTCTTGAAAAAGGTACATGCTGAAAAGGTAAAAAATATAACTGGATGTTTGGATTGCATGCTATTTTGCTATACATTTGCTCTGTGATAGTGTGCGCATTAGTGAGCACTACAAAGGCACGACACAGAAGAGCGGGATCAAAAGTGACCGGATCGGCCGGATGCCTGCAGGCGGCAAAAACGCCTGGAATGGCAGGGGGCGGATCGGAATCGGGAACGACGGGATCGGCTCCAAAAGTGTCGGCATACATTTATTAAACGGAAAAGGAATCAACGCAACAAAATACTTTTTCTTATTACTTTTTTTTAAAAAACTTTATTATGGAACGAAAAAAACAATTTTTCAGCATCCTGAGAACAGGCCTGTTCGGCCTTGCAGCTTGTTCGCTGTTGTTTGCGGGTTGTAGCAACCTGAAAGACGACGTTGACGAGCTGAAGGCTCAGATGAACGACGTTAAGTCGCAGATGGCTACCATTCAGGCTTGGGTAGCAACTGGCCAGCTCTATACGGGCTACACCGGTGACGGTACCAACTCGGATCTCGTCCTCAGCTTTACCAACGGTAAGAGTGTGACCATCCCGAAAGGCAACCTCACGACCTTGGACGACACCAGCGATCCCGATTTCTTCATCATCTCGGTGAGCCAAAAAGGCTCGGGTACTACCGACAAGATTAAGATCCCGAAGGTAAGCACTGCCAACATCCCCACCAGCATCACCATCCTGAAGAGCGACGCGGGCGTGGTTCCGTTCATCGCAGGTGTGCCCGACATGAGCACGGTGATCCGCGTGAACCCGTCGAACATCGACCCGGCCAAATTGGCCGCCAACTTGTTCATCGACGACGTTAGCTCGTATGCTTCGAGCGTGACCAGCAGCGTGATCAAAGTAGGCACTCCCGTAGCTATTGAGCCGGGTACCTACCGTCTGCCGCTGACCATCGACAACGTGTCCTACTCCAACAAGTTTGCCCCGGGAAAACTGTATGTTGCTTTCTATGACGGCAGCACCCAGAACATCGGTGTTACCTCGGCCACTCCGCTGAACGAAGGATTTGTCGGCAATATCGTGGTCCTGCCGTTTACCCCGATCGCTGACGGTAACATTTTCTCGCTGGAGAACAATTTTGCCGCGCCGGTGTACGTAGGGACGAATTTCGGTTTCTCGCAGGTGAAAGATACCATGAATCTCTTCTCGATCGTATATCCGAAATCGGCTATCCAGAAAGTGGAATACTTCCTGCTGAAAGATACCAAGACTGCCAAGACGGACGTTGTTGACTTTGCTGCCGTAACCGGCCAGCTTGCTCCGCAGTACAATGGGACCGCTTCGGCTTATCCGTTTGAGGTTACTCCCAACGATGCCAAGTTTACCGCTGCGGCAGACGTGAAAGTTGCCAACGTTCTTATCATCGTTACCGACATCAAGGGCAACACTGCCAAGAGGTTGTACGCCTGTACAGGTCAGGGCCAGTTGAACCTTCCTGCCTTGGCATACCCGACTTGGAGTGCATTTGACCGGACTGTTCCTTATTCGGTTCCTGCTACAGGTCAGTACCCGGTGACCTATAAGAAGACGTTCCCCTCGACCACCTCGACTACCCTGGCTGCACAGCCGAGCGAAGTTGCTCCGGTGGGTCCGTACCAATGGGGTAAGACGCACACGCTCGATGCAAGTTCGGTTTCCCCGTCGATCTGGGCCAAATTGCCCACCGGTTGGACTCAAACCGACATGGCTACTTTCAACGTGACTGCCGGTGTCCTGAACGCACAGGGTAAACTTGTCACCGACTCTGTAAGAAACAACGCTACCGTACCGGGTTCCACTACGCTGAACTATGTGACTACGACCAACGTTACCCCGGGTAGCTACACGGTTACTTTCCGTCACTCTGACAGCCGTGTTGATCCGATGGTTTACTGGAAGGCTGGCCACTATGACATTCCGATGCCCATCGTGGTGACCGGTTATAAGTTCAAAGCTAACGTGTTCTCGAGCAACGTGATGGATAACATCAACGCCCACGCCAATGTTCACACTTCTTTCTGGGGTGATCCGACAAATAATGTTACCATCAAAACGATTGTGCCGTATGCTGACAATGCCCAGCAGTTGTTTAATAACGCTACGCTTGCTTCGGGTTCGCTCGTGAAGGCTGACGTAGACGCAGCTAATGCCGCTCAGGCAAACGGCTACGCTATTGGTGATGTAACCTTGGTATTTGTTCCGCAGACCACTTATGTGAAGGCAAACCCGGACGCTACACTCAATCAGGTGGTGTTTGATACCAAGGTTGAACCGACCATGGCTGTAGCTATCCAGGTTCCGGCCGGTGCTATCAATGCCACTGCAAACAACTTGGTTGCGGGCACTCACCTGTCGCCGCTCTATCCGGTGACTATCTACAACGTTAATGGTGTTGACAAGCTCTTCGAAGAAGGCGCTAAGTTCCCGCTCGTTGTGAATGCCCTCAAGTATAGCGCAGACAAGAGCGTGGCTACCGCCATCTCGAAGAAGAGAGCATTCTTCACTCCTGATGTTGTTCCGACTGTCCTGAACGCTACCGATTACCTGGTGCTGAAAGACATCGAAGGTACTCAGTATGCCAGTGTTGGTGGTGCTTATTCGATTGGTGGCACGAACAACTCTAATGTTCTTAAATCGCTGACTTTCGTAATGTCGACTTCGACCACGGGTACCTCGCTGAGCAACTTCATCACTTGCAGCTCGACCGGTGCGATCGCATGGGTAGGCACGAACGTTGCCCCGACCGAAGCCGTTAGCGGTATCATCAAGGTGAACGGCGAAGACGTTTGGGGTGTTAAATTCGAATACTCGATCAACATCTCGATCCTCCCGAACTAATTCGGTTGATCCTATCAATAAGCAAAGAGGCTGTGCATCCGCACAGCCTCTTTCTTTATATCCCCTACGCAGGTAGTCGCGAAGGTATAGAACTGCGCCTTTTTATAAAAAAGCGCCCCAAAAAATTTAATGAGAAAAGTTGCGAAGCGGAGCTTTTGCATCTCAGAGCTAACAGTAGGACGGTTGCAAAAAAGTTTTTATGTTAGGGGTGATAGACCCTGTGGTCCGCA
>JAVBLC010000009.1:0-64414 GCA_031553805.1 Rikenellaceae bacterium | reverse complement strand
CGGCCTTATAAAAGGCTTTAGATAGACGGGCCCCCTTTCCTGACCCCATCGAGATTTCTTTTGTGGCTTCGGAACGGGGGCCCGTCTCTCTAAAACCTTTACTAATACTAAGCAAGGTCAATCATGGGAAACGAAGTTTCCCCAAAAAATTTTTGGTGCCGCTTTTTACAAAAAGCGGCAGTTGCAGGCTGCACAAAGCAACCAACAGTCGCTTACTCCAAGCTGTGTTACTGTGCTCCGTTGGGGGTCCAGTTGAGGACCCAGGCGGGGTTTGAGTAGTTGGCGATTAGTTCGGCGTCTTTGACGGCGTCGAGTTGGCGGGATTCTTTGGAGCGTTTCGAGACGTCGACGGGTGTACCGTCGAGGTTTTTGCTATTGAGTTCCCAGTAGTGAACGTTCGAGGCGTCGTAGACTTCGCCCCAGCCTTCGGGGGCGATGTTGGTGAGGGTGCAGTTGATCAACACCATTTCTGCATAGGGATACCCCGCTTGATTATTTTTAGGGGCGCGGGCCAGCGTTGTAGGATTCGGGCCGGTAGCGTTGAGCGTACAATTCAAAAAGATGTTGCCGTGGTTGGCCGCAGTGTTGCGAATCCAGGCGAACGGGCCCCGGCTGTTGAGGGTGCAGTTTTCGAAGAACGACGGGCCGCGTCCCAGCACGGTGTCGCCGTGACCGTCGATCTGGCAATCGACAAAATAGGCAGAACCGTTGACCTGCAGGGCGTCGCCCGAGCCGATCACGCGGACATTTTTCAGGTAGTTGCGTTCACCCATCAGCAACAGCCCTTCGGCCTGGCCGTAGAGTGTGGTTTCGATGGTGAGGTTTTCGAAGCGCATATCGGTGCAGTTGTCGGCCATAAAGGCGGCACGGCGCGAGGGGAAAGTGCCCGGCCATTCGTTGGTCTTGAGGTTGATCGGACGGGGATTGAAGACCTCGCTGTTGGCGTAGAAGATGTGAACGCCGTCGCGGCTTTCGCCTACGATCGACACGTTGGCCTTGTTGCGGAAATAGACGATCTCTTCATACTGGCCGTTCTTGACGAACACTTCCCATTTTTCGGTGCTGAAATCGGGGATCGCGTCCATGGCGCCCTGCACGGTATTGAAATCCCCCGTGCCGTCAGCGCTGACGGTAAATTTACGCACATCGGCAGCCGGAGCGGCAGCCTTGGTCGAGAAAACCCACTCCTTGGGGCCGATGCCGGCAAAGGCCGTCGAGTCGAGCGAGAAGACGCTCCGGTCGATCGTCACATAGTACTTCTTGCCGTATTCGAGCAGGTTGTTGTGGGGGTAGATTGTCGCTACACTGTCGCGAACGATTACCGGATGAAAATGAAAACCGTCGGTGAAACGGCCGATAATCGTCAACTGGTAAGTGGCCGTATCGCGCATCGCTTCGCCCGAGGGAGTTCCGGGAACGGTGTTCTTATTGGTAAAGTCAGTAGTTTCGTATTTATAGGGCACCGGGGTATAGACCGCTTCAATCTTCGGGGCGGGGGGAGGCGCCAGGGCGGCGGCGTTCAAGGGTGCGGCCGATGCACCGGCCAAAGCCTGGGTCAACGCCTGGGTGCGGACCGAAGGTTTTGGGCCGGCCGGGATGCTCAAATCGAGGCTGTCAACCTGCTGGCCGGTCTGAGCGTCGAAAATGCGGATGATCCCTTCTGTGCCGAGCGTGGGCGTGCCGGCAAAGGTGAGCACAAGGTGGGTGTCGGGGTTGACGTTTTTGGCGCCGTTCGACGGGAAAAGCGAAATCCCCTCCGGGTCGGAAGGTGTTCCGCAAGCGACAGCCACAAGGGCCAACGCAAAAGCGCAGAATTTTTTCATAGGTTTGAGGTATTTAGGTTAAGTAGGGTTGACAAAAATCTCCAATGCACTGGGAAACAGCCCCAAAAATACGATTTATTTTCGAACAACCACCCAATCGCCTGTTAAAAATACCCGAGAACCTGAAAAAAAATTACAAATTGTTTGAAACAGGGAGCCTATTTCGCTTCGAAGCATTGCAACACCTCATCGCGGCCCGTTTCGAAAACCGGGATCAGCTTCTTGCCGAAGACGATGCCGTTGCGCTCAAGCACCTTGACTTTGTCGAGGTTAACCACGAACGAGCGTTGCACCCGCAGAAACGGCGGCGAAGGCAGCGTCGACTCCAGCCCCTTGAGCGTGGAGAGCGTGCGGATCTCTGCGCCATCCTCGAGGTTGATCGACACGTAATCGCGCAGGGCTTCGAGGTAGAGTATATCGGCTTAGTCGACCCTGCATCAGGCGGTGTTCAGCCCGCACCACAAGGCTGCCCAGCACGGGCTCGCCCGCCGGGGGTCGATCGGCCGTCGGGCCTTGCGCCCGGCACGCAGGAAATCGGGGCTACTGAGCGGTTTTAACAGGCAGTGGAGCGTAGCGGAACGGAATTCCGGCTCGCCCCCTGCCGAAAGGTTAGTGAGTCAACCAAAGGCGGGGCGCAAAAACAAGGATTCTTGCCTCTTTTGTATCCCTATAAAAGCGGAGTGAATTATTTTATCGAAAAGGGATTGGACTGCATAAGTCAAAATACAATTTTCAAATGAAAATATAAATCGTTATTTTGCGTGATCCTAACTTAGCTAAAAATGAAGAAACTGATTATCGGTTGCTGCCTGTGGGCGGTAACGCTGGCTGCCGGGGCCCAAACCCCGTGGTTTGATGACCGCGACCTGACGCTGACCGGCGTCTACTACTACCCCGAGCATTGGGACGAAAGCCAGTGGGAACGCGATTTTCAAAAAATGCACGAGCTGGGTTTCGAATTCACGCACTTTGCCGAATTTGCCTGGGCACAACTCGAACCGGCCGAGGGCCGGTACGATTTCGGCTGGTTGGACCGCGCCGTGGCGTTGGCGGCAAAACATGACCTGAAAGTGGTGATGTGTACCTCGACCGCCACACCGCCGGTGTGGCTGGTGCGGAAATACCCCGAGGTGCTGGTGCGGGCCGAAAGCGGCGTGGTGCAGGACCACGGCGCCCGGCAGCACGCGTCGTTTGCCTCGCCCCTCTACCGTGAACTTTCTTTGAAGATGATCGACACGCTGGCCCGCCACTATGGCCGCGACGCACGCATTATCGGCTGGCAGCTCGACAATGAACCCCACGTGCAGTCGGATTTCAGCCCGGCGGCTGAAACCCGCTTCCGCGATTTCCTGCGCGAGAAATACCGCAACGACATCGCCCTGCTCAACGACGCCTGGGGCACCGCTTTCTGGAGCCAAACCTATTCGTCTTTCGACGAGGTTACCCTCCCCAAGCGGGCCCAGACGTTTATGAACCCCCACGCGATCCTCGACTACCGCCGCTTTGCAGCCAGCCAAACCAACGGGTTTCTGGACGAACAATGCCTGCTGATCAAAAAATACGCAAAAAACCAGTGGGTGACCACCAACTATATTCCGAATTACGACGAAGGGCACATCGGCGGCAGCCCGTCGTTCGATTTCCAAAGTTATACGCGGTATATGGTCTACGGCGATAACGAGGGCATCGGCCCGCGGGGCTACCGGGTGGGCAATCCGTTGCGCATCGCGCTGCCCAACGACTTTCTCCGGCCGATCCAGGGCACCTACGGTGTGATGGAACTGCAACCGGGACAGGTCAACTGGGGCGCGATCAATCCTCAACCGCTGCCGGGCGCGGTGCGCCTGTGGCTGTGGAGCGTCTATGCGGGCGGGGCCGATTTCATCTGCACCTACCGCTACCGCCAGCCGCTCTATGGTATGGAACAGTACCACTCGGGCATCGTCGGCACCGACGGGGTGACCGTCACTTCGGGCGGCCGCGAGTACGAACAATTCATGCGGGAAGTGGGCGAATTACGAAAACACTACGCCCCGCGCGAAACGAAGCCGGCCGACTACACCGCCCGCCGCACGGCGATCCTCTTCAACCACGAAAACTCGTGGAGCATCGACCGCCAGAAGCAGAACAGCACGTGGAACACGTGGGCCCACATCGAAAAATATTACCGCACGCTGAAATCGTTCGGCGCACCGGTCGACTTCATCGGCGAGGAGAAAGACTTTTCGGCCTATCCGGTGATGATCGTTCCCGCTTACCAGCTGGCCGACCCGCAACTGGTAGCCCGCTGGAAAGCGTATGCCGAAAACGGCGGCAACCTGATCCTCACCTGCCGCACGGCGCAAAAAGACCGCTACGGCCGCCTGCCCGAAGCGACGTTCGGGTCGATGATCTTCGATCTGACGGGCAACGAGATGGAGTTTTACGACCTGCTGCTGCCCGCCGATCCGGGACGGGTGGCGTTCAACGGGAAAGAATACGGCTGGAACACGTGGGGCGAAATCCTGAGGCCCGGCCCGGATAACAAGGTATGGGCCTCCTACGCGAGCGAATATTACAAGGGAAAACCGGCCGTCACCACGCGCCGCCTGGGCAAAGGTACAGTGACCTACATCGGGGTCGACAGCCGCGACGGAACCCTGGAGCGCGACCTGCTGCGCCACCTCTACACCGAGTTGCAGATTCCCATTATGGACTTGCCTTACGGCGTGACGATGGAGTACCGCAACGGGATGGGCATCGTGCTTAACTACGGCGACCAGCCCTACTCGTTTGCGTTGCCCGAAGGGGCGAAGGCGCTGATCGGCGATGTGGTGATCCCGACGGCCGGGGTGCTGGTGTTTTCGATTTAGAAATCTTGAAAAAATGAGGGTGAATCACATAAAAACAAAAAACATCCATCCGGTGATCCGGCGAGCGCAAAATTAGTTGCCCCGGACGATTGTCCCCAAAGGAGTGCGGCGGCCCCTGATACCATAATAATGAATGGTTTCCGGGGTGGGCGGAACTGAAAAAAGAACAGCCATTCGGTAGTCTGCGTCAGTTTTCGACCGATATTTTCGGGGTGAGCCGAAACCTCCTGTCGTTTTCATATTTTCCCCTGTTTAGTTTTGCAGTTACCGCTGTGCGGCTTCCCAGCCGATGATGGCGTTTTTCCGCACTTCGCCATAGCGGTAATTCCCGATGATGCCGGTCGCCCGGATCACCCGGTGGCAGGGGATCAGCAGCACGACGGGATTGCTGCCGAGAGCCGTCCCGACAGCCCGTTGCGCCCCCTTGCAACCCGACCTGAGGGCCAGATCGGCATAGGTCGCCAACCCTCCGCTCGGAATTTGCAGCAGGGTTTTCCATACTTTTAGTTGAAAGTCCGTTCCCCGCAAATGCAGTTTGATCTCTTCGGGGCGGCTCCAGTCACGGGTGAAGACCGACAAGGCGTTTTGTTGATTCGGATCGAGGAATTGCCGGTGGCTCGCCTGCGGAAAACTGCGTTTCAGGCGCTCCAGGGCCGCGGCTTCGCCCTCGTCGGCAAAGGCCATATGGCAGATCCCTTTCGCGGTCGAAGCAACGAGAACCGTTCCAAAAGGGGTATCGGCAAACGAATGGTTGATCGCCAGCGAGCGGCCGCCGTCGCGGTACTCGCCGGGGGTCATCCCCTCGATGCGAACGAACAGATCGTGCAGACGACTGGTGGCGGACAACCCTACCTCACAGGCCGCGTCGAACAATGTGGCACGGGTTTCCTTCAGCACCTCCTTGGCGTGTTCCACGCTCAGGTATTGGGCGAATTGCTTGGGGGTCACCCCAACCCACTCGCGGAACATCCGTTGGAAATGGAAAGGGCTCAGGTGCACGTGGCCGGCCACCTCATCCAAGGCCGGCCGGTCGCGGTAGTTCCGGATCAGAAACTCGATCGCCGCCGCAATCCGTTCGTTGTCTATTTCGTGCTGTGTTTTCATCGTGTTCTTCGTCAGCTGTCATGGAATTCGTAGGCCAGCAGTTGGCGCTTGATCTCTGTGCCCCAATGGTAGCCCTCGAGGCTGCTGTTGCTTTTCACCACGCGGTGGCACGGCACGATGTAACTCACCGGATTGGCTCCCACCGCCGCCCCAATGGCCTGTGCTCCTCCGGCGTTGGGCGCGAGCGAGCCATAGGTCGTGAGCCGACTCTCAGGAATACGCACCAACTGCTTCCAAATACCGGTCTGAAATGCGGTGCCCCGCAGGTGAAGCGGAAGCGCCATCCCGCGGTTGCCGTTGCAATATTCGACGGCCATCCGCTGAAATTCATCCGTTCGTTCTTCGAGAAGTTGTTTCGGAAATCGGCGGGCAAAATCAGCATGGATTTCCGCATCGCCCCGACACACAAACCCCAGGAAACATAGCCCTTTCAGGGTACTGGCCAGCAGCACCCGGCCGATCGCCGTGTCGTGGAACGCATAGGCAATCGAGACGCGGTCATCTTCGGCCGTCCAGTCGACAAATCGGAGGTTCTCGGGCGCTTCGCCATATTTGTCTACAGGCGACGTGCGTTGCCGGACGGCCTCTCTGCCCAGGCTCCGCGCCTCGAAAAAGGGATCGTCCAACAGAGATTTTATTTGGTTAAATGTCGTTCTCATCGTCCGAAAAAGTTTTAGTTTAACGTTCGCATATGCTGCAAAATACGAAACCTGTTTCTTGCTCAATCTTCGCCCTCGGCAAATTCCCAAGCGAGCAGGCGACGCTTCACGTCTTCACCCCAGAAGTAGCGGTCGAAACTACCCGTGGTCTGCACCACCCGGTGGCAGGGGACGATCCAGAAAATGGGATTCCGTCCGTTGGCCGTTCCGGCGGCCCGAGCCTGCTGCGGGCCGCCGCCCAGGGTGGCGTAGGAAACCACCTTGCCGCGCGGAATGCGGATCAGCCGGCGCCAGATCTCGGTTTGGTGGGGGGTGCCCCGCAGGTGGAACGTGAGGCGCCCATCGCATTTCCCTGCCAGGAAATCGAGCGTCTGTTTTTGCTGTGGCGTTTGGACTTCTACCCGGATGGCGTGGCCGAAACGTTTATGAAAATCGGCCAACACCGCACCCGTCCCGTTTTCCGCCAGGCCGAGATAGCACACCCCGAGGGGCGTATTGGCGACCAGCACCCGCCCGAAAGGCGTATCGGCAAACGAATATTCCACCGCCAACCGGTCGTCGTCCGGCATCCAGTCGAGAATTTCGACATCGGCCCAGGGTGCGGCAGGCAAGGCCCCGATCATCCGGTCGAGGACGATCTGTTTGTTCAGGCAGGCGTCCGCCTTTCGGGGGTCGGCCATTTCCGCTGCAATATCCTGATAGGATCGGGGGTTCGGCATATTTCGCTTCGCTTTACACACAAAGATAGTGCGATCGGGGCAAACAACCCACCCGGAACTTGCGGTATTTTCCGCCTTTCGGATGAATTTCCCTATCTTTGGGAATAAATCAACGCCGCAAAATCCGAATCTCATGGAAATCATCCTACGCCCGGAAAAGGAAAAAGACTACCGCCGCGTCGAAGAAGTCACCCGGGAGGCTTTCTGGAACGTCTATGCCCCCGGCTGCGACGAGCATCTGCTGGTCCACAACCTGCGGTCGGCCGACCGATTTATCAAATCGCTCGATTTCGTGGCGATCCACGGCGGGGAGATCGTCGGGAACATCATCTACGTGGAAGCGAAGATAACCGGCCGTGACGGCAAGGAACACCCCGTGGCCGCTTTCGGCCCGGTCAGCGTGCTGCCCGAGTACCAGGGCCGGGGCGTCGGCAGCCGGCTGATCACCCACACCGCGCAACTGGCGCGGGAAATGGGCTATCGGGCCATCCTGATCTACGGCGACCCCGAATACTACAAACGGTTCGGGTTCAAGCCCTCGAAAGCGTATCGCATCACCAACCCCGACGGGAGATACCCGGCCGCCCTGTTGGTGTGGGAACTATACCCGGGTGCCTTGACAGGGATCGAAGGGACGTATGACGAGGGCGATATTTACGTCATGGACCACGACGCCGTCGCCGCATTCGACAGCGGATTCCCCCCCAAAGAAAAAGCGCACAGCAAGACCCAGGACCGGTTTCTGGAGCTGGTCGACAAGTTCCTTTAGCACGGAACCCGCAAATAAAAAACACGCACGGTTTTCTCCGAAAACCGTGCGTGTTTTTCATTGTCCTCAATCAGCTGTCGAGGAGGCGTTCCGGGTTATTTCTCAACCGCGTTTACCTTCACGTTGTGCAGCATGACGCAGTTGTTAGTCCCCGCCGTACCGTAGATGTAAGAGGCGTTGCCGGAGTTGTAGATGCGGAAACCGAAGCCGCCGAAACCGTTCGCCCCCAGAGCGCCCGAAGGATCGGTCCAGGAGATGTCGGCTTTGTTGGGCAGATTTTGTTCGACTTGCAACGGCGTGGTCTTGGAGTTCGTCGAAGCCACTACGCGCAGGGTGTTGCCCGTTACCGAAACGGTGAGGGCGCTCTGCGGCATAAAGGCGGAAGTCAACGTGCCCGTCGTCAACGCGGTCTGGTTTTCGCCGTCGTATCGATACAGCGTCCATTGCGTGCCGCTGGTGCTGGCAGGAACACGTTCTATGCGCAGGCCGTAGCCGGTGCGGGTCGCCGGATCGTACTTGACAAAGATATCGAGATAGCAACCGCTGCCGCCGAATCCCTGCCCCTCGACCTTGCCCGTGGAGTAGTTCAGCGTCAGCGACATATCGCCGTATTGGCCCGTCTGGGCAAACACGAACCGGTTGGGAGGCAGCACACGGGTATTGTTCATCAGCCCCCAAAGGCCATCCGCACCGTTCGAGCCGATGCCCCAACCCCACGGCACGTTGGTACCGTCTTCGCTGTCGAAGAACCACCGGCCGGTCGTGGTCTGACGGTTTTCGTTGGTAATATAGAGGTTCTTGAAGTCGGTATAGAGCGACTTGTCCGTCACGTCGGCCGCGGTGATCGCACGGTCGGTGTAGACCGTGATCGAAGCGCCGGCGGCGGGGCTGAATGCATATTTCGGGGTGATTACGGCGCGCAGGTAGTAACCGACGTCGTATTTGTCGAGTGTGTACGCCTTATACGGATCGTCCACAAAAAGCCCGGCTGCGTCGTCCTTCATCGTGCCGATGTGGATGCCGTCGGTGGTTTTCGGGCCGGTTTCGCGGTACCACTCGATCATCGACACGTCTTTGTAGCCGAGGTGGTCGAGCGTGTAGCTGAGTGTCGCCGCGTTATGGCCGATCGCAATCGCGGGCGAAGTCAGCACGGGCGCAGCGACGGGCACTGGCCGGATGGTGAGTGTCGCACCGGCGGCAATGCCGTTGGGCAGTGTCCCGGTCACGACCGTCTTGATGATCGCGGCGGTGTTGTTCGGCTTGGCGGTCAGGGTGAGGAGGCCGGTCGAGGGGTTGACGGTGCCGGTCAACAGGTTCGTGTCATATTCCCAGGTGGTTTTGCCGGCGTCGACGGATGAGGCGGGAGCCGCGGCAGGGGTTAAAACAGCCGTGTTGTCGGCACCTGTCCGGTCGGAATAGAGGGTATTGCTCGTCACCCCGATCAGGAAGCGATAAGGCAGGTTGGCGTAAGGCGCCCACTGGGCGGTGTTCTGCCCCGCCGGATCCCAACCGTCGGTGCCTTTCAGCAGGTTGTAGACGTTATACCGGTCGCCGACCTTAAACGCGTTCAGGGCGGCCCCGGTGTAGGTAACCGACGTTTGCGGCTGAGCGGGACTGACAACGAGCGGTTTTTTGTTTTCGCCGATGGTGTTGTTCGAGACGGCGTGGCGAGCGTCCTCGCGCACCACGTTTTCCCATTCGACTGCTTCGATCCGGCCGAGGAACTCGTTATCGATCAAGGCGAAAATCGTGGTGGCGGCAGCGCCGTTTCCGCTGGACGCCTTGCATAAGTAGAGGCACGGGTCGGTCATCTGCGGCATACCGATCAGTTTACAGCCGAGCAGGGCGTTGACGCCGCCGGCACTGGCGCCGTTGTATGAGGGGTGGCTATCGTATAAACGGAAGGTGCAGTTCTCGTACACGTTGATGTTCCCGAAAAAGATAGCGTCATCGGTACATTGGAGGGTGCAGTCCTTATAATACGCGCGGGCGGGCGAAAAGCCGGCCATCATATTCAGAAAGCCGATGAACCGTACATTCTCGAAATATATCCTGTCGATCGAAGCTTCGGCCGGGCGCAGGACTTCGGCGTGATTCGTCGACATTATGCGCTTAGGCATATTTTGCGACGGATCGCGCGGATAGACCAGATCCTCCTGCGAGTAGTTGGCGATGGTGATGTTCTCGCCGTGGAAACCGGTGGAAACGGCCAGCGTATACCAGCTGCCTGCCGATCCCAGCCCCTTTGCGCCACCTTCGCCGCGGTTGCCGCAGATGTGGGCGTCGGTGGCGTCGGCGGTCAGGCCGATGAAAGAGATGTTCGCGCCCAAGATGCTCAGGCCGATATTGGGAGGCGCGATCACAAAACCGCTGTTGTCAAACGGAAAACCTTGTTTGTAGGTCAGGTCGGTCCAATAGACGCCGGGGGCGACATAAACCGTCGTACCTTCAGGAAGGGTTAACGTGCGCTGGTCGGCCGACAACTCGCCCAGGGTCTGCAGCGTAGCGGCGACGTAAGGGTTCTTGAGTTCTTCGGCCGAAGCGTAGGCGTTCAGCAAGCGGTGGGTTTCGTCGACCTGCACCCACTTGGCGTAGAGTGTCATCGATTCGGACACGGTGCCGTTCAGGAAGTCCCACATAGTGGCGCTGGCAGCCGGATCGGTGTACCAACCCACAAACACCCAACCCGCTTTGGTCGGACGTGCGGGAACCTTGACCTTGTCGCCAACGCCGACGGACTGCGAAGCGACCTTGCCGCCTCCGCCGGTATCGAACCTGACCACCGGTGATTTGGCGGCCGGAGCTACCGTCGTGGCCGCAGGGTTATTCGCCGTCTTCACGCCGGCATAGAGGTAATCCTGTCCGTATGCGTTGACCGCAATGAGCAGGGCAGTAATTAGCATAAACAGGTTTCTCGTCTTCATAATCATCAAATAAGTGGGTTTTCGTTATACTTTTCGGATTAAACAGGCTTTGGGCGAAAAACAAAAAAAGGGGGATGATTCAGAAACGAGCAACCTTTCCGGGGACTGCCGCGCTTTTCTGTCGGCGAAGATAAATCGAGTAAAAATACTATTTCTTTTTGAAAAACAATACGCTCCCGAAAAAAACACAACCGTCCGATCTTGAATATGCATTAGTAAGGCCAGGCGTATTCTACTACGCCATTCTCTTTCGGCGAAAGTCATTTTGAATCTTTCGATACCCGAAATTCTAAAATATTCAGACATAAAAAACGCACCTTTCTACGTTTTTCCACGTAAAACGGCGCGTATTTTCTTGTAAATTGCAGATCTTTATCCTAATCGCAAATGAATGAGTGGCATCGTATTACACGTAGCTGTGCATCCCACCCAGCAGGTAAGTGACCCCGAAGAAAGTCATCGCCACGGCCAGAAAAGCCACCGTGCAATAAAGGTGAAATTTCCGCGGGTCGCGCATTGCCGGAATGCTCCCCTTGTGCATCGGCACGGCATAGACGAGCATCGTGATCAGTGCCCAAGTCTCTTTGGCATCCCACCCCCAATAGCGTCCCCACGAGATATTGGCCCATACGGCGCCGATAAATATGCCTGCCGCCAGCAGGAATACCGCCGGATAGATCAATTGCGAATTCCACCGGAAAAATTTCTCGGACAGGCGCGATGAGCAGAGGCCAATGACTCCGGTAACCATAAAAAACAGCAGCAGGGTATACGAAACCATGATCACCGACACGTGTGCCCCCAGCAACGGTGTGCGCAGGATGGGCGTCATCGGGGTCAGCTGCGATATGAAGAGCCATACGATGGCCGTGGGCACAAACGTCCACAGCATTCCCCGCCAGCCAATCCGCAGCCACAACAGCCACAGCATCGAAAGGGCCAACAGCAAGTAGCCGGTATACGAAATCCCGGTGCCCCAGGGGTCGCGGTTGACGAGCAGCACGGTCCCCATCTCGTCCGCGTCGTAATCATACTGGTAAAACCGGTAGCCGCCACAACGCAGGATCCGGTTCATCGAAATACGCGCCATGTTGTCGCCCGCCTTGACAAAACTGATGTAATCGGCCGCCTCGTCCGTGCCGGGGTGGTACTCGATGTCGAAAAGCACCAATTTAATTCCCAGCGGCAAGGGTTTTTCGGCACTTTCGTCTTCGGGGGTGTAGGTAGTTGCCGTTTCGCCCTGGCGGATGTGAACGTAGCCGCGTTCAGCCCGAAGATAAGTCACCAACGCGCCGAGCAGGATCACCCCAAAAGCGCAGTGTAACAGGAAAGCCGCGGGACGCCGCCACAATTTCGCCGCGAAGATGTAGAGAAACGAAAAAGCGGTCAGATGCATCCACAACACTACCACCCACCAAGCACCGTAGATGTGCGCCCGGGCCCACTCCGTTCCGTAGAACTTTTCAAGGACAGTGGCGCCCGCCAGGAGCGCCACCATCAGGATCAGGTTCAGGGCGACCGCCCGTTTGAGGCTTTGAACAGCAAAATGAAACATCGCCGGATCAGATCGCTTCGAGGAATTGGATGAGCGCTGCACGGTCGTCGGCCGACATGTTGCGGAATTTCTCCTTGCTCTGTTTGGCTTGTCCGCCGTGCCAGAGGATCGCTTCCTCGTAGTTGCGGGCACGCAAGTCGTGGAGCATATCGCTGTGGCCCGAGGTGACCTTCATCAGCCCGCGGCCCCAAAGCGGCGTGGTGCGGCACACCTGGGCGCGGCCCGGTTCGAGCATCTCCAGGTCGTGGCGCAACAGGTCGGTGTAGGGCCATATCTTCTGGTTAGAGAGTTCGGGCATCGGGGTGTAGTTGTCGCGCGTGGTCCAAGTCGGACGGTGGCAAGCGGCGCAACCGGCTTCGGCGAAGAGCTTGCTGCCGCGCTGTACTTTCTCGTCGTTCAGGTTGCGGGCGGCAGGGACGGCCAGTGCCCGGTGCCACACCATAAAGGCTTCGTAGTCGGCTTGCGACATTTCCGGGGTGAGGCTTTTCGACATCAGTTCGCCAAAAATTTCCGTTTCCGTTTTGCCCAGGGCCTTTTGCACGTCGGGGTCTTTCGACATCACACGGCTGTACTCCTCGGTGATGTAATTGTACTTGCGATCGGGACGGTTTACGTTGGTGATGTTCCACAGTGCGTTGGCGCCGGGACCGTTGTCGAGCGTGGCGCGGGTGCAGAGGTAGGTGAAACGGCCGGGGTGTTTGCCCGGGAAGTAAGGATTGATGCCCGTTTCGTCGATGTCGGCCCCGATCACCCCGGCGGCGTAACCGCGGGTTTGCTGTTTGGCGTGCTCGGCCCGCAGGTCTTCGTCCGAGATGGCGTCTAACAGCGCTGCGCCGTAAATACCGATCGTCGCTTCGAGGCAGGCGCGGTGCTTGCTCATGTCGAAATCGGAGAAGAGGATTGCGCTTTGGGCGATCTCGACCTTGGGGTAGATCAGCGTCCCTTCCCACGCCGTACCGGCGCTGTAGGGCGTACCGTCGGCGTATTTGTTGCCGTACTCATCCACGTAGGGCATCCAGGTGATCGAGATGCCTTTTTCGTCGATCGGGGCCTTGAACGGGGCCACGGCGCGGGTCTGGGTCATCCCGGTAAAGTATTTCGTAGCGAGCGGCAGGCCGGGCTGCGTCGGGTCGTAGATCATCAGCAGATAGCCGTTCTGGCTGTCGTTAGAATCGTACTTGTCGACGCGTTTGCTGCGCCCACCGTAGCTCGGGTGACAGGCGATGCACGACTTGCGGATGAATGTCGGCCCGAGGCCGGAATAAGCCGTTCCGCTCTCGGAGACGAAGCTTTTACCAAAAATTTCCTCGCCGCGCATGAACTGGCGGTAGAGGGTTGCATCTTCGTTGACGAATTCCATCGGCTGACGGTAGGCGCGGCTGGTGGCGTTGAACACCGTACCGGCCTGGCCTCCAGGGTACCATTGGCCCTCGTAGGCCGTCGGATCGGGTTTCGGCGCGGGGTTGGGCGAGGAGCCGGCGTTGTCGTTGGTGCAGGCAGCCAGAAGTAGGAGGGCCGGAGCCAAGGCTATCAATTTCTTTTTCATACGTCTTTTTATTTACGCGGAAATCCCGAGGCCCCAAAAGCCCCGAGAAATTCCGGCGGGTAATTCAAAAAAGTTATTCCATCACACCTTCGATGCGGTCGAAGAGCCGTTGCAGTTCGATGCAGGCGTCGACAGCAGCCTCGACCTGTGTTTTATTCTTTTGGTCGCGCACCACTTCGTAAAAAGAATACCCCCCCGTACCGATCGCCTTGATTTTGGCGATGCAATCGTCGATCTTGGCCCGGATGTCACTGTCCAGGGCGGCATCGGCCAGCTTGACATAATCGCTCAGGCAGGGCGAGCCTTTAAGGTAAGCGTTGCGGATGCTGACGATGTTGTTTTCGTAGTCGTCGAGCGAATGCCAACTGTACCACGACTCTACTTTGGTCACGTCGATTTCCGTATAGGGTGTTTCGATCTTGGTTGCCCCCACTTCGCCGGCAATTTCCGAAGCGCCCACGGCGATTTCGTTCAGAGCGGCGCCCCACGACGGATAATTAACCTTGTTGGACAACTTGTTGGCGAAATTCTTATACGACGGGTTGGCGTTGAGGTGGGCCACCACGTCAGGGTTTTCCTTAAAGACGGTCTGCATCGCGGACGGAACATTCTCCTCGCCCACCCAGGCCACGTAAGCCAGAATGCAATCCCACACCAACGCATCGGTTGCGGCAGTGAGGTAATTGAGCTCGGCAGCGGTCAGGTCGGCCACCGGGCGCGATTGCCCGTTACGGTAAAGCAGGTATTCGGTCACGTGGAAACCGATCACTTCCGGATCCATGTTCCATGCCTGACGGCCGGTGATATTGCCCCCGGCGGCGATCGAAGCCTGAATAGCGGTTAACTCCAACGGCCACGAGTCGATGTGCCCGTCAATGTCGAGCGCCTGGTCGCCCACCGGGCCGAAAAGGAACGCTTCACTCAGCTCCCACTGAACGCGGGCTTTCATCCATGCATCCGAAGCGGCTCGCATCGTGGCGTCCGAGGGGTTGGCCTTCAGCGCTTCGTTGGCCGTTCGCATCTCAAGGGCCGCCTCGGCCAGGGCCTTGTAGGTCGGTACGACAGTCTGCGACACATATTGGTCGAGGATCTTGGCATACATCTGGTCGTAATCGGTAAAATCGTCGCCGCTCTTCTCGCACGAAGCAAACCCGGCCGAGAGCAGGACGGCCATCATCGCGTACATAATCTTCCTTTTCATATCATTCTTGTTTTTTAGTTAGTTACCATTGAAAGAAACCGGCATAGCCGATCCCGAGGGAAAGCGTCGGTTCGTTGTTGTAGGGAGCGTTGAATTTGCGCAGCGCATATTCAGCCTTGATCACCAGCTCCCGGATCGGGTAATAGTTGAGGCCGAAACTGATCATCGTCTTTTCGGACCAGCCGCGGGGAGTGATGCCGCGCACCTCGTCGGTTTTGTACATCGAGTTGTAATAACCGTAGTGGCCGAAAGCGTAGAGTTTGTCGCCCGTGTAGCGCCGGCCGGGAAAGAGCGAGAGCAAGTCATAGGCCACCTCGCCGTAGTAGCTCATCGCATCCGATGCCACCTCGGTACGAGGCGACGGGCTGGCCGAAGGCAGCTTTTTGTTGATCATCGAGATGTAATAGGAGTCACCCAGGTAGCCGTACATGAAATTCCCGCGGGCGATGATGTTGTGGTGGTTGTAGGTAAAATCCAGGGCCCCGATCGTGACCGAACCGTTGATGCCGTCGTAACGGCTCTGCTTGAGGCTGTTGTCCGCGCTGAAACCGAAATAGCCGCTCAGTCCCAGGCGCAAGCCTTTTATAGCGTGGTTATCCACACGGAAAGCGCCGGCGTAGTTGTTGGCGATCTCAAACTCATAGGCCGAGGTAGCGCCCCCTTGCACCCAATTGGCATTGCTGAACCCTTCGGCGTCAAGACCGGTGAGGAACTGCGCCTCGTAGCGCCACGCGCCGGCGCGGCCCCAAAAGCTGACTCCCGTCTGGTGCCACGTGCAGGGGATGAGCGTCGCGTCTTCCTCGGGGCGCGATACGGTCAGGTATTCGGTCGGCATGTGGTACATATTGGTCAGGCCCACCGGCACGATGATGTGGCCCATACGCAGGTTGGCCCAACGCGCCCAGCTCTTTTCGATCCAAAACTGCTCAAGGACCACTTCGCCCCCCTTTTCGACTTCGCTTTCGTATTCGCCCCCCTCATCGGCCTCTATTTCGAGGGCCGAGCCCGTGCCGCCGTGTTCGAATTCGATCTCGGTCGACACCTTCCAGCCGCGGCCAAAACTGTAATCAAGGAAAAAGACCACGCGCGGCAGGTCGAACCGCCCGTAGCGGCCGTCCGCGTATTGTTCGGGATAGCGGTAGCGGTTGGCGTCATCGCTGTAGAACATCCGTTGCATGACCGCTTCGCCATAACCGCCCAGGCGCAGGCGCGGAAGTTGTTTTACAGACAGGGTATCGACAGCAGGTATTGAATTATCCTGGGACATGCCGGCCGTGGGGAGGAACGTAAAAATAACTGCGGCACACAAGATAAAGAGGTGGAATTGCTTCATTCTTCATTCATTTTTCGAATACGACACAAAAGTAGTCTGCGGCGAAAAGCCGTACAATCACCAATAATTGGTAAATCGCAAGCATATACATACCGCCATTTCATTATCTAAAAAGGCGGCAACTACTCCTACATATCAAAAAATGAATCAATTATATTTAACCGTGTAGGCACTTGCAGAAAACAAAGTATTTCACGGGTGATTATTAATAAATAAATCATGCAGACAAAGAAAAAGCACCCCGCAAGAGGTGCTTCCTTTTTGGTAGATTGTATGTCTTGGCGGAGAGAGAGGGAACGACGCTTCTCCGTAACCGCCTTATAATCAATATGTCAAAAGTCGTAAATCTTGCGTGTTAGCGATTTCCAATTGTCTGCTTTTCAGCGTTTCTCGTCGAAATTCACACTAATTTTTCTCTAAATTTTTACTTTGCCAGCAACGAGGTATGGGACATATCCCGGACGATAACGCCGTCCTCGAAAACCTCATATGCGAATACCCAATCTTTCTCAAACACGGCGCACCGGTAACCCAATACCTGCCATTTCTTGAACCTGCAAAGGGGATAATCCGCTTCGTTTCCCAACGCGATAATGAAACCGTCTATCCGGTCAGTCCTTTTATGTGCGGCCTCCCATGACAATTTGAGTTGCTCGACAAGGTAAATCCTCAGATCGGCAACCTTATCTAAAACCGCATCGGAAACGAGAACCTCACGCATTTTTGCCGAAATGTTCGTCGATCTGGCGACGCAGTTCGTCTGTAAACGTCTTTACCGGGACAGCATTGCACTCTTTGGCCGCTTCCCGGAAACTTTTTTTCTTTTCCTCCACAACCATAGCGAAAGGTAACGTCTTGATATACTCAAGCAGTTTCTTTGCTTGCGGGTTGTTTTCCTCGATAATGATAGTTGTCATATCACTTGCGTATTACTCCTTACAAAGATAACGAAAAATAAATGCAAAACGTATTCCGAAATTACTTTGCTGTAATTCACCTACTGTAGACTATATCCCATTGGCTGTTGGAAAGCCGCAATAGGTTTTGTTCTTTCTCTAGGCGCTTTAATTCCCAAGGTGTAAATAATAAAATATCAATAAGCATATACTTTCTTCTTAGCGTATGATAACTGCTTATTTACTCCTGATTTATTAATTCTATACCGAGCCATATCGACGCTACAATTATATTCCTTAGCTATAGCCTCAATACTCATTCTTTTTCTTAAACAGTACAATAGAGCAGGGCGAGGTAGCTGCATACAAGCCCCAAACCAACTTGCTTCATCTTCTTTTTCCCCATCAATATTTCTTAAGCCACCTGTGAAGCAGCCACTATCGCTGTCTCCAAGAGTATGTCCGCATATTATATGCCCTAATTCATGCATAATATCGCTTTGTTGTCTTTCTGGAGAATTTGTAGGATTGTGGATAATAATATGAGAACTACCATTAATACGAATTGTTAAAGCAGACCAATAAGATGCTCCATTACCAAGCAACTCAAGACTATGAGTGCTTGATAAATCAGTAAAATCAGATGGAGTTAATATTGGAATATTGTAAAGTCGACACAAATCAAAAGCGCATATCGGGGAGTATTCTTGCAGTCCTAATTGCTTTCTTATTTCAACAACTTTATCATCAGTCCATTTCTTAAACCCCCTCCTAAATGTCGGATTCCTTTGAGGCTGAGGCATATGCTAACTGTATCATTTGAATTAAAGCATCACTAGTTGCAGAAGGTAGTGATTTATCTGCTCTTAGGTAAGCCACAATGTTATTCTGAGTGCTTTGAATGGTCGGATTAGATGTGAAATATTCAGTAGAAACTTCTAGCCACTCACATAATTTTATGTAGGTATCAATATCAGGCAAATTTCCTTGTTCAACTCTTGATAAAGTAGATGCACTAATACCTATTTCTGATGCAAGTTGCCTTAACCCCGTTTTTCCTCTTTTTGATTTTATCATTTCGGAGAATTTCTGAGTATCTAATGATGCGCTCATAATACTAAGTTTAGCAATTTTTACCCTTTGTTTCAGCAAAGATACGAATGTTTCTTGGATAATACAAATATTATACGTTTCTTTGCTGAAACATTTGTATTAATCGTAATACAAAAGGCGAATCTTTCACGCCAAATGAAAGAAAACAAATATAATAATTTAACGCAATGGCAACAAATCCGCCCAAAAACAATGCACGCATAGGTGCAGTCAAGCAACGATCACAAACTTACAACTCCAAAACTGATTCGTGGGTGAAACGAGATGCAAACACAGGTAAGTTTATGGACGTAAAGACCTCCAATAACACTCCTTTCAAAGGGGTAAGAAAAGAAAAGTAATGAACAAAACTCAAATTTAAGGAAATGACAATTGTAAAACGAAGAAATCTAAAATTTGCGAAGCCGGAAATGTTAGATGATGGTATCTTAGTTAAGGACGCCATAAAATTAATAAAGGACTCTGATTACTACGATCAAGTAATTGAGGCTTTTGATGTAGATGCGCTTAAGAATGATTTTATAGAGATCAAGGGTGCACAAGGGTTAGTCGATACTCTTATGGAAGCAGATGAAGAATATGAAAAAATTGATATCGATTCTATATTGAGTAATGTCCGATTAGATAAATACACACCGGACAAGCAAATTATCCTCGAAATGTCTAATATTAAAGACAAAACGATTCTAACTAAAACAAAGTCCGACATGTTACGAGCGGAATCATTATATTCTGTGAGATCGGAATATTTAAACATGTTCGGGATTGATAAGTATCTTGAATTTTGTCAAGCCAATGATTATCAGGACATCATAGATATTAACATTGATATGCTAAATGACAAAGCCGACAATAACAATAAGTCTAAGAAATTTCGACTATTAAAAGATGAGGACAACAAGTATTATGTGAGAGGAATTACCTCTACCAATGTTTATAGAGACTATAATCTACGGTTCTCTTTGTTCATTGCTTTGATCGAACTACATAAACTAAACAAATACAAAGGTCTTAGTTTTTATGTACATAGCTATTCCTTAACGGAATCTGATCTACAGGTAATATTCAAAACTACCAGAACTAGCCAAGTGTCAAAAGATACCAAAATAGGTTTCGCATTGGAACTGGTGAATGACGAAATAAAAAGAGATGCGGTCAAATTTAACGGAATCTTTACCGTATTCATGGGTAAACAAGAAGTGTATGTAAAGCCAGAAGAAACCAAATCCAGCATTCTGTCATTTTCACATAGCATTGGCATCGAGAAACTACAAGAAAGGTTAAGCACCCTATATATAGTCATTAACGATTTTATCGGCGATACTATCGAAGATGCGAAGAAGATTAAAGTATTAGCCGCGCCCGATCTTTTCAGAGAACATTTGCTTATGAAAGTACAATTTAGTAAGAATTCTGAATTTAATAAGTTGTATAAAAGCCAAATACAATCCATGCTCTCTAACAAGGTTAGAACCATTTTTGAACTCGCAACTATTTTCGACAAGATAGAGTTGCTTATTGAAGATGAACATATATCATCTCTGGATTTTTGGAGATATAAACTTTATCAGGTATTGATGGATGAGGTAAAAAACAAATAATTATGCAATCTCATTATAAATCAGACGGCACTGCTTAGATGAATGCCGTCTGATTTAATTTTTAAGCATAAATATTGTTTCCACGAGGCTTATAAGCAAATAGCGGCCTTGCCACTCCAACCCATTGCCATTTGGTAGCGACCAGCCAAGGTTGGAAAAGTAAATACGCAAGGTTTCCGTAGGAACCAGCGTAGCCGGCCGCGACCTTGCGGATTTATCTTTTGCAACATTACCTTTGCGAACAAAGGGTAATGGGTCTTAACTCTGTCCCCGTGGGACTATTTCAATCACTACATCATCTATTATGGTCGAAGATGTAACTATTTTCTGCTGTAAATGCTCACCTATTGGTAGATTCGCATATTTTGTCGAATCCTCGCTATGGATTGGAATAATCCCAAGCGCGGGATTTACTGCACGGCATACCTCAGCCAGAAAATCGGGAGTGGCGTGCCCGCTAGTATGGATCTTTTCTACGGCGGGAAAATGGTCTATAAAGTCGAGATATAGCTGTTTCGCGTGGCGGCTGTCGGGATTGACATACTCTTTCCACATAGAATATATCAGTATCGTCTGTGCGGGGTCGAGATTGGGTTTCAGATAGTTCCAATAAGCCACGAATTTATTGCTCACCGATGCCCGGACAAACATACAGAATCCTCGATCACGCATCATCTGATTAAGTTTCGTGTTAGCATAGCTATACGGGAACACATTCCTGAACTTGAACAGGCGAGAGTACCTGCCTTTCGTATCCCTGAATATCCGTAAAACATCGCCCTGAAATTCATCACTTACAAGTAATCGGCCTCTCATCTTTCGATTGGCCGAACTGAATGTTGCAAGCCGCTCCATATCAGTAGAAGAGCACATCGCAAATACATATTTGTATCGTTTCATCACCTCCTCGATCTGTTGGCCTAACTCAATCTCACTCAGCACTTTTTCGCCGAGTCGCGACAACATAGTCCCCTCGGTTATAAGGAAATCGACCTCACCGCCTCGCAGAATGTATTTCTGGATGGTCGGCAACATGCCCTTACTCAGATAACCGTGTCCACGAAAATCTCCGGTATGAAGTATTCGCTTGCCATCCGCTTCAATAAGAAACATATAGGCATCGCAGACTGAATGGCTCACGAAATAGGGTGTGACTGTTATGTCGCCGACCGCGATGCGTTCTCTTGCCGTGAAAGATCGCATGGCGGCCAATTTGGAAACCGCCAACTCTTGCTCCTCGCGCAATTCGGGAAGGAGACTCAGCTGAATATGTTTCCTGATGGTTATCAACATTGCCACGCCGCCTATGTATTGCGGCACGCTCTCCGGCACGAAGTGGAACAGTCCGATATGGTCGCCGTGATAATGGGTGTAGAAAATAGCATCTATTCCGTGCGTCAGCTTTTCGACAGCTTCGCGTGTCGCCAGTTCATCGCACACCGCACCCTCGCCATCCGGCAGGTTCTGCCCCAGATCGATCAGGATGCGTGTCGTGGCGGTGGATATCTCGGTGATACACCCGCCGATCTGGTCGATGCCGCGATGGATGGTAATTTTCATAGATTGTGAACGATCCCATTATTATTAAGAATCGTTTTAATAGCGTTGATTCTCCTCTCCCGTTTTGCAGTCGGATGAGAATCGTAAGACACTTTGTCTATATACAATTCGACATTTTCGCAAAGTTCATAATCGTCGATGTTGTCTATTTCCGACAAGCACTCCGGCAACACCCCGAGGTCGCGCTTAGCCATAAAAAGCCGTCTGTAATAGCCGGTTATCTCCTTTTTGTGAGCCTCTATAAATTGATGGTATGCTTTCATTTGAGAGAGGATTTCCGGCCTCCCGTTTTCATATTCATTGGTCAGAAGCCTGCCGTCCTGTATCCTTTTCAACTCGACGAAAATGATTTTGCCATTTTCGAGTTTAGTCAGATCTATGCGCGTTTTGCCATAAGCGAATTCTGAGTCAATATATTTTGCACCATTTGTACAAATAAGCCTTGCCTTGATGCCACTTTCTGATGTATCGCCATACCGGGATGTTATCCTTGCCTTTATGGTATCTGCTTCTTCAGGTAGGCGATCTAACTGATAATCGACATATCCTGAGCCAGTATCACCCAAATATTGCGCGTGTATCTTGCTGGTTATTATGCCATTCTTTAAGGTAATTTTGAGTAATAACCCGCCATTGTAATAGACATTCAGTGAGTTATCCTTTCGGATGTCCACATAAAAGCCACCCGGCTTCAGATTCTTTTTGACAAACTGCCACCAGATGGGATTATCCTTTCTCAGTCTCTGAAATAAGGGATGATCGCTTTGCAAAGAGGTGAAATAATCCTTCATAATAAACAAAGATAGGCTCCCAATTGACAGTTGTCAATAGGTCGGCATAATTATTTTAGACGGACACCTCTATTTTGTTGTTTTTCAGGAATTTTAAGACCCGTTATCTTTCGTATTTCATCGAATTTTTGCTTGAACCACTGAAGGATAGGTGTTCCGTTGATAGTTAGGGTAAAACCGTGGGTATTCGACGGGCTTTCGAGCCGGGCGGTCACATTGTCTGCTTCGTAGCTTCTTCCTGTTTTGGGCGAACGTAGTTTTCCCGTGTACTGAACCGGCTGCAACATCAATAATTCTTTGGTTTGCTGGTGGCTAAAACCTATATCGCGGCAATAGTCTGCTGTTTTGGTCATTTGTGGAATATCGGGAAACCAGAAAGCGATACGGTCAAGCTCTTTTTGTTTTGATGCCATGCTGGCTTCGTGAGCCTGTTTTAGCTGTTCGGTGTCGGATTGGTGGTCGCGGTGCAGGCTTCGTATCTGCATCTCCTTATTATCTAGCCGCATTGCCAGTTCGCCATTCTCGGCTTTAAGGTCGTCTATCTCCGCCTGCTGGCGCTTGACTTTCGATGTGCCGAGGGCCGAGCTGATACCGTCCATAAGCGCGGAACCGGCATCGGTTGCGGAACTCTTGAATTTCTCGGTCTTCAATTCGCCTTTGATTTTTTGAAGTTCGGATTGCTTACCGACCAACTCCGTTTCGGCCTGTTGCTTTTCAATGCTGGCCTGCTCGGTGCGGGTACGAGCGTGCTCCTCCTGCTGTTCGAGTTCCGTCACTTCCTGCTGCCGGACTTCCTTCGCCTCCTGCAAATTCTCTATCTCGTCCTGTAATGCCTGCTTGTTGGCCGTTATATCACGATAAAATTCGAGGTTGGTTATATGACGTGCCTCGGAGCCGTCGATGCCGCGTTGCAAACCGTATTTCGCCATAGCCTCGGCGTAGGTATCTTGAAATAATTTGAGGTTATCTCTTGTCATTATATCGTCGGCGCACAAGCGGGCGGCATTCGGGTTTTTCTTCCGGTATTTCTTTTTGTCCGGTTTATCTTGCTCCGGCTTCTTTTTTTCTGCTGCTTTTCTCCTCTCACCGGTAACGACAGGCACGACGGCAGCATGGATATGTGGCGTTTTCTCGTCCATATGCAGGACGGCAGAAACAAGATTGTCCTTGCTGAAGGTATTCTGCAACCAGTTGATATTATCGTCGCACCATTCGCCTAATTTTCCTGCTGCCTGTATGCGTTGCATATCTTCGGGCGTTCCGGAGAGCATAATCCGCAACGCCCGCACTTGGTTTGTGCCGATCTTGCGGGTCAGTCCTGCATTATCGAGGCGGTGTTGGATTGCCTGTGTCCTGTCCTTTACTCCGTCGGGGTATGCGATAAGGTCTTCATTCAGGCAGGTGCGTGACTGGTCGGCGTTCTTCGGATCGATAGTCCGCTCTATGTGCGCGGTCATCCCGGCGTCGTTGCCGGACGCCTTATTGATATGTAATACTACAAATCCCATAACTTAATTCTTATTTGGAGTGTGATTATATGCCGCCTATTAATCGTTTGAGGCGGTGCGGTCGGCACGACCGCCGGGGAGTCCAGAGGGGCGCAGTCCCTCGGCTTATTGGGGCATTTTCAGCGTCACGGAGTGATGCGGCTCGGAAAATGCCCTAATAAGCTATGGCTTTTTTCAAAAGCCCTTGGGGACGGCGGCGGGTAAAGTCTAAAGAGCGGTCGATGTATTGGCGAATTTGCCATTGACCAGAGCCATATCCCGCTTGATGCTCTTATCGAGGACACGGGCGTAATGGCGGGTCATATTGGTATTGGAGTGGCCGAGCATTTTGGCGACGTTTTCGATGGATACGCCATTAGCCAGGGCGACCGAGGTGGCGAATGAGTGGCGTCCGGTGTGCGCCGAGATTTCCTTATTGATCCCGCACACCACGGCCAGTTCTTTCAGATAGGCATTATATTTCTGATTGCACAGCATCGGGAGAAGCACGCCTTTGGTCACGCATTCCGGATGGTCTTTGTAGCGTTCCAATATCAGCCGGGCAGGATCAAGAAGAGGAATATTACACATATTTTTCGTCTTCTGCCGGGCTTTGCGAATCCACAGGTCGCCGTTATTATCCCGCACGAGGTGTTCCGGCTTCAATCCTTTCAAGTCCGAAAACGCGAGTCCGGTGAACGTCGAAAAGATGAAAACATCCCGAACCTGCGCCAGCCGGGGAATAGTTATAGGCTTTTCTATCATCGCCTTGATCTCGTGGTCTTCGAGGAAATCGCGCTCTACTTCGTCGAGTTTGAACCGGATGTTGATAAACGGGTCTTTCGAGATATAGTCGTTGGCGAGGGCGATGCGAATGATCTTCTTGAAATTTTTCAGGTACTTGGTTGCCGAATTATGATTGCACTTGCGCTCGGTGCGAAGCCAAAACTCATAGTCGGTTATGAATTTATGGTCTACGCTGGCAATAGGAATATCGTCTTTCCCGTAATTGGACTGGATAAAGGCCGCCGTGTGCTTGTACGAAGTTTCGTAACGCTCCACAGTCGCCGGGGACATACCGTTGCCTGCGAGTTTATGGCAGCGGTCGTTGTGTTCGCGGAACACCTCCAACAGCATAATTTCCTGTTTATCGCTACGGCCGAGGTATTTGTCTATAATCTTTTGGGCGGTAATCGTTTCCCCGGCAAATTCCATTTCGCGGTATATTTGCATCAGGCGAAAACGGATGGTGTCGAGCCGGGCGTTCAGTTCGTCATCCATCCGTGTGTTAGCGATTGACCGTCCGGCGACGGCGTTCCAATTCAGGGGATTTACCTTGAGATTTACCGAGATAACGGCACGGCCGCCATCAATGGTAACACGCAATAAAACAGGCGCTTGCCCGTCTTTTGTAATCCTGTTTTTCTGAATGTAAAACAGGATGTTGAATGTTGCTCTTTTCATACTTTTAACCTTTAAATTATTGATTCAAAAGTATGGACTTCAAGCGAAAATTGCGCTACGCAAAATACAGCAAATCAGCACATAAACATCAAATCGCTAACAGTTTTCATTTTTAGAAAGTGTTAGCGATTTTGCACGTTTTTAATGCCCAAAACCGCCCTTTTTTGCTCCCTGTCGAAAAAAGAAAAACACCGTAATCGTTTGATTTACGGTGTTTTGCTCGATATTGCTTATTGTCTTGGCGGAGAGAGAGGGATTCGAACCCCCGGAGCCTCACAGCTCAACGGTTTTCAAGACCGCCGCAATCGACCACTCTGCCATCTCTCCGGGCACAAAAGTAGAACCTTTTTTGGGTTCTACAAATTTTTTGCGGTTTTCCGGAACAAGCTCAGGGCGTCACCGAAACCGTCGTCGCAGAAGCAGATGAAGACAAAGAGTCCGACGAGGAAGAAGAGACACCGGCCGATTGAGGCGTAACGGTCATTACATCAGGAATCTGCACCACCATAAACCCTGTCATGCTCTTTACGCTTTGCAAATAATCCTGCAATGTGCCGTCGGTGATCACCACCTGCTTCTCTTTAGACGAGGCGTGCATAAAGTGAGCCTTGCCATTCTCCTTGTAGATGAACCCACAGTGGGTGATGTCCATCATCCCGGGGGTGGTGGTGCCGATCACGTAGCCACTCTCGAGCCACGGTTGCAGGCTATCGGCCTTCTCGCGCGGGATCGAGTACATTTTATGGCTGCTCATCGCCTTTTCGAATTGGGTGATCGCAGGGATAAGTTCGGGATTATTGACCAGTTGGCGGTAATTCTTCGACACGCGCGTCATCATATTGACCTCGATCGGGTAAGGATCGCCGCCGAGCAGCGGGGTGACGTCGACCGCGCGACCACTGGTGGTTTTGTCCCATATCCAGTCGCTGAAATAGTGGAGGCGCGAGGTGAAATCGATCAGGTTGCCCCCGCGATAGCGCAGGTCGCGCAGCCGGTCGCAATAGTACGAAAAGGCCATCGAGTCGGACTTCACAGTCTGGGCCAGGGCGATAGTCGTTTCAACGAAAGTCACGCAATCGAGCCCGCGCAGGTTGACGATCAACTCCTCTGGCTCGCACTCCTCTAGCGTGAAATTGACGTAAGGCGTGCCGACAAAATATTTTCCGGTCTGGGCAATGAGCTCGCCCATCGGCAGATCTTTTTTGCCCTTGAATTTTTCGATATACTGGTTAAACAGCCTGACGTCCTGCTGTGTATAATGTGCTTTCGGCAGCGCCTGGCCGAAAGCCAGGGCCGAAAAACCGACCAGCAGCAGGGTAAAAAAGATTTTTTTCATATTTGCGGCATCCCTTTATTCGTTGTTTTCTTCTGTTTCGGTGTCGTTGCCGGGTTCGTCGTCCGGATCTTCCTCGGCGGCAGCCCCGGCAGCAAGCTTCTTTTTACCACGAACGCCCAATTGCTGGAGCTGTTCGACCTGGCGGATCAGGTTGCCTTTGCCTTCGCTGAGTTGCTTCATCGCGTCGCCGTAGGCTTCGTCGGTGCGGCGCAACTGGTCACCGATGCGCCGCATACTGTCGACGAATCCGGCGAATTTATCGTATAACTGCCCCCCGCGTTTGGCGATTTCGAGGGCGTTGCGGTTCTGGTACTCGCGGCTCCAAAGGTCAGCCAGCAGCTTGAGCGAGGTGATCAGGTTGGTCGGGCTGATGACCACCACCTTGCGGGCGTAGGCATAGTTCCACAACTCAGAGTCCTGCTGCAAAGCCGCGGCATAGGCCGGTTCGTTGGGGATGAACATCATCACGAAATCCAGCGAACTGACATACTGCTGGTAATTCTTCTGCCCCAGTTCGTCAACATGGCGGCGCACCGAAGCAGCGTGGCGGGCCAGCGCAGCGCGACACTCGTCGGGATCGTCGCTCTCCATGTAGCGCACATAGTCCGTCAGCGACACCTTCGAATCGATCACCACCTTGCGGTCGTCGGGATAGCGCACCACCACGTCGGGGATCAGCCGGCGGCCTTCATCGCTCAACACCGTGCGGTCGGCATCGTCGCGAAGGTTCTCCTGTAGGAAATACTCCTCGTTTTTGCGCAGGCCCGAACGTTCGAGGATACTTTCGAGGATCATTTCGCCCCAGTTGCCCTGGGTCTTCGAATTGCCGCGCAGGGCGTTGGTCAGGGCGTTGGCCTCGTCGCTAATGCGCTGGTTGGCCTGCACCAGACGTTCGACCTCCTTCCCCAATGAAAAACGTTCTTTCGACTCGCGATCGTACACCTCCTCGACCTTTTTCCTGAACTTTTCCAGATTTTCGTCGAGGGGCTTCAGGATGTTCGTAATATTTTCCTGATTGGCCTGGGTGAATTTTTTGCTTTTTTCTTCGAGGATGCGGTTGGCAATGTTTTCGAATTCCAACTGGAACTGTTTGCGGATCTCTTCGATCTCGGCCTTTTGGTTGTCGATCTTCTCCTGCAGGGCGCGGTTGGTGGCGGTCATTTCGCCAGTGGTGCGGGCCTGGGCGTTAAGCTCGGCCTCTTTGGCGGCGAGGCGCGCGGCGAGTTCGGCTTCGCGGGCGGCGAAGCGCGATTCGGCTTCAGCCGCCGCACGGCGCAGCTCTTCGATCTGGCGCACATAACCGCTGCCCGCCGACCGCGAAACGAACCACATCGCCCCGAGGCCAACGACCAGACCCAAAATCAAAAATGCCGCAGCGATCATCCTTTTCCCTTTTTTCGTTTTTACGCTGCCGAAAGTCTTTAGCAACTCCGCAAACGTTATTTTCGAACAAAAATAGTGAATCAACCGAAATAAACCATTAGTTTTGCATTAAAATCAAAACACGCTGACGCGATGGCACGTATCCTCTCCCCCTCGATCCTGATCTCTGACTTCGGCCACCTGGCCGACGAAATGGCGATGCTTGAGGGCAGCCGCGCCCAGTGGATCCACTTCGACGTGATGGACGGGGTGTTCGTACCGAACATATCGTTCGGGTTTCCGATCATCAGCGCGATGCGGCCCTTGTCACGAAAACCGTTCGACGTGCACCTGATGATCGTCGATCCCGACCGCTACATCGACCGGTTTCGCGAAGCGGGGGCCGACATCCTGACCATACAGCTGGAAGCGTGTACCCACCTCGAACGCACCGTTTCACACATCAAATCGCTCGGGATGAAAGCGGGCGTGGCCCTGAATCCCTCGACCCCGTTGGCCATGCTCGAAGAGATCCTTCCGGAGTTGGATATGGTGCTTATTATGAGCGTCAATCCGGGTTTCGGCGGGCAGAAATTCATCCCGTTCTCGTTGGATAAAATCCGACGCTTGCGGGCGATGATCGACAGCCGCGGGTTGCAAACGCTGATCCAGGTCGACGGCGGGGTGAACCTCGACAATGCCGCCGAAATTTATGCCGCCGGCTGCGACGTGCTCGTGGCAGGCAAGGCTATTTTCGGCTCGGACGATCCCGAAGCCGCAATTTCTAAAATTTTGGGGTAAAACCGTGAAAAAGATCGATCTCAACACGACGTGGTTTTCCAATTTCTCGGCGAATATCCTGGGGGTGATCATCGGCATCGCCCTGACGTTCGGCATCACCTTCCTCGTGCAGCGCCACCAGGAGCGGAAGCAGACCCGCGAAATGCTCTCCCTCGTCCGCCAGGAAATTCTTGATAATAAGAACTGGCTCGCCACACGGGCCCATGTCTGGGAAAAAGACTTCAACGCCTACTGGGGAGTATTGTGGGAGCAAGGCTGGCCCGACCTGACGCGCGACTCGATGGATGCCATTTCCCTGCAAATTCGAATGAATCCGACCGGCTATACGGGCACCTACATCTGGAACACGCTCCAGTATTCGGGGATGGTTCAGAAACTGCACAACGTGGATATGGTCGCCACCCTGTCGCAAAGTTATTTCTGGATGGAAGAAATGAAAACGTGGTGGGAGCGCTACAGCCAAGGCAAAGAGAAACTATCGGGCGTCTATCTGGCGGAGTTCCACGACAACCCCGAGGCCTTTATGCGGGCGCTGCTGGCCAACCGGGAAACCTACCGGGTGATGGAAAACGTGGCCCGGTTTAACCAATACAATTTCCCCGATTTTTACGAAACATTTGGCCCGCTGTACGACTACGCCGTATTCCTGATCGACAACTACGACCAACCGCGCAAGACTGCGGGGGTTAATTACGAAACTTTCCGTGCGATGCAAGCCGCGGAAAACAATTAAAACAACTGAAAAACCGTGATATCCATCAATAACCTGACCGTTTCCTTCGGCGGCTGGGACCTCTTTAGCGACATAACCCTTTTCATCAACCCCAAAGACCGGATCGGCCTGGTGGGAAAAAACGGCGCGGGCAAATCGACCCTGCTCAAAGTGATCACCGGCGAACAACCCGCCTCGTCGGGCGTGGTGGCGCGTGACACCGATTGCACGATCGGCTACCTGCCCCAACAGATGAAAGTGAGCGACGGCCGCACGGTGCTCGAGGAAACCGCCACGGCTTTCGACGAAGTGAACGCCCTCGAAAAGGAGATCGCCGCCCTGGGCGACGAGATTACCCGGCGCACCGATTACGAGAGCGACGCCTACGCCGTGCTGCTCCACCGCCTGAACGACGCCACCGACCGCTACCACATCCTCGGGGGCGACAACCGCCAGGCCGAGATCGAGAAAACCCTGCTCGGGCTGGGCTTCGAACGCGGCGACTTCGACCGCCAAACCCGCGAATTCAGCGGCGGATGGCGGATGCGTATCGAGTTGGCCAAGCTGCTGCTACGCCGCCCGTCGGTCTTTCTCCTGGACGAACCGACCAACCACCTCGACATCGAGAGCATTCAGTGGCTCGAGGGCTACCTGCGCGATTACCCCGGCGCGGTGGTGCTCATCTCGCACGACAAGGCCTTTCTGGACAACGTCACCACGCGCACGGTCGAGATCCTGCTCGGAAAGGTGTATGACTATAAAGTTCCGTATTCCAAGTATGTGGAATTACGAAAGGAGCGCCGCGAGCAACAGTTGGCCGCCTACGCCAACCAGCAGCGGATGATCGAAAAAACGGAAGAGTTCATCGAACGTTTTCGATATAAACCGGCGAAATCCAACCAGGTGCAAAGCCGCGTGAAGCAACTCGAAAAGGTCGAACGCATCGAGATCGACGAGGAAGACCTGTCAAGGCTCAACATCAAATTTCCGCCCGCGCCCCGCTCGGGCCAAATCGTCGTGGAGTCGAAGAATGCCGGCAAGGATTTCGGCGCAAAACACATCTTCTCGGGAGCTGAGATGGTGATCGAGCGCGGCGAAAAGATCGCCTTGGTGGGCCGCAACGGCGAAGGGAAAACCACCTTTGCCCGGATGATCATCGGCGAACTCGAGCCTACGCGCGGCATCGTGCGCCTGGGCCACAACGTGCGGGTGGGCTACTACGCCCAGAACCAGGACGACTTGATGGAGGGTGAATTTACCGTCTTCGATACGTTGGACCGTGTGGCCGTGGGCGACATCCGCACCCGCCTGCGCGACATCCTGGGCGCCTTCCTGTTCAAAGGCGAGGACATCGACAAAAAAGTAAAAGTGCTTTCGGGCGGCGAACGTTCGCGCCTGGCGATGGCCCGGCTGATGCTCGAACCCTACAACCTGTTGGTGATGGACGAACCGACCAACCACATGGATATGCGCAGCAAAGAGATTTTGAAGAATGCCCTGAAAGCGTACGATGGAACCGTGATCGTCGTCTCGCACGACCGCGAATTTTTGGATGGGCTGGTCGATAAAATATACGAATTTCGTGATGGCCTGGTCAAGGAGCATCTGGGGGGGATCTACGATTTCCTCGAAAAGAAGCGGATGCAATCGCTACGCGAGCTGGAGCAAAAGAAAGCGGCCGAAGCGCCCGCTATCGCGACGCTCCCCACGGTTGTGCAAGGGGCCACTCCTGAAAAACCCGCCCTGTCCGGAAAAGAGCAGTACCAGCAGAAGCGCGAACTGGACCGCGAGGTACGCCGCGTATCGGACCAGATTGCCCGTTGCGAAGCCGAAATCGCCCGCCTCGAGGCTGAAATCGCCGCCACCGACGTCCGGATGGCCGACCCCGCCGCCCACGGCATCGACCTGTCGGACCCTGCGGTCTTCGCCGCCTACGAAGCCCTCAAAACGGAGCTCGACCGCCAGATGCACCTCTGGGAACAGCTTCATTACGAACAGGAACTGTTGCAGCAAAAAAGCTGAGAAATTTTTGTATATTTGTTCAGGTAAAGTCAATCGCCTCCCGATGCCGGGACGCACCCCCAACAAAAAAACACATCGGATATGGTTCTGAAAATCCTCCTCATCGTTTCGATCATCCTGCAGCTGTTTGCCGCCGGGATCGCCATCCGGCAAGTGCGGCGCACCAAATACAACTCGTCGTGGATCCTGCTCTCGATTGCTCTCACGCTGATGACTTTCCAGCGGGTGGTCGATTTCCTGCAGCTCGTCCTGAGCGGGCGGTTCGAGATTTCGCCGCTGGTCGGGGTGTGGATCGGGATCGCCACCTCGCTCTGCTTCGCGGTCGGTATATACCTGGTCAACAAAGTACTGAACTACATCGACCACATCGAAAAACGCCGGCGTTCCTACGAAAAACGCATCCTCAACGCCATCATCCGCACCGAGGAACGCGAACGCCAACGCTACTCGAAAGAGATCCACGACGGCCTCGGCCCGCTAATCTCGTCGGTAAAACTATCGGTGTCGGCCCTCGACAAGATCACCACCGACCCCAAGCAACGCGCCCTGATCGAGAACACCAACCTGGTGATCGAAGAGGCCGTGCGTTGCATCAAGGAGATCTCGAACAACATGAACCCGCACGTGCTGACCAACTTCGGCCTGCTGCGCGCGGTGACCAATTTCGTCAACAAACTCGCCCCGTTCAGCAAGGTCAAGTTCAGCCTCACCTCCAACCTGAAAGACCTGCGTTTTGACGCCAACGCCGAAGCGGTGCTCTACCGCGTGATCTGCGAGATGATCAACAACACGCTCAAGCACGCCGATGCCACCCGGATCGACCTCGACATCACCGCCACAGGCGACGAGATCGCCATCACCTTCGCCGACGACGGCAAAGGTTTTAACCCCACGGAGGTGATCGACGGCCCCGGCGGCGGAATGGGGCTTTCGAACATCCGCTCGCGCATCTCGTCGATCAAGGGCGAAGTCACCTTCGACAGCCGCCCCGGCAGCGGCACCACGATCCGCATCCGGGCGAATATGAAACAAGTATAATTCCTGTAGAGAAAAATGAAAGCCGCACCCTGCAAACTCATCCTCGCCGATGACCACACGCTGTTTCGCAGCGGGCTGCGGACGCTGCTCGACGCCCACGACGATTTCGAGGTGATCGGCGAAGCGTCCGACGGGGCGGAATTTCTCGCGTTGCTCGAGCAAGAGGCCCCCGACGTCGCCCTGCTCGACATCGCCATGCCCGGCATGGACGGCATTGAAGCTGCCGCACGGGCCATCGAACGCCACCCCGACCTGAAGATCATCACCCTGTCGATGTTCGGCGAAGAAGACTACTATTTCAAAATGGTTTCGATCGGCGTCAAAGGTTTCCTGCTCAAAAACTCCGACATCCGCGAAGTCGAAGACGCCATTGCGGCTGTGATGGAGGGCGGCACCTACTTCTCGCAGGAACTGTTGTTCAACCTGGTCAACAACCTCAAATCATCGGCCGAAACCGTCCCCGAAAGCGAGCTCTCGGAACGCGAACTCGAGATCCTTCTGCTTATCTGCAAAGGACTCTCAAACCAGGAAATCGGCGACCAACTCTTCATCTCAAAACGTACCGTCGACAAACACCGCGCAAACATCCTCACCAAAACAAACTGCAAAAACACTGCAAACCTCGTCGTCTACGCCATCAAACACCATCTGGTCGAGATATAGGGGTTTTGCGGCAGTCAGAGCCGGCACAACTCCCCTGCATCAGAACGGCAGGTCATCGCTTTCGTCGAGGGGGGCGGGGTCTTGGGGAGGCTGATAGGATGGCTGTTGGGATTGTTGTGCCGTTCGCTGTTGCGGCGTGCTGTAGGCAGTGCCTTCACCCGATCCTTCGCGACGGCCCAGAAGGCGGAATTCGTCGGCGAGGATTTCGATACTGAACCGTTTGGTGTGAGTCGCTTCGTCTTCCCATTCGCGGGAGCGGATTTTACCTTCGACGTAGACTTGTGACCCTTTTTTGGCAAAGCGGTCGGCGAAGTCGGCCATCTGGCGCCAGAGGGTGACGCTGTGCCACTCGGTGTGTTCGCGGGTTTCCTGGGTTTGGCGGTTGTAAATGCGTTCGGTGGTGGCCACACGGATGCGTGCCACTTTGGTCCCGCCTTCGAGCACCCGCACCTCAGGATCGGCACCCAGGTTGCCGATCAGGATCACTTTATTGATCATATTTTATCGGTTTTTGCGTTGTTTGTTATATTACCTTGCAAGGTAGGCATTCGGGGCGGATTTTCCAAAAATAATCCATAACTTGCGCCGTTACTGCCTTTTGGGAAGGAGAAGGATAAAAAATGGGAAAAAGACGGATCGAAATCATGGACACCACCCTGCGCGACGGGGAACAAACCTCGGGGGTGTCGTTTGCCGCGCAGGAAAAACTGAGCGTCGCCACGCTGTTGTTGGAAGAGGTGAAGGTCGACCGGATCGAGATCGCCTCGGCCCGTGTGTCGGAAGGCGAGTTTGAAGCGGTGAAAAGAGTTGCTGCCTGGGCCGCCAAGCGCGGACACCTCGACCGCATCGAAGTGCTCGGTTTCGTCGACGGCAACACCTCGCTCGAATGGATCCGCGAAGCGGGCTGCCGGGTGATCAACCTGCTGTGCAAGGGGTCGTTGAATCACCTGAAACACCAACTGCGCAAAACGCCCAAAGAACATATCGCCGACATTCGCGAAGTGATCGGCAACGCCCAAAAAATGGGCATCGCCGTCAACTTATACCTCGAAGACTGGTCGAACGGGATGCTCCATTCGCCCGAATACGTTTTTGAATTGATCGACGCACTGCACACCGAACCTGTCAAACGGATCATGCTGCCCGACACGCTCGGCATCCTCGATCCGAAACAAACTTTCGACTTTTGCAGCCGGGTGGTGTCGCGTTACCCCGATACCCATTTCGATTTCCACCCCCACAACGACTACGACCTGGCAGTGGCCAACGTCTATTTCGCGGTGCTGGCCGGCGTGCGCGGCATACACTCCACGGTCAACGGCCTGGGCGAACGCGCGGGCAACGCCCCGCTGTCGAGCGTGCTGGCCGTGTTGCACGACCGCCTCGGGGTCAAAACAAACCTTGACGAAAGCCACATCGACCAGGTGAGCCGCGTCGTCGAATCCTATTCCGGCGTCCGCATCCCGCCCAACAAACCGGTCATCGGCAGCAACGTTTTTACCCAATGTGCCGGTATTCACGCCGACGGCGACAGCAAGAACAACCTCTACTACAACGAATTGCTTCCCGAACGTTTTGGGCGCAAGCGCGTTTACGCATTAGGCAAAACCTCGGGCAAAGCCAACATCAAAAAGAATCTGGAAGCCCTCGGCATCGAACTCGACGAAGCCTCGATGCGCAAAGTCACCCAGCACATCATCGAACTCGGCGACCGCAAGGAAGTCGTTACCCAGGACGACCTGCCCTATATCATCTCCGACGTACTCAAAAACGACACAGCCAACGCCAAGATCAAGATACTCAACTACTCGCTGATGCTCACCTACGAACTCAAACCCATCGCCTCGGTCAAAATCGAGATCAACGGCCAGCAGTTCGAAGGCTCCTCCAGCGGCGACGGTCAGTATGACGCCTTCATGAAAGCCATCCGCAAAATCTACAAGAATGAGCTCAAAAGGGAGTTTCCCATCCTGACGAGCTACTCCGTAGACATCCCCCCCGGCGGACGCACCGACGCGTTTGTCCAAACCCTGATCACCTGGGATTACCACGGCACCGAACTCAAAACCCGGGGCCTCGACGCCGACCAATCCCTATCAGCCATCAAAGCCACCCTCAAAATGCTCAACCAACTCGAAGAGTTGAGGTAAGCGGGGAGTAGCCTGGAACTACCGCTTTTTGTAAAAAGCGGCACCAACCGAGGTCGCCGAAGGCGGGCGAGCTCAGCGGAGCTAAAAACTTTTCTGGAAAGCTGCGCTTTCCTTGACCTACCTTGCTTAGTTCTAGTAAAGGCTTTAGAGAGAGGCCCCCCTTCCGAATGGCAATCGAAGACTCGATGCGCTACAGGAAAGGGGGCCTCTCTCTAAAACCTTTGGTAAGGCCGAGTAAAGTAAGTCCGGAGAAACGAAGTTTTGCTTCGCAGAGCTCCGCTTCGCTACGGTTCTCAGTAAAATTTTTGGGGCGCCTTTTTATAAAAAGGCGCAGTTCTATGCCCGCCTCCCCACTAACCTCAGGCTCTACAAGCCGGTGATCTTTTTGATGTCGCTTAGTTTGTTCAGGGCTTCGAGGGGGGTTAGGGAGTTGATGTCGAGGTCGCGGATTTCGTCACGGATTTGTTTGAGGACGGGGTCTTCTAGCTGGAAGATGCTTAACTGCATGGCGGGGGAAGAAACTGCAGAGGGGGAAGATTTTGAGTTTTTAGACGGCCTTGCACTTTTAGCTTCTGCAGGTTCGGTGCCGCGATGGGCACGTTCGAGGTCGGCAAGGATCTCCCCGGCACGGGTGACGATCGAGGGGGGCATCCCGGCCATGCGGGCGACGTGAATCCCGAACGAGTGTTCGGTGCCGCCGCGTGCGAGCTTGCGGAGGAAGACGACGCTGTTTTCGACTTCCTTGACCGACACGTTGTAGTTTTTGACCCGCTCGAAAAGCTCTTCCATTTCATTGAGCTCATGGTAGTGGGTGGCAAAGAGGGTTTTGGCCTTGGCCCGCGGGTGGTTGTGGAGGTATTCGACCATGGCCCAGGCGATCGAGATGCCGTCGTAGGTGCTGGTGCCGCGGCCGATTTCATCCAAAAGGATCAGGCTGCGGTCGGACACATTGTTGAGAATGCTGGCCGATTCGAGCATTTCGACCATAAAGGTCGATTCGCCCTGCGAAATGTTATCCGACGCGCCGACACGGGTAAAAATCTTGTCGACGATGCCGATCTCGGCCGCCAACGCCGGGACGTAGCAGCCCACCTGGGCCATCAACACGATAAGGGCTGTCTGGCGCAGCAGGGCCGACTTACCGGACATATTGGGCCCGGTGATCATCATAATTTGCTGCGTTTTATCATCGAGGTAAACGTCGTTGGGGACGTAGACCTCGCCGATGGGCAGGACGGTTTCGATCACGGGGTGGCGTCCGTCCTTGATGTCGAGCACGTTGCGGTCGCTCACCGAGGGGCGGGCATAGCCGCGCTCGATCGACACCCGGGCGAAGGACAACAGGCAGTCCAAGCGCGCCAGAATAGCCGCATCGCGCTGGATGGCCGCCACCTGCACCGTCAATTCTTCGAGCAGGGCGGCAAAAAGACGCTGTTCGATGGCGAGGATTTTCTCCTGTGCGCCGAGGATTTTTTCCTCATATTCTTTCAACTCTGCTGTAATGTAGCGTTCGGCGCCGACGAGGGTCTGCTTGCGGATCCACTCGGGCGGCACCTTGTCTTTGTGTGTGTTCCGGACCTCGATGTAGTAGCCGAACACATTGTTAAAGCTGATCTTCAGCGAGGTGATGCCTGTCCGGCGGCTTTCGCTCTCCTGGATTTCGGCCAGGATGTCTTTGCCTCGGGTGGCAATACGGCGCAACTCGTCGAGTTCGAGGTCGACGCCGTCAGCGATGACGCCCCCTTTTTGAATCTGGTTCGAGGGATCCGGAAAAATCTCGCGTTCGATTTTGGCGCGGGCAGGCAGGCAAAGATCGATCGCCCCGGCCCACTCGTGCAAAGTCGGATTGTCGATCGCGGCGATCACCTCGCGCACCTGCTCGATGGCGAAAAGGGCGTTCTTGAGTTGTACCACCTCCCGCGGGGTGACCCGCATCACGGCCACTTTCGACACGATGCGTTCCAAGTCGCCCACTAAGGCCAGCTGGTGTTCGATCTTTTCGCGTTCGTCCTCGGCTTTCGTGAGGGCCGACACTACGTCGAGGCGACGGTTGATCTGGTCGACGTCCTTCAGCGGCAACGACACCCACCGGCGCAACATTCGTGCGCCCATCGGCGAAACCGTGCGGTCGAGCACGTTCACAAACGACGTGCCCTCGGGATGGTTCGGGGCCAGGAGTTCGAGGTTGCGGATCGAGAACTTGTCGATCCACACGTAGCGATCTTCGTCGATGCGCGAGATCGACGTGATGTGCTTGGTCTGGCGGTGTTCCGTAAAATCGAGGTAGTAGAGGATCGCTCCGGCGGCGGTGACGGCGGCATCGAGCGTGTCGATCCCGTAGCCTTTCAATGAGGTTACCCCCAGTTGGGCAAGCAATTTTTCGCGGGTACGGGTGGGTGCGAACATCCACTCTTCGAGGCGGTAGGTGTAGTGGTTTGCCCCGAAAGCGGCCTTGAACTGGCCTTCGTGGCCGCGTTGGTAAACGATTTCTTTGGGGGCGAGATTCGAGATCAGTTTGTCGACATAGGCGTTGTCGCCCTCGGCGGTGAGAAATTCGCCAGTGGTGACGTCGAGAAACGCGACTCCGGTGGTTTTGGGTGCGAAGTAAACCGAACAAAGAAAAGTGTTTTCCTTGTGGTTGTGGACGTTATCATTGAATGACACGCCCGGGGTGACGAGTTCAGTGACGCCGCGTTTGACTATTTTTTTGGTGAGTTTGGGGTCTTCTAATTGTTCGCAGATGGCGGCGCGTTCGCCGGCGCGGACTAATTTGGGGAGGTAGGTGTCGAGGGCGTGGTAGGGAAACCCGGCCAATTCTACATAAGACGCCGCTCCGTTGGCTCGTCGGGTCAGCGTAATCCCGAGAATGCGGCTCGCTTTGATGGCGTCGTCGCCGAAGGTTTCATAAAAATCGCCCACGCGGAAGAGCAGGACGGCATCGGGGTGCTGGGCCTTGATGTCGTAGTACTGCTTCATCAGCGGGGTTTCGACGTATTTTGTTTCTTTGCTCACAATCGTTATTTTATCGTTCCAATAAAGTCAGCCCGGGAAAACGAAGTTTTAGCTTCGCTGAGCTCCTCTTCGTTCCGGTTCCAGAAAAATTTTTGCGGCGCTTTTTATAAAAAGCGCCAGTACCCTCGGCGAAGCCATTCCCTCCTGCGCGATGGGCGGCTTTCCCAGAGATTTTTATGCCCGACCCGGTTCAGAAACCAGACCCCTCCAATGCATAAAAATCTCTTGTGCGGTGGCCCCTACACCAACGCGCGGGGCGCAAGCCCTGCGCAGTGCGTCCCCGCACTCGGAATTTTTTCTTTGCTTAGACAAAGTCAATTCTCCCGAGTGCCGGGAGGCACCAACTTTTTTTCTTGGTAAAAAAAGTTGCAAAAAAATCAAGCGCTTCAAACAAATGGCTAAAAAATGCTGCGAAAAACTGCTGCGTCCACAACTCGCCCCTTTGGGGCTCAAACAGTAGACTTCGCTGACGTTTTCCTCCGCATTTTTCTTAACGCCATTTGTTTAGAGGCGCGTTGCGGGGCTTTGCCCCGCGCCTGTCGGCGCTTTGTAAATGCAGAGAACCTTTTGCTTTTGCCCTTTAGCACAGTCAATATTCCGAGTGCGGGGAGGCACCAAATATAGTGATTTTTCAAAGATTTTGTATCAAAATTAAACACTCAGTAGGGCGGCATCGGGATAATTGCTAATTTTGTCAAAATTTCGGCAAGCAATGGAAATCAAAGACCTTTTGAGGGAAAACATCCGGCGAATGGCCCCCTACTCGACCGCACGCGACGAGTATCAGGGCGAAATCGGCATCTACCTCGATGCCAACGAGAACCCGTATGAAAGCGGTTTTAACCGCTACCCCGACCCCCATCAAAAGGAACTCAAAAAACGGATCGCCACCCTGAAAGGCGTCGCTCCCGAGCAGATCTTTATCGGCAATGGCAGCGACGAACCGATCGACCTGACCTACAGAATGTTCTGCGAACCGCGCATCCACAACGCCGTATCGATCGCCCCGACCTACGGGATGTATAAAGTGGCGGCGGCGACCAACGACGTCGAATTCCGCGAAGTGATGCTCGACGCCGATTTCGGACTCGACGCCGAGAGAGTACTGGCCGCCACCGACGAGAACACGCGCCTCGTGTGGCTCTGCTCGCCCAACAACCCTTCGGCCAACCTGCTGGATCGGAATGAAATCGAAAAGATTCTCGCCCGGTTCGGCGGCATCGTTGTGCTCGATGAAGCCTATATCGATTTTGCCGGCGGGAGCGGATTCCTGCCCATGCTTGAAAAATACCCCAATCTGGTGATACTGCAAACCCTCTCTAAAGCTTGGGGGCTGGCCGGGCTGCGCCTCGGGCTGGCCTTTGCCCAACCGGCGATCATCGACGTGATGGGCAAGGTGAAATACCCCTACAACATCAACTGCATCACCCAGAAACTGGTGATGGAACACCTGGCCTCGCCCGAAGCGGTGGCCGCCCAGGTGGCCGAATTGGTGGCCGAGCGTGAAAAAGCCGCTGCAGAATTGGCGCAGTTGCCCGTCATTCGAAAAGTATTCCCCTCGGACGCCAATTTTATCCTGGTGCGGGTCGGCGATCCCCGGAGGGTCTACGACGCACTGATCGCTGAAGGGGTGATCGTGCGCGACCGCTCGCGGATCGCCGGGTGCGCAGGTTGTTTAAGGATCACGATCGGCACCCCGGCCGAAAATCAAAAAATGTTGGCGCTGCTTAAAACGATGTGACGCATGGAAGCAAAGCAAAAAATATTGTTCATCGACCGCGACGGGACGCTGATCCTGGAGCCGCCCGTCGATTTCCAGGTCGACTGCCTCGAAAAACTGACATTCGTGCCGGGGGCGATCGGGGCGATGAACCGGATCGCACAACTCGATTACCGGTTGGTGATGGTCACCAACCAGGACGGGCTGGGGACGGCCTCGTTCCCGGAAGAGGCGTTTTGGCCCGTGCAGAACAAGATGCTTGAAACGCTCAAGGGCGAAGGCGTCGTGTTTGACGCGATCCATATCGACCCCTCGTTGCCCGAGGAAAATAAGCCTACGCGCAAACCCGGGACGGCGATGCTGACCGAATATTTTTCTGAAGCCTACGACCTGCCGGGTTCGCTGGTGATCGGCGACCGCCTGACCGACATCCAAATGGCGAAAAACCTCGGTGCCAAAGGCATCCTGCTCCAACCCGAAGAAAAAGGACGGCAGATGCTGCGCGAGGCCGGACTGGAAGCCGACTGCACGCTGGTAACCGACGACTGGTGGAAGATATACACTTTCCTGCGCTGCGGCGATCGGGTGGCGACCGTTTCCCGCAAGACACGCGAAACGGACATCACGCTCACCCTAGACCTCGACGGCCAAGGCAAAAACCACATCTCCACCGGCTTGCACTTTTTCGACCATATGCTCGAACAGATCGTGCACCACGCCGGCGTGTCGATCGACCTCGAAGCCCGCGGCGACCTCCACGTCGACGAACACCACACGGTCGAGGACGTGGCCATTGTTTTAGGCGAGGCTTTGCTGAAAGCCTTGGGATCGAAACTGGGCATCGGTCGCTACGGATTCTCGCTGCCGATGGACGAGAGCGAAGCCACGGTGCTGCTCGATTTCGGCGGCCGGATCGATTTCCTTTGGGAGGTCGATTTCTCGCGCGAACGGGTGGGCGACGTGCCGACCGAGATGTTCCGCCACTTTTTCAAAAGTTTTTCGGAAGCGGCCCACTGCAACCTCCATATCCGCGCCACGGGCGACAACGAACACCACAAGGCCGAAGCTATTTTCAAGGCTTTTGCCCGCGCCGTAAGGATGGCGATCGCACGTAACCCGATGAACCTCAAGCTACCCAGCAGCAAAGGCACTTTATGATAACCATCATCGACTACGACACCGGCAACCTGCGCTCGGTGGCCAACGCTTTCCGGCGGCTCGGGGCCGAATACCGGCTCACGGGCGACCCGCGCGAGATCGCAGCGGCCGACCGGGTGTTGCTTCCCGGCGTGGGCGAGGCGCGCAATGCGATGGAAAAGCTGCGGGAACGGGGCTTGGTCGAGGTGATCCGTTCGCTGACCGTCCCCACGCTGGGCATTTGCCTGGGAATGCAGTTGTTGTGCAAACGTTCGGAAGAAGGCGACACAGCGTGCCTTGGCATTTTTCAGCACGAAGTCCGGAAAATAAAACCGGCTCCCGGCCTAAAGATTCCGCATATGGGATGGAATACGCTGGCGGGATTGCAATCGCCACTGTTCAGGGGGATTGCCGAAGAGAGTTATGTCTATTTTGTCCACTCTTACGCGGCGGAGTTGGGAGAAAACACGCTGGCCGTCACGCCTTACGGCGAGGATTTCAGCAGTGCGTTGGGCCGCGGCAATTTTTGGGGAATGCAATTCCACCCGGAAAAGAGCGGCACGGTGGGCGAAACGATTTTAAAGAATTTTTTGGAACTATGATCGAGATCATTCCGGCCATCGACCTGATCGAAGGCAAATGTGTACGGTTGACGCAGGGCGATTACGACCGGCAGACGACCTATGCCGACGACCCGTTGACGGTGGCCCGCGGCTACGAGGCGATCGGCATCCGGCGCTTGCATCTGGTAGACCTCGACGGGGCCAAAGCGTCGCGTCCGGTCAACCTGCCGGTGCTGGAACGTATCGCGGCGAACACCTCGCTCAGCGTGCAATGGGGCGGCGGGATCAAGGACGAAGCGGCCCTCGACGCCGTTTTCGCCGCCGGAGCCGCGCGTGCCATTTGCGGCAGTGTAGCCGTCACCCATCCTGAGTTGATGGAAGGCTGGCTCGAAAAATTCGGCGTGGAAAAGATCGTGCTCGGCGCGGACTTGAAGGACGGTAAAGTGGCCACCCACGGCTGGCTGAAAGATTCGGGCCTGGCGATCGAAGCGCTGATCGACCGTTTCCTGCCCCACGGCCTGTGCCGGGTGATTTGCACCGACATTTCGAAGGACGGGATGCTCGAAGGCCCCTCTTTCGGTCTTTACACCCAATTGCAGGCGCAATACCCCTTCGTAGAAATCATTGTCAGCGGCGGCATTTCATCGGCCGCCGACATTCTGAAATTGAACGACCTGGGGCTGCGAAGCGTCATCGTCGGCAAAGCCATTTACGAGGGGCGCATCACACTCGAAAAACTAAAAACCTTAGTACGCTAACAGACCTAATCCCGAAAAAATGCTTGCGAAACGGATTATTCCCTGCCTCGACATCAAGGACGGCCAAACGGTCAAAGGGATCAATTTTCTGGAATTGAAAAACGTCGGCGACCCTGTCGAACTCGGCAAACGCTACTCGGACGAAGGGGCCGACGAACTGGTCTTTCTGGACATCAGCGCCACGCTCGAAGGACGCAAAACCTTTGCGGATTTGGTCAAGCGAATTGCTGAAAACCTCAACATCCCGTTCACCGTAGGCGGCGGCATCTCTTCGCTCGAGGACGCGGCGCCGCTGCTCTGGGCCGGGGCCGACAAGGTTTCCATCAACAGCGCGGCTGTGCGTAATCCGCAGCTGATCAGCGACCTGGCCGACAAATATGGCAGCCAGTTCGTCGTCGTCGCCATCGACGCCCGCCGCGTGGACGGCCGTTGGACGGTGACCACCCACGGCGGCACCCGTTTCTCGGATCGCGAACTCTTCGACTGGGCCCGCGAGGCGCAAGAACGTGGCGCCGGAGAGATACTCTTCACCTCGATGGACCACGACGGCACCAAAAACGGCTATCCCTGCGATACCTTTTCGGAACTTTCCGACATACTCTCCATCCCGATCATTGCTTCCGGCGGCGCAGGCACCACCGACCACATCGCCGAGGTGCTCACCACGGGCAAAGCCGACGCCGCCCTGGCCGCCAGCATTTTTCACTACGGAGAGATCCGCATTCCCGACCTCAAGCGCGAACTTGCCGCCCGCGGCATTCCGGTAAGATTATAAATCAAAAAGCTATGATAAAATTCAGTGAATTGGACTCGACCAAGGGCAGCGAAGGGCTGATCCCGGTAGTCATTCAGGACAACGCCACCCGGCAGGTGCTGATGCTCGGCTACATGAACGAGGAAGCCTACGCCAAAACCGTGGCCGAGAACCGCGTCACGTTCTACAGCCGCACCAAAGGCCGCCTGTGGACCAAGGGCGAAACGAGCGGTAATTTTTTGAACGTAGTCAGCATCGCCAAGGATTGCGACGACGACACGCTGCTGATCCGCGTCGACCCGATCGGCCCGACGTGCCACACGGGCAGCAAAACGTGCTTCGCCACGCGTGAGAACGAAGGTTTTATATACCACCTGCAACGTGTGATACAAGGGCGTAAAGAATCCATGCCCGAAGGCTCCTACACGACCAAACTCTTCACGAAAGGGGTCAACAAGATCGCCCAAAAAGTCGGCGAAGAAGCGGTCGAAACTGTGATCGAAGCCGTCGACGGCAACCACGAGGCGATGCTTTACGAGGCGGCCGACCTGATGTACCACTATCTGGTGCTGCTCACCGCCACCGGCCACTCGCTCGCCGACATCGAAGAAGAGCTGGCCAAACGGCACAAATAATCTTACGACAGCAACACGTCCGAAAAGCCGCCCTCGGGCGGCTTTTTCTTTTTCACTCCAGGCTCAAAGAAAACGAAAGCATTTTTCAAAAGATTCTCAAAAAATGCTTATATTTATCCCCATCCTGCTGATCCGGACAATCTCAAAACTACTATCAATATGAAGAAACAATTGACTATTTTGTGGTTAGCCTTGTGCTGCGCCATTCCCGCCCTTCGGGCCCAGACGCAAACCGAAGTACAATACCTCTCAGGCCGGGGCTTCGACGATGCCGTGGAGTGGGACTTTTTCTGCACCGAAGGGCAAAACAGCGGCACGTGGACCAAGATCGCCGTGCCCTCATGCTGGGAACAGCAGGGTTTTGGCGGCTACACCTACGGCAACGTCTACTACGGCAAGGCGACCGCCCCGGGCATCACCAAGGAGGAAGGGCAATACAAGTATGAATTTACGGTGCCTGCCGAGTGGCGTGGCCGCCGAGTGCGGATCGTCTTCGACGGGGTGATGACCGATGCCCGGGTGACGATCAACGGCACCTCGGCCGGCTCGGTCCACCAAGGGGCGTTCTACCGCTTCAAATACGACATCAGCCCGCTGTTGAAATACGGCGAAACGAACGTGCTCGAAGTCAACGTCAAAAAAGAATCGGACAACACAAGCGTCAACATGGCCGAGCGCCGCGCCGACTATTGGAACTTCGGCGGTATTTTCCGTCCCGTTTTTCTGGAATCGTTGCCGCCCGTCTTCATCGACTGGACGGCGATCGATGCCCGGGCCGACGGATCGTTCCTGGCCGAAATCTACACCGCCTCGGGAGTTGCCAAGAATTATACGGTGCGCGTTTCGTTGACCGACGCCGGCGGCAAAGCGGTAGGCAGCCCGATCACCGGCCAGTTCCGCGCGGGAAGCGACAAAGCGACCGTCACGGGCACCTTCTCGAACTTAAACCTCTGGACGGCCGAAACGCCCAACCTCTATAACGTCAAGATCGACCTGATGGACGGCAGCACGGTGCTGCACACGGTCAACCAGCGAACGGGCTTCCGCACGATCGAAGTGCGGCGCGGCGACGGCATCTACGTCAACGGCACCCGCGTGATCCTCAAGGGGATCAACCGCCACAGTTTCTGGCCCGAAACGGGGCGCACGCTTAACAAGGCGCTCAATTACGAAGACGTGCGGCTGATGCGCGAGATGAACATGAACTCGGTCAGGATGTCACACTACCCGCCCGACCCGGAATTCCTCGACGCGTGTGATGAGTTGGGGTTGTACGTGCTCGACGAGCTGACCGGCTGGCACGGCAAGTACGACACCCAGGTGGGCCGCAAACTGGTGGCCGAACTCGTCAAACGCGATGTCAACCACCCGAGCATCATCTTTTGGGACAACGGCAACGAAGGGGGCTGGAACACCGACCTCGACAACGATTTTGACATTTACGACCCGCAGAAACGTGTCGTATTGCATCCGCAGCGCCTGCTCAACGGCGTCGAAACGATGCACTACCGCTCCTACGGCGAAACGCAGGAGTACCTGCGCGGCGAAAACATCTTCCTGCCGACCGAATTTCTCCACGGCCTTTATGACGGCGGCCACGGCGGCGGGCTTTTTGATTATTGGGAATTGATGCGCCAGCATCCGCGTTTCGGGGGCGGCTACCTGTGGGACTTCGCCGACCAGGGCGTGGTGCGCACCGACCAGGGCGGACGCATCGACTGCTACACCAACTACGCCGCCGACGGCATCGTAGGGCCGCACCACGAAAAAGAAGCCAGTTTCTTTACGGTGAAGGAGGTGTGGTCGCCCGTGGTAGTGACCACGCCGGCCGAGTTGCCCGCCGGGTTCAACGGCGAGTTTTCAGTCGAAAACCGCTACGACTTCACGAACCTCAACCAATGTGAATTCCAACTGGAATTCGTCCGTTTCTCAGAACCGGGCAACCTCCGTTCGCAACCGGTTACGGCTTCATCGGGCATCACTAAGACCAAAGGACCGGATGTGACTCCGCATAATGCGGGCAACCTGTCGTTCAAACTCCCTGCCCGTTGGGAATCGTTCGACGCGATGAACCTTACTGCCAAATCGCCAGCGGGCGAAACCCTCTGGACGTGGAGCTGGCCGCTGAAAGCCGCCGAGCCGTTTGTCGTAAAGAACACTCCCGGCAAGGTATCGGCATCGGAAACGGGAAAAGAGATCATCGTCACCGCCGGCACGACCACCTTGGCTTTCAGTAGAGAAAACGGCCAACTGTCTGCCGTGAGAGTGGGCAACAAACCGATTTCGTTTGCAGGCGGCCCGCGCTTTATCGTCGCCCGCCGCACTAACCGCACCCTTGACGGCGACACCGATATGTCGGCCCCGAAGGGCGTCGACCGCATTTACACCGAGATTATCGAGGCCAAAGGCTACGGCGGGTTGATCGGCCCGGTGTGCGAATTCCGCAGCATTGCTCAACGCACTGAAGGCAACAATATCGTGGTCGAAGCCTCCTATTTCGGGGCCCTCGAAAAGGTACTCTGGACGATTACGCCCGAAGGCGAGGTGCGCCTGGATTATGCTTACCGCTACGACGGCGTGGTCGAGCTGATGGGCGTCTGCTTCGACTACCCCGAGCCGCAGATGCAGGCCATCCGCTGGCTGGGCAAGGGCCCCTACCGCTCGTGGCAGAACCGCACCCACGGCACCACGTTCGGTGTGTGGGACAACACCTACAACGACCCCATCCCCGGCGAATCGTGGGTCTACCCCGAATTCAAAGGCTACTTTAACGATTGGCGCTGGGCGACGTTCACCACCACGGAGGGCGAGATCACGCTGGGCAACGCCGGATCGAAAGGCTCTTACCTGGGCGTCTATACCCCGCGCGATGGCCGCGACGTGCTGCTCTACACCCTGCCCCAGACAGGCATCGCCGTGCTCGATGTGATCCCCGGCGTGCGCAACAAAGTCAACGCCACCGACCTGATCGGCCCCTCGTCGATGCCGCAACGCTCGGCCGGGCTGCACGAAGGGTTCATAACATTCTTATTTAAAGCAAGATAACAATGAAGAGAGGTTTTTTAGGCGGATTGCTCCTTGCCCTGCTGGCCGTATCGCCGGCCGTTGCAGTCGAAATCTGGGTTTCTCCTGCCGGTTCGGACAATGCGCCGGGTACGAAAGGCCAGCCCAAACAGACGCTCAACGCCGCCCTGCGCCAGGGCCGCGAACTGCGCCGGTTGAACGATCCTTCGGTCAAAGACGGGGTTTTTATCTACGTTCAAGGCGGAAATTATGCGCTCGCCGAACCGGTGTTTATCCGGGCTGAAGATTCGGGTACGCCCGCCTCGCCGACGGTGATCCGCGCGGTTGAGAGTGAGTTGCCTGTGCTGAGCGGCGGGATCGCCGTCACCGGCTGGCAACGCGCCAAAGGCAACATCGCCGGGCTGCCGAAAGCGGCCCAGGGCAAGGTGTGGGTCGCCCCCGCGCCAAAGAAATCGGGCCGCTACTTCGATTTCCGCCAGTTGTATGTAAACGGTGAAAAGGCCGTCCGCGCCCGCGATAACGCCCCCGAGGCGATGAACCGCATCCTCTCGTGGAGCAAGGCCAAACGCGAAATGTGGATCCCCACGCCCCCGGCCTGGCGTACAAGCGGCAACCCAGCCCCGATGGAGATGACGATCCACCAGATGTGGGCCATCGCCCACCTGCGCGTCAACCAGATCGAGGTACACGGCGACAGTGCCCGGGTGACCTTTTATGAACCCGAGAGCCGCATCGAATTCGAGCATCCTTGGCCCCAACCGGTAATCCGCTCCACGGGCAACTCGGCCTACTATCTTTCGAACGCGATGTGTCTGCTCGACCAACCGGGCGAATGGTTCTACGATGAGGCTTCGCAACAGGTTTTTTATTACCCCCTTCCGGGGCAGGATATGGCCAAGAGCGAGGTGATTTCCCCTGCGCTTGAAACGTTGATGACCATCGAAGGCACACTCGACAATCCGGTGCGCAACGTGACGGTAAGCGGGCTGAAATTTGCCCACACCACCTGGCTGCGCCCCTCACAGGAAGGTCACGTCTGCCTGCAGGCGGGGATGTTCTTGTTAGACGCTTATAAGCTGCCCAAACCGGGTACACCTGAAAAAGCCGGCCTCGAAAACCAGGCGTGGCACGGACGCCCGCCGGGCGGCGTGACGGTGAGCGGCGCGGAGAACGTGTCGTTCGAGCGTTGCCACTTCGAACACATGGGTTCGGCCGGACTCGATTACGACTGGGGCGTCACCGGCGGCAACATCGAGGGGAACCTGTTCCGCGACATTGCCGGCAATGCGATCCAATATGGCGTAGTTTCTCCACAGCCTTTCGAAGCCCATCTGGTCTATGACCCGGCTGACGAGCGTTATGTGACCTGCAACGGCCGCATCGCCAACAACCTGATCGACAACACGGGCAACGAAGATTGGGGGGCGGTCGGCATCCTGGCCGGTTGCGTGCGCGGGGTGGTGATCGCCCACAACGAAATCCGCGAAGTGCCCTACAGCGGCATCAGCGTCGGCTGGGGCTGGACGAAGCTCGTCGGAACGATGCGCAACAACACTGTGCAGGCCAACTACATCCATCACTACGCCAAGCATATGTATGACGTGGCGGCGGTCTACACCCTCTCGGCCCAGCCCGGCACCCGGGTGATCGAAAACCGCGCCGAAGAGATCTACCACGCGGCCTACACCCACGACCCGAACCACTGGTTCTGGTACTACACCGACGAAGGCTCGGCCTATATGACCGTGCGCGACAACTGGTGCCCGACCGAGAAATTCCTCCAGAATGCCAACGGCCCCGGCGTAACGTTCACCAACAACGGCCCTGCGGTGGCCGACGCGATCAAAAATGCCGCCGGCCTCGAACCGGCTTTCAAATACCTGCAGACGATCAAATAACCCCACCACCCGATGAAGAGATTAACCCGAATTGTAGCGTTCCTGTTGCTAGTGGCAGCGGCAGCGGCCTGTTCTTCAGGCAAAAGTGTAGTAATCCTCACCTCCGGCGACGCTTCCGAGCGCGAGTTGTTCGGCGCTGCCAAACTCCGCACGGCGCTTACGACGGCGGGCTACCGCGTGCTCGACGCCGACCGCGCGAATGACAAGGACATCCGCATCGTGATCGGCGCGGCAGCCGATACCGCTTTCTCAGCGGCCGCATCAGTAGCCGGGCTGACTTTTGCGCCCTCGACAGCTAAAGAAGGTTTTTCGATCAAAAGCGCCGGCTCTCAACTGTTCGTGGCAGGGAATGACCCTTCGGGCGTTCTTTATGGTTGCATCGAGCTGTGCGACAGGCTGAAGGCCGACAAGAAGCTACCCGAGGCGATCGACTTCACGGATGCCCCCGAAATGGTGCTCCGGGGCGCGTGCATCGGCGTGCAGAAGACCTATTACCTGCCTGGGCGCACGGTCTACGAATACCCTTACACCCCCGAGGAATTCCCGTGGTTCTACGACAAAGAACTCTGGGTGAAATACCTCGATATGCTGGTCGACAACCGGATGAACTCGCTCTACCTGTGGAACGGGCACCCATTCGCCTCACTTGTCAAACTCGATGACTACCCCTTTGCCGTGGAAGTCGACGAGGAAACGTTCAAAAAGAACGAGGAGATGTACGGTTTCCTGACAGAGGAGGCCAATAAGCGCGGCATCTTCGTGATCCAAATGTTTTACAACATTCTCGTTTCGAAGCCTTTTGCCGAGCATTACGGGATCAAAACCCAAGACCGCAGCCGGCCGATCATTCCGGTGATCGCGGACTACACCCGCAAGTCGATCGCGGCGTTCGTCGAGAAGTATCCCAACGTGGGGCTGCTGCTCACGCTCGGCGAAGCGATGGACACCCACCAGGACGACGTCGACTGGCTGACCCAGACGATTATCCCCGGCGTGCAGGACGGCCTGAAAGCGCTGGGCCGCACCGACGAGCCGCCGATCATCGTGCGGGCACACGACACGAATCCCAAAATGGTGATGGACGCCGCGTTGCCCATTTATAAGAACCTTTACACGATGAACAAATACAACGGCGAGTCGCTCACCACCTACCAGCCCGGCGGACGTTGGGCCGAAACCCACCGGGGATTGAGCGCACTGGGGTCGGTGCACATCGAGAATGTCCACATCCTGGCCAACCTCGAACCTTTCCGCTGGGGGTCGGCCGAGTTCGTGCAGAAAGCCGTGCGGGCAATGCACGAGATCCACGGGGCCAACGGCCTGCACCTCTTCCCGCAGGCCAACTACTGGGAGTGGCCCTATGCCGCCGACAGCGTGGCCGAGGGCGAACGCCTGCTCGAAATCGACCGCGACTGGATCTGGTATGCCGCCTGGGGGCGCTATGCATGGAAATGCGAACGCGACCGGGGACAGGAAGTTGCCTATTGGTCGGATCGCCTGGCCGAAATGTACGGCGGTTCGACTGAAACCGGCCAGCACATTATGAACAGCTACGACCAGATGGGCGAAATTTCCCCGAAGCTGCTCCGGAAATTCGGCATCACCGAAGGCAACCGCCAGACGATGCTCCTGGGGATGTTTATGAGCCAGCTGGTCAACCCCGCCAAATGGACGGTTTACGCCGATTTCCATGCCTCGGCCGGCCCTCCGGGCGAACGCCTGCAGGTATGGGCCGAAAAGGAGTGGAACAAACAACCCCACGAAGGCGAAACCCCGCCCCAGTTGATCGCCGAAGCCGTCGAACACGGCCGGCTGGCAGTCGAAGAGATCGAAAAAGCAGCGCCCGGGGTGAAGAAAAACAAGGACGAATTTGCCCGCCTGCGCAACGATGCCTATTGCTATCAGGCATATGCCCAGTATTTTTCGGAAAAGGTCAAGGCGGCGATGCTGGTGCTCGAGTTTAACTATGCACAAGATATTGCGTTGCTCGACTCGGCTGCAGTACACCTCGACCGGAGCATCGTCCATTACAAAACGCTGGTCGATCTGACGCAGGCCACCTACCGTCATGCCAACAGTATGCAGACCCAGCAGCGCCGCATCCCGATCGGGGGCAACGACGGTAAGTATAAAACCTGGGCCGAGATGTTGCCGCTCTACGAAGAGGAATTGGCCACTTTCCGCAAAAACATCGGCTTTTTGAGGGTGGCCGGCGAGGGCGCAACCCAAACGCCGGTGGCGCTCGTTCCGATGAAAGTAACGCTCGGCGGCGGGGCCAAACAGTCGGCGTTGACCGCCGGCGCCAAGTTATTCACCGACCGTCCGAACGCGATTGAAGAGATCGCCCCTGAACTCAAAAACCTGTCGGCGGTGGCACTCGACGGACGCCAGCAGATGCGCGACGGGACGCAGATCACCTTCACGTGCGACAAACCGGTGCAGGTTGTGGTCGGTTACTTCGCCTCCGAACGGGCCGATTACCTGCGTGCGCCGGTACTCGAAACCGACGCCTCGGCCAACGACTTCGGACAGGCCGAAACGCAGATCGCCAACGCGGTCAAGCTGCCTGGAATGCCGGGCGGATCGCCGGGGGTGAACGTCCACACGTTCTCTTATCCGGCCGGCACACACACCCTTTCCTTGGGTAAGGGACTGGTGCTGGTCCTCGGTTTCGCCGACGGCGGCCTGAAGATCGCCCGCCGCGACGCCGGCCTCATCTCCGGCCCCCAAAAGGAAAATGTGGATTGGTTGTTCTACTAATCTTGTGGAAGACTTGTAAAAGAGCGGCATACAAAATATGCCGCTCTTTTATTCTCATGCTGTCCTGCTTCCTTCTTGACAGAAAAGTTGCAACAACCGTCGACAACGCAAAATCTCCCGGTACAGGCACACACCTTTTTGCAACTTTTCCCTTAGCAGGAAGAAGCAAAAAACACATTTATTCATATCTTTGTTCGTCCCCGGCGTCGTTGCACAACGACTTACCCCTAACCCCCTAATAACTAAACCCAAAACCGTTATGAAAATGACCCGCCGTGAATGGCTCCGGATGGTTGGTGTGGCAGCCGTCGCTTCGGCCCTGCCCCGCTCGCTGCAAGCCGCTATCGACTACAAAAAACAAGTCGAACCCCTGGTCCGCGAATTCGAAAAACCGATGTTCAACATCCCGGGGCAGGTTTCCGCGCCCGCCATCGTCGAGTCGATCGAACTGTTGCGCAACGGTAACAGCTATTTTGTCCGCACCCGTTCGAAAGACGGCGCCGTCGGCATTACCGGCACCAAGCAGATCAACGATTTTATTCCGATTTTTACCAACCTGGTCGCTCCCCACTTCATCGGGAAAGACGCCCGCGACATCGAATCGCTTGTCGACTCGGTATACCAGGCCAACTACAAACTGGCCGGGATTCCGTTCTGGAGCCCTGTTGCTTACGTTGAGCAGAGCCTATTCGACATGCTCGGAAAGATGGCTGGCAAACCGGTGGGCGAGATGCTCGGCGGCGTGATACGCGATGAGATCCCGGTTTACCTTTCGGGCTCGGACCGCATCCTGAGCGCCGAGGAAGAGGTCGACGTCTATGTGCGCGGCGTGGCCGAGACGGGCGCCAAGATGGTCAAATTCAAGATCGGCGGACGCATGAGCCGCAACGTCGACACCTACCCCGGCCGCACGGAAACCCTGCTCGAATTGGCCCGCAAGAAACTGGGCGACAAGATTATCCTGGCTGCCGACGCCAACGGCAGCTACGACATTCCGAACTCGATCCGCATCGGCCGCATCATGGAAGGGTTGGGTTACAGCTTCTTCGAAGAACCCTGCCCGTGGGAAAACTTTATGGAAACCAAAGCGGTGGCCCACGCACTCGACATTCCAATCGCCCTCGGCGAACAGCATTCGAGTTTCCCGCAATTCCAATGGATGCTCGAGAACGACGTGATGCGCATCGTGCAACCCGACATCAACTACAACGGGGGCCTGGTACGCATCAAACGCGTAGCCCGGATGGCCGAATGGTATGGTCGCAACATCGTACCCCACAACACCCAAACAGGAGCTGTTTCGGTCAATATTCTGCAATTCGCTTCCTGCACCCCGAACGCACAACCTTATATGGAATACCCGTGGCGTACACCGCAACAGACGCCGAGCTGGTACAAACCCGACTTCCGGATCGTCGACGGCAAGATCAAAGTGCCCACGACCCCGGGGATGGGAATCGATTTCGACCCCGACTACCTGGCCAAAGCGACGGTCGTGGCCCGGGTCGATACCTCTGATGCCAAAGGCGCATCGTCCGGCTCCGGCACACATTAAGTGCGTCCCCGCACTGAGAGATTTTTCTTCGCTGGGCGATAAGGCTTATTTTTCATCCGCCACCCTATAAACACGAAAACTCCAACAAAAAAGGCTGCCCGTGGGGGACAGCCTTTTTTGCGTAGAACAAAATACTATTTGCGAACTTCGTCCGAAACAGTGAGTTTTTTGCGGCCTTTGGCACGGCGTGCAGCCAATACCTTGCGCCCGTTGGGCGAGGACATTCTTTCGCGGAAGCCGTGTTTGTTACGGCGTTTGCGCTGCGAGGGTTGAAAAGTTCTTTTCATCTTCTTTATCTCTTTTTCTTATTACGATCCGGTTTGGATTCCCTTTCGGGACGCGCTTTTCGGTAAGTTTTCGCGTCAAAAAACATTCCGGCAGCGGAGTGCAAATATACAACTTTTTTCGATAATCAAAAATTTTAAGCCGAAATTGCGCCTTCCTGCACTCGGGAATTTGACTTTGCCCAGAGCGGGGCGCCTCTGCGCGGGATTTGGCCTCCCGCGAACAAAAGCGCTTCCCGCCACTCGGGACTTGAGCTCGTCCGGACAAAAACCACAAAAAACGATATGCATTTTGGAGATTCGGGATTAATGGCTATCTTTGCTTTCCCAAAAAGGGTCCGATGGCCGAGTGGCTAGGCACAGGTCTGCAAAACCTCCTACAGCGGTTCGAATCCGCTTCGGACCTCTTCTCCAAGACCGCAATTAGCTCAATTTGAGTTTTTTGCGGTTTTTTACTTGGGAATTGAGCATAAATCTGCTCATAAAATCGGAGGACTATGAACATCCAACCTCCGGTACTTTACAGTTCTTACACCTGTATACAGAGGGTCGTTCTTGCCTTATCGCGTTGATTTGGGCATAGCATCTTCCGACCGGATCATTTTTAGCGATCGTGAAAATTCGCAGGATTTCCGCCGCCCGCCTATAAAATAGCCTGCAGGATAGGGACAAGAATGGCCGTTACCAACCCCATCAGGCCGATAGCCAGGCCGCTGATCGCCCCTTCGACGGCGCCGAGCTCGATGGCGCGGGCAGTGCCGATAGCGTGCGCCCCCGAACCCAGGGCAAGCCCCCGGGCAATGCGGTCGGTCACCCCCAGTTTTTGCAGCACAAAAGGGCCGACCATACCGCCAAAGATGCCGGTAAAGATGACCGCGATCGAGGTGATGGCCGGAATACCACCCGCAGCTGCCGATACCGACAGGGCGATGGGCATCGTCACCGACTTGGGTTCGAGCGAGATCTCGACCGCTTTGTCCGCCCCCAGCCAGCGCGAGATCAGCACCACGCTCACAATGCCCACCGTGCTGCCGATCACGACCGAAGTCAGGATCGACACCCACCGGCGACGAATGTCTTCGAGCTGTTCGTAGAGCAGATACCCCAGCGAAACGACCGCCAGGCCGAGCATAAAGTCGATGAATTGCGTCCCGGCACGATACTCCGCAAAGGGCATTCCCGTGGTTTTGAGGAAGATGATGATCACCGCCACCGAGGTCAGCAGCGGGTGCAACAGCTTAACCCCCGTTCGGCGGTAGAGCCACAGCGCGGCCAGATAAATCCCGACCGTAAAGGTGAGCAGAAAGAGTTGCGACCCGAGAAATTCGTTCATCGCGCCCTCCTTTCCTTTTTGTGCGCCCGGTAGCGAAGGCTGCGGTCCATCCCCTGCTGGGTCAGGCCGACAACGCCGATCACAAGCACCGTGCTCACCAGGCAAGCGGTGAGGAACGACCAGAGATTGCCTGCGACAAGCCCCCACGCATCGACCAGCCCCACCGATACGGGGATGAAGAAGAGCACCATATTGTCAAGGATAAACCAGGCCGTCTGGCGCACGTCACCGGGGCGCACCATGCGCAGGACAAGTGCCAGAAACAGCAGCACCATTCCGATCACGCTTGCCGGGACAACACCTCCCGTCAGGCGGCTGACAGCCATCCCTAAGAGGTAAAACAGCAGGATATAAAACAGTCCGACCATATTCCGGGTGTGCCGCCCTATTCGACAGGGGTCAGGCGGGCGTATTTCAACAGGAGCGTTTTCGTACCGGCCACGTCGAATTCGACGGTTGCCTTGGCTCCGTTCGGGGTGTCTTCGAGTTGCAAAATGCGGCCACGACCGAATTTTTCGTGTTCGACGATGCTACCTGTGCGCAGTTTTTCAGCATTCGTCGAAGTGCCTGATGCCGCTCCGGGGCCACTTGCTACATTTCCGCCGGCAGCGGCGTCTTCCGGGTAGGGAGCCCGGCGCTTGCCTATGCTTTTCATGTTGGCGCCCCACGCCGGAGCGGGTGTGCGAACGGGTGCAGGCCGCGGCGGTTCTTTCGGTTCGTAGGCCGGACGCTGGCGTTCACCGCGGGCCGAGCCTCCTTCCCGGCGTTCGGAGCGACCACCGCCCTGAAAACCGCCACGACCGGGCGCTCCGCTCGGTCTACCGCCGTAGAAACGGCGAATCTCTTCGTCGGCATCGTCCTGCAGGGCGGGGTCGACCGCGCGGCTGTCGTCCGAGAACGTGAGTTCGAGGTATTGCGGATCGATCTCTTTCAGGAAACGGCTCGGTGAGTTCGAGGTCACCTGCCCCCAACGGAAACGGGTCTGCGAAAAGGTCAGCACCGCCCCCTTCCGCGCCCGGGTCAGGGCGACGTAAAACAGGCGGCGTTCCTCTTCCAGCCCCTCTAACGTATCGTTGCTCATCTGGCTCGGGAAGAGGTTTTCCTCGAGGCCGACGATGTAGATATAGTCAACTTCGAGCCCCTTGGCCGAGTGGACGGTCATCAGCGTCACCCGGTTGTTGCGGTCTTCGTCGTTGGCATCCATGTCAGTGAGCAGGGCGATGTTCTGCAACCAGTCGTCGATCGTCACCGGAACGCCTTCCGACTCTTCCTGCCGCGACTCGACGTACGAGGCGATCGAGCCTATCAGTTCGTCGATGTTTTCGAGCGCACTCGTTGCTTCGGGCGTTTGCTGCATCTTGAAGCTGCCGATGATGCCCGAACGCAGGGCGATTTGCATCCCCAATTCGTAAGCGGGCAGCGTGTAGACCTGCGCACTCAGTTCCTGTACCGTGGCAAAAAACTCTTGGACTTTCTTGGCTGCCCCGGCGTTTAACCCCATTTCGGCCGGGGTGAGGGCCGCCATGGCCGCCCACATCGAGATGCCGCGTTCGCGGGCCGCGTCGGCAATGCGGTTGAGCGTCACTTCGCCGATCCCGCGCGCAGGGTAGTTGATGATGCGGCGCAACGCTTCGTCGTCCTGGTGGTTGACCACCAGGCGCACATAAGCCAGCACGTCCTTTACCTCCTTGCGTTGGTAGAACGACTGGCCGCCGTAGATGCGGTACGGGATGCCCCGGCGACGGAAAGCCTCTTCCAGGGCCCGCGACTGGGCGTTGGTGCGGTAGAGGATCGCCAGCTCATTATACGAATCGACCTCCCCGGCACGCAATTTCTGAAAAACGTCCGAGGCTACGATCAATGCTTCTTCCTGGTCCGTGTATGACCGGCACACGCGAATCTTTTCCCCGTCGCTGTTTTTCGAAAAAACCTTTTTCTGTAACTGGCGTTTATTCTTTTCGATCACGCTGTTGGCCGCGTTGACGATCGTCGGGGTCGAACGGTAATTTTGTTCGAGCTTGAAGATCTTGGCCTGGGGATAGTCGCGTTGAAAACGCAGGATGTTTTCAATCTTCGCCCCGCGGAACGAATAGATGCTCTGCGCGTCGTCGCCCACCACGCAGATGTTCTGGTGCTGCTCGGCGATGCGCTTGACGATCAGGTACTGGGCGGTGTTCGTGTCTTGATACTCGTCGACCAGCACGTAGCGGAACTGCTGTTGATAGCGGGTCAACACTTCCGGAAAATCACGGAACAGCAGGTTCATGTTGAGCAGCAGGTCGTCGAAATCCATCGCTCCGTAGTCCTTGCACCGTTTGACATACAACTTATAGACCTCGCCGAATTGGGGCCGGCGTCGTTCGACGTCCTCGGCCACCAGCGCCGGGTTGGCTTCGTAGGCCGCCGCCGTTACCAAGTTGTTCTTGGCCAGCGAAATGCGGGCGAAAAGATCGTTCGGCTTATAGTAATCCTCATTGAGGTTCAGCTCTTTGATAATAGCCCGGACCACGTTGCGGCTATCCGACGTGTCGTAGATCGTGAACGACGACGGGTAGCCCAGTTTGTCGGCTTCGTTGCGCAGGATGCGGGCAAAAACCGAGTGGAACGTACCCATCCACAGCCGCCGCGCTTTTTCCTCGGACACCACCCGCCCGATGCGTTCTTTCATCTCGCGGGCCGCCTTGTTCGTAAAGGTCAGGGCCAGCACCTGCGACGGGTTGACCCCCTCGCTGATCATGTGGGCAATGCGGTAGATCAGCACACGGGTTTTGCCCGACCCCGCCCCCGCCACGATCAGAGCAGGGCCCTGGTAGTTGACGGCAGCTTCGCGCTGCACTTCACTCAGTTGATTCAGGTATTCCGACACGGCTGTTTTTGAATTACGTGCAAAGATAGCCTATTTTCCCGATCCCGGGGTTTTTCAGGGCAATAAAAAGTCGCCGGTCGATCGGTCGGTTCCGCTATCCGCACAAAGACAAAAAGATTGTCGCACAGGCCGGACGGTTTCACGCTTTTGTCTATCGGACGACAGGCTTCCGGCACTCCCCCGGCCTCTGGAACATTCGCAAAAAAAGGCCGTCCCTGCAAAGGAACGGCCTTTTGATAAAGTGACGCTTAAAAAGATTACATCGACACGGCCTTGGTGGCCACATAGGTAATCTTCAAGGCATTTGCTCTACGCAACTCCTGTTTCACATCGGTGATCACCCCCATGCGGGTCGACTGGTCGGCCTTGATGCTAACCATCATGAAAGGACGGTCGGCTTCGTTGAGGTTGTCACGTTCCGAGGCAATGAACTGTCCGATGTCGGCCGGCGTACGATAGCTGTCGTTCAACTGGATACGCGGTGTATCCCCGAACTTGACACGCATCACCCGGGTCGGCGGACCGATGTGAATATAGCTAATCAGCGATTTCTTCTCCAGTTTCTGGATTTCGGTGGCCTCCGGCAACTTATACTGAACCAGAAGTTCCTGTTCGCGCATCGTCGAGGTTGCCATGAAGAAAAACAAGATCATGAACACCACGTCAGGGAGAGACGACGTCCCGATTGCGGGAACGTCCTTCTTCTGCTTTTTACGGATAACTGCCATAACTATATCTTGTCAATGTTACGCGGTTCTGCTTCAGAGATCTGCATCGGCACGGCTTTCTGCACGGCTTCACGCTGTGTGTCTGTCAATTCCGAGAATTTCTTCCCGAAATACTGATTAGACACCTCGTCGCGAATTTCGTTGAAAGCGCGCGTCAGCTCATTCTGTACCTCCACATACGTATTGTAACTCGTCCCACGGTCATTCTGGAGCGAAACCAAACCCTTGCTGACCATGAATTTCCCGATCAGCGGGATATCGGCTTCCTCTTTCGCCGGGAGGTTCGGATCGTCATAAGGGTTCAGGACAAACTCCTTTACCTTATCCTTGATCATATTCACGGTCAGCGGTTGCCCGGCGACCAGAATCCCGTCGAATTTGTTGACCGAAACAAGCAGCAGGTTCCTTCGATTTACATCCACCGGCACATCCTGTTGATCCTCCTGCATCGGCGGCAGCACGCGCTGAATCCCGGAGTCGGTATTCATCGTCGTGGTCACCAGGAAGAAGATCAGCATCAGGAAGGCGATGTCGGCCATCGAGCCTGCGTTGATTTCTTGAACTTTTCTCTTAGCCATTGGCGGAATTATTTAAATGCGTTCCGGATTTCGCCGTACACGATTACCACAACGGTGGCTGCCAGGAAGAAATACATAGTGAACAGTTCGATATCGGTCAGCTTGATCCAGAAAGGATCATCATACACATTACCCGGAGTAACGACCGTTTCGCCGCTGGCCATCGTCGAGGAAACCCCTACGACAACTGCTATGATCGCCAGCCCAGCCAGAGAGTTAATAGCACCCTTGGGGTTCTGGATGAGAGCGATCGTCGGGAAAAGGATAACGCAGACCACCGCGATCCCGAGCATGATATATCCCCAATTCAGCATCACGTCGACCGGCACCGAATCGGTGACGAAGTACAACCCGATGGCGAGGATCGAGATGATCATCAGCACCCATCTTACGATTGATAAATATTTCATTTGTTATCGATTTTCAGGTTGGGAAAATTATTTGCGGTTGTATTTAGCCAGGATGTCGAGCAGGGTGATCGACGAGTCTTCCATAGCCAGTACGAGCGATTCGATCTTGTTGAGCAGGTAGTTGTAGAAGATCTGCAGGATGATGGCCACGATAAGACCGGCAACGGTCGTCAAAAGGGCCACTTTCATACCGCCTGCCACGATGGTCGGCGAGATGTCACCGGCAGCCTGGATAGCGTCGAACGCCGCGATCATACCAACCACTGTTCCCAAGAACCCGAGCATAGGAGCAAGAGCGATGAACAGCGAGATCCACGAAAGACCGGTTTCGAGCTGGCTCATCTGAACCGAGCCGTACGACACGACCGATTTTTCAACCACGTCGACGCCTTCGTCATAACGTTCCAGCCCCTGGTAGAAGATGCTGGCTACCGGGCCGCGGGTGTCGCGACACACTTCCTTGGCTGCAGCAACGCCGCCGGTATTGAGGGCTTCTTCCACTTTCGAGAGGAGCTTTTTGGTGTTCGTGGTGGCGAGGTTCAGGTAAATGATGCGCTCAATCACGATGGCAAGACCCAGCACCAGGCAGAGGAGGATCGGCGACATCCAGGCCACACCCCCGTCCATGTACTGTTTCTTCAGGATCTGGTGCATCGGTTCGCCGGCCACGTCGGTTTCCGAGTTAGCAACGGCAACTTCCTCGGTAGCGGCAGGTGCAGCGGGGATCGAGTCCTGAGCGTAAGCGTTGGCCGAGTACAGGCTCAAAAGACCTACCACGGACAGAATTACAAAAAGTTTTTTCATAACGGGAAAATTAGTTTTAATTAGTACTTTTTAGGTTTATGTTTTTATGTCAAGTTGTTGCTCGGGTAGAATTCTCGTCAAAAATAACGAAAAGTTTTATACATACGCACATCACAGGGGAGATTTTCTCCTCTTTTTTGCATTTTATTCAGATCAGCGCCGAAAAAAACGGCTTTTCTTTTCGACGGGCGTTGGAATTTTTCCCTGTATTTCCCGGCCCGGATTGTGCGGAGAAAGCGAGATTCGAACTCGCGATGCCCTTTTGAGGCATACGCACTTTCCAGGCGCGCACCTTCAACCACTCGGTCATTTCTCCTTAAATTTCGGTGCGAAATATACGAAAAATTTCTAACTGTGAAAAAATTAGCGGGGGAATTTCCGAAATCACGTCCGGCCACACGCCGTTTCAGGGAGTTGTTTCGCCCCGGATCGGACCGTTGAGATACTCTTTCAGCTGGTTGGGCGGCAGCTCTTGCCCCAACAAATACATCAGTTTCGTCACGGCCGACTCGGCGGTCATCTCCCCTCCGCCGACCACGCCGACCTGTTGCAGGCGGACACCTGTTTCGTAGCGTTCCATCGCCACCCGACCCGCGTGGCACTGGGTGACGTTGACCACCACTACCCCGCGGCGGATCGCTTCGTCGAGGCAGTCGATGAACCACTTGTCGGTCGGGGCGTTGCCCGAGCCGTAGGTTTCGAGCACCACCCCGCGCAGGTGCGGGATCGAGAGCATCGACCGGAACGTTTCGGGTGTCATCCCCGGGAAGATCTTAATTACGGCCACGTTACGCTCCAGCGTCGTAGCGATATCGAACGGCGGCAGGAACGAGTCGGTGTGCCGGATCGCGGCATGGTTGTAGTGAATGTCTACCCCCACTTCGGCCAGCGGCGGATAGTTATCAGACCGGAAAGCGTTGAAATAATCGGCATTGAACTTCCGTGTGCGGTTAGCCCGGAAGAGGTTGTTCTGGAAATAGATGCACACTTCGGGAACGACCGCCTTGCCCCCCTCTTTCGCGGCGGCGATTTCGATCGCTGTGATCAGGTTTTCGCGGCCGTCGGTACGCAGCACCCCGATCGGGATTTGGCTGCCGGTGAAGATGACCGGCTTGGCCAGATTGAGCGTCATAAAACTCAGGGCCGAAGCAGTATAGGACATCGTGTCGGTACCGTGCAACACCACGAAACCGTCGTATTTATCGTAGTTCTCCTTGATTACCTTTGCGATGCGCACCCACAGCTCGGGGGTGACGTTGGCCGAGTCGATCGGCGGGTCGAACGTCACGGCGTGGATCCGCAAGTTAAACTTTTTGAGTTCGGGCACTTCTTCGTCGATCTGGTCGAAATTGAACGGCGAAAGCACGCCCGTTTCGGGATTGGTCTTCATCCCGATCGTCCCTCCCGTATAAAGGATTAGGATTGAGTTTTTCATGGTTTCTTTGACCTTTTTGAGAGGCTAATTTACGAAAAAATTTAGACTTTTTCTGATATACAAGAATCGGACTTCCCGGTTTAGCTTTTTCCCTCAGATGCGGGGCGGACCGTGAGACCCACAACGCGCATCCAAACAGACGGCGTGAAGAACCGAAGCTCAACGGCCAACAAAAGTTAAAAATGCGAGGAGAAACGCTGCTTCCCCTGAGTGACTTTGCCGTGAATGGTTAGCAAAAAAGAGGACAAGCAGGTAGCTCGTCCTCTTTTTCATATCGGTTGCAGGCCCCCCGCAACCTTGCCTATCGGCAAATTATTTTTTCTTGGCCGGCTTGGCTTCGGCGGCAGCCGCAGCAGCGGCACCACGTGCAGCACGCGTCATACGGACAGCGCAAATAGCCGTCGTGGCGGGGGTCAGAATCGTAAGGTTCTTCAAGTCGAGGTCACCCACGAAGATCGACTTGCCCAGACCGAGGTCGGTCACATCGATGTCGATTTCGTCCGGAAGGTTTTCAACCAGGCCCGAAACACGAAGCTTACGCTTGCTCAGGGCCAGTTTACCCCCTTGCTTAACGCCTTCCGAGTTACCGGTGAGTTTCACCGGAATATCGATAGCGATAGGTTTGCCCTTCACTACGCGGAAGAAGTCGATATGGAGAATTTGGTCGCTTACGGGATGGTACTGCACTTCGCGCATCACGCCCGTTTCCTTCGTACCTTCGATATCGAAAGCAACGATGTAGGAATTGGGGGTATAGATGATCTGGCGCAATTCTTTAGCGTCGACCGAGAAGTGTACGGTGTCGCTGCCGCCGTAGATGACACAGGGCACCTGGCCCTCGCGGCGGATATGTTTGCTTTCTTTCTTACCGAATTCAGCGCGCTTAACGCCCTGCAAATCAATCGTTTTCATTCTTTTGTTTTTTAAGGGCGGTACTCAGTGGCCGGCACACGCGGCCTCCCCATTCCACCCGGTTCGGGGGGCAAAGATAAATATTTTTTAATTATTTTTATGACAAACCTTTGCGCGGGATGAATTTATTTATACTTTTGCCCCCACAAACCAGCCCAGGTGGTGAAATTGGTAGACACGCTACTTTGAGGGGGTAGTGCCGGTTACGGCGTGTGAGTTCGAGTCTCGTCCTGGGCACCATAAAATCCGCAATCTTTTGATTAATAGAGGTTGCGGATTTTTTATTTATGAATTTGCACCACGCTTGCACCACTCAATACCCTGCTCCTGTCGAAGGCTCAGTCAATTTGACCTAAAGAACTTCTCAAAAATAACAAAAACCACTGCAAACCAAAAGCCCGCCGGAACTCCGGCGGGCTTTGCACTTTTACTAAGAACAAGTCGTATATGGATTTCCACATAGATATTTAAGTTCAATCCATCCTTCAACTTCTTCTCCATTGACCATTATACGCAAAAGAGCAAAGTTATTGCGTATATCATAAAGTAATCCAATATGTGATTCTAATATGAATCGTTCAACAGAGGCGTTTGTGTCAGGCTTTAGATACATTGGTATTTGCAATGAATCATAGTTCTGAATGACTAACCCCATATCTCCTGATTTTATCCATATATTATGAAGAGACAAATCTTCAATATTCACCTGAAAATACTCCCCTCGCTTTTTCGTAATCCGTACAATCCAGCCGGCTTCAACATCAGAATCGATGTTTCTAAGATATTTCCCAGGATGACTATATATGGGGATTGGTTCAAGAGTCAATGGATGTGTGAATGCTTCAATATTGTCATAATCCACGGTTTTGCAACCGATCAATAGGATTAAACAGAATAACAAAATTACTTTACTTTTCATACTCCTTTCAAATTAAAAAGAACACATTACTTACGAGTAACTCTAAAATAGATATTCGATGATTTGCCTAATTGCCTTTCCACATCTCTCCAGTCGCGGCCATCGATATTAGGACATCCTGTTGAGCTCTTGGTTGCCTTCCCACTCCAATCCGTACGATGGAAAAATATCCCTGTTTTATACGGACCACCAGTGACAGGATTCATAACCCCTCCTTCTGTTGGAATGTTTAGAGTCCCATCTAAGTTTGAGATTCGATAAGTTAACGCAGGAACGCTTGTTGTCCCCTGTGTCCCATAAACACTGCTTGACATGTCTTGGTAGAATGCTCTATAATCACCATCAGCAATCATTGTGTATTTACTAGGATCAGAGGTTACGGACAACCCTTTGTACTTTCCAATATCATCAGCTCCTTTTGTCCCATAAATGGTTACTTGGGCTGCTTGTGCTCCTTCTCCTTTTACGGTGCCGTCCGTTCCTAATTTTTCGTCTTTAGATCCATTGAATAAAACCACAGCCTCACCTAGATATTTCCCTTCCACATTATTCTTGACCATTTCTTTCTGACTTCTGAAGTCAGTCCATTTGATCTCGTATTGTTCAGTTTCGTCATTGTAGTATTCATACCAATCTTGTCCATTAGGATCAATATATCTCACCGGATTATTATTGGCATAAGCGTAAGGACTAACCGAGTAATACTTTTCGGCCAATGGATCCTGCGTGAACCATCGTGGGAAGTCGGTTCGGTACATACGCGCGCCGTAGTCGAGGAAATTATTGCTGAAGTTGATTTCCTTGCCGTTGAACCTGTAGCGGTTCACTCCGGACTGCGATCCGCCGAC
>JAVBLC010000005.1:0-402039 GCA_031553805.1 Rikenellaceae bacterium | reverse complement strand
TTCTACCGCTCCGTCTTCGGCGGCGAATTTTCCTACGTGGGCCGCTTCGGCGAGATGCCCGCGGCGGAAGGCCCCATTCCCGATGCGGAGAAGAACAAGATCATGCACATCGCCCTGCCGATCAGCAAGGAAACGATCCTCATGGGCAGCGACTCCCCCGAATCGCTCGGCGCCCCGAAACTCTCCCCGGGCAACAATTTCTCGATTATGGTCAACGCGTCCTCCCCCGAGGAGGCCGAACGGATCTACAAAGGCCTCTCCGCCGGAGGCAAAGTCATCATGCCGCTCGGCAAAACCTTCTGGGCCGAGCTGTACGGAATGTGGACCGACAAATTCGGTATCAACTGGATGGTCGATTACACAAAGCCGAAAAAGTAAGCGGTATAAAGAGTTCTACGGATATGTGTTTTATATCGCAAAGAAGGTAAAATAGATAAAGTACATAAAGACGATTGCCTTCATTTTCAACCCGTGACATCTTGTCACGGGTTCTTTTTTTGCGTCGGAAGATTCAACCGGTGACAATCAGTCACCGGTTGCTTTTCGACCTGTAACTCTCAAACCGTTACAAATTGTAACGGTTTATAATCTTCTCCAACAGATCACAATATGTGACCAGTTGAACTGTACGAAGACATCGGATAGCTTATTTTTATTCATGGTATCTTGTGGGTTTGAAAAAAACAATAAAAATGCAATCAATTTCGTTTGCATTGTGTATATTTGCATCATAGATTTACTTTACATGATAAACATTGAACTATATAAGGGAATCTCTCCTGGTCGTATCATCGACCGCGAACTTAAAAAACGCGGGACGAGTCAACGGTCTTTTGCCGCAATGATCGGAGAGCACTCCCAGAATCTTAATGCCGTAATTAATGGCAGGCGGCCAATTACGATTGAGTTGTCATATAAGCTGGACAAAGAATTCGGGTACGAAGATGGTTTCCTGGCCATGCTGCAAACGCAGTATGACTATGACGAATACAAGCGCCGCGCGGAAAATAAACTCTATCCCGGTCGGCCTGATATCAGCAAGATTCTTTTCTGGGATGTGGATTTCGACAGTATCGAATGGGGCTATCGGAAAGAATGGGTAATAGGCAGGGTTATGGAGCGAGGCAATGATAGCGAAAAAGCCGAGATCGCCCGTTTCTACGGTTTGGAGCTGTCGGAACTCGAAAACTACAAGCCAGTCAATTCATACCGGATAAATCCTGAAGCAGCAGATAAAACCAACCGATAATTATTATGGCACTTCATTACCAGACCGTAACGCCTCTACTGAAAGAAGTTTTAGAAGCTTTGATGGCCGAGCCGCTTTTCGCCCCGTTCCGTTTGGTGGGAGGCACGAACCTGAGTTTACGCTACGGGCATCGCATTTCTGTCGATATAGACCTATTCACTGATGCTGAATATAGGAGTCTTGATTTCGGACAGTATGAGGATTGGCTGAAAAGTACTTTCGCATTCTATGAGTGCCCGGACAAGAGCGGTATAGTAAGTTTCGGGAGAGGCTATTATGTGGGGAACTCTAAGGACGATTCTGTAAAACTCGACCTGATGTATACCGACCCATACATTTCCGAAATCGAAACTATCGACGGAATCAGAATGGCGGGTGTCGATGATATCGTGGCTATGAAGATGAATGTGATAGCAAACGGCGGCCGTAAAAAGGATTTCTGGGATGTGCATCATCTGCTGAACTACTTCAAGCCGGAACAAATGTTCGCCCTTCATAAAAGACGTTATGAATGGGAACACGATGAAGCTTTGCTTCAAAATAATTTCATCAACTTTTCAAGAGCCGACAAGGATCAATCTCCCGTTTGTCTCCTGAACAAAGATTGGGCTGAAATCAAACTCGACATTATGGAGGTTGCCAACGGGTTTCAAAACAAGGATTAAACGATCTGCAATACGTGATCGATTAAACCGTCCGGAAATATCGGACAGTTGCTGTAGTAAAATGAGTTGGTTACACTTTGTAACCAGCTCATTTTAAATTACAGATATTCAGCGCTCTTTCCTATATGCTATTGTCGAATATTTCCCGAACCTGTTCCATGTCTTTCTTGATGCGGCTGTCTGCGATTTTTGTGTAGTGCAGGGTCATACGGGTATCGGTATGGCCGAGCATTTTCGAGATGTTTTCGATGGCGACGCCGCTTTCATGGCAGACTGTTGTTGCATAGGTCCTGCGGGCGGTGTGGGTTGAGAGGCGTTTCTTGATTTCACACAACGCTGCAATTTCCTTCAGATAATCATTCATCTTCTGGTTACTCAGTATCGGCAACAGTAGGCCGGTCCGCTGACAGCCGGGATCGTCTTTATATTTCTCAAGTATCTGCTGCGGGATTTTGAGTAGAGGAACATGGAACTCTATATCGGTTTTCTCGCGGGTCTTTTTGATCCACAGGTCGCCATTGTTGTCGCGCACGATATGTTCAGGCCGGAGCGTGTGGGCGTCGATGTACGCGATGCCGGTGAACGCGCAAAAGATGAAAGTATCCCGGACGTGCTCCAAGCGGGGAATCCGGAACTCGCGATTGATCAGAGTGTCGAGCTCGTCTTTCGTCAGCACATCCTTATTAACCGGCTTCGCGGAGAAATGAATGCCGACGAACGGGTTTTTGGTCATCCATTCGTTGGCAAGAGCCATGTGGATCACTTTCTTAAAACATTTCATGTAGCGGATGACGGTATTCGCCTGGCAACCGCGCACGACCTTGAGGTGCATCTCGTAATTGCGGACCAGTTCGCCGTTGACCTCGGCAAGGGAAACATCATCTTTACCATAGACACTCTTGATCATATCTTCCATATACTTGCAGCAACTATCATAACGAGTAACCGTGCGCTTCTCCAGGTCGATGCCGATCAGCTTGCGGATGTCGTCGTTGTGCTTGCGGAAGATGGTGAGCAGGGTGCGCTTTTCTTCGGCGGAGTAGAGCTTATTCATGATAAGCCGCGCGGTAAAATGGGCGCCGGTGAGTTCCAGATCGCGGTGAATCTGGAGGGTTCGAATTTTGAGCATCCGGATACATTCGTTCGTTTCCTGCGCCCGTCGATCCCTCCCTTTTACGGATTGGGTGGCTTGGTCCCAGGCGTCCAGAGGAACGCTCCTTTTGATGAGAGACTCGACTGAGAGGCCGTTTACGGTGATCCGGAGGCAAATCGGAGCCTCGCCGTTCTTAAGAAGTTTGGTCTTCTTAATCATGAAAATAAAGGTGAACCTGGTTCGATTCATGATTACAAAATTTTAGTTAGACAAAATTAAGTAACCGAATCCGGGCTTAGGCTATGCAAAAACCTGTGAACCAATGCAAAAGACTCAATTTAGTGGGACTTTCCAAAATGGGCGAAAATCCCACTAATTTCATTGTTCACCCTGCCCAGAAGTGCGTCAGACCGCGGTCAAAATCGTGGGACTGGGAAAGAAAAATCCCTGAATTTCAATGAAATTCAGGGATTTACATTGTCCTAAAGTGGTGCCACCAGGAATCGAACCGGGGACACAAGGATTTTCAGTCCTTTGCTCTACCAACTGAGCTATGGCACCATCGTTTTGCGGGGACAAAGATAAATGAAAAAAACAAAAATACAAATACTCCCGAATATTTTTATCTACGACCGGAAATACGTACCTTTGTGCCGGAAATTTGTAAAGCAAAATCCAGAGATGAAGATTGCCATTGCCCAATTGAACTACACCATCGGTGATTTCGACGGAAACAAAGCCAAGATTGCCGAAAGCATCAGGCGGGCCAAAGCGGATGAAGCCCAAATCGTCCTCTTCTGCGAACAGGCCGTCAGCGGTAAGCCTGCCTATGACTTGCTAAACAACGTGGTCTTCCTGGAGAAATGCAGGGAGACCCTCAAGGAGGTGGCTGTCGAGTGCGACGGCATTACCGCCATCATTGGCCTCCCGCTTCTGACCGACCAGGGTACGATCAGCGCCGCCGCCATTGTCGCCAACAAAAAGGTCGTCAAATACATCGGCAAACAGAACGTTTCTTCGCGCGAAGAACTTCATCACCTCGATAATTCCAAAGGCTACGAGTTCGTCGATGTCGACGGTAAAAAAGTGGCTGTTTTCATCGGTTCCGATATCCGTTATTTCTCCGAAGAGTTCGGCAATCAGGCCGACCTGATCGTCAGCCTCCAGTCGTCTCCCTATGCGCGCGGCGTGGTGCAGAATCGCTACGAATTTTTCTCGAAACTGGCTTTCCGTACGGCGAGCCATGTGGTTTACCTCAATCACGTAGGAGGCCACACCGACCTGGTTTATGACGGATCGTCTGCCTTTTTCAACCGGAAAGGGGAGGCGATTGCCTTTTTAAAGAAGTTTGAAGAGGATTACGTGGTGGTCAACACCCAGGCCGACAATCCTGTCCTTGAGATCCCAGAACAGAATAAAACCGCCAATGTCTATCAGGCGATCAAACTCGGCCTGCGCGACTATTTTTCGAAAAATGGCTTCAAAAAAGCCTGCCTTGGGCTTTCGGGCGGGATCGACTCGGCCGTAGTGGCTGCTCTGGCGGCCGAAACGCTCGGGCCGGAAAACGTGAAGGTGTTGCTGATGCCGTCTGCGTTTTCGAGCGACCACTCGGTCGAAGACGCGGTGGTGCTGGCCGAACGCTTGGGGATCGAATATTCGATCGTGCCGATCACGGACACCTACGACGTGCTGATCAAATCGTTGCAGTCGGTTTACGGACAGTTGCCGTTCGATGTGACGGAGGAGAATATCCAGTCGCGCCTGCGGGCCGTGCTGTTGATGGCGCTTTCGAACAAGTTCGGCCACATCCTGCTCAATACGTCCAACAAGAGCGAAGCGGCCGTGGGCTACGGCACGCTCTATGGCGATACTGTCGGGGCGATCAGCATCCTGGGTGACCTGTATAAGACCGAAGTGTTTGACTTGGCGCGTTACCTGAACCGCAAAAGCGAGATCATTCCCCAGCATACCCTGACGAAAGCCCCGTCGGCCGAGTTGCGTCCCGAGCAGAAGGACACTGACTCGTTGCCGCCCTATGATGTGCTCGACGCCATTCTCTATCGTCTGATCGAGGAAAACCAAGGGGTCGACGAGATCATCACCGCCGGCTTTGACAACGCCACGGTCAAGCGGGTCTACGAACTGCTGAACCGTAACGAATACAAGCGCTACCAGTTCTGTCCCACGCTGCGGTTGTCGACCTGCACGCTGGGCAAGGACCGGATTCTGCCGCTGACCTATAAATTCGAATCCCTGCTATAATTTAAATATCGAGCGATGACATCGAACCCGAATGATATCACGCACCGCGGTCGCGTGGTGGAAGTACACGAAGGGGCGGTGTCGGTCGTGATCATTGCCCAGGCGGCCTGCGGGTCGTGCCGGGTGAAGGGCGCTTGTGGTATGGGCGAACGCGCCGAAAAAATCTTTTTTGTGTCCACCGATGGTTTTTATGCCTATCGGGTAGGGGAGGAGGTCGAACTTTCGATTTCCCGTGCGATGGGGCTCAAGGCGGCTGCGGTGATGTATGTCGTGCCGATGCTGCTGATGCTGGGCACGCTGATCGGAGCGACCAAAGCCGGGGTGAACGAGGCCCTGGCTGCACTTTTAACCCTCGGGGCGCTCGCCGGTTACTATATTTTGTTATATTTGTTGCGCAAAAAGATTCCCTGGGGGATCGTTGTTAAGGTGTTGCCTGTCGTTGCGGACAACAGCACCCCGATCGATTGCGAATAGACAAAAAATGACGAAAGGTTCTCCGGTTAAGTTGCCGGAGGGGGCTTTATTTTTTTGTTTCGGGTCGATTTTGTACGAAATAGAACTACTAAAAAATACGAAAAACGGTTTATAATGAGTCTGCTACTATCTACGATCTTGACGCTCTGTATTCTGGGTGTGCTATCTGCGGTGATCCTGTACGTGGTCGCGCAGAAGTTCAAGGTGTACGAAGACCCCCGCATTGACGAAGCGGAAGCGATGCTTCCCGGCGCGAACTGCGGGGGTTGTGGTTTTCCGGGGTGCCGGGGACTGGCCGATGCACTGGTGAAGGAGGACGATATTTCCGCCTTGTTCTGTCCGGTGGGCGGAGTTGAGGTGATGAAAGCCGTGGCCGCCCACCTGGGAAAAGCAGCTCCCGAACGCGAACCGCAGGTGGCGGTGGTGCGTTGCGCCGGGTCGTGTGCGAACCGTCCGCGGACGAACGAATTTGACGGCGCATCGTCGTGTGCCGTGATATCGTCGCTCTACGCGGGCGATACGGCGTGCAGCTTCGGCTGCCTGGGCAAGGGCGATTGCGTCGTGGTGTGTAACTTCGACGCAATTTTTGTGAATCCCGAAACCGGGCTGCCGGAAGTCGACGAGGAAAAATGTACCGCCTGCGGCGCCTGCGTAAAGGCGTGCCCGAAGGCAATCATCGAACTGCGCCGCAAGGGACCGAAAGGCCGCCGCGTCTTCGTTTCGTGCGTGAGCAAGGACAAGGGGGCGATCTCGCGCAAAGCGTGCAACGTTTCGTGTATTGCGTGTACCAAATGCCAGAAAGCGTGTGCGTTCGATGCGATCACGATCGAGAACAACCTGGCCTATATCGATCACAACAAATGTAAGTTGTGCCGCAAATGTGCACCCGAGTGCCCGACGAATGCGATCTGGGAGGTAAACTTCCCGCCGCGCCCGGTGAAAGCGGCCGAACCGGCTGAAAAGAAAGAGGCTCCGGCCCGGCAGTCCGATGCCCCGAAAGCTGAAGTCAAGGACGAAACTCCGGTTGCTCCGGCATCTGTTGTTATAGAGCAACCTGTTGTTGAGCCTGTCGCAGTACCCGTTGCCCCGGCGGTTGAAACACCGGTTGCGGCCGTTGAATCCGCGCCTGCCGCTCCGGCCGAGGCTGCAAACGTAGAACCTGAAACCAAGTAGGACTATGTCGAAAACATTCAAGATAGGCGGGATCCACCCGTCGGACAGTAAGTTGAGCCGTGGGGTGGCGATCGAAGTGTTCGGGCTGCCGGCCACGGTGACCATTCCCGTCGCGCAGCACATCGGGGCCCCGGCCGTGGTGTGCGTGGCCAAGGGCGATAAGGTCAAAACGGGCCAGGTGATCGCTACGGCGGCCGGGTTCGTGTCGAGCAACATCCACTCGTCGGTGTCGGGCACGGTGACCGCCGTCGACGACATTCCCGATGCGGGTGGCGTGCGCCGCAAGGCGGTGACCATCCAGGTCGAGGGCGACGAGTGGGACGAGACGATCGACCGTTCGGACAAACTGCAAAGCAGCGTCACCCTCCCGGCCAAGGAGATCATCGAAAAAATCACCGCAGCCGGTATCGTAGGAATGGGGGGCGCAACGTTCCCGACCCACGTCAAACTGTCCGTCCCTCCGGGCAAGAAGGCCGAGTGCCTGATCATCAACGGCGTGGAGTGCGAGCCTTACCTTACCTCCGACCACCGGGTGATGCTCGAACGCGCCGAAGAGCTGTTGGTGGGCGTGCAGATCCTCTGCAAGGCGATCGGCGTGGAAAAAGCCTACATCGGCATCGAAAAGAACAAACCCGACGCCATTGCCCACCTGAAGGGGCTGGTATCGAAATACCCCGGCGTGGAGATCGTGCCGTTAAAGGTGCAATACCCGCAGGGCGGTGAGAAACAGTTGATCGACGCCGTCACCGGCCGTCAGGTGCCCTCGGGCGCGTTGCCGATCGAAGTGGGCGCCGTGGTGCAGAATGTCGGTACGGCTTTGGCTGTCTATGAGGCGGTTCAAAAAAATAAACCCCTGATCGAACGTGTGGTTACGGTAACCGGAAAGTCCGTAAAAACGCCGGCCAACTACCTGGTGCGGATCGGCACGCCGATCGAAGCGCTGATCGAACGCAGCGGCGGTGTGCCTGACGACTGCGAAAAGATTATCAACGGCGGCCCGATGATGGGCCGTGCGGTGAGCAACCCCGCCGCGCCGGTGACCAAAGGCACCTCGGGCGTCCTGATAATGCGGGCCAAAGAAGCGCGCCGTCCGGCAGCCACGACGTGCATCAGCTGCGCCAAGTGCGTGTCGGTGTGCCCGATGGGGTTGGAACCTTACCTGATTTATAAGTTGGCTTACAAGAATATGCTGGCCGAAACCGAAGAGCACCGCGCGATGGATTGCATCGAGTGCGGCAGTTGTTCCTACACTTGTCCGGCGGCGTTGCCGCTGCTCGACCGCATCCGCCTGGCCAAGGTCGAGGTGATGAAAATCGCGCGTGCGCGGGCCATAAAAGCATAGCAATGCCCATCTCCCGGGTGCCGGGAGGTACAAAAACGCAAACATAATGGAGAAGAAACTGATTGTATCCCCCTCGCCCCACATCCATGGCGTCGACAAGACTTCGCGGCTGATGCGCGACGTGGTGATCGCGCTGCTGCCGGCGTTTGCCGTCTCGGTGGTGGTGTACGGGGTGAACGCGCTTGTGGTGACCGCATTGTCCGTCGCTTCGTGTGTGCTGTTCGAATTCCTGATCCAGCGTTACCTGCTGCGCGGGCCGCTGACGATCAACAACTGGTCGGCCGTCCTGACGGGGCTGCTGCTGGCTTTTAACTTGCCGAGCACGCTGCCGGCGTGGCAGATCGTGATGGGCTGTTTCGTGGCGATCGCCGTAGCCAAGATGGCTTTCGGCGGACTGGGACGCAACCCGTTCAACCCGGCGTTGGTGGGCCGTGTTTTCCTGCTGATCTCGTTCCCGGTGCAAATGACCTCGTTCGCCCCGGTGACCCGCGTGGCGACCGACGCGATGTCCGGCGCCACGCCGCTCGCGTTCGTCAAAGAGGCGTTGAAGAAAGGCACGAGCCTCGACCAGATCATGCCCGACCTGCCCTCGTACAGCGATATGCTCTTCGGCCTGCGCTCGGGTTCGCTGGGCGAAATCGCCGCGCTGGCGTTGATCATCGGCTTCATCTACCTGCTGTGGCGCAAGGTGATCACGTGGCACATCCCGGTGTTTGTCATCGGCACGATGGCTGCGTTTAGCGGTATCCTGCACCTGGCCGACCCGTCGCACTATATTTCGCCGCTGTTCCACCTGATGGCCGGCGGTACGCTCTTGGGCGCGATCTATATGGCGACCGACTATGTCACCTCGCCGATGAACACCCGCGGGATGCTGATCTATGGTATCGGTATCGGGTTGATCACGATCCTGATCCGCGTGTTCGGGGCCTATCCCGAAGGGATGTCGTTCGCGATCCTGATCATGAACGCCACGGTGCCCCTGATCAACAAGTATGTGAAACCGCGCCGCTTCGGCCTCGCCCTGGCGAAAAAATAGGAGGAGGAACATGGAAAGTACACTCAAAAATATGGTAGTCGTCCTGTTGCTGATCACGTTGGTGGCCTCGGCTGCCGTAGGACTGGTCTACAAAGTGACCGCCGAGCCTATTGCCGCGGCCAAGGACACCAAAATCTCGGACGCGATCGCGCTGGTCGTTCCCGCCTTTGACAACAACCCGGCCGAAAACCCGATGATCAAAGAGGTCGATGGCGGCCCAATGACCGTCTACACCGCCACCAACGGCGGCGAACCGGTCGGTTATGCTATCGAAACGTTTACGAACGCCGGTTTCGGCGGTACGATCAAACTGATGGTGGGCTTCCTGCCCGACGGTGCGATCTCGCACATCGAGGTGATCGAACAGAAGGAAACCCCGGGCCTGGGCGACAAGATCGACAAGAGCAAATCGGACTTCAGCCTGCAATTCGAAGGGAAAAACCCGGCCGATTTCAAGTTGCTGGTCAAAAAAGACGGCGGCGACGTGGATGCGATCACCGCCTCGACGATCTCCTCGCGTGCCTATTGCGACGCGGTGGAACGCGCCTATAACCTTTTTCAGACCATTAAATAACGGGAGGACGGAAAGATGACTAAATTCCAGCTATTAACGAAAGGGTTGATCAAGGAGAACCCGGTGTTTGTCCTCCTGCTGGGGATGTGCCCCACACTGGGGACGACCACTTCGGCCATCAACGGCCTGGGGATGGGGGTGGCGACGATGTTCGTGCTCACCCTGTCGAACATCGTGATCTCGCTGATCCGCAACGTGGTGCCGGGCAAGGTGCGCATTCCGTGCTTTATCGTGGTGATCGCCTCGTTCGTGACTGTCGTTCAGTTGCTGATGGAGGCTTATGTGCCGGATCTTTACGCCACGCTCGGAGTATTCATCCCGCTGATCGTGGTCAATTGTATCATCCTGGGGCGCGCCGAGGCTTTTGCCTCGAAAAACGGCGTGTTTGATTCGATGCTCGATGGAGTGGGGATCGGCCTGGGTTTCGTGCTGGCGCTGACCCTCTTGGGCGGTACCCGCGAACTGCTCGGGGCCGGCTCGCTTTTCGGCTACAAATTCATCACCGGCGACGGCATCCTGATCTTTGTCCTGGCTCCGGGGGCCTTCATGGCGCTTGGTTTCCTGATGGTGCTGTTCAATAAGCTGAACGCCCGGTTAAACGCTAAAGTGAAGTAGACCTATGGAATATTTTATCATCATTATCAGCGCGATATTCGTCAACAATATCGTCCTGTCACAGTTCCTGGCGATCTGTCCTTTCCTGGGTGTTTCGAACAAGGTGAGTACCTCGATCGGGATGGGGATGGCTGTGACGTTTGTGATTGGCCTGTCATCCGTGGTGGCCTACCTGATCCAATATTACGTGTTGGTTCCGCTCCACATCGAGTATATGCAGACGATCGTCTTCATTCTGGTGATTGCCGCCCTGGTGCAGATGGTCGAGATCATTCTCAAGAAGATCAGCCCGGCGCTGTATCAGGCGTTGGGGGTGTTCCTGCCGCTGATCACCACCAACTGTGCGGTACTGGGGGTGGCTATCCTGCTGGTGCAAAAAGAGTTTAACCTGCTGCAATCGTTTGTGTTCGCCGTTTCGACGGCCCTCGGGTTCATGCTGGCCCTGGTGCTGTTCGCCGGCCTGCGCGAACGCCTCGAACTCGAAGAACAGCCCAAATCGATGAAGGGCCTCCCCATCATCCTCATAACAGCCAGCATCCTGGCCATGGCGTTTATGGGCTTTTCGGGCTTAGTTTAGCGCGCTTCCGGTGGCTGCGCGTATCGCACGCCATCTTTAAACGATCATTGCGGTTTTCAATCCTCACGTACTTCGTGTACGCTCCGGTTGAAAACCGCAATGATCGTTTAAACCTGACGCACGCTCCGCACACCCGGGGTGTCTCCCCGCACATGGAGATTTGACTTTACTGAAACAAGGATTGGGTCCGGTACCCAGCGTCCGTAGGCAACGGGCCGAAGGCCCGCCATGCGCCTCCAAACAAATGGCGTAAAGAAAAATCGAGAATCAAGCGTAAGCGAAGTCCACTGTCTGAGCCCGAAGGGCGAGTTGTGGACGCAGCAGCTTGATTCACGATTTTTTAGCCAGTTGTTTGAGCGCTTGATTTTTTGCCCACTTTTGTATCAAGACAAAAGTGGGGACGAAGAAATTTCCATATCTTTGGGTGATGGAATCCCCCAAGCACATTTCCCTGTATGACTTGCAGGCGTTGATCCGCAAAGGCATCGATGCCGCGCACCCTTTGCCGTATTGGGTGGTTGGCGAGGTGAGCGAGATCAAGGAAAACCGCTCGGGCCACTGCTACCTCGAACTGGTCGAAAAGGGCGGCGACAACGCCGTCCCCCGTGCCCAGGCCCGCGCGGTGATCTGGCGGTCGCAATGGGCGATGATCTCCCCTTATTTCCGTGGCGTCACGGGCAAAGACCTGACGGCGGGCCTGAAGATACTCGTCAGGGTATCGGTCACCTACCACGAATTGTACGGCCTGAGCCTGCAGATCACCGACATCGAACCGTCCTACACCCTGGGCGATCTGGCTGCCCAACGGCGCGAAACGGTCGAACGCCTGCAAAAAGAGGGCGTTTTCGAGATGAACCGCGAGTGTGAACTCCCGGCGGTGATCCAGCGCCTGGCCGTGATTTCGTCGTCCCAGGCAGCCGGTTTCCGCGATTTTCACCGCGAACTTTTTGAGAATGAATTTGGATACACGTTTAATGTAGACTTATACGAGGCCTTTATGCAGGGCCACGGGGCCGAGAATTCGATTATCGGTGCGCTGGACAGCATTGCTGAAAATCTCGAAGCCTACGACGCATTAGTCATCATCCGCGGCGGCGGATCGCAGAGCGACCTGGGGGCGTTCGACAGCTACCGCCTGTGCAGCCACCTGGCACAATTTCCGTTGCCGGTGGTGACGGGCATCGGCCACGACAAAGACCAGAGCGTCGCCGACCTGATCGCCCGTGTGGCAATGAAAACCCCGACGGCGGTGGCCGGTTTTTTTGTGGATTATAACCGCCAATTCGAGGACCGATTACAGGTGCTGGGCGATGAGGTCGCCTCGCTTGTCCGTGAAACGCTTTCGGGTGAACGCGAGCGCCTCGTGCTGATTTCGCACGCGATGGGACGCCTGGTTTCGGGCCTGTTGCATGGCCACGGCCGGCGGCTCGACGAGATGCAGGGACGACTGCGCCACAACGCACGCCTGTCGCTCGAAGAACGCCGCGGACGCCTTGCCCTGCTCGCATCGACGATTACGCACGTCCCGAAGCGTCGCCTGGGTGAAGAGACGCTCCGGCTAACGTCCATCGGCCAGCGGATCACAGACACGACACGCCAATTCCTTGCCGGAAAGCACCGTGAACTGGCGCTTTGGGAAGAGGTGGTCGAAGCCCGCCGTCCCGAACGCATCCTGCAAATGGGCTACGCCGTGGTGCGCAGCGGCGACCGCATCGTCAAAAGCGTAGATGCGGTCGAAGTGGGCGAGGGGCTGCAAGTGCAACTGTGCGACGGGGTGCTCGAGACCGAAGTGAGAAGTGCCTCCCGAGTGCCTCCCGGCGCTCGGAATTATTGACTTTGCCTGAACAGATATATATGAAAAACATAATGATGAAGAAACTGTTGGCTATCTGTTTGTTGCTCGCCGCCTTTCCGGCCCGCAGCCAGACGTTCGAACCCCTGTGGCAGGGCAATATGCCCAATTCGAAAGGCATGGCCGTGGCCGACGTCGACGACAACGGCCGGATGCGCCAGGTGGGCACGCCGGGCTATTACGTATTCAAACCGCCGAAAGAGGAGAACAAAGGAGCGGCGGTAGTGATCTGCCCTCCGGGCGGTTACGCCCACCTGACCTACGATATTGCGGGTTTTCAACTGGCGAAATGGTTTAATACGATGGGGGTTACGGCCGTTGTGCTGTTCCACCGGTTGCCCCATTCGCCCGACCTGGTGCAACGCGAGATCGGCCCGCTGCAGGATCTGCAGCGGATGATGAAAATCGTGCGTGCGCGGGCCGAAGAGTGGGGGATCGATCCGGCGAAAGTCGGCGTCATGGGCTGCTCGGCCGGAGGACACCTGGCTGCGTCGATCGGTACCACGACGACCGATTATTCGCGTGTGGGCGACCTGTATGACGATCTGCCGTGGCAGTCCAATTTTACGATTCTCGTGTCGCCGGTGATTACGCTGGGTGAGAAAGCCCATACCGGGAGTCGCGATAACTTGCTCGGGAAAAACGCTTCGCCGGAATTGATCCGCCGTTTTTCGTGCGAACTGAACGTAACGCCGCAGACGCCGCCCGCTTTCCTAGCTCACGCTAATGACGATCCGGCGGTTCCGGTTGAGAACAGCGTGATGTTTTACAGTGCATTGCATGCGCAGGGGGTGAACGCTTCGCTGCACGTTTTCCCGTATGGGGGGCATAACATCGCCTTGCGCAACAACCCGGGCAGCACACGGTTGTGGGTGTTGCTGTGCGAGGCGTGGTTGTATGAAATGGGGATTATTAACGAAAAGAAATAACGCGATATGGAAAAGAAGAAGATCAGTTATGCCGAGGCGATGGCTGAGGTTGAGGCGATCCTGAAGCGGTTGAACGAGGGGGAATTGGATGTGGATCGGCTGGGGGCCGAGGTGAAGCGGGCGAGTGAGTTGATTGCGCTGTGCCGGGAGAAATTGCGTGCGGCGGAAGAGGACGTCGCCGCCGTGTTGGACAAAGAATAGCACCGACCGTTTACGGCAAAGGAAATCCAGCGATGCAAAGCATCGCTGAAATTTTTTTAAACTATGTTGAGCTCGTCCGCTGCTTACTTGCTTAACGCAAGTTTCCGTCTTTCGGACGAGCAGCGATCTCGGTTGCGGCGCTTTTTATAAAAAGCGCCAGTACCCTCGGCGATAGCCCTTTCTCTTGCGCGTGGGGTGGCTTTCCAGGCAGATTTATACCTGATCCGGTTCAGCAGCCTGATCTTTGCATTGCATAAATCTGTCCCGTGGGGTGGTTAATCTTTTAAAATAGGTGTGGCGGGCATTTGCCCGCCACACTTTATTTGCCTGCACACAGGTGACTTTGCGCTGAAAAGATTCCCCAGTGCGGGAGCGCACTTTAGGGAATAATCAGCACCTGCCCGATACGCAGCGATTTCGGATTCTTGATCCCGTTTGCCCGTGTCAGCGCCGCCGTACTCACCCCGTGCCGCTGAGCGATCGCTCCCAATGTATCTCCCGATTTCACCTTATATGTCGAAGAGCCTCGCGAAGCCGTCGTGGTAGCACTCCCCGCCGGCTTATTCTTCAGATTCGAAGGATTCAGGTACTGGGCCAGATAAATCGAATCTTTCCCGTAAATCTCGCCTTCTTTTTCAATAAAAGAAGCAATGGCATACTGCGGCAACACCAGCGAATAAGGTTTGTCCGTTGCCGGCACGATGTCCATCTTATACTGCGGATTCAGTTCCCGCAATACCTCCATCGATGTCCCCAGCGTACTCGATACCTGTTCGAAATGGGTCATCTTGCAGATCGTCACCGTGTCGACAGAGAAAGGCAGCGAAGCCGTCCGCGGCTCGATCCCGTGGGCCTTGTGGAACGTGTAGGCATAGGTCGCAGCAATAAAACTGGGGATATACCCCCGCGTTTCTTTTGGCAGATAGTCGTAAATGTCCCAGTAAGTCTGCGCATTAGGCGCGCGCTTGAGTGCCTTGTTGACGTTGCCCGGCCCACAGTTGTAAGCGGCGATCGCCAGCGTCCAGTCGCCGTACATCCCGTAAAGTTGCTTTAGGTAAAGGCACGCCGCCCGCGTCGAAGTCACCGGGTCCATCCGCTGGTCGACAAACGAATTGACTTCCAGTCCGAAAGCCTTGCCCGTCGGCAGGACGAACTGCCACAGCCCGGCTGCCCCCGCCCGCGAAATTGCTTTCGGGTAAAGCGCCGACTCGATTACCGGCAACATCTTTAATTCCAATGGAAGTCCTTGCCGATCAAGCTCTTCCTCGATCATCGGGAAGTAAAACTGTGCCAACCCGAGGATGTTTTCCATCCGCGAGTGGATGCGCCCCGTGTAAGCCAGGATGTAACGCTTGACCACATCGTTGTAGGGCAGTTGGATCACCGAAGCGATCATCCGCAGCCGTGCCTCGTAAACCGAATCGGGCAATTCATACGGATTTGGTCCCGAATAAGTTTCGGCTTCGATGTCGATAAAGTCGTGCAGGTAAAGATCATACGATTCGACCACACTGCTTTCATACCACGCCGAGAGCAGCGAGTCGTACTGCTCGGGGGTATGTTTCACCTGGATGTTGCCGTAACGCTCGGGCGCGGCGTAGAGCGCCAACCCGGCAAACAGGGCCAAGGCAGCTGTTAGGGCAACGGTTTTTCGTACATTCATTCTGGTTTGGTTTTACGGGCCTATTGGCCGTTGAACGTATAGTTCATCGCCTGGCGTTTGCCGAATTTTGGCGATGCGTTAAGTTTTACCTGCATTGACATTCCCACGCCGGGGTAGTAGTAATTGTTGTTGTTGGCCTGAAACCCGGGCAGGTCGATCAGCGTCGGTTCGATGTGCATCGACAGGTCGTCGCTCACGTCGAAGTCGCGCATATAGGCGTCGACGTGGGCGTCGATGATCGAAAGCACGTACAACCCGGCTGTGCCGATGATGCTCAGGTCGCGGTTGCGGCGGTACATGTCGCGGTAGTTCTTTAGCTGGGTCTGGTCGATGCGTCCGCCGAATTCGTCATTGGGATATTGATTGTAGGCCAGCCGGAAGCGGTTGTAGCCCCGGCTGTTGAAGTCGATGATGTAGGCCATGCTCGCAAACCCGCCGATCACGATCGGCACTTTCCAGTAACTCTTGTTGTAAATCTGTCCGGCCCCGGGGAAGATCATCGCCAGCGTGGTGGCTTTCTTCACCGGGTGCACCCGGTGGGGATAGTTGATCGCCCCGTCGCCGATGAAGTAAAGATACGTGCCTACCGCCCCGATCAGGTAGAGGTTGCGCTGGTTCTGGTACTTCATCATCTGTTCCTGCACCGGGTCGATTTCCGAGCGGGGATGGGTGGTTTCCGGGTCATACATCAGCGCCTCGTACTGCGATTTGTAATTGCGGTATTTTTTTCCGGCGTCGTTCCACAGGTAGCCGAACGTTCCTACGCCGGCATACAGCACGGGTATCTTCCAATAGTCGCGGTTATACAACTGCGAAAACCCCGGAGCGACGAACGAAATGGCGGTCATCTTCGAAATGCCGATCGAGTCGCGGAAAATCGGCGACTGGGGGTGGGGTTTCACCACGGTATCGGCCGCAGCCTTGACCCGGACACCGCCCGAAACCAGCTCGCCGTTCTGTTGGGCACGCACGCCCGAAGCGGCGAACCACACCAGGGTACAAAGCATCAGGGCAATATGTCGTTTTGCGCAGCCGGCCATCCTTCCCGTTTAGTTTTTGATCCGGTCGAATTGGTTCAGGAAACGCTCCACCTCACCGTCGGTCTTGAACCGGATCACGATCTGGCCGTTCCCTTTCGGCCCGCGCTTGATGCTGATGTCGGGCGTGGTGAAGAAGTGTTCTAGGTGTTCGACCAGGCGGGTATAGGTTTCAGGATATTCCTCTTCCACAACCTCTTTTCGGAAACTTCCGGCGGCGGCTTTCTGCACGAGTTCCTCTGCCTGGCGCACCGAAAGGTTGTTCTTTATAATACGTTTGAGCAGGGCTAATTGTTGTGTTGCGTCGTCCAAACCGGCCAATGCACGGGCGTGGCCCATCGAAATGAGGTCTTCCTTGATCGCCAGCTGCACCTCGGCCGGCAACCGGAGCAGGCGGATATAGTTGGTCACCGTCGACCGTTTTTTGCCCACCCGTTCGGCCAGCGCGTCCTGGGTCAGGTTACACTCGTCGACCAGCCGTTGCAGGCTCAGTGCGATGTCGACCGCATTGAGGTCTTGCCGCTGGATGTTTTCGACCAGCGCCATTTCGAGCAGCGTTTGGTCATCGACCTCGCGGATATAAGCAGGAATTGTCGCCAGCCCGGCTTTTTGCGAAGCGCGGAAACGGCGTTCGCCGCTGATGATGCGGTAGGTGTCGCCCGACTCGCGCTTGACGGTGATCGGCTGGATCACCCCCAGGGCGACGATCGACGACGCCAACTCTTCGAGCGCTTCCTCGTCGAAGATCGTGCGGGGCTGGTTGGGGTTGGGCAGCACGCGGGCGATGTCCAACTCTTCGAAGATCGTTTTCTTGCGGCTCCGCTCGGGGGCGATGCCTTCGATGTCGAAGATCGCTTCCAGGCCGCGTCCCAGGCCTTTCGGTTTGGTTTGGTTCATTATGGTGTCCCTTACGCGTTATTACGTAGAAATTCTTTGGCCAGGTTGAGGTAGCTCACCGCGCCCGACGAAGCGGCGTCGTGCAACAGCACCGGTTTGCCGAAGCCGGGGGCTTCGCTCAGGCGGATGTTGCGGTGGATCACCGTATCGAACGTCAGCCGGCCGAAATGCTTGCGCACCTCGTCGACCACCTGGTTGTCCTGCTTCTGGCGCGAGGAGTACATCGTCATCAGGAAACCCTCGATCTCGAGGCCCGGGTTCAGTTGCGCCTTGGTCATTTTAATGGTATTGAGGATCTTCCCGAGGCCTTCCAACGCAAAATATTCACACTGCACGGGGATGATCACGCTGTCGGCCGCCACCATCGCGTTCAGGGTCAGGAAACCGAGCGAGGGCGAGCAGTCGATAAAAATATAGTCGTAATCGTTTTTGACCGGTTGGAGCATTTGTTTCATCCTGAGCTGGCCGTCTTCCATGCTGCCAAGGTCTTTTTCGGCGCCCACCAGGTCGATGCTCGAGGGGATGAGGTATAGGTTTTCGATGTCCTCGCTTTTGAGGATCGATTCGGCGGCCGAGGCTTCGCCGATCAGGCAGGTATAGGTGTTGCGATCGTTCGTTTCGAATCCCAGTCCGGAGGTGGCGTTGGCCTGCGGGTCGGCGTCGACGATCAGCACGCGCTGTCCGAGCACGGCCAGACTGGCCGCCAGGTTAATGGTGGTGGTGGTTTTGCCTACGCCTCCCTTTTGGTTGGCAAACGAAATGATCTTACCCATATGTTACGTCACTGAATTAACATGCAAATATAAACGAAAATCCGGGGATAAAAAAACGGATGCCGGCGCTAAACCGGTAATCGTTTTTCTATCTTATGGTTATAATATTTTGTTCAACTTTTTTCTTGACAAAAAAGTTGTAAAAGTGCCTTCCGGCACCCGGAGTTTTTTAGTTTGCTGCGGACAGTTCTTCGTTCCACTTTTGTAAGGATACAAAAGTGGCAAAAAATCCTTTTTTTGCGCCCCGCCTCCGGTTGACCCACTAACCTTTCGGCAGGGGGCGAGCCGAAATTCCGTTGCGCTACGCTCCACTACAGTTTCGGCGTCTTAACCCCCCCCTGTCGAAAGGTAAGTGGGTCCCCAACCTCCGGCTATATGGCGCGTGCGGGCCTCTGGCCCGCTGCCTGCGGGCGCTGGGCCTAAAGGCCGGTGGAAGCTGTGGTGATAAAGTGCGGCCGCCTTTTTTCTCTGATCGTGGGCAGAGGTCTGGCGGCGATCTTCGATCGCCGCCTTTTGAAAATAATTTGCCAAAGTTACAACGGTAAGAAAGGAATAAACGGAAAGTCAACCACTACTCTCCACCTCAAACGCTGACAAGCCGAGGCCGGAGGCCGAGCAGCCCGCCTATAAGGAAAAAGCGTCAAGAAAAGTTTCGAAAAAATCGTCGCGTAGTCCACTGTTTGAGCGAAGCGAGTTGTGGACGAAGCAGATTTTTTCGAAACTTTTTAGCTTTTTCCTTAAAGCGGTGACTTTTCTTTGTTACTTTCTTTGTGTGGAAGACAAAGAAAGTAACGACGCACGAACGGTCGAACCCAAACCCAAACCGGTTCGAGAACGAACAAAATCCCCGGTGCGGGGACGCACCTTTTGATGGCAGCAAAAGAAAGTAGCGATGCAATAACGGTCGAGCCAAAACTCAAGCCTGTTCGGCTACGAACAAAAAATCCCCGTGCGGAGCCGCACCGGAGCCGCACCGAAAAAATAACAAAAAATTTATTGCTAAAAGAATAACACTCCCGATTAAAAGACTATTTTTGCACTTTCTTTTGAAACCTAATTTACTCATTCCAATTATGTCGAACGTAGTCCGAATCAAGAAAGGCCTCGACATCCAACTGGTTGGAGCAGCGGAAAAAACCCTGGTCAACGCGCCTCCTGCGGCGAGTTACGCGGTTTGTCCCGACGACTTCAGGGGATTTACCCCCAAACTGTTGGTGCGGCAGAACGACGTTGTCAAGGCGGGCTCTCCGCTGTTGTTTGACAAGTACCGCCCCGAAGTGGTGGTGACTTCGCCCGTGAGCGGCTGTGTGGCGGCGATCAACCGGGGCGATAAGCGCAAAATCCTCGAAGTGGTGGTGGTCCCCGACCCGCAGATCGATTACCAATCTTTCGAAATGAAATCACCGGCCAGCGCCTCGCGCGAAGAAATTGTGTCGCTGATGCTTGCCGCCGGGATGTGGCCGATGCTCATCCAGCGCCCTTACGGCATCATCGCCAATCCGGCCGATACGCCGCGGGCTATCTTCGTTTCGGGCTTCGATTCGTCGCCGCTGGCGCCGGACATGAATTTCGTGTTAAACCAAGAAGCGGACAACGTTGAAGCCGGTTTGCAAGCACTGGCCAAACTGACTCCGGGCAAAGTGCACCTCGGCCTGAATGCAGGCGAAAAAGGCGCGCTCGACCAGGTGAAAGCTGCGCAGGTGACCCGTTTCAGCGGGCCGCATCCGGCCGGTAACGTGGGGGTGCAGATCCATCACGTCGATCCGGTGGGCAAAGGCCAGCTGGTTTGGACGATGGACATCCAGCACGTAGCCATCCTGGGCCGTTTCTTCCGCACGGGCAAGGCCGACTTTTCGAAGATCATCGCCGTGACGGGTTCCGAAGTGGCACGTCCGGCCTACTATTCGGTGATCAGCGGCGCTGCGGTCGACACCGTGCTGAAAGGCAATATCAAGGACCAGCCGTTGATGACCCGTGTGATCAGCGGCAACGTCCTGACCGGCCGCCGCATTACGATGGACGGCCACTTTGGTTTCTACCACAACCAACTGACGGTGATCCCCGAGGGCGACCACCACGAGTTTGTCGGTTGGATCGCTCCCCGTTTCAAAAAATTCTCGGTGTCGCATTCCTACTTCTCGTGGATATGCCCGAAAAAGAAGTATGACCTCGACACGAACCTCAACGGCGGCGAACGCGCTTTCGTCGTGACGGGCCTCTACGAAAAATACCTGCCGATGGACATCTACCCGATGTACCTGCTCAAGGCGATCCTCACGGGCGACCTCACCAAGATGGAAAACCTGGGGATCTACGAAGTGATCGAAGAAGATTTCGCCCTGTGCGAATTCGTCGACCCGTCGAAGACCGATATGCAGGAAATCATCCGCCGCGGCATCGACCAGATGATCCGGGAACTTAACTAAGGGACGACAGATGAAAGCACTCAGACGATACATTGATAAGATAAAGCCCAATTTCGAAAAGGGCGGAAAATTCGAAAAACTCCACTCTACGTTCGACGCGTTCGAAACGTTCCTGTTTGTGCCGAATACCGTGACCCGCTCCGGTTCACACATCCGCGACGTGAACGACATGAAGCGCACGATGACCATGGTGGTGATCGCCCTGATCCCGGCGCTGCTGTTCGGGATGTTTAACACGGGTCTGCAACATTTCAGAGCAGTCGGCCAGATTGCGATGGATACTCCCTATACCTGTGAACTGATCTGGCAGGCCTTCTGGTACGGTTTCCTGCGCGTGTTGCCGATCGTGATCGTGTCCTATGTCGTGGGGCTGGGCATCGAATTTATTTTCGCCCAGATCCGCGGCCACGAAGTCAACGAAGGATTTTTGGTGTCGGGTATGCTCATACCTTTGGTGATGCCTGTAGATATTCCGCTGTGGATGGTGGCCGTGGCCACAGCCTTTGCGGTGATCCTGGGCAAGGAAGTCTTCGGCGGCACAGGGATGAACGTCTTTAACCCGGCCCTGCTGACCCGCGCCTTTGTCTTCTTCGCCTACACGCCCTACATTTCGGGCGATAAAGTGTGGGTCAACGGAATGACCAAAGGCACTGGCATCATCGACTCTTTCTCCGGCGCAACACCCCTGACCGACGCCACGAACGCCGTGGTCGAGAAGGCCTCGTCGCTCGTCTGGAGCAACGGCACCGGCCCGTGGGACTGGTTCGTCGGGACGATTCCCGGCTCGATCGGCGAAACGTCTAAGATCGCTATCCTATTGGGGGCCGTAGTACTCCTGTGGACGGGTGTCGCCAGCTGGCGCATCATGCTCTCGGTGGTGATCGGCGGCCTGGGAATGGGTCTTATCTTCAACCTGATCGGAGCCAACCCCTACATGGAGATGCCGGCTTACTACCACCTGCTGATGGGCGGTTTCCTCTTTGGTGCGGTCTTTATGGCGACCGACCCGGTGACTGCTTCGCAGACCAACACCGGTAAGTGGATCTACGGGGTGCTGATCGGGGCGATCGCCGTGCTTACGCGCGTGGTCAACCCGGGTTATCCCGAGGGGATGATGCTCTCGATCCTCTTTATGAATGCGCTGGTGCCGCTGATCGACCACTATGTGGTGCAGGCCAGCGTCCGCCGCCGCAACAAACGAGTCGCTTTAACCACTACTAAATAAGGAGGCACTGACGATGAACAAGAACAGTAATGCATACATCATCACGTACGCCTCCGTACTGGTGATCATCGTGGCCGCCCTGCTCGCCTACGCTTCGATAAGCTTACAGGACAGGCAGAATGAGAACGTACGCGTGGAAAAGATGGGCGATATCCTGCGCTCGATCGGGCAGGGGATGGAGGCCGACAAGGCCCCCGACAAGTTCGCTTATATCAACGAACAGTACGCCAAGTACATCACCCGCTCCTATACCGTCAACACGGCCGGCGAGGTGACCGAAGGCACCGACCCGTTTGCGATCGCGCTCAACCTGAAAGAGCTTTACGACAGCCCGGCCGACCAACGTAACCTGCCGATCTTCGAAAGCAAGGACGACAGCGGCACGGTGCGCTACATCATCCCTGTATGGGGTTCCGGCCTCTGGGGCCCGATCTGGGGCTACGTAGCGCTCGAAAGTGATTTCGATACGATCTCGGGCGCCATCTTCGGCCACAAGGGGGAAACCCCGGGCCTTGGCGCTGAAATCGCTACGCCGTCTTTCTACAACCAATTCGAGGGAAAAACCCTGTTCGAGGCGGATAAGATGGTCGGCATCACCGCCCTGAAAGGCGCCGGTGCTTCACAGGGCAATCCCCACGCTTTCGACGCCGTGTCGGGTGGGACGATCACCAGCCGCGCCGTCGAAAAGATGCTCTACGACTGTATGAGCGACTACGCCGCTTACTTCGAAAAGATGCGTGCCGGCGGTGCCGGATCCGATTCTACGTCGGGTGCTACGGCTACGGGCGTGGCCGATGAAACTGCTGCCGCAGGCGAAAAAACCGACTCCTTAACCGTTAATTGATCAGCGTTATGGAAAATAAGAAAGAAAGAGAGCCGATGTTTTCGCTCAAAATATGGAAAGTGTTGACCTCGCCGATGGGTGAGAACAACCCGGTCACGGTGCAGATCCTCGGGATCTGTTCGGCGTTGGCCGTGACGGCCAAGCTCAAGCCGGCGATCGTGATGGCGTTGTCGGTGATTATCGTGACCGCCTTTTCCAACCTGATTATTTCGGCCTTGCGCAACACGATCCCTTCGCGCATCCGCATCATCGTCCAACTGGTGGTGATCGCGGCGTTGGTGATCCTGGTCGACCAGGTGTTGAAAGCCTACGTTTATGACGTGAGCAAACAACTCTCGGTCTTCGTCGGGCTGATCATCACCAACTGTATCCTGATGGGGCGCCTCGAAGCCTTCGCGATGGCCAACAAGCCGTGGCCGTCGTTCGTCGACGGGATCGGCAACGGGCTCGGTTACGGGATCATCCTGGTGATCCTGGGCGTGTTCCGCGAAATCTTCGGCGCCGGCACCTTGCTGGGCTACCAGATCGTTCCCGACGCGTGGTACATCAAGAACGGCGGGTTCTATGAAAACAACGGCCTGGTGCTGCTGCCTCCGATGGCCCTGCTGTGCGTGGGCGTCATCATCTGGGTGGTCAACTCGCGCAAGAAGAATGCATAACCCTAAAGAAGAAAGAAAAATACTATGGAAAGCATACTGAACATATTTATCCGGTCGGTCTTCATCGACAATATGGTGTTCGCCTTCTTCTTCGGGATGTGTTCTTACATCGCCGTGTCGAAGAGCGTCAAGACCGCTATGGGACTGGGGGTGGCTGTCACGTTTGTGATGCTGGTCACCGTGCCGGTCAACTACCTGCTTAACGAGCACGTCCTGAGCGCAGGCTCGCTTGCGTGGTTGGGTGAAAAATACGCCGACGTCGACCTCGACTTTTTGAGTTTTATCGTCTTCATCGCCGTGATCGCTTCGATCGTCCAATTGGTCGAGATGATCGTCGAACGTTTTTCGCCCTCGCTCTATAACCAACTCGGGATCTTCCTGCCGCTGATCGCGGTGAACTGTGCCATCATGGGGGGCTCGCTCTTTATGCAGGAACGCGAATATGCCAACGTGGGCGAGGCTTCTTCGTTTGCCCTCGGTTCAGGCATCGGTTGGTGGCTGGCGATCGTGATGATGGCTGCCATCCGCGAAAAGATCGAATATTCGGCCGTACCTGCTCCGCTCAAGGGCGTGGGCATCACGTTCATCATCACCGGCCTGATGGGGATTGCATTCATGACTTTCCTCGGCATTCAGTTGTAGCACGTAAAAAAGAATCATTGCAATGGGATTTATACTGACAATATCGATAGTGGCCTTTCTGGCGGTGACCCTGCTGCTGGTCGTCGTGCTGCTCTATGCCAAGAATAAACTGGTGCCTTCGGGCGACGTGACGATCGACATCAATCACGGAGAGCGGTCGTTAACCGTTGCCCAGGGCGACACGCTGCTTACCTCGCTTTCGAGCCAGGGGATTTTCCTGCCTTCAGCCTGCGGCGGTGGTGGTTCTTGCGGTATGTGCAAGTGCCAGGTGCTCGAAGGGGGCGGCGAAATCCTCCCGACCGAGGTCAACTTCTTTACCCGCAAACAACAGCAGGACCACTGGCGCCTCGGCTGTCAGGTCAAGGTGCGCGAAGAGATGAAGATCCACGTCGAAGAGGCCGTGCTCGGGGTCAAAAAATGGGATTGCGAAGTGGTTTCGAACCGCAACGTCGCCACGTTCATCAAGGAATTCGTCGTAAAGTTGCCTGAAGGGGAAAATCTAAAGTTTCGCTCGGGCGGCTATATTCAGATCGACATCCCGAAATACGAAGGGATCAAGTTCTCGGACTTCGACATCGAAAAGGAATACCACGAAGATTGGGACGCGATGAAAATGTGGGACCTGGTGACCAACAACCCCGAACCCACTTTCCGCGCCTATTCGATGGCCAACCACCCGGCCGAAGGCAACGTGATCATGCTCAACATCCGCATCGCCACCCCGCCCTGGGACCGCGCCGCAGGCGGCTTTATGAAAGTGAATCCCGGTATCTGCTCGTCGTACATTTTTTCGCGTAAACCGGGCGATAAGGTAACGATCTCGGGACCTTTCGGCGAATTCTTCGTGAAAGACACCCCGAACGAAAAAATGTTCATCGGCGGTGGCGCCGGGATGGCCCCGATGCGCTCGCATATTTTCCATCTTTTCCAGACCGAAAAAACGACTGTTCCGGTTACATTTTGGTACGGCGCCCGCTCGAAACGCGAAATTTTTTATGAAGAGCAGTTTGAGGCGATCGAACGCGAGTTTCCGAACTTCAAGTTCAACATCGCCCTCTCCGAGCCCAAGCCTGAAGACAACTGGAAAGGCCCCGTCGGCTTCATCCATCAGGTTATCTTCGACCAGTACCTCAAAAACCACGAGGCCCCCGAAGATATCGAGTACTACCTCTGCGGGCCCCCGATGATGACCGCCGCCATCACAAAAATGCTCGACAACCTCGGTGTACCCGCCGAAAACATCATGTACGACAACTTCGGCGCATAAGCGCCGAGGCTGTTGTGCAGGCTTCGACTGCCGTTTTTTATAAAAAGTTGCACTTCAAAAAGTAGATTAGTCAAAAATAGACTGGATTAGCTGATAGGAGGAAAGACTCACGATATAAACCTCCATTCCAGCCACGCAGCGTTCGATCGCCTTGCGCAGCAGGTAGAGGCGTTGCTCGATGCGCTGGCCGTCGGTCTGATCGACGACGAAAATCTGCCGGATATCGGGTTCCGAAGCGGCCGATCCTGGCCCGAGCGCCGAGCTGTCGACCGGCACCGGACGCAGGGGCAACAATGAAAACCCGGCCTCCTCACTCTTCCGGCCGATGATGCCGATGATCTGTTGTTGCCGGGCGGCGTCTTTCGGCAAAAAGACGAGCCCGGTGCCGTAGCGTCCCTTTTTGGGCACGGGAATCCCGTTGAGCAGGATGAATTCGTGGGGAATGTGCACCATGATCCCCGCCCCGTCGCCGGTCAGGGGATCGGCCCCCTCGGCCCCGCGGTGGACCATGTTTTCGAGGATGCGCAGTCCCCGGTCGACAGTGTCGTGGGTGTGGCTGCCCCGCAGGTTGACCACCAACCCCACGCCGCACGCGTCGTGCTCGGTCGTACAATCCCCGTTGATTATCTTCTGGATTCATAGTGTTATCTGATAAAAAGCAGTTCGCGGTACTTGGGTAGCGGCCACATTTCGTTGTCGACGATCAGTTCGAGCTTGTCGATGTGGTAGCGGATCATGTCCGTGAGCGGCAACACGTTGTCGTGGTAGGCGATCGCCTTTTCGCGCTCGGCTTCGATCCGGTTCGCCTTTTTGCGCTCGTCGATCATTTGCGACACGCCGGCCGTGATCTCGTTCGTGTGGTTGGCGATGCGCTCGATCAGCAGCCGGTTTTGCATGGACATTCGTTCGCCCAATTCCGGGGCAAAGAGAGCCATTGTCTTCGACACATTGTCGAGCAGCTTTAACTGGTATTCCGTGGCGACGGGAATGATGTGGTTCATGGCCAGGTCGCCCAGCACACGCGCTTCGATCTGGATTTTTTTTGTATAGGTCTCCCACTTTACCTCGCAACGGCTGTGTAGTTCTTTTTCGCTCAGCACACCTGTATCGGCGAACATGGCTACGTTTTCCTTCGTCAGAAAATTGTCAAAAATCAGCGGCACGCTCGTCGTGCAATCCAACCCGCGGGCGACCGCTTCGGCCTTCCACTCGTCACAGTAGCCGTTGCCGTCGAAACGGATCGCGCGGCTTTCGGCGATGTAACGCTTGATGATCTCGAAGATGGCTTTTTCTTTCCCCTTCCCTTTGCTAACCAACGCTTCGACCTCTTCTGAAAAATGGGCCAACTGTTCGGCCATGGCCGTGTTGAGGGCGATCATCGCCTCGCCGCAATTTTCGGAAGAACCCACGGCCCGGAACTCGAACCTGTTGCCTGTAAAGGCAAATGGAGAAGTGCGGTTGCGGTCGGTGTTGTCGATGAAGAGTTCGGGGATGTGGCCGACGCCGAGCTTCAGCCCCGCTTTCTTGTCGATCACGATCGCCTCGTCGGTGCGGGCGCTTTCGATCTTATCGAGGACGGCCGAGATCTGTGTCCCGAGGAAAACGGAAATGATGGCCGGCGGCGCTTCGTTCGCCCCCAGGCGATGGGTGTTGGTGGCCGAGCTGATCGCCGCTTTTAGCAATCCGTTATGCGTGTGGACAGCCTTGAGCACGTTGGCGACAAAGGTCACAAATTGCAGGTTTCCAAGGGCATCCTTGGCCGGAGCGAGCAGGTTTACGCCGGTGTCGGTCCCGAGCGACCAGTTGCAGTGCTTGCCCGAGCCGTTGACCCCCTTGAACGGTTTTTCGTGGAGCAATACCCGGAAATGGTGGCGCTTGGCCACTTTGCGCATCGTCGACATGATCAGCAGGTTGTGGTCGACCGCCAGGTGGGTCTGCTCGTAGATCGGCGCCAGTTCGAACTGGTTGGGGGCCACCTCGTTGTGGCGTGTCTTGACCGGAATGCCCAGGCGCAATGCCTCGGCCTCGAGGTCGGCCATGAAGGCCAGCACGCGCGAGGGGATGTGGCCGAAGTAATGGTCTTCGAGCTGCTGGTTTTTGGCGCTGTCGTGCCCCATCAGTGTGCGCCCCGTGAGGATCAGGTCGGGGCGGGCCGCCCAGAGCGCTTCGTCGACCAGGAAATATTCCTGCTCCCAACCGAGGAATGAAACGACCTTGCTCACCTGCGGATCGAAGAGGCGGCACACCCGGGTCGCGTTGCGGTCGATGGCGGCCAGCGCCTTGAGCAGCGGGGCTTTGTAGTCAAGCGCCTCGCCCGTGTAGGAGATGAAGATGGTCGGGATGCAGAGCGTGTCGCCCACCACGAACGCGGGCGAGGCCGGATCCCAGGCCGTGTAACCGCGGGCTTCGAACGTGTTGCGGATCCCGCCGTTGGGGAACGACGAGGCGTCGGGCTCCTGTTGCACGAGCAGTTTGCCGGAAAATTCCTCGATCATTCCGCCTGCGCCGTCAAACTCGGCAAACGAGTCGTGTTTCTCGGCTGTGCCGCCGGTCAGCGGCTGGAACCAGTGGGTGTAGTGGGTCACACCGAGGTCGATCGCCCATTGCTTCATTCCCTGGGCCACCTCTTCGGCCGTGGCGTGGGTCAGCGGCCGGCCGGCGTCGATGGCTTCGCACAGCGTTTTAAATGAGTTTTTCGAGAGATACTTTTTCATCTTCTCGCGCGAAAAAACGCACGCCCCGAAGTAATCGGGGACACGCGTTTCGGGTAGGGCGATGTCGACGGGCCTGCGATTAAAGGCTTCGTCCAGGAGGCGGAATCTGAGTGTGCTCATGTCGGTTATGGTTTTTGTATGGGATTATTTCAGAAAAATATTATGCTGGCGACAGGTTTCGATCATCTCGTCGCTCCACAACGAGGCCTGCACCTCGCCGATGTGGGCGCAACGGAGGAAATACATACACAGGCGGCTTTGCCCGATACCGCCCCCGATCGACAGCGGCAGGCGTTCCTCGAGCAGCGACCGGTGGAAAAACAGTTTTCGACGTTCGGGACACCCCTCCGCGTCAAGTTGGTGGATTAGCGCCTCGCGGTCGACCCGGATGCCCATCGACGAAATTTCGAAGGGGGCGTCCAACACCGGGCTCCAGAAGATGATGTCGCCGTTGAGCCCGTTGTAGCCGTTGACGGTCGGGGTCGACCAGTCGTCGTAGTCCGGGGCGCGCCCGTCGTGCTTCTGGCCATCGGCCAGCGGGCCGCCGATGCCGATCACGAAGATCGCACCGTGTTTCTTCGCCGCTTCGCGTTCACGCTCGGCGGGGGTGAGCGACGGAAACACCGACTGTAATTCCTCGGCGTGGATGAACGTGATCTGCTCGGGCAGCACCGGGGTGATGTGCGGATGCACCGCGTAAACGTATTGCTCCACACTGCGCAATACGTCATAGATCTTCTGCACGCTCTCTTTCAGAAAATCGAGGTTGCGGTCGTCGGCGGTGATCGTGCGCTCCCAGTCCCACTGGTCGACGTAGATCGAATGGAGGTTGTCGAGTTCTTCGTCGGCGCGGATGGCGTTCATGTCGGTGTAGAGGCCGAATCCGGGCGGGATTTTATAGGCGCCGAGCTTCATCCGCTTCCACTTGGCAAGCGAATGGACGACTTCGGCCCGGGCTTCGCCCAAATCTTTCACACAGAAGGAAACGGCCCGCTCCGTGCCGTTGAGGTCGTCGTTGATCCCTGTGCCCGAAAGCACGAAGAGGGGGGCGGTCACCCGGCGCAGGTTAAGCGCCTGGGCCAGCTCGTCCGGGAAACGCGTTTTGAGTTCTTTGATCGCTTGTTCCATGGTTTCGGGCACCAGCGTCGCGCGGTAGTCCGAGGGGATATATAACTTCATCGTCTTTAATTTTTAAGGGTTTTTACGATAGGAGGCCTTGGTGCTTTCTTCAGTCGCCGGTCAGCTGCCGGTCATCTCCTTTTTCGGTCCTATGGGGCATTTTTCGTTTCCGCGCCGCGGATTTCGCGCCATTGAGTAACCGCCGGCATACCCTTGCATTTTCATCGTTTCCATTGTTTGATCCGTTCGATGGCCACCAGGGCCTCTTCGCGCCGCCCGAAAGCGGTCAACCTCAAAAATCCTTCGCCGCTGCGGCCGAATCCTACGCCGGGCGTGCCGACGATATGACACTCGTCGAGCAGCCGGTCGAAAAAGTCCCACGATCCCATCCCGTCCGGCGTCCGCAGCCACAGGTAGGGGGCGTTGATCCCGCCCCAGACCTCCATGCCGGCAGCTTGCAATCCGCCGCGGATGAGCCGGGCGTTTTCCATATAATAGGCGATGTTGCTTTTGATTTGTTGCTGCCCCTCGGGCGAATAGACGGCTTCGGCCGCCCGCTGGACGATATACGACACGCCGTTGAATTTCGTGCTCTGCCGTCGGTACCACAACTTGTTGAGCGACACCTTGCGCCCCGCCCCGTCGCGGCACCGGAGCGTTTTTGGAATGACCGTGTAACCGCACCTTAGTCCGGTGAAGCCGGCGGTCTTCGAAAAACTCCGGAACTCGACCGCCACCTCTTTTGCCCCGTCGATCTCGTAGATCGAGTGGGGGATGTCGTCCTCGGCAATGAACGCCTCGTAAGCGGCGTCGAAAAGGATCAACGCCCCGTTGGCCCGGGCATACTCGACCCACATCCGGAGGTGGTCGCGGTCGAGCACTGTGCCGGTCGGATTGTTCGGGTAACAGAGGTAGATCACGTCAGGTACCGCGGCCGGGAAATCGGGTACAAACCCGTTCTCGGGCACGCAGGGCAGGTAAGCGATCCGGCTCCAGCGGCCGTCGGCCAGTTCGCCGCCGCGTCCGCCCATGACGTTCGTGTCGACGTAGACCGGATAGACCGGGTCGGTGAGCGCCACGACGTTATCCCCCGAAAGAATATCCCCGAAGTTGCCGATGTCGCTTTTGGCCCCGTCGCCGATGAATATTTCGTCAGCTTCGAGGGTTACGCCGCGTGGGATAAAATCGTGTTTGACGATCGCCTGGCGCAGGAATTCATAGCCCTGCTCCGGGCCGTAGCCGCGAAATGTGGCGGCTGTCGCCTGTTCTTCAACCGCCCGGTGCAAAGCATCGATCACCGTCGGGGGTAGGGGCAGGGTCACGTCGCCGATCCCCAACCGGATGATCCCGGCCGCCGGGTTTGCCTCGCGGTAAGCCGCCACCCGCCGCGCCACCTCTGAGAAGAGGTAACTGCCCGGCAGTTTTTCGTAATTCTCGTTCGCTCGTATCATGTCCAAAGTGTTGTGATAAACATAGGCGTCTTTTCTGCTCCGACTTCAAAGCCGCAGTGCTTGTAGAACCCGACTTCCTTGTCATACGCGATCAGGACGATCCGCAAATAGTCCCTGTAATTTTCAGCAACCATTTTTACTAATTTTTCCCCGATCCCTGTATGTTGATATTCAGGCGTGATCAGGAGATAATGTACGTAAGCGGTCATTATTCCGTCATCTAAAACGTTGACTAACCCTACGAGCTTTTCTCCGTCCCAGGCCGTAAAGACAGACGATGAATTTTTCATGGCGACGACCAGCTTCTCGGGATAGTTGCCGGAAGACCAATTCACGGAAAGGAACAACCGTTTTAATTCTTCTTCCGTGAATTCTTTGGTCGTTTTGTATTGAATCATTGTTGCGTTGTTTTTCAGATAAAAAGGGTGCCTTCGAAGACTGTTTCGGCGGGTCCGGTCATCAGCATATGTCCGGTAGCGACATCCCATTCGATTTCGAGGTCGCCGCCCGGTAGCGAGATTGTCGCCCGGCGGTCGGCACGTCCGGTTTCGACGGCAGCCGCCAGCGCGGCGCAAGCCCCTGTGCCGCAAGCCATCGTTTCGCCTGCCCCCCGTTCCCAGACGCGCATCTTTAGCGAGCCGTCGAGGCGCCTCTCGACAAATTCGACGTTGGTTCGTTCCGGAAAAAGCGGATGCTGCTCGATCATCGGCCCGAAACGGTGTAGGTCGAAGCTGTCGACATCGTCGACAAAACTCACCGTATGGGGATTGCCCATTGAAACGGCGGTCATCCGGAACACTTCACCCCCGACCGCTACAGGCAGGTCGATCATCCGTCGGGCCGCCAGATTGAGCGCAATCAAGGGCCGATGGAATTCCGGAACTCCCATATCAACCTGCACATGTTCCACCTCTCCGTCCCGGAAAAAGAGCTCGAGGCTCTTGATCCCAGCCAAGGTTTCGAGGGTGAATACCGTTTGGTCGGTCAACCCGTTGTCATAAACATATTTGGCGACGCACCGCGAGGCATTTCCGCACATCTGTGCTTCCGAACCATCGGCGTTGAACATCCGCATCCGGAAGTCAGCCACCGTCGAAGGGCAGATCAATACCAGCCCGTCCGACCCGATCCCGAAATGGCGGTCACTTACCCGGATGGCCAGTTCCCCGGGCCGCTCGATCATTTGGCGGGTGCAATCGATATAGACGTAATCGTTTCCCGCCCCGTGCATCTTGGTAAAAGTTATGTTGTTCATGTAATTAATTGATCTATAGTTTTTTATATTTTACATTCGCCTTCTCCAAAAGGCAAGAACTCCCCGGGACCCGTGCGGGGCCTTTTTGCAACACATTGAGAAGCGGTTGTTACAGGGCCAATTCGGCGATCCGCGAACTGGCCATAATCACCTGGTTCTGGTTGGCGAATGCGCTCAGGCGGATGTAGCCTTCGCCGTTGGGGCCGAAGCGCTCGCCGGGGGCAGAGAGGATGTGGGCATCTTCGATCAGCCGGTCAAAGAGTTTCCAGGACGATCCCCACGGCGAACGCACCCACAGGTAGGGAGCGTTGACCCCGCCCCAGTAGCGTAGCCCGGCGGCATCGAGGGCCGACCGCAGGATCGCGGCGTTTTTCATGTAATAGTCCACGTTCTGCCGAATCTCGCGCTGTCCCTGTGCGGTGTAGAGGGCGGTCGCCCCGCGCTGGATCACGTACGAGGGGGCGTTGCTCCGGATCGTTTGCCTCCGTTGCCAGAGGTCGTTGAAGAAGATGTCGCTCCCGCTGTACATCGAATAGCCTTTCAGCTCCGTCGGAATCACCGTGTAACCGCAGTGCAACCCGGTGAACCCGGCCGATTTCGAAAAACTACGGAATTCAATCGCCACCTTCCGCGCCCCTTTGATCTCGTAGATCGAGTGGGGGACGCCGGGTTCGGTAATGAACGCCTCGTAGGTGGCGTCGAAGAGGATCAGCACGTCGTTCTCGATCGCGTAGTCGACCCAGCGCTTGAGCTGGTCGTGGGTGAAAGCTATGCCCGTCGGGTCGTTGGGGTAACCCATGAAGATCACGTCGGGACGCTCGGCGGGCAGGTCGGGAATAAAATTGTTCTCCTCGCACGCGGTCAGGTAGACGATGTTGCTCCAGTGTTTGTCTTTGTCGAGGATGCCGGCGCGGTAGCCGACCACGTTCGACTCGACGTAGGTCTGGAAGATCGGGTCCATCACCCCGATGCGGTTGTCGCGGCACAGGATGTCGCCGATACCCGCCACGTCGCGCGTGGTGCCCTCATTCACGAAGATTTCGCCCGCCGCGATCCGGATGCCGCGGCTTTTGAAATCGCCTTTGATGATCGCATCGATCAGAAAAGGATAACCCCGCACCGGTCCTCGTCCCCGAAATGTGTCGTTTTTACCCATTTCTTTCACCCCGGCGGCGATCGCCTCGACCACGCTCGGGACCAGCGGCAGAGCCACGTCGCCGCTGTCGAGATGGATCAGGTCGGCCTTTGGATGAAGCACCTTGAATACATTCACCCGCTTTTCGATCTCACCGGCCACAGTGTCCTGCGACACTTTTAGGAATTGGGAATTGATCAATGCCATAATGCTTCTTCCTTTCAGATGCAAAATTAATAGATACTTCCGCAAGAGGATTCCCTGGCGGTCCATTTTTTGGTGCAAAAAATGTGCGCATTTTTCGTTTTGAACTAAAACGATTGATTTTTCTTTCAGATTGTTTTTTTTGGTGATAGATATGTGGAAAATTAAAAGATATGAAAAATGAAAAGTGTTTCGATTTCCTGAAATTTCGTTTTACGACTTTCCTCCGGTCTACCTTTGTATCATATAATAGAAGTGTATGGAACCTTTGAAGCACGAATGCGGGATCGCCCAGATCGTCCTGCGCCAACCGCTGGAGTACTATACTGCGAAGTATGGCAATGAGAAATACGCCCTTGACAAGCTCTACCTACTGATGGAAAAGCAGCACAACCGGGGCCAGGAGGGGGCGGGTATCGCCTGTGTCGACCCGGGCCGCCGGTGCGGCGAGGAGTTTATGTTCCGCGAGCGGGCCGAGGGTAGCGATGCGATCACGACGGTCTTTGCCGCGGTCGAGGCGCAGATGGCTGCGGCTGCGGACCCTGCCTCGGTGCCTTTCCTGGGCAACGTCTACCTGGGCCACCTGCGCTATAGTACCACGGGGCGCTCGGGCCTGTCGTTCGTCCATCCGTTCTTGCGCCGCAGCGCTTATCCGGCGCGTAACCTGGCCCTGTGCGGCAATTTTAACCTGACTAACGTCGACCGGATGCTGGCCGCGATGGAGGACGAAGGGCAACACCTGCGTGATTCGGCCGACACGTTCGTCATCCTCGAACAGATCGGCGAGGCGCTCGACGAGGCCTGGCACCGCACGGGTAACGTAGACCTGGTGGCGGTGTTGCGAAAAGTGTGCCCGGCGTGGGACGGCGGCTTTGCGATGTGCGGGGCGACGGGCCGGGGAGAAACGTTCACCTTGCGCGACCCGTGGGGCATCCGCACAGCGTTTGTCTATGCCGATGATGAGATCGTCGCCGTGGCTTCTGAACGCCCGGTGTTGCAAACCGTCTTCAACCTGGCGATCGGCGACGTCCGCGAACTCGCTCCGGGTGAGGCAGTAATCGTTACGGCAGATCACCAGGTAAAATTCGAAAAGATTCTGCCGCCCCGGACGCTGACAGCTTGCTCGTTCGAACGGATCTATTTCTCGCGGGGGAGCGATACCGATATTTACCGCGAACGCAAGATGCTCGGACGCCACATCGCAGCACCGCTATTGGACACACTGGGAGGGGAACTCTCCCGGTGCGTTTTTTCTTATATCCCGAATACGGCCGAGGTGGCTTTTCTCGGCCTGACCGACGAACTCGAAACGCTGCTCGACCTGCGTAAGGCGGCCCTGATTACTGCCCAGGGCCACCTTACCGCCGCAGAACTGGGAAAGATCCTTACCGAGCGGGTGCGGGTCGAGAAGGTGGCGATCAAGGACATCAAGCTGCGCACGTTTATTTCCGAGAGCGACCGGCGCGGCAAACTCGCCGCCCACGTCTACGACGTCACTTACGGCACCCTGCGCCCCGGAGAGGACGACCTGGCGGTGATCGACGACAGCATCGTGCGCGGGACGACGCTACGCGAGAGCATCCTTTCGATCCTCGGTCGTCTGCGTCCGCGGCGGATGTTCGTCCTTTCGTCTGCACCCCAGGTGCGCTATCCCGACTACTATGGCATCGATATGCCGTGCCTCGAAGAACTGGTCGCTTTCCGTGCGGCAATATCCTTGCTACACAAAACGGGCAGGGGAGAGGTGCTGGCCGATGCCTACGAACGGGCGAAAGCCCAGCGCCCGTTGTCCGACGGCGAACTGCGCAACTACGTGAAAGAGATTTATGCCCCCTTTACCGACGACGAAATTTCAGCCGAGATCGCCCGGCTGCTTACCCCGCGCGAGGTCAGTTGTCCGGTGCGGATCATCTTCCAGACCCTGGACGGCCTGCGCGCGGCCTGTCCCGATCACCGCGGCGACTGGTACTTTTCGGGCGATTACCCCACGCCCGGCGGCCACCGGATGATCAACGAAGCGTTTATACAGTATATGGAAACCAACGCACATAATCTGCAACTCTATGCCGAATCCTGAAAAATCAACCCTGATCCTCGAAAACGGTGACCGTTTCACCGGCTACCGTTTCGGCGCCCCGGGGGCGGCCACGGGCGAAGTGGTGTTCAACACCGCGATGACGGGCTATCCCGAGAGCCTGACCGACCCGTCCTATGCCGGCCAGATCTTGGTGCTGACTTACCCGCTGGTGGGCAATTACGGCGTGCCGGGCGATGAAATGGCCGACGGATTGCGGAATTTTTTTGAATCTGACCGCATCCACATCCGGGCGCTGGTCGTGTCCGACTACTCGTTCGAATACAGCCACTGGAACGCTGCCAAAAGCCTCGACGCCTGGCTCAAGTCACAAGGTATTCCGGCCCTCTACGCGGTCGACACCCGGGCCATCACCCGCATGATCCGTGAGCGGGGCGTCATGCTCGGCAAACTTGTCCCCGAAGGCACGCCCGAACCGGCCGCCTTCGAAGACCCCAACCTCGAAAATCTGGTCGCCGCCACCAGCTGCCGCGAGGTGACGACTTACGGCACGGGCCGCCACCGGGTGGTGCTGGTCGATTGCGGTTGCAAGTACAACATCATCCGCTGCCTGCTGCGCCGCGACACGACGGTCATCCGCGTTCCGTGGGACTATGATTTCACCGCGCTCGACTATGACGGGGTGATGGTCAGCAACGGCCCGGGCAACCCCCAGATGGCGGCCCGCACGGTCGAAAACATCCGCAGGGCGTTTGCCGTCGGCAAACCGATCTTCGGCATCTGCATGGGTAACCAACTTCTGTCGCTGGCGGCCGGGGCGACGACCTACAAACTGAAATACGGCCACCGCAGCCACAACCAGCCGGTGCGCCAGGTGGGCACCGACCGCGCCTACATCACCTCGCAGAACCACGGCTACGCGGTCGATCCCGTCGGCTTGGGCCCCGATTGGGAACCCTGGTTCGAAAACCTGAATGACGGTACCAACGAGGGCATCCGCCACCGCTCGCTGCCCTTTTTCTCGGTGCAATTCCACCCCGAAGCCTCGAGCGGCCCGGTCGACACCGAATTCCTTTTCGACCACCTGATAACTGAAATCGAAGCATGGAAAACACGATGAAAGAGATACGAAAAGTGGTGCTTCTCGGCTCGGGCGCCTTGAAGATCGGAGAAGCCGGCGAGTTCGACTACTCGGGCTCGCAGGCCCTGAAGGCGCTCAAGGAAGAGGGCATCGAAGCGATCCTGATCAACCCCAACATCGCCACGATCCAGACCTCGGAAAACGTGGCCGACCGGGTCTATTTCCTGCCCGTTACCCCGGAATACGTCGAACAGGTGATTGCCCGCGAGCGTCCGCAGGGGATTCTGCTGGCCTTCGGAGGCCAAACGGCGCTCAACTGTGGCGTGAAACTTTTCGAGAACGGTACCCTCGAAAAATACGGCGTCCGGGTACTCGGCACCCCCGTCCAGGCGATTATTGACACGGAAGACCGCGAAAAATTCGTCCATAAGCTCGACGAGATCAACGTGAGCACGATCCGCAGCGAAGCCGTCACCACCGTGGCCGATGCCCGCCGCGTGGCGGCCGAACTGGGCTACCCGGTGATCATCCGCGCCGCTTTCACCCTCGGCGGCCTCGGTTCAGGTTTTTGCGACAATGCCGCCGAACTCGATGCGTTGGCGGCCAAGGCATTCACCTATTCGCCCCAGATCCTGGTCGAAAAATCGCTCCGCGGCTGGAAAGAGGTCGAGTACGAAGTGGTGCGCGACCGCCACGACAACTGCATCACGGTCTGCAACATGGAAAACTTCGATCCGCTGGGCATCCACACGGGCGAGAGCATCGTGGTCGCCCCCTCGCAGACGCTGACCAACAGCGAGTACCACAAACTGCGCGAGCTGGCGATCCGCATCGTGCGCCACATCGGCATCGTGGGCGAGTGCAACGTGCAGTATGCCCTCGACCCGCGCTCGGAAGACTACCGGGTGATTGAGGTCAACGCCCGCCTCTCGCGTTCGTCGGCCCTGGCTTCGAAGGCGACGGGCTATCCGCTGGCTTTTGTCGCCGCCAAGCTGGGCTTGGGCTACGGCCTGCACGAATTGAAGAATTCGGTTACCCGGTCGACCACCGCCTGTTTCGAACCAGCGCTCGATTATGTGGTTTGTAAGATCCCGCGCTGGGACTTGGGGAAATTCAAAGGCGTGTCGCGTGAACTGGGTTCGAGCATGAAATCGGTGGGCGAGGTGATGGCCATCGGCCGCACGTTCGAGGAAGCCATCCAGAAAGGCTTGCGGATGATTGGGCAGGGGATGCACGGCTTCGTGGGCAACAAAGACTTGTCGGTCAAAGACATCGACGAAGCGCTGTGCCACCCGACCGACAAACGCATTTTCGTCATCGCCGACGCCCTGCATCGGGGGTACAGCGTGTCGCAAATCCACGAGCTGACCCGGATCGACCGCTGGTTTCTCGAAAAACTGAAAGGGGTCGTCGCCCTCGAGCATGCCCTTGAAAAATACAACGACATCGAAACCTTGCCCGACGACCTGCTGCTCGAAGCCAAGCAAAAGGGGTTTTCGGATTTTCAACTGGCCCGCACGGTATTTGGAACCGATCTCGGCGACATGGAAGCCGGCATACTCCGCGTGCGTGCCGACCGCAAGCGGCGGGGTATCATCCCGGTGGTGAAGCAGATCGATACGCTGGCGGCCGAATATCCGGCCCAGACCAATTACCTCTATGTGACCTACAACGGCACAGCCCACGACGTTGCCTTCGCCCGCGATGGGCGCGACGTGGTGGTGCTCGGCTCGGGGGCTTACCGCATTGGAAGCTCGGTTGAATTCGATTGGTGTTCGGTCAACGCCTCCCAGGCGATCCGCCGCGAGGGTTTTCGATCCATCATGATCAATTACAACCCCGAAACGGTGTCGACCGACTACGACGAGTGCGACCGCCTCTACTTCGACGAGTTGACCCTCGAACGCGTACTCGACATCATCGATCTCGAGCAACCGTGCGGGACTATCGTTGCCGTGGGGGGGCAAATCCCGAATAACCTGGCCATGCGCCTCGACCGTCAGGGCGTGCCGATCCTCGGCACCACGGCCGCAGACATCGACCGGGCCGAAGACCGCCATAAATTCTCGTCGATGCTCGACCGCATCGGGGTTGATCAGCCCCGGTGGAAAGAGCTGACCTCGATGGAGGCCATTCACCGCTTTGTCGACGAGGTGGGTTTTCCGGTGCTGATCCGGCCCTCCTACGTCCTCTCGGGCGCAGCGATGAACGTCGTGTCGAACCGCGAAGAACTCGAACATTTTTTGACATTGGCTACTAACGTGTCCAAACAATATCCTGTAGTCGTGACCGAATTCATCGAAAACGCCAAGGAGATCGAGGTCGACGCCGTGGCTCGCGACGGCGAGGTGGTGGCCTACGCCATTTCCGAACACGTCGAATTTGCCGGTGTACACTCGGGCGACGCCACGCTGGTCTTCCCCGCCCAGAAGATGTACGTCGAAACGATGCGCCGTATCAAGCGCATCTCGCGCGAGGTGGCCCGTGAACTCCACATCTCGGGCCCGTTCAATATGCAGCTGCTGGCCAAGGACAACGACATCAAGGTGATCGAGTGCAACCTGCGCGCCTCGCGTAGTTTTCCGTTCGTGTCGAAAGTGCTGAAGGTCAATTTTATCGACCTGGCGACCCGGATTATGCTCGGCCGCGAAGTCGAACCGCCCCACAAGTCGGCGTTCGAACTCGATTACGTGGGGATCAAGGCGCCGCAATTTTCGTTCTCGCGCCTGCAGAAGGCCGACCCGGTGCTGGGCGTCGAGATGGCCTCGACGGGCGAGGTGGGGTGCCTGGGCGACGATTTTTCGGAAGCCATCCTGAAAGCGATGCTTTCGGTCGGTTACACGATCCCGGCGCGGAGCGTGCTGCTCTCGACGGGCGACGCGCGTTCGAAAGTCGACATGCTTGCCCCCGCCCGGGCCTTGCAGCGCAAAGGATACACGCTTTACGCCACCCACGGCACAGCCGATTTCCTGGCCGCCCACGGCATCGAAGCCACCCATCTCCACTGGCCCGACTGCCCGAACGAACCGAATACGCTGACTTATATCCGCGAACGAAAGATCGACCTGGTGGTCAACATTCCGAAGAACCTCTCGCGCGACGAGTTGAACAACGACTACCTGATCCGGCGCAGTGCGGTCGATTTCAACATTCCGCTGCTGACCAACGCCCGGTTGGCCGGCGCGTTCATCGAAGCGTTCTGCAAGGCCGAACCGAGCCGCCTGCGCATCAAAAGCTGGAATGAGTATTAATTGATTAAGGCTTGTCGAGGCAAGCCTTAATCATTATAGGTTATTATGTTGTCGGATAATTTTTGCTCCACTTTTGGTGCCTCCCGGCACTCGGGGTTTTTACTTTGCTGCAGACTGTTCTTTGCTCCACTTTTGTAGGGATACAAAAGTGGCAAAAAATCCTTTTTTGCGCCTATCCTGCGGAATGTAACCTCCCTTCGATCGGTGAGCTCCTCACCCTGCGGGTTCGTCGGTTCCGCTCCGGCTTTTCCTCCGCTCCAGTACCGTCCTGTTCGCCGCTTGTAAAACCTAAGTGGGGCCCCAACCTCCGGCTATAAGGCGCTTGCGGGCCTTCGGCCCGCTGCCTACGGGCACTTGGCCTAAAGGGTGCGTACCCGCACTGGGGGATTTTGACTTTGCCGGATAACACTATTTCAGGCTGGGCCACAGGGGTCACGCTAACGCGGGCCGACGGACCGCGCATCCGCCTATAAGGAAAAAGCGGTGATTTTTCTTTGGCTACTTTCTTTTGATGGCAGCAAAAGAAAGTAGCGACGCAATAACGGTCGAGCCAAAACTCAAGCCTGTTCGGCTACGAACAAAAAATCCCTCTGTGGCGAGCGCCTGAACAGACAAAGGAATAAGCCGAAAACAATGGGGCGGGAACATTCGTTCCCGCCCCATTGTTTTCGGCTTAGCCTTATTTATTTCGCCTTCAGGTATTCGTCGATGGCTTTGGCGGCAGCGCGGCCAGCGCCCATCGCCAGGATCACCGTCGCAGCACCCGTCACGGCGTCGCCGCCGGCAAAAATGCCAGGCCGGGTCGTTGCCCCCGTCGCCTCGTCGGCGATCAGGCATCCCCAACGGTTGGTTTCCAACCCCTCGGTGGTCGACGAGATCAACGGATTGGGCGAGGTGCCGAGCGCCATGATTACCACGTCGCACTCGATGTCGAACTCCGATCCGGGCACGACAACCGGCGAACGGCGGCCCGAAGCGTCGGGTTCGCCCAGCTCCATCCGCACGCAACGCAGGCCGCGTACCCAGCCCCGCTCGTCGCCGAGCACCTCGACCGGATTGGTGAGCATTTTGAAGTTGATACCCTCTTCCTTGGCGTGGTGTACCTCTTCGACGCGGGCGGGCAATTCGGCTTCGCTGCGGCGGTAGACGATCGTCGCTTCGGCTCCTAAGCGGGCGGCGGTGCGCACGGCGTCCATCGCCACGTTGCCCCCGCCGACCACAGCCACGCGTTGGCCGACGTAGATAGGTGTGTCGTAACTCGTGTCGAAGGCTTTCATCAGGTTGGCACGGGTCAAAAATTCATTGGCCGACACAACGCCGTTGAGGTTCTCACCCGGGATGTTCATAAAACGCGGCAGCCCCGCTCCCGAACCGATGAAGACGGCTTCATAGCCCTCTTCATCCATCAGCTCGTCGATGGTCACGGTGCGGCCCACCACGACGTCGGTTTCGATCTCGACGCCCAGTTTCTTGACGTTTTCCACTTCCGAAGCGACCACCTTGGCCTTGGGCAGGCGGAATTCGGGAATCCCGTACTCTAGCACGCCGCCCGCTTTGTGCAACGCTTCGAATATTTTTACAGTATAACCGGCCTTGGCGAGGTCGGCTGCGGCGGCCAATCCGGCCGGGCCGCTGCCGATCACGGCCACCTTGCGGCCGTTCCTGACGGTAGGCTTGCCTAATTCCACCTTGTTCTCACGCGCCCAGTCGCCGACAAACATTTCGAGTTTGCCGATCGACACCGGTTCGCCCTTCACGCCGAGGATGCAAGCGCCTTCGCACTGGCTCTCCTGCGGGCACACGCGTCCGCACACCGACGGCAGCAGGTTGTCCTGGGCGATGGTCTGCGCGGCGGCGGTATAATCGCCGGCCACGACAGCCTGGATAAATTGCGGGATCTGCACCGACACGGGGCACTGGTCGACACACCGTGGCTTTTTGCAATTAATGCACCGCGAGGCTTCCATTTGCGCCATCTCGGGCGTGTAGCCCAGGCAGACTTCTTCGAAATTGGTGACCCGCACTTTCGGGTCTTGTTCGCGTGCCGGCACGCGGGGTATTTTATTTGCCATTAATTACGAGTTACGAATTCCTAACTTTCAGCTCTACTTATCCAGCCCCACTTTGCAGGTGTGCCCTGCGGCTTTCTCTTCCGCTGCTTTTTCGATGCGGCTTTCGATTGTTTTGTACATTCCCTGGCGGCGCATCGCTTCATCGTAATCGACAGCGTGCCCGTCGAATTCGGGGCCGTCTACGCACGTGAAATAGGTTTTTCCGCCCACGCTTACGCGGCAGGCTCCGCACATCCCCGTGCCGTCGACCATCAGGCTGTTGAGGCTGACGATCGTCTTGATGCCGTATTCTCTGGTGGTCATCGCCACGAATTTCATCATGATCATCGGGCCGATGGCGACCACCACGTCATATCGTTTGCCTTGGTTGTCGATCAAATCGCGCATACAGTCGGTCACCAGGCCCTTGAACCCGGCGCTGCCGTCGTCGGTGGCCGGATACAGGTTGCCGGCTACTGCCTTCATTTCGTCCTGCATAATGAGCAGGTCTTTGGCCTTGGCCCCGACGATCACGTCGGCCGCTACGCCCTGCTCGTGCAGCCACTTCACCTGCGGATAGACGGGAGCCGTCCCCACGCCGCCGGCGACGAAAAGTATCTTTTTGTTTTTCAACTCGTCGATGTGTTCGTACACAAATTCCGACGGGTGGCCCAGCGGCCCCACGAAATCCTGGAATTTATCGCCCTCTTCGAGCGCACAGATCTTGGCGCTCGAAGATCCCACCACTTGGGTAACGATCGTCACCCAGCCTTCGGCTGCGTTGTAGTCACAGATGGTCAACGGAATGCGTTCGCTCCGGTCGTCGACGCGCACGATCACAAATTGCCCCGGCCGGGCCGATTTGGCCACGCGCGGAGCGTGCACGTTCATCAGGAAAATGTTTTCCGCCAGTTTTTTCTTCTTTACAATCTCAAACATTGTTTCGGATATAGGTCAGTATTTGTATCTGGGTTTCGGTTTAAATTACGTTGGCCGCCAGCCGCACCTCGCGCATTGGCCGTGCCGGGTCGTTGAGGATCAGTGTGATGCTTTCGCTCAGGCGCACCGAGCGCTGGTTGGGCTTGAGGGTTACTTTCATCGTGGCGCTTTCGCCCGGGCGGATCGTGCGCTTGTCAATCGTATACGAAATCCGGTTGCTTCCGGCCTTGATGTCGCGGATCACCAAATCGCTTTCGCCGGTGTTGGTGATCTGGAAATTGTGGGTCAGGGCCTCGTTGACCTTCACGTCGCCGAAATGGTAGAATTGTGACGAGAAACTGGCTTTGGCCGCTTTGGCCATTTCGGTTTGTGTCATATTCGTAAAATCTTCGACGACTGTCGCGTAGGCGTTAAAATCATTGGCAGCGGCCTGCCCCCCGGCGCTGATGTTGAACGCCGTCGAGATTTGCCCCCACAGGTCGGCCCGCTCCAGGTCATACTGGAACGACAGGTATCCCCGTTGTCCGGGTTTTAGCACCTCGGGGTCGATCGTCACCCGGGCGGTGTTTTTTTCCGGGCCTTTGACAGTGACTGTTGGCCGAATATCTTTCGTTCCGCTGTTATACAGGTTGATGACCTGCGTGCGGATCCCGCCGCGCGGCACATAGCCGAAAAGCAGTGTGTTCGAGGTTGCCCGCAGCCCGCCGGTGACTTCGATCGGAAAATCTTCCTCGGGCGTACGCGGCCGGCCGATAACTTCGCCGGTGATCACGAGCGGGATCTGCTCGGTGCGGTTGTTGGCCGTGACGACGATCGAGCGGTTAAAGACGCCGGGCCGGTCGGCCGGATCGTAGGTTACTTTAATGGTCCCCTTGCGTCCGGGCAGGACGGGGGCTTTGCTGTATTCGGGGGTGGTGCACCCGCACGATACCGAGATGAACTCGATCACGTAAGGGGTCTTTCCGGTGTTCGTAAATTCGAAAGTGTGGCTGACCGGGCCGTCGGTTTCCTTGATCTTTCCAAAATCCCAACTGGTCGAGTTGAACCGGGCCTGGAGCGGGCGGCCCTGTCCGAGGACAGCGGCGGGCAACGCAGCCAGGCATCCGCACAGGGCGATGCCGAAGAAGGCTAAAAGCAGGTTCTTTTTCATAGTACGCGGGAGGTTTTTCCTACTTATAGGAAAACGCAAAATTAGTGCTTTGTGTTGTTTTTCGCAAAAGATTTTAGTGTTCTTAACGCGAAAGGAGGCTTTTCGTTGTTTTATAACATTTTTTATTGTCGAATTTCTCGCTTACCATGCCCTCAGAGCCGCACCGAAAGAAAAAGTACGATTATTACGGCTGTTCGAAATGGGAAAAATCGAAAACTTAGTACCTTTGTTACAAAATAATTCTGCACTGTCATGAAAAAAATTCTGAAAATTACAGGAATTGTTATCGTAGCGCTCTTTGCACTGCTGCTGATTCTGCCTTTCGCTTTCCAGGGGAAAATCGTCACCCTCGTGAAGACCGAAGCCAATAAGATGCTCAACGCCCACGTCGATTTCGACAAACTGAGCCTGAGCCTGATCAAGAATTTTCCGAACGCGTCGATCGAACTGCGCGGCTTTTCGCTATCGGGTGTCGGCGAATTCGAAGGCGATACATTGGTCCGTGCCCGCACGATCGGTGCGACGGTCGACCTGGCGTCGATCTTCGGCAGCAGCGGCATCCGCGTCTCGCGCGTGCTGCTCGACGAACCGGTGGTCAAAGCGATGGTAGCCGCCGACGGCAGCGTCAACTGGGATGTGATGAAACCCGACACGACCGAAACCACGGCACCCGAGTCGGAATCGTCGTTTAAGGTCAACCTCAAGGATGTGCGGATTAAAAAAGGCGAGGTGGCCTACATCGACGACTCGTCAAAGATGTCTTTCTACACGAAGAACCTCGATCTGCGGCTGAAGGGCGACTTTACGGCGTCGGCCAGCGACCTGGATTTCAACCTGACTACCGACGGGATGTATTTCTATATGGGCAATATCCCGTATGTAAGCAACGCCGAAGCGGCCATCGACATGATCCTCTCGGCCGATTTCGACGCCCAGAAATACACTTTTGGACAAAACACGATCCGCCTCAATGCCGTGGCGCTTTCGCTCGACGGCTGGTTGGCAATGCAGGACGACGGTTTCGATATGGACCTGAAAGTGTCGATGCCGACGCTCGATTTCAAAAACATCCTCTCGCTCGTCCCCGCCCTCTACGCCAAGGATTTTCAGAACCTGACCGCTGCTGGAAAGTTGACCTTCTCGGGTGAAGCCCAGGGCAAATATACCGAAACGACTTTCCCGAAGATGGATCTCCGCCTGGAAGTTGCCGACGGGATGTTCAAATACCCCGATCTGCCCCGTTCGCTGGATAACATCCAGATCGCCGCTTCCGTAACAAACCCGGGCGGGACGATGGACCAGACGGTGATTGACGTGCCGCGCTTCTCCTTTGCGCTGGCAGGCAACCCGTTCGCGGTAACCCTCCACGTGGTGACACCCGAGAGCAATCCCGCTTTCACGGCTACGGCCAAGGGAACGCTCGACCTGGGGATGGTCGACCAGATCTATCCTTTGCCCGATTCGATCAGCCTGGACGGCGTACTGACGGCCGACGTTAATTTGGCCGCCAAGATGTCAGACATCGAAAGGGAAAATTACCAGCAGGTGAGGGGAGAGGGCGCCATCGGCGTGAAGGGCATGACCGTCGATCTGGAAGGTCTGCCCACTGTGGCGATCTCTTCCGCCCAGGCGTCGATTACCCCGGCCGCGTTGAAGTTGAGCGAACTGGCGATGAAGATCGGTTCGAGCGACATTTCGGCCGCCGGCTCGGTGTCGAACTACCTCCCTTATTTCCTTAAAAACGAAACCCTCTCCGGAACCCTTTCGGTAAATTCCAATTTGCTGAACCTGAACGAACTGATGGGTGACGACACGACCGAAAGCACGGATACAACCAGCCTTTCGACCATCGAAATTCCGAAAAACCTGCGCCTGAGCCTGTCGACCGGTCTTAAAAAGGTGCTGTTCCAGGAGATGGTGCTCGAAAACGTGACGGGCCGCGTCGAAGTGGCCGACGGCATCCTCGATATGAAACAGCTGCGGATGAACGCCATGGGCGGCACGATGGAAGCCAGCGGCACCTACAACACCGCCCAACCCCTCAGCCCTCAGATGGGCGTTGCCCTGAATATCAAAAACGCCTCGTTCAGCGAAACATTTAAGCAGTTGGATTTCATCCGCCAACTCGTTCCGCTGTTCGAAAAGACGGGTGGCAATTTCTCGCTCGAGCTGACGATGAAAGCGCCGATGAAGGGCGACATGACTCCCGACTTGACCCAGCTCACGGCCAAAGGCTCGCTCGCCTCGAGCGACATCCACCTCCAGAACGTCCAGGCGTTTGACGTCCTGGCCACGCTGCTCAAGAACGACGGCCTGCGCAAGATCGAGGCGAAAGACATCAAAATCCCGTTCTCGATCGAAAACGGGCTACTCTCGACCTCGCCCTTCGACCTGAAGATGGGTTCGACCAACGTCCACCTCGAAGGGACGACCAGCCTCGCCCAGGAGATTAACTACAAGGCCACCGTCAATCTGCCGCAGGGCACCGCAGGCGGCTACGTGAGCAACATTCCGGTGACGATCAAAGGGACTTTCACCTCGCCCAAGGTCGAGCTCGGCGTGCAGCAGATGGCCACCGATGCAGCGAAACAACTTATTCAGGACCAGATGCAAAAACTCACCGGCAGCAGTGCCGACCTTTCGCAGCAGGTTGCCGAGCAGGCAGCCAAATTGCGCGCTACGGCTCAGTCCACGGCCGACCGCCTGGTCGCTACGGCCCAGGAACAGGGTCAGAAACTGGTCGATGCCGCCGCCAATCCGTTGGCCAAGATCGCCGCCCAGAAATCGGCCGACGTCCTGGTGAAACAGGCTCAGACGCAAGCCCAGAAGGTGCTCGATGCGGCCGAAGCCCAGATCAAGAAGCTCGAAGCGGGCGAAACGACCGACGCAACACCGGCTCAATAACCCGCCCGTCTGCATACCTTTTACGAAGCCCGGCCCCTACAAGGCCGGGCTTCGTCGTTCATCCCGGCGTGCTTTTTGCGGGAATTCGCCCGGGAAAGCTTTTTGTTCCGCAAAAACAGTTATATTTGCATAATATTAGGATGCGTCTCAGACAAATTCGAGCGAGTTCGATTTGCCTTTCGACTTTCTCTATATTCCTAATACACAAACGACAGATTGCGTTTTACCAAAGATTCGAAAAACGATGTGGCGTTCGCTGAAAATACTTCTGCTCATCTCGGCCTTCCTCTACCTCGGTGTGGAACGGTCGAAGGGCGACGTGTTCAGCGGCCTGCCGGTGCTTCCCGCGTCGAGCCTTTTGGGCGAAGTACTTCCGTCTGGCGGTAGCCGGTCTGTGTCTTCCGACTACATCCGCGACAGCTGGGGCATCGAGGCCCCGCGCACGACCAACGGCGTCGGGAGCAACGAACAAACCTCTTCGCCCACGCGCGTCACGCCGCTGTCGAAATTCATTTTCCACGCCCTTTACGAAAAGAACGAAGCGTTGCAGGCTCCTGCCTATCGCTCGGCCTATTCCGATAAATTTTTCTTTTTGCTGGCGATCCGCGATGCGAAGGATTATCACCTTCACACGCTCTGTCGCCTGATCGTTTAGCCCTACTTGTGTCGTGTTGCGTCGGCGGTTTCGGGATCATTCCGAAATCGGTGCCGGTACGCGCCGCACACCCCGTATTTTCCGTCTCGGCGAACGCCCCGTTCCCACGAAAACTTAGTGCAAAAACGATTAAAAAAAAGAAAAAATGAGCCAGATCAAATCGATTGACGAATTTGTCAATCATCCCGAAAATAACCATTTGACCCAAAAACGTAAAAATCCTGCGATCTACTTACTGCTGGCCGTGGCCGGCATCGCGATGATCGTCCTCAATTACGCCGTGCTCGACCAGTCGCAGGCTGCGCTGGCGTCGACCTTGCTGCTGCTTGGGGCGGTAGCGGTGATCTGGGGTGTTGCGGGTGCGCTTTTCAACAGCCGTAAGGGCAATGCCCACCAGATTTACCTGCCTACGGGCGAACGCCTCAAATCGTTCAAAGTCTATTATAACCCCTCGGAAAAGGGCGCTCTGTGCCAGGCGTTTGAGTCGGGCGAACTGGGCCGTATCCTGAAACTGAAGCCCGAAGAGGGTTCGGGGGTGATGTTCGAAGCGAAGGCTACCCCGAGCGGCAGCTACCTGGTGGCACAGGTGCATGAGTATATCCCGCATAATTATCGTCCGGCGACGGACGTGCGTGATTTCCGTGCATCGGATCATCCCGATGTTACCTTGCTTGTCGAGTCGCTTCGCAAAGCGCAATAAGCCCCTCGGTTGCAACAAAAAGCCGCACGAAAATTCCGTGCGGCTTTTTTATTAAGCGTTGTTCGACAAGCTTTCCCTCAAAGTCAGTCAAAAGAGATTCTGTTGAATACCCCTGGTTATTGAATGCCGAGTTCGCGTTTCAGGTGGCGGACATGGTGGTCCCAAATATCTGTGACTTCCCCCTGTTCGCCGTCGTCGGTGAAGTCGGTAATCAGTAGCGAAACACCGCCGGTAAGTTCATACGATTCGATGCCGAATTCAAAGTAGTAGTCCGTATCGGTCTCCTCGTTCCACTGGAAACGGACGAACTTATTCTCCTTGCTGTCAAGCAGCGTGGCGTCCTGCGAGACCTTCCCCCAGAAAAAAACAAACTGGTCGCCGTCTTTTTCGACCCGGTCGGCAAACCATCCCCGCAATCCTCCCTCGGTACTCAACTTGGTGTATAACGAGGCGATCGTGCCGTTGATCGGGTATTCGAGCAAAAGTTTTTTTTTCATAATCGGTCGTTTTCAGGGCTTAATATAATAAAAAAAACACAGGATGCAAATTTTCTTCGCCAATCCATTTCACAATCTGTGCCATGTTTTCCAGTGCAGCCCGTTTTTCTTCGTCGGCAGCCCTGCATTTTCCGGTCGGACTGAGCGACAGGTTTTTCCGGAATTTTTTGTATATTTGCAGGCATATAACTAAACCCTTTCTTACGCTATGAAAAATTTCGGCATCGTACTCCTCTCCCTCGTGTTGCTTTCGGCCTGCTCGCCGAAGGGCGCTACCATCGAGGGAACCGCCAGCGGCATCCCCGACGGCACGGTTTACCTCCAGAAAGCCCCCGCTTCGTCGGGCGCTTTGTGGCAGACCATCGACAGCGTCCAGATGAAGGACGGCAAATTTACGTTCCAGGTGGCCGAGCTCTATCCGGACCTGCTCTACATCGGTTTTCCCGGCCAGACACAGCATTATTCGTTTATTCTCGAAAAGGGAACGGTCATCGTAACGTGTGACCCCGAAAAAGCGGGTTTCTCCGGAAGCGGCACCCTTTCGAACGACGCCATCGTTCCTTACCTGGCCATGCAGAAAGGGCTGGGCGAGGAGCAAGCCGACCTGTCGCGCCAATATACTGAAGCCCGCACGGCCAACGATTCGGCGTTGATGGACGAGATCGAAGCCAAGTATGACGCCCTCGACGCCAAAGTAGCCAAAGCGGCCGGCGATTTTGTGGACGCCAATAAGAACAGCGTGGCCGGGGCTTATGTCCTCTCGCAGGTATCGACCTACGGGTTCAGCTACCAGCAGGTCGATTCGCTGCTCGGCAAGCTCGATCCCGCCTTGGCGGCGAATGCCTTTACCGATAAACTCAAGAAACGCCGTGACGTGCTCGAAAACGTAGCCGTCGGCAAACCGGCTCCGGAAATCACCCTGCCGACCCCCGCGGGCGAAATGTTTTCGCTGTCGTCGTTGAAGGGGCAGGTGGTCGTGGTCGATTTCTGGGCGTCGTGGTGCGGTCCCTGCCGACGGGCTAATCCCGAAATGGTACGTATTTACAACACGTACAAGGATCGTGGATTCACCATCCTGGGCGTGTCGCTCGACAGCGACCGCGAAAAATGGCTCGATGCTATTGCTGCCGACAAACTCGATTGGCACCAGGTATCGGAACTCAAATATTGGGACTCGGAAGCCGCCCGCCAATACGGTGTGATCGGCATTCCCCACACGGTGGTGGTTGACCGCGAAGGCAACATCGCCGGTAACGTGATCTTCGGCGAGGCGCTCGAAGCCAAGATCGTCGAACTGCTCGGCCCGGCCGAAACCGCAGCCAACTGATCGTCCGAACAATCAGAATAAAAAGCCGGGAACCTTAAGGTTCCCGGCTTTTTTATGTCGATTTAGGTAGCCCTCGCCTGCGAAAAAATCCTGTGCGGGTCGCACCTTTTTTAAAAGAAGAGGGCAAATATCCATGATATTCACTTTCTCGCGGTTTTCGGTATTTCTTGTATTTAGAATCAACAGAAAAACAGGCTGAAAAAATCAGTAAAAAGATGCATGAAACAGTGATTTTTTTTGGAAGTATGATAAAAAATAATAAACTTTGTAACAGCACAGCACAGCACAGTCTGCGGCTGCACAAAAACCCAAACGGCGAATCCCCAAACCGCCAGAAAAATAAGGAGCGCGGAGATGGAGAAACTGATCTTCAACCAGCGAGTGTCCAAGGCCCGGCAATTGGCCGACGCCATCAGCGATGCGATTTCACGCCAGGAATACTTGCGTGGCGACCTGTTGCCATCAATCAACCAGGTGAGCCGCGAACTCGGCCTTTCGCGTGACACGGTCTTCAAGGCATTCCAGGAACTCAAGACGAAAGGCGTCGTCGACTCGACCCCCACGAAAGGCTATTTCGTGTCGACCGCTGTCCAACACATATTGCTGCTGCTCGACACCTACAGCCCGTTCAAGTACGAACTCCACAACGCCCTGGCCGGGCACCTGCCGATGAACTACAAGGTCGATCTCTATTTTCACCAGGGGAGCGAAGAACGTTTCAATAAGGTCATCATCGACAGTGCGGGCCGGTTCAACCTCTACCTGGTGATGAACTACCGCAACGACCGTTATTCCGAAATTCTCGACAAACTTGATCCCAACAAGGTGCTGCTGCTCGATTTCGGAAAATTCCCGAAAGAACAGTTCTCGTATGTGTGCCAGGGGTTTGATACGACCCTCTATGACAGTATGTCCTCCGGCGCCCACCTGTTTAAGAAATACCGCGAGGTGGTGCTTGTATTTCCGGAAAACTCGGAACACCCACGCAGTTGTATTCCCTACTTCGAGCGCTTTTGTGCCGACAACAGCCTGCCTTGCCGGGTGATCGAGTCGATCGACGAAGCCGATGTGCAGCAGGGGACGGCTTACCTGATCATCCGCCACGCCGACCTGGTCGAGATGGTAAAGATCTCACACAGAAAGGGCTATCGCCTGGGCGAGCAGATAGGCGTGGTGTCCTACAACGACGAACCGATCTTCGAGGTGATCGACAATGGGATCACCACCATTTCGACCGATTTCCGCCAGATCGGCGCCCTGGCTGCCGAATTCATCCGCACCCGCGAACGGGTGCAAACTTACGTCCCGACGCGCCTGATCGTGCGCGGGTCGCTTTAATCGATACATAATGTAAGTTATACCCACACGGAAAAACTATCCGTCGGTTACCTGAAAAAGAAGAGAATAAGGACGACAACGAAAAATGGAGGTTGACGCAATGCGAAAAATTAACCCGGGAGCGATCCGGAATAATAAAAAAAATCCGGCACATGTGCCGGATTTTCAGGAGAGAGAGCGTAAAATTGAAAACAAAAATTTTGTAAGTATATAACTTACATTATGTTACGTTTACCCAGGCGAAGACCCATCAAATTTTCCAAATAATACCTAATTACTAACTTCAATCATTAAATGCTATGAGAAAGATCTACTTCAGGTCCTGTCCGGAGATCACTTCGGAAAGTGGCAAACGCAGGCCGTATCTGGCTTCGATGCTTATGGCGCTGTTGTTCCTGCTGGTCGCTCCGGGGGCTTTTGCCCAGACGGTGCGCGTCAGCGGTAACGTGACAGACGAGTATGGCCATCCGATGCCGGGCGTCAGCGTCCTGGTGCAGGGAACGACCCAGGGGATTACCACCGGCGCATCGGGCGACTATGCGATCAATGTGGCTCGCGGCGCCGTCCTGCAATTCAGGATGATCGGCTACATCGATCAGAGCTTTACCATTGGCGAACAGTTGACGATCAACGTGGTGTTGAAAGAAGACACCGAAGAAATCGAAGAAGTGGTGGTTGTCGGCTACGGCACGGTCCGCAAACGCGACCTGACCGGAGCGATTGCTTCCGTTTCGGGCGAAAAGATCGCCGAACGTTCCTATCCCAATGTGCTCTCTTCGCTTTCGGGCCAGCTGGCCGGGGTGCAGATCACTCAGAACTCGGGAGCACCGGGTATGGCTCCTTCGATCCGTGTGCGCGGCGCTTCCTCGATTACCTCGGGGACCAACCCGCTTTACGTGATCGACGGGGTGCCCATCGAAGACATGACCTCTTCGAACGGGACGAACAGCGCGAGTGACCTCCAGTACAACCAAAACCCGCTGAACAACATCAACCCGAACGACATCGAGTCGGTCGAAGTGTTGAAAGACGCCTCTTCGGCGGCTATCTACGGTTCGCGCGGGGCCAACGGCGTGGTGCTCATCACCACCAAGCGAGGGAAAGCCGGTAAGACCAGCATCCAGGCGACCTACGAATACGGGATTTCCCAAGTGGCCCGCACGATCGACATGATGGACGCTCCGCAGTTTATCGACTACACGATCGCCGCGCGTAACAACTCGTGGATTGCCCTCGACCCCCAAAAACACAAGGCAACCGATCCCAACAGCGTCCGCCAGGCGAGAATTTCGAACACAAACTACCAGATCCCGGAAATGTTTACCGATCCCGTGTGGCTGGAACGTATTGGCCAGGGTACCGACTGGCAGGACGTGCTCTTCCGCACCGCCTACACCCAGAACATCCAGCTTTCGGCCAGCGGTGGTAATGAAAAGACCCAGTTTATGGTTTCGGCCGGTTACCTCGATTCGGAAGGGATCGTAGAAAACACTTACTACGACCGCATCAACCTGCGTGCGAACCTCCAACACAAGATATCGAACGTCTTCAGCACCGGGGTCAATGTGTCCCTCTCGCGCTCGACGAGCCAGATGTTCGGTAACTCGGGTAAGTCCGACGCGGTGAGCCTCGGCGCCCTGCAGTCCGACCCGATCTTCCCGGTGATCAATGATGTGGGTACCTACAGCCATCGCGACCCGGCATCGGATTGGTATGCTTTCCAAAAATATCAGTTCCAGCTGTGGCACCCTTACATCTTCACCCGCGAGTCGTTCAACGAAAAAATCGACAACAACGTGATCGCCGTGGCCTACCTTGATGCCAACATCTGGAAAGGGCTGAAGTTCCGCACCAGCATCAGCGGCACGAACGACGACCAGTTCTACTGGGACTACCGCAACAAGGGCCAGAAATACGGCCACGAACAGTACCGCGATGCGGAAGGCAACGAAACCACCCGCACACTGTTCAACTGGGTGTGGGAAAACACGCTGACCTACAATGGCAACTTCGGCAACCACGCCGTGACCGGCCTGCTGGGGTATTCTGCCCAGAAGCAGCACGTTCACGACGGCCGCACGACCGGGACCGGTTACCCCAACGACCTGGTGCGCACGCTCAACGCGGCGACCAAGATTACGGGTACCTCTTCTTCGAGCGAATGGGCGCTGATCTCTTACATCGCCCGCGGTACTTACTCCTTCAAGGACAAATATCTGGTAACCGCAGCGATCCGCGCCGACGGTTCTTCGCGTTTCGGCTCGAACAACCGCTGGGGTTACTTCCCCTCGGCTTCGGTGGGTTGGCGCATCTCGGAAGAGCCTTTTATGCAGGGCGCGGCCGGTTGGATGGATAACCTCAAACTGCGCGTAAGCTACGGTGAAACCGGGAACAACCAGATCTCGAATTACGCCTCGATCGGTACGATGGGCAATGCATCTTATGTGTTCGACAATAAACTCACCCCGGGGATGTACACCAACTCGTTCCCCGACCGTAATCTGAAGTGGGAAAAGACCGCCCAGACCAACATCGGTCTCGACGCGAGCTTCTTCAACCAGCGCATCGCCTTGAGCTACGACTACTATATGTCTAAGACCACCGATATGCTGCTCAACGTGCCGATCCCGGTGCTGACCGGTTTCCAATCGACGCTCACCAACATCGGTGCCGTGGAAAACAAAGGGATGGAGCTTCAACTTACGACCCGCAACCTGGTGCGTGGCTTCAAGTGGAACACCGACTTCAACATCTCGGGCAACCGCAACAAGATCACCCAGCTCGGGCCGGGAAACGCCTCGATTATCCAGGGCGACAACAGTTGTAATATCATTATGGAGGTCGGCAAACCGATCGGTAACTACTACGGTTACATCCTCGACGGTGTGATTATGAGCTCGGCTGAACTGGGCCAGTATCCGGTATGGCCGGGTAGCGTAGCCGGCGACCCGCGTGCACGCGACGTAGACGGTAGCGGCACCATCACCACCGACGACCGCACCGTGATCGGGAACTACCAGCCTGACTTCACCTGGGGGTTGACCAACACCTTCATGTGGAAAGGCTTCGACCTGTCGATCATGCTCACCGGCTCGCAAGGCGGCGAAATCATGAACCAGGAAGCCCGCTTCTCGAAGATCGGCCGTGTGAACCGCAACTGCTACGGAGTCGTATCGAATTTCTGGCGTTCGGAAAGCCAGCCTGGCGACGGCCAGATTTTCCGCCCGTTGATCGACGCCAACAGCGACTACGACTACACGCTGAAGAAACAGGTCGCAGGTTTGCAGTATGAATGTTCTTCGTACTGGGTCGAGGACGGTTCGTTCATCCGCATCAAGAACATCCGCCTGGGCTACACCCTGCCGTACAAATGGACCGAAAAGATCAAACTCGCTTCGGCCAAGATTTACCTGAACATCGAGAACGTTTACCTCTTCTCGGACTACATCAACTACGATCCGGAAGCCAGTTCGTTCCAGACCGGGATCTACAAAGGCTTCGACTACGGTGCCTATCCGAATCCCCGCGTATGGACCCTGGGGGTTAACTTCAACTTTTAATCGATAACCGATAAAAAACAAGGATTATGAAAAAGATATTTAAACATATCGTGCTTTTTGTCAGCCTGTCGGTGTTGGTGACCTCGTGCGGGAACGATTTCATCGACCTGGTGCCGATCTCGGCCGCCAGCGACGACGGCTTCTACAAAACCAAAGCCGACATCGATGTTGCGATGCCTGCGGCCTATAACACGCTCTATAACATCTACGGCGCCATTGGCCCGGTCTACTTCTACGGCTCGCTGGCTTCGGACGAGGTCTACACCGACGACCGCGGGAGCAACCCGGCCGACTACACCGGTATCCAGGCCTGTAACGTACAGACGATCAACGGCGAAGTCTATGCTGCGTGGAACAACTTCTACCAGTGTATGTTCCGTGTTAATAACCTGATCCAGAAGATCAACCAGATTTCGTTCGACGGGGCGGCTGCTTACGAAGGCGAAATGCGTTTTCTGCGTGCGCTGTATTATTATAATATGTCGCAGATCTGGGGCGGTGTGCCGCTGGTGACCAAGCCGGTCACCGTGGCCGAAGCCTATGCAATGGGCCGCGCTTCGTTGGACGACGTCTACAAGCAGATCATCGAAGACCTCGAATTTTGTATCAAGAACCTGCCGTCGAAATCGGGCCAGCGCGCCGTGGGTGTAGCGACCAAAGGTGCGGCTTACGCGCTGCTGGGCAAGGTTTACCTGGCCAAGGGCGACAAAGCCAACGCTGCCTTGACCTTGACGAACATCTACAACAAGGAGTACTCGCTCACCCCGAGCTACGCCGACCTGTGGGACTACAACAAGAAGAACGGCAGCGAGTCGATCTTCGAGATCCAGTATCTCGGTGGTACCGGTAATCCCTATAGCAGCTACTGGGCCCTCTATTCGCCGGCCAATAACATCGGCGCCGTAACCCTCCAGGGGGGCGGACACAACCAGGTGTCGACCGACCTTTGGAATGCTTATGAAGCCAACGACCCGCGCCGCGACATCTCGATCCAGGACGGTTGGAAGTCGCTCACCGGCGAATTCAATTCGACCCGTTTCCCGATCAAGTGGGTGGACAAGACCAACGATATTGACGGCAAACGTGAAATGGCCCGCAATAACTTCATGGTGTTGCGTTACGCCGATGTGCTTCTGATGTTGGCCGAAGCGACGGGCGACGTGAAGTACCTCAACGAGGTGCGTGCCCGCGTGGGTTTGCCCGCTTACGGGACGGCCGGCTATCCGTCGAAGTACAACACCGTCGCCCTGGCGATCGAACACGAGCGCAACGTCGAACTGGCGTTGGAATTCCACCGTTTCTTCGACCTCAAGCGCACGGGCCGTGCCGTGACGGTGATGAACGCCTGCTGGAAGAACATCACAATGGATGCGCACAACCTGGTTTGGCCGATCCCGTCGAAGGTGATCGACCAGAATCCGGCAGTCCTGAAACCGCAGCAGAACCCGGGTTACGGCACCAATTAACCCGATCATAAATAACGAAAGAGAGGGGAAAGCCACACCGGCTTTCCCCTCTCTTTGTCCGTACCGGTGGTTTTACAGGCTGCCGAAAATGATCACCGGATTATCGCCGGCGTTGACACAGGCGGCTTTCAGCGCACGTCCCTGTTCGGTCACAGGTTCGTGTTGTCCGAAATGCTCGATCAGTTGCTCCATTTCGTAGGCATAGATCATTTCATCGACACCGACCCCTGCGCGGCCGTAATAATTGGGCAGGTCGACCAACAGGCGGGTGAACACTTTCGTCTCTCCGCTTGCCGGGTCATACAGGCCGAAATAGGAAGACGAACTGTCGAGGTTGAAAAAGAGTTTCCCGCCCAGCAGGTTCAGCGCCGAGGGGCCCATAAGAAGGTTCTCGTCCTGCACGATCTGTTGGTATTCAGGGAAAGGCTTTTCGAGGTTTTCCGGAGTGTTGCCGCGTGCGGTCCCGAAATCGAAAATATAGCGGGGGACGAAGAGCGGCCCGTTGGCTTGGAACAGGAACACCGTATCGCAGAAAGGAGAGGAGGCCAACACTTCGCTTTGGCTGAGTTTGGCCAGCCCCGGGTCGAGATAGGCTTCCCGGCCGCTGAACGCTTTGTGGAAATAGTTCGTGCTGTCGCCTTTCTCGCGAAAGAAGCACATCTGATAAGGGCTTACGCGGGTAAGGTTGGGATCGTAGCAAAGCACCCCGCCCTTGACCGCCTCGAGGTAGAAGCGCTGCTCGCCGAGCTGCAGGCGCTGGCCGATATATTTTCCGTCGTTCAGGTCATACTCATATACCTTTTGGTATTGGTCGAACACCAGCAGCGAACGTTTCGCCTCGTCGACCGTGATATCGCTCGGGAAACGAAGTCCTCCCTGCTGCGGAAGCCGGGGCAGGGCGTAGAGGAACTTGCCGCTGAGGTCGAAGATATGCACCTTCGCCGCGTCGGGATGGCCCAGGACGATGAGCTTGCCATCGAATTCGATCACTTTCTCGATCTGCTCGATCCGTGAATTCTCGGTCGTTTCCAGTTTCACGAAACGAAAGGAGGGTAGGGCGGGCACATCGTCCGGAACGAGCTGTGCGGCGATGTTGATGGGGATGGTGACGGCCTCGACGAGGGCCGGGGCGGCTTCTTTGCAGCTGTGCATCCCCGTCAGGGCAAGGAGGGCGCATCCGGCTGCCAGCAATGTTTTTTTCATAGCGGTATTTTTGTAAAAATATTTAAAATTTAGTTACATTCGAAAAACAAATCGTACCACCGCATTCGACTACTTCGTGGCAGATCGGCGTTACGCCCGCAAAAATAACCAATAATCGCGAAAATCCATCATCCGGTCGCTTGCGTTATGCCATGGAGAGCGTGTTTCCGGCCGGAACCGTCCGCTTTTCTCCAAAGGACGGAAACCACCTTGGCTTGGTTCTTGTTCACGATGCACCTAAAAATTGAATATCCCTCCATGATGTCAGAAACACTTGGAAATCTCTTTCGCGGAAAGCCGCAGGTCAGGATGCACGTGATGATCAAGGCCCTGGGCCCCGTGTGCAACCTTTCGTGCGATTACTGCTATTACCTGAGCAAGGAAAACCTCCTGGCCACCGACAGCAAGTGGCGGATGAGCGAGGAAACACTCGAAAATTTCATCCGCCAATACATCGAACAGCAGAACGCCCACCAGATCGTTTTTTCGTGGCAGGGAGGCGAGCCGTCGATGCTGGGGCTCGATTTTTTCCGCAAGGTCGTCGAACTCGAAAAAAAATACGCGCCGCCTTACGTGCGCATCGAAAACGACCTGCAAACCAACGGTACGCTGCTCGACGACGAGTGGTGCGAGTTTTTGCGGGAGAACGATTTTCTGGTGGGTTTAAGCATCGACGGCCCGAAAACCCTCCATGACCACTACCGTACCCATAAGGACGGCCGAGGTTCGTGGGACCAGGTGATGCGCACGGCTAAGTTGCTGCGCAAGCACAACGTGAAATTCGCCACGCTCACCGTCGTCAACGACCGCAATGCGAAACACCCGCTCGAGGTCTACCGTTTCCTACGCGATGAGGTGGGCAGCACCCAGATGCAGTTTATCCCGATCGTCGAATCGAAAAATTTCGCCACCACCGCCCCCCAATATTGGGACCTGTTGGAGATGCCCTACGAGGGTACGCCGCAGGCCGACCCTGCGTCGCCCGACTCGTTCCTCTCGTCGTGGTGCGTCGGGGCGACGGAGTACGGCGATTTCCTGATCCGGATCTTTGATGAGTGGTACGAAAAAGACCTGGGACGGATCTATGTGCCGTTTTTCGACAGCGCGGTCGAACAGTGGATCGGGCGCCCGTCGCCGCTGTGCATCTTTTCGCCGCTGTGCGGCAAGGGCCTGGCGCTCGAACACGACGGTTCGCTCTACGCTTGCGACCATTATGTCTACCCCGAATACCGCCTGGGCAACGTCAAGCAGACGAAGCTCACCGATATGGCCCTTTCGGCCGGACAGGAACGCTTCGGTTACAGCAAGGACACGACCCTTCCGGAGAAATGCCGCAAATGCCGCTACCTGTTCGCCTGTGCGGGCGAATGTCCGAAGAACCGCCTGCTGAAGACCGCCGCCGGCCAGCCCGGTCTCAATTACCTGTGCGAGGGGCTGTTCAATTATTTCGATCATATCGATCCCTATATCCGCAAAATAGTCAACCGCCTGGGTTACCGGGTGGCCGATTTCATTCCCGAATTAGCCCCGCACCAACGATGAGAACAAGCTTGAACCGGAAGAGTGAACACGAAGTGGAACTCGACCTTGAGGTCGCGTGGTCCGTTGTCGCCGATGACTACGACGATCTGTTGAAACAATACGCCAAACTGCCGATCAAAGGATTCCGGCATCCGTCTGTGGGCGTTGTTGAAAATACCTATAAACGCCAGTTGCGCAACGACCTGGCGGGTCTTTGTTCGGAACGGCTGTTCCGTGAGGCGGCCGAGCAGGAGGGGGTGGTGGCCGGTTCGCCGGTGACCGTTTCCGAGATTGTTCTCGATCGGGGCGGGCGCTTCGGTTTTCGGGCCAGTTTTCTGCTGATGCCCACGTTCGAGGTGCCTGATTATAAGAATCTGGCGCTGGTCGCAACCGATGCTGCGGAGCGTACAACGGAAATTTCTGAGAAATTGCTGAACCTTACGCCCATTGACCTGCCGGCGGCTTTTGTCGACCGCGAACTGCTTTTTTCCGACACAGAAAGCGACATCCCGACCGATGAAGAGCGTGCTGCGGCAGTTGATCGGGTTCGGCTGTTGCTTATCCTAAAGCGGATAGCCGCGAAAGACGCCGTAGAGGTCGATGACCGTGACATTGAGAACCGCATCCGCGAAATTGCTGCCGAGAATAACGTGCAACCCCAGGCCCTGAGAGAATTTTTGCTGTCGAACGGCGGATTCTCCCGATTGCGTGATTACCTGTTGGCCGAACGTGTGTTGGATTATATCAGCGGCCTGCAACCATAGCTTTTTCTAAAGCGCTTAACCGCTTTGTAGAATATTTGAAGCCGATAAAAAGCCATCCCCTGGAAGGGGGATGGCTTCGTTATATTGCGGAATGGTTTTTGTGAAGATAAAAAAATAGACCTTTTGCCAAATAAATCTATCAAATTATGAAAAAAATCATTCTTCCCCTCCTGGTTTTCGGAGTGTTTTTCGCGGGCTGTAGCCCGAAACCGCAGGCTCCCGGAACAACCGATACGACGACACTCCTTGCTTCATGGAACGACACCCAGACCAAAAAGGCCATCGTTGATTTCGTCAAGAACGTGACCGATTCGGCCAGCCCCGGTTTTGTCCCCAAGGAGTACCGTGTGGCGGTTTTCGACAACGACGGCACGCTGTGGTGCGAACAGCCACTTTACACCGAATTTGTTTTCTCGCTCGATGTGATGAAAGATATCTTGAACAAAAAACCCGAATTGCAGAAAAAGCCGGAGCTGAAGGCCCTGGCCGAAGGGGATATGGCGACTTTTATGAAGAGTGGCGAGTTGGGGATGATAGAAGCCTTTGCGATTTCGCACACGGCGATGCCCGTCGACCAGTTTGACCGCACGGCCCGTGCGTGGCTCGACACCGCTACACACAAGCGTTTTTCGAAGAAATTCACGGAATTGACCTATAAGCCGATGGTCGAGTTGCTCGATTACCTGCGGGCCAATGATTTTACGACCTACATCGTGTCGGGCGGCTCGGCGATGTTTATCCGCGTTTTCGGTGAGGATGCCTACGGAATTCCGACCGGCCAGGTGGTAGGGACGCTGTTCAAGGCCCGGTTTGTGGCGGCCGATAAATCGGTGACGCTCCTTCCTGAGGTTTTCCATAACGATGACAATGTGGGTAAACCGGCGGGCATCTATCAGTTCATCGGGCGCAAACCGATCCTGGCGTTTGGAAACTCGGACGGCGACCTGGAGATGTTGCAGTGGACGGCAACCAATACGCTGCCTAACCTCGAACTGATCCTGCGGCATACGGATGCGGAACGCGAATATGCCTATGATCGTGCTTCGTCCATCGGCAAACTGGACAAGGCGCTTGACGAGGCTAACTCGCGGGGGTGGGTCGTGGTTGATATGAAGGCTGACTTCGCCAAGGTCTTTTCGTACGAATAGCGCGTTCTCGCACAGGGAAATTTTCTAAGCAAAGTCACCTCGGAGAAACGAAGTTTTAGCTTCGTTTCTCCGAGGTGACTTTGCGTCTAGAGCAACCCATTTAGAAAAGCAAGTCGCGCTCGCCTGCGCGGATGCGTTCGAGCCGTTCTTTGATCTGGGCCGCCAGACGCGTTTCGCCTTCCGCCTCGAGTTTATCCATCTCCTCGCCGATCAACGCCCAGCCCTGCGCCGCCCGTTCGCCCGACCCATAATCCTCAAGATATTCCGCAAACGTCAGGATGGCATTCGGCGTACAAAACCGCTTGATAAACCCCGGCACCGAAAACTCCATAAAATGTTCCCCCGTGCGCCCGGTGCGGTAACAAGCCGTGCAAAACGACGGCAGCCGCCCGTCGGCCACCAGGGCATCGATCACCCCGGCCAGCGAACGGTCATCGCCGATCTGGAACTGTTCACGGTCAAGTCGTTGCTCGGATCCCGCCTCGGTATACCCGCCGATTTCAAGGCGCGTCCCCCCGTCGATCTGCGAAATGCCGTAACTGATCAGCTCATCGCGCAACGCCGCCGGCTCACGTGCCGTCAGGATCAACCCGGTGTAAGGCACTGCCAGCCGCAACACAGCCACCAGTTGCGTAAACTCCTCGTCCGACACGTCGACCAGCCCAGGCAACTCGACCCCGTGGGCCGGTTTGATCCGTGGGAACGAAATTGTGTGTGGCCCGACGTCAAAACACGCTTCGAGGTGGTTCGTGTGGCGCACCAGCGCCATCGCCTCGAACCGCCAGTCGCCCAGACCGATCAATGCGCCCAGGCCCACGTCGTCGATCCCGGCCTCCATCGCCCGGTCGAGCGACGTGAGGCGGTAATCGTAGTCGGCCTTTCGCCCGCGCGGATGGTAACGCCTGTAAATTTCAGGGTTATATGTCTCTTGAAAGATCTGGTACGTGCCGATCCCGGCCGCCTTGACCGTGGCAAAGCCCGCCACGTCGAGCGGCGCGGCGTTGATGTTGACCCGCCGTATCTGGCCCGCGGGTGGGGTAGTGACGCCATAGACTGTCCGGACAGCGTCGGCGATAAACGCCGCGTTATACGTCGCATGCTCTCCGAAAACGAGGATCAGTCGCTTTTGTCCCTCCTGCTCCAGGGCTTCGACCTCGCGCACAAGTTCGCTTTCTAAAAGCGTTTTGCGGACGGCGCTTTGGTTCTCGCGCCGAAAACCGCAGTAGAGGCAACTGTTTTCGCACCGGTTGCCGACATAAAGCGGGGCAAAAAGTACGATCCGGTTGCCGTACACCGCCTGTTTCAACCGCCGCGCCCCTTCGCGGATGGCGGCGACGGCTTCGGCCGACGAGGCGTTGAGCAGCGTGGCTGTTTCTTCGAGCGTCAGCCGGTTTTTGGCGAGCGACCGGGCAACGACGGCTTCAACCGCGGCCAGCGATGGATTTTTGGTCCGGGCCAGCGCGGCGTCGATCTCCGCCGGATCGAGGAAAGGCACTCCCGCCTCATCAGGAATCGTGTATTGTTGTGGTGTAAAAATCATTGGCAGCAAAATTGCAGGATGAAAAATGGATTTTTCACGGCCGAAAGTTACGAAAATTTGGCCACGCCATTTTGCAAATCCCGAAGATTGCGTTAATTTTGCAACGTTCTCAAGACAGAAACCACGTTAAACCAATTAAATAAAACTGCTATGGCTTACAAAATTGATCCGAATACCTGCACGGCTTGCGGTACTTGCATCGACGAATGTCCGGTTGAGGCTATCTCTCCGGGTGATGTTTACACGATCGATCCGTCGATCTGCACCGATTGCGGCACTTGCGCCGACGTTTGTCCGGTTGAGGCTATCTCTCCGAACTAATCGCGGGTTTTATATAGAAAAGAGGCTGTTTCTCCAGAAACAGCCTCTTTTGTTTTTCGTGCTTGCCAATTTCGCTGCGCGCAGTGTGCGTCAGATTTGGACGATCCTTCCGGCCTTCAATGCTCACGTACTAAGGTACGTTCCGCTTGAAGACCAAAACGATCGTTCGAGGATGGCGTGCAATGTGCGCAGCGGTTAGGCGCGTACTTTAATGATGCACTTTTTGATGGTTCCTTCGCCGATCATCGGGGCGTGTCCGTCTTCGGGGAAGAGGATGGCCATTTCGCCGGGGGTCAGCGAGAAGCAGGTGGTTTCGGCGTCGCTGAAGAACACGATGTCTTTTTCGGGGTTGTAGGGTACCGACACGTTCTTGCAAGCGGCGCGGGCCAGCCAACCGAAAGTTTCCTTGCCTTCGAGGCAAATCTGGATGTCGATGTAATTGTCGTGGGCTTCCATGCGGGCGTCGGCCTTCTTTTTTAACGGGCCGCCCTGGATCATGGCGTAAACGTTGGCCCCGTCGATTTCGTAGCGGCCGATCTCGAGTTTCGCCAGGTCGGTGTTGGCGATCCAATAGAACGCTTTGGCAAAGTGGGGGTTCAGGCCGGCGTATTTTGCGGCGTTGGTCAGGCTGTCGATTACCATACTATTCGTTTTTTAAGTTTGTACTTGTGTTTGAAACATTAAAAATAGGTATTTTTTCCGAAAAAGCGAAACAGGCGGCCATTTTCCGGAAAAAGGTCGCTACCTTTGAGAAACTTTTCTGTAGACATTTCCATGAAAAAAGCGATCATATTCGATATGGACGGCGTGTTGGTCGACAACCGCGACATCCATATGGAAGCCTTTGAAACTTTTGCAGAGCGCCACGGGTTGGAAGTGACCCGCGAAAAACTGCTGCTTACTTTCGGCAAGACCAACGACCAGATCTTTGACGCCCTCTTCGGCGAAGGCAAGTACACTGCCGAAGAAAAACACGCAATGGGCATCGAAAAAGAGATTATCTACCGCGATATTTTCGAACAGAAGATCGAACCGGCTCCCGGCCTCGTTAGACTTTTGAAAGAATTGAAAACCAAAGGTATAAAAATGGCCGTCGGCTCATCGGGCCCGCTGCCCAACGTCGAATTCGTGCTCGAACGCTGCGGCATTTCGGAATACTTTGATGCGCTGGCCCACGGCGGCATCATTTCGAAAGGCAAACCCGACCCCGAAGTCTTTTTGTTGGCCGCCGAACTGCTTGGCGCCACGCCCGATGAATGTATCGTCTTCGAAGACGCGATTGTCGGCATCGAAGCCGCGCGTCGTGCCGGGATGACCGTTGTGGCGATGGACACCACGTTCCCGGCCGGGATGCTTTCGGACTACGACTTGCTGATCCACGATTTTACGGAAATCGACGCTTCGATCGTCGACAAATTTTAAGATAGGATGGAACCTTGGGGATGGGATAAGGAGTTGTTTCTGGCGCTGAACGGCGACCTGGGCCACACGGCCGACCTCTTTTTCCGCGTCGTGTCGGCTAACGCCACCTGGATTCCGCTCTACCTGCTGATCCTTTTCCTGGTTTACCGGCGGTGGGGGTGGAAGACGATGTTGGCCACGTTGGTATTTGTCGCCCTGGGGGTGATCCTGGCCGACCAGGTGTGCAACATCGCCAAACACGGGCTCAAGAAATTCAGACCCACCCATTATCCGCCGTTCGAAGGCCTGGTGCATACCGTGGGTGACTATCGCGGGGGGCTTTACGGCACTTTCTCGGCCCACGCCGCTACCTGTTTCTCGATCGCGATATTTACCATCAAGCTGTTCCGCTGTTGGTTCTACACGGCGATGATCCTGTTGTGGGCGGTGGTGGTTTGCTACAGCCGCATCTACCTCGGGGTGCATTATCCGGCCGACATCCTTTTCGGCACCGCCGTCGGGCTACTCTTCGGCTGGGGCTTTTTCAGATTATTCAGTTCGAAACATTTTTCGAAATACTATACCTTTCCGTAAACCGTGTATTTCAAGCCGCCGCGCATACTACGAAAAATTTTTCCGATGATGATCTGGAATTTTCCGGACGCATCGGGCGAAGTTTTTCTGACGTTCGACGACGGCCCGTGCCCTGACGTGACGCCGTGGGTGCTGGAGCAACTGGCGAAATACAACGCGAAAGCTACTTTCTTCTGCCTGGGCAAGAACGCCGAGCAGCATCCCGAAGTGTTCCGGGCGATCCTCGACGGCGGACACGCCGTGGGCAACCACACCTACAGCCACCAAAAAGGGTGGGAGATGAGCATCGGCCGCTATATCGAAGACGTCGATTTTGCCGACGGTTTCCTGCACACCAACCTGTTGCGGCCCCCCTACGGGCGGATCAAACCGGCTCAGGCCCGCATCCTGGCCGAGCGCTATAACTTGATCATGTGGGACGTGCTGAGCGAAGACTACAGCCGTTTCGTGTCGCCCCGCAAGTGTGTGAAAAATGTGACGAAACACGTGCGCAGCGGCTCGATCGTTGTCTTTCACGATTCGCGCAAGTCGGAGCGCAACCTGCGCTATGCCCTGCCGCGCGTGCTGCAATTTTTGCAGGAAAAGGGGTACGTGTGTTCGAAGATTGAAATTTAAAATAGGCGATGTCCAAGCAAAAAATCGTACTCGGGGCGACCGGGGCAAGCGGTTCGATCTACGCCCGCCTGCTGGCCGAAGCGCTGTTGGCCCATGCCGGAGTCGAACTTTCGGTCGTGGTGACCGAAAACGGCCTGAAAGTGATGGACTACGAGGGCGAGGGCGCCTGGTTGGCCGATCCGCGCATCACCCGTTTTGCCAATGACGATCTCTTTGCTCCGCCTGCTTCGGGTTCGGCGGGCTACGACGCGATGGTGGTCGTTCCCTGTTCGATGGGGACGCTGGGCCGCCTGGCTGCCGCCACGTCGGCCGACCTGCTGGGCCGTGCCGCCGACGTGATGCTCAAAGAACGCCGCCCCCTGATCCTTGTGCCGCGCGAAACGCCGCTCCACACCATCCACCTGCGCAATATGGCCACGTTGTCGGAGTGCGGCGCGGTGATCCTGCCCGCGGCACCGTCGTTCTACGGCAAACCGGCCGATATCGAGTCGCTTTGCCGCACGGTGACCGACCGCGTCCTGTCGCTGCTCGGCCTCGAACACGACGGCTATGTGTGGGGCGAATAATGGAATTTCATTGGAATTTATACATTCTGTGAAATAATAAACTTTCGTATGAATTCTCACGAAAAATACATAAATTCGCCCCATCAATAGAAAGTATTTGTATGAGCCATCCGTTTAGGGGCGTCGGCGTTGCGCTGATCACCCCGTTCAAGACAGATAAGACGATCGATTACGTCGCCCTGGGGGCGCTGGTCGACTACGTTACCGCAGGCGGGGTCGATTATCTGGTCGCCCTGGGCACCACGGCCGAAACCCCGACCCTCACCTTCGACGAAAAACAGCAGATCGCCACCTTTGTTCGCGAACGCAACGCCGGCCGGCTGCCGCTGATGATCGGCATCGGGGGCAACTGCACCGACGAGGTGATCCGCAATATCGACCGCTACGACACGGCGGGCTACGACGCCATCCTGTCGGTCACCCCTTACTATAACCGGCCGTCGCAGGCGGGGCTTTTCGAACACTACCGCGCGATTGCCGAGGTGTCTTCCAAACCGGTCGTGCTCTATAACGTGCCGTCGCGCACGGGGGTCAATATGACGGCCGAAACCACCTTGAAACTGGCCCACGCCACCGACCGGATCATCGGTGTCAAAGAAGCTTCGGGCAACCTGGCCCAAGCGGCCTACATCCTGCGCGACCGACCGAACGATTTCCTGGTTATTTCGGGCGACGACAACCTGGCCCTGCCGATGATCGCCTTGGGCGGCGACGGGGTGATTTCCGTGGCATCGAACGCTTTTCCGCAGACGTTTTCACAGATGATCGGCGCTTGCCTGGCGGGCGATTTTGCCAAGGCTGCCCCGATACAACTGGCCCTGCAGGAGCCGGTCGATGCCCTTTTTGCCGAAGGCAACCCGGTCGGCGTAAAACTGGCCCTGGCCATCAAAGGAATGATCGCCAATGAACTGCGCCTGCCGCTGGTGGCCGGAAGCGATGGCTTGCGCGAACGCCTTTCAGCGCTTATCGCTAAATACGGGCTGTAATCTTTTTGAGATACAGAAAAGGCGGATCTGCAAGATCCGCCTTTTCTTTTTTTCGCCAGCTACCTTTTTAATTAAAAACCACCGTTTTATTCTCATATATAAGAATTTTCCGGGCAATGTGCTTGTCTACCGCACGCGAAAGGACGATCTTTTCAAGGTCTTGTCCTTTGCGGATCAGGTCTTGCACGGTGTTCTTATGCGAGATCCGGGCGATGTCCTGGCCGATGATCGGCCCTGCATCGAGTTCGGTCGTCACGTAGTGGCTCGTAGCGCCGATCAGTTTTACGCCTCGCTCGTGGGCTGCATGGTAGGGTTTCGCCCCGACGAAAGCAGGCAGGAACGAGTGGTGGATGTTGATGATCCGGTTGGGGTAGCGCTCGATGATCCGCTCGGAAAGAATCTGCATATAGCGCGCCAGCACGATGAAATCGACTTCGTTTTCGGCCAGCAATTCCAATGTCCGGGCTTCCTGTCCGGCCTTGTTTTCGGGCGTGATCGGCACGTGGTGGAATGGAATGTCGAATCGCTGAGCTACCCCGCGCATATCCTCGTGGTTGCTGATGATCAGCGGAATTTCGACCCGCCATTCGCCCGCCGTGTAACGTGCCAGCAGATCATACAAGCAGTGTGACATCCGCGATACGAAGATCGCCATCTTGGGTTTATAGTCTGAAAAGTAGAGTCGGAAATGCATCTCGTATTTTTTGGCGTAGAGCGTTTCGAAATACTCGGAGATGCGCTCCTTGGGGATGGCAAAGCCGTTGAGTTCCCATTCGACACGCATAAAAAAGATGCCGGCTTCGCGGTCGACGTGTTGGTCGAGGTAGATGATGTTGCCGCCGTTGATGTCGATGAAATCGGTGACGGTCGCCAGGATGCCCTTTCGGTCGGGGCAGTATATCAGCAGGATAGCTGTAGTCTGTTCGTTAGGGGTGTTTTTCATGGGGGCTGCTTTTGCAAACACAAAAATAGTTAAATTTAATAAAATACACAATCACGCCGATTTTAGTACTAAATGTTAAAATTCTTGTTTTTTTCTCTCTATTTCAGTGGTTTGAATTTCTCGATTGTTGGTGCGTCGTTACTTTCTTTGGCTACCACCCAAAGAAAGTAACCAAAGAACCGAAGCTCACCGACCGGAGGGAGGTAAAAGTCACCGCTTTAGTCAAATGGCTAAAAAATATTCCGAAAAGCTGCTTCGTCCACAACTCGCCCTTCGGGCTCAGACAGTGGACTCCGCTTACGCTTTTCTCCATGTTTTTCTTCACGCCATTTGCCTATATGCGGGATTCTCGGCCTCCGGCCTCGGCCTGTCGGCGTTGGAAGTGTAGGGTAGTGGTTGTTTTTTCGTTTTCCCCTTTCTTTGGGTTGCGTACGATAGCGGAATGTGTTAAATGAAAACCGGCCTTGCAAATTTTTTGCAAGGCCGGTTTCGTTTTGGTCAGGAGCGTTTACGCTTCGAACAACTTATTAAAATCGTCGGCGCTCACTTTCTTCTCGGTGATGGTCACCAGGCCGCTGACGGCATCGACCACCTTGCGTTCGAAGAGTTTGTCGTAGATCTTCTTCGCCTCTTCGCGGTTCGAAAGCATCTGCTTGGCGTAGTTTTCCAGCATATCGTCCGACACCGACGGCATACCGTAGTAGGCGAACTGCATTGCGGCCAGCGCTTTGGCTTCGTCCGTCGCCTCTTCGGGGGTAATCTTGATGTCTATCGTTTCGCCGTAGTGCTTTTGGATCAGGTCCCAGGCCATCATGTCGGCAAACGCCGGGTATTCGGCATCGATCTGTTCCATCGTGAATTTACCTTCGTTCATGTGGAAGAGCCAATTCTTCAGGAATGCGTCGGGCAGCGTGATGGCGGCCTTCTTCTTCAGGAAATCGCGCACGTCGATCACAAACTTGAACTCGGTTTCGCGCACCAGGTCGGCGGCGATCTTCTCTTCGGCCCACTTGTCCATTTCGGCTTCGTTCGTCACATCGCCTTCCGGGAAAGCCATCTTGAAGAATTCGGCGTCGAGTTTGGGCAGCACGAATTCGCGGATCTTGGTGATCTCGAGCGTGAAGTTGGGGTTGATCCCGCCCAGCTCCTCCTCTTTCACCTGGAGGATCGAGGCACGCTGCGACGGCGTTTTGTAAAGGTCGTTGACGTTGACCTCCACCTTGGCGCCTACTTTCTTGCCGATGAACGGCTTGCGTTCCTCTTCGGTCATCGAGATCAGGCCTACGTAGGCGTCTTCGATGCGCATATCTTCCTGGTCGAGCACAACGGTCAGGGCTTCTTCCGATTTCACGACGTCAACCTCTTCGAGTTTGCCGAAGCGTTTCATGAAATTTTCCTTGTAGCCGGCCAGCATCTCGGGAGCTACCTTGATGCCGTAGCGGGTGATCTTGTCTTTTTTGGTCAGGTCGAGTTTGATTTCGGGGGCGAGGCCGATTTCGAACGTGAATTCGAATTCGGTGGCGTTGTCAAAATCGAGTTCTTTCTGTTGTTCGCTGGGCATCAGTTCGCCGATGGTAGCGATTTTCGACTCGTTGAGTTTGTCGAGACAGGCGCGCGAGGCGACGCGGTAAGACTCTTCTGCGATGACCCCTTTGCGGTACATTTTGTTGATGATCCCCATCGGCACCATCCCGGGGCGGAATCCGGGGACGTTGGCTTTGCGGCGGTAGTCGCGCAGAGCCTTTTCGACCGCTTCATTATAGTCCGATTCGCCCACCGTCGCTTTGAACAGCAGGACTTGGTTGTCGAGGGTTTCGGTTATGAGATTCATTTTCTATGGTTTGTTTTTAGATTTCTCAGCAGATGCCTTCCAGAAGCTTCCCTTTCGCTGTGCGGAGGGTGCGCCGCTTTCGGCACCACCTACGGCACAAGTGCGGATGAAGGGACTCGAACCCCCACGCCTTTCGGCACCAGATCCTAAGTCTGGCACGGCTACCAATTACGCCACATCCGCCTTCAGAAAAAGCCCCGCAAAGATAAGGGAAAAAATCGATCTTACAAATCGTTCCTGGTGCCGTTTTCCAGCTCGGGAGCGTCTGGGGAGGGAGGGAGCGAGCGGATCTTTAATCCTAAATTTGTCTAAGCAAGGTAAAAATTCCGTGTGCCGGGAGGCACCTTTCATCGACTCAAATCGCGGTTTGGTCTATTTTGTTTTGCTACTGCGAAGCTATCGCATTACATTTGGGTAACGAAAAAAGAAATAATAAAAATAAAAATATAAAACGCGATGAAAAAAATTCTCCTATTAACCATCCTTTGCCTGGCCGCCACGGTGGGCTATGCACAGCAGACCTTTACCCTGCGGGGGACGGTGCTTGACGCGGGCGATAATTCGCCGATGGTGGGTGCGCTGATCATGGTCGACAGCACCCGCCACGTGACTACGGACATTTACGGGGCGTTCAGCGTACCCAACGTACCGGCCAAGGAAGTCAACTTAGTCATCACGTTCCTTGGCTACAGTACGATCACGCGCACGGTTGCCGTATCGCGTTCGACCAATAACCTGGGCACGATCCGGATGACCGAAGAGGGCAACCTGATCGACAAGGTGGTGGTCGAAGCCCGTTCGACCATGGCGGTGCAGAAAGGCGACACCACCCAGTACAACGCCAGCGCCTTCAAGACCAACCCCGACGCCGATGCGGCCGACCTGGCCTCGAAGATGCCGGGGATCACCATTTCCGATGGTCAGGTGCAGTCGCAGGGCGAAAGCGTGATGCGGGCCTATGTTGACGGCAAGCTGTCGTTCGGCGACGACGTGATGGCCGTGCTGCGCAACCTGCCGGCCGACGCGGTCGAGAGCATCCAGATGTTCGACGAACTGAGCGACGAAGCCAAGTTCCTCGGCTACGACGACGGCCGCACTACCCGTGCGCTGAACATCGTCACCAAGCACAAGAGCAACCGCAGCTATATGGGCCGCATCGAAGCCGGCATCGGTTCTGAACTTCAGCAAAACGACGAGGGCGAAACCCCGCTTCGCTACCTGATCGGCGGGAACGCCACGCTCATCGGCCAAAAGAACCGCTGGTCGATCAACGGGTTGGCCAACAACGTCAACCAGCAGCGTTTCTCGGGCCAAAGCTCGAACACCGGTGGCGGTGGCGCGGCGATGTTTATGGGTTCGAACGGGATCAACACGATCCAGAACTTTGGCCTCAGCTACTCGGGCGAGTGGGGCAAGGGGGTGAAATTCACGGGCAACTATATGTTCGACAACAGCTCGTCGGAAGTATCGACCCGCACCGTGAAAGATTATTTTCCCTCGGATAAATATACCACCCGCATCGCCATCGATACTACCTACACCAACCCGGCCAACCAGAACCACCGCGTCAACGGCCGCCTGGAGGTCGAACGCGGGCGCAACCGCCTGTTGTTTACCCCCAGTTTTTCGTATCGTGACAACACGTCCGACAAGTGGACGCGGTCGTCCAGCACCGTCGACGATGTGCCGACTACGCGCATGGATATGCTCAACAACAGCACCTCGGACGGCTATAACGTGGGCGGCGAACTGATGTGGACCCTCCGCCTGGGTACCGGCGCCAAGGCCGGGCGTGCGCTGACGACCACCTTCCGTGTGTCGGCCAGCGAAAATGGCGGCGACGGCTGGCAACGCGACACGACCGAAACCACCACCAACCGGACCTGGCTCAAAAACACCAGCAACAGCTGGAGCCGCCAGTTCCGCGGCCGCCTCACCTATGCCGAGCCGCTGGGCGAATTCTCCCGCGTGTTATTTTCCTATCGCATGGGCTATACCAACAGCGAGTCCGAGATCTATTATTACGACGAAGACCAGGGCGGCATCCTCGATCCGACCCGTTCGAACACTTTCACCCGCGACTACACCACCCAAAGCGGCAAACTCGACTACACCTTCACCAAGGACAAGGTGCGCTTCAGCGCCGGGGCCGAATACGAAGTGGCCGACATGAACAACGACCAGACCTATCCCACCGATTTCGTCGTCGACCGCAATTTCTACACCTGGAAGCCCGAGATGCAGTTCCGCTACGACTTTAGCAAGAGCAAGAACCTGCGTATCGGTTACGAAGGCGACAACAGCCTGCCCTCGGTCGAAGAGTTGCAGAACGTGGTCGACGGGCGTAATCCGGCGCACCTCACCTCGGGAAATCCCGAACTGAAACAGAGCTATGACCACGATTTCTCGCTGCGCTACACCTCGTCGAACGTGCAGAAGTCGACCAACTTCTACACCCAGCTCCGGGCGACCGTGACCCAGAACTACATCGGCAACCACATGATCTATTTCGAGAATGAAACCGTCCTGCCCGAATACAACAATTTTGTCGCTCAGGCCGGTTCCGACCTCACCACCCCGACCAACCTCGACGGGCGTTTCTCGGCGTCGGCGATGGTTTCCTATAGTTTCCCGATCCGCAAGCTCAAGAGCAACTTCAATATGGGGACGCGCTACAGTTATAACGTTACTCCGTCCTACACCGACGCCAACCTGTTCAACAAGGCCAAGACAAACAGCACCAACCTGATGCTGGGCCTGGTGAGCAACATCTCTCCGAACGTCGATTTCTCGGTAATGTCGATGACCGGATATAACTTCACCGACAACACGGCCGAGGGCAAGGAGAATTTCGAATACTTCAACCAACGGGCCAGCGCGATGTTGAACGTCATTTTCCTGAAAGGAATCGTTTTCAATACGACCTATACCTACAATTATGTGAAGAATACTTCGACGGCCGGTTTTTCCCAGGAATACAACCTGTGGAACGTCGGCCTGGGCTACAAGTTCACCAAGCGCAAGACGGCCGAAGCTCGCGTTACGATGTACGACATCCTGAAACAGAACAAGAGCATACGCTACAGCGTTGCCTCGAACTATGTCCAGAACAGCTGGACCAACACGATGGGCCGCTACGTGATGTTTACCCTGAGTTTCCGCTTCAACTCGATGAACACGCCCGTGGCCAGCCCCAGCCAGCGCGGCGGCGGCCCGCAGTTCCGGGGCGGTGACGGAGATCGCCAGGGCCCGCCTCCGGGTGGCCCGGGTGGCTACGGGCCTCCTCCGGGCGGTGGCGGCTTCGGCGGCGGTCGCGGCGGCTTCTGATAAAAAACCTTACGACGATGGCAAAAAAAACGAAGACCACAAAAGTGTGGATCCATATTCTGGCGTGGGTGGCGCTGATCCTGCTCAACTTCGTGTTGACCAAGGGCTACTCCTTTGCGGTCGACATCTGGGACAGCCTTATTTCGTGGACGGTCTACATCCTGCTTTTCTATGTCAGCTATCTGGTCCTGATCCCCCGCTTCCTCTTCCGGAAGCGGGTCTTCGGGTACCTGTTCCTGACGGTGGCGGCACTGGTGATCTCGTTCGGTGTGATCCGCTATGGGTCGGTACAACTCGTCAGGCACCAGCTCGACCAGATCGAACGCGAACTGAGCGATTACAAGGATGTGGCCGAATCCTACGAACAAAAGAAACGCCAGCAGCGGGTCGAACGCGCCCGGATGTTTTACGAACACATCCGGCAGGACAGCCTGATGCGTGACCGGATGAATCTGGACGATCCCCGTCGGGAGCATCTGCCCGATTATGACGACGACGACTTCAAACGGGGCGAGCTCGACCTGACCCCCCGCGAACAGGAGTACCGGAAACTCGACCGCGAGTACGAACATTTCCGCTCGTTCTACCGCGGCATCCGTCGCGAGCCTTACAACCCGTTCCGGATGTACAACATCCCGTTGGTCTACACGCTGTTTTTCTTTTATCTGGCGAGCCTGGCGCTGGCCTATTTCGAAAAATCGCGGCGCTCGGAACAAAAACGGCAGGAGATCGAACGCGACAAGATCGCCACCGAACTCGCTTACCTCAAGCAGCAGATCAATCCCCATTTCCTGTTCAACACGCTCAACTCGATCTATTCGTATACGATCGGCGTGTCGTCCGTAGCTTCGGATGCGGTGCTGAAACTATCGTCGATTCTCCGGTATATGCTCTATGAGGCCAACCGCGAGAAGGTCCCGTTGGCCGACGAGCTGCGTGTGGTCGATGACTACATCGAACTGCAAAAAATGCGGTTGACCGACAAAACCCGCGTGGCTATCACCCTCGAAGGGCAGACCGAAGGTTACCGGATCGAGCCGATGCTCCTCATTCCGATCCTTGAAAACGCCTTTAAATACGGCGTCGACAGCGTCGAGCGGTCGTTCGTCGACATTGTGATGGCGGTCGATAAAGGGCGATTCGAGTTCCGCGTGTCGAACCGCATCGTGTTGCGCAACGGCGATGATAACCTCTCGTCGGGCATCGGTATCAAGAACATCCGCCGCCGCCTCGACCTGATCTACGGCGAAAATTATTCGTTCACCGCCGAAGAAAAAGACGGGATTTTTTATGTAATTTTACGACTCAATCTGGTCGATTGAATTTAATTCGTAAATTATGAGGTGCATTGCCGTCGATGATGAACCGTTGGCCCTGAAGATCATTGAGGATTTTTCCGCGAAAATCGGTTTTCTGGAGCTGGTTGCCACCTGCTCGAGTGCCATTGAGGCGGGGCAGTTGATCCAGCGCGAACCGGTCGACCTGATGTTTCTCGACATCAATATGCCGCACCTGACCGGGGTCGACTTCGTGCGGATGACCGACCACCTGCCGCTGGTGGTTTTTACGACGGCCTATCCCGACTATGCCCTGACGGGTTATGAGTTGAATGTGGTCGATTACCTGCTGAAACCGTTTTCTTTCGACCGTTTTTACCAGGCGGTGACCAAGGCCCAGGAACGGATGCAACTGCGCCGCCGCGACGGGGGCGGGGCGGGCGTTTCGGCTTCACCAGCAGCTGCTGTACCGGCCACTTCCGATTATATGATGGTGCGGGTCGAGTATTCGACCGTGCGCATCAATCTCGAAGAGATCCTTTTTGTCGAGGGGTTGAAAGATTACGTAAAAATTGCCACGGCAACCAAGAACTACGTCACCAAAAGCTCGATGAAGAACGTCGAGGAAAAACTGTCCCAGGAGCAGTTTATCCGGATTCACAAATCATTTATCGTCAACCTGTCGAAGGTCGATGCGTTTGAGAATAATCATATTATTTTGGGGTCGCACAAAATCCCCTTAGGGAGCAACAATAAGGAACAATTCCTTGAATTTTTGGAAAAGAACAGGTTGTGAGCGCAGCCTGTTCTTCTTTTTTAGAACTGTACCTGAAAGCACTGTCTTTATGATATTTCTGTCCAACTTTTTTTCTTGACAAAAAAAGTTGCAAAAAAGTCAAGCGCGTTATCCGATTCGCTAAAAAAGCTTGAGAAAAGCTGTTGCGTCCACAACTCGCCCTTCGGGCTAAAACAGTGGACTTTACCACGTTTTTCTCAAGCTTTTTAGCTCCCGTTGGTCGCTGAGTTCCGCTTCGCTCCGGTTCTTCACGCCAATCGGCTATATGCGCGTTGCGGGCCTTTGGCCCGCTGGCCTACGAAGTCCAGGCTTAAAAAGTAGTTTGAGGTCGAGCTCCAAAGAGAAAAAAACAATAAGTCGTTTGATATTTAGTGAGATAGAAAATGTAACATTATTGTAATAAGGATGTAGGGATGTCCGTAATTGGCTGAAAATAGTTTTGCAGCGTCAAACAAAACTATTTGAAAGCGATGAAAAGACCCTTTACGCCGACCAAGGCCCTGGCCTTCCTCCTCGGCAGTTTCACCCTCTGCACGGCCGCTTCGGCCCAGATGAAGGAACCCGAACTCACCGAAACAGAACGCCTCGAACAGCGTGTTTCCACGCTGGAAGACGGTGTGCGCGTCCTTCAGAAACTGAAGGTGTCGGGTTACCTTCAAGCCCAGTACCAATGGGGCGAACAGGACGCCTCGCTCAAAGTGGGCGGGATCAATACCCACCCGGGCAAGTCGTTCGACCGCATCGGCATCCGCCGCGGCCGCATCAAATTCGCCTACGAAGACGGCCTGTTCTCGGGCGTGTTCCAAATCGACCTGACCGAAAAAGGACTCGGGCTGAAAGACGCCTACCTCATCGTCAAAGACCCGTGGGTAGGGACCAACTTGCTCAAGGCCGGGGTGTTCGACCGCCCGTTCGGCTACGAGATCAGCTACTCGTCGTCGCGCCGCGAATCGCCCGAACGTTCGACCGTTTTTCAGACCTTGTTTCCCGAAGAGCGCGACCTGGGCGGAGCGATCATCTTGCAACCCTCGAAGACCTCGCCGTGGAACATCCTCAAATTCGAAGGCGGTTTCTTCGCAGGTAACGGTATCAAGCCCGAAACTGATAACCGCAAGGACTTTATAGGGCACCTTTCGCTAAACAAACCGATCGGCGGCGATGCAAAGTTCGGTATCGGCGCTTCGTATTATAATGGCAGCGTGGTGCAACTGAACAGGAACGTCTACACAATGGACGGAAAATCGTTCGTCCTCAATGACGATGATAGCAATAAAGGCGCTTACGCCAAACGCGAATACTTCGGTTTCGACGCCCAATTCAGCGTGATGAGCCCGTTGGGGCTGACCCAGTTGCGCGGCGAATACCTTTTCGGTACCCAGCCCGGCGGCCCTGCCGGGAGCAAGAGCCCGAACTATTCGTCGCTGGTGTTTCTCGAAGCCACCGCATCGAATTTCAAGACGGCCGATACCTACATCCGTAATTTCGCAGGCGGTTACGCGATGCTGGTGCAGGACTTGGGCCGCTCGTCGTTCTCAGCCGTAGCCAAGTATGACTGGTATGACCCCAACACAAAACTCTCGGGCAACGAGATCGGCGTCGACGGTTCGAACACCACCCTGGCCGACCTGACCCACAATACCTGGGGTTTCGGCTTGCTGTGGCGGGCCAGCAACGCAATCCGCGTGACGGCCTACTACGAGTTGAACCGGAACGAAAAAACGATCAACCTGCCCAATTTTACGAACGACGTGAAGAACGACGTCTTCACCCTGCGCGTGCAGTACAAGTTCTGATCTTAACCGTTTCGTAACAATTTCTTTTCAACAAGGTAATATCCACACTCTAATTTTGTCACGTAATATCAAGCGTATAAAGATGAAAAAGATGATTTTGGCCGCCCTGGCGGTGGCTGTTTTGGCCGGGAGCGCCCAGGCTCAGAAGATCAAAGGTTCGGACACGATGCTGCCCCTGTCGCAGAAAGAAGCCGAAGCTTTTATGAAAGCAAATCCAGCAAAGACCCTGACCGTAACGGGCGGCGGCAGCGGGGTTGGGATTTCGGCATTGGTCGAAGGTACGACCGATCTGGCCCAGGCTTCGCGTAAAATCAAATTCGACGAAAAACAAAAACTCCAGGAAGGCGGCAAGAGCGTTAAAGAGGTGATCGCCGCCTGGGACGCCCTGGCTGTGGTCGTTCACCCCTCGAACAAGGTGAAGAAACTGACCCGCGAACAGCTCGAAAGCATCTTCATGGGCAAGATCACCAACTGGAAAGAAGTGGGTGGCGACGACCTGAAGATCGTTCCCTATTCGCGTGAAACGTCGTCGGGCACCTACGAGTTCTTCAAGGAAAGCGTGCTTAAAAATAAAAACTACATGAACGGCATCATGAGCATGCCCGCCACCGGCGCGATCATCCAGTCGGTGAGCCAGACCCGGGGGGCGATCGGTTACGTGGGCCTGGCCTACCTGAACAAGGACGTGTCGGCGGTGAGCATATCGTATGACGCCGGGAGAACCTATGTCGAACCGTCGGTGGCTAACGCCAAGAACAAGAGCTATCCGATCGTCCGCCCGCTGTACTACTACTATACGACCAACAACGAAGCGAAAGTAAAACCGTTTATCGACTTCGTCCTCTCGCCCGCCGGTCAGAAGATCGTCAGCGAAGTCGGATTCATCACCGTAAAATAAGCGCGTGAAACGATTTAACAGAATAATTGAACGCACGATCGAAGGCTTGCTCACCCTCTCCGGAGGCGTGGCAAGCCTTGTGATCTTGCTGATCATCGTCTTCCTCTTCCGCGAGGGGGCGGGGCTGTTCGGCAGTCCCGAGGTCGAAAAGGGCTACGCGCTGTGCGTCAACGCCTCGAATCCGGTCACGGAACTCGACCCGACCCTGATCCGGAAAATCTTCGACAGGGAGATCACCGACTGGTCGGAATTGGGCGGCAAAGCGGAAGAGATCACCCCGTTCCGCTTCGACGATATTTTTTCGATCTATTCCGACGAAGAGCTCGGGGCCGATTACGAACTGCTGCCCGAGAAACTGGGCGAAGTGATCGCTACGACGCCAGGCATCATCGCCTTTCTGCCGGAAAAATACCTGCCGGTCGACCAATCGGGTGTAAAAATCCTGCCCGACCGCAACATCCACCCGGCAGACTTTTTTGGCGGCAAGACGTGGATGCCTACTGCCACGCCTTCGGCTCAATTCGGGGTACTCCCGTTGATCATGGGAACATTGTGGGTGAGTTTTTTTGCAATCTTAATCGCTCTTCCGCTAGGACTTGGCGTAGCGATTTACCTCTCGGAACTGGCTAGGCCCCGCACCCGTAAAGCATTGAAACCAACCATTGAGTTGCTGGCGGGTATTCCGTCGGTGGTTTACGGCTTCTTTGGCTTAGTGGTTCTGGTGCCGTTAATCCAGAAAACGTTAAACCTGCCGGTGGGGGAAACAGCGTTGGCCGGGAGCCTGATCCTGGCGATCATGGCCCTGCCGACGATCATCACCATTGCCGAGGACGCCCTGCGCAGTACTCCGAAAGCGATGCGCGAAGCGAGCCTCGCACTCGGCGCGACGCATTGGCAGACGATCTATAAAGTGGTTGTGCCTTACGCCTCGTCGGGCATTATGGCCGCTGTGGTACTGGGTATCGGCCGGGCGATCGGCGAAACGATGGCTGTGCTGATGGTCACCGGCACCGCCGCCGTGATGCCGCATTCGTTGTTCGAACCCGTGCGCACGATTCCCGCCACGATCGCCGCCGAACTGGGCGAAGCCCCCGCCGGGGGAGCGCACTACCAGGCGCTGTTCATGCTTGGCTGCATCCTCTTTCTGATCACGATGGTCATCAGCGCCTCGGCCGAAATGATTTCGAAACAGCAAAAGAACAAAGGATTATGAGCAAGCGTACCTCTCAAAAGATAGCCTTTTTCGTCTTCCGCCTGCTCGGTATCCTGGTGGTCGGCATCTTGTTCTGGATCCTCGGCTTCATCCTCTACCACGGCGCAGGCGTCATCAGTTGGGAATTTCTGACTGCCGCGCCGACCGACGGGATGACCGGCGGAGGCATTTTTCCAGCCATTGTCGGAACGCTCTCCCTGGTGGCCGGAAGCATCGTCTTCGCTTTCCCGCTCGGCGTGATGGCCGGCATCTATATCAACGAATATGCCGGCAACGGTTGGATCGTGCGCTTTATCCGGATGATGACCAACAACCTGGGGAGCATCCCCTCGATCGTCTTCGGGCTATTCGGGATGGCGCTCTTTGTCAATACGCTCGGCTTCGGCGACTCAATCCTGGCCGGCTCGTTGACCCTCGGCCTGCTCGTGCTGCCGCTGATCATCCGCACCACCGAGGAAGCCTTGAAAGCGATTCCCGATACGTTCCGTACCGGCAGTCTGGCCCTCGGCGCGAGCCGCCTGCAGACGATCCGCCGCGTGACGCTGCCGATGGCATTTCCGAACATCATCACCGGGCTGATCTTATCCGTAGGGCGTGTTTCCGGTGAAACGGCCCCGATCCTTTTTACCGTGGCGGCCTATTTCCTGCCCAAGCTGCCCAGCAGCATTTTCGACCAGGTGATGGCGCTGCCGTACCACCTCTACGTGATCGCCACCAGCGGCACCGACATCGAAGCCTCGCGCCCGATCGCCTACGGCACGGCCCTCGTGCTGATCGCCATTGTCTTGATCGCTAACCTATTGGCTAACTTCCTGCGCCGTTATTTCGGCAACAAAGTCAAAACGAACTGATCTTATGATTGAAGCAAATAACGTCAATTTCTACTACGGCGATTTTCACGCGTTGAAAAACATTTCCATGAAAATGGACGCCAATACGGTCACGGCTTTCATCGGCCCGTCGGGCTGCGGAAAATCGACTTTTCTGCGCCTGTTCAACCGGATGAACGACCTGATCGAAGGCACGCGCCTCGAGGGCGAATGCCTGATCGGCGGGAAGAACATCTACAGTCGCTCGGTGCTGGTCGACGACCTGCGCAAGGAAGTCGGCATGGTTTTCCAGAAGCCCAATCCTTTCCCGAAAACGATTTTTGAGAATGTGGCCTACGGCCTTCGGGTCAATGGAATAAATGACAAAAACTTGATCGTCGCCCGGGTCGAAGAGTCGCTTCGCTCGGCCGCCCTGTGGGACGAGGTGAAGGACAAGATGAAAAAATCGGCTTTCGAACTCTCGGGCGGGCAACAGCAACGCCTGTGCATCGCCCGTGCGTTGGCCATTTCGCCCTCGGTGCTGCTGATGGACGAACCGGCCTCGGCCCTCGACCCGATCTCGACCTCGAAGATCGAGGAGTTGATCCACCAGCTGAAGCAGGACTATACGATCGTCATCGTCACCCACAATATGCAGCAGGCCGCCCGCGTAAGCGACAAAACCGGCTTTTTCATGTTGGGCGAATTGGTTGAGTATAACGACACCAAAAAGATGTTTTTGAGTCCGGAGAAAAAGCAAACCCAGGACTACATTACCGGCAGATTCGGATGATGGCTGCGCGTATAGCGCGCCGTATTTTGCCCATCCTTCCTGTTTTCGTCCTCACGTACTGAAGTACGCTGCGGGTGAAAACAGAAGCGATAGACAAAATCCAGCACACTCTCCGCACACCCGCCGCCTGATCCGGCAACCGCTAACAATTCAAAGAAAGCAAAAAATGAAACATACCGAAAAAGAACTTCAGGCCCTCAAAGAAGAGGTCAACGAAATGTGGAAGCTGGTGCTTTCGCAACTCGAAAAATCGAAACAAGCCTTCTTCAACGGCGACATCGACCTGGCCCGTGAAATCGCCAGCCGCGAGAAGCGTGTCGACGCTTTTGAACTGAAGATCGACAGCGATTGTGAAAACTACATTGCCCTGTTCAGCCCTGTGGCGGTCGACCTGCGCCTGGTGCTGTCGCTGATCAAGATCAGTAGCACGCTCGAACGTATCGGCGACTTTGCCGAGGGCATCGCCCGCCATGTGATCGAGGACGACTGCAATAAGATCGACCCGAAAGTACTCGAAGAGCTGCAACTCGAAAAGATGTTCGACACGCTGATCACGATGCTTTCCGAGAGCTACGTGGCGCTCGAGTCCGAAAACACGCGCCTGTCGGGAAAAATTCTGGCCCGCGACGAGGAGATCGACACGCTCTACGGCGCTTCGCTCGACATCCTTTCCAATTACATCCGGGAAACTCCGTCGATGGCCCGCTGCGCGTTGAAAACTTCGCTGATGATCCGCAAGTTAGAACGCATAGGCGATCATTGCAGCAACATCGTCGAAGACATAGTTTTCTACATAGACGCAAAAGTGTTGAAGCACGGGGGTGGCGCGTAGCCATAGGCTGCGCGTATAGCACGGCATCTTTGAAATATCTTTTGAATTTTTAATCCTCACGTACTAAAGTACGCTCCGGTGTAAAAACCTAAACGATCTTCCAAACCTGCCGCACGCTCCGCACACCCGGTGCGTCCCTGCACACGGAATTATTTCCTGTACTGAAAAAGGTTCTCTGCATTCATAACCTGCCGATAGGCGCGGGGCGGCGCCCCGCAATGCGCCTCCAAACAAATGGCGTTAAGAAAAATATGGAGAGAAGCGTCAGCGGAGTCCACTGTCTGAGCCCGAAGGGCGAGTTGTGGACGGTGCGTACCCGCACGGGGGAATTTTCCCTTTGCAATAATAAAGGCAAAAACTCCTAACTCGTAATTCGTAACTGAACGAACGCGCTTGATTTTTTTGTAACTTTTTTTATCAAGAAAAAAAGTTGGACAGAATAGTTCTTACTTTTGTATCAAGACAAAAGTGGGAACAAAGAAATTCTTACTTAAACAAAATGAACGAAAAAATCCTGATCGTCGACGACGAACGCGATATTTGCGAAATCCTCGAATTCAACCTGGCCAACGAAGGCTTTGAGATCACCTGCGCCTATTCGGCCGAGGAAGCGATCGAAAAGCTTGCACCCAACCAGGCCCTGATCCTGCTCGACGTGATGATGGGCGGGATGTCGGGCTACAAAATGGCCGAAACCCTGCGCCGCGAAGGCAAAAGGGTGCCCATTATCTTCCTCACGGCCAAAGACACCGAAAACGATATGCTCACTGGTTTCTCGGTCGGTGGCGATGACTATATCTCAAAACCGTTCTCGATCAAAGAGGTGGTGGCACGCGTAAAAGCCGTCCTCAAACGGGGCCGCACAGCCGACCCTGCCGATACGGCCGCGGCCAAAATGACGTTTGGCGATGTGACGATTGATCCGGCGCTGAAAGAAGTTTTCGTGGGTGAAGAACGCATCGCGCTGACCAAAACCGAATTCGAACTCCTCTCGCTGCTGGCCTCCAACCCGTCGCGCATTTTTTCACGCGCCGACCTGATCGACACGTTGTGGTCTGAAACGCCTTATATCACCGAGCGCACGGTCGATGTCCACATCACCCGCCTGCGCAAGAAACTGGGGACCCGTGCCTCGCTCATCTCCAACCGTTCGGGCTACGGCTACCGCTTTGACCTTTCGAACCTATGAAATTGAAAGCGAATTATAAACGGCGGCTTTTCCTGTGGATCGTAGTGGTCTTCGCCATCTTTGCCGCCGGAGTGGCCGCCCTCGAACAGTCGCGTGAGAAGCAGCAGAAAACTGATACGCTCCGCGGCGAACTCGACGTCTATGCCCATGTGGCTCAGGCGGCTCTGCTACGCGACGGAAATCCCGGTGCGACGCTCGATAGCCTGATGGCCCTTTTCCCGGAAAACCTGCGCCTGACGCTGATCGCCACCGACGGTAGCGTGGTCTACGACAACGTCCTGCAGACGACCGAAAACCACGCCGACCGTCCCGAGATCGCCGAAGCGCGGAAAGAGGGTGCCGGATCCTACATCCGCACGTCGGCCACCAACAACTGCGAATACCTCTACTACGCCAAGGGTTTCCCGGGTCATTACATCCGCGTTGCGCTGCCTTACGACATCCAGGTACGGCAATTCCTCCAGCCCGATAACCTGTTCATCTATATCCTCCTCGCGCTTTTTGCGGTGACGTTGCTCCTGATCAACTACGTGGCCGGCCGCTTCGGCTCATCGATCGGCCAGTTGCGCGACTTCGCCGCCGCAGCCCGGGGCGATGGGGCGGGCGACTTGCCTCCGTTCGACTTTCCCCACGACGAATTGGGCGAGGTCGGCACCCAGATCGCCGCCAGTTTCCACGAACTGAAAGAAAAGGAAAAAACGATTGCCCTCGAACGCGAAAAACTGCTGCAGCACGTCCACAGTTCCGAGGAGGGCATTTGTTTCTTCGCCCCCGACCGCACGGTCGGTTTCCACAACGGACTTTTTCTGCAATACCTCAATACAATAACGGACGAATCGAAGGGTGATCCCGCCGCCGTCTTCACCGACGGGGCTTTCGAAAAGATCCGCACGTTCCTGGCAGACCCCTCGCGTCGGGAAACCTATTTTGAAACGCAGGTGGCCCGGCAGGGAAAATATTTTGCCGTGCGGGTCAATGTCTTCGAAGACGGCAGTTTTGAGGTTACGCTCAACGACATCACCGCCCGCGAGAAAACCCGCCGCCTGAAACAGGAGATGACCGGCAACATCGCCCACGAACTCCGCACGCCGGTCGCCACCATCCGCGGTTACCTCGAAACGATCCTCGAACAACCCCTCGATGCGGCCAAGCAGCGTCAGTTTCTCGAAAAAGCTTATAACCAGACGATCACCCTTTCGGACCTGATCCAGGATATGGGCCTGATCACCAAGATCGAAGAGGCTCCCCAGACGTTCGCCCTCGAAGCCGTCCCGATCCGCGACCTGCTGGAATCGATCAAGACCGACCTCGAAGGGCCGATGCGCGAGCGCGGCATCCGGTTGGAGTATGTCGTTTCGCCCAACGTCGTTGTGCGTGGCAACCGCAGCCTGCTTTACTCGGTCTTCCGCAACCTGACCGACAACGTGATCCGCTACGCCGGTCCCGATGTGACGATCCACGTCAACAAGTACAACGAAGACAGCGAGTTTTTCTATTTCTCCTATGCCGATAATGGGGTGGGGATTCCGGATGAACAGCATCTGGGCCGCCTGTTCGAACGCTTTTACCGCATCAACGAGGGACGCACGCGCGACACCGGCGGTTCGGGCCTCGGCCTGTCGATCGTTCGCAACGCGATCGCTTTCCATCGCGGGACGATCGTCGCCAAGAACATTTCCGCCGGGGGACTCGAATTTCTGTTTAAGCTTCCCAAGAATTAGTGCATCCCCGGTGCGTCCCCGCATAGGGAGATTTTTCTGAGATATACCGGGCTGTCCGTCAATGGCAGCCCGGTTTTTTTGTACCAGCACCTTGGGCACCCTTTTTGTGGCTTGCGACCGAAACCCATAATCGTTTGCCATGTTCGAATCGACTCTCCTCGGCTTGCTGGCCGGATCGGCTATCCTGATCGGATCCTTATTAGGACTTTATCTCAAGATAGGCAACAAATTGATCGCCACGAGCATGGCTTTTGGTGCCGGGGTGCTGATCTCGGCCCTGTCGATCGACCTGATGAGCGACGCTTTTGACCGCAGCGGCGATCCGTGGCTGATCGGAGCCAGTTTTCTGGCCGGCGCACTGCTCTTTGTCGGGGGCGACTACCTGATCGACAAGTCGGGCGGGGCGTTCCGCAAACGCTCGCACGGCCTTTCCGAAGCGGCTGCAGGAAAAACTCCGGCCGATAATTCGGGGTGGGCGATCCTGCTTGGTACGCTGCTCGACGGCATCCCCGAGTCGTTTGTTGTGGGGGCTTCGGTGGCGGTGGGCGGCACAACGGGATGGCTATTCGTGGTGGCGGTTTTCCTGAGCAACCTGCCCGAAGGGATGTCGGGCACGCTGGGAATGAAGATGGCCGGGATGTCGCCCCGCAATATCCTCTGGATATGGACAGCGACCCTGGTGGTGACAGTGCTTTCGTCGCTCGGCGGTTTTCTTTTCCTGGGCCACGCGCCCGAAAGCGTACACGCCGCGACGATGGCCTTTGCCTCGGGGGCGATCCTGGCGATGCTTTGCGACACGATGATCCCCGAGGCGTTCAAATTCGGTGGCCGGGGCGTCGCACTGGTGACGGTCACTGGTTTCCTGCTTGCGTTCCTACTGAGCAAGTCGGTTTGATTTTCCCATAAAAAAAGCGGCCTGTAGCGGGCCGCTTTTCATATCGTTTTATGCTTACCGGAAATCGATCACCTCGGCCCCCGGATATTTTTTCGGATCGAACGTAAACGTGGCATCCGTAACAGCCACATTGGGAATAAGCCGTTTGACGACCACCTCGAGCGTCTTTTTGCCCGACTCGGTCATTTGGTACGAGAGCGAAACGGGAGCCCCGGTCTGCGGATCGACGCCGAGCGTGATCGAGTGGAATCCCGCCCCTTTGGTTTTCGGGGTCAGCTCGATCTCCATCACCGAACGCCCGGCAACGGTCGCCGCCCCGACGAAACGGTGCGAGAAATCGCGGTCGTAGAACAGGAACAACTGGGTCGGGTTGGCCAATACCGTGCGGTCGTCGGGGTTGACGGCTTCGATGGTCACCTCGTTGCTGATCTTCTGGTAAGTATAGGTATTCTTGCCGTCACAAAAAACTTCCGAGTCGTAGACCTCCATATAGAAGCGTTTGCCGCTGACAATGAATTTTCCGGGGATGTTGGTAAACTCACCCTCCATCGAGGTCGAAAAATCGACCTGATAGGACGTGTAACCGTTGATCGTCGCCGCCAGCCGGTCAAGGATGGCTTTCGACCGCTCGTCGGCCCGCAGGGTGGGGGAGCAGAGCAGCAGCCCGAGGCAGAGGAATATGATCCGTTTCATCGATTTTGCTCCTTAAAAATGATTAAAACTATCCAGGTAATTTTCGAGCGAGGCCAGGTCGGTGATCTTCACTTCGCGGGGTTTGCTGCCTTCGGCGCGGCCGACGATGCCGGCCTGTTCCAACTGGTCCATGATGCGCCCGGCGCGGTTGTAACCGATCGAGAATTTGCGCTGGATGAGCGAAGTGGAGCCTTGCTGTTGGGCGACGATCGCGCGCGCGGCCTCTTCGAACAGCGCATCGCGCGCGCCCAGATCGGCGGCGGCGCCCATTTCGTTTTCGGGCACGTAGTCGGGCAACTCGTAGGCCGAGGTGTAGCCCTGCTGGTTGCTGATAAACTCGGTGATGTTTTCGACCTCGGGCGTGTCGATAAAAGCGCATTGCACGCGGGTGATGTCGCTGCCGGTCGACACGAGCATATCGCCCCGCCCGATCAGTTGGTTAGCCCCGGGTTGGTCAATAATGGTGCGCGAGTCGATCATCGAACTTACGCGGAACGCGATGCGGGCCGGGAAGTTCGCTTTGATGACCCCTGTAATGATATTCGTGGTCGGTCGTTGCGTGGCGATCACCAGGTGGATGCCCACCGCACGGGCCAGCTGGGCCAGGCGGGCGATCGGCGTTTCGATCTCGCGCCCGGCGGTCATGATCATATCGGCAAACTCGTCGATGATCACCACGATATAAGGCAGGTATCGGTGGCCTTTCAACGGGCTTAGACGCCGCTTTGTAAATTTTTCATTATATTCCTTTAGATGACGTACTTCGGCCTTCCGTAAAAGGTCGTAGCGCGAGTCCATCTCCATACAGAGCGAGTTGAGTGTGTAGATCACCTTCTGGGTGTCGGTGATGATCGCTTCGTCTTCGCTCGGCAGCTTGGCCAGAAAGTGTTTTTCGAGTTTTTGGTAGAGGGTCAACTCGACCTTTTTCGGGTCGACCAGCACGAATTTAATTTCCGACGGGTGCTTCTTATAGAGCAGCGAGGCCAGGATGGCGTTCAGCCCCACTGATTTACCTTGTCCCGTGGCGCCCGCCACGAGCAAGTGGGGCCTCTTGGCCAGGTCGATCACGAACGTTTCGTTCTGGATCGTTTTGCCGAGTACGATCGGCAGGTCGAAGGTCGATTCCTGGAATTTTACGGACTTGATGACCGAGTACATCGACACCACTTCCTTATCCTTGTTCGGCACCTCGATTCCGATGGTGCCTTTTCCCGGCATGGGAGCAATAATGCGGATACCCAATGCGGAGAGGCTCAGGGCAATGTCGTCCTCCAGGTTTTTGATTTTCGAGATGCGCACACCGGGAGCCGGGACAATTTCGTAAAGGGTCACCGTCGGCCCGATCGTCGCCTTGATCTTGTCGATCTTGATGCCAAAGTTTTCGAGTGTGCGGATGATCTGGTTTTTGTTCTCGATCAGTTCGGCCTCGGTCACCACCACATCGACCTTGTGGTCTTCGAGCAGTTCCACGGGCGGTTTTTGGTAATAGGAAAGGTCGAGCGTGTGGTCGTAAAAACCGGTGTCGATCTCGTCGTCGGCCACGGTGGCGTCGACGTGCTTGTCGACCGAAAAATTGTCGTCGACGATGATGCTCGTGCTTTGGTCGTTGGGGATTGCGTCGGGGGGCAGCGTGCTGGCTTCCGACGGGTTTCCGGCATAGGCGTCGATCACGTCGGTCGGCAGGCTGGTGGCCGAAACCACCGCTTCGCCGGACTCGTCGCGGATACCGAACTCCGAGGCGATCTCTTCCGAATAGCGCGTCACGGGCGTGTTATACGAATCGGGCCCGGCTGCCACAGGAAGGTCGTCGCCCGCGGTGCGCACGTAAAACTCAACTTCCTCCTCCTCGGATTCCTTGAATCCGAATTTGCGTCGCTTGGGCGGAGCAATCGGTTCCTCGGCGTCTTCCGAGTAGCGGTAGTCGTAGTCCACACGCGACTCGATACCTAACCCCTTGTCGGGTTCTTCGATCGGATCGTCGTCGTCCCACGGGGCTTCTTCCTCTTCTTCCTCCTCAGTTTCTTCTACCTCGTCGGGTTCCTCGTATTTGGTGTTGTTGCGACCGGGTTGCAGCAGGTCCGACGCTTTGCCGGCCACGGCCGAGCCCAGGTCGATCGCCGTGTCGGCCAGCCCGCGTCCGGCGCGGTTGATCAGCGTGATCGTACTCTTATTAATGTATACGGCCAGCAGGACGATCAGCAGCAGCAATACCAGCCCTGTGCCCAGACCGATATACGAATCGAGCCATTGCGCGATGTAAATCCCGTGCGCTCCGCCCAGCCCTGTGCCGAACGCCCCCGGTGCATCGCCGAAGAAGCTGCCGATATAGCCCAACGACACCGACCCGAGGAGGGTGGCGATAATTCCGATCACGACCGTTTTGCCGATGGTAAATTTCTGGGGCTTCATCACCTTGAGCGCCAACACCAGCAGGATAATCGGGATCAGCACCCCGAACACCCCGAACGACTGGCTGACCAGGAAGTGGCCGGCCTTGACCCCTAACCGGTTCCCCCAGTTCAACACCTCTTCGCCCTGGGTTTCGTTCAGGGGCAGGGTGGCGATCTTTTGGTCGGCCTTCCAATAGAGGACATACGAAAAGGCCGAGATCAACAGGAAAAACGAGAACAGCACAAAGGCCAATCCCGCCGCCCAACGTCCGATGCCGGAATTGTCGGTCTTGTTTTTCCCTTTTTTCACGGGGCGTTTCATTGTCGTCCGTGTTCCTTTTTTTACCGCCATCGGTTATGCGATTTTACTTTTTTCGATCAGTTTCTTGAGGTAGGCTTCGTCATACGAAGTGTCGAATTCGTAGACGGCGTGATGGTCTTCTGCCGCTTCCAACCCCTTCTCGTAAAGGACCTCGGCTGCACGATGGGCAACGGCCGGGGCGGGGTCGATAAGCGTTACGCCTGGACCGGCTACCCGCCGGATGGTGTCCGCCAGAAAGGGGTAGTGCGTACACCCGAGCACCAGTTGGTCGGCTCCCTCGGCCAACATCCCGCTTACACTGCGGCGCACGGCCTCTTCGGCTTCGGGCGAATTTTCGGCATTGGCTTCAACCAGTTCCACAAATCCTTCGCCCACGTGCGAAAGTATTTTCGCCCGGTCGGCATAGCGCGCCGACGTTTCTTTAAACAACCGGCCGTTGAGCGTCGCAGCGGTGGCCAAAATGCCGATCACCCCAGTTTTCGACGCCAGCGCCGCCGGTTTGACCGCCGGCTCCATCCCGATGAACGGAATGGGGTAAGAAGCCCGCAGGTGGTCGATCGCCGCCGCCGTCGCCGCGTTGCACGCCACGACGACCATTTTCACATCGCGCTCGATGAGTCCGCGTACGATCTTATCGACGATCGTGATCACCTCCTGGTCGCTTTTCGGGCCGTAGGGACAATTCTTCCCGTCGCCATAGTAGATCATCGACTCGTGAGGCAACTGCTTTTTCAGCTCGCGCCACACGGTCAGGCCGCCGAGTCCTGAATCCAATACGCCTATGGGACGATTATCCGCCATCGTGCCGTCTGCGCCCGCTTATTGCTTATGCTTTGCGATCCAGTCGCGTGCATTGACAAACGCCTCGATCCAGGGCGAAACCTCGTCCGCGGCCCGGTCTTCGGGATACCACGCCCAGTTCCACGGACGCAGCGCCCGCTCGGGGTGGGGCATAATGGCCAGGTGGCGCCCGTCGGCCGAGCAGATCGCGGCGGCGTTGTAGTCGCTGCCGTTGGGGTTGGCCGGGTAGGCGTCGTAGGCGTATTTCGCCGGGATGTTGTATTGGTTCTCAGCATAGGGTAGCGAGAATTTCCCTTCGCCGTGCGACACCCAGATGCCGAGTGTCGACCCGCCGAGCGAGTTGAGCAGCACCGAGTTATTTTCCTTGGCGATCGTGATCCCGACGAAGTTCGATTCATATTTGTGGCTGTCGTTGTGCTGCATCCGGGGCATTTCGGCGTGGTCGGGCGTCACGACACCCAGGGCCACCATCGCCTGGCAACCGTTGCACACCCCGAGCGACAGCGTGTCCTTGCGGGCATAGAACTTATCGAGCGCTTCCTTCGCTTTCGGGCTGTAGAGCATCGCCCCGGCCCAGCCTTTAGCAGAACCCAGCACGTCGGAATTCGAAAAACCGCCGACGAAGACGATCATATTCACATCCTCGAGTGTTTCACGCCCGTCCATCAGGTCGGTCACGTGCACATCTTTCACGTCCATCCCGGCCAGGTGCATCGTCCACGCCATTTCGCGCTCGCTGTTGTTGCCTTTCTCGCGGATGATGGCGGCTTTGATGCCCGTCGGTTTTTTCCGGTGCGGATCGATGCCGTATTGCGACAGTTTTCCGGTGAATGAGGCCGGAAGACTCAGATTAAGCTCCTGTTTCTTATAATTCGAAAAACGTTCTTTGGCTTTCTTTTCGCCACTTTGACGGCGGTCGAGCAGGTACGAGGTTTTGTACCACACGTCGCGCAGGGCGTCCACGTCGAATTTGGTGGATTTCCCGCCGAGCGACACCGAGAAGTCGCGATTTTGGTTGACATCGCCCAACACCGCTGCGTCGACCCCGGCCGTTTTCAGCTGTGCACAAACGGCGGCGCCGTCTTCGACCTGCAACACCACGGTCGGTTTTTCGCTGAACAACACTTTTACGAGGTCGCTTTCGCCCAACCCGTCGAGGTTGGCCGTGATCCCGTTGCGGTTGCCGGTGAAGCACATTTCGAGCAGTGCGGTGATCAGCCCGCCGCCCGACACGTCGTGGCCGGCCAGCACTTTTCCTGAGCTGATCAACTCCTGCACACCGGCAAATGCCTTTTTAAAATAAGCGGGATCGTTCACCGTCGGCACGTCGCCGCCGATTTTGCCGACGATCTGCCCGAAACTGCTGCCGCCCAGGGCGAACGCGCTGCGCGAGAAATCGACGTAAACGATCTGGCTCTTTTTCGCCTGCAAAGCCGCCTTGGCCGCCTTGTTAATGTCGGATACTTCGCCGGCCGAGGTGATGATGACCGTGCCCGGGGCGTAAACCACGTCGCCGCCCGGATATTTCTGGGTCATCGACAGCGAGTCTTTTCCGGTGGGGATGTTGATGCCCAGCGCAATCGAGAAATCGCTGGCCGCTTTCACTGCCGCGTAGAGGCGTGCGTCTTCGCCTGCGTTCTTGCACGGCCACATCCAGTTGGCGCTGAGCGAAACGCTCGGCAGTCCGCCGGCGATCGGGGCAAAAACGATGTTGGTGAGCGACTCGACAATGGCCAGCACCGATCCTTTGGGGGCATCGATCATGGCCGCCGCCGGAGCATGGCCCAGCGCGGTGGCGATCCCTGCCTTGCCCTGGTAGTCGAGCGCCACGATGCCGCAGTCGTTGATCGGCACCTGCACCCGGCCGGCGCATTGTTGCATCGCAATGCGGCCCGTCACCGAACGGTCGACCTTGTTCGTCAGCCAGTCTTTGCAGGCTACGGCTTCCAATTGGAGCACGTTTTTCAGGTATTCTTCCGTGCGCTCCGTCTCGTAAGCAGGAGCCTCATATTTTTCAGCGATGGTTTTATCGTTCATCACCGTGCGCGGCGCTTTGCCGAACATATATTCGAGTTTCCAGTCGATCGGCTTTTCGCCGGTGCGGTTGTTGACGAACGTAAATTGCATATCGCCCGTCGCCTCGCCGATCACATACATCGGCGCGCGTTCGCGCTCGGCGATGCGTTGCAGCGTGGGGATGTCCTTTTCTTTCATCACCAGCCCCATCCGCTCCTGCGACTCGTTGCCCACGATCTCCTTGGCCGAGAGGGTGGGGTCGCCGATGGGCAGTTTGTCCATATCGATGCGCCCGCCGGTGGCTTCGACCAGTTCCGAGAGGCAGTTCAGGTGGCCGCCTGCGCCGTGGTCATGGATCGAGATAATCGGGTTTTCGTCCAGTTCCGACAGCGCGCGGATGGCGTTATAGGCGCGTTTTTGCATTTCGGGGTTCGAGCGCTGCACGGCGTTGAGCTCGATCGCGTTGGCATACTCGCCCGTAGCGACCGACGACACAGCGCCGCCGCCCATCCCGATCCGGTAGTTGTCGCCGCCCAGGAGCACTACTTTGTCGCCCGCCACCGGCTCGTCTTTCAGGCTGTCCTTTTTCTTGCCGTAACCGATCCCGCCGGCCAGCATGATCACCTTGTCGAACCCGAATTTTTTGTGATTTTCGAAGTGCTCCAGTGTAAGCAAACTCCCGGTAATCAGCGGTTGTCCGAATTTGTTCCCGAAGTCCGATGCGCCGTTCGACGCCTTGATGAGGATTTCCTCGGGCGTTTGGTATAACCACGGGCGTTCTTTCGTGTGTTTTTCCCACGGGCGGCCGCCGTCGAGGCGCGGGTAGGAGGTCATGTAGATCGCTGTCCCGGCTACCGGGAAAGCGCCCTTGCCCCCCGCGATGCGGTCGCGGATCTCGCCGCCGGTGCCCGTCGCCGCGCCGTTGAACGGCTCTACGGTGGTCGGAAAGTTATGTGTTTCGGCCTTGATCGAAATGACCGATTCGAAATCCTTTGTTTCGTAAACATCCGGTTTGTCGCCCGACGCCGGTGCAAATTGCTCCACAACAGGCCCCTGCAGGAAAGCGCAGTTGTCCTTGTAGGCCGATACCACGCGGCCCGGATTGGTGCGCGTCGTTTTCTTGATCATTTCGAAGAGCGAGTCGTCGTGTTCCACACCGTCGACCACGAATTTCCCGCCGAAGATTTTGTGGCGGCAGTGTTCCGAGTTGACCTGCGAAAAACCGAATACCTCCGAGTCGGTCAGTTTTCGGTTCATTTTGGCCGACACGCTGTTGAGGTATTCGACCTCTTCGGGGCTGAGCGCCAATCCCTCCTGTTTATTATAGGCGTCGATGTCGTCGATCGGCAGGATCGGCTCGGGCTGCCGTTTGATCGTAAAAATATCCTGGTCCAATCCGCCGGCATACATCCGTTGCAACATCTTGTCGAAATGCGCTTCCTGGCTGTTTACCTCGAAAAATTCTTCGATCCGCGAGATCCCGGCGATCCCCATGTTCTGGGAAATTTCGACGGCGTTGGTACTCCACGGGGTGATCATCTCGCGGCGCGGGCCGACAAAAATACCCTCGACGCGATCGCTGCCCGTGCAGGCGGCTTCGTCGAAAAGCCAGGTGAGTTTCTGAATATCCTTTTCGCCGGGCGTTTTTTCGGTGGCTACGGCATAGACGGTCTTTCCGGATTTGAAGAACAGTATCATTCGCGTTGTGGTGATTTTAATAATTCTGCAAAGTTAATGGAAAGAAAGTATTTTTCCGTATTTTTTCGGAGTGAAATTATTAACATCGGCTCCTCTTGCGGGGAGAAAGATATATTTGTTATTTTCGTGCATCGAAAAATCCGGATTTATGATCGATCCCGCCCTCGAAAAATACATCGCCGACCACACCACGCCCGAAGAACCGCTGCTGACGGCGCTCGACCGCGCCACCCACCTGCGGGTGATGCAGCCGCGGATGATCTCGGGCAACGTCCAGGGCAAATTTTTGAAGTTGTTGTCGCAGATGTTTGCTCCGAAATATGTTTTGGAAATCGGCACATTTACCGGCTACTCGGCCCTCTGCCTGGCCGAAGGCCTCGTCCCCGGCGGCCAGCTTCACACGATCGAGATCGACGACGAACTGGAGCCTATCTTTTCGGAGTTTTCGGCACAGCACCCCCGGGCGGCACAGATCAGGCATCACACCGGCTCGGCCCTCGACATCGCCCCAGCGCTGGGCCTCGCGTTCGACCTGGTCTTCATCGACGGCGACAAGCGCGAATATCCGGCCTATTACGAAATGCTTTTTGACCGGGGGCTGGTGCATCCCGGTTCGATCATCCTGGCCGACAATGTCCTGTGGTACGGAAAAGTACTCGAAAAGATTCCGGAGAACGACCGGTTTACCCAAGCCATTGCCGCCTTCAACGATCGTGTGCAGGCCGACCCCCGGGTCGAAAACGTGATCCTGCCCCTGCGCGACGGCCTGACGATGATCCGCGTAAAATAGGTTTTCCGGGAAAGAGTGCTATCTTTGCCCTATTCGAAAATCCCTAAAAAATTCCGAAAAATGTTCAGCGAAATTGCCAACCGTGTTTTTAATCAGTCGGTGCTCGACTACCACAAATACGACGACATCGACCGCCAGGCCCAAAGCCCTTACGCTTCCGGCAGCATCGAACACCTGCTCTATGTAAAAAACTGGGTCGACGCCGTGCAATGGCATTTCGAGGACATCATCCGCGACCCGCAGATCGACCCCGTCGAAGCCCTCGTGCTCAAGCGCCGCATCGATGCTTCGAACCAGGTGCGCACCGATATGGTCGAATACATCGACAGCTTTTTCCTGGATAAATACAAGGATGTGAAAGTTTCGCCCGAGGCGACGGTCAATACCGAAAGCCCGGCCTGGGCCCTCGACCGGTTGTCGATCCTGGCCCTCAAGATCTTCCACATGGAACAGGAGGTCAACCGCACCGACGTGACCCCCGAACACCACGCCGCCTGCCGGAAGAAGCTCGACGTGCTGTTGGAACAACGCGTCGACCTGAGCACGGCGATCGACCAACTGCTGGCCGACATCGAAGCCGGGCGCAAGTATATGAAAGTCTACAAACAGATGAAGATGTATAACGACCCGGCCCTGAACCCGGTGTTGTACGCCAAGAAATAGTCGATCAACCCCTCATTTCCTGTTTTCCGCCTGTGCCGAAAAACCTGCTTGTAATCCGTTTGTCCGCGATGGGCGACGTGGCGATGACCGCGCCCGTGGTGGGCGAGGTGGCCCGCAGCTATCCCGATGCGCGGATCTGGGTGTTGACCCGTCCCCTGTTCCGGGCGTTTTACCGGGACGTTCCGGGCGTGCAATTTTTCGATATCGACCTCAAGGAACGTCACAAGGGAATTTTTGGCATTATCCGCCTGTTCAACGACATTCGGCGGCAGGTAAAAATCGATGCCGTGGCTGACCTCCACGATGTGATGCGTAGCCAACTCCTGCGCACATTGTTCGGATTGTCCGGTGCCCGCGTGGCCCGTATCCGGAAAGGCCGGGGCGAGAAAAAACGCCTGACCCGGCCATCCGAAAAAATCCTCGCTCCGCTAAAATCGACGCCACAACGCTACGCCGACGTTTTTTTGGAATTGGGTTTTCCGGTGTCTGTGCCGCAACGCATCGCCAAACCTGAAAATGCGCCGCTTCCCGCGGTCATTCTGGAGGAAATAGGGGAGAAGCAAGGCCTTTGGATCGGCATCGCCCCTTTCGCCCAACACGCCGGGAAAATTTTCCCGATAGAAAAGATGGAGGCCGTGGTGCGTATCCTCGCTTCCCGCGAAAACACCCGCCTGTTCGTCTTCGGCGGCGGTCCCGCCGAGCGCGAGGTGGCCGAACGCTGGGAAGCTGCATATCCCGCCGTTTTTTCTGTGATCGGCAAACTGAAACTCACCCAGGAGCTTGACCTGATGGCCCACCTCGACACGCTGGTGAGCATGGACTCGGCCTCGATGCACATGGCTTCGCTCGTGGGCACGCGCGTGGTGTCGGTCTGGGGGGCGACGCACCCTTACGCCGGCTTCCTGGGCATCGGCCAATCGCCGGACGACGCTGTGCAACTCGACCTCGATTGCCGTCCCTGTTCGGTCTACGGCAATAAACCCTGCGCCCGCGGTGATTACGCCTGCCTGAACGGGATTGATCCGCAAACCGTTGTCGATCGAATCGAAAATCCAATCACACACTAATCCATAATGAAGAAAATTTTTGTCTTATTGCTTGCTTTGGCAGCGACCGTTTCGGCCAGCGCCCAAAAAAATGCGCCCGTGATGAAGAACACGGCCGACAGCCTTTCATACGCCATCGGCGTGCTGATGTCTGATAACATTAAACAATTCGGCACACAGGCCGGTATTGAACTCAACGTAGACCTGGTCACTGCGGCCTTTAGGGCGGCTACCGACAACGGCACCGCCGCTTTCGACAACAACGAGGCGATGGAATACCTGAACCACTATTTCACGGAAGTGCTGCCCGGGAAGGCCAAGGTCGAATCCGCCGCTTACCTCGCGTCGGTCAAAAAAGGGAACCGCAAGGTGAAGGAAACCCCTTCGGGCCTGCTCTATGAAATCATCACTCCCGGCAACAAGGAACGGATCGACGACGACGGGATGAGGGTTAGCGTAAAATACACCATGTGGACGTCCGACGGCACGGAGATCGACTCGTCGGGCGACGAGCCGGTCGAATTCGGCCTCACCCAGGTGATCACCGGTTTCTCGGAAGGGGTTAAGCTGATCGGCAAAGGCGGCAAGATCAAACTGTGGATCCCGTCCGACCTTGGCTACGGCGATCGCAGCATGGGCAGCATCGGCCCGAACCAAGCGCTGTTGGCCGAGGTCGAACTGCTCGAATTCTTCCTGCCCGAACCCGAAGACTATTCGTGGGACGACGAAGAAGAAGAGGCATACTATGACGAAGAGGAATATGACGGCGGTTGCGCTTGTGGCTGCGGTTGCGGCAACGACTGCGAGGGCGATGTAGGATAACTATTGTCGATAAAAAGCGGCGGCCCATTTTTCTGAAAGATGGGCCGTTGCCTCTTCTGCGATGAAACTAAAAACGAACGGCGATGCGATTCGGGCGGCGGTCTACGACGTGGTCCGCGCCATTCCCCGGAGCCGGGTGACGAGCTACGGGGCGATTGCCCGCGCCATCGGCGCACCGCACCACGCCCGCCTGGTGGGGCGGGTGATCGCCGGATGCAGCGACGCCGGAGTCCCGGCCCATCGTGTGGTCGACAGCGCGGGACGCCTCTCGGGAAGCGCCGCTTTTGGCGCCCCGGGGCGAATGGAGGCGCTGCTCGAAGCCGAAAATATATTCATTACGAATTCGCACATCCGAAATTTTCGAAAAGTGTTTTGGGATCCACTCAAAGATCTGGAGTTCTGAATTTATGAAAAACTAAAAATAATCCAATGAAAAAATTAGCCTTTTTGTTTTTAGCCCTCCTGCTCGGTATGGCACAAGTGAAAGCGTCCGATTTTGTCGGAGAGGTAAGAAACGCTAAAGAACCGAGGGAAATAGCAATACTTAACGGGGCCGTAGTTTTGGAGATGACGGAAGGCGACGACTTTCCCTGTATCGGTATACGCCTTTCGGACAGCAAGATAAATATGGGCCTCGGAACTTATCTGGAGATAAAACAGCGGGGAGACGCCTACCTCATCGAGGGGCGGAAATACGCGACGATCAATGCCGGGATCGAAGCGTACCTGAAAGATCTGTTCTACCGGTTCTATGACAACAAAAAATACGGCAGGACGGTGTGGTCGGCCTTTGTGAAAGAGGGCGGCCTGCGTTCATTTATGCGCATTGCCGACGAATTTATCGATGACGAATTTCTCCATTCGCCCTTGAACGAAATATACGGGTAGGCAAAACGGGAGACTGCTGATATATCGGAGATACCCCCGCCCGCTTGCGGCCAGTTTTTGGCCAGGCGGAGAACGTTAGGCGTTGCTCTCGCCAGGTGCAATGTGCACTTGCATGTCGCCCAATGATGTCTTGTTTTTTATGAGAAATTTATTCGTTCTCGCTCTTTTTTGTCTTTTTATCGCTCGAAAACACATAATTACAACCTTTTTATATTGTTTTTTTGTAAATTCAGTTACATCTGTTGGTTTAAATATTTGCCAAAAATTAAATAAAATCAACCCTTATAAAACAAAATATTCGGAGATGCGTTCTTTGTTCGTAAGACATTTTGCATCTATGATTTCTTTATTCTATTACGCTCTAAGCATAATTGGATATTCTATATATCGGGAAAAGCTAAAACATGATATCCGAATGAGTAACTGCTGACGAATCATAGGAATAGTTTGATAGATTTTTACCGAAATAAAAAAAGCATTACCTTTGACTGGTAATTTTAAAGTTAAAGTTAACGGCGAAAAGAGAATTTTCAATTTCAGTTTTTGTAATTTTTTGGACTTTCGATACATGTCTTTCATGTTGTCCATTCTTAAATCTTTTCAAAATGTATACGCTGCGTTTTTGAAAAGACAGGTAATAAATCATGAGTTTGATCACGACCGAAAATCTGAATGCGTTTTTAAGAGGGGACATACGTGCTTTCGAAAAGATCTTTGTGGCCTATGTCCGTAAATTGAGGACCTTTATTCTGAGGATTGTCAATTCGGAAGAGGATGCGGAAGAGATTACCCACGATATTTTTCTGAAAATCTGGGAAAACCGGGAGCAGATCGCAGCCGGAGGTTTTCTCGAATCTCCCCGCCGGTTTGATGCCTACCTGCTTACCGCTGCCAAAAATCAAGCCCTCAACTTTCTTCGGAACAAAAAAACGTATCTCGATTATCTTCGTGATTCCCAGTATTTAAACCAGGGACATGTCCATATTGACGATGTGCTGAGCGAAGAGTATGCCCAGCTGTTGATCGATATGTCGGCCAAATTGTTAACCAAACGCCAAAAGGAGATCTTCTTCCTGAGCAACGAAGGGCTGAGCAACGAAGAGGTAGCTGAAAAATTGAAAATATCCAGGCGCACCGTCGATAACAGCCTGTCGCGTATTTATATCATACTTCGCAAGGCATTTTTTGTTTTCAGCCTTTTTCTTTCGTTTTGGTGCCTGATTTCGAGGTATTTTTTCTTGCCTGTTATCGCCTGATTATGAGTCGATCACATTTTTTTGTGCAAAATAAATCGAATCAAGTCGTGAAAAAACAGGGCCAGAAGTGTTATTATGTATAGAAACACGGAAGAGACCACCTTTATTTTTACCTTTTTGAATTCCGCTTTTCACTATACCGGGAACAGAACCGGCCAAAGAGAGTAATGAAAGAGAAGATCCAACATATCGTATCGTCGATCATCAAGGGGCATTTTGCCCACGATTTTCCTGAAGAGATCAGGGATCGTGTGGAGAGGATGCTTTCTGACGAGCATTTTGCTGCGGAGAAAGATCAGGCGCTGAATGAGGTGTGGGATGCGATCGAATCCGCCAAACCCGAATCCTGCGACAAGCGGATGCTGGCCCGGATGAAACGAGAAATCGGTATGAAGCCGTCAGTGCGCCCTGCGCGCGTATTGCGACGTGTGGCGGCCGTGCTGGTCCCGCTTTTTGTTTTGGGGGCGGTTTATTGGTCTTATACGCAGCGTGTGCGGGTTGTGGATACAGAGGTAGAAGAAGTGCGCATCGCCGAAGTCACCGCCCTTTACGGGGAAACCCGTTTCCTGATTTTGCCCGACGGCACTCGGGTTTGGATCAATGCCGGCAGTACGCTCAAATATTCTGAGGATATGGGCGAGGGTGAGCGGATCGTAGAACTGGAAGGCGAGTCTTATTTTGCCGTAGAAAAAGATCCGTCGCGCCCGTTCCGGATCAAAACGGGTCACCTGACCGTGACCGTGCTGGGCACCCAATTCAACGTAGAGGCTTATCCCGACCGTAGCCTGACGCTGGTGACCCTCGACGAAGGCAAAGTGAGCCTCGATGCCGGCGACGGCTCGCGGGAGGAACTTACCCCCGGCCGCCAATTCAGCTTGAACAACGCCACGGGCGAAAGCGAAATCAGGCCGTTCGAGGAATTGGGACTTGAAAACGCTTCGGGGTGGAAATCGGGCAGTCTTTACTGTTATCGGATGAGTCTGCCCGAGATATTGGAAGCCATCGAGCGGAAATACGACGTTCGGGTACAGATCGATCCCGGTGTGGTCTTTCAGGATAAGGTGTACACGGGAGAATTCCGGAGTACCGATGCCCCGGCCGACATTCTGGATATGTTCCGGCAGGCCGTCGGCGGTTTCGGTTACCGGATCGACAACGGCACGATCAACATATATCCCGCGAAATGATAATGGATGAATAAAACATACGACATACATTTGCCCTAACAGGGCATTCAGCCCGAACAGGTCCGCGACAAAGGATTGGAGCCCCCCACAACGGGCCTGTTCAGGCAAAAAATAAACCGGCGACAAGGATTGGAGCCCCCCACACCGGTTTATTATGCACAACACTTTGGTTATATCCGGGAGAACCCCGGAAGTGGTTTTACACAAAGCATCTACACAAATGCAAAGGTATAAAAAATTAAAACAAAGCGCACTCGCTGCAACAAGAAACTGCAAAAAAGGCTTGCTGCTGGCGCTTCTCCTTTTTGCGTCCCTTTCCCTTTCGGCCCAATCGGCCAATCCGCCGGTGACGTTTGATAGATCGTCCTCGTCTATTATTCAGGCGTTTAGGCAGATCGAGCAACAAACCGGCCTCCGCGTTGTCTATGAAGGGACGATCAACACCGCGCGCGAAGTAGCGTTGCCGAAAGGCCGCTTGTCGCTGACCGACGCATTGGGTGTTATCCTGAAAGATACAGGGATTGGCTACCGGATAATCGGACAGTTCATTTACGTCGACAGTTCGGGAAGCGTAACCACCGCCCCCCGTCCCACCACCCAATCGCCGCCTGCCCCGGCTTTCCATGCCTTTTCGGGCGAGGTGCGGGATGCCCGTGACGGCAAATTGCTTGAAGGGGTGACCGTCACGCTTTCCGGCGAACGCAGGGATCAAGTTTCTACTGACTATAACGGGCGGTTCTATTTCGATCACCTGCCTGCCGGCACTTACCAGATCAGTGCATCGTGCGCCGGATATTCCCCCAACCAGATTTTTGAGATCGTATCGGAAGGCAATACGCTTTACCGGGTTTCCCTGGCGCTCACACCGGTCCCTGTCGCTGCTCCGGCGGCCGAGGGCTTGCCGATCCCGATCGCTCCGGCCGTTTCAGCTCCGACTGCCCAAAACAGGGTTCATCCCTCTTATGAGGTAGCGGAAAATCTCCGGACGGCCAATCCCGACGTGGCTATCAAGCTGAACCTCCTTTCGGCCGCTACCACCACGCTTAATGCCGGGGTTGAGATCAACCTCGGGCACAAACTGACCCTCGATTTGCCGGTGAGTTTCAATGCCTGGGCGTTTGGCGACAAAAAATGGAAGCATCTTATTTTCCAACCGGAATTGCGCTTGTGGCCCTGCGATGTGTTCAACCGCCATTTCTTCGGTTTCCATCTTCACGGGGGGATCTACAACGTTGGAGGTTTGGCAGAACCCCCGTTCTCGTCTTACATGAACCAGCACCGTTTTGAGGGCTGGCTGGTGGGTGCCGGCGTTTCCTACGGTTACCATTGGATACTCAACAACCGGTGGGCCCTTGAGGCGACCGTCGGGGTGGGGTATGCCTACCTCAATTACGATACATACCGCTGTGAAAACTGCGGACAGCAATTGGGATCGGACCAGGTGAAAAATTATTTCGGTCCTACCCGGGCAGGTATCTCGTTGATTTACATCATTAAATAGGAAAGACCATGAAAGTGCGTAAATATATCACACCGGCAGTTTTGTTTTCAGGTAAAAAGAAGCTCGGCGCTTGCGCCTTGGCGTGCCTGTTGGTGTTGTCCGCCTCCGGGGCGATGGGCCAGGAGCGTATCGGCGTTCGCCAGGGGATATTCGAACTCGATGGCGATTCGGTCCGGGTGGAGATGGAAGTCAGCCTCAACGGGACGATGATCCCCGCCCAGTCGTTCGTGTTGCTGACACCGGTGCTGCAATCGAGCAATTTTTCGATGGAGTTGCCCGCTGTGCTGATCAACGGCAAAGGTCGTCGCAAGTCATACAAAAGGCTACAGGCGCTCGACAAGGAGATCGAGGGCATCCAGCTGGTGATCAATGCCCCCGGTTTGCCGGGCGATGTTCACCGCTACCGCGTAGCGGTTCCTTACGAGCCGTGGATGTCGGAATCCGAGTTCAAACTGCGTGAGGACCAATGCGAATGCAACGGTTTGGTGATTCCGATGTCGTTCGAGTTGTTGGCCCGTCACCTCGAGGGAGGCGTTCGTCCGGCGGCTCCGGTAGCTCCGGTTGCACCGGCAGCTTCCAGCGTTTCGCAATACGTGCCCCAGCTGGCGGTGAGCTATGTCGTTCCTGAGGTCGAAAAGATCAAGATGCGCAGCGAATCGGGAAAAGCCTACCTGGACTTCCCGGTCGGCCAGTCGGTCATTCAGGCCAACTTCATGAACAATCGGTTTGAACTGAACAAGATTCACGAAATGATCGGCATGGTGAAGAGTAATCCCGACGCGACGATCATCGGCATTACGATCGAAGGCTATGCATCGCCCGAGGGTAACTACCAGTCGAACCAGGTGCTGTCCGAACGTCGGGCACGCGCCTTGAAGGATCACCTGCAGACGTTCTACGGGCTGCCCGAATCGATGTTCTCTGTCCGCGGCTTCGGCGAGGACTGGTACACGCTCGACAGCCTGGTCAGCGTTTCGCCGATGTACGACAAGTATAACGTGTTGACAATCATTCGTGGCGGCGGGAACTATGACCAGCGCGAAAACCGCCTGAAAGCCCTCGACGGCGGGCAAACCTACCGCGGGTTGTTCGACCAGTTCTACCCGCAACTGCGCCGGTCGGATTACGAACTGAGCTATACGGTGCTCCCCTTCACCGTCGAAAAAGGGAAAGAGGTGATTAAAACCCATCCGTCGAGCCTCAGCCTGAACGAGATGTTCCTCATTGCGCAGACTTACGAAAAGGGGTCGAACCAGTTTAATGCTGTGTTTGAAACCGCCGCCCGGGTTTTCCCGCAGAGCGATGTGGCCAACCTGAATGCCGCCGCGTCGGCCCTCAGCCGCAAGGACACCTCCTCGGCCCTCCGTTACCTGGGGCGGATCCGGCAGCAGACCGCCGCCTATTACAACAACCTCGGGGTACTTTACTTCCTGCAGGGCGACCGGCGCAAGGCCTCCGAATGTTTTGCCCAGGGACGCGCCGAAGGCAATCCCGAAGCCCTCGATAATTTCAACGAGCTCAACAACAGATAGAGAATCAACAAACATAATAACCAATTTTTACACACTTTTTTTAACTTTTTTTAACCAATTAAACTTTTACGAAATGAAAAAACTTTTTTCGATCGCAGCGATGGCCCTGTTGGTGGGTTTCGTAGGCTGCACCAAGACCGATGACGGTTCCGACAACGGCGATTCGGGCAAGAACATCCGCATGAAAATCGAGCAACTCGAAACCAAGGGTGAATTTGCTTCGATGGGTGTCCAGGCTTATGCTTTCACCAGCGGCGAAATCTATTTCGTGGCCAACGCAACGAACATGATTGTAGACCACTATTCGATCGGTTCTTTTGCTACTGACCTGCCTGGCAAGAAGATCAACCTGACTGCGCTGACCAGCGGTTCGGGTGTAAACATCACCGGTATCCCGGCCAATGCCGACAAGGTATATGTGGTTGGCAACGTTCCTACCGGCGTTACCCTGAATTCTTCGGGTTCGTTCGTACAGGTAAAGGACAAAGCCCTCGGCGTGGCTACCCAGTCGAATGCTGCCGGCAACCTTGACGCTGTTGTGCTCTATGGTACGAACGCCGCTGCGTTTGCCCTCATCTCGGGCAACGACTACCAGACCGTCGTGGCTCCGACGCCGTTGGCCGCACGTGTCGAACTGACCGACATGAAACTCAAGGCCAACAGCCACATCGTGAGCTACAAGGTGCAGGGTATCTATATGAACAACATCTACCTGCAGAAGCAACTCGATGGCGACGTAGTAGCCGGGGACCTTCACTTCGGTGGATCGGTTCACGCAAACTACGTTTCCACGATCGCTCCGTACACCACGATGATTCCCTCGACTTCGGTGCCGGCCCTGTGCAACTCGTACTCGCCGACCGGCCGTGCTGATGTCAGCGGTACCGTTGCTGCCGGTTCGGGCAAGGTTTGGGGTTACAACCTCTTCGGCCACGCTACCCTGATCCCGCACATCGTGATCCACCTGACCGACATCGTTTGCGAATCGGGTTACTCTTACACCGAAACCGACGGTTACCTGACCATCAAAGGGTTCAAAGATGCCACTACGTTGGTGCCCATCACCTCTTTCGATGCAGGTAAGATCTACAAAGTAGCTGCCGGCGCTTTCGAATTCGGTCTGGATGACATCACCACCGATCCGGAACTGGGTGAAATCAACCTGCTCGTGAAAGTTACCCTGGGCAACTGGGAGGTACAGGGCGTGAAACCGACACTCTAATCTTTCTAAACACGGGAGAGGGCTTGCCCTGGCAGGCGCTCTCCCGTTCCTTACCAATTTTTTGGTTTTCTTCATTTTTGCAATAGAACCTTACGTTATGAAATTTTTCCACGCAGGTATTTTGGCATTGCTGATGGCATGCACCGGTTGCAGCCTCATCAACGACGACCGCGACAACTGTCCGCCGCTCGAGAACGTGATCCTGAGTTTTCGGTATATGAGCATAAATTCGGTTGATATCTTCCAGCAGAATATCGGAAGCGTCGATGTGTTCGTATTCGATCAGTACGGCTGTTTTGTCACGCGAAAATCGGTTACCCAGCAGGAGTTGAACAACTTCCAGGGGATCCGGTTCCAACTCGCTCCGGGTACTTACCGGATCGTGTGCTGGGGCAACGTCACGCCGTTGACCGACATCTGCCAGTTGACTGCGGGAAGCACCTTAGTATCGAACGCTACGGCATTCCACACCCTTTGCACGTCGGGTGTCGCTGAAAACGGCGATCCGCTGCACTATGCACCCCGGATCTCAAACATGACCAATCCCCTGACCGACGCCTACTACCTCACGATCCCCGAACAAGGGACGGTCGACGAGGTGATCGATTTTACCGGAGCCCACAAAACCATCGAAGTCTATGTGAAAGGCTTCGTCGATGAAGGCTCACAACCGAACAACCTTCCCCGAATCGAACTTACCTCGATTTCGCAGGGCTACACCTTCAATATGCAGACAATGTCTGGGACCATGAAATACGACCAATTGGCGCGCACTGCGATGACCAATTCGGGAGCGGTGGCCGCCACGACTTTCCATACTCCCCTTTTCCTGAACGACAATCCGATACTGATCAACATAAGACGCCCCTCGACGGGGGAGATCATTTATACCGTCAACCTGAAACAATTCCTGCAGGACAACAACATCGTGCTTACCTCTGGCCGCCACGACCTGATCTCGATCATGGTCGAATTCAAGTCGGTCGGTGTTTCGGTGACGTTGGCCACCTGGGGCGACGAGCCTGTTAAACCTACTTTCTAACCCAAGTACGATCTACAAAGCCGCATACCGATGAAAAGAGTTCTGTTATCCGCCATTTTCTTTCTGCTTCTCGCACCGATTTCTTCCTGTGTTACGGAAGATTTCCATAAGCCGGATGTTCCCGCTCCGGTGGAGGGCAACCAAGTAAAAATGTCATTCGAGGTCGAATTGCCGGCCGATATGCGCAACGGAGCCGCCACACGCGCCCTGAGCGCCGACGGGGCCGACGAGTCGATGATCTCGACGATCAACGTGCTGGCTTTTGTCAAGGATAGCCACGGCGATTACCGTTACACCTACGATCCGTGGGCCGTGACGCGCACCGTGGAGGACGCGCTGGTGAAAATTTCGGCTACGGCTTACCAATACCTGCGGGAACAGGTCTTTGTGATCCTGGTCAACGGCCAGACTGAACTCAACAACTCGGGCATCGTGCACTCCGATAAATTGGAAGATGCCTTGGCTAAACTCACCGCCACGAGCGCCAATGAATGGCCGGCCAAGAACAACGGCTCGTTGTCTTTCAAAGCCATTCCGATGTATGCCAAAACCTCGGGTGAGATCATTACCGACAGCAACCACGAACTCGACAACATCCCCCTGGTGCGGATGCTGGCACGCCTCGACGTGCGGGTGAAAGGCAGCGTTCCGGTCACTAAATTCAAGCTGATCAACGCCTCGATCTTCAATTATAAGACGTCGGGCTACATCCCCTACGATTTCAGCGGTTGGAATACCGCCAAAGCCACTACGGCGGGTGTGCCGGCGGGTAACCCCACGGGCGATCCGATCCTCGAGCCGACCGTCTATTTTGCCGCCGACTACGGCAACGATGCCCGTGGCGAAGTGCTGCGCAGTATCTACACGTTCGAATCGCCGGGCCGTACAGAGGCCGACCGCCTCAAAGCCACGGCCATCGTCGTGGGTGGCGACTACAACAATTCGGGCGTGACGACCTACTACCGCGTGGACATCAAGAGCGTGGGCAACGCCTCGACCAATATTTCCGAGGACATCCTGCGCAATCACCTCTACGACATCGAGATCCAGGACGTGACGGGCCCGGGCGCCGCCACGGCCCTCGACGCCTATATGGGCGCCGTGACCCTTTCGGCGGTGATCACCCCGTGGGACCTGGCCGAGCAGCAAGTGATCTTCGACCGCCAGTATTGGCTCAAGCTTTCGATCGACGAAAAATTGGTGCCCAGGGAGGGAGGTACGTTCACGATCACCGCCACGACCAACTACGACGGCGCCGACGGCGCCCACCCGTCGGGATTGCGCTATAGTCCGGGCACATTCCTCACTACCTTTGGAGGTTGGTCTCCCGCCACGATCACGGCTACCGGCACCGGAACGGGTTCGATGACGCTGACTGTGACGATGCCTTGGAGCAGCTCGGGTTTAAGCGACTATATTATCATTACCGCCGGCAACATCAATTACAAATTCAAAGTAACCCAGCTCTCCACGACCTGGTTGACGACCGATGCCGATAGCCCCTATGCCATGCACGGGAAGACGCATTCGTTCAACGTGACGGCGGTCACGGACTGGCGGGTCGAGATCAAACCGGGCACCAATGCGGCCAAAGCCATCTCTCTGCTGCTGAAGGACTCGGGTGGCCCCTCGGGTAACACCAAGACCATCTTTGGCGTGCGTAACGACGTGGTCGAAGAGAATTATGAGCTTTACGAGGAGAAAGTCACCCTGCGCTATTGGGATCCCGCCGGCTATTACCCTGACATCGAGCAGGAGATCGTTCTCCGCACGCCTGTGGCCCAGCGTTTTGCCAAGGTCAACATCATTCGCCACCCGAGCGATCCTGAGCGCCTGCAATTTGCCGACTACCCCGACCAGCAGGGGATCTTCTTCCGTTGGGGAAGCCTGATCGGCATCAATCCAAATACGGCTGGGGTGGCAGAAAATACATGGAATGACGACGTACTCCCTGCCACGGATTATGTTTTCTATCCGACCGAGTATACCGGTCCACGGGGGGCGATGTCGACTTATGGTATCCCGCGGGTAACACCTCCTGCTGTGCCATTCAGTACTGCCCATCAGAACTATTCCCACATGATGGAGGCTTATCCGGGCGTCGGCTACGACGCTACGGCCGGCAAGGGCGACATTTGCCGCTATATGCAAAGCAAGGGGTGGACCCCTTCCGGGGCCGATTGGCGGATGCCGACGTTCTGGGAACTGTTGTTCTTGTTTGAGGAAAGCTACAGAACAGAAGGTAACAAATTTTGGATTTGGAATGGAGATCTTGATCGTTATAGAATAGGCTATCCTTATCCTCAGGCAGTGGCTCCATGGATGCCACTCAATGTAGGTACTCCATTCTCGGCTTGGCCGAACGGCGATTACCGCCATCAGAAAGGAGTCTTTTTGGGATGGGGGATCGATTCTTTCGATTGGACGCCCGAGGGTGCCGGAGTTTCCATGACCAATACGCCTGCCAACATCGTGTTTCTCCCGCCCAGCGGAGTGTTCTACAGATACCGAGATACGGAGAGTCCCCCTAAAACAATGGTAAATCAGTATGACATAGACAGATCGCCGTCGTTGTTGGGATCGTCCGCTGGTCGGTATATGAATGCATTGGATGCGTTTGGCATTCGAGGAAGGACAATCGCTTCTGAATATGGTTCCAATTGGGGGGTTGGGAGCGTCCTTAATATATTGTCGGGATCAGACAGTTTTCAAGCACAAGAGATGTATGCCCCCATCCGTTGCGTGCGCGACAACCACTAAACCGGCCGAACACCTGAAACACCGAACAAAACGAAACGAAACGAAAACGAGCGAAAGCGATGAAATACATGTCGAGAAATATTAGAAAAGCCGCAGCGGCGCTGGCCTTGGCGGGCGTGATGGCCCTGGGGGCGTGTAACGTGGCCGAAAGCTTCGGCCCGGGCGAAACCCCCGTCCCCGGCGCCCAGGAGTCGGAAGTGACCCTCACCGTCAACGTCCCCGGCCTCCAAAACCCCACGACCAAGGGCGAAACCCTCGCCCAGCTGCAAGCCCGCTTGGACAGGCAGTTTGACGGTATTCTGCGCGTCGAACTCCTGCTCTTCAGCGTTGACGACAGCAATCCGTCGGATGTGGTCGAGACCTTTATCAAGCGTGTTACCGCCAGTTCGATCACCGATATTTCGGCCGGCACCGACATCAAATATTCGTTCAAGGCTATGCTGCCCGCGACGAACAATTGCCGCATTGTGCTGTTGATCAATACCAGCAGCGGTATGATGAAGGATTACGATGCCGTGTTGGCCGGCCTGACTCCGGGCGATACGAAAAAATCGATTCTCGAAAAGCTGGTCGTCGATTTGAACAACGATAATGGAAAAGAAAGATTTGCGTCCTATCCGATGTATGGCGAAACGGGCAAGATCAATATTGCCCCGGGCAGCCGCATCGACAATATTTCCTTGACCCGTACATTTGCCCGGGCCGAGGTATACAATCAGGCGACTAATTTCACATTCGCCTGTCGGCATACTCAGGGTGTTCATGATCCTACGACATTTTGCAACGAAGTAGTGCTGGCGCCTCTCAGTTATTTTGAACATTACCTTGCTCCCCACTGGCGCTCTAACGACGGGCAAATCATCAACCCTTCCCCCAAGACCCCCAATATCACAGGGGTGAAGTATAACCCTTACAGGTGGGATGTGGATTTTCCCTGTTATCCCGAAGTCGGGGTGGCTTACGGCTATTTGCTCGAATCCCCGGCCATCACGAATTCCGATAACCAGGACGGAACTTACCTGATTATCCATGGCAAATACAGCGGCGACAATAAAGAGTATTTTTACCGCGTCGACTTCACCTACGACGGCACCAACGGCACCAAGGGCCAGTATATGCCCATCCTGCGCAACCACAAGTATGTGGTTTACATCACCTCGTGCTCCGGTCCCGGATACGACACCAGGGAAGAGGCGGCCAACAGCCACACCGTGATCTCGAACCTCCGCACCCGCATCATCTACTACGACGAAGCGAAGATCAAGGACATCGAATTCAACGGCCAGTATATGCTCGGTGTGGGCGAAAGCCCGAAAACCGTTTCGGCCGACATCCAGAATTTCTCGATGGATATTTTTACCGATAACCCCAACTATCAGGGCGTGGCCTGGAAAGGCGAGATCGTCGACCCGACGGGCGCCGGTGCATGGCTCCGTTTTCAGAGCGGGCAGACCACCTACTCGGGTGCTTCGGGCCTGGGCACGATTCCGCTCAAGACGATCGAAAAGAACACTACGGGCGCTTCCCGCACGGCCTACATCGACCTCACCGCCGGCCGCCTGCGGAAGACCGTTGCCGTGACCCAGGGCATCGGCAGCAACGTCACGCTCCGCATTATCGACGAGGACGGGAACGAAGTTTTGCCAAGCGATCAGGTGTTTTTCCCGTTCTACAAGGGAGCCAAAGAGGCGCCGGATGCCAAAAAGTTCTTCTTGGTCTGGGAACCGGCCGATGCAACCGTTTTCAAAGCCAGGTTCGGTGGCGGGTATGACGTGTCTCTGACTACGGCGAGCGACAATCCCTTGACTAAGATTTACACCGGCGGGTTTGCCGAGCTCAAACTCCAGCCTACGGCGGTCACCGTCGACGAAGCTCACGGAGAACCGTTCTATTTGCGCTCCTGTGTTTACGAATTTCAGGTTAGCGATGCTTATGGCAATGTGTCTGAGGTTCAGAAAATCAATATAAAGCAGGGAGATATGTACATGGAGGTCGAGGAGGAATATACTTTTGTTATGGACGGTAGTACGAGTGATTTCAAGTTCACAACGAACACTGACTGGGAAGCCACTTTTAGTGGAGACCTGTCGTTCATCTCCTCGTCCACCGCCAAACGGACTGGCACCGCGGGCGTCGACCAGACTTTTTCGTTCACGATGATCGATGGACTCAATACGTATGACCGTGTGGCTTACGTTACTTTCCGTAGCCCTGATAACCTCTATCCTCCCAAGGTGGTGAAGATCAAAGGGGAGATTCCCATGTTCAGGCTAATATCCAGGACTGCTGTCGGCTTTACGGGCACGAAAGTAAATGGTGCGATCGATGCTTACATTATTCTCAGGGCCGAGACCAATACATCCTGGACCATAACCACGTCAGGAGGTACCCTGGTAGGAACATCTGCCTCGATGGGGGCTTCGCCGAAGGCTGAAAAGACGTTGCGAATCGATATTCCGAAAATAAGTTCGGACGGATGGAGCAACACTACCCGGTCGGGTACCATAACGATAGCCTATGGAGGGGCAAGCGGTACTGCGGTTACCCAAGAAACCAATCTTTATACCCAGGTGGGTTATCATATCACCAGCGTGGTGGGCATACCGGATTCTTACGGCCGCCAGGGTGGAACCGCTGCACTGACGGTGACCGGATACTTCCCGGATATGTATATCCGTGCAACGAAAACGCCTCTTGGAACAAATTCGAATGCGGTGTTCATATGGGGGGCGGGGTCGCCCGCCGCCGACGGCAGCGAGACCTCACCCACGATAACGGTTTCGGCCATCACCCCGGCTACCAGCATCCAGGATGTCAATTTTGCTGCTGCCGAGCCACCGTATACGAACTACAACCATGCGTTGGGGTCGACCAAGCAGTATCCTAACCTGATGCTCGCCACCGGCCGTCTGCTGGCCTTGAACGACGCCACCTCGCCATCTGCCATGATGGACTGGGCTACTGCCATGGGGCTTCCCGCAGGATATAACGCGGGTACCCTCGCTACTAATGGAGTGGGCACTATCACCTACACCCCCACGGTGCTGACCGGTTGCGGTGCATACTACGAAGGAACTACCACCGACCCGAAAACCGGCCAGGGCAAATGGATGCTGATGGACGACGGGGACAAGGTAGAGGTGGGTAACTTCGACACAGGCAACGCATATTACAACAAGGCGGTGGCCGAAGGATTGTATACCGGTACCAACGCTCTCTACTGGACGAGCTACGATAATTTCGGCGGAAATATTATAGTATTCGGATGGGATAATTTATCCAGATGGACAAGCGGTAATCATTCCGCTACCTGGCAAGCGGGCGCTCTAAGTGGTAAAACCGGCCTTGCCCGTGCCCGTTGCGTACGAAATCCCTAACCGTTTCACCCCCGAAAAACCCATTCGGCAAGTAAACCCTTAAAAAACTACAATATGTTGACAGTCAGAGCTCCGGGGCAAGATCAGCCCCGGAGGCTAACCCTCTACGTCCCGATCCGCAGGGAGACGGGCTTCGAAAACCAGGCGGCGGGCCACTCTGCCAGCCACCGGTTATCGACCGATGTCCGGCTCCAACTGCCCGATGCCTGGAGCAACCTCCGCTTCGACCGCGACCAGCGCGGAAACGGTGAAAATACCGGCCAGGCCGCCATCCTTTTTGTGATGCAGGGCGAGATCGAGATCTCGGTCGACCATTTCCGCCACCGGGCGGTTTGCAGCGGCCAGATGTGCCTGATCCCTCCGTCAGCGACGTTTACGTTCCGTGCCGTCGAAGAAACCCGACTCGCTATCTGTTGTTTTGCTATCGAGTCGATCCCCTTTGACCAGTATTCGATGGGTGATCTTTACACGGCTTGCGAAAAGATCCTCTACGAATTTAACGTGCTTCCGATGGGAGGGTTGCTTTTCGACTTGCTCCGCCAACTCGAAAATTATATCCAGGCCGGTATTGACAGTCCCGCGTTTCTCAATCTCAAGCAGCAGGAAATGTTCCATCTCTTTTTCGCCCTCTATACGGAACCGGAGCTGGCCGGGTTTTTCCATCCGCTGATCGGTGAAGACCTCGAATTCAAGAACCTGGTCCACAACAATTGGAATGTGAAGAACATTCAGGAGTTGGCCGCCCTGACCAGCCTTTCGACGTCGGGTTTTATCAAAAAATTTACCCGTCACTTCAAGGAATCGCCCTACAAGTGGATCATGCAGCAGAAAGCCCTTCGTATCCGCCGCGATATTCAGGCGGGGGTACTGCCGCTCAAACAGATTGCGATCAAGTACAACTTTTTGTCGTACCAGCACTTTGCCGGCTTCTGCAAATCGCAGTTTGGCATGCCGCCTTCGCAATTGGCTGGCTTTAAGTCGTTCCCGCAGGCGCCTCGGTCGAAAAAGAAGACAGTGAAAGAAGCCGTCGAGAAAATGAAATAGTTAGGATTAGTTTATAAAAACATCAGGGGGAGTTGCTCAACGCAACTCCCCCTGATGCATATTAGCTCCACGATCAGTGGCCGGCGAGTTCTTTTCGCAGGGTTTCGACCGTGCGGAAAATAGTGCGTACCTTTTCGTCGTCGGTGTCGGCATCCATGTTGATGCAGCACACGCCCGTCAGGAGAGGATCGCCCGAGGCGGCCACGCTGTCGCGGATAATTCCCTCGAGTTGCTCGTGCGAGTAGCTGTTGATCTCCACCGGGTTGAGGCGGATGTTCAGCAGCGTCTTCGGCAGGTGCTTGCGGATGAACGGAATATCGCCGCCCCAGCCCAAGTCGAGGAAATCGAGGCGCGGCAGGCGTCCGTAGGCCGACGCATGGCGGTGCGGGTCTTTGCCGCAATAATGGATGCCGTAGGGGGTGTATTTCTGACACCAAGCCTCGTCGATCGGGTAAAGGAATCTCAGGTAGTCTTCCTCCGAGATCATCGTGTGGCTACATTCTGAATGGAGGTACAGCGGCTCGGGCAACCACCACGCCACACGGTTAACAGAAATCGACGACGATCCGGTCTGCTCCTGAATAAACGAGAAAAAGCGTTCCACGACGCTGGCGATGTCCCGGAAATATTTTTGACACTTTTCGGGTTCCAACACCATGTCCATCAGTACATTTTCACCCTTGAGGTCGATCGCCAGGTTGAGCACGCCGCCCCAGTTGATGTCTCCACAGACATAACCGTATTTGCCCTTGAGCGCGTCGATCAGCCCCAGCAATTTTTTGAAATCGGGACTGTTGAAGGCTGCTGCTTCGTCGATTGAAAAATCTTCGCGGTGGGTGCAGACGACCTGAGGCGACGAATCTTCCGCATACTCTATTTTGCAGCCCAACATCGACGAGAGGAGGTAGCCGGCGGCGAGGTGTACCGCCCCGATCTGCGGCAGGTCTTTGTCGTGGTCGGCGCCGAGGCCGAATTCGCCGAAGCGGTCATAAAGTTCGCGCTCCATCCGGCGTTCGTCTTCCACGCGCCGCCGGGGATCATAGAAGAAATCCTCGTCGAAGGTGATACCGGTGCGTTTGTTCCACCACGAGGGGTGGAAGACGATGTCGACCGGCAACATCATAGGGGTTTTCATGGCCATTGTCGTCACAATTTTCGTAAAGGTATGAAAATTCTTTATTTTCGGTGCGTTTCCGCACAGGGAGTTTTTTTATGCCGTAGGCGACACACGGGCGGCCAGGATAGCTCAAAGCGTTAAAAGAAAACCTCCCTATACCTTCGATGACAGAAAATCCGTTAAAAAGATATACCTTTGCGAAGCAAAATAAGAAGCCCTTATGGCCAAGAAAGAAGCCCTCAAAAAAATAGGAAAAAAGGTCACCCGCCAGGTGTCGAAAGTCGAGAAGAAAGTCAATACCCGCAAAGGGGTCAAGCGGTTCTGGATCATATTCTTTTCGCCCGTGGCGCTGCTCCTGTTGCTGTTGCTGCTGACCGCAACTGGGCTTTTCGGCCGGCTGCCGTCGTTCGAAGACCTTGAAAACCCCAAGAGCAACCTGGCTACCGAAATCTATGCAGAAGACGGCCAGATGCTCGGCAGCTTCTTTCTGCAAAACCGTTCCTACACGTCCTATGATGAGTTGGCCCCGTCGCTGGTAGCCGCTTTGGTGTCGACCGAAGACACCCGCTTTTATTCCCACTCGGGGATCGACTTCCTCGGGCTGACCCGTGTGGCGGTGAAAACCGTCGCCCTCGGCCAGGACCAGGGTGGGGGGAGTACGATCAGCCAGCAGCTGGCCAAGAACCTCTATAAAACCCGTGAAGGTACTTTCCGCCCCTCGGGCCTGTTGAAATACCCGATGCTGATCATTTCGAAACTCAAGGAGTGGATCACGGCCGTGATGCTCGAATACAACTACACGAAGGAGGAGATCATCGCGATGTACCTCAATACGGTCGAATATGGCAGCAACGCCTTTGGCATCAAGTCGGCCGCCCGCACCTTTTTCAATACCACCCCCGACAAGCTGACCCCCGAACAGTCGGCGATGCTGGTGGCGGTTGTCAACGCCCCGACCAAATACAGTCCGGTGCGCAATCCCGAAAATGCGATGGCGCGCCGCAACCTGGTGCTTTCGCGTATGCAGAGCAAGGGGATGATCTCGCGGGTCGAACTCGATTCGCTCAAAGCGATGCCGATCGAACTCGACTACCGCCCCGTGTCGCACAACGAGGGGGCGGCGACCTATTTCCGCGAAATGCTGCGCTTGATGATGACCGCCGACCGTCCGTCGCGTTCGAACTTTGCCAACGACTGGGACTACGAACAGGAACTCCAGCAGTGGGAAACGAACCCGCTCTACGGCTGGTGCCACAAGAACCGGCGCTCGGACGGCAGCGAGTATAACCTCTACCGCGACGGGCTGAAGATCTACACGACGATCAACTCGCGGATGCAGCGCTATGCCGAAGAATCGCTGGTCGAACAGCTCAAGAACGATGTGCAGCCGGCCCTCGACGCCCAAATCAAACGCACCGGCCGCATTTTCAATAATATCAATAAACAAGAGGAGGCCGACATCATCCTGCGGGCGATGAAGCAGACCGACCGCTACCGTGCCTACCGCGGCAAGAAGAGCGATGAGGAGATCCTCAAGATGTTCGACGAGCCGACGCAGATGACCCTCTTTTCGTACAAGGGCGACATCGACACGATGATGACCCCGCGTGACTCGATCCTCTACTACAAGCGCCTGATGCGCGCCTCGTTCATGGCGATGGAGCCGGGCACGGGCTACGTCAAGGCCTACGTCGGCGGCCCGTCGTTCAAGTATTTTAAATACGATATGGTTAAGCAGGGCAAGCGGCAGATCGGTTCGACCGTCAAACCGTTCGTCTACACCTTCGGGGTCGACCACCTGGGCCTGTCGCCCTGTACGCTGGTCCCCAACCTGCCGACGACGATCGAAACCTACAACGGCATTCCGTGGCAACCCAAGGAGGCGGGCGCCGTGGTCTATGACGGTGTGCTCCATCCGCTTTGGTGGGGGCTGGCCAACAGCCGCAACAACTACTCGGCCTGGGTGATGAAACAAGCCCAGCGGCCCGAGCCGGTGGCCGATTTTATACATCGCCTGGGGATTCACAGTTATATCGATCCGGTGTACGCCCTCTGCCTGGGGACGAGCGACGCTTCGCTCTTCGAAATGGTGGGTGCTTACGGCACCTATGCCAATCGCGGGGTACACGTCGAACCGATCTTCGTCACCCGCATCGAAGACCGTCAGGGGAATGTCCTTTCGACCTTCACGCCGAAAACTTCCGACGCGATCAGCGAACAGACTGCCTACACGATGATCCAGATGATGAAGCTCGTGGTCAATGCCGGTACGGGCGGACGCCTGAGCTGGGGCTACGGCATCCGGGGCGAAGTCGGCGGTAAGACCGGTACGTCGCAGGGCAATGCCGACGCGTGGTTTATGGGTGTCGTACCCAAACTCGTGGGCGGCGCCTGGGTGGGTGGCGAAGACCGCAGTGTGCACCTCACCTCGGGAGGGGAAGGATCGGCCCGCGCATTGCCTATTTTCGGCGGGTTCATGAAGAAGGTCTATGCAGACAAGAGCCTCGGGATCAATCCGGAAGATGCGTTTTCGTTCTCGTCAGGCATGGTCGGTTTCGATTGCGCCAAAGTAGGATACGATCCTACGCAGCTGCCCGCCGACGACGAGTTCTTCCATTAGGTCTTTGCGCTGCCGGAGGCTGTGCGGAGGGCGGGCCACCTTTGCACGATCTTTCGATTTTTCAATCCTCATGTACTAAAGTACGCTCCGGTGTAAAAATCCAAACGATCGCACAAACCTGCCGCACACTCCGCACACCCGAGTGGGTGTAGGAGAGGGTAAGGAAAGAAAAAAAGCGAATTGTTCTCTGCATTCACGGAGTGCCGATAGGCGCGGGGCAAAGCCCTGCAACGCGCCTCCAAGGAAATGGCGTGAAGAAAAATGCGGAGAAAAACGTCGCGAAGTCCACTGTTTGAGCGAAGCGAGTTGTGGACGCAGCAGTTTTTCGTAGCATTTTTTAGCCATTTCCTTGAAGCGCTTGACTTTTTTGCAACTTTTTTTGTCAAGAAAAAAAGTTGGCGCCTCCCGGCCCCAGAAATTTTGACACCTCCCCTTAGGGGGAATATTTAAACAAAAACAAATAATTTTTAACAGTTAGTTGTTTTTTGCAAAAACTCACCCTATCTTTGCAGCACAAAACAAAAAACAAATAGAAATGAGAATCGCCATTGTAGGCGCGAGCGGCGCCGTGGGACAGGAGTTTTTGCGCGTGCTCGAAGAGCGCAATTTCCCCATCGATGAACTGTTGTTGTTCGGTTCGGAACGCAGCGCAGGCAAAACGTGCCGCTTTCGGGGCCGGGACATTGAGATAAAGTTGCTGCAACATAACGACGATTTCAAGGGCGTTGACATTGCCTTTACTTCGGCCGGCGCCGGTACGTCGAAAGAATTTGAACAGACGATCACCAAGCATGGTGCGGTAATGATCGACAATTCGAGCGCTTTCCGGATGGACGAAGAAGTGCCCCTGGTGGTGCCCGAGGTCAATGCGGCCGATGTGCTGAACCGTCCGCGCGGGGTGATCGCGAATCCCAACTGCACGACGATTCAGATGGTGGTGGCCTTGAAAGCCATTGAAAACGTGTCGCATATCTGCCGCGTCCACGTATCGACCTACCAGGCGGCTAGCGGCGCGGGCGCAGCGGCGATGGATGAACTCGCCGCCCAGCACGCCCAACTCGTAGCCGGCGAAGCTCCGACGGTTGAAAAATTCGCATATCAGCTCGCTTACAACGTGATTCCGCAGGTCGATGTCTTCCTCGACAACGGCTACACGAAGGAAGAGATGAAGATGTATTATGAAACGCGCAAGATCATGCACTCCGATGTGTCGGTGAGTGCGACCTGTGTACGGGTGCCGGTGATGCGCGCCCATTCCGAATCGGTGTGGGTCGAAACCGAGCGTCCGGTGAGCGTAGCCGAAGCCCGCGAAGCCTTTTCGAAGGCCGAAGGCGTGGTGGTGGTGGACGATCCGGCGGCAAAAGGCTATCCGATGCCGTTGCACCTGGCCGGGCAGGATCCGGTTTACGTGGGGCGCATCCGCGCCGATTTGGCTAATCCCAACGGACTGACGTTCTGGTGCGTAAGCGACCAGATCAAGAAGGGTGCCGCCCTCAATGCCGTGCAGATTGCAGAATACCTTATCCGCACAGGCAATGTGAAATAAGGGGATTTTTTATATGGAAAGGGCGAGCTGTTTGGCTCGCCCTTTTTTTGGAACCATTCTATGTCCCACTTTTGTAGGGATACAAAGGTGGGTGCCTCCCGGCACTCGGAACGTTTCCTTTGCTATAGAACTATTCTTTGCTCCACTTTTGTAAGGATACAATAGTGGCAAAAAATCCTTTCTTGCGCCCCGCCTGCGAGATGTTACCTCCCTTCGGTCGGTGAGCTCCGCTTCGCTCCGGTTCTTTGGTTACTTTCTTTGTGTGGAAGACAAAGAAAGTAATGACGCAATGACCGTTGAGATACAAAAGTCCGTCGCCAACGAAAAAATCTCCCGGTGCGGGTTCGCACTTTTGAAAAAAGCGATATTTCCAGTATCTTCGGAAAAACATTTTTCAGCAGATGAAAAAACTACTGACCCTTTGCTGCCTGTTGGTGGCTGTGGTGGCGCAGGCCCAACTGCCACCGGTTTTCGGCCCCGAATATGACGGAAAATATCAAAATGACCCGCTACAACGCGTTTATATTGCGCCCCAGCGCATCGTGTGGATGTATGACGGTGACGGCCGCCTGATCCAAAACCCCGAGGTGCTGCTCAATATCGGCCCGGGCACAGGTCAGGCCGATATGTCGGCCGCGATTCCGAAATGCATCCTGCAAAGCACCGAAAATGAAAAACCGTCGATCATTTTTGATTTCGGCAAAGAACTTCACGGCGGCATCCAGCTGGTGATGGGCGGAGGCAACCGCCTGCCGTCGCTCGTGCGCATCCGCTTCGGCGAATCGGTGGGCGAGGCGTGCAGCCAGACGCTCAACAGCGAGTGGAAAGTGGGCTTTTCGACCGATGACCACGCCAAACGCGACCTGGTGATGGAAATCCCCCGCGACGGCTCGATCGAGATCGGCAACACCGGTTTTCGATTTGTGCGTATCGACTTGCTCGAAAACAACCGTACGATGTCGTTCAAACAGGTGCGGGCCATCCTCCGCTACCGTGATATTCCGTACCTCGGCTCGTTTCGCAGCAGCGACCAGCGGCTGAATCAGATTTGGCTCACGGGGGCTTACACCGTACACCTGAATATGCAGGAATTCCTGTGGGATGGCATCAAGCGCGACCGCGCGGTGTGGTTGGGCGATATGCATCCCGAGGTGATGACGATCTCGAAAGTGTTCGGCAATAATGAAGTCGTGCCGGGCAGCCTTGACCTGGCGGTGAAGCAATTCCCGCTGCCCCGCTGGATGAACGGGATGAGCGCCTACTCGTTGTGGTACCTGGTGATCCACCGCGACTGGTATTTTCAGAACGGCGACCGTGCACTGTTGGAACACCACCGCGAATACATCACGGGTTTGGTTGACAAGATCACCGCGCTGGTCGACGAGCAGGGTAACGAAACGATGTCGGCCACGGGATGCTTTCTCGATTGGCCGTCTTCTCCAAATCCCGAGGGTGTGAAGGCCGGTTTTCGAGCGTTGATGGTGTGGGCGCTGAACGATGCCCAAACCTTATGCGATATATTGGGAGAACCGGTCGCTGCTGAAAAATGCCGGACGGCTGTCGGCCGCCTGATGCTTTACTCGAAAGACCCCAACGGGCTCAAACAAGGCGCTGCGCTGATGGCGATCGCCGGCACGAAACCGGCTGCCGAAGCGTGTGACGAAGTGGTGTCGGTCGGCGGAGCGAAAGGTTTTTCGACCTTCTACGGCTACTATATGTTGCAGGCGCAAGCCCTGGCCGGCCAATACCAGACTGCGCTCGACATCATCCGTCAATATTGGGGCGGGATGCTCGATATGGGCGCTACGACTTTCTGGGAAGATTTTAATCTGGAATGGTTGAACGATGCGACGCGGCTCGACGAAATGCCGGTGCCGGGAAAAAAAGACATTCACGGCAGCTATGGCGACTATTGCTACCCCGGTTACCGCCACAGTTTTTGCCACGGCTGGTCGTCCGGTCCGACGGCGTGGCTGTCCGAGCACGTGCTTGGCGTACAGATCGTCGACCCCGGTTGCAAAACCGTGCGGATCGAACCCCACCTGGGCGATCTGGCCTGGGTCGAAGGCATTTACCCCACGCCCTACGGCGAAATAAAGATCCGCCACAACCGCCAGCCCGACGGCAGCGTCGTGTCGAAGATCGATGCACCGAAACAGGTGAAAGTGATTCGGGCGAAGTGACACGCGCTTTTTTCTTTTGATGGGACTGGCGCTTTTTATAAAAAGCGCCGCAAAAATTTTTCCGGGAAGCTTTGCTTTCCTGGGTGACCTTGCTTTGAAAAAGAACGCACCTACGACCGCTTCCGGTAACTCAATATTGCCCAACCATTAAAGAACGCCGCGAAGCTAAGCAGCGCCGTCAGTTCGATCCACAGGTCGCCGATGCCGCTCCCTTTGAGGTAAACCTGCCGCATCACCTGAATAAAATACTTGAGCGGGTTGATGGTCGTCACCGCCTGTGCCCACCCCGGCATACTGCGCACGGGCGTAAACAGTCCGCTCATCAGCAGGAAAACGATGATGAAGAAAAACATCACAAACATCGCCTGCTGCATCGTTTCCGAATAGTTCGACACGACAAGCCCGAACCCCGAGATCACCAGTACATAGAGTAGCGCGAAAAAGTAGACCGTCGCCAGGCTGCCCACCGGCGTGAGTCCATAGATGAGCCAAGCCAGCAGCAGGCAGATCGAAAGCACGACAAATCCAGCTACCCAATAGGGAATAAGCTTGCCGAAGATGAAAGCGAAACGGGAGAGGGGCGTAACGTTAATCTGCTCGATCGTTCCGATCTCCTTTTCACTCACGATATTGAACGCCGGCAGGAACCCGCACAGGATCGTAAGCAGCATCACCATCAGCGCCGGCACCATAAACACCTTGTAGTCGAGGTGGGGGTTGAACCGGTTTTCGACTATCAGGTTTACGCCGGCATCGGTCGTCCCCGCAGTAAGCCCTGCCTCGCCCTGCAATTCAGTTGAAAAATCCTGGATGACGGTCGACAGGTACGACACCCCCAACATCCCTTTGGTGCCGTTAACCGTGTTGGCCGAGATGGCGACATCAGCCACTCCCGATTGCACGAGATCGCGTTCGAACTGAGACGGGATTTCGAGGATCAGGTCTGCTGCGCCCGCTTCGACCCCCTGCAACGCGCTTTCGTAATCGTCAAAGAATCCGGCCAGTTGGAAGTAGCCCGACGCCGTCGCCTTGCGCATCAGCCGGTCTGATACTGCGCTGTGGTCGTGATCGACTACGCCGAGCTTGATGTTCTTGATCTCCATATTGGCCGCCCACGGCATCACCAGCAGGATCAGCACCGGGAAGAACACGATCAGCCGCGGCACAATCGGATTCCGGAAAATCTGTTTAAATTCTTTTTCGAGCAGATATCTTATTACCATCGCTATTCGAGCCTGTTTTTGAAGTTTTTAATACTCACCGTGAGCAGAAAGATCGCCATGCCCCCCAAGATCAAAAATTCTTTCCAGACGAAGGCTACGCTGACCCCTTCGATCATTAGTTTCTTGACCCCGGCGATATACCACCGGGCGGGGATGATGCACGAAATGCCTTGCAGGATGCCCGGCATGCTTTCCACCGGGAAAATCATTCCCGAGAGCAGCATCACGGGCATCAGCAATATCACGCCCGAGGCGAGCATGGCGGCCACTTGCGTCGCGGTGAGGGTCGAGATCAGCAACCCGAGCGCCAAGGCCACCAGAATAAAGACGAACGAGAGGGCCAACAACCAGAACAGGCTCCCGCTCACCGGCACCCCGAGCACGAAGACCGACAGCAGCAGGATCGTCGCCAGGTTGACACACGACAGGGTGAAGTAGGGGATCGCCTTGGCCAGGATGATCCGCAGCGGCCGCACGGGCGACACGAGCAGCACCTCCATCGTGCCCGTTTCCTTTTCGCGCACGATCGAGATCGAGGTCATCATCGCGCAGATCAGCATCAGGATCAGCCCCATCACCCCGGGTACAAAGTTGTAAGCCGCTTTCATCCCCGGATTGAAGAGGTAGCTCACCCGGGAGGGGATGGTCAGGGGTGGGGTGGCGCTTCCGGCCTCTTCGCGGGCGGCAGCGGCGACCACCTGGGCGATGTAGGCGGCGCGTGAGGTGCCGGTATTCGGGTCTGAAGCATCGGTGATGAGCCGGACGTCGCTCTGGCCGCGGTGCAGGAAATTGTCGTTGAAGCGCGGGGCGAAAGAAACCACCACGTCGGCCAGGTCTTCGAGGAAAACCGGTTCGACCTGCGCCTCGTCATGGAGATAGAGCACCACCTCGAGGTCCGAACTGGCGTCGATCCGCTCGGCCAACCGGCGGGTCACCTCGCCCGGCGTCGGGTCGAGCACCGCCACGCGCACGTTCTTCACCTCGGTCGTCAGCGCAAATCCGAAGAGGATGATCTGGGCGATCGGCATCCCCAACAGCAGCAGCATCGTCCTCGGATCGCGGAAAATATGTAAAAATTCTTTTTTAACGAATGATGCGAATTGTTTCATGGCCCCTCCGTTATTCGTTACGTACCGCCCGGCGGGCCAACTGATAGAAAACGTCGCCCATCGACGGGGCTGAAAATTGTTCCTTCAGGCGGGCGGGCGAGTCGAGTGCTTCGATCCGGCCGTCGACCATGATCGACACGCGGTCGCAGTATTCGGCCTCGTCCATATAGTGGGTGGTGACGAAAACGGTGATCCCGTCGTCGGCCGCGCGGTAGATCAGTTCCCAGAACTGCCGCCGGGTCACCGGGTCGACCCCGCCCGTGGGTTCGTCGAGGAAGACGATCCGCGGCCGGTGGAAAATGGCGACCGAAAAGGCCAGCTTTTGTTTCCACCCCAGCGGCAGGCTTTTCAGCAGGGTATTCTTTTCGGGTTCCAATCCCAATTGCGAGAGTAATTCGTCGCTTTGCGCGGCGATCTTTTTATGGTCCATGCCGTAGATGCCCCCGAAAAGACGAATGTTTTCGGCCACGGTCAGGTCTTCGTACAGCGAAAAACGCTGGCTCATGTAGCCGATGCTTCGCTTGACCCGCTCGGTTTGGTGGGCGATGTCGTAACCGGCTACGCGGCCCGTGCCGGATGTCGGATTACTCAGCCCGCAGAGCATCCGCATCGCGGTGGTTTTGCCCGCGCCGTTGGCGCCCAGGAAACCGAAGATCTCGCCTTCGGCTACTTCGAACGAGATGGCGTCGACCGCGGTGAACGCGCCGAACTGCTTGGTCAGCTCGTGGGCTTCGATGACGATGGACCGATTCATTACGGACGGTTTTCGGGGTTTGACAAGAGTTCCATAAAACAGTCTTCGACGGTGGGGGTGATGGCGGTGATTTCGACGTTGCGGTGTCCCTTGGCTTCGAGCGCACGTTTAAGCGCATCGGGGGTGATCGTCGCCGGATCGACCGTAGCGTGGTGCATCGCACCGAACGAGAAAGCGCTCTCGACGCCCGCCACTGCCCGCAGGTCGTCGAGCAACGCGTGCATCCGCTCACTTCGTACCGCCCACAATGTCTTTTGAAATTTTTCGATAATGGCTGCCGGGGTGTCTACATCGAGTAACAAACCGTTTTGCATCAGCGCGATCCGGTCGCACAGGGTGGCTTCATCCATATAGGGGGTCGATACCAAAATCGAGATGCCCTGCTGCTTCAATTTTTTGAGCATTTCCCAGAACTCCTGCCGCGACACAGGGTCGACCCCCGTGGTCGGTTCATCCAGAAAAAGCACCTCGGGACGGTGGATCAGGGCGCAACTCAACGCCAGTTTTTGCTTCATCCCTCCCGAAAGTTTTTTCGCCCGGCGATCCTTGAACGGTTCGATCTGGCTGTAGATGTCGCGCACCAGGTCGTAGTTCTCCTCGATCGTCGTGCCGAAAACAGCGGCGAAAAACGAAAGGTTTTCTTTGACGCTCAAATCGGGATACAACGAAAAACGTCCGGGCATATAGCCCACGCGGCGGCGTACCTGTTCGTAGTCGGCCACGGGGTCGAGTCCCAATACCGAAGCTCTCCCGGAGTCGGGCACGATCAGCGTGGTCAGCGTACGGAAAAGCGTCGTCTTGCCCGCCCCGTCGGGGCCGATCAGGCCGAAGAGTTCGCCTTCGCCCACGGACAACGACACCCCGCGCAGCGCCTCTACTTTGCCGTAGTTCTTTTTGAGGTTTTCTGTCACAATGGTCGCCATTGGCTTTCCCCCTATTTATTAAAAATGACTTCGCCGTACATCCCGATCTTGGCATAACCGTCGTTCGCGATGGCGATCTTGACGGCATAGACCTGGTTGGCCCGTTCGTCGGCGGTCAGGATGCCTTTGGGCGTAAACTCGGCCTGGTCGGCGATCCAGGCGATGCGGCCCGTGTACTCGCGCCGGTTGTCCTTGCCGAAGTCGGCGTAGACAGTGGCCGCCTGCCCGATCTTCAGGTTCGACAGCTGATCCGAGGTGACGTAAGCCCGCAGGAACAGATGGTCCACGTCGGCCACCTTGAAGAGCGGTTTCCCGGGGGTGGCCAACTCGCCCTGTTCGGCATATTTGGCGAGGATCGTCCCGGCGATAGGCGAGAGGATGTAGCTGCGCCGCAGCTGGTCGGCCACTTGCGCCACCTGGATCTCGAGGGCCGAGCTTTCGGCCGTCACCCCGGTGTTGTTGCGCTCCAGGGTCGAGGTTTGGGCGGCCAGTTGCCGTTCGAGCACGGCGATCTGCGAGGTGATGTCGTCGACCTGTTTCTGGTTGGCCGCGTTGTTTTTGACTAATTCCTCAAAGCGTGTTTTCTCACGTTGTTGCGTGGTGATCTGCTCACGCGTGGCAGCGATTTGCAGCGAAATGTCGGCCCGGCGGCTGCCTGTGGCGCGGACGCTGTTTTCGAGTTGCATCTTTTTGAGGTACAACTGCACGGTGTCGACGATGCCCACCTGTGCCCCGGCGGTTACGGCGTCGCCCTCGGTGATTGAAAAGTCGATCAGCCGTCCGGTCACCTCGGCCGAAACGATCACCTCAGTCGCTTCGAACGTCCCCGAAGCGTCGTAATCTGTTTTTGAACGGTGGCAGGCCACCGTGCTTAAAATCATCAGCGCAAAAGCCAAGTAAGAAATCTGTTTCATATCATCAATTTAACTCGTAATTCCTAACTTCTAACTTTTAAATATTCAGTTGTTTGTAGTGTACTTGAGGTTGTAGATCGCCTGCAACCACTGGATCTCGTGCAGCACACGGTTCTGGCGGGCCAGGTCTTCGGAGAGGACTTCGCGGGTCAGTTCCACGACGCTCATCGTGCCGTTGGCCACTTTGGCCTCGGCCGCCCGGCGGATGTTTTCGCGCAGGCGGATGATCTCGGCGTCGTCCTGTTGCAGCTTTTCGAGTTTTTCGATCTCCTCCGTCTGTTGATCTATCTGAAGGCCGGTGTTGAATAAAAAGGTTTCGCGCTGTGCGGCCAGGCTTTTTTGCGAATTATCGATCAGTCTCAAGTCGTTTTTCTTCGTGTAAAGCCCGCCGAATTTCCAAGAGAGGCGTACCCCGGCGATGTAATAGGGCGAGAAATCGTTTTTCAGCATATTGAGCCCCGGGTTGCCGTAAGCGCCCTGGATGAACGCGCCGAACTGCGGACGGTTTTGGGCGTTGACCATCTGCTTCCGGTTCTCGAGCAGGTCGGTCTGGGCGCTGATCCAATCCAGTTCGGGCCGTTGGTTGACATAGTCGGCCCGCAGGGGCAGGGCGGTCGGTTTGACCAACCCGCTGCCGGCGGGGATCGGTTCGCCGATCAGCGCCCCCAACATCGTGCGGTAGGCGTTCAGCGACGCACTGAGCTCGGTGCGACGCTGGCGGGTCGAGAGCTGGTTTACCCGGATCGCGTCCAAGTCGGCCCGGTTGGCGATGCCGCCGGCGATGTAAGCCGCCACCTGGTCGTAATTTTCTTGCCACTGCCGGTCGAGCACGTCATTCTGTATCAACTGTTCTTCGATCAGCAGGATGCCGAAAAAGAGCTGGTTGACCCGGTCGTTGAGTGCATAGAGGTCGACCCCGAGTTTTTGGGCGTCGGCCTGTGCCGAGGCCGATGCGATCTTTTTCTGGGCGCGGATCATGCCGCCGTCCCAGATGGCCTGGCTCACTTCCAGGGCGATGTTATACTGGTCTTTGTTCAGCGTGGGGATCTCCACCCCCGGAATCTCGATCGGGATCTCGGTCACTTCCGACTGGTACGTCACCCGTCCGGAGAGCGTCGCCTGGGGCAGGTAGCCCTTGGCGGCGTTGGCCAGGTTGTACTGTTCTGCTTGCTCGATCAGTCCGTACTGCACCACCAACGGGTAGTTGGCACGCGCCTTTTCGTAACAAGCCTCGATGGTCAGCTGCCCGAAAGAGGGGGATGCCAATCCGCAGAAAATCACCGCAAAAAGAAACAAACGTTTCATATTATTCATGTTTTATAAAGAATCAAACCGTTAATCGATCCATAATCACCTGCACGTTCTCCCGCTTCCGTGCCTCCAAAAATTCCGAAAAATCTTTCCCGATCGAAGCAGCCAGGATTTGTACCAAAGGTTGTGCCGAGAAGAAAAAAACGTTCAGCGAAACGATGTCGAGCAGCAGTTGATGGGCTTCGACCCGGCGAATCGTACCCTGCGCCGCCTCCCTGTCGATCTCGTGCTGGATACGGGCCATCACCCCCGGCAAAACAGGCCCGATCATTTCCTTGCAGATCTCCAGCCGTTGCGGATCGCGCACGATCTCGTTGAGGATAAACATCGGCAACTGGGGGTTGGCCGCGATAAAATCGAAATGGGTTTCGATGGCGGTTTTCACCTTTTCCAGGAAAGGCAGGTCGCCGTCGACCACCACGCTGAACGATCCGATCAGTTTTTGGGCCTTTTGCCGGAAAACCATCTCGAAGAGGTTCTCTTTCGTGCGGTAATAATAGTGGAGCATGGCGTGGGTCACCCCCGCGCGGCGGGCGATGCCGGTGGTCTTGGTCGCCGCGTAGCCCTTTTCGAGGAACTCGGCTTCGGCCGCAGCCATAATGGCTTGTTCCGTGGATATTTCCTGCCCTTTATTCTGTTCCTTCATTTTTTGTTTATCAAAAAAGTTTAACAAAACTGTTAGTACAAATATATAAAAGTGTTTTTTGAATTGCAATGTTTTTTATACAAAATTTTGATTGTTTTTTGAAGACGCAACAGATTGAGTGCCGGGGGATCTATCCGAAGATTAAAGTTCGAAAAGCGAAAACTGCATCGCGGCAGCATCGACGATCAACAGGCGCCCGGCCAACGGCGTGCCGTAACCGGTGATGACCTTGATCGCCTCCATCGCCTGGATCGAGCCTACGATACCGGGCAACGGCGAAAGGACGCCGACCTCCTCGCCGGCTTGTTCGCCGCTCAGGTCGGCTTCGGGATAGAGGTCGGCATAGCATCCCGCCTCGCCCCAGTTGAAGACGCTCACCTGTCCGGCAGCCCCTTGCGCGCTGCCGTAAACCATCGGTTTGTCGGTCAATGCACAGAAATAATCGAGGATATAACGTGTTTCGAAATTATCGGTGCAGTCTACCGCCAGGTCATAACCATCAAGGATTCCGGCCGCGTTTTCGACGGTAAATTTCGTGTCGAACGTTTCGACGTCGAGGTCGGGACGCAATTCGGCCAGTCGCTCCGCCGCGATCTTTATCTTGAAACGCCAAAGGTCTTCCTCTCGATAAAGGATCTGGCGTTGCAGGTTGGTGTCGCTCACTACGTCAAACTCGACGATGCCCAACTTTCCGATGCCTGCCGCCGCCAGATACATCAGCGCTGCCGACCCCAGGCCGCCTGCGCCGACGACCAGCGCCCGCGCTTCGGCCAACCGGGCCTGTCCCTCCGCACCGAAGTGTTCGACAGCGATATTGCGTCGATAACGTGAAAGTTCAGCGGCGGAAAGTTCTTTCATGACGGGGGTGTTATGAAATTTTTTCGGGCAATTCCGAGAAAGTCACCTGTGTCTGCTCGCCCGAGGCCATGTCCTTGAGCGCCACGCGTTGTGCGGCCAGTTCGTCGTCGCCGATCATCGCCACGTAGGGGATGGCGCGGCGGTTGGCATACTCCATCTGCTTTTTCATCTTGGCCGCCTCGGGATAGATTTCAGCAGAAATTCCCCGATTGCGCAACCGGTCGATCAGTTGCAAGGCAGCCAACTCGGCTTCGCCGCCGAAATTGACGAAAAAGACTTTGGTCGATTGCATCGTTTCGGCCGGGAAAAGGTCGAGGCCCACCATCACGTCGTAGATGCGGTCGGCGCCGAACGAAATGCCCACGCCCGAGGTGTCGGGCAGACCGAAGATGCCGGTCAGGTCATCGTAACGGCCACCCCCGCAGATGCTTCCGATCGAAAAATCATTGGCCTTGACTTCGAAGATGGCCCCGGTATAATAGTTCAGGCCGCGGGCCAGCGAGAGGTCGATCTCGAGGGGTAGGGCGATGCCCAGTTTTTCGACGTAGTCGAGGATGGTGGTCATCTCCTCAATGCCTTTCCGTCCGGTTTCAGAAGCGGAAATAACACTGGACAAAGCTGAAAGTTTCTCGCGGTTCGACCCTGTAAGAGCCAGGATAGGCTGCAACTTGGCGATGGCCTCTCTGGAAATCCCCCTCTCAAAAAGTTCGTCGTTGACTTTTTCGAGGCCGATCTTATCGAGTTTGTCGATCGCCACGGTGATCTCGGTCATCCGGTCGGCGTGGCCGATCGTTTCGGCGATCCCGTAAAGAATTTTTCGATTATTCAGCTTCAGTGTGACATTGATCCGCAGTGCGGAAAATACGCGTTCGACGATGCCGACCAGCTCGACTTCGTTCAGCAGCGAGCGGCTGCCGATCACGTCGACGTCGCATTGGTAAAATTCCCTATAGCGTCCCTTTTGCGGCCGGTCGGCCCGCCACACGGGCTGAATCTGGTAGCGCTTGAAGGGGAATGAGATCTCGCCCTGGTGCTGCACCACGTAACGGGCAAAGGGGACGGTCAGGTCATAACGCAATCCCCGCTCGCAGATCTTGGTAGAGAGTTTATTTGAATCATTACCGGAAATTTCTTCCGGAGCAATCTTGCTCAAAAAATCGCCGCTATTGAGTATTTTGAACAGCAATTTGTCGCCCTCCTCACCATACTTGCCGAGCAGCGTCGAAAGATTCTCCATCGCCGGCGTTTCCAACGGTTGAAAACCGCACTGCTGGAACACGCGGCGGATCGTGTCGAAAATATAGTTGCGCCGGATCATTTCGGCGGGCGAAAAATCGCGTGTCCCGGCGGGGATCGATGGTTTTTGTGTGGCCATTGTCTTTGTGTGCTTTATCGGGTCGGAGTCTTTGGCGGAAGTTTCGCTTCGTCCGGCGTATTCCGTGATTTGTTCGTTCCGGTTACTCAACCAGTTTTTTGTATTTCACGCGGTGGGGCGTTACGTCGCCCAGCCGTTTTTTCTTATTCTCTTCGTAATCGCTGTAGCCGCCTTCGAAGAAAACCACCTGCGAATCACCCTCGAAGGCGAGGATGTGGGTGGCGATACGATCCAGGAACCAGCGGTCGTGCGAGATCACGACGGCACACCCGGCAAAGCCGTCGAGGCCTTCCTCCAACGCACGCAACGTGTTGACGTCGATGTCGTTGGTCGGCTCGTCCAGCAGCAGCACGTTGCCTTCGTCCTTGAGCGTCAGAGCCAGGTGCAGGCGGTTGCGCTCGCCCCCCGAGAGGACGCCGCACTTTTTCTCCTGATCGGCGCCCGAGAAGTTGAAGCGGCCCACATAGGCGCGGGCGTTCATCATCCGGCCGCCCAGCGGAATGAGTTCGCTGTTCTGCGAGATCACCTCGTATACGGTTTTTTCGGGATCGATCGACTTGTGTTGCTGGTCGACATAGGAAATCTTGACCGTTTCGCCCACCTTGAAATCGCCCGATGTGGGCGTTTCGAGGCCCATGATCATCCGGAAGAGGGTGGTCTTACCCGAGCCGTTGGGGCCGATCACTCCAACAATACCTGCAGGTGGTAATTTGAAAGTCAGGTTTTCGAACAGCACCCGGTCGCCGAACGCTTTCGACACGCCGCTGGTTTCGATCACCACGTCGCCCAGGCGCGGGCCGTTGGGAATATAGATCTCCAGTTTTTCTTCCTTCTGCTTGGCGTCCTCGTTGAGCATCTTGTCGTAGGCGGCCAGACGGGCTTTGCTCTTGGCCTGGCGGGCCTTGGGGGCCATGCGCACCCATTCCAGCTCGCGTTCGAGGGTTTTCCGGCGTTTGCTCTCCTGCTTTTCCTCCTGGGCCAGGCGGTTCGATTTCTGCTCCAGCCAACTCGAATAGTTACCTTTCCATGGAATGCCTTCGCCACGATCGAGTTCGAGGATCCAGCCCGCAACGTTATCCAGAAAGTAACGGTCGTGGGTAACGGCGATCACCGTACCTTTGTACTGCTGCAGGTGCTGTTCGAGCCAGTCGATCGACTCGGCGTCGAGATGGTTGGTGGGTTCGTCGAGCAGCAGCACGTCCGGTTCCTGCAACAGCAGCCGGCACAGCGCCACCCGGCGGCGTTCGCCCCCCGAAAGATGCTTTACGGAAGCGTCGGCGTCGGGACAGCGCAGGGCGTCCATCGCGCGTTCGAGTTTGCTGTCAAGTTCCCAACCGTTGTGCTGGTCGATCAGCTCGGTCAATTCGCCCTGGCGTTCGATGAGTTTGTTCATCTCATCGTCGGTCATTTCTTCCATGAACTTTGCGTTGACCTCTTCGTATTCCTTGAGCAGGGCTACCACGTCGGCACAGCCCTCCTGCACGATCTCCTTGACCGTTTTCGTGTCGTCGAGGTGCGGTTCCTGTTCGAGGTAACCGACGGTATAGCCCGGCGAAAAGACTACCTCGCCCTGAAAACTCTTGTCGAGCCCGGCGATGATTTTCATCAGGGTCGATTTCCCCGAGCCGTTGAGCCCGATGATGCCGATCTTGGCCCCGTAGAAAAACGAGAGGTAGATGTCGTTGAGCACTTTTTTCTGGTTGTTGAACATCTTCGAGACGCCCACCATCGAGAATATAATCTTTTCGTCAGCCATTTTTTGTAATAAAATAGGTTAGTTCGCTTTTTGAGGTTACAAAGATACATCGAACCGCCCGATTAAAAAAGCCTGAGGAAAACCGTTTTTGATTTTCCACAGAATTTTTCATACATTTGAAGATGTATCAACCTCACCTGCCAATGTATGAAAAAGATTATTTTATCCATTTTGTGTTTAATTCCTTTATGTGTTATGGGACAGAGCGTTAAGAGCGATAAATACGTCACGCCGCTGGGCGACGTGACCCTTACCCTGGTCGGCCACGGATCGGTGATGGTTCAGTGGGCCGGGAAAACGATCCAGGTAGACCCCTATAGCCAGGTGGCCGATTACGCCAACCTGCCGAAAGCCGACCTGTTGCTGATCACCCACGAACACTACGACCACCTCGATAAGTCGGCCTACGAAAAGACCCTTACTCCGGCCACCCACATCATTGCCAACCCCTCGGCCGCCGAACAACTGAAAAGCGCCGAAGTGCTGCGCAACGGCCAGTCGACCGCGTGGAACGGCATCCGGATCGAAGCCGTCCCGGCCTACAACATCGAGCACATGAGCGCCCCCGGCAAGCCCTACCACCCCGAGGGTAACGGCAATGGGTATATCCTCAACTTCGGCGATTTCCGCGTCTACATCGCCGGCGATACCGAATTCATCCCCGAAATGAAAAACCTCGGTAAGATCAACGTAGCTTTCCTGCCGAAAAACCTACCCTACACGATGACCGACGGTATGTTGGTCGAAGCGGCTAAAACCGTGGCTCCCAAGGTTCTCTACATTTACCACAACTCGCCTTACCAGGTCAGCGAGTTTCAGGAAAAGTTGCCGGACACGATCGTGAAGTAATTTTTCCGAAAGAAAACGAAGGAAAACGAAACTTTTTCCTATTTTTGGTTACTTTTTATCCCACAGAATAAACTAAATCTAACGATAACTGTTATGAAAATCAGCAGCAAGAAGATCTGGTTCGTCACCGGCAGCCAGGATCTGTACGGCGAAGACACCCTGCGCCAGGTAGCCGAAGACGCCAAAAAGATGGTCGATGAGTTGAATGCCAAAGCCGGCTTGCCCCTCGAAATCGTATGGAAGCCGACTGTGCGCTCGTCCGAAGAAATTTACAACACTTGCGTCGCTGCGAATTCCGATGGCGATTGTGTAGGGATCATCACCTGGATGCACACCTTCTCGCCGGCAAAGATGTGGATCGGCGGGCTGAAAGTTTTGGCAAAGCCCCTGTTGCATCTGCACACCCAATTTAACCGCGAAATTCCGTGGGGCGAAATCGACATGGATTTTATGAACCTCAACCAGAGTGCCCACGGCGATCGCGAATTCGGACACATCGTGAGCCGGATGCGCCTTGGGGTGAAGGTCGTTGTCGGTTATTGGCAAGACGAGGATGTTCAGAAAAAGATGTCGGTGTGGATGCGCGTGGCCAACGCCTGGGACGACGCCCGCGACATGAAAGTGGCCCGCTTCGGCGACAACATGAACAACGTGGCCGTGACCGACGGCGATAAGGTCGAGGCCGAACTGCGCCTGGGCTACCATGTCGACTATTACCCGATCGGCGACCTGGCCGCCTACGTCGGAAAGGTTACCGAAGCCCAGATCAAGGATATGCTGGCCGCCTACGACAAGGAATATGTGTTGGCGCCCAACGCCAAGGAGGGCGGCAAAGACCGCAAATCGGTCGTTGAGGCCGCCCGCACCGAAGTGGCGATGCGTGCTTTCCTGACCGAACGCAAGATCAAGGCGATCACTACCAATTTCGACGCCCTGCACGGCCTGCACCAGCTGCCCGGCCTGGCTTGCCAACGCCTGATGGCCGACGGTTACGGCTTCGGCGGCGAAGGCGACTGGAAAACCGCCGCCCTGCTGCGCACGATGAAGGTGATGGCCCTCGGGCTGAAAGGCGGCACGTCGTTCATGGAAGACTACACCTACCACATGAAACAAGGCAAGATGTCGGCCCTGCAGGCCCACATGCTCGAAGTGTGCCCGTCGATCGCCGAGGAGAAACCCAAACTCGAAGTACACCCGCTGGGCATCGGCGGCAAAGCCGATCCGGCCCGCCTGGTGTTCAACACCCCTCCGGGTCCCGGCGTTGCTGCGACGGTTGTGGATATGGGAAACCGTTTCCGGATGATCGTCAACGAAGTGGAAGTGATCAAGACCGAAGCCCCGCTGCCCAAGTTGCCCGTGGCCCAGGCGCTGTGGATCCCGCAGCCCGACCTGCAGACGAGCGCCCAGGCGTGGATCCTGGCCGGCGGCACGCACCACACCAGTTTCTCGATGGCCCTCACGAGCGAATACCTCGAAGACTACGCCGAAATCGCCGGCATCGAATATCTGCCGATCGACAAGCAAACGACGATCCGCGACTTCAAGCGAGACATCCGCATCAACGAGGTCTATTACATGCTTAAGAAACAATAGAACGGCTAACCCAAACTTAAAAATTTCAACGAAACTGTATGAACGTTAGTTTCTCCGGACTTGACTACCTGATCTGCGGGCTCTATGCCGTGATGATCGTCGGGCTGGGATTGTGGATCTCACGCACGAAAAAAGGCGAAGAAAAGACTTCGTCGGACTACTTTCTGGCGAGCCGCTCGCTTCCCTGGTGGGCGGTGGGCGCTTCGCTGATCGCGGCCAACATCTCGGCCGAACACTTTATCGGGATGTCTGGCTCGGGCTTCCGCATCGGCCTCGGCATCGCGGCCTATGAATGGATCGCGGCGCTGACGCTGATCATCGTGGCCAAATACCTGCTGCCGATGATGATGGACCGCAAGATCTTCACCATGCCCCAGATGCTCAACGAGCGCTACGGCAAAGGGGTGAGCCTGGCTTTCTCCATTTTCTGGCTGTTGGTTTACCTGTTCGTCAACCTCACCTCGGTGGCCTGGCTGGGCGCGCTGGCGATGAACCAGATTCTGGGCATACCGGTGATGTGGGGCGTGGTCGGCTTGCTGGTTTTTGCCGGCATCTATTCGATCTACGGCGGTCTGAAGGCTGTGGCTTGGACCGATGTGATCCAGGTGGTGTTCCTCGTGGGCGGCGGTCTGATCACCGCTTACTTTGCACTGTGTGCCGTATCGGACGTGGGCAGTGCGGCCGATGGTTTCCGGATCGTACTCGAAAAAGTGCGCATCGATCCCAACGACTACCACTTCAACATGATTATTCCCGAAGGGACCCAGGTGGTCGATGCCGCCTCGGGCGAAAGCATGAGCATTTTCAAAGATCTGCCTGGGCTGGCGCTGATCTTCGGCGCCATCTGGCTGACCAACATCGGCTACTGGGGTTTTAATCAGTATATCATCCAGAAGGGCCTCGCGGCGAAAGATTTGCACGAAGCGAAGAAAGGGCTTATTTTCGCCGGCTACCTGAAAATCCTCATCCCGATTATCGTCGTGGTTCCGGGTATCACGGCTTACGTGCTGTTTAACCATCCCGAACTGCAACACAAACTGACCGGCTTGAGTGGCACGATCACCAAGGCCGACGAAGCCTATCCGTGGCTGTTGAGCAATTTTGCCCCGAACGGCATCCGCGGGCTGGCCTTTGCGGCACTCGTGGCGGCTATTGTTTCATCGCTGGCTTCGATGTTTAACAGCACCTCGACCATCTTCACGATGGACATTTACAAAAATCTGATGAATCCCAAAGCCAGCGAAAAACAGCTGGTGAAAGTGGGCCGTATCGTGGCCTTCGCTTCGCTGGTGATTGCGATGGTCGCCGCAAAACCGCTTTTGGGCGGGTTGGACCAGGCGTTCCAGTATATCCAGGAATACACGGGCTATATCTACCCGGGCTGCGTGGTGGTCTTCGGGATGGCGCTCCTGTGGAAAAAGGCGAGCAACCGCGCCGCGCTGTGGACGGCCATCGCGACTATTCCGCTGGGTATTCTGATCAAGCTGATGTATCCCGATATGCCGTTCGTGTTGCGTATGGGTTACGTATTTATTTGCCTGGTGGTTATTGCCGTGGCGATTTCGCTGACCGATAAAAAGCACGCTGTGGCTGCCGAACCTGAAACCGGTTCGAACCGCGACGGCCTGCTGAAAGGCTCCTATTGGATGTTTGGCGGGGCGGCACTCTGCACCGTGCTCGGGCTGATCTACTCGAAGCGTTATGCCGACCTGGCGTTCGAAGCGATCTTTATGATGGCCGTGATGCTTGCATTTGTGGGTATCATCCTCTATACCAACGCCAAGAGCAAGACGAAAGACCCGCTGGCATACGACTATAAGCCCGAGTTGTTCAAGCTCAACGGCGGCCTGGTGATCGGCTCGATCGGTATTGTTGCGATAATGATCGCTCTGTATGCCTACTTCTGGTAATTAGGGCGTTACGCTTCTGTGGGTTGCGCGTATAGCGCCCCGCTTCCCAAAGATCCTTCGGGCTTTCAATGCTCACGTACTCTTGTACGCTCCGCTTGAAAGCCCGAACGATCTTTGAGAATCAGGGCACTCTCCGCACAACGAAGTTGTCAAATTGAAAAGATATTTATGAAACTGAAAGAACTCAAAGAGATGGTTTTCGAGGCCAACCTCGACTTGGTGCGCCATCACCTGGTGATCTTCACCTGGGGCAACGTGAGCGCGTTTGACTGGGAGAGCGGCCTGGCGGTCATCAAACCCAGCGGGGTGTCGTATGACCGGATGAAAGCCGACGATATGGTCGTGGTCGACCTCGACGGAAAGATCATTGAAGGATCGCTCCGCCCTTCGTCCGACACGCCGACCCACCTGGAACTCTACCGGGCCTTCCCGCAGATCGGCGGCATCGTGCACACCCATTCCACGTTCGCCACGGCCTGGGCACAGGCGGGGCTGCCGATCCCCATCCTGGGGACGACCCACGCCGACTACTTCTTCGGCGATATTCCCTGTACCCGCGGGATGACAGCCGGAGAGATCGAGGGCGACTACGAAAAGGAGACGGGTTGCGTAATCGTGGAAACCTTTTCCGGGAAAAACCCGATGCACACCCCCTCGGTACTGGTCAAGAACCACGGCCCGTTCTCGTGGGGTGCGACGGCTCACGAAGCGGTGCATAACGCGGTGGTGACCGAAGAGGTGGCCAAAATGGCTTTCCTCGCTACGCAGATGAACCCGCTGGCGACGATGAACGACCAGCTTACCCGCAAACATTTTATGCGTAAACACGGGCCGGACGCCTATTACGGACAAACGACAGAAGAAAAATAAGATGAAAAAATATGTTATCGGAATCGACTACGGGAGCGACTCGGCGCGTGCCGTGATCGTCGATGCGGCCAACGGCGACGAAGTGGCCCAGGCTGTGCGCAAATACCCCCGCTGGGCGGCGGGCAAATATTGTGACCCGCACAAGAACCAATACCGCCAACATCCGAACGATTATACGGAAGTGCTGGAGGCGATCGTCGGCGAAGCGCTGGCCGAAGCCCCGGCCGGGGTAGCGGCAAACGTGGTCGGGTTGTCGTTCGACACGACCGGTTCGACGCCCGTGCTGATCGACAGGGAAGGCACACCGCTGGCTCTGAAACCCGAATTTTCGGAAAATCCGAACGCTATGTTCGTCCTGTGGAAAGACCACACCGCGATCCGCGAAGCGAACGAAATCAACGCCCTCGCCCGCCAATGGGAGATGGATTTTACGAAATACGAAGGCGGCATCTACTCTTCGGAGTGGGTGTGGGCCAAGATGTTGCATCTTTTGCGCGAGGACGCCGCTGTGCGTCAGGCAGCATATTCCTGGGTGGAGCATTGCGACTGGATGACCGCCATTCTGACCGGCAATACGAAGCCGGAAACCCTTGTCCGCAGCCGTTGCGCCGCAGGGCACAAGGCGATGTGGCACACCGACTGGGACGGCCTGCCGAGCGAAAAATTCCTGACTGCCCTCGACCCCTTGCTGAAAGGATACCGTGAACGGCTTTTCGAAAAGACCGAAACCAGCGACAAGGCGGTCGGCAAGTTGACCCCGGAGTGGGCCAAGCGCCTAGGCCTTTCGACCGACGTGGTGGTGGGCGTGAGCGCTTTCGACTGCCACATGGGCGCCGTGGGTGGCGGGATCACTCCCAACGTGCTGGCGCGTGCGATCGGCACTTCTACGTGTGACATTCTGATTTCAAGCTACGGAAGTATAGGCGATAAGGTTATTCCTGGCATCTGCGGCCAGGTCGATGGATCGGTCGTACCGGGTTACGTGGGCCTCGAAGCCGGACAATCGGGCTTCGGCGACATCTATGCCTGGTTCAAAAACATTTGCGGCTGGGCGATCGAACAATTTTTGCCCGAGCGCGAAGACTTGCTCGACGCGATCATTCCGAAACTGAGCGAGTTGGCAGCGCAGATTCCGGTTGAGGAATCGACGATCCTGGCCCTCGACTGGATGAACGGCCGCCGCACGCCCGACGCCAACCAGGAGGTCAAGGGGGCGATTGCCGGCCTGACCCTCGGTTCGTCGGCCCCGCGTGTGTTCCGGGCGTTGGTCGAAGCCACGGCTTTCGGGTCGCGCGCCATCGCCGAACGCTTTTCGAGAGAAGGGGTTAAGATAGCCGGATGTATTGGGTTGGGTGGCGTGGCGCGTAAGTCGCCGTTTGTGATGCAGACGCTGGCCGATGTGATGAATATGCCGATCCGCGTGGCGGCTACCGACCAGACCTGCGCCGCCGGTGCAGCGATGTTCGCCGCCGTAGCGGCCGGCCTTTACGAAAAGGTTGAAGATGCCCAAAAGGCTATGGGCAAGGGTTTCGATCAGGAATACCTGCCGAATCCTGAGCGCGTGGCTGTGTACGACAAGATTTACAAAAAGTACCTCGAGTTCGGAGCGTTCGTCGAAAAATCATTGAGCTAATTTCCGAAAGATGAGGCTGAAATACGACGAATTGGTCACCGAATTCGACCGTGTGTTGCGGAAGAAAGGAGTGGGAGAGGGGACCGCCGCACTGGCGGCTCGCCTCTTTGCGTCGAACAGCCTCGACGGCGTGGCTTCGCACGGGGTGAACCGTTTTCCGAAAATCGTCGAATTGCTCGAACGCGATTTCATTCATCCGAACACTTCTCCGGAATTGCTCGCTTCCTTTGGCGCTTTCGAACAATGGGGCGGCAATCAGGGCCTGGGCAACGTGACCGCCACCCGGATGATGGACCGGGCGATCGCCCTGGCGCGCGAACACGGCATTGGCTGTGTCGCCGTGCGCAACACGAACCATTGGCTCAGGGGCGGCACCTACGGCTGGCAGGCGGCCGAGGCCGGATGCATTGGCATCTGCTGGACCAACGCCATCGTCAGCATGGCGGCCTGGGGCGCCCGCGAGGCGCGGCTGGGCAACAACCCGTTGGTGATGGCTGTGCCGCGAAAAGAGGGCCACGTGGTGGTCGACACCGCGATGTCGCAGTTTTCGTACGGGCAGATGGAGCAATACCGCTTGCGCGGCGAGCAGCTTCCATACCCCGGCGGCTATGACGAACAGGGCCGGTTGACGACCGATCCGGCAACGGTCGAGCGCACGTGGTGCGCCCTGCCGATCGGCTACTGGAAAGGCTCAGGCCTTTCGATGCTGCTCGACCTGATGGCGGCCGCGCTCTCGGGCGGCAAAAGCGCCAAAGACTACCGCCCGCAAGGCGAAGAGTATGGCGTTTCGCAGATTTTCATCGCCGTCGACGTGTTGCGTACCTCGTCGTCTGATCTGGTCGAACGGATCGTGGGCGAAACCCTCGATTACGTCCACTCGGCCGCGCCTTTGGAACCGGATGGGAAAGTTTATTATCCCGGTGAACGGACGTTGGCCACCCGCAAGGAAAACCTGCGGTCGGGCATTCCGGTCAACGAGGCGATCTGGCAACGGATCCGGGAGATGTAATGCTTTAAACGGGAATGGCGGCCGAATTCTCGGCCGCCATTCCCGTTTATTTTGCGGGTCATTTATTCCAGAGTTTCTTTTCGATGACAAAAGACACCAGCAACCCGATGCCGCCGAAAAGAAAAATACTACCGCCGTAAAGAACACCAACTATCTCCCTTGTCTTGTGGCCCATATTTTCCCAAATCGACATCGGATAAAGGCAGGAAGAGACAATAAAGGCGATCAACAGTCCCAGGCCGATGCCGGCAAAGAGGCTTCCCAATCGCAAGGCGGGGAATTTTCCGGAATTTTCACCGAAGCTGAGGTCCATCGGTTTTTTGTCGTCGCCGCCCGAAAAGTCGATTTTTTCGATAATCGTCAGTCGCTCTTTTCTTCGCACGAAAAGTTCGAACAGTTTGTAAATTCCGTAAGTCACGATTCCGACGACTACAGGAATGATAATGTCTTCCATCATAGCATTTTGGTTTTGTGTGAGTGAATTTGTTCCGTTTGCCAGTTTGACGGCATTTTTTTGTAATGGTTACATCTGGGTGGTATTTTTTTTCGTGTAACTTTATCGAAATATTTGCGTCAATAAGGAAAAACAGGAATGGGGATTGCCGAAGACAACCATCTGGCCGAGCGGATCCGGTCGGGCGACGCGGGGGGATACCCCGTGTTGATCGACCGTTTCGGGAGGGCCGTGTTTTCGACGATTTGCCGTATCGTAGGCAGCCGCGAGGACGCCGAGGAGCTGACCCAGGACGTTTTTCTAAAGGTGTTCGATCACATCGGGCACTACCGGGGCGAGAGTTCGTTGTCGACGTGGATCTATCGGATAGCCTACAACCACGCGATATCGGCCTTGCGCAAAAACAAGAGGCGGGGCGTGTCGGTCGGTGGAGATATCCTCGAAAAACAGGCGGCCGATGAGTCGCCACCTATGGAAAGGAAGGATGGCGAAGCGTCGTTGGCCGCATTGGAAAAGGCGTTGGCCCGCCTGCCGGCCGATGAGGCGATGCTGATTACCCTATTCTATTATGACGATAAAAGTGTGGAAGAACTTTCTTGCATTACAGGCCTTTCGCTTTCTAATGTCAAAGTAAAACTTCACCGGATCCGGAAAAAAATATATGTTTGCATACAAGAAGATGGATATGAAAACGGATGACCAATACCTGAAAAGCCTGTTCGACCGACTGCCGCACGAAGAGATGCCAGTCCGGTTGCGACAAAACATACTGGAACAGGCGCAAGCCCGCGAAAAGGCCCGCCGGGCGAAACGCACCTATGTCCGGGGATTGCTTTATGCCACAGCCGGGGCGCTCGGCCTGCTGGCCGTTCCGGCGACGATCCTCCATTACGGCTATGATATACCGTTGGCCGGCCTGGTTACAAAACTCGACTTCTCCGGTTTTCGCGAGATCGACTTTTCCGGCTACCGGATGTGGGGCTTCATTTGCGGTTGCGCGCTGCTCCTGCTTATGGCCGATACGCTTATCCGGAGTCGTTACCGACAGCGGATGGCGGAAGAAAAGTGATAAAAAAACGGAAGATTTTTTCTTCCGTTTTTTTTATTATTTTGCTTTCAGGTGTTTAGAGAGAAAGACGTTGACCTCAGCCTGCATATCGGCGTTAAAGACATGGGGCGCGTCCCAGAGTTTGGTGACCAACTTGTCGTCGGCACCCTGACTACGCCACACTTCGCGCATCTGACTGTAGCACGACTCTACCCCCGCCACCGGAAATAGTTTGTCTTGTAGACCATTGAACAGCAGCAGCGCCCGCGGGCAGGCGAGGCTCGCCACATGGGGGTAATCGAGCCAGTTGGCCATGCCGGGCACGAGCATCGAGTAGGCCGAACCGCCCTTCAATTGATTATTGTTGGGCGTCATCAGCAGCTCGGTGGTGTTCATCCAGCAGATTGCCACGCCAGCCGCCACCTCTTTCTTGAGTGCGGTCAGCATCCATGCCCGGTACGATCCCATTGAAAAGCCGACGGCCCCGATCCGCTCCGGATCGACATAAGGCAACGAAGCCAGCAAATCGACACTGCGCATATCGTCGTGAACAATCACCCCGGTCCAGTTCATGCCCATTTGCAGCAGGTTGGCCGACAGGGCTTGCTGTGCGTCATAAAGCACACCCTCCCTGCGTCCCCGTTCGCCCCAGAACAGGGCGTCGACCGACAGCACGACATAGCCTTGCCGGGCATAATCGTCGCCCACGTAGCGGCCGCTGTAAAGCTGGTCGACCCACGCCTGGGCTTTTTCGGCGACTTCGGGCTCGACGTCGAACGGGCGCACCATTTTTTCTTTTCCGATATAAAATTGCGCTCCGTGGTCGTGCAGCATTACCAGAGCGGGAAGTTTCTTTCCACCTTCCGGAACTTGCAATGCAACGTTAGGGACAAGCAAGTAGGCCGGCACCCGCGCCCATCCCGAAATGTTGAATTCGATCTTGTGGGCCTTGTAGCCGTCGCGCTGTTCGGTAGCCACGATCTGGCAATCGAACGGAGCATCGGGAGGCAGGGGCCGCATCAGTTCCCGCATTTTGTCGGTCGCCATCCGGTTCCACGCGCTGTAACTCATGTGTTGCCCCGCCTTCTGCCACGAAAGGGGGAAGGTGAGCGTTTTTAGAATTTCCTTGTAGTAGACGGGCGTGCCGAACTCGACTTCGTAGTTTTCCCGTTTTTCTTGGCCGGCCGCCACGCCGCCGATCGTCAGCGCACCGACGAAAATGACGAAAATTTTCTTTACCATGCGAATAGGAATATTTCTGAGATACAGGTGTCGTCGTATTTCGATCCGGGCCACACGCCCGTGATGGTGAAGCGGATGCGCCGGATGCTGTCGTAATCGAAAATATATTCGAAGTCGAAAACAACATGCGGCCCGCTGTTTTCATAGGGGCGGTAGCCCGGCCACCAGAAATTGACGGGTGAGTAGGGGTGGTCCGTAAAATCGCAGTAGTCGCAATCTTCGAGGCCGCCGAACTCTTCGGTGACGACCGTTCCGTCTTCATACTCAACCTCAATGCGCATGACCCGCACCCGGTTGTTTTCGGTGTAGGTTTTTTCTGATTTCAGGTAGCCGGGCGACATGAAAAACCCGCCAACGAGCATCGGTTCGCGGAACGTATATTCGATCCACGGCTCGGTGTCGCGCTTGGCCGGCACCCAGGCGTTCGAAAAATCAAGGTCCTGCAGGTTTTTCGCCGGGTAAGCCTGTTGCTCGCTCGACACCTTCATGGTGTATTTGTCCGGGCCGATGCGGGTCAGAAAAAAGTCCCAGCGGTCGGAGGTGTAGGCGTAGTAAATCGGTTGGGCATCGGCCAGCGAAAAGTCGGTGTCGTGATAGCGGTAAACGCCTTCGGGCCCGATCTCGATCGGATTACCGGACGTTTCTTCGAGTGTCCGGTAAAATTCCGGGGCGATCAGTTGGCGGACATAGCCGCCGTGGGCGATCAGTTCCGAAGCGTCGATCACGATCTGCAGGTCGCGCACGGCGCCGTCGCCCCAATGCGACGCGGGCGAAAGGTCGTAGAGCAGTTGGCGGTCATGGCTCACGTCGCCGTAATCGAAAAAGCCGTTCTTGATCACATAGTCCACCTCCAGGCGCACGATCTGCCCGGGAGCCATGTCGAGCGTGGTGAAGAACCAGCGGCGGCGGTGATCATCTTCGGCAGACCGGCCAAGGAGCGAACCATGCCAATAAAGGCTTTCCGGCAATTCTCGTTCCTGCATTTCGACCTGCTCGTCGCGGGTGCTCACTGTCAGTGGTTTGCCATTGTAGGTAAAATGGAAGTCGAACGTGTAGTCGTCGCGCCACCTGAGTGTCGATTGCGGCTCTTCCTCATAACCTTCGTTGACGAAATAGTCGACCGGAAAACCGTATTCGATGCCGCTCAACACCTTGTCCGACTGATTGGCCAGCAGATAGGTCACCGACACGCGGGTGTAGTCGTTACGGAGTTGAAAATAGAGCACCTCGCTTAGTAATTCCACCTCTTTCACGTGGAGGAAACGCGGATTGCCCGTCCCGGTGACCGACGACCCGACGTAGACCGGCCCGCCGTTTCCGAAAAGCAGGGTGGGGAGCAGCAGCAAAAATAGGGTAAGTAGTTTTTTCATCGCGTCTTAAAGATAGTGACGCGCGAGCGGAATCGCAAATGTTTTTCCCTCTTCGGCGAGCAATACATTTTCGAAGAGTGTTTTTGCTTCTTCGCGGAAAACCGATTCGTCTTTATATCGCGAAGAGAAATGACCGAGCAAAAGCTGTTTTGCACCGGCCGAGGCGGCGATTTTTGCGGCTTGCAGCGCGGTCGAGTGGCCCGAGGTTTTTGCAAGCGCTTTTTCCGACTCGAGGTAAGTCGCTTCGTGGTAGAGCAGGTCGACGCCCGCGACGATCGACGCCACTTTTCCCGAAGCCTGCGTGTCGCTGCAATAGGCATAGGCACGCGGTTCGTAGGGGATGTAGGTACACGCGTCGTTCGGAATCCGTTCCCCGTTTTCCAACAGGACGTCTTCCCCCCGCTTGAGGGCGACGATTTGTGCCAGCGAAAGCCCGTATTTCTCTAAGGCGTATTTCTTTACGTTCAGCGGCGGAACTTTTTCGCGGAATAGAAAACCCGTCGCCGGGATGGTGTGGCGCAGCGGGATCGAAAAAACCTCCATCACCTTGTTTTCAAAGATCAGCGTGTGTTTGCGCGTGTCGACCTCATGGACGACGATCTCGTATTCGAGGTGTTGATCGAAGTATTTCTTGTGATTTTCGATGATTTCGCCCAGCGGCGCCGGGCCGAAGATGTGGAGCGGTTGTTTCCGCCCCTGGAAATTCAGCGTCGAGATCAGGCCGGGCAGGCCGAACACATGGTCGCCGTGCAAGTGGCTGATGAAGATGGCGTTGATTTTTAGTGGATGGATGCCGTAGCGCCGCATCTGGATCTGCGCCCCTTCGCCGCAGTCGACCAAATAAAACTGCTCACGTACATTGAGTACGTGAGCAGCGCTGTGTTTATCCGCCGTCGGGTTGGCCGATCCGCTACCGAGTATGGTAACGTTGAAGGTCATCGCGGCAGGAGGAGGATTACTTTTTAGCGTCTTCTTCCATCTGGGCTTTCAGTTCAGCCAAGGCGTCCAGGTCGCCGAGGGTCGTTTTCTCGGTCTGGGCGTTGATTTTCTTCACGGCGCTTTGCGTCGAGCTTTCCTTGGCTTTCTTGTCGGCGCGTTCTTCGCGTTCTTCCTGACGTTTGGCTTCGTCGTGGATGCGCGAGTGCGAGAGAACGATGCGCTTGGTACCCTTCGAGAATTCAACCACCTTGAACGGCAGCACTTCGCCTACTTTGGCGGTAGTGCCGTCTTCCTTGGTGAGTTGGCGGATGGTCACGAAGCCTTCCACGCCTTCGGGCAGGGAAACTACGGCGCCCTTGTCGTTCAGTTCGAGGATCGTCCCTTCGTGGATCGAGTCGGGGGTAAAGATACCTTCGAGTTCGTTCCAGGGGTTTTCTTCGAGCTGTTTGTGGCCGAGGCTCAGGCGGCGGTTGTCCTTGTCGATTTCGAGCACCACTACGTCGATGTTGGCACCGATGTGGGTGAATTCCGACGGATGCTTGATCTTCTTCGTCCAACTCAGGTCCGAGATGTGGATCAGGCCGTCGACGCCCTCTTCGATCTCAACGAACACACCGAAGTTGGTGAAGTTGCGCACGCGGGCCGAGTGTTTGCTGCCCACGGTGTAGCGGGTTTCGATGCCTTCCCACGGATCGGGGGTGAGTTGTTTGATGCCGAGCGACATTTTGCGCTCTTCGCGGTCGAGGGTAAGGATCACGGCTTCGATTTCGTCGCCCACTTTCAGGAAATCCTGGGCCGAGCGCAGGTGCTGCGACCACGACATTTCCGATACGTGGATCAGGCCTTCGACACCCGGGGCGATCTCAACGAACGCACCATAGTCGGCCATAACCACCACGCGGCCTTTCACTTTGTCACCTACCTTGAGACCTTCGCTCAGGGCGTCCCACGGATGGGCCGAGAGTTGCTTCAGACCCAGGGCGATGCGCTTCTTGGCATCGTCGAAGTCGAGGATAACGACGTTGAGTTTTTCGTCCAGCGAGAGGACTTCTTCGGGGTGGTTTACACGGCCCCAGCTCAGGTCGGTGATGTGGATCAGACCGTCTACGCCGCCCAGGTCGATGAACACACCGTACGAGGTGATGTTCTTAACCGTACCTTCGAGGATCTGGCCTTTTTCGAGTTTCGAGATGATTTCGCTCTTCTGCTGTTCGAGTTCAGCCTCGATCAGCGCCTTGTGCGATACCACCACGTTGCGGAATTCCTGGTTGATCTTCACCACCTTGAATTCCATCGTTTTACCTACATATATATCGTAGTCGCGGATCGGTTTCACGTCGATTTGCGAACCGGGCAAGAAGGCTTCGATGCCGAATACGTCGACGATCATACCGCCCTTGGTGCGACACTTGATGTAACCTTTGATGATTTCGTCTTTTTCGAGCGCTTCGTTCACGCGGTCCCACGAGCGGAGCTGGCGGGCTTTCTTGTGCGAGAGCAGCAGCTGGCCTTTTTTGTCTTCGGCGCTTTCGACATAGACTTCTACCTTTTCGCCGATGGCGAGTTCGGGGTTGTAGCGGAATTCGGCCACGGCGATCACGCCGTCCGATTTGTAACCGATGTTGACTACGACTTCGCGTTTGTTGATGCCGATCACGGTACCTTCGACCACTTCGCCCACCTGGATCTTCGAGAGGGTTTGGTCATACTTGTCGGTGATCGTTTCTTTGGACTCTTTGTAGAGGTCCAGGTCGTTTTCGAAGGCGTTCCAGTCGAAGTTTTCGATCGGGGCCGAGGCGTTCTTTACAACTACCTTTTCTTCGTTTTCGTTTGACATTGTTGTTTGTTTTTGGTACTGAATAAGTTAGACATTATTTGTAGAGTGCTTCAAAGAGCGGGGCAAAGGTAACGCTTTTTTTGTGATATTCAAATACTTTTCGTGCTTTTTGCCGCCGCATTTCGGGACGTTTTTTCGGTACATCGGGCGGTGTGACTTTCGGGGATTATGCGTATCTTGCCCTCGATTCACACATACAACAATTTATGGATACCGTAAAAGTCATTTGCGAAAACACCGGCAAGAGCCTCTTCGTCGAGATGGGAAAAAACCTCCAGGATGTGCTCAATATGCTGTCGCTCAATAATTCACAACCTTTTCTGGCCGCTTACGTCAACAACACGCTTTGGGAGCTGGGCTACCGCGTGTTCAGTCCCGTTTCGATCCGTTTCATCGACATCACCCATTTCGAGGGGATGCGGGTCTACCAGCGCACCCTCTTTTTTGTGCTTAACAAAGCCGTGGTCGACCTTTTTCCCGGTCACGCCCTCAAGATAAAACATTCTGTCGCTAAAGGGTTTTACTGTGAGATCGAGGGGATGGAGAACCTGCCCGCCGAAGCTGTCGAACGGATCAAGGTCCGGATGCAGGAGTTGATCGCCCAGAATATTCCGATCGTCGGCCAGCGGATGCTGCGCGAAGAGGCCGAGGAGTTGTACCGCCAATTCGGCTTCTCCGATAAGATCTCGTTGATGGAAACGCGGCCGCACCTCTATGTGATGGTCGACACGTTGGCCGACCTGCCCGGATTTTTCTACGGGGCGCTGGCCCCCTCGACCGGTTTTATCCACCTGTTCGACGTGCGCAAGTATTTCGACGGTTTTTATTTGGCTATCCCGCAGCGCACCGATCCGACGCAGCTCGAAAAGATGATCCCGCAGACCAAGATGTTCGATATTTTTCATGAATACAAGGACTGGGTCGATATCCTCAGCGTTTCGACCATCGGTGCGCTCAACGAAAAGATCATCGGGGGCAAGGCGAGCGAACTGATAAAAATTGCCGAATCGTTCCATGAAAAAAAACTCGGAAACATTGCCGACACGATCCACGAAAAACACCACAAGGACGGTGTGAAACTGATCCTCGTTTCGGGGCCGTCGTCGAGCGGGAAAACGACGTTCAGCATGCGCCTCGACATCCAGTTGCGCATCCTTGGCCTGCAGCCCGTGATGGTGTCGTTGGACAACTATTTCGTCGACCGCGACAAGACGCCGCTCGACGAGGCCGGCGAACATGACTACGAGGCGCTCGAAGCGCTCGATCTCAGTAAGTTTAACGCCGACCTGATCGAACTGCTCGGTGGGAAAGAGGTGTCGATGCCGCGTTACGACTTTATTCAGGGGGCTTGTGTGCCCAATAGCTTCCGGCTGCAGCTCAACGAGCGGTCGGTGCTGATCGTCGAAGGCATTCATGCGCTCAATCCCGAGTTGACCGCTTCGGTCGATGCGGCCCACAAGTTTGGCATTTACATCTCGGCGCTCACCACGCTCTCGATGGACAACACGACCCGCATCTCGACTACCGACACCCGGCTGATCCGCCGGATGGTGCGCGACAACCGCTTTCGGAACAACAACGCCACGGCGACCATCCGTCGTTGGCAGAGCGTGCGCCGGGGCGAGGACAAACATATTTTCCCATACCAGGAGCAGGCCGACGTGATGTTCAATTCGGCGTTGTTTTATGAGTTATCGGTGTTGAAGAATTATGCAGAACCGTTGTTGCACGAGGTGCCGGACATTGTGCCCGAGTATGGTGAAGCGCGGCGGTTGCTGAGTTTCCTGGATCATTTTATTCCGGTGTCGGACCAGGAGTTGCCGCCGACGTCGATCCTGCGCGAGTTTGTGGGCGGGAGCAGCTTTGCTTACGAATAGTGGTGCGTCCCCGGCGCGTCCCCACACAGGGGGATTTTCAAAGCAAGGTCACCCCAGGAAAACGAAGTTTTCCAGAAAAATTTTTGCGCCGCTTTTTATAAAAAGCGGCAGTCTCCTCAAAGGAAAAAGCGCGAGGGCCATACTCCCTGAGATTTTTATGCAGGATCCGGCCCTTTAGAGGTTGCCTTTCGATGCATAAAAATCTCTCGTGCATTGGCCAAAAATAGTACGGCGGGCTTAAGCCCGCCGTACTTAATCAGATCCCTTCTATAAACTCTCTTTAGGATAGAGCTTGGCCCAGCGCCGATACTCATCGAGTGCGGCCTGCCCCCATTCGCCGTACCAGGCGTATCCATTGCGGCGTTCGTAATTGATCTCGGCCAGACTTTCCTTGCGTTGCCCGAGCGAGTTGCAGAAAAACGGTTCGCCCGTTTCGAGATCGTAAAATCGCGCCCATAGCCAAGGAGCGCCCGGCGCAGGAACGATCCGCCGGTCGGGCTGCCCCTGTTCATTCTGAAACGTTTCTATTTTCATTCCCTCGATCTTGTGGGTGTTGAACCACGCCGCAGCGCCCTCGATCGCCTGCCTTACCTCGTCCGATGGGTCGGGCAGGCTCATCAGGAGCAGCATCACCCCGGCCGATTCCGACCCGGTGAGCGAAGGCAACTCGAACGCCCGCCCACCGGCCGGTTTGAGCGTGTCTTTGTCGTGTTGGGCACACCACACGGTCGGATGTCCGTCGACGATCACCTGCGTTTTCAGGATGCAGTCTACCCCCCGGTCGAACGCCACCCGGGCCTGTCGCACCACATCGGGTGTCGCCGCGAAAACATAGAGCGGATCGCGTTCAAAAATCCCCCGCAGCAGCGTCATCACGTTGACCATCATGTTGTCGTTGTACGTAATGTACGAGCAATAGGGATAGCCGTAACGCACCGGATAATATTGCGGCCAGCCACCATTGTCATACTGAGCCTCGAGAATATAATCCAACCCTTCCAGAAAGGCGTCGCGGTAGCGGACGTCGCCCGTCTTGTTGAACACCCGGGCCAGGAAGGTCATTTCGGTGGTCGTGGCGTCGTTGTCGAAGGTCGAGTCGTCGCGGTTGGTCTTGTCGCGGATCACCCGCGACTTTTGCTCGATGCTCAGGGGCATCTGCATCGCCGTGTTTTTGTACCAGCCGCCGGTATTGCGCTGATAGAGCAGCACGTTTTCGGCGATGGCGACCGCCTCGGCGGTGCCGTACCACGCCTCTGGCATTCCGGTGGCGACAGTTTTCCACGAGCGTCCCACGGCAGGGGTTTGTGCCACGGCCGCCGCTGTCAGGAGCAGGGCGGCAGCCGTAGCCACAAGCTTTTTTAAGGTCAGGAGGGTCATGCTATAGGCAGGCCTGGCTGTGGCCAGGGTCGCGGATTTAGTTCACATTCCATTTTGTTGCCCAGGCGGGATAGGCGTCCAGTATGGCCTGCGGGTTGCGCACGTACCAGCCGTAGTTGCTGCGGCGTTCGTGTTCGATTTCGGCCAGGGTGGCGCGTTTGATCCCGTCGCGGCCGCAGAAGAACGGTTTGCCGGTTTCGATGTCGTAGAAGCGGGCCCACCACGGAGCGGACGACGGGTCGTTCACCACGTGACGGTCATACTTGCCTTCGGCATTGGTGAACCCTTCGTAGCGGATGCCGGAGATCTTGTTGTCGTCAAGCCACTTGACGCCGCCTTTGACCGAGGCGATCACCTCTTTCGACGGATTGGGGATCTCCATCAGCAGTTGCAGGATGCCGGTCGATTCCAGTCCGCTGAACGAAGGCAGTTCGTAGGCGCGGGCATTGGTCGGCGCCAGTGTCACTTCGTCGTGCTGGGCACACCACACGGTCGGTTGGCCATTGACCACTACCTGGGTCTTCAGGATACACTCGATCCCCTTGTCGAAAGCCGCTTTCGACTTTCGCACGTTTTCAGGCGTGGCGACGAATGCGTAAAGCGGTTGTTTGGTCGAAATATCGCGCAACACCTCGAGGATGTTGACCATGCAGTCGTCATTGTAGGTAATGTGGGTGTAGTAGCCCTCGCGCAGCGGATAGTACTGCGGAAAACCGCCGTTGGAATACTGGGCCTTGAACAGGCATTCCAGCCCGCGTTCGAACGACTTGCGGTAACGGATGTCCTTAGTCGTGCCGTACATCCGGGCCATGAACTTCATTTCGGTCGTCGTGGCGTTGTTGTCGAGGGTCTGCATATAATCCGAACTGTTGTTGGCCAAGGCGGTGCGCACTTCATCGCTGATCGGGCGGTGCATCTCGATGTTTTTCGGCCAACCGCCGTCGGGACGTTGGTAGAGGAGGATGTTCTCTGCGATCTGCTTCGATTCGGCCGAACCATACCAATCGGCCGGCATTTGGGTGGCTACGTACATCCACCGGCGGTCCATTGTGGCTACTTTTTTCCATTTTGCCGCCCAGGCGGGATAAGCGTCGAGCAGGGCCTGCGGGGCAGCGGTATACCAGCTGTAACCGGTGCGGCGTTCGATGCCGATCTGTTCGAGCGAGGTTTTCTTTACCCCGTCGCGGTCACAGAAGAACGGTTTTTCGGTATCGAGGTCATAGAAACGTCCCCAGGTGCCGGGAGCGTTGACGTCTTCCACCACGTGGCGGTCTCGTTGGCCTTGGGCGTTGGTGTAGTTCTCAACGCGGATGCCTTCGATCCGGTGGCTGCGGTACCATTCGACGGCGCCGTCGACAGCGCGGATCACTTCGGGCGAAGGATCTTCGAAACTCATCAGCAGTTCGACCACGCCTACCGATTCGGCGCCGCTGAATGACGGGAGTTCGTAGCTGCGTCCGCTGGCCGGGTAAAAATGGTATTCGTCGTGTTGGGCGCACCACACGGTCGGCTTCCCGTTCTTCACGATCTGCAGCTTGAGCAGGCACTCCGCGGCCCGGTCGAAGACCACGCGGCTGCGTTCGACGAAGAAATTATCGAGGAAATCGAATGCCGGATCTTTCTCGTACACTTCGCGCAGCAGGATCATATTGTTGACCATCGCGTTGTCATTGACCGTGATGTGGGAGTAGTAGCCCGGTTTGAGCGGCCACACCTGCGGCCAGCCGCCGTTTGGGTACTGTGCCTGGAAGATGAACAGCAAGCCGTCTTCCATCGCTTTACGGTATTTATAGATGCCGGTTTTCTTATAGACCTTGGCCAGGAAGCGTATTTCGGTCGTCGTGCCGTCATTATCGAACGTAGCGTCGATCAACCGTTTGTTTTCCACGGTGGCCGAGCTGTCGGCGCGCGAAAGGGGCTGGTGGAAATTGGTGTTTTTGGTCCAGCCGCCCGAAAAGCGCTGGTGGATCAACAGCAGGTCGGCCGTGGCTTTGGCTTCGTCCGAACCGTACCATTCTTCCGGCATCATCGTAGCGACGGCTTTCCACGGCATTTCGAGGTAGCTGCGCGGAGCCTGTTGCGGGCGGCCTTGCGGCGGAGTTTGGGGTTGGGTCTGGGCAAGGATGGCGCCTGTCGGGAACAGCAACAGGAACGAGGCCCACAAAATTTTGGTTTTCATAGGTTTGGGGTAGATGAGTTTTAGGGATGATTCATTGTCACAAAGATATCACGATTCACAGTTTAAGGAAATTAAAATTCGATTATATTTTTGCCGGTCGGTCGGGGCAAAAATCAGGAGGCCAGGGATGCTTTTTTTATGGAAAAAACAAATAAAAAACATATCTTTGTCGATTATCGTGGCGATTGTGTCGCCGACCCTAATTTTTGTGCTATGGATACCAACGAATTGGAAAAATCTGTTCCAGAGGAACAATTCGACGCCGCAGGCGCCGAAACTACGCCGAATCCCTCCCAGCAAGCCGCCGCTGCATCCGACCCGGAACCCGTCGCGGCCGACCCTGCTGACACGCCATTCCCTGAACCGGTAGCCGCGGAAGAGGCCGAAGCCGCACCGGCACCCAAACCCAAGCGTGCCCCGGCCAAGCCAAAGGCTGCCCCCGAAGTTCCGTCCGAAGAGAAAAAAGTAACCCCCGAATCGGCAGAGATGCAACCGGTCGAAAACGTAGATTTCTCGGATGAAGAGGCCGACCTCCACGCCTCGTCCCCCGAATTCGACCTGGGCGAAGAGCACCAGGACGAAGCCGATGAAAATGAAGAGTCGGCCGCGAAAAACCCGATAGCAGAATACCTGGGCAAGACCAAAGAAGAGATCATCGCCCTGTTCGAAGAGATGCTCGAAAGCAAACCCGTGCACTCGATCCGCCGCGAAGCCGAAGCCGCCAAGGTGGCCTTCTATAAAGTTTATCGTCAGGAGGTGGACGCCGCCCGCCGCATTTTTGCCGAAGCCGGCAACGCCATCGAAGATTTCAAGCAAGAGGCCGATGCGAGCGAAGAACGCCTGAAAGGGCTTTTTGCCGAATACCGCCGCAAACGCGACGCTTACCTGGCCGATTCCGAAAAGCGCAAAGAAGACAATTATAAAAAGAAGTTGCAGGTGATCGAAGAGCTCAAAGAGCTGATCAATAGCAACGAAACGCTGAATCAGACTTTCTCGGCGTTCCGCGACCTGCAAAACCGGTGGAAAGACGCCGGCGCCGTGCCCCAGGCTTATGTGAAAGACCTGTGGGAAACGTATCACCACCACGTCGAAAATTTCTACAATTTCATCAAGATAAACAACGAGTTGCGTGACCTCGACCTGAAAAAGAACGTCGAGATCAAGACCCGTTTGTGCGAGGAGGCCGAAGCGCTGATCCTCGAACCGTCGGCCATTTCGGCGTTCCACAAGCTGCAAAAGTTGCACGAACAGTGGCGCGAAGCGGGCCCGGTACCCAACGAATACAAGGAACAGCTTTGGGAGCGATTCCGCGAGGCGAGTTCCAAGATCAATAAACGCCACCAGGATTATTTCGAGGGGATCAAGGACGAACAGCGCCGCAACCTCGACCTGAAATCGGAACTTTGCGCCAAGACTGAAGAGTTGTCGGCGCTGGTTTCTACGGCGAAAAAGGACTGGGAAAAAGCTTCCGAACAATTGATCGAAATCCAAAAGGTATGGAAAACGATCGGTTTCGCCCCGAAGAAAGAAAACACGAAGATCTACGAACGTTTCCGCGCCGCGTGCGACCGCTTCTTCGAAAGCAAGCGCGAGTTCTACGTCGGCATGAAGTCGGAAATGGACCTGAACCTGAAGGCCAAGCAGACCCTGTGTGAACAGGCCGAAGCCTTGCAGGAGAGCACCGAATGGAAGAAAGCGACCGACGAATTGATCGCCCTCCAGAAACAATGGAAAGAGATCGGCGCCGTGCCCCGCAAGCATGCCGACGCCATTTGGAAACGTTTCCGGAAAGCGTGCGACGCGTTCTTTGAAAACAAGTCGAAACATTTTTCGGAAACCGACGCCAAGTACGCCGAGAATTTGCAGAAAAAGCGCGATTTGCTGGAAGAGATAAAAGCGTTCGAAATCGTCGACCGCGAGGAAGGTTTCGAAACGCTCAAGGATTTCCAACGCCGCTGGGCGGAGATCGGTTTCGTGCCCATCCGCGAGAAAGACAAGCTCCAGGCCGAATACCGCGCCATAATCGACGAACATTTCTCGAAATTACGGGGGAATGAACGCGAGCGTAAGTTTGAGCGTTTCCGCGATAAGATCTCGAACCTCAAGGACAACAAGGCCGGCCGCACGATCCGCAACGAGCGCGACCGCCTATATAATAAGGTGAAACAGCTTGAGGCCGACATCGCCCTGTTGGAAAACAACATCGGTTTCTTCGCCAAGTCGAAGAACGCCGAGGCGATGATCCGTGACGTGCAGGAGAAGATTGCCCGCGCCAAGGAAGAGATGGCCGCCACGATCGAGCAAGTCAACCTGATCGACAACCAACCGAGCGAAAATTAACGACCCGATATGACAACCAAGAACAAACAAACAAAATACATCTTTGTGACCGGCGGTGTGGCTTCCTCGCTGGGCAAGGGGATTATCTCGGCCTCGCTGGCCAAGCTGCTGCAATCGCGAGGCTACTCGGTGACCAACCAGAAACTCGACCCGTATATCAACATCGACCCGGGGACGCTCAACCCCTATGAACACGGCGAATGCTACGTGACCGACGACGGTTGGGAAGCCGACCTCGACCTGGGCCACTACGAACGTTTTACGAACAGTCCCACGTCGAAAGCCAACAACGTCACCACGGGCCGCATTTATCAGAATGTGATCAACCGCGAACGGCGCGGCGAATTTTTAGGAAAGACGGTGCAGGTGATCCCGCACATTACGGATGAGATCAAACGCCGCATCAGACTGGTAGCCAGCAAGACCCACTACGACGTGGTGATCACCGAGATCGGCGGCACGGTGGGCGACATCGAGGGCCTGCCGTATATCGAGGCCGTGCGCCAGTTGCGTTACGATCTGGGCGTTGGAAACACGCTGAGCGTCCACCTGACCTTGGTGCCCTATATGTCGGCCTCGGGCGAGCTGAAAACGAAACCGACGCAGCACTCTGTGAAAATGCTGCTCGAGAACGGGATGCAGCCCGATATCCTCGTGCTGCGCAGCGAACAGCCGCTGAACGAGGAGATCCGCAAGAAAGTGGCCCTGTTCTGCAACGTCGATCCCGACGCAGTGGTCGAGTCGATCGACGTGCCGACGATCTACGAGGTGCCGCTGCGCATGCTCGACCAAAAACTTGACCTGGTGGCCCTGCGCAAGCTCAACCTGCCTGCCGACCAGAAGCCCGACCTCGACCAATGGAAAAAATTTGTCGACAATATCAAACATCCGAAATCGGAAGTCGAAGTGGCCCTGGTCGGTAAATACACCGAGCTGCCCGATGCCTACAAGTCGATCGTCGAGTCGTTTATCCACGCCGGAGCGACGAACCACACGAAAGTGCGCCTGGAATACGTCAATTCCGAGCAACTCAACGCCGGAAACATCGAGGAAGTGCTCGGCAGCAAATGCGGGATCCTCGTGGCTCCCGGCTTCGGTAACCGGGGGATCGACGGAAAAATCCTCGCGGCCGAATTTGCGCGCACCCGCAACGTCCCGTTTTTGGGGATTTGCCTCGGGATGCAGTGCTGCGTGGTTGAATTCGCCCGCAACGTGCTCGGCTACAAGGATGCCAACTCGACCGAAATGGATGCCCCGACCAGCCACCCGGTGATCGACCTGATGGAAGAGCAGAAAAACGTGACCGAAAAAGGCGGCACGATGCGTCTCGGTTCTTACCCCTGCACGCTGACCGACAAGCGTTCGAAATCGTTCGAAGCCTACGGCACTACCGAGATCAACGAACGCCACCGCCACCGTTTCGAATTCAACAACCACTACATCGACGAATTCAAAAAGGCAGGGATGAAACCCGTCGGGATCAACCCCGACACCAACCTGGTCGAGATCGTCGAGATCGAAAACCACCCGTGGTACGTGGGCGTGCAGTTTCACCCCGAATACAAGAGCACTGTGGCCAGTCCGCATCCGCTCTTCGTGTCGTTTGTCAAGGCCGCGATGGCCCATTGCGAAAAAAAGAAATAACCGATAATGGATAAAAAATCAATCATTGGGTTGGTCGTCATCGGGATCATCCTCTTTGGATTCTCGTGGTATAACTCAAACCAACAAAACAAACTCAACGACGAAAAACGCGTACAGGATTCGATCGAGCGCGTGCGCCTCGAACGGGTGACCGACTCGTTGGCCAAGCTGCCCGTTCCGGAAAGCGCGATGCAACAGCAACAGGATAGCGTGGCTCGCGACACATACCAGCAACAGCTGGCCTCGTCGCTGGGCGGCATGTACGAATCGTTGCAGGGCGTCGAGCAATTCTACACGGTCGAAAATGACGTGATGGCGGTCAAATTCTCGAACAAGGGCGGGCGCGTGGCGACCGTGATGCTCAAGGACTATAAACGCTACAACGGCGAGCCGCTTTACCTGTTCGACGAGGCGTCTTCGAAATTTGACCTGTCGTTCTTTACCGGCAGCCAGATCAATACGTCGGACTTCTATTTTACGCCCGTTTTCCCGGACAACCTGACGGTGACCGGCCAGGGGGGGGCGCAGGAGTTCGCCATGCGCCTTTACGCCGACTCAGCTGCGTATATCGAATACCTCTACACGATCCGCCCGGACGATTACATGATCGACTTCAACGTGCGTCTGGTAGGCATGGAACGACAGATCGCACAGAACCAGTCCGATTTCCTGATCCGTTGGGAGAACAGCGGTTTCCAAAACGAAAAGGGTTTTGATAATGAAAACAATTACACTTCGATTACCTATATGTATCCCGACGAATACCAGTCGTTGGAGGAAATAGGCCTGCGCTCGACCGGCACCAAAGAGGAGTCGATCAAGTCGCGCGTGAAGTGGATTGGGTTCAAACAGCAATTCTTCTCGTCGATCATCGTCGCCGAGGACGCTTTCCAGAATGGGGCGATCCGCACGGAAACGTATCCTGCCGGTTCGGGCTATGTCAAAAAATTCCAGGCCCAGCTGACAATTCCCTATGCGCCGCAGACCAAGGAATACGCTTTCCATTTCTACTTCGGGCCGAACAAGTTCAATGTGCTCAAACAGTATGACCTGGGCTTCCAGCGAGTGATCCCGCTCGGCGGATGGATGGTGGGGTGGATCAACCGCCTGATCGTCATCCCGGTGTTTGACTTCCTGAGCAAGACGATCAATAGTTTCGGGTTGATCATCTTTATCCTGACAGTCCTGCTGAAGATTATCATCAGCCCGCTGACCTACAAGTCTTACCTGTCGACGGCCAAGATGCGCCTGCTGAAACCCGAGATCGAGGAGATTAACAAAAAATTCCCAAAACCGGAGCAGGCGACCAAGAAACAGCAGGCCACGATGGAGTTATACAGCAAGGCAGGGGTAAGTCCTCTGGGCGGGTGCATCCCGCTGCTGATCCAGTTTCCGATCCTGATCGCGATGTTCCGGTTCTTCCCGGCGTCGATCGAGCTTCGGGGCGAGTCGTTCCTGTGGGCCGATGACCTGTCGTCCTACGACAGCATCCTGAACCTGCCGTTCAATATTCCTCTCTACGGTGACCACGTGAGCCTGTTCACGCTGCTGATGGCGGTGGTGATGGTCATTAGCTCGCGCGTTTCGTACAACCAAACCGCCGGGACGACGCCCCAGATGGCCGGGATGAAGTTTATGATGCTCTATATGATGCCGCTGATGATGGTCGTGTGGTTCAACAACTACTCGAGCGGGTTGAGCTACTACTACACGCTTTCGACGCTGATCACCGTCGGGCAGACCTATGGTTTCCGCTATTTGGTGAATGAAGAAAAACTCCATCGGAAAATGAAGGAGAATGCCAAGAAACCGAAGAAGAAATCGAAGTTTATGCAGCGTTACGAGGATGCGATGCGTCAGCAGCAAGCCCAAGTCGAACGCCAGAAAAACCAGAAGAAATAATGGTTTCCCATGCCAATAAAAAAGGCCGTGCAAAACGCACGGCCTTTTTGCGTATGGGGCGGAGCGGGTGGATCAGAACAACTCCTTGGCAATCCGGATCACATTGTCGCTGTTGCCCATCGTGTAAAAATGGATGGCCGGAACGCCGGCCGCTTTTAGCTCGCGGGCCTGGGCGACGCACCATTCGACACCCGCTTGCCGTATGTCTTCGGGTTTTGTGCATTTTTCGATCGCGCATACCAGGTCAGTGGGCATATTGACGTGGAATGCTTCGGGCAAAAGCGTCAGTTGGCGTTTGGCCGAAAACGGTTTTAGGCCGGGAATGATCGGGACGGTGATCCCGGCCTCGCGGCAAGCATCGACAAACCGGAAATAAGCGGCATTGTCGAAAAACATCTGGGTGACTACGTAGTCTGCCCCGGCATCGACCTTGGCCTTGAGGTGTTGGATGTCGACGTCGGCATTGGGCGCCTGGGCGTGCTTTTCAGGATAGCCCGCCACGCCGATGCAGAAGCGGGTGGGGTGACAGTTCTCGATTTCGGAATCGGCATAGCGGCCGTGGTTCATTCCGGCGATGTGGGCCACCAGTTCCGAGGCGTGGCTGTAGCCGTCGGGGCGGGCGACGAATGTGTTTTCACCTTTCAACGCATCGCCGCGCAAGGCCAGTACATTCTCTATTCCCAAAAAATCCATTTCGATCAGCAGGTCTTCAAGCTCATATTTCGAAAAACCCCCGCAAATGAGGTGGGGTACTACCTCGATCCCGTAACGTTGGGCGATGGCGGCCGATATGCCGACCGTTCCGGGCCGCTTGCGCACCACCCGGCGCTCGAGCAAGCCGCCTGTGCAAGGAATGTATTTCACGTCCTCGCGGTGGTAGGTGATGTTAATGTAGGCCGGGTCGAAAGGCATCAGTGCGTCGATCGTGTCGAAGATCGTGCCGATCGTTTCGCCCTTGAGTGGAGGTAACAGTTCGAAAGTGAACCTTGTCCTCCCTTCATTCTTCGCCTGCTGTAATATTTCAGAAATTTTCATTGCTGGCTGCATAGTTGTAGAACAAAGGTAATCTTTTGTGGCTGAAATCATTTTTTATGGACGAAAAAACAACAAAACCGCTGGCCGGAACAACAAAAAAACATTACCTTTATCACTTCACCACCACAGCAATGAACTACACCGAACAAGACGAAATACTGATCGAAAAACAAGCGGCCGAACTCTTCGAGTCGTGCAAGAAGATTTGCAAGACCGATGCCGATACGGAGTTGATCCGCAAAGCATTCTATTTTGCCAAGGATGCCCACCGGGGGGTGCGCCGCAAGTCGGGCGAACCCTATATCGTCCATCCGATCGCCGTGGCGATGATCGTCGTCAACGAGATCGGGCTGGGGGTCAAGTCGGTCGTCTCGTCGCTTCTGCATGACGTGGTCGAAGACACCGACTACACGGTCGATGATATGGAGCACCTTTTCGGACGCAAGATCGCCACGATGGTCGACGGGTTGACCAAGATGTCGGGCGTCTTTGCCACTGAGGTGTCCGAAACCACCGAACAGGCGGAAAATTTCAAAAAGATGTTGTTGACCCTGTCGGATGATGTGCGGGTCATCATCATAAAGATCGCAGACCGGCTGCACAATATGCGCACGCTCGATTCGATGCCGGCCAACAAGCAGTTGAAAATCACCTCGGAGACGATCTATCTGTTCGCTCCGCTGGCGCACCGGCTGGGCTTGCACGCCGTCAAAACAGAGCTGGAGGATCTTAGTTTAAAGTACAGATTCCCAGAGGATTATAGGCAAATTTCTGAAAAGGTTATTGCCACGGAAGAGGGCCGCCAAAAATACTTGGAACGCTTCAGTGCCCCGATCATCGACATCATGAAGGCCAACGACATCGAGTTCGAGATCTCGGGCCGGGTCAAGTCGATCTATTCGATCTGGAAAAAGATGCAGCGCAAGGGGGTGCCGTTCGAGGAGATTTACGACATCTTTGCCATCCGCATTGTCTTCAAACCGTCGGCGATGATTCCCGACAAGGCGCAGTGCTGGCATATCTATTCGCTCATTACCGACATCTATAAACCCAAACCCGACCGCATCCGCGACTGGGTCAACCTCCCGAAAGCCAACGGCTACGAAGCGCTCCACTGCACGGTGATGGGCCCCGACGGCGAATGGACTGAGGTGCAGATCCGATCCGAGCGGATGGAAGAGATTGCCGAACGCGGTTTCGCCGCCCACTGGCGCTACAAAGAAGACAAGGTCAGCAAGGAGGACGGTGAACTCGACAAGTGGATCAGGCAAGTGCGCGAGGCCTTGAACAGTCCGACGGAGAATGCCGTCGAATTCCTGGATAACTTTAAGTTGAGCCTCTATACGTCCGAGATCGTGGTCTTTACCCCGAAGGGCGACCAGAAAACCTTGCCCCAGGGAGCGACGGCGCTCGACTTTGCCTACGACATCCACTCCAAGATCGGAAACAGCGCGGTCGGAGCTAAAGTTAACCACGCTATCGTGTCGATCTTCTCGCAAATCTCTTCGGGCGACCAGATCGAGATCATCACTTCGAACAACGCCAAGCCGACGGCCGAATGGCTCGATAACGTAGTGACTGCCAAAGCAAAAACAGCGATCAAGAATTACCTGAAGAAGGATAAGCAGAACAATATAGAGCGCGGTATCGCGGTCTTCGAAGAGAAGATGCGCGAATTCGGCATCCAGCCAAGCGCCCGGGTTTTTCGGAAAGTATTGCCCGCCTACGAGAGTAAAACGAAGGACGAATTCTATAGCAAACTCGGAGCAGGAATCATAAACCTCGACCATATCGAAAAGGTGCTGAGGCAGAATGCCACCAGTAAAATGATTAAATACTGGTCGCTCCAGCTACAGATCCCCAATCCGTTCAAGCTCCTGGGGATGGGCGGCGGCGACAAGAAGACCGACACTGCCTATGTGCTGAAAGACGACGTCGAGTTTACGGCCGCCGAGTGCTGCAACCCGATCCCGGGTGACGAAGTGACGGCTTTCCGTGACGATTCGGGACACATCACCATCCACAAGAAACAATGCGAGGTCGCGCTGAAACTCGGTGCCCAGCGGGGCGACCGTATCGTCAAGGCCAAGTGGTCGAGTTTTAAGGCGGTGTCGTTCCTGGCGCGGGTCGAGATTCGAGGCATCGACCGGGTGGGGGTGTTGCTCGACATTTCGCGGATCGTCTCCGAAGAGCTCAACGTCAACATTCGCGAGCTGAAACTCCAGAGCCACGACGGCATCTTCGAAGGCGTGATCAGCCTCTATGTGAAAAGTATTTCCGACCTGAAGGAAATCATGGAACGCCTGGGTAAGATCCGCGGCATCGAAAAGGTGCGCCGCCTGGAAACCTATCGTGATTAATTGAATAAATGTAAATAACTATGGCATCGATATTTACACGCATCATCAACGGTGAGGTCCCCTGCTATAAAGTGGCCGAAGACGACAACTATTTCGCCTTTCTCGACATTAACCCGCTGGCTGCGGGCCACACGCTGATCGTGCCGAAAAAGGAGGTCGATTACATCTTCGACCTCGATCCCGACACGCTGTCCGGCATGATGCTCTTTGCCCAGAAAGTGGCGAAGAAGATCAAGTCGGAAATTCCCTGCAATCGGGTGGCGGTGGTGGTGCTGGGCCTTGAGGTGCCGCACGCCCATATCCACCTGATCCCGATCAACGCCGAGGGCGACGTCGATTTCGGCAAGCCGCGGGTAAAACTCAGTTCCGAAGAGTTTTCCGATATTGCGAAGAGGATCAGCCTGTAAACCAGTGGGTTTTACAAGAGATATTTCGTGAGAAAACGAAAAAATCTGCCGGTGCAGGCCGTTTGCCGCAATTGCGGGAACCGTGTGTGCGGGCCCTACTGCGACCGATGCGGCCAGTATCTGTTTACGGGTCAGAACCGCCGGTTGTCGGAATTGACGTATCGAGCCGTCGAGAACATGATCTCGCTTGATAATAAATTGTTGGTTTCGCTAAAGTACCTCTTTTTTCGCCCCGGGAAACTGACGGTTGAGTATATGAACGGGCGGGTGGTGAGTTATGTGCATCCGTCGAAACTCTTCTGGTTCAGTTCGTTGATCTTCTTTTTCGTGTTGATCGGCTGGGCCAATTTCGACGATGACACACCGGCTGACGCTCGGCAAGAGGTCGCTGCCATGGTCGAATCGGAAAAGCAGGCTGACCCGGCGTATGTTCAAAGGCAACAGGAGCAATCGGTCGCGTCGGAAGAGGAGGAACTGGCGGAATTGAAGCAATCGGCCGAACAGTTTGAAAAATCTCCAAAACCGTGGAAAAACTTTAAGGAGTTTATGAAGTCGGGCGGGGGACAGGCTGTGCGGGATGCGTTTTCAAAAAAAGCGCCTTATGCGATGTTTCTGCTGGTGCCGTTTTTTGCGCTGCTGATCTTTCTCTTTTTCTACCGGCGGGGGAGGTTTTATGTCGATTCGGTGATTTTCTCGCTGCACTTTCACACCTTTACTTTCCTGTTTTTGGCGACCTTTCTGCTGGCCAGCCAGATTCAGGGCGTGGCGGTCCACATCCAATGGACGCTGTGGGCGATACCTGCCTATCTGTTGGTGTCGTTGTGGAGGGTCTACCGGCCGCGGGTGTGGGGGCTGATCTGGAAACCGTTTTTTATTTGGCTGATCTACCTGACGGTGATCTTGGCGGTGGCGTTGATCTTGCTGATCCTGGTCGCTTATTGGGATCACTCGATATTCGCGTCGGGGTAAGGCCCGCTTATTTGAGCGGCGAATCGGGCTCCTGGGCCATATGGTTGTAAAACATCCGGTCGAGGAACGCCGGGGCAAATTTTTTGATCAGATGTGTGGCTCGTCCCTGGAACTCCATCAATAACAGCCGTTTGTGTTTGACGATACCGCGGGCGATGCGGCGGGCCACTTCTTCCGAAGTCATCATTTTCTCTTCGTTGCGCGGGGTTTCTCCCTGGGGGCTGCCGTCGGCGGTGAGGGCCGAGAAACGCACGTTCGACGCGGTAAAGCCCGGGCAGGCGACCATCACATGCACCCCTTTTTTCAGGTTCTCGATCCGGATCGTGTCTAAAAATCCGGTCATGGCGTATTTCGAGGCCGAATAGCCCGTGCGGGCCGGCAGGCCGTGCAGCCCGGCGACCGACGACACGCCGACGATCGATCCGCGCGAGGCCTGGATCCAAGGCAATGCATATTTCACGCAATAAACCGTCCCCCAGAAGTTTACATCCATCAGGCGGCGCAACACGTCGGGGTCGACGTCGTCGAACAGCGCACGCATCGAGATGCCGGCGTTGCAGATCAGCGCGTCGATCCGCCCGAACGTTTTTTCAGCGGTTTCGATCAGCCGCTTGCAGTCGGATTCTTTCGTGACGTCGGTGGCGGCAAAAGCGGCGCGGGTGCCGCGGCTTTCGAGGTCGGCCGCCACTTTTCGTAATGTTTCCTCATTGCGGGCTCCCATGACAATGCAGGCGCCCCGGGCAGCAAATTCATAAGCCAACGCCAGGCCGATGCCCGACGATGCACCGGTGATCACCACCACTTTATCGTGGAAATTTTTCATTGCGTACTGTTTTTCGACGGCTAAAGATAGCGATTATTTGCGGAAATGGGGCGAGTCGCCCCAGGCGTCGTAGCCGATCTCGCTTTCAGGGATCCGCAGATTCTCGGATTGCGGTTTATTCTCGTAAAGTTTGTAGCTGGCGTTGTAGGGGGCTGGAGTGATGTTGGGCATCACCACGTTGGCCCCGGCCCGCAGCGCCCGTTCGCGCCCCAGCGGATCGATGCTTTGCAGGGCGGTGGTGGCGGCGATGTTGATGTCGGGCATCAGCAGGCGCAACGCGGCCACCATTTTTAGAGATAGTTCCAGCCGCTCTGTGATGGGCAGCAATTTCTCAGCATGGGCATAAAGCGGCGTATGTTCGTGTTCGAGATAGGGGCCCATGCCGCACATATCGATGTCGAATCGCTTCATAAACAGCAGATCGTCGGCCAAATCCTCGACGGTTTGAAACGGCAGGCCGATCATCACGCCCGTGCCTACTTGGTAGCCTGCGTTCCGGAGCGATCTTAACGCAGCCAACCGCCTTTCGTAAAGATGGTTTTCGTCATCCGGGTGAAGTTTTTCGTAGAGTGCTTTTGAAGAAGCTTCGATTCGTAATAAATAGCGGTGTGCGCCCGCTTCGAACCAGCGGCGGTAGGTCGCTTCGGATTGTTCGCCGAGCGAAAGCGTGATGCCCAGGCGGCCGTCCGAAAGCCGTTTGACGTCCCGGATAATCGCTTCGATCGTGTCGACGTGTTGCGACGAGGTGATTTCGCCCGCCTGCAAAACAATCGAACCGTAGCGGCGGTCGAGGGCTACCCGGGCGGCTGTGGCCACCTCATCCGGCGTAAGGGTGTACCGCTTCACAAGCCTGTTGTTGCACCGGATGCCGCAATAGAGGCAGTCTTTGGCGCAAACGTTCGAATACTCGATCAGCCCCCGCAGGTAGGTTTTTTCACCGACCGTCGCCAGCCGCACGGCGTGGGCCCGCTCGAAGAGCGCTGCCTGATCTGCCCCTGTGGAGCGGAGCATCCCTATGACTTGGTCGCGCAATAAGTCCATAGAAGAGATCGAAAAAGGGTCGGTTGAAAAAAAATCATATATTTGTTCTGGCAAAATAAAAATCTCCCAGTGCGGGAACGCACCACCAAAGTTAAGCAATTGTGGCGAAAAATCCTTACATCGATATTCATACGCATATGGCGGCCGCCCGCCCGGGGGTGACGGCGGTCGTGTCGTACCGGATCGGGCGGGGAGGAGAACCGCCCGCCGCGCCGTTTTCGGCGGGGATCCATCCGTGGGATGCCGCCGAGGTGACCGGGGCGTGGTTTTCGTTTTTTGACGACGCGCATCCGGAAATGGTGGCGGTAGGGGAGATCGGCCTCGATTTTTCGGTCAAAAACGCAGATCGTGAACAGCAGATTGCCGTTTTTGAACGGCAGTTGCAAGTGGCCGAAAAAAGCGGGCTGCCGGTGGTGATCCACTGCGTAAAAGCTTACAACGAACTGATCGTCATCCTCAAAAAATACCGACTGAAAGCGGTGGTGATCCACGGTTTTACAGGCTCACCCGAACTGGCCGTGCAACTGGTGCGCGAAGGTTTTTTGCTCTCCTTTGGCGAGCGGTCGTTCCGTTCGCCGAGGACGGTCGAAGCCCTGCAAAGAATCCCCCTCGAAAATGTATTTCTGGAGAGTGACGAATCGGCCCTGTCCATAGAAAAAATATATGAAATGGCGGCCTCGGCGCTCGGCCTGGACATTCCGGCCCTGCAAGCTGCCCTCTCGGAAAATTACGAAAAACTGAAATAGGATGGAACACTGGCTGGCACGGACCGAATTGTTGTTGGGCGAAGAGAAACTGGCCGTGTTGCAACGCGCCCACGTGCTGGTCGTCGGTCTGGGTGGCGTGGGGGCCTATGCGGCCGAGATGCTTTGCCGCGCCGGGGTGGGGACGATGACCTTGGTCGACGCCGATACGGTACACCCGACCAACTTGAACCGCCAGTTAGTGGCCCTGCACAGCACCCTTGGAAAACCCAAGGCCGATGTGTTGGCTGCCCGCTTGCGCGACATCAACCCCGGCGTCACGCTCCACATCCTGCAGGAATTCGTCAAGGACGAAGCGACCGACCGCCTGTTGGACAGCGCTCGTTTCGATTATGCCGTCGATGCCATCGACACGCTTTCCCCCAAAGTCAACCTGATCAAGGGATGCCTCGATCGCAGCATTCCGCTCGTCAGCTCGATGGGGGCCGGGGCGAAGACCGACCCCACCCAGGTCGAGGTGAAAGACATCGGCCGTTCGCACCACTGCCCGTTGGCCCATATGCTGCGCAAACGCCTGCACCGGATGGGCATACGCCGTGGTTTTTATGCGGTTTTCTCGCCCGAAGAGTTGCGTCCCGGGTCGATGATCCTGTGCGAGGAGGAGAACAAAAAATCGAACGTGGGTACCATTTCCTATATGCCGGCCGTGTTTGGCTGCGCCTGTGCGTCGGTCGTCGTGCGCGGCCTGCTGGGCGAGATGGAAACCCCGTCGGAATAACTTCTTAGATCTCCCCAAGAGCATAGAGGTGACTTTATGTTGCCCCCGGCCCCAAATAAAAATCTCCCGGTGCGGGTGCGCACCCATTGAAATTCCGAAAAAAATCCCCACCTTTATCCAAACGTTAGCCTATTCTTTTCGAAGGCCCAACTTAAAAACCTAAACTGTGAATTTATGGATACACCTGTAATTTTTTGGCTTGTTCCCGTAGCCTCCATTGCCGCCCTTTGCTTTGCCCGCTTCTTTTTCAAGGGAATGATGAAAGAGGACGAAGGGACCGAGCGGATGAAAGAGATTGCCGGCCACGTGCGTAAGGGGGCGATGGCCTACCTCAAGCAACAATACAAGGTGGTGGGGATTGTGTTTCTGGTTTTGATGCTTTTCTTTGCTTTCCTGGCCTTTGGCCTCGGGGTGCAGAATAAATGGGTGCCGATCGCTTTTCTGACAGGCGGGTTCTTTTCGGGGCTGGCCGGGTTTATCGGGATGCGCACGGCGACTTACGCTTCGGCCCGCACGGCCAATGCCGCCCGCACTTCGCTCAACGGCGGGCTGAAGGTCGCCTTCCGCAGCGGCGCTGTGATGGGCTTGGTGGTCGTAGGCCTCGGGCTGCTCGATATTTCGATGTGGTACCTGATCCTCGACTATTTTGTCGACGCTACCGGTTCTGAAAAACTGGTGATCATGACCACCACGATGCTGACTTTCGGGATGGGGGCCTCGACGCAGGCGCTCTTTGCCCGTGTGGGCGGCGGTATCTATACCAAGGCGGCCGACGTGGGCGCCGACCTCGTGGGTAAGGTCGAAGCCGGGATTCCGGAAGACGACCCCCGCAACCCCGCCACCATCGCCGACAACGTGGGCGACAACGTGGGCGACGTGGCCGGGATGGGCGCCGACCTTTACGAAAGCTATTGCGGATCGATCCTCGCTACGGCGGCACTGGGCGCTTCGGCGTTCTTCCTGGTGCCCGATTTGCAGATGAAAGCCGTGCTGGCCCCGATGCTCATCGCTTCGATCGGGATCATCCTGTCTATTATCGGGATCTTCCTCGTGCGCACGAAAGAAGGCGCTTCGATGAAGCAACTGCTCGGCGCGCTCGGCCTGGGGACTAACGTCAGCTCGGCGCTGATCGCGGTGTCGGCTTTTATCATCCTGTGGGTACTCGGCATTCCGAACTGGATCGGCCTTTCGTTCTCGGTGATCAGCGGGCTCGTGGCCGGGATCATCATCGGGCAGGCGACCGAATACTATACCTCGCACTCTTACAAACCCACCCAAAAGATCGCCGACTGCGCCCAGACCGGGCCGGCGACGGTGATCATCTCGGGGATCGGGACGGGGATGCTTTCGACGGCCATTCCGGTGTTGACGATCGTGTTGGCGATCATTATGGCGTTCCTGTGCGCGATCGGTTTTGATGTAAAACATATGCTTGAGCCGCAAAACCTGAGCTACGGCCTTTACGGGATCGGGATTGCGGCCGTGGGGATGCTCTCGACGCTGGGCATCACGCTGGCTACCGACGCTTACGGCCCCATCGCCGACAATGCCGGCGGTAACGCCGAAATGAGCGGCCTGGGCCCGGAAGTGCGCAAACGCACCGATGCCCTCGACGCGTTGGGCAACACCACCGCCGCTACCGGTAAGGGCTTCGCCATCGGTTCGGCTGCTTTGACGGCGCTGGCCCTGCTGGCTTCGTACATGGAAGAGGTTAAGATCGGTTTGCAGCACATTGGGCAGAACATCCTGACGTTTGCCGACGGGGCGACTGTCGCCGTGCGCGATGCCAACCTGATCGACCTGGTCAATTATTATCAGATCAACCTGATGAATCCGAAGGTATTGGCCGGGATGTTCATCGGCTCGATGATGTCGTTCCTGTTCTGCGGGTTGACGATGAACGCCGTAGGCCGTGCCGCCCAGAAAATGGTCGAAGAGGTACGCCGTCAGTTCCGCGAAATCAAAGGTATTTTGACGGGCGAAGCACAGCCCGATTATGCCCGTTGCGTCGAAATCTCGACCAAGGGGGCGCAGCAAGAGATGCTGTTGCCGTCTATCCTGGCCATTTTGGCGCCGATGTTGACCGGAGTGGTATTCGGGGTGTCGGGTGTGATGGGGCTGTTGGTTGGCGGTCTGGCTTCTGGCTTCGTGCTGGCGGTCTTTATGGCCAACGCCGGTGGCGCCTGGGACAACGCTAAGAAATACATCGAAGAAGGCAACCACGGCGGTAAAGGCCACGAATGCCACCGTGCAGCCGTGGTGGGCGACACCGTGGGCGATCCGTTCAAGGACACTTCGGGCCCGTCGCTCAACATCCTGGTTAAACTGATGAGCATGGTGGCCATCGTCATGGCCGGGCTGACCGTAGCCTTTACCTTGCTGCCATAAGCATACCTTTGTTATTGAAAAAGGGCGCATCTATCTGATGCGCCCTTTTTTGACCATACTTTGGAAAAAATTTCCCAGTGCGGGTACGCACCTACTTCCCGTTGGGCTGCATCTGCTGGTAGGCGATCAGCCCCCAGAGCGACTGGATGGTCTTTTCAGGGTCCCAACGCCCGCCGAAGGTCCAAACGGCATTGATGTCCCCGGCCTCGGGCGACCCTTTGGCCTCCTGCAGGTTGTCGGCCAGCCACTTGTAGTCGCCCCCGTCGCGGTGCACATTATACATGTAAACGCGGTTGCCCCACGGGCACGGGTCGAGCACCTGGTCGGAATAAGCATAGGTGATCGGCCGGTCGATCATCACGTCGCTCATCGTGCAGTTGATCAGGAAGAATTGCGAATCGTGGTGGTAACGGCCGAGGATGCCCGGCCCGTCGGAATCGAAGCGCGAATCGGTGATGACCAGTTTCTTGTCGTAATCGCCGCGTCCGTCGTGCCAGATCAGGGCACGTCCGCCACCGCCGTAGAAGGTGCAACGGGTCACGTAGCACCAGCCGCGTGGACAGACAAAATCGACTCCCGGACAACGGAAGTCGCAGTCGGCGTGGTAGAACATCCCGTTGCCTTCAGGCGGCCATAGCGACACATCGTCGTTACCGTCTGCCCACACGTTGCAGTTGACGATGATCGTGCGGTCGGCCCGGCCGTAAATGGCCATCTGGTGGGCGGTGGTCGGTTCGACGGTCGATCCGTAGTTGTTCCACACGGTCATCCGGGTGATGATGAAATCGTCGGCCTCTTCGGTCAGCGTTACTGAACCCGCGCCGACAGGTTTGCCGTTGAACTCACGGATGGTGCGCTTGCTGTTCAATTCCGGAAAGATGATCCGGGTGCTGTCGCGGTCTTCGCCCACCAGCGTGATGAACGGGCGGTCGACAACTACTTTCTCACGATAGATGCCATTCTTAACGAATATAATAAAAGGTTTCGTAGCGTTGGCGGGAGCCGCCTGAATGGCGTCGTTGATCGTCCGGTAGGCGCCGGGGTCGGTCTGCGACACGACGAAGTCGGGTTTCTGAGCCGATGCTCCGAGCCAGGCAGCGGTCAGCAGGAGGAGTAACAAGATGCGTTTCATAATTGGGTCAGGTTTTTAGGTGTGATAAGTAAGCGTACGAAATGTGATAAGCAAAAGTACGAAAAAGAGGACAATCCCTCTCCGTTTATTGAAAAAATAACGTGTTCGGCACGCAATGTGCTTTTTCCATTTTAATAAATTAAAACAGCAAAAGTTATGGAATCTTGGGCATTGTTTTGTACGTTTTTTTCGGGCATCGACTGGCTGTGGTATATTGTGGCCGTGGTCATTACTTATGTAGTGGGGGCGTTGTGGTTTTCTGTGTTCTTTCGAAAAGCGTGGATGCGAGTGTTTAAAATCGAAACGAACGAAAAAATCACTACGGGCCTTTTCTTGCGGACGATGGGGGTGCAGGTGTTGGTTAACGCCTTGTTCGGTCTGGTTCTCTTTCTGCTGGTCGAATTCTCGGTGTGGCTGGCGTTGTTGGTGCTGATCGCTTTCTGCGGTTGGCAGAAAGGAATTTTGAATTTTCAGTTTGCACGCTGGAAAGAGTATGTGTGGGCGGCGATGATCCAAGCCGGCTACACGTTCGTCACCGGCGGCCTCTTTATATTATTTGCCTTAAATTGAAAACTTTAAATAAATGACGAGATGAAAAATTTTCTCTTTTTCGGACGTGAGTTGTCCTTTGGTGGCCGGGCAGCCGTGTTGTTGTTCGTCCGCCTGTTGGTGGGCGCCATGATGCTGACCCACGGGTTGGCGAAACTGATGGCCTTTTCTGCGGTTTCGGCCCAATTTCCCGATATACTGGGACTGGGTGGTCCGATGACCGTATCGCTGGTGATCCTGGCCGAGGTCGGGTGCGCTTTTTTGCTGATGCTGGGGCTTTTTACGCGGCCGGCAGCAGCGGTACTTACCTTTAATATGTTTATCGCCACGTTTGTGGCCCATGCCGCCGACCCGTTCGCGGCCAAGGAAATGGCGGTATTTTACCTGGGGATATTCGTTGCGCTCTTCTTCTGGGGCGCAGGTAAATATTCGCTCGATTACCTTTTCTTCGGAAAACGGTGGGGTTGCGGTTGTGGGTGTAACTGCGGTTGTGGGGATGCTTGCACGTGCGGCCCCGATTGCAGTTGCGGTTGCCAAGAGGGCAAGGAATGTACTTGCGGGCCTGATTGCACCTGCGGCTGCCACGAAGGGAAAGAATGTACCTGTGGCGATAATTGTACCTGCGGCTGCCACACCCATGAAAAATGCTCCTGCGGGCAGGGACGGTGCGGGATGTGTGCGCCGTGCCGGATCGGCAGCATTGTGGCCGGGATGGCGCTCTATACGCTCTACTTCGGCGGTTGCCTGCATGGACTGTTGGCCTGGATCCTGCTGATCGTGGGTGCCTTATTGTTACTGCTTGGCCTGTCGGGATTCCGCATTTGCCGGTGCAAAGAGAAATAAGGAAAGACCTATGTCAAGTTCACGGCCGGACGGTATGTCCGCTGTCGTGAAAATAACGCAGAAAGCTTATGTTGCGCGAGGTCATTATCCGGAGACTGCCGCTCAAACAGATTGCCCGCAAATATGGCTTTCGGAACTACCCGCATTTTTCGGGATTTATTACTGAAATTGCCCGATCGGACTGCTCGGACAGGAGCGCAAGAGTAGTTACTAAAAGAAACTTTCAGGCTGCGGCGCACGGATTTTCCCGGTGCGCCGCGGTTTTTTATGGAAGTTATGCGAAAAACCCGCAATTTTTCAGAAAAGAAAGCTCGGGGGGCTTTTTTTCTCAACAACTATCGTAGATTTGTAGCGGCATCCGGCACTCCCGGATAAAACGATCGCAATGAACTGGTTTTTGGAACTACTCTTCGGAAACGACACCTGGGGCGGGGGAGTGCCCCACGCGGTATTCGTGCTGGCGCTGGTGATCGGCGTCGGCGTATTACTGGCCAGGGTGCGCATCGGCGGCATCTCGTTTGGGGTGACGTGGATTCTTTTCGTGGGCATCGTCGCCAGTTATTTCGGTATGCGGCTCGATCCGCACATCCTCGATTTTGTCCGCGAATTCGGGCTGATCCTTTTCATTTACTCGGTCGGGTTGCAGGTGGGGCCGGGTTTCTTCTCGTCGTTTAAGAAGGGCGGGTTGACGCTCAACTTGTTGGCCGTGGCGATCATTGTGCTGGGTTGTGCAACGGCCTATGTGATTGCCCTGTCGGCCGATCTGCCGATCACGACCGCCGTGGGGATCCTGGCCGGGGCGGTGGCTAATACGCCTATGCTCGGTGCGGCGCAACAGGCGTATACTGACATGAGCGGCTTCACCGACCCGTCGATCGCGGCCAGCTACGCCGTGACCTATCCCCTCGGGATGGCCGGTGTCATCGTGGTGTTGGTCTTCCTGAAAAAAATACTTGGCGTCCGTTTCGAGAACGAAGAAAGAGAAATCATCGAAGCCCAAAAAAAAGATAACCAATCGGCCCCGCGCGTCCTCTCGCTCGAACTGGGCAACCAGTTGCTCGTCGGAAAAAACCTGCAGGAAGTGTCGGCGCTGCTGCACTGCGACGTGGTTTTTTCGCGGGTGTTGCACCCGGGCGGCAGTCCGCAGACGGCCGTTTCGACCACCGTGTTACAAGAGGGCGACTGTTTGTTGATGGTTGTTCCCGAAAAGAACGTCGAGGCGGTCGTTTCGTTCGTCGGCCCCGAGGTCGAGATGGAGTGGGAACCGCTAAATGCGGAACTTGTTTCGCGCCGCATTCTGATCACCAAACCCGAGTTACAGGGCCGGTCGATCGCCCAGTTGAGATTACGCAGCACGTTCGGGGTCAATATCACCCGGGTGAACCGCGCCGGGGTCGACCTGACGGCCAACCCGCTGTTGCAACTCCAGGTGGGCGACAGTGTAACCGTGGTCGGGGCGTCCCAAGCCGTGAAAGACGTTGAAAAGGTCCTGGGCAACTCCCTGAAACGGCTCGATGTGCCGAACCTGATCCCGATCTTCGTCGGGATGGCGCTGGGGGTGGTGCTGGGCAGCATTCCGTTCTTCATACCCGGTATTCCGCAGGCGGTCAAACTCGGTTTGGCGGGCGGCCCGTTGCTGGTGGCAATCCTGGTGAGCCGTTTCGGTCCGCGGTATAAGATCGTCACCTACACCACGGCGAGCGCCAACCTGATGTTGCGCGAAATAGGCATTGCCCTCTTTCTGGCCTGCGTGGGGCTCGGTGCGGGCGAAGGATTTTTAGATTTACTGCTCGGAGGCGGGTACGTTTGGATTGGTTACGGGGTGATCGTGACGGTGGTGCCCCTGCTGATCGTGGGGATTGTTGCACGGCTGACGTTCAAAATCAACTATTTTACGATTATGGGGTTGCTGTCGGGGGCGGCGACCAATCCGCCTGCGCTGGCCTATGCCAACGAGTCGGCGGGCAACGATGTGCCCTCGGTGGGATACACGACGGTTTACCCGCTCACGATGTTCCTGCGCGTGCTGAGCGCCCAGCTGATGATCCTCTTTTTTTCCTGACCGGACGTTTCGAAAATTGATTTTGCAGCACTTGGCCGACGAAGTGCTGATCGACATCAAAGCCCGGTTGACGGTCAATCTCGGATGATGCAGTTGCCCGAAATTCCACGGACGAGGTCAAGGCTGAAATGGAGGTCGAGATCGGCCACCATGCTCTTGTTTTCCATGAACTCAACTTGGCCGAAACGGGCGAAATCCTATCCTCCGGTCTCCATGTTGGTTTTTTTACCGGCCGTAAGATGCTGAGAATGTTTCCGGAAGCTTGATCAACGTTGTCGTTCAATCCGCTGTTGCTGACGCGTTTCGCGGCGCTCCTTGCGTTGCTCGAGCCCCTCGCGCGGCGGGACGACCGTGTTGGCGATGCCCGGCAGCAGCGATTTCCAGAGGTAATTGAATTGTGATTTGTAAGGGTCGCGTTCGAATGTACCCGTGGTGGTGAGCGTCCCGTTTTTGTTCGGGTTGTCGCGCCGCACCAAGCGGTTGGCGAATGTGCTGACCAGGGTGCGTTCGACCAGTTGGTGGTCGCGCTCCTTCACCGCCGCGATGCTCAGGCCGTGGTAGAGGAAAGTCGCCTCTACCGCTGATTTTGCCCGGTTGCCGGTGATCGTGAAATCGAGGCGGTCCATCCGGCCCGAGTCGATCCGCACGCGGCTCAGCGGCAGGACCATCGGGTTGATCGCCGCCAGCTCCATCGCCCCGACGTGGCCCCGGATGGCAAACTGGTCGTTCTCGGCCGCCACCGGAAAGGTAAAGACGACGTGGAGCGGCGCCCGGCCTTCGAGACGTCCTTCGGCGGTGAGCGTATAGTGTTTCCGAATCGAGTCAATGTTGGTCAGCCCGTCGAACGAACCTTGCAACCGGTCGAGAAAAATCTTTCCGGACGTTGAGCCATGGACCGGCATCTCTTCGTATTCGACGCCTATTTTCTGAAAGCGAACGAGCGGAACGTCAATCTGCACGGGGAATTTCTGCACCCCTAAGTAAAAGATCGACTTCAGCCGTTCGACCCGTGCGATTTTCCGATTCTTAAAACTGGCCACACTAGCTGAGTCGATCGTCGCGCTGTCGATCTTCAGCCGGTTTTGCTGAAGCAGGGCGGCGATATCGATCCCGTAAAGATTTACCCGGCCCGTCGCTATATCCGTCCAATCGGGATGCCCTTCGACCTTTGCCGCGTATTCATAGCGCGGCAGCAGCGGCTCAAGGTGGAGCGAATCAAGGGTTATCGTCCGCTTTTCGGTGTCTGCGTCGAGGCCACTGATGCCCAGGCAGACCGAATTGTGCTGGAACGTATAACCGAACTTTTCGATCATAATCCGAAGGGGTTCGCTCACCAGCAATTCTGTGATCACAGTGGCCGAATCGATCCTCAGTTTTCCGATCTCCAACTGAAAGCCCTCGGCGGAAAATTCTTCGAATTCTCCGTTGTGTGGTTTTTTGCATGAAAATTTCCCGTCGCGGATGACGATGCGGTTCACCGTCAGCGATTCGAGCAATTCCGGAAAACCGCGTTTCTTTTTCGGCACGACGGCCGTCGTGTCGCGAACGGCAAGCAGGATCGTCGCCTCGGGGCCGTCGAATTCCAGGCTGCGCACCGACAGGGCATATTTCCCATCGACTTTCTTGAATCCGACGCCGTTGAGCGACAGGCGTTGCAGTCCGGCGTCAAGCATCCGCACCGGTCCTCGGGCGGTGTCGGCTTCGTTGGGGGTGAAAGCTACCTTGATCTGGTCGATCGTCACCGACCGGCTGAGCAGCCGCACGCGTATCTGCCCCGTATTGATCTGGTATTCCATCCCGGGGTATAAGTCCTCGACCGCGTTCTTGATCTTGCCCCGCAGCCACCATTGCCCCACCGGAATGGCGAGTGCCAACAACACGATCATCCCGGCGGTGATGATCAGCGTTTTTTGATAAGGTCTCATTCAGAATGTGTTTTATTCACACGGTGGTTGCGGCTTGCGCGATTTTAACAAACCGTATTCGCGGTAGTAGATCTTGATCAGCAGCAGGAAACCCGAAATGAGCAACGGGCCGAAAATAATCCCCCAAAAACCGAAGAGCGGAATCCCGAGGATGACCCCGAAAATGACGATCAGCGGATGGGTATCGGCCACGCGCTGCATCATCACGATACGGATCAGGTTGTCGACGTTGGCGATGATCAGCAGGCCGCAGGCGATCAGCACCAATCCTTGCCACACGCCGCCCGAGGTGATCATATAGATGCCCAGCGGCACGCTGACGATGGCCGTCCCTACCATCGGGATCAGCCCGCAAAACGCCGTAAGGAAGGCCCAAAAAACAGCATTGTCGACCCCCAGCACCCAGTAGATCAACGTAGCGACCAGTCCCTGTCCGAACATCACCACCGGGATCACTACGGCGTTCGAGAAGATCATGTTTTTCACTTCCTGCTTGACCATTTCGAGGCTTTCGCCCTTGAACGGTTCGTATTCGAGGATCTTGGCCTCCATTGCGCGTGCGTTGGCAAACATAAAATAGAGGATCACCAGGGTCATAAACGTGTTGGCTGCAAAGCTGTAGGTAGTGTTCAGCGCCGTCGAAACTCCCTTGGTGAGCACTCCGGAGATCTGCCCCAGGATGTTCTCGGACAGGATCTTAAACCCGAAATCGCGGTTGACCTCGTCGATCCACAGCCGGAATTTGGTCACGATGCGCGACGTGTCGACCGACGGAATTTGCGAGGCGGTCACCTCGAACACCAGGAACCCGATCCCGAGCAATACGATCGTGATGGCCAATACCATCGTCAGTGAAGCGACCCACCGTTTCCATTTATGTTGTTCGGTCAGCCGGAAGAATACGTTGCGGAACACTATATAGATCGTGATCGCCCCGAGGAAAGCCCCGATGAAAAAGATCAGTTGCTTGAAAATAATCAATGCGGTGACGATCAGTACCCCCAGGAAGATCAGTTGGCGGAAGAAAGCATTGTGTTGTTGTTGCTGGTTGCGGTCCATAAGGTTGTGGTTTCTTGTGTCGCTCGGTGCCGGGACAAAATCCGGGCCAAGGTTTTCGACAGGTTAGGGTATTTTGATGGTTTGTGCCTTGCCGTCGTAGCTGATGCGGACGGCACGGGCCGGAAGGTCGCCGAAAGCCGCCGGTTTCGCAGGGCTGACGGTCACCACCGAAAACGTTCGTTCGGAAGCGTAGCCCGGGTAGCTGCCTTCGCGCCGGCCGACGGTCAGCGTTCGTTCCAGCTGGTTCCAGGTAATGCGGATGCGCGAATAGGCCTCGTCCTCGTAGCCGTAGCTGATCCCGTCGTCTTCGTAGAGGTCGAACGAGGCTTCGCTGCCTTCATAAACATAGATTGTCAGGTCGCGCTGCGGTTCGGCGGTGCTCTGCACCGGGCCGCCGGCAGGGATGATCGATCCGGCGGGGACGTAGATGGGCATAAGGCTCAGCGGGGCGCCGGCGTCAAATCGGTGGGCGCCGTCAATACATTTTCCAGTATAAAAATCATACCACCCGATCCGCTCGGGCAGGTAAACCTTGCGCGTGCGGGCTTTGTATTCGTAAACGGGACACACCATCAGCGACGGGCCGAACATATACTGGTCGCCGATGTGGCCCGCCCACGGGTCTGCCGAAAAATCCATCGCCAACGGGCGCATGATCGTATAGTCGTCGAGCCACACTTTGCCGCAGAGCGAATAGATATAGGGCATCAGCCGGTAACGTAACTTTGTGTAGTCGACCATGATGGAGTAGGCCGGATGGCTTTCCGGGGCGACGTTCCATACTTCCCGGAAAGGGTATTGCCCATGCGTGCGGAACAGCGGAACAAAAGCCCCGAACTGGTGCCAGCGGACGTTCAGCTCGCGCCATTCGTCCATATCTTCCGATCCTTCGACCGCTTTTTCGTAGCGTTTTTCGACACAGAAACCGCCGTTGTCCATTGTCCAATAGGGATTTCCGGAAATCGAAAAATTGAGGCCGGCGGTGATTTGTGCCTTCATGTCTTCCCACCGGGTGGCGATGTCGCCGCTCCAAATAGCGGCGGCGTAACGCTGCGACCCGGCGAAGCCGCTGCGGGTGAGTAGGAAAACGCGTTTCTCGACGGTTTTGTCCGGGCCGCCGGCGCCGATGCCTATCCGGCGCTGCCCTTCGTAAATGCCTTTAGCATTCATGAGTCCGTAAGCGTTGAAAAATTCGGTCGATGACCCCAAGGCCGTCGGGTTCATCAGCGCTTTGCGGTAATCGATGCCGGCGTTCGACAGGATGTCGGGCTCGGGCGCGTCCATCCACCAGGCGTCAAAGCCGTAGCGGGCCAGTTTTTCGTCCATCTGTTGCCAGAACAATTTGCGGGCCCCGGCGCTGTAAGCGTCATAGAACGAGCCGATATAGCCCCGCCCGATCCAGTCGCGGACGCTGTCCTGCACCGCGCGGCGGTAGATCCAGCCGTGCTCGTCAAACTGTTTGTAATGCTCGGTCGTACGGTAAAATTTGGGCCAAACGGAGATCATAATGCGGGCCCCGAGTGCATGGACCGAATCGACCATTGCCTGCGGATCGGGATAGCGTGCCGGGTCGAAATCGTGGCTTCCCCAAGCATCTTCGGGCCAGTACGACCAATCTTGTACGATATTGTCAATCGGAATTTTGTGTGCCCTGAATTCGCGTAACACTTCAAGCAGTTGCGCCTGGGTTTTATACCGTTCGCGGCTCTGCCAGAAGCCCATCGACCAGCGGGGCATTATCTGGGCTTTGCCGGTGACGGTGCGGTAGCCGGAAATAACTTTGTCCGGATTTTCGCCGTGAATGAAATAAAAATCCATCTGCTTGCCCGCTTCCGACCACAACGAAATGCGGCCTTGCTCTTCCGGATCTACGGGGGAAAGGGCTTTCAAGCCGAGATAAGACGTGCTGCCGTCGGGCCGCCACTCGATCCGGATGTTGTAGCGTCGACCGGCCTGTAAGTCCAGGTTGAATTTGTAACTATTGGGATTCCACGCCGTGCGCCACCGTTCCGGGACGATCAGATCATCGTTTATGTAGAGCTTTATATAACCGGCGTAATATAATTTAAAGAAGTGCTTTCCGGACTCTCGTGATTCGATTTCGCCCTCCCAGGTAACTGTCGAATTACTCAGCGAAAACCCTTCCGGAAATTTTTTGACCGTTTCGAGGTTTTCGTAGTCGATCGTCTTTTCGACCCGCACCACGGTGCCTGTTTCAGGGTCTTTGGCCGGGACGTAGGTTGCCGTCAACCCGCCCGGGTTCCCGTCGCGGTCATATAGCGAAAACTGGTCGAGGTCGGCGTAATCGCGCGGATCGCCCCAGCGGGTGAGCGAATAATTGTCCCAGAGTAATCCGTAGTTGAAACTCGACACGACAAACGGCACCGACACTTTGGTGTTATACTGAAAAAGCGTTTCGTTGCGCCCCTTGTAGTTAAACTCGTCGGACTGGTGTTGTCCCAGTCCGTAAAACGCCTCGTCGCCAGGCGATTCGAAAACCTGCCGGAAAGAGTATAATTTCGATCCGTCGATTTCAATCGGCGAAAATGTTTTTCCTCCCCCCGCGACTTCGCGTAGCAGCACGTTGCCCAGCCGATCCGTAAAGGTCATTTCGCCCGTGCGGAGCGACACCGTGACATTGAGCGTGGGCGTTTCCAGCACCAACTCCTCCTTACCCTGTCGGGTGCCCCACCAGTCGGGACCCGATTCGGGCGAGTAGCAGGCGATCAGGCTTTCGTCCGGCGCAAATTCGCGTGCCGGTGTGGCCATCACGCGGATAATGTCTTCCGACACGACCTCGAGCCGCAGCAGCCGAGGGCCGCCCGCCAGGCGCTCCTTGAGCCGGATGGTCACGCCCCGGTCGTCCATGCGCACGGGGTTGCACGCCGCCAGCAACAGGCAGCAGGCCAGGGGGAGCAGGGAGAGTCGTTTCATCGTCCGTGGCGGGTTAGCGGGTTATGTCGTAAAATTATTATATTTGTTCGATAACCCACCTGCCCATGAAAGTTTTTTTTAGATTTTTTAAGATTTTTGGCGTTTTGCTTCTGTTGGGAAGCGCGTTCCTGCTCTCTTCACAAAAACCGCTGCCGGTTTACCTCGACGAAACCCGCCCGATCGAAGAGAGGGTAGAAGACGCCTTGTCGCGGATGACGCTCCCCGAAAAGATCGCGATGATCCACGCCCAATCCAAATTCACGACCCCCGGCTGTCCGCGCCTCGGGATTCCGGAGTTGCACATGAGTGACGGCCCCCACGGCGTGCGTCAGGAGATTGAGTGGGACAGTTGGAAATGGGCCGGTTGGACGAACGATTCGTGTACCGCTTTCCCGGCACTGACCTGCCTGGCGGCGACGTTTAATCCCGAATTGGCCTACGAATATGGCAACGCGTTGGGCGAAGAGGCCCGTTTCCGGAACAAGGACGTGATCCTCGGCCCGGGCGTGAATATTTACCGCACGCCGCTCAACGGCCGCAATTTCGAGTACCTGGGCGAAGATCCGTGGCTCGCTTCGCGGATGGTCGTGCCTTATGTGCAAGGCGTTCAGCGGAATGGCGTGGCGGTTTCCGTAAAACACTATGCGCTGAACAATCAGGAAGTGTGGCGCGGCCACATCAACGTGGTGGTGAGCGAACGGGCGCTGCGCGAGATCTATCTGCCGGCGTTTCGTGCGGCGGTGCAGGAGGGTAGCGCGTGGACGATGATGGGGGCGTATAACAAATACCTGGGTGAGTGGTGTTGTCACAACGACGTGCTGCTCAATAAGATCCTCAAGGAAGAGTGGGGCTTCGACGGAGCGGTGGTCACCGATTGGGGCGGGGCACACGACACCGACCAGGCGGTGCGCAACGGCCTCGACATCGAGATGGGCACCGGATCTGACGGACTCACCGTGAATCGCCCGAACGCTTACGACGGTTACTACCTCGCCTGGCCGTTTTACGAAGGAATTATTAATGGGAAGTATGATGTAGCGTTATTGAATGAAAAGGTGCGCCGCGTGCTGCGGCTGACTTTCCGCACGTCGATGGCCCGCAACCGCCCCTTCGGAAGCCTGGCTTCGCCCGGGCATGCCGCCGTGGCCCGCCGCGTGGCCGAGGAGGGGATCGTGCTGTTGAAAAACGACCGGGACTTTTTTCCGATCCCGGTCGAACGATACAAAACGATCGCCGTGATCGGCGAAAATGCCACGCGCGTGCTGACTGCCGGGGGCGGATCGTCGGAACTAAAACCGAAAAACGAGATTTCGCCCCTGGCCGGGCTGATCGAAAAATATGGGGCCGACCGCATTGTTTATACGATGGGCTATGCCTCGGGGCCACCGTCCTACGGACGGGTCAACCCGTCGCCGTTTGATGCCGACTCGCTGGTGCGCGAAGCGGTGCGCTTGGCGCGTGGGGCCGATGCGGTGCTGTTCATTGGGGGGCTCAACAAGAACCACGAGCAGGATTGCGAGGCGGGCGACCGCAAGGGGCTTGGGCTGCCTTTCGGCCAGGATCGGTTGATCGAAGAAATTTTCAGCGTTAATAAGAATTTGGGAATCATTCTCATTAGTGGTAACGCCGTGGCGATGCCGTGGCTCGACCGAGTGCCGGGCGTGATCCAGTCGTGGTACCTCGGCTCGGAGGCTGGCCCTGCGACGGCCGCTGTCGTTTCCGGCGACGTCAATCCTTCGGGCCGCCTGCCGTTTACTTTCCCGAAACGGCTCGAAGACGTCGGGGCACATTTTTATGGACGCGAGTCCTATCCCGGCGACAGCATTAACCAATACTACAAAGAAGATATTTTTGTCGGTTACCGCTGGTACGACGCCCGGCAGATCGCGCCGGAGTTCCCGTTCGGCTATGGCCTTTCCTATACGACGTTCGAATACGGAAAGGTGTCGGTCGATAAGCCGGTTTATGCGCCCGGCGAAACTGTACAGATCACCCTCGCCCTGAAAAACACGGGCCGTCGCGCCGGAGCCGAAACGGTGCAGGTCTATGCCACGCAGAAGAATCCGGCCTTGCCCCGCCCGCCCAAAGAGCTAAAGGCATTTCAAAAAGTGTTCCTGCAGCCGGGCCAGACGCAGCAGGTCACGATCAGCGTCAACACGTCGGACCTGGCCTGCTATGACGACCGCGCGGGCCGTTGGGTGCTCGCCGCCGATGAATATACGCTGTCGGTAGCCGCATCGTCTGCCGACGTCAGGGGAGCGGCCCGGATCACTGTCCGGTAGTGGAGGGGGATGTCGGCTTTTTGGTTCTGGGTTTTGCCGCGCCCGATACGGATATTTCATCGAGGATTTCCCGCAGCATTTCGACCTGGATGTTCTGAATCTCGAACAGTCGGCCCTGTTGGTTGATGATCAGGTGGTCGATCTTTTCGTGGAGGGCCTGGATCTCGATTTCCGACTTGAGGTTGACTTTGTAGTCCTCGCGGGCGCGTTCACGGTCCTTTTCTTCCGATCGGTTCTGGCTCATCATAATTACCGGCGCCTGCAACGCAGCCAGGCACGATAGCATCAGGTTAAGCAGGATGAAGGGGTAGGGGTCGAAATTTTTCGAAAACAAGGCGATTATGTTGACCGTGATCCACAGGCCGATGAAGGAGCAAAAGATGATGATGAACCGCCAACTCCCCCCGAAAGCGGCTACCTTGTCGGCCACGCGCTGCCCGAGGGTGTAGTGCTTGGACCATTCTGCTTCGATGTTGTCCGATACCAGTTCGTGCCGTTTCATCTTCTCGAGCACCTCTTTTTCGAGCGAGGTGAGGGTGTCGAGTTCGGCTTTGAGCGAGGACTCGATGTAGCGCTGGCGGTAATCGGCTAATTCACTCATGGAAATGACCTCGATCGGGCCGGGCGTGTTCTTGCGCATCATGTCGAGGATGGCGGAGCGGATTGCGTTTGCGTGAACGATCTGGGTCACAGGAAAAGTTTTGCCGGAAAGATCGCTGGTGAAAGTTTTCATATCAGGGTTGTGGTTTGCTTCGAAAATCAACGGACAATTATTGTACCAACAAAATCCCCTCCCCCAAGTATAGTAGGGGCCTCAATCCGATTTTGTGCAGGGTTGTGCAGCGTGTTGTCGATGCCCGGGCGGGTTTGGTATTCGTTTTCCGCTCCAAAATGTATGGGATATTGATAAACAGAGAGTTGTGATATATCTCACAACTCTCTGTTTTTTGCTTAATAATTAACTGTAAAATCCTTATAATAAACAGAATGAAAGAGTGTGTGTAAACTGACGTACGAAATTATGGCTGACGAGTCTGGTAGCGCCCCAATACACTATTGGTATAAAATTGATATATTTGCAGTAGATTCGCATCACCAGGAAAGAGTATGAATATATTTTTCATTTACCTCAACCTTTTGGCTGACGTCATCGCGCTTGCCCTGGGGATCCTTGTGACCGCTAAGGCCCAAGACAACAAGATGAAGTATCGATGGGGCATCCTGACTATCATTATCACTACGTTCGTCCTGCTCGATGATATCGGTAGATCCATTTCTGCCCCTTTTTACCCCCACACGGGGCCGTATCGTTTGCTGGAGCTTCCCGGTATGTTGACCTGGCTGTTTTTTGCCACTGCATCCGTATTGGTCCCCCTGGCCTCCATGCGGCCGGGATACATCACAAAATTAAGGCTGCTTCTTTATGTTCAGCCTGTTTTCGCCATCCTGTTGATCGCCTTTTCCTACAGGTTGTTCAACGGGGAGTTTACCGTCCTCTCTTCCTGGGAGATGGTGTGGGAATATATCGGTAATCCCGATGTAAGATTGCGCCTTGCCGTTTTTGCAATTTCCATCGTTGTTCCGGCTCTTTATTTTCTTATCCCGCTTTTAAACGACTTGCCGGTACTTCGCCGAAAGGCAAAGCCTGCAATGTATGTCTACTTGGCTGCGATGGCATTCCTGCTGGTTTATTATGTTTTAAATACCGCATTCTTAAATGCGTTCATTTATTATACGTTCGGACTTGCGATCAATATTTGGTTCATTTACTATTCGATATTACATCTGCTGGTCGAAAATCCGTTCTCTTACCGAATACCGCCCGGAGTAATGACTATAGACAAACGATCGCCTGCCGAGATACTCTTCGGCGATATCGTCGCATATTTCAAGGACAATAAATCGTTCACAAATTCCGCTTTCTCTATCGATGACCTTTCGAGCGCGCTCGATGTGAGGATCTCACTGATTCAGGAGGCGGTTCGGAGCGGGGGATTCAGTGGGTTCCGTGAATTTTTGAATTACGTCAGGGTAATTTACTTCAAAAACGCCGCGATGCGGCACAGCGGGAAGAACATCAAGGAGATGATGACGGAAAGCGGGTTCACTTCGCGCGCCACCTTCTACCGGATCTTCGCCGCCCAAGAGCAAATGACCCCGTCGGACTACATTGAAAAGATCAGGCCAAAGTAAATTTTGCATTATTTCCTCCTTAATAGGAGTCTTGTTATGGATTATAAAAGCTTCGTTTCCGTCTCATTTTTGCCAAAAAGTGTCTCAAACGACCCTTGTATATGCGAAAAAGGTTTTTTAATATCATATTTACACCCCGTAAAACGTTTATTTCCGTGTTCCTTCGTGGCGTGCACGGTAGAAATGGCATGTAAGAGATTGTGAGTTGATGTAATAAAATGCTTCTTTAAAATTAAATAAACCGTTTGCAAAAGAGAAAAGAAAAATATTTCATCGTAATAGTCCCCCTATTCGTGCTGGTGTTCCAAGTAGGAATCTGCAAGGGGGCTGATCGTGTGTTTTCTTCCGATAATATTATAACTCCACACAGCGATACCCTGCTGTACGAATATGCACAAACCGGAGCCATGATAGACTCGACATCCGAAATCGGAATCGATGCTCTTCAAGACTCCAGCGTATCGGAAAGCGGCAGATATCCGTCTACTCGGGCAACATATCCTCCCTGGTCGCTTGAAACCAATGCGTTATCCTGGATGACGCTCAGACCTAACGTCGGCATTGAGTATGTTTTTGCCCCCCGGTGGTCTGCAAGCCTGAATTTCGATGTCGCCTGGTGGCGGCAGCGAAGCAAGGATCGGTTTTATCAAATCTGGACACTAAGTCCTGAAATCCGTTATTGGTTCGGCGGTTACAGCCCCAGCCGCTCCTTTTATGTAGGAGTGCATGCGATTTCGGGTTCCTATGATCTGAAGAACGGCGATGTAGGTTACTGGAACGAGTCGCTTGTGGAGGCTGGCCTTAGTTTGGGCTACGTTATGCGCCTGAGCCCTAACTGGTCGCTTCGCTTCGGCCTCGGGGGCGGCTATCTCAACACGTCATATAAGAAGTATATACGTTACAACGATATAGGCGAACATTACGTTTACGACGGAACAGACCGCACCACCTACTGGGGCATTACAAAGGCCGAGGTATCGTTCAGGTGGAATTTTGGAAGGAGAAAATAAAAGTGAGAATAAAGATTCTTATATGCGCTTCCATGCTCGCCCTGCCATTTATTACGGCATGCCGCAAGCAGATATGTATGGAAGAAAACCATCCCCACTACCGTTCTTTCCGCGTAATTGTCGACAGGGCTTACATGGGCGATGCACATCCGCAGGTACGTATCGATTTTTATTCGGACGAGGGTGAGCATTACACCCGCTATGTCTACGCAGGAGAGGAGACCGTCAAACTTCCCGTAGGGCATTACCGCCTGGTAGCGTTCAACGATGACTCCGATCTGTATACGATCCAGGACGATGCGTTCTGCGAGGCGATCAAGGCCCGGATGCCGGAAATTTCCCGTTCGCAATACAATAACCTGTATGGCGGCCGCATTATGGCACCGTCTGGAGAACCCGACAGTGACGACCCCCAAGACAACCAGGGTTCAGTGAAAAGCGTCGTTCCCGCCTCCACCACACACACGATAGGGCAGCCCGACGACCTTTTCGTGTACAGCCTGCCTGATTTCGACGTGACGGTCGATGGCCAGATGCAACAGGACCTCTACCTGTTGCCACGGAATCGAACGGTTAGTTATTTAATACTGACCGACATCCAAGGGTTGCAATACGCGCAGCAGATCCGCGGCACGATGACAGGAACGGCGGGCGCTAAATTCTTATACGACCAGGTGCGGGACAGCCAGGTATTCACGACAATGTTTGACTGCGCCAAAAATTCCTCCTCCTCGCTGACGGCGGTCGTCGCTGCGTTCGGGATCAACAAGGTGGCGCCGGCTGTGCGTACAGAGAACGATACGAACATCATAACCTTTGAATTTCTGCTCACGGACAATACGGTTTACCGCCAGTCGTTTGATATATACGACTATCTCGACGAGGAGCTCTGCTGCGACGGCGGGATAATCGACCTGCGCAGGGTACCGATAATCATTCCTGCAACGGAAAGCACCGGCGGATGGAATGCCGAACTGGCCGACTGGTATGAACAAACCGTCGAACTGGAATAAAACCGAACACCACATCGAAACACAAGTTATTTGTTCTAAATCAATTCAATAAACTTTTAAAAACCTTTTAAACCAACACTATGAAAAAAATTTTTCTGATGGCCGCAGTAGCAGCCGTAACGTTGACCTCTTGCTCTAAGAGCGAAACGATCGAACAACCCGATGCCCGCGCTATGCGGTTCTCGAACACTGTAGTATCGAAAGCGACGGCACTGAACACCGGCGAGTTCACCATCTACGGTTACAAGAACACGACCCTCAAATTCACGGAAGTTTACGATCTGGTCGGCGACCACTACAAAGGCTCCAGCAGCGGTCTCCCCGCCACATGGACGCAAATGTATTACTATGACGGGATTAACCCCTATTCGTTCGTGGGTTATGCCAAGACCGACGCCACGACCACTGCTCCTGCGACTGCTTTTGTACCCAATCCGTCAGAAGCAACGGCTACCGAAGGGACCAAGCTTGCCTTCGTGGCAGGCAACAACAACCAGATTGACCTGGTAACGATGGCTGTTGGTCCGATCGCGCCTGCAGTCCAGACGACCAGCCAAGTGGTGACCTTCCAACACGCGTTGACCCGTGTCCGCTTTACGGCCTATACCACTGAGGTAGACGCGTTAAACCCCATCGTTATCACCAACATCACGCTCAATGTCCCGCAGAGCCAAGGTGAAGTAACCTGGGCCAACATGGGCGCCGGCACAATGACCGCTACCGGAGGTTCGGCGGTAACCATTATCCCCACCGGCTTCCAGACTTCGCTGAGCGATGACGCTACGACCCCCGCCACAATAGCTGACGACGTGTACTATATAGTTCCGCAGGCGCTGAGCGCAACCGCCCTGTCGGTTAGTTACACCGTCAACGGCGAGGCTGCAGCACCGAAGGTCTTCGATCTTTCCGGAATAACTCCGATGGCGTCGGGCAAATCGTACAACTTCAACATCAGGATCGACCCGCTCAAGATCACCTTCAATGCCGAGCTCGAAGCCTGGAATACGGATACTGCAGTGCCTCTCCCGTAATCATGCAATATTTGACGCATTAAAGCGTTTTTACATTGCATAAAACCAGGCCGGAAGGGGTTGAATGTCCCCTTCCGGTCACCAGAACAAGCCAGAAAAAATACAAATGAACGGACAGTTCCATAACCGCACCTTACGAATGCTACTCCCGCTGGCGCTGGCGCTCCTCGCAATCGCCTGCAGCAAAACGATCGAAACGCCCGAAATTCCAGAGGAAGCGGATGTGGCGATTGATTTTGGCGGAAGGATAGAGGACAACGACAACGGCGGCGACTGGGAAACAAAAACCCGGGCGCTCGACCCGGCCGGCATTCCTGTCGGGGCGCAGTTCGGCGTGTTTACCTATTATACCGCCGCTTCCACTTGGGCCGCTGCGCATGGGAGCACCGTGCCGAGACTGATGTATAACCAGATGGTCGAAAAGACCGCCACCGGGGCCGTCTATTCGCCCGAGAGACTTTGGTCGCCGATCCTCACCAACAAATACACGTTCTTCGCTTACCTGCCCTACAGCGATGGGACGGCAAACGGCACCGGAATAACGATGAATACGCTCGCGACGGCGAAGGGTGTGCCCAAGATCAATTTCACTGTACAGGACAATGTTGCGGACCATGTGGATTTGCTCGTCGCCCAAGTGACCGACCGCGCCCCTGGCGACCATTCTCCCGTGATGTTCACCTTTCAACACGTTACTACCCGCATCCGCTTTGCGATCGCATTCAGCGCCGGTATGGATAATTATTCCGTGAAAGTGACCGGTATACGCCTCAAAGGAGTACGCAACACCAGCGTGCTTTCGCTCGGTGGCACAAGTAATACGACTCCTGCGTGGTCATCGATCACGGGCAATGCCTCATACACGATCCTCGACGAGAATAATCCTGCCGATGACTATACACTGACCTATTCCGCCACGCCGACCTTGGTCGCCACTCCCGGCTGTTACCTGATTCCCCAGAACGGGACCGCAGGCCAGCCGATCGAGGTCGAAATCGATTACGCCGTGACTACTCATGCAGGCAGCGAACCTTACGTGAAAACGACAACCGTATCGTTCAACGCGGCGACCAACTGGGCGATCGGCAAATCGATGTTGTATACCTTGACCCTCCAGCACACGACGATCACTTTCACCGCCCAAGTCGAGGGATGGGAAACGACAAGCGTCAGCGGAGAAGAGATTGTTTTAACCGAAGAACCAATGATCTGACAGAATCTCAAGATATGAAGTGCATTTCGAAAATATTTTTACTACTGGCTTCCATCGGCGCCGTTTCGTGCCAGAAAGAGGAGCCGACTACGTCTCCGGGCACCTTTCGGGTCGATTTTTCGGCCCAGATGCAGACCCGGGCAACGAGTGCATTCGTCCCTGCAAACCGGACGGTACGGATCGTGGTTTACCGCAGCCATCAGGGAGCGACCGGGCCGGACTTCACCCGCGAATGCGTGGCCGAGAACACCTATTATTTCAGCAACGGCTCAAACTCATCATTGACTGCCTGCATGGTCGATGCGACCGGCGTTAATCGTTCGGGCGCGGGTACTGCCATGACATTGCCCATGTTCTCCAAAACCGACCCCGGGTATTTCGATATCTATGTCTATTCTCCGGCCATCCCGTTGAATCCGGACGGCAAAAGCGTTACGGTCACCAACAATATGGACTTTATGGCTACCGCCCTTTATGGCTACCAGGTTCCTTCGCTTTCGTCCGTCGCTTCCGCCACGATCGCCCTACCGGATATGAAGCGTTATTGCTCAGCCATAGCGCTCAAAGACCTGTATACCGACAATAATGTTTACCTGGCCTTGGCCTTAGCCGGGAAGAATACGGTAACCGACCGCTATCAGGGCATATCCATCGATAATCTTTGTGCCGAGGGGAACTACACGCTTGGAGCGGACTCGATCGCCGTAAATCATGATAATGTCGCCCCTATCGTTTACATGCTTAATAATCCCACGGAAAATCCGGCCACCAAGCTCCCGGCATTGAACAACCCTTATATCAGCGGCACCCTTACCCGCACCCGTTTGGGGACGTGTACCTCTGCAAACCCTGCCGTCTACAGCAATGACCTGTATGTGTTGCCCGGCGCCGCTAAAAACCCGACAGCCAAGAATAAGTTCGTTCTGCGGATCGACCTTCGCTTCTGGAGCGCGGCGTCCGCCCTGTCAGCAAACAGCACGCTGGCGACGCTCATCACGCCCTCGCTGGACGGAAATGTTTTTAATAAAGGTGGCCGCACGGAATATAACATAAAAGTCGTTTATGACGGGGTTTCCGCCTCGGCGGTCGTTTTTCCCACGCTTGAGATTGGCGATTGGGAAGCTGGCGACGAAACAAATGAGGTGATTTGATGATGAAAAAGCGATTTTATATAGCGACCATGGTCGCAATTTTCTTTGTCTCGTGCCAGAAACAGGAAGAGGCATCTGATCCCGCAACGGTCATTGTGCCGGCATTCGGAGCGGAAATCGCCTCTCCGTCCTCGTCATACTCTCCTTCCACACGGGCCAATGGCACAAAATACGGCACCACCTCTTATGAAGCTACCACATTCGCCGACGACGACGTGATCGGGATATTTATGACCAAGCACATCGATAATCCCAACCAGCCGTTCACACTGGCAGATATCTATCATGGATACTTCGATGTCGGTTATTATAAAGCCACTACGAAGTGGACGAATATGACGAGCAATCCGGCCCAACCTCAGATCTGTGTCCCGATCGCCCACGATGCATTCGACTTTTTCGCGTACTATCCTTGGGCGCCTTCTGGAAAAACAAAGATCGTGACCAATTGCGACAACTCGAAGCAAATCCAGTTCGCTATCCTTCAGGACCAGGCCGTGGATAATATGCCTTTGTGTAATGTGATGCGTGCGGTTGTGCGCAATAAGGTATTCAATTACAGCGATGCCTCGACTTGGACAGTTAACCTTCAGTTTGAGCATATCCTTTCGTTGATCGAATTCCAGATCTCCCGCGATCCCAATTCCACCTGGGATATCGACGATGAATTGCTGCTTGACCGCGTAGTGGTGTTGGGCTCCAAGATATCCACCGAAGGATCTTTCGATATCAGCGGCCCGTTGCCTAACGTACAGATCAATCGCACGTTGACCTCGAAAAATTCTATTTTCAAGGCAGATCCTACTGGGACTGAGGTTCCCGACGCCGTGACCGGAGCCACACCGATAGCTCAAAGAAAGTATCTCCGGCGCACGGTTATCGTGCCTCCCGTTTCAACGACCGCAACCAATGTCGTGCTGGAACCGGGTGACCAGGCAGAGGTGGAATTCCTTATCGCCATGCGTTGGAGGGAATCCCCTTCAGCCGAATGGGAATATACCTACCGCCGCTATATCGCCGAGGGCGTGACCTTTGAAAGCGGGAAAAAGTATCTGTTTAAAATGCGGGTAAGTAAAATAGAAACACCTCAGCACCCGCTTTCCATCAAAGTGGAACAATCAGGTAATTGGGACGACACCTATGTCTGGGGAACGACATTTAATTGAGAAACGGACAATGAAAAAAGGAGTAATTATAGCCGCGATCGCCTTGTTGTTAGGGATGGCCTCCTGTACGAAACAGGAACAGGGTGTCCTTCCGAAAACAGAGGAGAAAACGCTGACCCTGCAGTTGATACCGGACGAACCCATGGTAGTTACAACGCGGGGAACCCTCAATGAAAATAAAATATATAACGCCGTAGTGCTGATATTCAGCCCCAACGACGCCGAATTTACCATGAAAACCGCCTACCTTGGCGGGGGTACGAATTCACTTACGATCCCCAATGTATCGACAGGGAACGGTGCGGGTTATGTGCTTTATGTGGCGGCCAATGTGGGGATGAGCACGGGAACGACAAACGCGTACTCCGGTTATTTCAACTTCGTCGGATTGGAGAGTGACGTGATGTCCCACCTCCGCCTTGTCAACTCCAACCTGGATTTCCGCACGCCGGTTTCCGGAACCGAGGATGCCCTGATGATGTCGGGAAAGGTTGTTCTTACGGGTTCTGAATCAGGCACTTTGACTGTCAGCTTGAAACGGCAGGTGGCTAAAGTCAAATACAATATCACGTTCAACGAGGCAAATTCCGATCTGAATGGATTCCATATCCGTAATGTCCGTTTTGGGAACGTTCCCGGCGCCACCTATTTCTGGGAGCGTATCGGTCAGGATGCTCCGTTGACCGCCGATCAATTCCTGGTAAGCGATTTCTTTTACCCTGCTGCCGACAGGCGTTCGGCCACAGGGGAGGTCTTTCTTCCGGAAAACAGACGAGGGACGGGAGGCGATAAAAGCAGCACGACAGTAAACGGGGCGCCGACTTTGGCCACTTATCTCGAATTTACAGTGGAGAGCGCTGCCGGAAAGACATTTTATTACAGGGTCTACCTGGGCAAGGATAATGCGATGAACTACGACATCGTGCGCAACTGCATCTACGATGTGAGCATTCTGGTAAACGGCACCAATGGCCTGGACGATATTACTTCCGACATAAGGATCATAAAACCAGGCGACGATTGGTATGAAACCGACGGATTGCTGCTGCACTACGACGGTATATACAACAACGGCATGAATGAACCCCAGGTGACCAACCAAACCCTCAAAAAGGTTAACGACCCTTACCTGATGCGGTTTAATGCGAACAAGTTCAATTATTCGCCATCCTATCAACGGGTCGAAACCGACTATACTTCCGAAACCGCCGGGGCCATCAACCGTTGGCGAAACATCGCTCCTGCCACCATAAATAAATACAGTATGCCGCTCTACGGGTTTCCGTATAACGATTTGAGTGGCTGGGGTCCCGACTGCCTGATATTCAGCGATGCCGTTCCGACATACCTGGTCAGTAGCACCACGGGAACGGGTACGCAAGCATCGGGGAGGGGATCCCAATGCTCGATGGCATACGAAGATGACCTGCTAAGGCCCCAGGAATTCACTATTGAAACCGTTTTTATGGCTGAACCGGGTAAGAACACTGCATCTGGAGGGTGCGACCTTTACGGCTTCCTGCTCCATCCGACCGATCCGACCGGACGTTATGTGATCTCAGGTGTCGAGGCTTACCCGACAGGCATGGGGTTCATCGCCGGAGGCAAATGGAACGGACAAAACTATGCTATCAGTAATATGGCGGGATACAAGCGTCGGGTGGTGATCCAGTTCGATGGGGTCAACATGACGGCCTGGTACGGCGAAAAGATAGTGTATCGCGAAATGAAATTCAAGGCGGGCCCATTGCCCTGGCCCACGGCTCCGCTTGGATCGACGGGGACGGGTGAGTTCCCCTCCATGCTTACTTTCGGAAAATTCTACTGTAACGACTTCGCGCTAAACTTTTCAGGACGTATCTACGCTTTTCGTTTTTACGATCGCGTATTGAGCGAAGAAGAGCTCCATCATAACTATTTACTCGACGAAGCCCGTTTCGGCATACCAAAGAATTAACGACAACTCCGTATGTCAAAGGGGGACTATGTCAAAACAAAATCCTTGATTACCCCGTTTTTCATTATAATTTGCTATATTTGCGTGTGATTTAAGGATACGCTTGCTTCCGCAAAAAAGTAAACGGCAGCACTATCAGGCAAGAATATCCGGTGCCAAAGAGCGGTACATCGCACACGTTCATTTACAAATTAGCTGATAATCAAAATAGATACGCGCGGGTTCGATATTCGTTTTCCGCTCAGAAGAGGCGTTCAGCAAATGGACGCCTTTTTTGCAAAAAGACAAAGGTTGCTCGGATGGTGGAATAGGTAGACACGCGGGACTTAAAATCCCGTGGGCAGTGATGTCCGTACGGGTTCGATTCCCGTTCCGAGTACGAAAGATCGCCGTAAGGCGGTCTTTTTTCGTTGATAACACTCATGCCTTGTCGAGGGCGGACGCAAAAGAGGCAGAGCAATCTCACAATAATCTCGCGTTACGACAAGTCTCTTGCGCTAATCTAAATAAAAAGGTGCGCTCTGGCGGATGGTTTTTGCATTATCCAAGGAAACGGTTACATTTTCAGGAAAAAAGATTGATGTGGCTCGGCGGACGCCGATCGCCGTATATAGTGCAGGTCATTTCAGCAACGCAAAAAAGGCGCAGCGAAGAACTTCGCTGCGCCCTAAAGATATGGGGGTTACTCATCGGTTACTGAGCCTGTCCGAGGTTTCCCTCCACGGGGCAATTCAGGGAACCAGTCAGTACGATGTTCGTATTCTGGTCTCCCACGGCACGCAGGAACACGTTGGGGGTGACGAACGGAAAACAGTTATAGAGGTAGGCCGTGCGGACGTTTTCCAACGAAACGGTCGGTACGCCGGTGGCCGGTGTGTTCGTTTTCACGTTGTCGAAGACGAGATTGGCCGCGTCTTTTACATTGAACGAGGGGCCCGTTTCGGCATCGATCGTCACGTCGTGGAACTCGATCTGCCGGGCGGTCGTGATGTTGAACCCTGTCTTAGCAGTCATATTGATATTACTAAAACTCAGGTTCTGGACCGGCATCTCGGAAATCCCGGTGATCTCGCCTGCGCGGTTCACTTCTGACGCCGTCACGCCCGCGATATGGATATTGCGGAACGTGGGCGTTTTCTCGTTGACCGGCCCTTCGGGGATGTTGCGGTCGTAGAAGAGGTTGAACTCGAAGGCCATGTTCTTGATATTCTTCATCACGATGTTGCTCACCCGGATCTCTTCGACCGTGCCGCCCCGTTCGCGGGAAGCCTTTAGGCGGATGCCCCGGTCGGTGCCGTCGAAGACGCAGTTGGCGATCGTCACCTTGCGCACCGATCCCGACATTTCGCTGCCGATCACCACGCCGCCGTGGCCGCTGAGCATGGTGCAGTTGGTGATCGTGATGTTTTCGCAGGGCACGTTCCATTTGCGCCCGTCGGCGTCGCGGCCCGATTTGATGGTGATGCAGTCGTCACCTACGCTGATGTGGCAATTGGCGATGTGTACGTCCTTGCATGAGGTAGGGTTGATGCCGTCCGTGTTGGGCGAAGGCGGGTTCTCGATGGTGATGCCGTCGATGGTGATGTTCTGGCAGAACGCAGGATTGATGGTCCAGAAGGGCGAATTGATGAATTTCACTCCCGTGATGCGGATATTGGTCGAGCGGTAAGCCTGGAAAAGCGGCGGGCGGAAAAATTTCCGGCGGATCGTCCCCCGGTAGTAGTCCGACACGGTGAAGCCCGGATTGGCGTCGACCCACATCTGTTGGTATGGATTGATCGGATCCTGCGCTTCGGTTTCTGCGAATTTCCCACGGACGTCATATTCGGCTTTCCACCAGTTCTGCCCCTGGCCGTCGATCAGGCCGCGGCCTTCGATGGCGATGTTGTCAACTTCGTGAGCGTGGATCAGCGGCGAAAAACTGTTCATCACGGTGCCTTCCCAGCGCAGTTCGACGAACGGCAGGTAATGGTCGGGGTTGTCCGAAAATTTCAGCACCGCTCCGGCGTCGAGGTGCAGGGCGGTGTTGCTGCGCATATGGATGGCGCCGGTCAGGTAGGTCCCGGCCGGGAAATAGACCGTTCCACCGCCGGCTGCCGAGGCTTCGTCCAAGGCTTTCTGGATGACGCCGGTCACCAGAGTTTGTCCGTCGGCGCGGGCTCCGCGCTTGGTTACGTCGAGCCATTCGGCGCTGGCCTGCAACGCCAGTAAGAGCGTCGCGCAAAGAAGCAAAATCCGTTTCATTATCAAAAGTTTTTATGGATTAAGATTTTAAAAGCCGTCCGGAGTTTTTCATTTTCTCTTTGTCCAAAACGCGTTCCGTTGGCCCGGCCCAGCCCTCCGGGGAGGGGGGCAGGTCAAAGGTACGATTTTGAGAGTAAATCACAACCGGATAAACAATGATTCCTGAAAATAGAATCGATATAAAAGAAAGAGCGGTTCACCGCAAGGTGAACCGCTCTTTCTGAATTCGAAGAGTTCTTATTGCTTGGCCCGGGAAACCCCGTAAGCGATCATCGCCCATAGGCACAGCGCCAGCCCGTTCACGATGATGAACACCGTGTTCGAAGCGTGGCACACAGCCAACAGGATGTCGGTCACGAGCATCAGAAAGAAAAAGATTCCCGAGGTGGTCTTGACCATCAGGCTGCTGCGTTTGGCCTCGGCCGACGTGAAAGCCGTCGTAGCGCACAACAGCACCAGACACACGAGCGACGTGCCGAGCGAGTAAAGCAGGTTGCCGTCGCCCCACATGTGGAATCCGTAGAAAATCAGTCCGCTGATTACAAGCGAAATGAACAGCATAAACACATTCGTCTTCATCGCTTATTCCTGATTTTCCGGCGCCTGGGGCGGAGCGATGTTGAACGAATCGTTGACGTTGGTGATCTCCCGTGCGCGTTTCCATGCGGGCATCCCGGGCATCCAGAGGTAGGTTTCGAGGGTCACGTCGCCGGCCTGGATCATCGCCTGGACTTCGCCCAGGGTGAAGGGGCCCTTCTGCACGCCGCCCACGATCGCGTGGATATATTTGGGCGGAGCGGCCACCTGGTCGTTGTTGAGCATACGGGCCGTGTTGTTATACGAGTTGCTCATCGCGCCCGCGAAAAGCGAGGCCATCGAAAGGCCCATCGCCAGTTCGACCATATTGTGTACGGACAATTTCGTTTCGTCTCCCATAATTTTTCGTTTTTAGGGTTTTCAATAATTAGCCTTCGCTTGCAGTGGGCGGAGGGGGAGGAGTGGCCGGACCAGCCGGCGGGGGAGGAGGTACGGCGGCAAACAGCGCGCTTACTTCCTGTACGTTCGAAGCGGGTTCCCAACCGGCCATCCCGGCTTTCCAGATGAACGTGGCCGGGGTAAACTGGCCGCCCGGCATCATCTGCCGCAGTTGTTCGAGGGTGTAAGGGCCGGCTTGTGCGCCGCCTAATGAGATGTGGTATTCGGCCACGGCTCCGGCCGGAGGCATCGGGGGTTGGGGCTGGTTCACGCCCTGGGTCATCTGGCCGATCATGTTGGACATGCTGCCGCCTACGGCGCCGCCCATCATCATACCGGTCATCATCGCCGCGGGGTTCATGCCCCCGTCGCCACTGCCGCCCATGTTCATGCCGCCGCTGCCGCCCAACTGGCCGATGCTCGTCGCCGCTGTTTTGGCCACGTCGCCCTGCACGTTGATCTGGTGGGCGGTGAGGTTCGACATTTCGGTCTGCAAACGTTGCAGGCGTTGGGTTTCTTCACGCTGGATGCGCAGGGCTTCGGCCTGGTTCTCGGCGTTGATCGCCTGCAGGTCGGCCATATTCTGGATGTTGATCGCCGTCTGGGCTTGCAGGGTTGCAGTCTGCAGGTCGGCCGTTACGGCCTTGAGGCGTTCGTAGTCGGCGCTCTCCTTGTTGATCGTGATGCCCGACAGGTCGACACGCTTGAGGTATACCCCAAAGTCGTCGCCCAGCGCCGTGCGGAGTTTTTCCTCCACCAGGCCGTTGATCTGGTCGATGCCGCGTTCGATCTGCACCAGCGGAATCCCTAATTGGGCCGGTGCGTTGGTGATCGCCGACTTGGCATAGCGAACCACGGCACGCTTCACCTGTTCGAAAAGCTCGTCCATGCTAAAGTCGATCATGCGGTTGAGCTTGATGAAACCCTTATAGTCCTTGATGTTGAACGTGATCGCACCCTTGACCGTCACCGGAGCGGTGTAGTCAAGGAAGCGCGAGTCGGCCACGTCGAACTCGTTGATAAAGAACGGGATCTGGATATTTCCGGACAGGTTGATGTAGTAAATCTCAGCCTGGAACGGAGACGATCCGCCGAAAGCTGTACCGACGATGCTCGTGAGCACCGGGAAGTTGGCGGTCTTAATGGTTTCGTCGAAGGGGCCTTCGATAAAGTCCTGCATCGTGCCGTCCTTTTGTTTATAGACGAACACGGCCACTTCGCCGTCTTTCACCCTCAGGCTGCTGCCGTAGCGGATCGCGTTCTCACGCTTGCTGGTTTCGCCCGCGGGCGACCATTTCCAAATTAAAAAGTCTTTCTCGTCACAGCGGATGACGTCCATCAAACCGCCTTCTTTCTTACTGCCGAATAATCCCATAGCAGGTAGTTTTATTGGGTGATTAATTTTTTCAGTTTCGCCTGGTCCGAGGGGTAGCGCATCGCCGTGCAACGGGCCACGAAGGCGTCGGCCGCGGCTGCATGTCCGTTGGCCACATAGTAGGCCACCAGCGGCTGGGCGCATTCAAAGTCTTTCATTTTCCCCATACACTGCGTGAGGAAAAAGTCCTCGGCGGATGCAGTTTCGCCCGCTGCAATGATGCTGCCCATGATGGCCGCCCGGGTATCGATGGCTTCCATCGACTCTTTGTCGGGCATCGCTTCATAGGCTTGCACGGCTTGTTGCCAACCGGCCCCTTCGACTGATCCGATCACGGGTTCGCCCACGGCTTTGCCGGTGAGCACCACGCCGTAGCCGGCCGCTCCGAGGATCACGACCATCAGGCAGAGCCACACGATCAGGTTTTTCGCCGCAGCGCTGCGGCGCTGTTTCTCGATCGTCTTGATCTGTTCCGAGATCTCGTCGGCCAGGGCGGTTACTTCGCGGCTTTTACCAAAGTCGCGCCGGGCCAGGCGTTCGAAGTAGGTGTAGTCGTTCTTCATTTCGCCAAAAGCGCGGTTGAAGGGGGCGTTGCCAAGCGTCCCTTTCGATTTGCGTACGAACGAAACGATGCTCAGCACCACGAATAACAAGCAGAAGATCCAAAAGAACCCCGCCGCGCTGATCGCGGCCATCAGCAGAAACGCCACGGCCAGGATCGGGTAAATGATGACGCTCAGTTGGGCCATTCCTTTGCCGAACGAGGGGGCGGGGAGGCTTTTCATTGCGTGCAGGATCCGTTCAAGCGTGCCGACCAGTTGGTTCACGCTCATGTTTCCCTCATCCCCTCCCTCGGCCACATACCCGCACACGGGGCAGATCTTCGAGAGCAGGGGCATATCTTCCTTACATCTGGGACATTGTGCCATAGCTATAATTATTTACCGAATTTACCCATAAACCAGTTGTTGATCCGGTTGGCCACCGACCCGTTGTTGCGGGCGGCTTCCACCCCGATCTTGGTGGCGGCTTCGATCTGCATCTTGGCCAGCATCACCTTGTCGTCGTGTACGCGCATCTCTTCTTCATAACGCTGGGCCTGGGCCGAGAGGGCGGCCTGCTGGCTGGCGTTGATCGAGCTACGGATGGCGTTGACCTGGGCCAGGGCCTGCGGGGCGAGGGTGCTCGACGGGCTGACCCATTTGAGTGCCTCCAACGCTTCTTCATAGTTTCCAACCGCGATCAGCCCTTTGGCCTCGGCAATGGCGGCAGCCGCTTCGTGGTCGACCATTTTCACGTAGATGGCGCTCATCTTGTCAGCCACCTGCTGATATTGGTCGATGCAGTCGGGTACGCCCGCCAGGATTTCAAGCGCTTCGCCGTACTGGTCCTGTTTGGCCAGTGCGTCGGCCTTGGCCAGCAGCTGCGGCACGCGGGTGGTGTAGTAGTCGATGATCTTCACCCGGCAACGCTCCATAAAGGCCTGGGCTTCGGTGCTGCGCGGCTTGATCTGGTTGATTGCCTGGATCATCGCCTTGTTTTCGAGCCGGTCGACGCCCACTACAACGAACGACATTTCGTCGATCGCCACCCCTTCGCTCACGTCGAGCAGGTAGACCGACACCTCGATCTTAGTCATAAACTGTACCGGCGCCGTAGCCGTGGCCTGCTTGTCGAGCATCACCACGTTGGCCGTAAGGATAAACTGGCTCGAGTTTGAACCGAAGCCGTTCTGGGTCACCATCTGTCCTAGCTTTACTTTGAGCGACTGGATCGCGTCGCTCGGCAGGTCGATGTAGCCCGACACCATCGGGGTGATGGCTACCATCTGCTTGGCGTTCAGCGTTTGCTGGGCTTGCGCGGCCAACGTGCAGCCACACAGCAGGATCATTGCGAATATTTTTTTCAGCATAGTTGTCGGGTTATTTGGCTCCAACGGTGATGACGGCCTGTCCGAGGCCTTTCATCGAGAGTTTGGCGTCGATGTCGTACTTTTCTTTGAGTTCCTTGCGCAGGTCGTTGGCCCAGGTGCGGGTGTCGATCGCGCGGCCGTTGGGGGCGTAGAGCGGGATGCGTACCTGTTCGAAGATCATGCGGTTTTCGCTCACGTCCTGGGTCGAGAAACGGCCTTTGACTGTGTGCTCGGCCATCCAGTCCTCGATCAGGAAGCTGAGTTCGTCGCCGCCGAATTCGGTTTCGAAATCGACCGGGCTGCTGTTCCATTTGCGCAGGGTGAGGGCCACCTCGCGGCCGTTGGCGAACATATCGTCAAAGTGGTTTTGGAGCTGGTTGTTAAAGTTGTCGATGTTAGACAGGATGCTCTCTTCGATCAGCACCGGAAGTTCGACGCTGAACGACGGCGAGCCGGTGCCCGAGGCGGCGGCGATCTGCTTGTTGCTGTACGCGTCGATCCCTTGGAGGTTGAACGTGAGCGAGCGTTTCGGGCCGACTTCGTTTACCTTATACGTAAGCTGCATCCAGATGTCGGCCTTGGCTACGTTTTTCAGTTTGTCGACCGGCGATTCGGCTACGTCGCTGCCGTCCGAGGCCATTGTCACCGACATCTCGGCCGCGTCGTTGCGCAATTGGCGCAGGCAGGCGCCCAGGTCTTTGAGCGGAAATCCGCGTTCGGCCATCATTTCGCCCAGTTTGCTGATCGCCAGCAACAGGTCGGGATCGCTTTGCAGGGCGGCGTTGTAGTCGGGAAGTTTTTCCCAGGCGCCCTGGTTGTCGAATTCCATCATGTAGCCGTTCATGTTGCACCACACGTCGCTCGGCACGACCATGATCGTCGGTTTTTTGGCCTGCGAGAAACCGGTCAGCGCCAAGGCCGCCAGCGCGAGGGTCAATACTATTTTTTTCATTGCGTTTGTCGTTTTTCGGGTTAGTGATTAAAATCCGGCATCGAGGCTCCGGATGACGGCCTTGCTTTCGAGGTAGCTGCGCAGTTCGTTGTAGCTCACGGCTACCACCACGCCCACCTTGTATTCCTTGCCTACCTTGAGGACCTCTTCGCCGCCCGCGCTGTTGGTCAGCGAAACGTAGCGCATATAGTCGCCCCCGTCGGCAAAGAACTGGTCGAGGAACTGCTGGCTGTTGGCCTCTTCTTCGGGCGTTACGAGCGGTTTCTTGCCCGGCATGCGTTCCAGGGTCGGGATGCCTTTGAACATCACGCCGTGGACGGCGTTTTTCTTGGCCTGTTCACCGGCGATGACCGGGTTCTTCGAAAAGCTCCATACGCGGATAACCACCGTGCCCTGCAGGCCCACGGTCACCGGTTCGATCTCGTAGCGCCACGCCTGGGTGTCCTGGTTGGCTTGTTTTACTTTTCCCGCCTGTCCGAATGCCAGTACCGGCGCCAGGGCGAGCAGGAGGATTAAGATGTGCTTCTTCATTATCGTTTTGTTTTACTTGGTTTGGCGGAGTAGCATACCCGGATAAAGGCCGTTGAGGTTGCCCTCGAAACGGGTGGTGGTGACGCTTTGTTCGCCCCCGGTGGCGGCCTGCTCTTCGGCGGCCATATAGCGGTTGTCCCACACCTGGCCCTGAGCGGCCTTGAGCACGGCTACGCGTTTGTAGGTGGTGCGGCTGGTTTGCGGATCGACGACCCGTTCGAGCACTTCGTATTTGTCGCCCGCGCTCACACCTTCCTTCATCCCGATGGCGGCCGTCGCATGGGGGGCCACGCTCAGCAGCGGGGTTTTGGTCTTGAAGACGTCGTATTTCGTTTCGAGTTTGGCCAGCACCGCGTCGGTGGCATTGATCGTAGCGATACGGATCAGCTCTTCTTCCGGTTTATTCGTGAAAATGCCTGCTTTGACGTTTGCAAAGGCGGTTTCTTCGCCGATATACTTAATGGTAAAGATGTCGGATGCGTTATACTTGCCGATGTTGTTCCACAGTTCGGTGTAGAGGGTGTTGGCGATCTCGTCGTTCCATTGCAGCTGGAAGAGGTAAGAGATCGTCCGCACGTAGTAGCCGGCGCCAAGCGCCACCTTACTTCCCATCGATCCGGCGGTAGCTGCCAGTGAGGCGTATCCTCCGATCGACCCGCCGATGGCTTGTGCGGCCAACTGTGCGCCAGCGTTCATTTCGTCGACCAGTTCGTCTTTGCTCATATAGCGGTAGCGCGAAATCACGACGAATGTGTTGCTGATCAGTTCTTCGCCCGCATCTTCGAGCAGCCCCATCCCGCGCACCGAGTTTTTGGCCGTCTGCACGTCCATTACCGTTGCGTCGTAGAGGCCGCGTTCTTTGATCAGGTTCATGTTGAAGTCGCCGTCCTCGATGAACCACTTGTCAAAGAGTTGCTTGGCCACGGCTTGTTCGAGCAGGAATTTGTTGGCGATCACGGCGGGGACTTCCTTGTCTGACACGTCGATCACGGTCGATTGCGACGTTCCGGCGGTCGAGCTCAGCGCCGCCCCCGCCAATCCCTTGGCGAGGCTGCCGAATGCGCTTCCTTTTTTCTTGACGCCGGTGCCGGTGTCGCCGGCAGGTGTTTCCTGGCCCAAGGCTACGGCCTGGCGGTAGGCCACGCGGTCGTTCTCGGTGATGTCGCAATACGGGATCACGCGCTGGCCCACGTTGTGGTCGTTATACTTGTCGGGAACGGGGGTGGCCAGGAAAGCCGTTTTGATCGTGTCGCGCTTGGGCATATTGGGCTCGTCGATCAGCATCAGACAGAGTGAGCTGCGGCGATAAGACGCCTCGGCGGGTTGTTGGGCTGCCGCCACAAACGAACTCGCAGCGAGCAGTAGGGTGAAAGCAGGGATGAAAAAACGTTTCATAAGCATTGGTTGTTATTTAAATGATTTAGAATGAGTCAATAAACTTAGCGCCCACACTTTCCCGCTCTCAAAGACCTCTCTGCACCTTGCGCTTCGGATCACACACATTGCCTCTCCCAAAGGATCTAAGCAAGTTTGAAACAACAAATATACGGCGAAAATTTTAAAGAGAATGTGGTATGCGAAGTCTGTTTTGAAATTTTATGTCGTATATTTGGCCCAAAATTTACTGAATTTAAACATTAAACGTGTAACTATGAAGAAATTGTTATTTGCCCTCCTTCTTTCTGTATTTTCTTTCGGAATTGCTTCGGCCCAGATGCCCAGCGCCGACGCCGTTCAGGCTTCGGTGGAACGCTACCACAAACTCCAGGCGCTGCTTCAGCAAAGGCCCGCGAGTGTAGGTATGTCGGCTACCGACAACCTGGTGTCGAAATCGGTTCAGTCTGCAAATAATGCAGTGGAAATCAGCATGTTGATTGAGCGCGTAGCTGGCACCTCGCCCGAAGCCAACGCCGAAGTGCCCCTTACGATGGAAGAATATACCGTGCTTTCGAAGCGCGTAGACCAGGAGAATAAAGACCTTCAGGATCTGACTTCGATGTCGGCCGCTGCCGCCAACGACCTCAAAACGGCCAAACCGCTCGACAAAGCCAAGGTGCTCAAGTCGATCAACTATTCGAAAGACATCATGTCGATCCTTACCGGCGAAGCCGCTTACCACACCCAGACGATGGCGGGTATTCTCGCTTCGATCAAAAAATAAGTGTCCGGGTAAAAATAAAAAGCGCCGATCAAGTGATCGGCGCTTTTTTTATGCAGTTGACTTCTGTGTTAGTCCAATACGGATCCTTTGACGAGAAAACCCAGGCCGAATTTTGGCCGGTTATCCATCCCCGTCGCCATATTGCGTAGGTAGAGGTTGCCGCCCCCGTAAAGCGGGAAAGCGAGTTGGCCCCGGCCGCTCATCTCCACGCGTTCGAGGCCGACGTAAACTGTCCCCAGGGCAATGATGTCGTATTTCGACAGGTCGATCCGTGCCTCTTGCCTTTCCGTGCTTTTCGGGATGCCGACGTAGTGGGGCTTTTCCATTAGCGGAATAAAGCGGTCGCCTTCTTTTTGATAAACGGCTACGCGCATCACCAACGTGTCGAACGTGTTGCCTGTCACATCGAAATCTATTTCACGGATCCACGTCTTTCTCTTGAGTTCAAGCAACGTACCGAAATTGAGCTCCCAGGTCGCCCGTTCGGGGTCTTTGAATTTCGAAGGACGCTCGTGCAGGGCAATCCCGTTCGGAATCCGTACACCCCGCGAATTGAGGTTCTTCAGGCGCAGTTTTTGGGGATTGACCGTGATCGGGGTAATCGAAAAGGCGTTGTCGGCCAGTGTGATGACGAGTGGTTTTGTGGATGTCCGGGCCAGTGCGGCTTCCTGTTTCACTTGAGCGATCGGGATCGTCCGGGGTTGGTAGGAGAGGTGGGCGAAAGTCAGCGCGCGGCCCGAGAGGCTGTCGGGGATGACGATTGAAAAGTTTCCTTTTGCGTCAGACAGGGTGCCGACGTAAGTGCCTTCAATCCCGATGCTGACGTATTCGATCCGGCTGCCCGACGGGCCTGCGCAAATGCCTTTAATTTCCTGTGCGTTTAGCGAGAGAACGTTCGATAAAAGGAGAAACGTCGCAAGGATCAGGTTTTTCATCGTTCTGAGGGTTAGTGCGGGTCAAATCGAAAATTGTTGCCGGACGAGGACTTCAATTTCGTTAACGTCCACTGTGCCTGACTTATTGCGCTCAAACCAGGCGATCTCCGGGTCGCGGGCAAACCAGGTGATTTGGCGTTTGGCATAGCGGCGGCTGTTGCGTTTGATCAGTTCGATGGCTTCTTCCCGGGAAACCTTCCCGTTAAAATAATCGAAAAATTCGCGATAGCCGACCGTTTGCAGAGCGTTCATTTCGCGCAGGGGGAAGAGCTGTCGGGCTTCCGCTTCCAATCCCGCGGCCACCATGGCGTCGACCCGGCGGTCGATGCGTGCGTAAAGCGCTTCGCGCGGCATCGTAATGCCTATCTTTATGATTTGGAATGGTCGTTCCTTGGCCTGCCCGCTGCGTAATTCGGTGTAGGTCTTTCCGGTTTCGAGGCATACTTCGAGGGCCCGCATGACCCGTTGCGGATTGCTGCGGTCGACTGCGGCGGCATATTCCGGGTCAAGCTGCTCCAATTCGGCGTAAAGTGCATCGAGCCCCTCGTTTTCCAACCGTTCCATCACTTGTTGCCGCAGCACAGGGTTGGTCGCCGGCACGGCGTCGATCCCGCGGCACACGGCGTCTACGTAAAGTCCCGATCCGCCGACCATTACCACCACGTCGTGCTTTTTGAAAAGTTCGTCGAGCAAGGCCAGTGCATCCAACTCAAACCGGCCGCTGGTGTAGGGCTCGGTCACGCTGCGCGAAGCGATGAAATAGTGGGGGGTACCATCCTGTTCCTCAACCGAAGGTGCAGCTGTGCCAATCGGCATTTCGCGGTACATCTGGCGCGAGTCGCACGAGAGGATCGGCGCACCAAAACGACGGGCAAGGCCGATGCTGAGATCGGTCTTGCCCGTAGCCGTGGCTCCGACGACGACAACCAACGTTTTGCTGTCTGCGGCCGGTGTCATAATTTACTTGTTCATTGTCACCAGCAGTTCCTCGTTGGAACGGGTGGCTTCCATGTGTTTCTTCATCTCTTCCATCGCTTCGACCGAGTTCATGTCGGCCATGTAGCGGCGCAGGATCCATATCTTTTGCAACGTTTCCTTGTCCATCAGCAGGTCGTCGCGGCGAGTGCTGGAGGCAGTAATATCAACAGCAGGATAGACCCTTTTATTGGAAAGTTTGCGGTCGAGTTGGAGTTCCATGTTGCCCGTACCCTTGAATTCTTCGAAGATCACTTCGTCCATCTTCGATCCGGTTTCGATCAGGGCGGTGGCGATGATCGTCAACGAACCTTTTTCCTCGGTGTTGCGGGCCGCACCGAAGAAACGCTTGGGCTTGTGCAGGGCGTTGGCGTCGACCCCTCCCGAAAGCACTTTCCCGGAAGCGGGTTGTACCGTATTATATGCGCGTGCCAGGCGGGTGATCGAGTCGAGCAGGATCACCACGTCATGGCCGCATTCGACCATTCGTTTCGCCTTTTCGAGCACCATTTCGGCTACTTTCACGTGGCGCGAAGCCTGTTCGTCGAAGGTCGAGGCGATCACCTCGGCTTTCACGCTGCGGGCCATGTCGGTCACCTCCTCGGGGCGTTCGTCGATCAGCAGTACGATCATATAAGCCTCGGGGTTGTTGTCGGCGATGGCGTTGGCAATGTCCTTGAGCAATACTGTTTTACCCGTTTTTGGCTGGGCGACGATCAGCGCGCGTTGGCCTTTGCCGATGGGGGCGAAGAGGTCGACCACGCGGGTCGAAAGGTTGTTGTGGCCGTTGCCCGTGATGTTGAACTTTTCGTTGGGGAAAAGCGGGGTGAGGAATTCGAATTGCACCCGGTCGCGGGTTTCTTCCGGGAGCAGGCCGTTGATACGTGTTACGTTAATTAACGGAAAGTATTTTTCGCCCTCTTTTGGGGGGCGGATCACGCCTTCGACCGAGTCGCCCGCCTTGAGGCCGAAGCGCTTGATCTGCGAGGGCGATACGTAAATATCGTCGGGCGAATTGAGGTAGTTGTAGTCGGCTGAACGGAGGAAACCGTATCCATCCTGGATCATTTCCAACACGCCTTCGGCTTCGATCGTGCCGAGGTATTCGTCACGGGCTTCGCGCTTTTTGCCAGGCTGCTGTTGCTTTTGCTGGCGCGGATCGGGGCGCGATGGCGGCTCTTCTATGGGAAGGCCGGCGGGCTTTTCAGCGCTTTCCGGCGTGGCGGCTGCGGTAGCGGGCATTTCCACCGGAACGGCTGCTTCTTCGTTTTCGGCTGCCGGCAGGATTTCATCTTCCGGAAGCAGGTCCTCCACGATCTTTTCCTCTACACGTGGTTTCTGAAAATTTCGCTTGTCGTAATTGCCCTTGCGGTTTTCACGGGGATTAAACCGTTCTTTTTGTCGGGGAGCGGCTTCAGTCGTTGCGTTCTCCGCAACAGCCTGAATTATTTCGGGGACCGAAGTGGAGGCCGGAGAGGCGGCATTGGCCGGTTGCTCGGATTGAGGGGCGAGCTGCTGCGGTGCAGCTGGTTCGGCTTCGGGCTTGGTTACACGCGGCCGTCCGCGGCGCCTGGGGGCTGTTTCGGCGGTTGCCGTTTCGGGCGCTGGCGCGCCGGTTGCTTCGGTCAGGGTAGGGGGTGTGGCCGGAGCGGCGGGTTCGGGCGCGTCCTTTTTTTCTTCTTTGCGCGTGGGCTCGCCGTCGCGGCCTTGCAGGGTGACGTGTTCGGCCGTTTTACGCGGACGGCGGACGCGTTGTGATACCTCTTGGGATTCCACGGAATCCTCCTTGGGTGTTTTCTTCATCGGATATTGATCAGGTTATGGGATCTTTTCCACATCTTGTCAGCTCTGGCTGACCAGGAAATTTTTTGAGAAATCGGCTTGTAGGGGCCTGCGGTTTTGTGCAAAATCGCTCAATAAGGGCATATCCGCAGGCGGTTTTTCAGAAGGTGAATTTTTGAGGGGTATGAATCGGCACTCCGGAAAGAGTGCCTCTTAGATGGCGCAAAGATAATTCACATTTTTTGATTTTTTTGCTGTTTCTGTGAAAAAAGGGCAAAAAGTACAAAAACAAGCTTATTTCCCCTTGCGCTTCTCGAAAATTTCGCGCACACGTTCCAGATCGTCGGGGGTATCCACCGCCAGCGATTCGCGGTCGGTGACGGCCACGCGAATGCGAAAACCGTTCTCGAGCCAGCGCAGTTGTTCGAGCGATTCGGCTGTTTCCAAAACGCCCGGTTCCAGTTGGGCGATTTCCCGCAACACCTTGCTTCGGTAGGCGTAGATGCCCAGATGTTTCAGGAAGGGGTATTTCGCCTGCCACTTGTCGGCCGCCTCGTTGCGCAGGAAGGGGATCGCCGAGCGGCTGAAGTAAAGCGCATAGCTGTCGCGCGAAATAACCACCTTGGGCGAATTGGGGTTAAAAATATCCTCGCCCTTGCCGAACGGCTTGACCAGGGTGGCGATGTCGGTTTCCGGAAGATTGAAGCAGGTCGAGAGTTGTTGCAGCTGTTCGGTGGCGATGAACGGTTCGTCGCCCTGGATGTTGACGACCACGTCGAAACGCTCGCCGGTACGTTCTTCGATCAGTTCGAGGGCTTCGCGGCAGCGGTCGGTGCCGCTGCGGTGATCGGGCGAGGTCATCACCACCCGGCCGCCGAAAAATTCCACGGCGTCGCTGATCCGTCCGTCGTCGGTCGCCACCCAGCAGGCGTCAAAGACCTGCGAAGCGCGTTCGTAAACGTGTTGGATCATCGGTTTGCCCGCAATGTCGGCCAATGGTTTGCCGGGGAAACGGCTCGAGGCGTAACGGGCAGGGATCAGGGCGAGGAATTTCATTGTAATCTTTGTGATACCGCAAATATAGCGCTTTTTGCTATATTTGTCCAAGTAAAGTAAAAATTCCGCCTGCTGTCAGGCACTTTTAAATGAATACAGTCGAACTCTTTTCTGCTTTGGGGAGCCGCCTGGTTTCGGACGACGGGCGCTTGCTCGTACCCTTCGGTGTGATCGAAGATGCCATCGCGAAAAATCCATGGTTCACGGCCGAAGGGATCGAGCGTGCTATTCGTGCCATCGCCGACCGGATGTTGCAACGCGGGGCTCTCGAGGGCTGGTTGTCGGGCTACTCGTTGCCTGCCGGCGAACCGAAAAATGTGGCGGTAATCGCCGCGGGTAACATTCCCCTGGTCGGTTTCACGGACTTGCTTTGCGTGCTGGCGGCGGGATGTCGTTGCCTGCTGAAATGTTCGTCGAAGGACCGGGTGCTCGTGGAGTGGGTCGTCGGCCAACTTTGGGCGATCGACCCGCAAGTGGCGGTTACCCTTGTCGGAAATTTTGATGCGGCCGAGCCCGATGCCCTGATCGCGACGGGCAGCGATAATGCAAACCGCTATTTCTCAAAAATGTTTCCGGGACGGCCGGCATTGTTGCGCCGCAACCGCACCAGTGTCGCGGTGCTGTCCGGCAACGAAACCGACGATGACCTGCGTGCGCTCTCCGACGATGTTTTTCTCTTTTTCGGGATGGGATGCCGCAACGTGAGCCGCGTCTTTTTGCCTGCCGGGTTTCCCGTACAACGTCTGTTGCATATTTTTCGTGAGCGAGAGATCTCCCATTCGGGTTATCTTGATGCTTTCCGTCATCACCGGGCATTGTTGCAAATGCGGGGAGAAGCGTTTCTCGACGGCCGGTTTTTTGTTTTTCGCCAGGCGAAGGGCGAGGAACGTTCTGAAGCGTTGCCCGACCTGCTCTACTCTTTTTATGATGAATTGTCCGGGGTTGAAGATTATCTGATGCGTCACGATCAGGATATTCAGTGTGTGGTAACGCGCACACTTGAGCATTCGCGGCGTGTGGACTTCGGCGAAGCCCAGCGGCCCGGTCCGGCCGATTATCCCGACGGGGTCGATACGATGCAATTTCTGACAACCATGTTTTGCCCAGAATAAATAACGGAATGTGGACCGCCTATGACCGCATCGGCCAGTTGCCGACAGGCCTTTGGGATCGCTTGATCGCCCGGGGCGAAGCGTGCCTCGACGCCCGTCTGGTGGCCGTCGCCGAGGAAGCGTTTCCGGACGCCCCGTTCCGCTATTTCGTGAAAGAGGAAGCGGGCGAGGCCGTTGCCCTGTTTATGGCGATGGTTGCCGCCGACACCCCGTTCTATAGTGTAGAGCCGCTGGCGGGGCAACTATTCCGGACAGCCTCGACCGGTACGCCCGAAACCACCGGCCTCCATTTCTGGTACGATCCCAGGCGGTTTACGTTGAAAACTTTTTTGGACGAAGCGTCGGCCCAAATCCGCGCTTGGAACAGCACGGCGGAAGCCCTCGTTTTCCGCGATTTTCCGGAAGAAATGCTTGCCGACACGAAAGCGGAGTGGGAGGGGAGTGGGTTCACCGCCGTGCGGGTGCTCGACGTGACACACCTCGAAATCGCCCCCTCAGCCCGGTCGTTTGACGATCATGCCGCTACACTCAAATACAAGTACCGCTACCAGCTGGCCCAATACCGCGAAGCCCTTGATCCGGAACGGTATGAAACGTTGACGCTCTCCGATTTCCTTCCGTACCTCGACGAACTTTACCCGCTTTATGTCGACGTCAGCCGCCGGGCTTCAGAATACGCCGCTCCGCCTTATCCCGCCGCCTATTTCCATACGGTAAAGCGCCATTTCGGCGACGACGCCGCGATGACCGTCATCCGCGAACGTGCCACCGGCCGCTTCCTCGGATTCATGCTGGTGCTTTACACAAAGGAAAGTTGTGTGCACCAATACATCGGCTTCGACCGCATCGACGAACTTTACCTCTGGTACAACCTCACCGTCGGAGCCATCGACGAGGCCATCCGCCGCCGCGTTTTCCGAATCAACATGGGGGTAACCAACGCCGTCTCAAAACACAAATTCGGCGCCCGGAGCACCCCAACAGCCACACTCGTTACCACCTGTGAATGACGGTGCTTTGAGTCCGCCTCCGACTGCCGCTTTTTTAAAAAGCGGCAGTCGATGCAAGCACCACGAACCAGTCGCCGGGGTTTAGAATCTTTTGTTGGGGTTTAGGCGTTGGTACATGTATTCGTCGAGTTGTCCCTGGCGGGTACGGAGCCATTCTTTTTTGACGCCGCAGCGGACAAATCCGCACTCTTCGAAGAGGGCGATACTGGAGATGTTGTTGGCCCCGATGTTACACCATACTTGGCGCATACCGAGGATTTCGAAGCAGTATTCACAAAGTTTTTTGACGGCTTCGCGGGCGTAGCCTTTGCAACGGTCGGCGGGGTCGTAAATGAGGATACCGATGCCGGCGCGTTCCTGGTAAGGGTCGAATTCAAAAAGGTCGATGGCTCCGACGACGGCGCCGTCGATGATCGATTCGATGATGAACCGGCTCTGGTGGGTTTGGTAAATATCGAGGGCCTGGTTTTCGATGAATTGTTTGAGGATGTGGCGCGAGAAAGGCGCCAGGGTGTGGCTGATGCCCCACAGGTCGGGATCATTTTCCCACCGGTAGAGGAATTCGAGGTCTTCGGGCTCGAGGGCACGCAGGCGCAGCAATTTTCCGGTCAATACAGTCATAGTTGTATGTATTTATTTATTGTATTGGGAACACTCCAAATATATCAATAAAAAACGATTTGGGAAACGACCATGACCAACCTGCCTTGAATTCTGAAAAGAAAGGAGATTTTTCTGTTGAAAAAACCTCCTTTCATTGTCACGAGTAACAGATCAGAGGCTGAGTATCTTCTTTCGGATCAGCATCGCCACGCCAAACAGCCCGGCATCGTCACCCAGCTTCGAAAGGCTGAACCGGGTGTCGCTGTGCACGAGGTTGGTGGCGTACTTGTTGACCGCCGATTTGATCGGCAGCATCAGGTAGTCGCCCGCCCCGGCCAGCATACCGCCAACGATGAACAGTTCAGGATTGAAGATGTTAAGCAGGATGGCGATCGCGCGGCCCGCCTTTTCCGCCATCTCCTCGATCAGTTCGATCGAAAGCACGTCGTCGTTCTTGGCCGCTTCGATGATGTCCTTGGCATAGATCGGTTCGCCCTGCTCGTAGCGTTTCGAGAGGATCGTCGTGTATCCGGCCCGGATGCGCTCTTCCATGATCCGTTCGAGGGCGATGCCGGATACCTCGGTTTCGAGGCACCCTTTCTTGCCGCACTGGCAGATGATGTCGTTGTCGAAGAGCGGAATGTGGCCGAATTCGCCGGCAAAACCCGATTTCCCGTAGTAGAGTTTGCCGTCGATAATGATGCCGGCAGCCAGCCCGTAGGAGAGGTAGAGGTAGATCATGTTCGACGCCCCTTCGGCTTCGAGGTTGGCATACTCGGCATAACAACTCGCCCGGGTATCGTTCTCCACCAATACACGGAGCCCCGTTCGCTTTTCAATGATCTCGCTCAGCGAACGTTCGGTGAAGTTGAAATAATGGTAGCTGTAGCCGGTGTTGGAGTTGATGCGCCCCGAGAGGCTCACGCCGATGCCCAGGATTTTCGACGGATCGACATCGACACTCTTGATGTAGTTGCTGATCCTCTCGCAGAGTTCGTCCAGGCAAGGCTGGGTGTTGGTCAACTCAAAAGGCTCATAGCTTTTGATGTCGATCACATTGTTTTTCAGGTCAGTCACCACAAAACTGATGTGGTGGTGACATACATCGATCCCTGCAAAGTAGATCGACGATTGGGCCAGGCCATAGAGATTGGGCCGCCGGCCCCCACTGGTTTCGATCTTGCCGTAATCGACAATGATCTTGTCCTCAATTAATTCGAAAACAAATTTGGTCACCGTGGGGATGCTGGTGTTGAGTTCGGCTGCCAGGTCAGATAGCGTACAAGCTTCGTTTACAGCAAGAAAGGTGATGATCTTCCGCTTATAAAGCAGGCTTTTTTGCTGTACGCCCCGAAGCGGATTTTTACTGAAATCATTCAGGTAATACGCAATTGTTTTCATTTTTGTTTTTTTGGTCACACATATCACTCACAGATTATTCCACAAATATAGTAGATTTTAATCTTTTTACACAATTAAATCGATTCAAAAGAACATCACGCCAGTGAATCATATAGCCTAAGTGGCTATTGATCAATGCAGTACAATTATAGTGCCATTTTTTAAGGATTTTTACAGAAAATGCGGTCTAGAAGCAAAGGTTTTTGCATGGAAACCGCCGCCAGGCCTCAAATTTAATAATGTAGCGAGGATAAACACATCACACGGAGGGAGTTGTTTTTTTTATTCCAAAAAGATGTCGTATCTTTCATTACTTTTGCGATCCTATTTTTTAAGTTATGATACAGGAAAGTTTCATCCGGTCATTCGAACGGAGCTTTCGGGAGAACTGGGAGCGCCCGGCGCTGAGCGATTATTTCAAGGAAGATCGTTTTTCGTATGGTGAGATGGCGGCTGAGATCGCCAGATTGCATATCATTTTCGAAGCGGGTAAAGTTAAGCGAGGCGACAAGATCGCCCTGATCGGGCGCAACAATACCCGTTGGTGCATCACTTTCATGGCCGCCGTCAGCTATGGGGCGGTGATCGTGCCCATCCTGCAGGACTTCAACGCGAACGACGTGCACCACATCGTCAACCACTCCGACGCCGTACTCTTCTTTGTCGGCGAGCAGCACTGGGATCTGATCGAACCGAAGAAAATCGAGAATGTCCGGGCGGCATTCTCGTTGATCGACTTCCGCTGCCTCTATGAGCGCAAAGGCGACCACGTCACCAAAGTGTGCCATGACGTCGACCGGATGTTCGGTGAAAAATTTCCTGGTGGCTTCGGACCTGAACAGGTCGTTTATCCTGAAATACCGAATACCGAAATGGCGGTGCTCAACTACACGTCGGGCACCACCGGTTTCAGCAAGGGGGTGATGATCACCGGCAACAACCTGGCCGGCAACATTCGCTTCGCCATCGCCGAACAGATCTATTTCCCGGGCAGCCGCGGGCTGTCGTTCCTGCCGCTGGCCCACGCCTACGGGTGTATGTTCGATTTCCTTTATCCGCTGGCCGTCGGGGTTCACATTACGTTGCTCGGAAAGATGCCTTCGCCCAAGGTGCTGGTCGAAGCGTTGGGCCGGGTAAAACCCTATATCGTCATTTGCGTGCCGCTGATCGTCGAAAAGATCTATAAGAAACAAATCCTGCCGATGCTGGATAAGGGCCTCGTGAAGTTCGCCCTCAAACTTCCTTTCGTAGACGAGATCGTCTATGGGAAAATCCGAGAAAAGCTCGACGAAGCCTTTGGCGGCGAATTCGACCAGGTGGTCATCGGCGGTGCGCCACTCAACGACGAGGTTGAGGAATTTCTGAAAAAGATCGGCTTCCGGTTCACGGTGGGTTACGGGATGACCGAATGCGCCCCGCTGATTTCGTTCCGCAAGTGGGACACGTTCGTGGGCACCTCGTGTGGCCGGGTCCTGCCGGGCTATATGGAGGCGCGTATCGACTCGCCCGACCCGAAGAGTGTTCCGGGCGAAATCCTCGTGCGCGGCGAAAACGTGATGGCAGGCTATTACAAAAACGAGGCGGCCACCCGCGACGCCCTCGTCGACGGCTGGCTCCACACCGGCGACATCGGCACGCTCGACGAAGACAATAACCTCTATATTCGCGGACGGTCGAAGTCGATGATCCTCTCCTCGAACGGCCAGAACATCTATCCGGAAGAGATCGAGTCGAAACTCAACAATATGTATTGTGTGATGGAGAGCCTGGTCGTGCAGCGCGACAACAAGCTCATGGCGCTCGTTTACCCCGATTACGACCAGATGGACGCTTTCGGCATCACCCAGAACCAACTCAAAGAGGTCATGGAAAAAAACAAAGAGGAACTCAACAAGACGGTCGGCGCTTACGAACGCATCGCCGAGATCATTCTCTATCCCCATGAATTTGAGAAGACGCCCAAGAAGAGCATCCGACGGTATTTGTATACGGTTTAAGAATTGCTATACGTTTAAAGAAAATAGATCTAATACTTAAAAGATGGCGGCTTGGCTGTTGGTATTTCTGGTGACTGTGGCGGCAGTGTTGATTTTCATCGTGGGCTTTTCGCTCACGCAATGGATCAAAGGACACCCCCTGCGCTCGGAAATCGGAGAAAACCCCGAAATGAAAAAACGCGGCATCCGCTGCGCTAAGGAGATAATCCTCGAACACGACGCTGAGCTGCGCGGTGTGCCGCTTGATTGCGAAGGCATCGACTGCGGCACCTGCAGCGCCTCACCCGACACCACTTGTAAGTGATGGTTCGTGCTGCCGGCTTCGGCCGCCGCTTTTTATAAAAAGCAGCACCAAAAATTTTACTGGGATACTGCGTATCCCTTGACCTCCCTTGCGTAGTTTTAGTAAAGATTTTAGAGAAGAGTACTCCTCTTCAACGCAACGATCGAGATCTCGATGTGCTACAGGAGAAGAATCCTCTTCTCTAAAACCTTTTTTAAGGCTGAGTAAAGTAAGTCAAGGAAAGCGCAGCTTTCCAGTAAAGTTTTTGAGGCATTTTTTGCAAAAAGTGCCAGTCAGAGCCGCTACTATGAATCATCCGCCGAGGTTTGGGATGTTGTCGGTTTTGCGGTAGATTTTGTTTTCGGGGTCGAATTGGAAGCAGTAGTGCGAGAGTCCGTTGGTGACTACTACCCAGGGTACTTGTAGGACGGCGTTGTATCCGGCTACCTGTTCCAAAACCTCGTGTGTGATCTTGACGCGGGGTTCCTTGCACTCGACCACCATCCGGGGAAGCCCTTCGCGTGAAAAGACGACGATGTCCGCGCGGCGGGCTGTTTCGTGGAGCGATAGCGGGAGTTCCTGCCGCACGAGCATCGGATCTGCTCCCCGGTAGGTACACAGGAATCCGATGAACGACTGCCGTACCCACTCCTCGGGCGTGAGCACGAGCCAGCGTTTCCGGATAGCGTCCCAAACCTCTTCGCGCCCGGCCGCCGTCCGGCAGTGGATGTTTAATTCTGGTAGGTTTAGTTTATCCTTATAGCTCATTGTTACGTTTATAACAAAATAAATTGCCTGATGACCGAACAAAAATAGAAATAATAATGCTACTTTTACACAATTTCGTTTTTGAAAAACCCAACTAACCATGAAAAATAACCAGGCAAAGAGCAAGAGAGAAGAGGCCCTGCTGTACCACTCGGAGGGGCGACCGGGCAAAATCGAGGTGATCCCGACCAAGCCTTACACCACACAGAAAGACTTGGCGCTGGCTTACTCCCCGGGGGTAGCGGAACCGTGCCTTGAAATCGAAAAAAATCCCGAAGACGCTTATAAATACACGGCCAAGGGTAACCTGGTGGCTGTGATCTCGAACGGCACGGCGGTGCTTGGCCTGGGCCATATCGGCGCTGTGGCCGGCAAACCGGTGATGGAAGGCAAGGGGTTGTTGTTTAAAACGTTTGCCGATATAGATGTGTTTGACATCGAGGTTGATACGACCAACGTCGAAGAGTTCATTACGACCGTAAGAAACATTTCGCCGACTTTCGGAGGGATTAACCTGGAGGATATCAAGGCCCCCGAGTGTTTCGAAATCGAGGAGCGGTTGAAGAAAGAGCTTTCGATCCCGGTGATGCACGACGACCAGCACGGGACGGCGATCATCTCTGCAGCGGCGCTCCTGAACGCCCTGGAGATCGTCGGCAAAAAGATCGGCGAAGTAAAAGTAGTTGTCAATGGGGCAGGGGCGGCTTCGGTTTCCTGTACGAAACTCTATATTTCTATCGGTGTAAAACCCGAAAACATAGTGATGTGCGACAGCAAGGGCGTGGTGTCGACCCGTCGCACGGACCTGAATAAGATCAAGCAGCAGTTCGCCACTTCGCGCAAGATCGAAACGCTGGAGGAAGCGGTCAAGGACGCCGACGTATTCCTGGGCCTTTCAGTGGCCGACGTGTTGACGCCGGCCATGGTCAAGTCGATGGCCAAGAACCCGATCGTCTTCGCGCTGGCCAATCCCAATCCCGAAATCTCGTATGACCTGGCCCGCAAGTCGCGCAAGGACATCATCTTCGCTACCGGCCGTTCGGACTATGCCAACCAGGTGAACAACGTGCTCGGGTTCCCGTACATTTTCCGCGGTGCGCTCGATGTACGCGCGACCTGCATCAACGAAGAGATGAAGATTGCGGCGGTGAAAGCGATCGCTGCGCTGGCCAAGGAGCCGGTGCCCGATTTCGTGACCACGGCCTATGGGGGCGGTAAGATTTCGTTCGGGCGTGAATATCTGATCCCCAAACCGTTGGATCCTCGCCTGATCGTTCATATTTCGACTGCCGTAGCCCAGGCTGCGATTGCATCGGGAGTGGCCCGCCACGAGATCACCGACTGGGAAGCCTATGGCTTCGACCTCGAACGCCGGATGGGCCGTGACAACCAACTCTTGCAGGCCATCCGCAACAAGGCCCGCGCCGAAGGCCCACGCAAGATACTCTTTGCCGGCGCCGAACGGCTCAATACACTCAAGGCCGCGCTTCAACTCTACCACGACGGCTTGACGTACCCCATCCTGCTGGGCGAACGCGAACGCCTCGTCGCAATGGCCAAAGAGAACAACCTCGACCTCGACGAAAAGCTGATCCTCGATTTCCGTAGCGACGATGAAACCGACCGGCGGAACCGTTATGCCGAGATCCTGTTCGGAAAACTCAACCGTCAGGGCCTTTCGTTGCTGGATGCCCGCAAGCGGATGAAGGAAAAAGACTGGTTTGGGTTGATGATGGCCTATTGCAACGACGTCGACAGCGTGATCCTGAGCTACGGCCGCCGTTACACGAAGGCCCTTGAACCGGCCCGCGCCATCTTCAAAGGTATTTCCAATGATCTGGTGGCGGCTATGGTGATCGTGATGACCAAGCAAGGCCCGATGTTCTTCGCCGACATGGCGGTCAACACCGAACCGACCGATCAGGAATTGGTTGAGATCACGCTGCTGGCCAATAATTTTATCAAGATGTTGGGGGTCGAACCGGTGATCGCCATGCTGTCATATTCCAATTTCGGGACAGATACCGAGGAGCAGGCCGCCAAGGTGGCCCGTGCCGTGGGGATGCTCCATGAGCAGCATCCCGAGATCCTTGTCGACGGCGAAATCAAGGTCGACTATGCCCTCGACACCAACGCCCGCCTCGAAAAATTCCCCTTCACCAAGTTGGGCGAACGCGACGTGAACACGTTTATCTTCCCGAACCTGTCGGCTGCCAATATTTCCTACAAGCTGGTTGAAATGCTTGGTAATGCTGAAGTAACAGGCCCGGTACTGCTGGGCATCAACGCCGGGGTGCACATCATTTCGGACTACGCCAGCGTGCGCTCGATCGCCAACCTGGCGATCCTGGCCACGACCGACAAAATCTGCGCCGGCCGCGACGAGTGTATCGTGCTGGAAAAGAAAAAGAAGAAATAAGCATCAAAAAATTACCTGTTTACTTCCCGGGCGAGAAGGACAATCTTTTCGCCCGGGGATTTTTCATTTTTTTTATTATCTTCACCAAAGAACTACAGCCCGTTTTTGTGATACCGTCATCATTAAAAATACCCACTCGATGAAAAAACTGTTTTTTATGCTGTTTTTGTTGCTCCTGGTGACAGAAACGACTTTTGCACAAGGTTTATCTTATGGTGTCAAGGCCGGGGTCAATCGCAGCACGATAACCGGAATGGACGAGAAAAACCGCATCGGATTTGTCGGCGGCGGATTTGCGGCATACCGATGGCCCGGATGGATTGCGCTTCAGGGAGAGTTGCTCTACTCGCAACAGGGAGCCATGCAGGGGGCCAACTACGACTATTTGTTGTCGCTCGATTACTTGAATGTGGCTGTTATGGCAAACTTTTACCTGGTAAACGGATTTAACTTTCAAGCCGGCATGCAGCCCGGCTTCCTGCTCCGGGCGCAAAGAGAAACAGCACAGGGGGCGGTTAAGATGGATTGCCGGACGTTCAGCCTGAATTATGCCCTTGGGATCGGTTTCGATTACGGGAGGTTTACCTCGAGCCTCCGTTATACCTTAGGGGCCAATACGATCAATCCGCGGACTTCACCGTTGGGCGTATCTGAAAATTCCGTATTCCAATTGATGGTCGGTTGGCGCTTTGGCCCCGGGGCCCATATCGAAGCGGCGAAAGTAAAATCGAGATAAGGCATCGACGGAAACGCGAGGAGGCGGGACAAACAACCATTTGTTGTTTGTCCCGCCTCCATTTTAGGTACAGTTCTTGCAAACAATCGAAATGCCTTAATCTTATAACATTATGAAAAAACTGTTTTTATCCCTTGCTTTTTTGCTGGCCGTAACGGTGGCTGGCGCCCAACCTGCTTTTACGTTCGGCCCCAAGGCGGGGTTGAGCCTGGCGGGGCTTTCAGGTTTCAGCGATTCACGGGCCCGCTTTGGATTCGTGGGTGGGGGCTTTGCCTCCTTGCGTTTCAACCAGACCATCGGCCTGCAGTGGGAAGTACTTTACTCGCAGCAGGGCGAACGCCTTAAGTACACTGTCGCCGGTCAGGAGGTCAAACGCAGCCTGGCGCTCGATTACCTCAATGTGCCGGTGATGGCCAAGATCTATTTCTACAAGAACCTGAACATCGAAGCGGGCGTTCAGGCCGCTTTCCTGATCAACTCCGAGGACAAAACCGACGGCGCCACGCCGCTGGACCTCGATAACCTGAACGATTACGGGATCGACGGGTTGATCGGCCTGGGCTATGACTTCAAACGGCTGACGCTCAGTTTCCGGTATAACATCGGCTTTATAGCCATCGACCCCGACCTGAACCAGGCGAACAGCGTCTTGCAGTTGACGGCAGGTTTCCGCTTCTGACGAGCGGGACGAACACAAAAAACCGGCCGGCAAAGTTAATTTGCCGGCCGGTTTTTTTGTTTTCGGGCGCGGGGCTATTTGATTCCGCGCTGGTTCAGCGCCTCGCTCCACCGACGGGCGTTGGCGTTGTGTTGGGCGAGGGTGGCGGCAAAATTGTGGTAGCCCGAGAAATCTTCCTTCGCGCAGAAGAAAATGTAGTCGTGCTTTTCGGCGTTGAGCACCGCGTCGACCGCCTTGATCGACGGTATACAGATCGGTCCCGGCGGCAGGCCCTGGTTTTTATACGTGTTGTAGGGCGAGTCGATTTCGAGGTGGCGGAAGAGGATGCGGCGCAGCGTAAAATCGCCGGTGGCGTATTTGACCGTCGGGTCGGCCTGCAGGAGCATCCCGATTCGCAAGCGGTTGAGGTAAACGCCCGCCACGCGCGGCATTTCGTCGCTCATCCGCGTTTCCTCGGCCACGATCGAAGCAAGGGTTACCACCTCCTCGCGCGAGAGGTTTAGCGATTTGCATTTGGCTTGGCGATCGTCGGTCCAGAAAGCGTCATATTCCTTTTTCATCCGGTCCAGAAAACCTGTCGGCGAGGTGTTCCAGAAGAATTGGTAAGTGTTCGGAATAAACATCCCAATAAACGTTTTTCCAGAAAATCCATAGTGCGTTGCTACGGAGTCATCAGTTAACACCGCCAGCAGCGCCAGCGAGTCGGGTTCGAGGTAGCGGGCCACGACACCGGCCAGGCGGTCCATCGTGCGGATGTTGTTGAAGGTTACGTTCAGCGGTTTTTGCAGGCCGCCCTTGAGCATACCCAGCAAGCTGCGCAGGGTCATGCCCTCTTTCATCTCGTAACGTCCGGCACGCAGGCCCTCGGGCAATCCCTTTTGGCGGGCTGCGCGGTCAAAGGCGTTCGTGTTTTTCAGGAAATCGCGTGTCGCGAGCGAGTCGAGCAAACCGGCGTAGGTCCCTCCCGTGGGAATATACAAAAATCCGTCCTGTTGCACGGCTGCTTTGACGGCGTAATTATAATATGTCGTTCCTGCCCACGCAGCGGCAGCCAGCAGGAGTGCGGCAGCGATGCCGCCGATCGTCTTTGTCTTTTTTCCGAGTTTCATCTTTTGTCTGAAAAGTATAACGCAAAGGTATCTATTTTATCGCATCGGCCAAGTTGAAAAAAAACAGAAAAATTTGGAATTGCGCCGAAAAGGCGTACCTTTGTTGCGGGTAAGTCTTACACGACCAGCTCCCGTTTAATCCTCCAGGGCCGGAAGGCAGCAAAGGCGTAACGGTTGTAGCGGTGCGATGTAAGTAGCTTACCCTTTTTTTGTCGGCATACACTACGGATTTTGAATAAAATAATTTGAAAATGAGGTTGTTGCGCATTTTTGCTTTTGTTTTGGTCCTTGTGGCGTGGCTGGTGGGATGTCGTTCAGTGCCGGTTCCTGCCGGAAAGTCCGACCGGGTGGTGTTGATCTTCCGGGACGCCCCTCTCCAGAATTCGATCGCGAGTATTCTCGGAGGAAGTAAATCGCTGCTCGACCCGAACCGGATCGTCGGTTATATGGACGTAGATACGTTGATCCGCTATTATAATCCCCGCAGCGTGGGTGACGACACGCTGAGCATCCCTTCGTTCGGCGGGGCGGCCGAAGTGTCGCACGTCTACCGGGTGAATGAAACCATTTATTACCTGTTCGAGGCGGGAGATACCGTCCTGTTTACTTACGACCAGTCGGATAGGCCCCGGGTGACGAGCCTGACTTCGGAGGCCAACACACGGCTTTACAACTTGCCTTTCGACTCGCCCCACTACCTTTATAAAAACGGTTACTCGGCTGCATCGGTGCTGACCAATCCCGAACAGATTACCATATACCGAAGCGTGAAGGGGCTTGACAATCGGCCGGTTTCATCCGAGTTGGCCGGAGCGATTAAGGCGGCGTATATTGACCTCGATTCTCTGGAGGACGTTTACGGACAATATAGGCTCGATCTTCACAAAAACCTCGACGCCTTGTCCGGCCCGAATGCTGCCCGGTGGCGAGACTATTACCTGTTACGCGAGCGGGTCGACACGATGCGGATGAAGTCCTTTTCTTCTCCGGACCGGCAAGGGGAAAAAATTGACAAAGAGGAGTTTTACGCTCGTTTCGTTAGTGATTCGCTGGCTCCTTTGATTACATGCCAAATGCTTGTTTGGAACAATCTGCCCGGAGTGTATGGTTTGTCAGCCTCTGTGCCGAAAAGCGATGTCGCTGTTTTTGACAGCGTTTATGTCGACCGGCGGCTTCCTCGCGCGATGAAAAAAGCGGCCCTGAGATTTTACCTGGAAGGGATGGAGTTTTTTTCATATTCCGAGGCAACTCCCCGCAAAGAAATGTACGTCGCCTTTGCCGGCGAGCCGTTTGAACCGAGGCCGGCCGTATCCAATCCCAACCGGGGCGATGAATATGCCAACGACCTGACGCTCGTCGGCCTGTCGGGCGACACGCTGAGCTACGCCAGCCTGTTGTCCCGCTTCCGGGGTAAGGTACTCTACATTGATTTTTGGGCAAGCTGGTGCGGGCCGTGCCGGGCTGCAATGCCTGCGGCGAAAAAGCTCAGGGAAGAATACAAAGACCGGGATGTCGTTTTCATTTATCTCGCCTACCGGGATAAAATCGACGATTGGCGCTCGGCCGTGCGCGAGTGCCGGACTGATGTGTTAGGGGATAACTATTTCATCGCCAATTCACAAGATCCTTGTTTTTTCAGAGAACTAAAATTATATGGCATCCCGTTTTCCATTATTTACGACAGGTCCGGTAAACTGGTGGGGATCGATGCGCCACATCCTGATGACCCGCAGGTGAAGGAGATAATCGAAAAATTATTGTAATTTCGTCGCAGAACAATATAAACACACCTTTCTTATTTTTACGATATGGGAAACATGGATAAAGAAATTAAGCAACTCCGGATCATTTTTGGTGGGATTTCTGCTTTGACTCTTCTTGCCGGTCTTTCGTTTAGTTTTCTGATTGCTATAACCGAGGATGCGCCCGGGATAGTCATCTTCGGCTCAGCCGCTGCCTTAGCCGCTGCTGCGTGCATATATGGCGTTGGGCAGGTGGTTGTCCTGTTGAAGAGAAACCAGGAAATCCTGTCGGACATAGCCCGGAAATTGGGGGAGAAGGAATAACGTCCGTCCCCGACAACACCGGGCAGAAATAAAGGATGCAGGCACTCTCTTCCAGAGTGAGCCTCTGTGTGATGTCGAAAAATTCAAAAAAATCGTTACTTTTACGGGCGATAACCGGAATCCGTCACCGATGCTGATCAAAATCTACCCACAAAACCCCAATCCGAAAGCGCTGGCCCAAGTGGTCGACATTCTCGAAAACGACGGGGTGATCGTCTATCCTACGGACACGGCCTATGCTTTCGGCTGTTCGCTCCGGAGCGCGAAGGCGATCGAGCGCATCAAAGCCATCCGGGGCAAGAAGGAAACCGACATGGCGATCATCTGCTCTGACCTGAGCCACATCGCCGACTATGCCCGGGTCGACACCCCGACTTTCAAGCTGCTGAAACGCAACCTGCCGGGGGTATTTACGTTCATCCTGCCGGCTTCCGGGAAGGTGCCCGATAAATTTCTTGAGAAGCGGAAGCATATTGGTATTCGCATCCCAGACAGTCCGATCGCTTTGGCCTTGGTCACCCTGTCGGAACACCCGCTGGTGACGGCTTCGGTCAAGGACGACGACATGGTCGAATACACGATCGATCCCGAGTTGATCGACGAAAAATACGGCGCCTTGGTCGATGCGGTCATTGACGGCGGCTACGGCGAACCGGGCTTCTCGACGGTGGTCGACTGCACGGGCGAAGAACCCGAAATTGTCCGTGAAGGGTTGGGTGAATTGGTGTAAAATTAAGATAAAAACGAAAAAATATGGATGCAACCGAACTCAAAAAAACATTCTGGAACGAAGCGGCGATGGGAGGCTTGGTCCTCGGCCTGCTGATGTTCGGCCTGAGTTACTTGGTCTACGTGTTGGATTTGGCGATCAGTCACAGCACGTTCGTGTCGTTCCTGCAAGTGCTGTTGATGGGGGGCGTGATCTGGGTGATGGGTACCCGAATGGCCCGTTTCCGTGGCCCGGCGCTGGGCTTCACGTATGGACAGTCGATGAAGCTGGTGCTGGCGATCATGCTTTTTGGCGGGATTATTTATGGTTTGGGAGAGTTTTTGCTCCAGATGGTGATCGATCCCGAATATTTTAAAAACCTTTTTGAAGAAGCGCTTCTCTCCTCGGGGCAGAGCGATGCGGTGGTCGAACAGATGGTCGCCGCCCGTGAAAAGGTCGAGGTCTACCTGCAAAACCCGCTGGTGATGACCCTGAGCGGCATCATCACGATGTGCTTTATGGGCGGTATCGTAGGGATGGTGCTTTCGATTTTCCTCAAGAAGAAACCCGACCTCTTTGCCGAAGAAGACGAAACGGTGAATGTGCAATAATATGGATATTTCGGTAGTCATACCTTCCTACAACGAATCGGAGTCAATCCCCGAACTGACCGCTTGGATCGAACGGGTGATGGTCGCCGGTGGGTTTTCGTATGAGGTGATCTATGTCGACGACGGGAGTACTGACGCCTCGTGGTCGATCGTCGAGTCGCTCCATGCAGCCAACGAGGCTGTCAAAGGCATTCGTTTCCGCCGCAACTATGGCAAGTCGGCCGCCTTGTATGCCGGTTTTTCCGCTGCACAGGGCGAGGTGGTGATCACGATGGACTCGGACCTGCAAGATTCGCCCGACGAAATCCCCGGCCTTTACCGGATGATCGCCGAAGACGGCTACGACCTCGTGTCGGGATGGAAACGAAAGCGCTACGACCCCAAGGGAAAAACGTTGCCGAGCAAGTTCTTCAATGCCACCGCCCGCTTCGTGTCAGGGATCAAGCTCCACGACTTCAACTGCGGGCTGAAAGCGTATCGCAAGAAGGTCGTGAAGAGCATCGAGGTCTATGGCGAAATGCACCGCTACATCCCTATCCTGGCCAAGCAGGCTGGATTTAAGAAAATTACCGAGAAAGAGGTGCAACACAGCGCCCGCAAGTACGGCTATTCGAAATACGGTTGGGAGCGGATGATTAAAGGCTATCTCGACCTGATCACCGTGATGTTCATCACGCGCTTCGGCCGTAGCCCGATGTACCTGTTCGGGAGCGGGGGAACGGCGATGTTTCTTGTGGGTGGTGTGATTGCCGTTTACCTGATCGTGCGCAAACTGGTGTTGCAGGGACAGGGGCTTCCTGTGCGCGGGGTGACCGACCAACCGCTGTTTTTCCTGGCGCTGGTGATGGCCGTCATCGGGGTGCAGTTGTTCCTGGCCGGCTTCCTCGGCGAACTGATCAGCCGCAACGGCGCCGACCGCAATCGCTACCTGGTCGATGATCGGCTGGGCGAAGGGATGAATGAGGTAAATTAAGAAAATGCATTATGATACAACGAGTTCAGTCTTTATATCTGTTTACGGTGGCCGTGTTGATGGCCCTGGTTTGTTTTCTGCCGCTGGGGCGTTTCCTGGGGGGCAGTGAAGTGTTTAAGTTGTATGCCTGGGGCGTGAAGTCGGCGGCGGAAGGCGATACCGGATTTGTGGTTTTCGTGCCCTATATGGGGATTTTGGTGGCGCTTACGGCGCTGTTGTCGCTGGTGATCCTTTTCCTGTATAAACGGCGCCAGCTCCAATTGCGCTTGGCGGCAGCCCAACTGGCGTTGTTGCTTGGGGTGCAGATCTATGTCGGGATCTATCTTTACCGCTCTTGGGCGCTGATTGCGGAACAGGCGGTGCATCGCATCGTATTTTCAGTGACCGATATTTTTCCCCTGTTTTCGATGGTGCTCACGTTGCTTGCGTTCCGTGCCATCGCGCGCGATGAGGCGCTGGTGAGGGCGCTAGACCGGATTCGGTAATCTGGAGTTGAAGTAATTGGCATTTGGCGGCGGAAAGATTTCCGCCGCTTTTTTGCGGATAGGCGCGGGTAGATTTTCTGTTTTTTTTGTGTTTTGACGACCCAGAAGTGAATGATCGTTCATTTTTTGTACCTGATAATCACTTAGATAAAAAATAATTGAAAAATAATTGCAGGAAAATTGGAAAGTCGAAATCTATTTTTCTATATTTGCAGTGAACGATCGTTCGCAATTTTGAAAAATGCAAGACAGGCGCACATACATCCTTGAAACGGCATTCCGCACCTTTATGAAGCGGGGATACGACAGCGTGTCGATCACCGTGCTGCAACAGGAACTGGAGATGTCGCGCGGAGCGATGTACCGCTATTTCAAAAGCAAGGACGAACTGTTCTTTGAGGTCATCGACCGGTTTTTCTTCGGGATGCTTGACGCGATGCTCCTCACCGTTCCCGAGGGGACGACGCTCTCCCAGTTGATCGAGCTCTATTACCAGAACATGAAAAAGGTGATCCGCCGGATCAAGCAGGAAAACATCGAAACCCACCTGCTGAATTTCACCGCCCTGATCATCCAGGCGGCGAAGCACTACCCGGGATTTATCGACCGGATGCGGGAAGTGGGTGTGCGCGACCGGCGGATGTGGAAAAATGCCATCCGGCACGGTATCGAAAAAGGGGAGGTGAGGGCCGATATAGATGTTGATGTTGTGACTGGTATTTTTACGGCAGGCGCGGGCAGTCCCGAGCCGACGAACACCATCGGCGAGGCGATTAATAAAAAAGCGGACGAATGGAAAAAGACAGCCGACTATATCTACTCGTTGATTAAAACGTAAAATTTTTTACGCCCCGAGTGAACATTTGTTCATTTTGACAAGGAAAGAAAACATTTAACGGGCAATCGTCCTTTTTTTGGATACTGAATGAACGATTGTTCACGATGATAAAAAGAAAAAACCAAACATACACGAACCATTAAAAACCAAACATTCATTTCTAAAAACAAAAAGCGCGTGTTTGGATAGGTGCGCGCGACTGCCCGGTTTTCGTCGGGCGAGCCCAACGGGCCGGGCAGTTTTTTTGTAACAAAATATTTTCTAAAAAAACACAAAAACTTTTTTTGTTTATTTAGTTTTTCAAAGTACCTTTGACGCTTCATTGGCAAGTAGGGCCGGGAGGGGGCGCAAACCTGAAATTTCCCCCACCCCCTAAATGCCCCAAATCAAAAAGTATGGAAATCAGGGAGAGAATCATTGTCGGGTCGCTTGATCTGCTGGTACAGCAGGGAATCAAGAGCGTGACTATGGACGATGTAGCAGCCAACCTGGGGATGTCGAAGCGGACGATCTATGAAAATTTTGCGAACAAGAAAGAACTCGTCGAAGCCTGCGTCGAACAGATGATCCGGACACAGGAGCAGGAAGACCGCGAAATTTCGGCCATTTCCGAAACGCTCTACCATAAGCTGTTCTATGCTTTCGACCGGATCGACGAAACATTCCAGCGCAAACAAATGTTTTCGATGGAAGTCAAGCGATTTTTTCCGGATATTTTTGAACGCCAATACCTTTCCCGCTACAATGCCGCCAAGTGCGAGTTCATCGCCTCGATGGAGCGGGGGATCGAGGAAGGGATCATTCAGCCGCAGACCAACCTTGAACTGGCTGTGTTCGTGGTGATGGAAACGGTCTACAACATTATTTCACGCCCCGAACTGGTCCTTGGCCGCAACATTTCGGTCACCGAAGCATTTAAATATGTGATCCTTCATTTCTTCCGGGGCATATCAACCTGGAAGGGGATCGAGCTGATCGACCAGCTGATCAAAGAAAGAAAAGCGCTATATGCGTAAAATATATCTACCCGCCGTTTGTCTTAAAAAATAACTAAAATAAGAAACCAAATGAAATTTACCGCTTTGATTTGTGGGGCTGCGCTCTCCCTGGCTGCGACGGCCGGTTGGGCCCAACAGCCGGCCGGCAGCGCCCCGGCCCGGCCGATCGAGATCACGCTCGAAAAAGCGATCGAGATTGCCCTCGACAATAACCCGACGATCCTGATCGCCGATATGGAGATCCAGCGCCAGGACTACGTCAAGAAAGAAACCCGCGGCAACCTGCTGCCCAGTATCTCGGGATCGGGTACGTACCAGTATAACCTGATGAACCCGGTGATGTTCCTGCCGGCCGACATTTTCGGCCCGGGTACCGGGGGGGCGATGCGCATGGGTTTTGACAACAGCTACACGGGCGGTTTTTCATTGAACCTGCCGCTCTACGTGCCGACGCTCTACAAGACGCTGCAGCTGAACGACGAACAGATGCGTGCCGCTGTCGAGTCGGCCCGTGCATCGAAAGTGACGCTTGCGGCGCAGGTAAAGAAAACATACTACGGCATCCTACTCGGCGAAAGTTCGCTCGATGTGCTGAAGAAGAATATCGAGTACGCGAAACTGATCGTCGAAACGACCGAGAATTCATTCAAACAAGGCGTGGTTTCGGAATACGACCTGATCACGGCGCAGGTGCAGTTGAGCAACCTTACTCCGACAATGATCCAGATCGAGAACAGTCTGAAGAACGCCCACCTGCTCCTCAATATGCTGCTCTCGCTGCCGCTCGACACGCAGTTGGACTTGGGCGAAAACCTGTACGAGTATACGACCTACATCAACTCCAATCCCACCCGTGAGGTCGACCTGAGCGGCAACACCGACCTGGCTCTGTTGGACGCCCAGGCAGGGATCCTGCAAAAGAGCTACGAACTCCAGCGTGCACAGCGTATCCCCACCTTGGCTGCCTTCGGTAGCTACCAGGTGCTCACCCAGAGCAACGACTGGAAGATCGGGCACTACCAATGGAGCGGGACGTCTTATGTCGGTGCCCAACTTTCGATCCCCATTTTCTCCGGGTTTACGAAAAAGAACAAGGAGCGCCAGCTGCTTAACAGTATGGATCAGCTTCAGGTGCAGCGCGGTTACCTGGAAGAGAACGTGAGTGTGCAGGCCCAGGGATCGCTCGATAACATCTACCGTTCGCAGGAGCAGATGAAGGCCAACGAAACCGCCCTGGAACAAGCACAGAAAGGGTACCGGATCGCCAAGACCCGTTATGACGTGGGGGCAGGGACGATCGTCGAACTCAACTCGGCCCAGATGGCCCTGTTGCAGGCTGACCTTAACTACTCGCAGTCGATCCACGACTACATGAGCGCCCAGGCCGACTTCGACCAGGTGCTCGGCAAGGAACAATAATTTGAGAATGCAAATTAAAAAACATACGAAGATGAAGAAATTGAACGCAAGCGCCCTGGCTTTGGGCGTAGCCCTGGTGGGATTGGCCGTTGGCGCCTCGTCCTGCGGCAACCGCTCTAATGCCGAGCAGAAGGCTGCCGAAACCCCGAAAGCCGTGGTGAAGACGATGCTGGCCACTCAGGCTCCGGTCGAACAGATCTCGGAACTGACGGGCAATATCCTGCCTTATGCCGAGAACAGCATTACCCCCGCAATGAGCGCCCGCATCGACCGCATCCTGGTCGACGTCGGCAGCCGTGTGGGTCAGGGCCAGGTGTTGGCTAAGATGGATGAAACCCAATTCTCGCAAGCCGAAGTGCAGCTCAATAACCTCGAAGCCGACCTGGCCCGCTATCAGAAACTCTACGAAGAGGGCGGTATCTCGAAGCAGCAGCTCGATCAATTGGTGACCCAGGTGTCGGTGTCGAAACACGCCATTGACAACCTGAAAGTGAACACCCAGCTCACCTCGCCGATTCCGGGCGTGGTGACCGAGCGCAACTACGATCCGGGCGACGTTTATATGCCGGGCAAACCTATCCTTACCGTGATGCAGATCGACCGCGTAAAAGTGCTGGTCAACGTGTCGGAATCCTACTTCCCGGAAGTGAAGCAGGGGATGTCGGTCGATGTAAAATTGGATTTGTATCCCGGAGAGGTATTCCCTGGAAAAGTGACGCTGATCCACCCGGCCATCGATGCAGGTACGCGTACCTTTACGACTGAAATCACCATTCCGAACGGCAACTCGAAACTCCGTCCGGGGATGTTCGCCCGCGTGACGCTTCACTTCGGAACGGAGGAACACGTGTTGGTGCCCGATGTGGCTGTCCAGAAACAGGTGGGCTCAAACGAGCGCTTCGCCTATGTGGTGACCAACGGCATCGCCCAGCGCCGCACGCTCCAGGTGGGCCGTGTGATCGGCAACCAATATGAAATCCTTTCGGGGATCAACGAAGGAGAACAGGTGGTGATCGCCGGGGCGCAAAAGCTCCTCGACCAATCTCCGGTCGAAGTTTCCAAGTAACCACTGCCCAAATTCCGAAAAAAGCTTTTTAGCAGACAACTATGAAAATATACGAAGCTTCCGTAAGGAAACCCATATCGACGATCCTGATCTTTGTGGGGGTGGTGGTCTTCGGGCTCTTCTCGTTGAAGAACCTGGCCATCGACTTCTACCCCGAGATGGACATTCCGGCCATTTCGGTGATCACCTCTTATCCGGGCGCCAACGCTGCGGATATCGAAACCAACGTGACCCGCGTGTTGGAGGACAACCTCAACACGGTGGAGAACCTCAAGAAGATGACCACCAAGTCATCGGACAACGTATCGGTTGTTTCGCTCGAATTCGAGTGGGGGTCTGACCTGACCGAGGCGTCGAACGATATCCGCGACGTGATCGGCCGTGTACAGTCCTACCTGCCCGATGAGGTCGAAACCCCGATGATCTTTAAGATCTCGTCGAGCATGATCCCGGCGATTATTCTCTATGCGACGGCCGACGAAAGTTACCCGGCACTGAACAAGATCCTCGACGAAAAACTGGTCAACCGGCTCAACCACATCGACGGGGTGGGGGCGGTGAGTGTGATGGGGTCGCCCATCCGCGAGGTGCAGGTTAACGTCGACCCGAACAAGCTCGAAGCCTATAACCTCACTGTGGAGGGCATCGGCCAGATCATCGCCGCCGAAAACATCGACCTGCCGGGCGGTACGCTCGACATCGGCCGCCAGACGATCAGCATCCGTTCGACGGGCGAATTCGACGCCAGCGCCGAACTCAACGGCGTGGTGGTGGCCAACCAGGGGGGGCGCTTCATCTACCTCACGGACGTGGCCACGATCAAGGACACCCTCCGCAAGGTGACGATGGACGAACGCATCAACGGCCAACAAGGGGTGCGCATTATCATCCAAAAGCAATCCGGGGCGAACACGGTGGATATCGCCGACCAGGTGACCCAGGCGCTGCCCGACATTCAAAAAACACTGCCGCCCGATGTGCAATTGGGGGTGGTGATCGACCTTTCGGACTCGATCAAGAATAGTATCAACAGCCTGAGCGAGACGGTGATGTTCGCCTTCCTCTTCGTGGTGCTCGTCGTGCTGTTCTTCCTGGGGCGCTGGAGGGCGACGTTCATCATCGTGCTGACGATCCCAATTTCGCTCGTCGTGTCGTTCATATACCTTTATGCAACAGGTAGTTCGTTGAATATCATCTCGCTCAGTTCGCTCTCCATAGCGATCGGGATGGTCGTCGACGATGCGATCGTGGTATTGGAGAATATTACAAAACATATCGAACGCGGGAGTACGCCGCGCGAGGCTTCGGTTTATGCGACCAACGAAGTGTGGCTGGCGGTGATTGCCACGACGCTGACCGTGTTGGCCGTGTTTATGCCGTTGACGATGCTCGGCGGGATGGCCGGGATCATGTTCAAGGAGCTGGGATGGATCGTTTCGTTGGTGATCACCGTGTCGACCATTGCGGCGATCACGTTAACCCCGATGCTGACCTCGATCATGCTCAAGTTCCAGTCGACACACACCTACAAGGGGCTGGGCGTCCTGTTCAAGCCGATCGATAAGTTCCTCGACTGGCTCGACGAATTCTATGCCCGTATCCTGACCTGGTCGGTGAAACACCGCACGGTGGTGATGGTAGTGGCGGTGGCGATCTTCGGATCGAGCCTCTTCCTGGTCACCCGGGTGCCGGCCGACTTCTTTCCCAAGAGCGACGACGGCCGCATCAGCGCCTCGATTAACCTGCAGCAGGGCGTGAGTGTCGAGTATTCGATGGCCATTGCCCGCGAGATCGACTCGATTATCCAGTCCAAGTACCCCGAGGTGGAGCTGCTTTCGACCAGTACGGGTAGCGCCGATGCTGACAACGCGTTCGCCGCGATGCAAACCACCGGCAACCACATCATCAACCTGATGATGAGCCTGCCCTCGAGCTCCGAGCGTGAGCGGAGTATCTTCGAGATTGGCGACAGCATGCGTGTCGACTTTTCACGGATCGCCGAAGTAGACAAGTTCTCCGTCACGACGGGCAGCAGCGGCGGGATGTCCGGCAGCGCCGACATCACGGTCAAGCTCTTTGGTTACGACATGTTCGAAACCGAAGCCCTGGCCAAGGAGCTGCAAGCCAAGATCAGGAATGTGAAAGGGGCGACCGACGTGCTGTTGAGCCGCGACGATATGCGTCCTGAATACCAGATTCGCTTCGACCGCGAACGCCTGGGCTATTACGGTCTCAATACGGCTACCGTGGCACAGTTTGTCCGCAACCGCATCAACGGCCTCGAAGCGTCGAAATACCGTGAGGACGGTGACGAGTATAAGATCATTGTGCGCTATGACGAGCCTTTCCGTACCAGCGTCGAGGACATCGAGAACATCACGGTGTATAACAACGCGGGCCGCCCGATCCGCCTGAAGGAAGTGGCGACCGTGGTCGAAGACTTTGCTCCGCCGGTAATCGAACGCGAGAACCGCCAGCGTATGATCGGGATCAATGTCACCCTCTCGGGCGCAGCCCTGAGCGAGGTGGTGGGCGGCATCCAGGAGATCATTGCCAGCACGGACATACCCGAAGACGTTTATGTCGAAATCGGGGGGTCGTACGAAGACCAACAGGAGTCGTTTGGCGATCTGATGATGCTGCTCGTGCTGATCATCATTCTGGTTTACATCGTGATGGCTACGCAGTTCGAGTCGTTCCGGATGCCTTTCATCATCCTCTTCTCGCTGCCCTTCGCCTTCACCGGGGTGTTCCTCGCGCTATGGCTCACCGGCAGTTCGCTGAGCGTGATCGCCCTGATCGGTGCCATCATGCTCGTAGGGATCGTGGTGAAGAACGGGATCGTGATGGTCGACTTTACCAACCTGCTCATGGAACGCGGAAATTCGCTCTTCCAGGCGGTGATCGCCTCGGGTAAGTCGCGTCTGCGCCCGGTGTTGATGACCTCGCTCACCACTATCCTCGGGATGTTGCCGCTGGCTATCGGCCAGGGCGAAGGCTCGGAAGTGTGGCGCCCGATGGGGATTGCCGTGATCGGGGGGTTGACCTTCTCGACCATCCTGACCCTGCTGGTTATCCCGGTGGTGTACACGATGTTCGGGTCCCAGCGGATGCGCCGCGAACGCAAGCGCATGCAGAAACTGATCGAACAGGATTAACCCGCAAGCAAAGAAAAGATTATGAAAGCGATATTCATCAGCTACCACCAGGCGCTCACCGAAGCGGTGATGGTCATCCTGGACAAATTGCGCATCAAAGGGTTTACGCAGTGGGAAAACGTAAAAGGCCGCGGCTCGGACATGGGCGAACCCCACTACGGCACCCACACCTGGCCCTCGCTCAACACGGCGATCCTGGCGATCGTCGACGACGAGAAGATCGAGCCGCTGCTCGAAGCGCTCCGCAAACTCGATGCGAAAACCGAGCAGCAGGGCACCCGGGCCTTCGTCTGGGACATCGTGAACCAACTCTAACATTCTTCCTCGTATGTTGCCGGGGCCGTGCCGTAAAGGTGCGGCTCCGGTTTTTTTATTTTGCAATGCAGCGCTTTGCTGTTTCTGCGCATCTAATTTAAAACTAACCGAAACAACTGTTGGAGATGAAAACAAGAAACTTGCTTTGGTTGCCGGCGCTCTTATCGTTAGTTTTTTGTTTGTCGTTTGCTTCCTGTTCCGATGAGGATGGGGATTATTCCCGCATTCCCGTTTTTGAATACGACTACAAGGCCTATACGGCCGACGAGGTCTATAATGTCGCGACCCATGCAGGCCGTACCCACTTTGAATTCAGAAAAACAGGAGAAATCTTTTTCAACATAGGGGTGCCTCACGCTTGGGTCGGCCGGAAGATCGATTTGAAAACAACTTCAGACTCCCCTTCGTGGTATGTATACCTGTTCCTTAATGATGGAAATACGGGTTATACCGGTAAGGGGCTTCTGGGTGAAACCGGAGATATTGCCGAGGGGTATGTATATACCAAACAGATAGGAGAAGATGACGACGAATACCGGTTTGATTGTTACGTCCGGTTTACCGATGGAAAGGAGATCCGGGGGACGTATGCCGGCAAATTTACGATGGCCTCAGAATAATAACTACAAGGGGATGATTCCCGATAAAAGCGATGAAAACCAACCGATTATTTTTTGTGGTGGCCGTTTCCGTTATGGTGGTCGCGATGTTCTCTTCGTGCCTCGATAGCGACGACAGTGTGACGGGATCTTTCTCCTATGACGGGAAGAAGTATGGAGTCCATGACGCCAAATATGGCTACAACTCTTTCCATTTGTCCAGCTACGGGCAACAGGAAGTCCAGTATCTCGACTTTTATGTTCCCGACAAGGGGAAGAGCGTCGACTTGATTCCGGGCGAAGAACATGCCTGGCGGGTCAACATCAACCTTGATGATCTCGTTCTCTCGGCCAATAACACTGAACCGGGTGAGATCGTCGACGGACGGATTACGTGGCGACGTTCGGGCTACGACTATTTCGAAGTGTCGTTCGACGTCTGCCTCGAAAGCGGCAAGCGCCTGTTGGGCAGTTGCAGCGGAACTTTCCCGGTGGCGGTCGTCGACTGAATGATTGAAAACCCTAAAACAGAGGAACCGATGAGAAAGTTTTTTGTGTGGACGGTGCTGTTCCTGGCACTGGGTGCGGGCACTACCTCGTGCTCAAAGGCCGGGAAGGACGACGTTGAGATTTGTTATATTTCCGGGATCGGATATGACGGCCAGGTTTATGGCATTGAGAAGGTGCTTATATGGAGCGGCCATCAATCGAATCGTACTGACATTACATTTATTGCCGAAGGAGTCCAACTTACCCTTGAATTTCCGTCCGAGTGGATCGGGAAAAAGGTAGGTTTGTCATCGAAAAGCGATATGTCCGTCGTTCTTTCCGCTCCGCTTGAAGAAGGATTGAAAATAACCGGCGGCTATTTTGACTGCAAATCTCAGGCTTTTATGGGAGACGGATTCTTCCGGGTTGATTTCCAGGTCGTGCTTTTGAATGGAAAAACGATATGGGGGCACTATTCCGGTCCGTTTGAGGTTTTATATACCGGGAATTAGTTTTTTCAGAGAAAATCTTTACATTCGCACTGAACAATACCTGTCGATGAAAAACAAACGGTTTTACCTCATATTGATCGCTTTCTCTCTGCTGCTAGCGGTCGGGACGGTTTCGTGTTCGTTGGGAATGACAGATGACGTCGACGAACTCAAGGCTCAGGAACCGCAAGGAACCAATTACGTGCTTTACGAAAATGTGCGTTATGCGGCTACCCGGGGCCACTACTATGTCCATCCGTCGACGCAGCAGTTGTATGTCGACCTGATCGCCGGTTTGCTCAATGTGCATTTTTCCTTGCCTGAAAATTTCCTGGATGGCGCTACCCATACGCTTAAACCGGACACTTCTCGGCCGGAGACTTGGTATATGGGATTCTCTTACGGCGATTTTACCTATTACGCCGAGAGCGCTTCGCTCAAAGACAACGGCATTTCGGGCGGGACGGTCACGGTCAAATGCAAGGGCAATGCGCCGCAGCAGGTCGCTTTCGACTTCCAGTTAACCAACGGCAAGAGGATCAAGGGGGAGTACGTCGGGGAATTCTATGAAACGATGGTCTGCTATTTTTACAATTTCAAGCCGTGAGTGTTAGCACTCCCTCCAAAGCCAGAAATATATTTATAGGATTATTATCTGTAATAATATTCTTTTTTGTCGGGGTCATTAATCTGGATAGTGAATTTGGAGAAGGCAGTCATCTATTCATCAAAATACCACCGACGTATGAATTTTATTTCGGATGCCCGCCGCTCGGCATCAATGAGGTCGAGAATGAGGCGCAATATAAAATGGTTTCAGCATTTGACAAAAGACAGGAATCATTTGAATGCATGGGGCTTTGGGGAGAAACACTCGCATTTTGCCTGATTGAATTATTGTTGGTTGCGATCTTTATTAAGCCCGTATTTTCCCAAAGAATAAAATTTATCGTCATTGATATTGTGCTGTTTGCTGCAGCGGCCTTCGTGTCGTTGTTTTGTTTTGCAGCGTGGAGCGTCACTCCGACAGGCGTGGTGATGTTGATTGTTGTAGCCTTGCTGGCGCACTATGTTATACTCAGACTGCTAAGGCCCGTAAGGTATTATTGACGGATAGTCAGGGATAGGAGCGGCATTGTGCCGCTTTTTCTGTTTTCAACGATTACTTTTTCTGGATCACCCCCGTTCGCTGATCTTTTCGAGGCGGGGGCGGTCGACGATCTTTATGCGTTTTCCGATCAGGGCGATCACGCCTTCCGAGGCAAAAGCGGACAGGGTGCGGATGGCGTTCGAGGTGGTCATCGACGACAGTTGAGCCAGGTCCTCGCGTGAGAGCGATACGGCCAGCAGGCCGTCGTCCGTGAGGCCGTAGAGTCCGATCAGGAACAGCAGCGAATCGGCCAGCCGCCCACGTATATATTTCTGGGTGAGGGCTACCGTGCGGATGTTCGACACGCCCAGCTCTCCGGCGATTGCCCGCAGGATGTGCAGCGCCACCTCGCCGTTCGAACGCACGATCCGGAAAAAGGCTGTTTTTTCGATAAACCCGATCACGCTTTCGTCGAGCGCCTTGGCCGAGAAACGGTAGTTTTCCCCGGCGAACAGGGCGCGGTAACCCAGGATGCCGATCGGTTTGACCAGACGGATGATCTGGCTGCGGCCCGTTACCCCGGCGGTCACTACTTTAGCGCTCCCGTGCAGTAAACATAAAAACCCCTGCGGGGTGTCGTCCTCGCGGTAGATAAAACCGCCCTTGCGGACGGTCTGGATCTGGATTTCCGATTTTATCGCACGTATCTGCTCTTCGCCCAGGTTGGGAAAAAGAGTGAAAAACAAGTTTTTGTATTCTGCTTCCTGAGCGACAGCAGGCGTATGAACAGGCATTTCGGCCATAGACAGTGAACGTGTGTTTGGACAAAGGTAGTGAATTTTTATGCTGTCGAGCATAAAAATGCGGCACACACGAGAGTGTATGCCGCATTTTTTTGATCATTGCCCGGTCAAAGTCAACGTTCCGGGCGCCGGGCCCCACCTCCGGGGGGTACCGCCCATGCGCCTTGCGAGCGCAGCACCTGCTCGATCACGTCGCGCACGCAGCCCCGTCCGCCATTGTAGCCCGACACATAGCGCGAGATGGCGACGATTTCCTGCACTGCGTCGGCCGGGCACACCGGAAATCCGACCCGCGCCATCGGTTCGAGGTCGGGAATGTCGTCGCCCATATAAAGCACTTCTTCGTAGCGTAGGCCGTGTTTGGCCATAAATTCGTCCATCGCCCGCAGTTTTTCGTGGCAATTTGTGTAAACGTCCTCCACGCCGAGCATCCGGAAACGCGTCATCAGTGAGTTGCCCAGCCCGGCGGTAATGATCGCCACGGGGTGGGTGGCGATACGGGTGAGGTATTTCATTGCAAAGCCGTCCTTGGCGTTGTAGGTGCGGATGAAGTCGTTGTCGGGTGTGACCGTGATGTTGCCGTCGGTGAATACGCCGTCGACGTCGAATACAAAAGCGCGTACCCCGGCCAGGTCTTCCTTGAAATTACCCATTTTTCGGTGTGTTTATAATGCTTTTCGTGAGTAGTTCGTAGATGCGTTGCCAGTCCGGGTCGTGACGTAGGGCTTCGAGATGGCGCTCGATGATGAAACGGTCGCCGCGCACGGCAGGGCCTGTTTGCAGGTCAGCGGGCGAACCCGCGGCCACTTGTGCCGCCGTCTGTTCGATCAGTGGGCGCAACAACCCGAAATCGAGCTCGTTGCGCTCCATCAACTGTTCGCCGATGGCGTAGAGGTGGTTCACGAAATTGCAGACGAAAACGGCCGCTACGTGCATTTGCTGCCTCTGCTCGCTGTCACAGGGCGAAACCGATCCCGACAACCGTCGGGCAAACAGTTCCAGTTCAGGGAAATCGGCTGCATATTCAGTTTCGATAAACAGCGGTACCTTTTCGAAATCAACGTTCTGTGTGTTCCCAAAAGTTTGCAGCGGATAGAGCGCCCCGCGCCGTGCGATCCGGGATGAAAGTTCATCGAGCGCGCAGCTTCCCGACGTATGAACGACCAATCCGTCGCCCGGTTCGAGCGTTTCCGATACTTCCCGGATGGCCCGGTCGGAAACGGCGATGATGTAAATGGCCGAGGGGGCAAGCGCTTGCGGGGTATGCTGAAAAACGGCACCGGTTTCGTTCGCGATTTTTCGTCCGGCGTCAGCGTTGCGGGCTAGAATCTGGAGGTTGGTTTCGCCTGACTCGGCCAGCCGCCGGCAAAACGCCCCGGCTACCCGGCCGCTGCCGACCACGGTTACGCCTGTTCGTCGCATTCTCCGCTTTTTAGTTCAGACAGCAGCACGTTGCGATCCGATTCACGCACCAGCGCCTCGATCTGTTCGATTACGGTGCTTGCTGATCGCAGATCGACGCACGCTTCCATGTCCGCATTCTGATAGCCGACCTGTTCGATGGCCTTGAAAATGTCCATCACCCGCGTGTTCGACAGATCGCGGAAAGGCAGGTATTTTTCGCTTTTTGCCAGGTCTTCGTCGATCGACACGATCAGCCGGGCCTGTTCGAGGTCGAAGAGCACGTCACGCACGATGCGCACCGGAATGTTCAGCACCTGTGCCAACTGATCCGAATCATACGGGTCGCCTCCTTTCGAAAAGTTGTCGGCGATGCGGTGCAGTACCACCAAGATCACCCGGCGGCGGTAATCGAGGCTGATATGGTAAGACTCCTGCTCGAAAACATATTTTTTGATGTTCTGATAACCGAACGACAATTCAGCCCCGAACAGGATCACCTGCCAACTCACATTCAGGAAAAGCAGGAAGAGCGGCAAGGCGGCAAAGCTTCCGTATATTGCATTGTAACGCGAGAGCATCATCTGCGACGTGATGTAGAGGATCGTGAACAACCGCAGCGCCGTTCCGGCGATCAGCGCCCCTTTCAATGCGGCCGAAAACCGCACCTTGGTGTTAGGCATCACATAGTAGACCACCGTAAACATCACCCAGATCACGAGGTAGGGCAGGAGCGCCTCGAAAAAGTCGAGTATCGCGATGTAGAATCCGGCGTCGGACAGTCCGTAAAGCGTTGTGCCGATGCCTTTTGTGACATTGTTCGAGAGAAACAGGAAGATCGGCGCCACGAGCACCACCGACAGGTAGTCGCTCAGTTTACGGGTGAGTTTGCGTTCTTTCTTGACCTCCCAGATGTGGTTGAACGAGCGTTCGATGTTGTTGAACACCATGATCACCGACCAAAGCAAGATGACCAGACCGATCGAGGCGATCCATCCCCCTTTGGTGCGTTCGAGCAGGGCGTTGGCAAAGCCTAACACCTGGTCGATCAGTTGTGTGTATTCGGGATAGCTTTCGTAAAGTTGGTTGGTGAGCGAGGTTTCGACGGTAAACCCCTTGGCCACGCCGAAGATCACGGCGGCAATCGGCACCAGCCCCATCAGCGTGTAGTAGGTGAGGGCGGCCGAACGGATTTGCAACTGGTCTTGTCCGTAGCTTTTGATCGTGAAGATGAACACGCGCAATTGCTTGACCAGCCAACGGAGGGTCTTTGACTTGTATTCGTCTTCGTCCTTGCGCCAGATGCCGTCGGTGAGGAAATATATGAGGTCTTTGAATGTCTTTTTCATCGTGTGGGATGGAACTATTTGAAACAAAGGTAGTAATTTTTTCGACTTTGTTTTTATGTGATTTTTTTGCAATCAGATTGTAGTTATTTGATATTTTATTTGTACATTGATATTAAATAAATTCAATTAAAAATAAAATGCCTGTCGAAAATTTTATTAATTTTAATGCTGAAAACATTATGAATCTAACCCGAACGAAGTTTTTTGGACGTGTGGGATTGGGCTTCGTGCTCGGAGCCTTTGTCCTGTATGGTTGTACGCGCGACGAGGCGGATTTTTCCGACCCGTCGGACGAAACGGTGGTCGAGGGCCGCAACGCGCAGCTCACGCGCGACGCCGCCCAAGCGTGGTACGAAGGCGAGTACCAGCCGATCGAACCTCTCAACGGCCCCGCCACCAAAGGGGGCTATATGATTTTGGTCTCTCCGCAATGGGAGTATGCCGAAGAGTTTAAACACGGACATTATGAGATTGTTCAAGTGCCGATTAAATCTGTATCTCCCGGGTTATTTATCGACAGGGAGACTTACGATGCAATACAGCGCGAAGAGTCGATCGAAGTCTCTACTCTGGCAAGGTTGGTGATCCATACCGATCTGAAAACTGGAAAAACAATTAGTTTTGTGATGTTTTTCGTCGGTAGTTATGATTATCAGAAAAAACAAAAGGTAACAAAAACCCTTTTCAAAAACAACTATTTCCATCGTGAAAAGGATTTTACCGGACAAGTTCTTTATTTTGATTTGGGCAAGGGCTTTGCCGGTGGATGGGAGTATCTCGATGGCAAAGTGGTTGGCCAGCTTTTTGCGTCGGAGAATCCAGGGATTGGCATACAGACTAAGGTGGACTGTGTGCAACAGGAGGTAATCTGGGTTCAAACCTGTATGTGGGTTGTTATTTGGGAAACCAACACATGGTATCCCAAAGGATGCTTCTCCAATGCCTATTACAGAGAGTATTTGACGAAATGTGGTGGAGGTGAAGGGGATTCAGGTGGATATCCAGGCAGTGGGGGAGGTTCTGGTTCCAGTGACGAAGGCCTTGGTGATCCCGATGACTCGGCCCCTCTTCCTGTTTTAGACTCCCCTGATTGTAATGAGATATCAATATCCAATCGTCGCCAGACATACCTCAGTGTTCGTGATTATAAGAACATTCAGGCGCAGGTTATTGGAGGGAATCAGTATGTTAGTTTCAATACTTTTAGTACTAAAGTGAGTGCTCAGCCAAACATAGAACATTCCACCTCTGTTCGGGACTACACCCCTGCCTATCCTATGGTATTGACACCAATAATTCCAGGGACTGCAACTCAGGTTGACAATGAAGCTACCCCAACTACGGTAGCTTGTATACATAGTCACTCTCAAGGATATTCTCCGGTTCCATCGCCCTTAGATCTACACTTCACGGTAAAGACAGTTGCGGAAGACATTGCTACTGGATATTTGGCAACTTATGTTTATAATACTTCTGGAGTGGGATATGCTTTACGGGTGGAAGATCGTGCCTTGGCTCGAGCTTTTTTTAATCGCTATGGAGCCCAATTTGATCAGAATACTAATGGACTTGTTGCCGGCTCTGAACTAGCTCGGTTTTACAATGAGCTTGATTTTAGAGGGTATAGTGATGATGAGAAGGCGGCATATCGCTTGGCGGCCTTGATGAACAGGTACAATACAGGGATAAAGTTGGAGAAATTTTCCTGGATCAATCCTGACATGAATACGACAGAGCAATATGATGTTTCGTTCGAAGGAAACAAAATAATAGCGATTAAATGTCTCTAATTTAAATTGAAACATATGAAAAAGTTAATGTTTTTAGCCTTGTTATTGATAGTAGCATTCGCAGCCCAAGCGCAACAGGATTACCGTCCATGGAAAGATTTCGAAGGAGACACCCTTCGTTATCTGAAAGCCAATTTCGAAGACAACAAGAACCGTTATATCGGTCAGCCTTTTGAGAGAGTAATCAACGATTATGAGTTACCATTAAAAGAATGCAATTTGATAGCACCCGGTAGGGTTGTCAAAGTGAGGTTCTCTTATTTAGACGATGTGGAGAATGTTGAATATTGGTCCAAAGGGAAGACCATGCATATTCTGCTAATCCATCTTAAGGACCCGGTTATAACAGTTCGTCCGCTTAATTTTACTCAACAACCCGATGGCTCATGGAAACAGGAACGGGATATGCGACTGATAGCCATGAAAATAAAAGACTGCATTGTGGAAAACATCGAAGTCGTGACATATCCACAATAAATTTTCAAAACTGGCCGTAGCCAGATAAGTTTAACTTTTGACAGGTATGCTGAGTCGGGGTTTTCCATCCGGAAAACCCCGATTTCTTTTTCGCCACTTCAAAACACCCCACAAAAAAAGGGTTTTCCCTTTCGGAAAAACCCTTTAATGCCGCGAATAAGAGTTGTTATATCTTATTTTGAGTGCCTTCTTGGCTTACGCAATCACGTTCACATTGATAGCTTGGTCGCCTTTCTTGCCCTGGTCTACGTCAAACTCGACTTCCTGACCTTCTTCCAGACCGCGGAAACCTTTCTTGGCGATGCCGGTGTAATGCACAAAAATGTCATTACCTTGTTCGGTTGTGATGAAGCCATATCCTTTGGCCGTATCAAACCACTTTACTGTACCTTTCATAAAAAAAGAATTAGAATGATGAAATTCAACACAAAGGAAAGAAAAGATTCGGAATAAACAGCGGGTTACCCGATTTTTTTTAACTTTATTGCTTGAAATCCGCCAAAAACGGGCCAAAATCGCTGCTATTTGCGCTTAAATGGCCTGTAGTGTGTGGGTTGCACCGGCAAAAGGACGGAAGAAGAAGTGGTTTATATGAACCTTACCGCCGGTTTTTTTCGGCCGAAACGGTGAAGTTCTCTGCCGGGAGGTAACAAAAAAAGTGTTTTTACGAAAAAATGTCGGGACGACTTTTTATCGATATAGCTTGCAAGCAGCAGTGCAGGAACGGCAGCGCCCCGTGTGACGATACGTTCCTGCAACGCCGTTATGTCGACGACGACCGGATGGTCGTGGTGTTGACCGACACGACGACGGGCGGTGATGGGGCTGAAACGTTCGTCGAGATCGACCGGCGGGGAGGACAGGCGACCATTGTCGAGTGTGACCATCGGCAAGCGCTGGTGCTGCGCGGTGGGGAGTTGCTGTCGGTCGAGCGCGACTGCCAGGTGGCGAACGAAACGGCGGAACGCAGGCAGATGCTTTGTACGTCGTGGGTGACTGTCGAGGCGGGCGATCGTATTGTGCTGCTGACCGAGGGTGTGCTTCGCAGCGGTAAGGGGGGCGACCGTTTCCCTTTCGGCTGGGGACGCGACGGGGTGGTAGCTTTTGTGCAGGCGTTGATTGTTGAGAATCCGGTGATGACCTCCGCTTCCCTGGCTTCGGCCCTGGTCGGGCGGGCGGCGGCCAACGACAGCGGAAATCCGGCTGACGATCTGGCCGTGGTGGCGATTCATCTGCGCCCGACGCGTTCCATGTTGTTTTCTTCGGGGGTAGAACCTCTGGGCAAGGGCGAAGCCAGCTTGTTCGACGGAGAGGCGATCGTGTTGGATGATTTGTCGGATCTTGGCCGTGTGTGTGCCATGTTGTCCGACCGTCGTGAGTTCTTGTTCGACCGGTCGCCTGCAGCTGAAATCTGCCGAAAACTAGTGGGCTGCGACCGCGTTATGATCCGGGCAGGCATTCACGGAGCTGCGAGGAGCGAAAAATCTCCGTTCGGCGCTGAAATTCGTTGCGATCAACTAATCCGTATCGCCACTTTGCTTGAGAGGCAGTACGGGAAGGTGGTTGACATTTCGTTCGTATAATCTAAGACTAACCCAATAAACGATTTATGAAAAAGATCCTGGCGATTGCCGCTGTTTTGCTGGCCGCCCCCCTTTGTGCCCAGACTCTGCAGGAGTCGAAGCCTTACGTTTTCACCGAAACCAAAACGCTGGCCGCCACGCCGGTCAAGAACCAGGCCCGCTCGGGCACCTGTTGGAGCTTTTCGGGCATCGGGCAGATCGAGAGCGATCTGCTGCGCACGGGCCGCGGCGAGGTGATCCTGTCCGATATGTGGATTGTGCGTTGCACCTACATGGACAAAGCCGAAAAATACGTCCGGATGCACGGCACGGTCAATTTCGACGCCGGTGGCAACACCCACGACATTTTCAATGTTATTCGTAAGTATGGAATTCTACCGGAAGAAGCATATCCCGGCCTCAATTACGGCACCGAACAACACGTGCACAATGAAGTGAACGCCGTGCTGAAAGGCTACCTCGACGCCGTGATCGAAAACCCCAACCGCACCCTTTCGACCGCCTGGATGGCCGGCTTCAACGGGATTCTCGACGCTTACTTCGGAAAGATACCCGAAAATTTTTCGTATCAGGGTAAGAACTATACCCCCCAATCATTTGCTGCTAACCTAGGGTTGAACTGGGACGACTACATTTCACTCACTTCGTTTACGCACCATCCGTTCTATGAGCGTTTTGCGCTCGAGATTCCCGACAACTGGGCCTGGGGGCTTTCTTACAATGTTCCGCTGGATGATCTTTCGAGAATTTTGAAAAACTCGATCGAGCAGGGTTACACGATGACCTGGGCTTCGGACGTTAGTGAGCCGGGGTTTCAGTATGCGCTCGGGTTTGCAATCCTGCCGGCGACTTCGGCCAAAGAAATCAGCGGCTCGGACCAGGTGCGCTGGACGGGGATTTCGGACGCCGACCTGCGGGCGATGAACGCCAAGGTAACGGGAATGATGCCCGAAAAGCAAGTGACCCAGGAACTCCGCCAGACCTACTTTGATAATTACCAGACCACCGACGACCACGGAATCGTGATCGTGGGCACGGCTACAGACCCGGATGGCAACCTCTTTTATAAAGTGAAGAATTCGTGGGGGACGGCGAATCTCTATGGTGGGTATTTCTATGCCTCGCCCGCTTTTATCCTCTGCAAGACGACCAACCTGATGGTCAATAAGGCGGCGATTCCGGCTGACATTAAGACGAAGCTCGGGATTAAATAGTCCGTCGCCTCGTCTTCCTGCGTATAAACAAAAAAGCCCTGGATTCCAGGGCTTTTTTGTTAGTGGATTGCGGGTCTTATTGCTTTCCCTGAAGAATCATCCAGCTATAATAGTCTTTGTCGTTAAAATTCGAAAGGGAGAATGTCACTCCCTCCTCGGCCGAGGCGATTTTATTGAGCGTGAAATCTTTCAGCACATCTCCCGCTTTGTCGAAATCAGCCGGATTGGCGTAGGTGAAAAATCGGGTCGGAAAGTTGACGTAGTGCCCGTCGCTTACCTCGGGCCAGGGAAGTATATAACTGTCGGGCCGCAGGCCATCGGTTGCGAACTCGGTTTCTTTGAGCGTTGGTATGGTTTTGAGGAGTTGGCTTACGAATTCATCGTGCAGGTACTGGTTGGTGGTGTACGTCCCCGAAATCAGGGCGAATGTATTCTCCGGGCGGCGGAAATAATACTCGTGGCCGAAGGAGGAAAATGAATTGGCCCCCACAGGGATGACTTGCGTGAGTGTGCTCAAGGTCGACAGGTTGTATTGGTCCGTGCGCCCCTTGCTCTTGACGATCAGCCGGGTAATGTTTTCGGGAAGCTCCACGTGAGTGTGTATCGGGGCGACGACCCAAAAGCCCCCTTTCCCCCTGTCGATTACATTGCCCAGCCAGATGGTCAACGTATTGCCGTTCTGCGACACACTTTTTTCGATGTAATAGCCTGTGTGGCCGAAAGGCTCCGTGGTGCCGATGTCGAGGTACAATCCGATTTTTCCCAAGGGCGAAACATAGCCTGCAACGTTGCAGTAAACTTCCCGTACGCTCAGCCCGAAATTACCTGCATATACGTCATTCGATTCCTTGTCACATCCGGCCAGGGCCAGCAGCAAAGGCAGTAAGTACAAGATCCGTTTCATGGGCGTAGTTTTTAGGTAGGGTATATTATATAGATGCAAGAGTGCCCTATTTAGTTGCACAACAAGGCTGTTTTTTCAACGGTATGGTTTTTCCGGATAGACAAAAAATCATACCTTTGGAAAAAATTCGCGTTTATGCCCTTTATTGTCCTCGAAGGTCTCGATGGAGCCGGAAAATCGACCCAGATCAACCGGGTCAAAACCCTGATCGAAGGCAGTGGCCACACGTGCCGCTACCTTCATTTCCCGCGTTTTGAAACGCCGGTCTACGGCGACCTGGTGGCGCGTTTCCTGCGGGGTGAGTTCGGGGCGATCGACGCTGTCGACCCTTACCTGGTGGCGCTGATCTATGCCGGCGACCGTCAGCAGGCGGCTACGGAAATCTCAGGTTGGCTCGCTGCCGGCGACATCGTGTTGGTCGACCGTTACGTGGCCTCGAACATCGCTTACCAATGTGCCAAGGTCGCCGACCCGGCCGCCCGGAAAACGTTGCGCGACTGGATCGTCAACCTCGAATATGCATTTCACAATATCCCGCGGCCCGACCGGACGCTGTTCCTCGATGTGCCGTTCTCGTTTACCCGAAAGAAACTGGCCGAAACGCGCGAGGGCGACGACCGCGATTACCTCTGCGGCAAGAGCGATATCCACGAAGCGTCGCTGCCGTTTCAGGAGCGGGTGCGCGAGGTCTACCTGGCCGAGGCGGTGGTCGATCCCTCGTTGAAAGTCGTGCCTTGTGCCGACGATCGGGGGAATATGCTTCCTCCCGACGCGATATTTGAAAAACTAAAAGCTCAAATCGAACCCTTCCTATGAAACAGTGGCAGCATATTCCTCTGGTCGTTTCACGCATTCTGCTGGGACTCGTCTTTATCTTTTCGGGTTTTGTCAAAGTGGTCGATCCGTGGGGGACGGCCATCAAGCTGGGCGAGTATTTCAATGCGTTCCATATGGAGGGATTGGCCCCGATGCGCTACGTGCTTTCGATCGGGCAGTCGGCCCTCGAAATGCTGCTGGGCTTTATGCTCGTCTTTAACCTGCGCAGCAAGTTGATGGCGTGGGGCGCGTTGATCTTTATGGCCTTTTTTACGGTGCTGACGGCCGTCATTTATGCGACCAATCCGGTGTCGGACTGTGGCTGTTTCGGCGACGCGATCAAACTGACCAACCGCCAGACCCTCTTGAAGAATATCGTTTTGCTCGTCATGGCGGTCGTTGTCTGGAGCGGCTACAGCCGGAAACCGTTGCGCGACGGACGGGGCAAACGGGAGTGGGGGATCGTGGCCGGTTTTGCCGTGTTGTCGGCGGGTATTGGCGTCTATTGCCAGATGCATTTGCCGCTGATCGATTTTTTGCCGTATAAAGTGGGTGTAAACATTCCGGAAGCGATGTCGATCCCGCCCGGCGCACCGGAGGGCGTTTATAAGACGACGCTGATTTACAGAGATTTGCAGGACGGAAAAACCCGTGAGTTTGAGGTCAATGACCCCGCTTGGCAAGACTCGACCCGGTGGGAATTTGTCGACGTCCGCACCGTCGAGATCGTGCCGGGCTATGTGCCGCCGATTGCTGATTTTGCCATTTTTGACGACCGGGGCGACAACGTGACCGACCTGCTGTTTGAACATGACGGGCGGCTCAACGCTTTCGTGGTCGATGACCTGACGAAACTCACCGACCGCGATGCCGAAATTATTCGCAACCGCGCGGTCGAGGCGTTCGGCAAGGGCGAAAGGGTGGTGTGCCTGACGGCTTCGTCGTTAGACCTCGCCCGGAGCTTTCAAGCCAGGACGCTCCCGGAAATTGCCTGTTATAATATTGACGGGGTGGTGCTGAAAACAATGCTGCGTGCCCATCGGGGGCTGGTGTTGATCGACGGGGGGACGATCGTCGGGAAATGGAACCTGCGCGATGTGCCGCGTGCTTCTCGACACTCCGGAATTTTGATTTCCGAACAAAGTGCTTCCCCGCATTCCGAATTTTTACTTTGCTCGAATAAAGAGATGAAACGATGACTCGTCGCCTCTTATTAACCCTTATGCTGCTAGGTTGCTGCACTTGTGTGGCAGCCCAGCTCTGTGTGGTTTCACCGGCAGCGGCGAGCGGGCAGGGGGTGGCGTTGGTCGACCTGGCCAGCGTGCACGACGGCGGAACGGTTGTCGCCCGACAGCCGGGCCAGAATCTGTCGTTCTCTTCGGCGGCCTTTACCGACAACTCGGGACGCGAGGTCATTGTGGCCTACCTCAATATGGCCACCCGCCGGATCGGCCTGGCCCACAATTCGAACGGCGCCGCGTGGCAACCGTTGCCCGATCCGGGGTGGACGGTCGAGCCGCTTTCGCTTTCGCTCTTCAACATCGGCCGCACGGCTTCGATCCGCGAAGAACGGCGGGTGGTGGGCAAAAACAACCTGCTGCTGTTTGCCGGAGGACGTCCGTTGCAAGTGGCCAATTCTTACGCCCAAGGCAATAACTGGAGCGCGTTTACCCGGGTCAACGGCTTGGGCAGCTACCGCATTACGGGCATTGTGCGCCTGAAAGACCAGCGGCTGATGGCCCTTACGCACGATGACGGTCGCTTCATCTCGGGAGATCCGCAGCGTGCTGAATTACGCAAATCGGCCATCTACAAGATGTATTCGAGCGACGGCGGGCTGACCTGGAGTGCGCCCGAGTTGGCCCTCAGGCACAACCTTAACGGGCTGTATGACGCGGCGATCGTCCGCGTGCCTTATTACCGCAACAGTTTGGTGATGATTTGCGCCGACCGGCAGAACGGCTGTTCGTTTATCTCGGTGAGCCGCGACGAAGGGGCGACGTGGAGTTATCCGTCGGAATTGCCGCCGCACCTGACCGGCGACCGCTTCTCGCTGCTGGTCGACGGCAACCGGTTGAGGATCGTCTACCGCGATATGCTCGGTATCGAGGAGGGAAAAGACGCCTTGTCGAGAAACCCTTTTTTCGGCGATCTGGTAATGTGGACGGGCGACCTGAAAAAACTTATCGAATGGCATCACGGCGAGATGGCCGCTACGCCGCAGGCTGTCGTGCCGGAAACGGAGAGCGGCATCGGCGGGATAAAATTCCGGATCGCTGACAACTATCCTGTCGAGGGCGCCGATCCGATAGACCGAAGAACGTACGATTGCGGCTATCCGACAATCTTTTCGCCGCGGCCCGGAATCTTTACTGTGGTGGCTTGTGGTTATTGGGAGAGTGATCCTGGAACCGCCGCCTATATCAAGAGTTTTGTGGTGGAAGAACGTCAGTTCAAGCAGGCGCAGAAAGCGATGCGCTGATGCGGTAGGGCGTTTTTCATGAGGCGGTTATGCCCGTAACGGGTGAGACGGTTTTTTCGAAAAATCAACGCTCGGCCAGCTTCGCTTCTTTCAGTGCGCGGGCCAGCTGGTCGGGACAGGAGGTCTGTTTGCTGCCACACCGGATGTCGCTCAGGCGGGCAATCGCTTCGTCGACGCGCATTCCGCAGATAAGGGCTGAAACACCCCGTGCATTTCCGGCGCAACCGCCCGAAAATGTTACGCTTTGAATCCGGTTGCCTTCGATTTCGATGTCGATCTGGCGACTGCACACGCCGCCGGTCGGCGTATATGAAATTTTTTGCATTTTACTTTATTTGAGAAACGAAGGTCAAGGGCTTTTCTTGTGCTCGCACCCGGAAACCGAGAATAAAGGTAAGGTTTTTGTAGGAATTTTTAAATAAAGAAAATATCCTAACCTGATAAAAAAGATTATGAAACGTATTATTTTTGCCTTGGCTACGCTGCTGGCCCTTTCGGGAAACGCTTTTGGACAGGAACCGCAGGGGATGCCCCCCGTCGATTTTTACAGCCTGAGCTTCACGGCCATTACCGGACGGACGATCGATTTCTCGACGTTCAAGGGGCAAAAGGTGTTGATTGTCAATACGGCGTCGAAATGTGGCTATACGCCACAGTTTGCCGACCTCGAAGAGCTGAACGTGCAGTATAACGGCGAGTTGGCCGTGGTTGGTTTTCCTTCGAACGACTTTGGCGGGCAGGATCCCGGATCGAACATTGAGATCCTCGAATATTGTCAGCAAAACTACGGGGTAACCTTCCTGATGATGGAAAAATCGGATGTCAAAGGCGACGGCAAGAACACGGTTTTCCAATGGCTGACCGACCCAGAAAAGAACGGTTGGAACGTGGATGAACCCACCTGGAACTTTTGGAAATACCTGATCGATGAACAAGGCCGACTGATCGGTGTTTTTCCGTCAAAAGTAAAACCGATGGACGACCAGATCATTACGCTGCTGAATAAAAAAGAATAATGGCTGAAACAAAAGCATTGCCGCGCTGCGGCTGGCACGGAAGCGACGAACTCTATACCCGTTACCACGACGAAGAGTGGGGGCGCGAGGTGACCGACGATCGAAAGATGTTCGAATTCCTGGTACTCGAAAGCGCCCAGGCGGGCCTGAGTTGGATCACGATCCTGCGCAAGCGCGAGGGCTATCGCCGGGCTTTCCTCGATTTCGACCCCGAACGGGTAGCCAGGATGACCGAGGACGACGTCGAACGACTGATGCAGGATCCGTCGATCATTCGTAACCGCTTAAAAATCAAGGCGACGATCGGCAATGCGGCCCGTTATCTCGAGGTGCAACGCGAGTTCGGCTCTTTTTGCAGCTACCTGCGCGGGTTTCTGCCAAACGGAAAACCAATCGTAAACCATTGGCAAACGCTTCAGGAAATTCCGGCTTCGACACCGGTTTCCGACGCGATCGCCAAGGATATGAAGCGGCGCGGCTTTCGTTTTTTCGGGACGACGATCTGTTATGCCCACCTCCAGGCGACAGGGTATATCAACGATCACCTTGAGGGTTGCCATTTCAAATAACGTTTTCTGTAATAGAAAACGGGCGATGCTTTCGGCATCGCCCGTTTCGTTTATGAAATGGCGAAAAATTATTCGCCTACTTTCGTGTTCATTTTGATGTACTGGAAGTGGGGGCCGAAGCGTTCGAAAGCAGCCTTGTCCAATGCTTCGCGGTGATCGGGATGCGCGATGCTGGTGATCAGGCGGGCGCGTTCTTGCAGCGTGCGACCGTAGAGGTCGACAGCGCCGAATTCGGTCGCGAAGTAGTGGATGTGCTGGCGGGTGGTCACCACACCGGCACCCGGCGTCAGCACCGGAGCGATCTTGCTGATCCCCTTATTGGTTACAGACGGCATCGCAATGATCGCTTTACCGCCTTTTGAGAGCGACGCGCCGTAGATGAAGTCGATCTGGCCACCTACGCCCGAGTAGAATGTCGTGCCCAGCGAGTCGGCGCACACCTGGCCCGTGATGTCGACCTGCAGGGCCGAATTGATCGCCGTCACGCGGTCGTTTTTGGCAATCACGAACGGATCGTTGGTATAGCCCACGTCCATCATCAGCACGCCGGGGTTGTCGTCGATAAAGTCATAAACCTTTTGCGAACCCATCAGGAAGGTCGACACCATTTTGCCCTTGTCGATGCTTTTGGCGCAACCGTTGATGATGCCTTTTTCGACGAGCGGCAGCACGCCGTCGGCAAACATTTCGGTGTGAATACCCAAGTCCTTGTGGTTGCCCAGTTGGGCGAGCACGGCGTTGGGAATTGCGCCGATCCCCATCTGAAGGCAGGCGCCGTCTTCGATCAGGGCGGCGCAATGTTTCCCGATGGCGGTTTCGATCTCGTCGGGTACGCTGAAGTGGGCTTCTTCCAGCGGGCAGTCTTCCTGTACGAAGAGGTCGATCTGGTCGATGTGGATGAAAGCGTCACCGAAAGCACGGGGCACGTATTTGTTGATCACGGCGATCACCGTGTCGGCACACTCTACGGCGGCCAGTGTAGCGTCGACCGACGTCCCGAGCGACACATAGCCGTGCTTGTCGGGGGGCGACACCTGGATCATCGCCACGTTACACGGCAGTACGCCCGCGCGGTATAATTTCTGGGTTTCCCCGAGGAAGATCGGAATATAATCGGCGTAACCCGACTGGGTTACTTTACGCACGTTTCCGCCCACAAAGAACGAATCCAATTGAAAAATGCCCTCAAATTCGGGTGCTGCGTAAGGCGCGGGGCCTTCGGTGTGGAGGTGGTGTACGTGTACGTGCTGGAACTCCTTGTTCTTGCCCCGTTCACACATGGCCTTGATCAGGCACTGGGGGGCGCTGGCCACGCTGCTCAGGTGGATGTGGTCGTAGGACTTGATGACCTTTACCGCTTCCTGCGGGCTGACGAATTTGACGGTGTTTTTCATGGTGTTATTATGCTAAGGCTAAAAAATCAATTCCGCAAAATTACATAAAATTTACAGACAAAGTGCCTCCCGGTGCCCGGAATTTATTTTTTTGTTATATTTGTAGAAACAAGGTCAAAAAACTCAAATGCAGCAGGCATCCCATCCCAATCGCTAACCCTTAAACAGTTAAAAATGATACGGAAATCGCTCTTTGTTACGCTTGCAGCCGTCGTGGCTTGCGGATTTTCAACGCTTCATGCGCAACAGCGCCCGGCGCCTGTGGTGATCGAATGGTCGGCCGCCAACCCGCCTGCCGTGCAGTCGGTCGAAGGCCAGGCGAAACCGGTGCAGACAGCATTGGGCTATGCCATATCGTTTGACGGCGTGGACGACGGCTTCTTCCTGCCTGTGAATCCGCTCGACGGACTCGAACAACTGACGCTCGAGTGTATCTTCCGCCCGGCTGGCGACGGCCCTGAAGCGCAACGTTTCATGCACCTGGGCACTACCGGCCAGCGCATCATGTTCGAAACGCGCATTACGCCCGACAAACAATGGTATTTTGACGCCCATACCTCGCTGAGCAACGGCAAATCGCTGACGCTGATCGATCCCACGCTGCTGTATCCGACCGACCAGTGGTATAACGTCACCCTGGTGTGGAGCCGTACTTCGGCCGCCACCTACGTCAACGGCGTACCGCAGCGCTGGGGCAACCTCGACTTCCTGCCGATCAACGGGGGCGTTTCGTCGATCGGGATGCGCCAGAACAAAGTTGGTTGGTTCAAGGGCGAGATCTACAAAATCCGGGTGACGGGCACCGTGCTGTCGCCGAATGACTTTCTGAAAGATTACGAAGCGCTCAACGCTGCGGCGAAATAGCACTTCAGGGAGATTCTATTTTTGCGTTTTCGGAGAAAATTCTCCGGAGGCCTCCGAATAACATAAGATAATAGATTCGGGTTTTTCGGAAAAATCAATAAAAATGGCCTCTCGAGAGGCCATTTTTGGCGTTTTTTTTGTATTTTCACCAATATCCATTCGGCGAACGGACGACGGTGGAAAATTAAAACGGCATGGATTTGACCTTTAGTGCGGAAAACTCGATTTTGATAAGTTCTTTGTTGCTCTTTGTAAGTGTGTTCGCTTGGAAAGCAGGCTATAAGTTCGGGGTACCCGCCCTGTTGCTCTTCCTCGGCGTGGGGATGCTTTTCGGCAGCGATGGCCTCGGCATACAATTCAATAACCCCTCGGTCGCCCAATTTATCGGGATGTTGGCGCTAAGCATCATTCTTTTCTCCGGGGGGATGGACACCAAATACGCGGATATAAAGCCTATCTATAAGCAAGGGATGGTGCTGGCCACGCTCGGGGTTTTCCTGACGATGCTCTTTACGGGTTCTTTCGTCTACTGGCTTACAGGGCGGCTATTTGATGCGATAACCCTTACGCTGACCGAATCGTTGCTGTTAGCAGCCGTAATGTCTTCGACCGATTCGGCGTCGGTTTTTTCGATCCTGCGGGGTAAAAAGAGCGGCCTCAAGCAAAACTTGCAACCAACCCTCGAGCTCGAAAGCGGAAGTAATGACCCGATGGCCTATATGCTTACCATCCTGCTGATCCAGATGATCCAGAGCGGCGATGTGACCATTTGGAGCAGCATCCTTTCGTTCGTCGTGCAAATGACCCTTGGGGCGCTCTCGGGGTGGGCGCTGGCCCGCGGGGCGTTGTGGATCATCAACCGCTTTAACGTTCAGAACAGGTCGCTTTATCCGATCCTGTTGCTTTCCTGCGTCTTTTTTATCTTTGCCTTTACCGACCGCATCCACGGCAACGGTTACCTCGCCGTTTACATTGCCGGGTTGGTGATCGGCAACCATAAACTTTCCTATAAGAAGAGCATTTCGACATTTTTTGACGGTTTCGCCTGGCTGGCCCAGATCGTGATGTTCCTCACGCTTGGGTTGCTGGTCAACCCGTCGGACCTGTTGCCGGTGATGGGGGTAGGGCTGATCGTGGGGCTGTTCCTGATCTTTATCGGGCGCCCTTTGTCGGTACTGCTGTGTATGCTGCCGTTTACCAAAGTCACCCCCAAGGCCAAGGTCTTCATTTCGTGGGTAGGGTTGCGCGGTGCGGTGCCGATCATTTTTGCGACTTACCCCTTGCTGGCCGGTACGCCCAATGCGTCGTTCATTTTCAACATCGTTTTTTTCATTACGATCGTTTCGTTGCTCGTGCAGGGGACGACCATCAACATCATCGCCAAATGGCTCGGCCTGAGCAAGCCGGCTGAGCGGGGAAGCCTTTTCGAACTCGAACTGACAGAAGGCGTGAAAGCTTCGACTTCTGAAATTTCGGTGCTTGCAAAGATGCTGGTCAACGGTAACCGGCTGATGGACATTACACTGCCTGAAAATACACTGGTGGTGATGGTCAAACGGCAAGATACATTTTTTGTCCCCAAGGGGCAAACACGCCTCTTCGAGGACGACCACCTGTTAGTCATTTCCGACAAGAGCGACGAACTTAGGAAAATTTATGCAGAATTGGGAATTGGAGAAGATAGTTTTTACCATAAAGAAAGTTAGTTAGGTATAATTTTTGCCTCTTTACAAATGGGCACAGGCGCCCGCCCCAAACGATGAAAACGCTAAAATTCAAGACCAACGCCAAGTGCCGACACTGTGTGATGAGGATCGCGCAGGAGTTGGACAAACGGTTGACTTTTTCGCAGTGGTCGATCGAATTGGCTACGCCTGAGCACCGATTGACAGTCACGTCGGATTACTCTTCCGACGAGATCATCCGAATGGTCAGCGGAGCAGGCTACCGGGCCGAGGAGGTCAAATAAAGAGCGATGACAAAAGGAGGCTGGCCGATGTTGGGCAGCCTCCCTTTTTATGGGGGTGGTGATGGTGATTCTCCGCTCCGCCTGCTGTTTACACGCTGGGCATAAAGGCCCCATTGTCTAGCCGTCGGCCCTATGATCCGCTCCGGCTCGGAATTTTCGACAACGAAGTCGTTTTAAATGTGGTGGTAGAGTTCGTTGTTGATAATCGTGAAAGCGCGGTAGAGTTGCTCGCAAAAGATCATCCGCACCATCTGGTGCGAAAAGGTCATTTTCGAGAGCGAGATCCGTTCGTTGGCGCGGGCATAGACCGCCTTTGAAAAACCATAAGGGCCGCCGATGACGAAGCAGATCCGCTTGCCGCCCGAATTCATTCGCTTTTGCAGCCATACCGAAAAATCGACCGACCCGAGTTCGCGCCCGTTTTCATCGAGCAGTACCACATAGTCACCTTCGTCGACCTGGGCGAGGATCACTTCCCCCTCCTTCGCCTTCCGCTGTTCGAACGTCAGTTTGGCCACGTTCTTGGGGTCGGGGAGGGTCACGATGTCGAACTTGAGATAGTGATTGATCCGTTTGAAATAGACCTCGACTGCCTCGCGGATGTAGGGGGTGTCGGTTTTGCCGACTTGCAACAGGGTGATCTGCATCGTTATTTGTCTGACGGATATTGCCAGTTGATCAGGTTTTTGCTCCAGGCGATGCCGATCGAGCAGTTGCGGTCGAAATCGCCCTCGTGTTCGGTCAGCGGGCCCGAGGCCTGGAAGAACATCAGGTGGGCGTTGATTCCCGGTACGGTATCGAGGTTGAGTACCATGCCGGCGGTGAGGCGTCCGCGTGCCCAGGGCCATTCTTCCTGGCCGAGGTAGATCGGAGTGCCCCAGTCGGCCCAGCTTTGCAGGTTGCGCGATTTGCGGATATAGATGCCGTTGGGGGGCGAGTGAAAGAGGATATACTCGTTGTTCTCAACCACCACACAGACGTTTTCTCCGCCGGGCGTGCTGCCGGCATAGGTCCAGTTCTCAAGGTCATAGGAGTAGGACATGCTGATTCCGTTCTGTTTGAAGAAGCACCACCACTTAGTCGGGTCGTCCTTATCCTGTACCAGATAGGGGTCGATCATTCGGCCCATATCTTTTTCTGAAACCGCTCCTTTTACTTTAAGTAACCTCGGTTCGCTCCAGTGTACGAGGTCCTTGCTTCGCATTGTGTAGAGGCGGGCGCCCGAGTTGCCGTAACGCGGGATCTGGTCGACCGTGTAGTCCGGCCGCGGATAGGTTTGCAGGCACATCACCCACTCGTCGCCGAAGCGCACCACGTTGCCGGGACTCGAAAAATTGGTCTGTTGCGATCGCGGGGTGATGATGTTCGGCTCGCTCCAATGCACCAGATCGTCGCTTTCCGACTGGGCGGTGTAGTTGAAAATGCTGTCGCCTTCGATCTTGACGATCGTGAAGAAGAGGTAAAACCGGTTGTTATGGAAAAGCACCGCCGGGTCGCGGTAGGCCGTGAGCGAGTCGCCGCGGAGAATAACCGGCGATTTGATTTCGGTCAGGTCGTATCCGCCCTGCTTGCCGCATCCGGACAAGAGCAGGGGCGATAACAGCAGAAAAAGTTTTATGCGATTCATAGCGTCTGGGGATGATGGTTTGGAGCAGGCTTCCTACAGGTTTCGATGAACGAATTCGATACAACGGAGCATCAGGTGGTCGCGCCCGCCGGGAGCCATGCTGTGGTTCTTGTCGGGGTAGAGGTACATTTCGTAGGGTTTGCCGGCCTGGACAAAGCGATTGACCATCTCCATCGTATTCTGTACGTGAACGTTGTCGTCGCCCGTACTGTGGGCGATCAGCAGTTTGCCTTCGAGGCGGTCGGCGAAGAAAATCGGTGAATTGTCGTCGTAGCCCGATGGGTTTTCGTCGGGCAAACCGTTATAGATCTCGGTGTAGATCGTGTCGTAATAGCGCCAGTTGGTGACCGGGGCAATGGCGATGGCCATCTTGAAGGCGCCTTCGCCCTTGAGGATGCAGTTGAGCGCCATAAAGCCGCCGTAGCTCCAGCCGTAAATGCCGATGCGCGTGGGATCGACGTAAGCTAATTTCGAAAAATAACGGGCGGCTTCGACCTGGTCGAGCAATTCGTAATGCCCGAGCCGTTTGTAGGTACACTTCTTAAAATCCTCGCCGCGGAAACCAGTGCCGCGACCGTCGACGCAGCCCACGATGTAGCCCTCTTGCACCAGCGCGTCTTCCCAACCCATCGTCCATTTGTCGGCGACGGTTTGTGAACCCGGGCCGCTGTATTGGGTCATCAGCAACGGATATTTTTTAGAGGGGTCAAAATCTGCAGGTTTTACGATATAGCCGTAGAGTTCAATGCCTTCCGATGTAGTAAAGGTGAAGAATTCCTTTACCGGAACGTTGTATTCGGCGATGCGTTCCTTGAGCCGGGCGTTGTCTTCGAGCACCCGCAGTTGTTTGCCGTCGGCCTGGTGGAGGGTGACGGTGTTGGGGGTAGTCGTGTTCGAGAAATAAGAGATATAGTACTGAAAATTGCGGCTGAATTCGATGCGGTATGTGCCTTCGCCCGTCGTGAGGCGTTTTTTGCCGCTACCGTCCAGCTTAATACTGAACAAGTTGCGGCGCAGGGGCGAGGTTTCGCTCGAGAGATAGTATACCAGGCCTTTCTTTGCATCGGCGCCGAGCAGCTGCGTCACTTCCCATGGGCCTTTGGTGACTTGATTCAAAAGGCCTTTCGAGAGGCTGTAGAGGTAGACGTGCATAAAGCCGTCGCGTTCGCCTTTGACGAGGTAGCGGTCGGCGTCGATGAAGGTGATCGTTTCGTCGTCGATGCGTTCGACGTAGCGTGGATTTTTTTCGTCGTAGGCCACTCGCGAAATCCCGGTCGCCCGGTCGGCCAGCAACATCTCGAAATGGTTTTGCAGGCGGTTGACGCGCAACGTCACCAGGCGGTTGTCGGGCGTCCAACTGATGCGGGGGATGTATTGGTCGGTTTCGGCGCCGGTGTCAATGGCCTGCGTGCGGCCCGAGGCAAGATCATAGGCGTGGATCGTCACCACGGCGTTTTCTTCGCCCGCCTTGGGGTATTTGAATGCGTAGACCGTCGGGTAGAGTTGTCCGTCGAAACGGTTCATCAGGTATTGCTTCACCCGACTTTCATCGAAGCGGTAAAAAGCGATCGTCCGCGAGTCGGGCGACCATGCGTAGGCTTGGTTGAAACCGAACTCTTCTTCGTAGACCCAGTCGGGGATGCCGTTGATGATGTGGTTGAACTTTCCGTCGGAAGTGATCTGGCGTTCGGTGTCCGCACCCAGATCTTTCACAAAAAGGTTATTGTCGCGCACGAAAGCGCACATCGTCCCGTCGGGAGAGAAGGAGGCCACCTGTTGCTGCCCTCCCTCGGAAAGCCGTTTTAGCGATTTATCTGCAATCGAGTAGATGTAATGGTCGGCGGTATACGAGTGGCGGTAGATCGGTTGCGGATCGGTCACCAGCAGGATTTTTTGTTCGTCGGCGCTGAATTGGTAGTCGGTGATCCGAAGGGCCGGGGCAATCGTTTCGCCGTCGAAGATCACGTTGGTTGCTTCGCCGGTTTTGTAACTGAATTGAGAGATTTGGTTCAGGCCCAGGGTCGAAAAATGTTGTCCGTCGTTCATCGAGCGGACTCCGCCCACAGTTCGTTGGGCAAAAAGCCGGCTCATTTCGCTGTATGTGAAACGGGCGTCGGCCTCGGCCGGGGCTGATAAAAATGCAAGTAAGACCACGGTAAGAATATATCGCATACGTCAATGAAATTGATAGGGGGTACAAGGTAGCTATTTTTTTATTAAGTGTGTGCCCACCAAGGGGATTTCTTTCGTCGGCGCGGTGGCTTTTGTATCTCTGTAAAAGTGATGCGAAAGATTTTATTAAAAAAGACAGTCCATTCTTTTCAAAAGAATGGACTGTCTTAATAGTTAAGAGAGACTTTACGGTTGCCGCAAGATCAATGGATCGCCCGGTACCAGGAGAGTTTTTGGTATTCCTCGTTGAGATAGGGGTATTCGGGTTGTTCGATGTAGGTGGTCAGGCCGCTGAATTCGTCGATCGGAAACCCAAAGGAATGACCGGGCAGAAACCAGTCGGTCGTCTTGCGGAGCGGCAGGGTGCGGGCCATCTGCGCCTCGAAAGCGTCGTATTGCGACGCCGTGGACTGCAGGCGCACCCACGAACCGAAATCGAAAAACAGGCGCCAATCAGGATTGCGGCCACCCAGCGCCGAATCGAAATGCTGGATGTCGCCCGCATAAGTGACCGTCACACCGTTGGCGACGATCTGGCGGGTGATGGTGGTCAGGGCTTCGATTTCCGAGGTCTTTACCACGCAGATGGTTCCCGTTTTCCGGTAGTCTGTGAATTGCATCACATGGTTAAAATATTCCATCGAAAAGGCTTCGAGGTCGGCCGTTTGCTGCAGCAAGTGGCCGATCATCCGGGGGTAGCAGGGCGTAAAGCCTCGCGAAGTCACCGACGTAATGATTTCCGCCGGCGAAACGACCAGGTAATCGGCCTTGTTCCGTAGTTCATAAGCCACTTCTATGCCGCCGATCAGGCAGGTCTCGAAAGCGATAAAATCGAATTTTTTATCAGGGATAGCCGCCGCGAAGTCGGCCAGCTCCATGGCCTGGGCACCGTCGCGCAGCACCGATTTGACAGGCGTTGCCGTCGGATCGTCATAGGAAAGGCCCGGCAACCAACCGGTGGCGTGCGAGAAGATCAGCATCCCGTAACGGTTGGCCTTATAGTCGTTGCTGGTCAGGACGTCGGTAATCACCCGGTTGAAAACGGTGGGCGAGGCCGAATTTTCGCCCGTAAATTGCTTGATCGTTTTGATAACGGTTTGGTTGCCTTCGGTCTTGATCTGCAACAGGCGGGGCGTGCCGGCGTCCTGGTAAATGAGCAGATTGGCGTTATAAGAGGGACTCCAGCCCTGGGCGATGGCGTTGATCTTGGCTTCGGTTTCAGCGGCCAAACCGTTGTCGTCGCCTGCCATATAGACCAGCAGGGTACGGTCTTTGGGCGTGTTGACGGGCGGTTCCGGCGGGGGCTTTTTGCAACAGGAAGCGGATCCCACCACAACGGCGAAACAGACCATCCCCCCCAAAACCAATAATTTTCTCATATCTCTATAACGCAGTTTGTTACGAAAAATTACTTGATAATCACCATTTCGCGCTGCAAGGTGCTCTTCTCGCAATAGGCGCAACGAAGTTTCAGTTCGCCCGCTTCATCGCGCTGCACCTGGAAACGGGTCTTGATCTTTTCGTGGTTGGTGATGCAACGGGGGTTGCCGCACCTCACAAAGCCTTCGACCTGGGTCGGGACTTCGACCTGGCGTTTCTCGACGACCTGGAAATTTTTGATCGTGTTGACACAGATCATCGGGGCGACGAGCGAGATGCGGTTGATTTCGTCGTCGGCGCAGTAGCGGTCGGTGATCTTGATGATCGCTTTGGAGCCCATCCGTTTGCTCTCGAGGTTGGTGCCAAAGAGGATCTGGTGGGTTTCGTGCTCGAGGTCGAGGATGTTGATGATCTTGAACAGGCAGTCAGCCGGAATATGGTCGATCACCGTGCCGTTTTCTATGGCCCTGACGTTCATTTGTTTTCCCATAATCTTTATTTTTTGACCCCGAGTAAATAACTGATGATGGCCATTCGGACGTAGACCCCGTTTTCGGTTTGGTTGAAATAGTAAGCCTTGGGATTGGTGTCGACGTCGGTGTCGATCTCGTTGACCCGGGGCAGGGGGTGCAGGATGCGCATATTGTCTTTCGTAGCCGAAAGCATGGCGTTTTTCAGGATATACGCATTCTTGACTTTCTCATATTCCATTAAATCCAGAAAACGCTCGCGTTGCACGCGGGTCATATAGATGATGTCCACGTCGTTGATGTATTGGTCCAGGCGGTCGGTTTCGGTGTAGGCGATGCCCTTGGCGTCGAGGTGTTGCTTGTATTCGGCGGGCATTTCCAACTCTTTGGGCGCTACGAAGGTGAACCGGGTTTTGAAGTGGGAGAGGGCTTCGAGCAGCGAGTGGACCGTGCGGCCGTATTTCAGGTCGCCGATCATCATGATGTGGATACCGTCCAAGGTGCCCTGCGTTTTCTGGATCGAGTAGAGGTCGAGGAGCGTCTGGCTGGGGTGCTGGTTGGCGCCGTCGCCGGCGTTGACCACCGGCACAGGCGAGATTTCACTCGCGTAGCGTGCCGCCCCCTCGATCGAATGGCGCATCACGATCAGGTCGCTGTAGTTTGAGATCGTGCGGATCGTGTCGTGAAAAGTTTCGCCCTTAGAAACGCTCGTATTGGCTGTGTCCGAAAAACCGATCACGCGCCCGCCCAGGCGGTTGATGGCGCTTTCGAAACTCAACCGCGTGCGGGTCGACGGTTCGAAAAAGAGGCTTGCGACCACCCGCCCCAGCAGAATGCGCTGGTTGGGATTTTTTTCGAACTCTTCGGCCAACTCCAGAATATGGAGAATTTCCTCTTTCGAAAAATCGTTGATCGACACCAGATTTTTTTTCATATTTTTCGATATTACCGGTGGTACAGAAACTTAACGTCAGCGCCCTCTATTTTTGAAAGCTTTCCGACGAAAGGCGCTTCGGAGTCGCGCCGGATCGAAAGCGTAATCCGGCACAGATTATCAAAAACTTGGTCAGACAGCGTCGGAGCGTACTCCTTGATAGCCTTCATCACGTCGTTCATCGCCAGGTAGGGGAATGTCACCTCGTAATAAGCGTCTTCGGTACGTTCCACGGTCTGGCCGTTTGCAATGGCGTCGGCCGTCGCTTCGCGGTAAGCCTGGATCAGGCCCGGCACCCCGAGCTTGGTCCCGCCGAAATAGCGCACCACGACCACCAGCACATAAGTCAACCCTTGCGACAGCAGTTGGCCCAGGATCGGCCGCCCGGCGCTGCCCGCCGGTTCGCCGTCGTCGCCTGCCCGCCACGGTTCGCCCTGTGCCCCGAGGCGCCATGCGTAGCAGTGGTGGGTGGCGTCGTAATACTTTTTGCGCAGTTCGTCCAACCGTTCGCGAATCTCTTCCTCGCTCTCCACGTGGTAAGCATAGGAAAGAAATTTGCTTCCCAGATCCCGGAATGATCCTTCGGAATCGCCCGCCAATGTATAGTAAGTGTCCGTTGCCAAATCAAAGTCAAAATTCCGAGTACCGGGAGGCACTTCCGAGTGCCGGGAGTGCGCCCATTGCCACTATATTATGACAAAATTACGATTAATTATCGGGATTCCCCTCATCGGGCCGCCATTTTTTCACCGGTTCGACATGGATCGCCACATGGGTGCCCGCGCCATATCGCTCCTTGAGCCGGGTTTCGATGCAGGTGGCCAGGGCGTGGGCCTGGTCGACGGTCAGTTCGCCCGGTACGCGCACATGGGCTTCGATCGCGTAGTTGTTGCCGATGGTGCGCGTGCGCAGGTTGTGCGGATCGCTCACGCCATCCACATTGGTGATTATCTCGAAAACTTCGTCACGCACCTTTTTCGGAAGCGACGATTCGAGCAATTCCTTCACCGCCGGCAAGGTCAGGTTCCATGCCACCTTCAGGATAAACACGCTGACCACCACGGCAGCGATCGGGTCAAGGATACGCCACCGGTCGCCGAGGAAGATCGCCCCGCCGATGCCCAGCGCCGTGCCGATAGACGAAAATGAATCCGACCGGTGGTGCCAGGCGTTGGCTATGAGCATTTTGCTGCTGACTTTCTTCCCGGCTGCCACGGTTGTCCAGTACGTCCCCTCTTTGAACGCAATGGATACCAGTGCGGCAATCAGGGCGATCATTGCCGGTCTTTCGGGGATGTGTCCGTGAAAGGCATCCCATATCTTTTGCCCGCCCTCGTAGAAAATGCCTGCGCCCACAGCCATCAGCGTGACGCCAATGACGAGTGTTGCCAGCGTTTCGTATTTGCCGTGGCCGTAGTCGTGGTCGGTGTCCTTGGGCTTGACCGAGATGCGGGTGCAGATCAGCACCACGGCGTCGGTCATCAGGTCGGAGAGCGAATGCACCCCGTCGGCCACCATCGCCGAGCTTTTTCCGATAACCCCGGCCAATAATTTGAACGCGGTCAGCAGCAGGTTGACCGCCGTGCCGAGCCAGGTCACCCGGTAGATGATTCGCCCCCGTGCCTTATTTTCTTCTGTCGCATTCATTTCACCCACGGTTTAAAAAAAGGGGGAGGCACTGCCTCCCCTCCAAATTATTCGATGCTCCGAAACATACGCCCCCAACGGATGTTCTTCGGAAAACCCTTGTCTTTGTCGAGTGACAGCCAGATGAACGATGCCTTGCCGACGACATGGTCTTCGGGCACAAAACCCCAGAAACGCGAGTCGGCCGAGTTGTGGCGGTTGTCGCCCATCATGAAGAAATAGTTCATGTTAAAGGTATAACTGTCAACCTCGGTGCCGTTTATCATGATTTTCCCATTTAGGGTTTCGAGCTTGTTTCCCTCGTAAGTCGTGATGATCCGCTCATAAAGCGGTAGGGTTTCGAGGGTCAACGCTACTGTCGCTCCTTTCTTCGGAATCCAGATCGGACCGAAGTTGTCCGACGTCCAGGGATAAAGCGGACTATGTGGAAAAACATCGCCCACTGCCTCGCGTCCTTCGTAGGGGATAATCTCCACCACGTTGGGTAATGCTGCGATTCGCTCACGCATCGCGTCGGTCAGGGGCACCCCGTAGGTTTTCGAAAGATTGTTGTAAGATATGTCGTCGCGGGCAATTCCCAGTTCCAGGAACAGTTCGCTCGGGAGCGAGGTGCCGTTGGTGCAGACCGTGTAATAATACTGCTTGTCGGGGATCGTGATTTGCGGCTGGCCGTTGATCAGCACGTTGCGGTGCAGCACCTGCAACGAATCGCCGGGCATCCCGACCAGGCGTTTTACGTAATTTTCGCGTTTGTCGACCGGGCGGTAAACCACTTTCGATTGCGCCCAGACATTGTCGCGGCCATAGGCACGCACCAGGTCGTAATAGCTGGCCTGCGGATCGGAGAGGGCTACTGTGTCGCCTTCAGGGAAGTTGAATACCACCACGTCGTTGCGCTCGATTTCGCCCGTTCCCTTCAGCCGGTGGTAGGGCCATTTGATCCACTCGACAAAGGCCGGGGTGTCTTTCGTGAACGGCATCGTGTGGTGCACCAGCGGGAATGAGACCGGCGTGTTGGGCATTTTGGGGCCGTACTTCACCTTGCTCACGCAGAGGTAGTCGCCAATGAGCAGCGTCTTTTCCATCGACGACGACGGGATGATATAGTTTTCAAAGAAGAAGATCCGGATCAGCGTGGCGGCCACCACGGCGAAAAGGATGGCGTCGATCCATTCGAACGCCTTGTTGTAGGCGTGGCTCTTTCGGCGGTGTTCCTTGTGCTTGTAACCCCAGCGGCGGTAAAACCACTTCGAGATGTAGATGTCGTAGATTACGGGCACGCCGAGCAGCAGCCAGAGGTTGCCCGTCCACACCACGAACCACAGAACCCAAACGAGGGTGACCAGGCTGAATTTAAACCATTTGTTGCGAAATATCTCTCTGATTTTGCTCATATTATTGCTTCGCTTTGAAAAAATCCCGGTGCGGGGACGCACCACCTTAAATTATTGATTCATCAGGTCGTCCATCGAGTAGACGCCTTTTTTGCCACACAGAAATTCTGCGGCGAGTACTGCGCCCACAGCAAAACCGCGGCGGCTTTTGGCGTCGTGGTTGATCGTGATGCGGTCCACGTCCGACTCCCAGGTGACCGTGTGAATGCCCGGCACCACGCTGCGGCGGATGGCGCCGATCTCGAGTTCCGAAGGTTCGGTCGTTGTGCCGCACATCCAGGTCTTTTTGCGTTCTACCTCGGCCAGGATGCCCTCGGCCAGGGTGATCGCTGTGCCGCTCGGGGCGTCTTTTTTCTGCGTATGATGAACTTCCTCGAGCGAAACGTCGTAGTCCGGAAAGCGGTTCAGCAGGCGGGCCAGTTCGCGGTTGACCTTGAAGAAAACGTTGACCCCGATGCTGTAGTTCGATGCGTAGAAGAACGCGCCGTCGTTGCGTTTGCAAAGTTCTACCGCCTCGTCGTAATTGTCGAGCCAGGCCGTGGTGCCGCACACCACCGGCGTGCCGCACTCCAGGCATTTTTTGATATTCCCGAATGCGCTCTGGGGTGATGAAAATTCGATGGCCACATCTACCGCTTCCATATTCTTCGGATGCAGGTCCTGCGGGTTCTGGATGTCGACGATCAGCACTACCGAGTGGCCCCGTTCAAGGAGCACCCGTTCGATCTCTTTGCCCATCTTGCCGTATCCGATCAACGCTACTTTCATTGGCTGAAAAATTTTCTGCAAACTTAACGATTTTTTTGCAAATGCAGGGCTTTTTTGCCGGGTAAGGTTATCTTTGTGTAACCGTTTACACGAAACGAAAACCCTCGGATGCGCTATTTCCTTTACCTCTCGTATAATGGCACCCGCTACAACGGCTGGCAGGTGCAACCCAATGCCCATTCGGTGCAGGAAACGCTGCAGGACGGGTTGTCGAAATTGTTGGGCCACACTGCGGAGGTGGTGGGAGTGGGGCGCACCGACACGGGGGTGCACGCCGCCTATTATGTCGCCCATTTCGATACGGATAGCCTGCGGCCGACGGTGGCCGATGATTTTTGCTATCACCTCAATGCAATCCTGCCGCGTGATATTGCGGTGAGCGGCGTCAGGCAAGTACGGGCGGATGCCCACGCACGTTTCAACGCATTAAGGCGCGAGTATGAGTACGTGATCGAGTCTTCAAAAAATCCGTTTGCGATCGAAACAGCCTGGCAGTATGGCGTGCCGCTCGATCTCGGGGCGATGAATGAGGCGGCGGGGGTGCTGCTTGGTTGCGAGGATTTTACGTCGTTCAGCAAGTTGCATTCGGACAATAAAACCAATATTTGCCGCTTGTTCCGCTCGGAATGGCGGGGCGAGGGTTCGCGATTGATATACACGGTTTCGGCCGACCGGTTCTTGCGGAATATGGTGCGGGCGTTGGTCGGTACGATGGTCGATGTAGGGCGCGAAAAGATTTCATTAGAGGATTTTACGAAAATAATTGAAAGTAAAAATAGAAGTGATGCCGGCTCGTCGGCGCCTCCCCAAGGGCTTTTTTTGACCGGGGTCGAATATCCTTCGGAATTGTTCTTAGACCTATGACAAGCGAACGAATTCAAGAAATTTTTGAAAAACGGTTTGGGGGCGGGGGCGTGCTTTTCGCTTCGCCCGGCCGGGTGAACCTGATTGGCGAACACACCGATTACAACCTCGGTTTTGTGTTGCCTGGGGCGATCGAACAGGCGATCTATGCCGTGATCCGGCCCAATGAAACCGATTCGGTGCGGGCTTATGCGGCCGATTACGACGCGTCGCTCGAATTCACGCTGATGTCGGGCTCGCCGCCCAAACCCCAGTGGGCGCGATACATCTACGGCGTGGTGCAGGAGATGGCCGACCGGGAACATAAACCCGGCGGGTTTGACTGCGTTTTCGGGGGTGACGTACCGCTCGGGGCGGGGCTTTCGTCGTCGGCTGCGCTGGAAAGCGTGTTCGGGTTTGGGTTGAACGAGTTGTTCAGCCTCGGGTTTTCGCGGTTCGATCTGGCGAAGATCGGGCAAATGACCGAGCATCACTACATCGGTGTGCGGTGCGGCATTATGGACCAGTTTGCTTCGCTCTTCGGTGAACGAGGGAAGGTGATCCGCCTCGACTGCCGGACACTCGACTACAAACTCGAACCCTTTTCTCCGGTAGGTTTTCGCTTGGTCTTGCTCGATACGCAGGTAAAACACTCGCTGGCTTCGTCGCAGTATAACGTGCGGCGCGAGCAGTGTGAAGCGGGAGTGGCTGTTGTGGCCCGACACGCGGCGGGGGTCGAGTCGTTGCGCGACGTGACTTTTGACCAGTTAAATACTTATCAGAATGAGATGGACGAGGTGGTTTACCGCCGTTGCAAGTACATCATCGAAGAGAACGAACGCCTGCTCACGGGTTGTGAAGCCTTGGAGCGAGGTGATTACCGTGCCTTTGGCCAGAAAATGTTCGGGTCGCATCGCGGGCTTTCGCTTGATTATGAGGTGAGTTGCGAGGAACTCGATTTTCTGGCCGGTTTTGCCGAGGATTACCCCGGGGTGATAGGTGCCCGGATGATGGGCGGGGGCTTTGGCGGTTGCACGATCAATCTGGTCGAAGAAGGAGCCCTCGAAAGCTTTGTCGACGAAGCCCTCGGCCGTTACGAAAAGCGTTTTCAGAAAGCAGCCCGCCGCATCAATGTCGTGATTGGTAACGGCGCCTCCAGGTGGGTTCCCGCACAGGGAGATTTTTGACTTTGTCGGACAACTACAATTCCAGGCTGGCATTCATGCCCCCGCGCAGGGATCTCGCCTTAAATTACCTGCCAATACCGCAGTAGGTGATTTCAAAAAATGATGTAATTTTGAACTGCAAAATAACCAAACTTAACAAATGAACGGAATCTTTACGGCGCTGACAATCATTGGTTCGCTCGGTTTGTTCCTCTATGGGATGAAGCTGATGAGCGAATCGCTCCAGCAGGTGGCCGGCAACAAGCTGCGCGACATCCTGGCGGCAATGACTTCGAATCCCCTTAAACGGATCTTGGTGGGGACGTTCATCACCACGATCATCCAATCGTCGAGCGCGACGACGGTGATGATCATCAGTTTTGTCAACGCCGAACTGATCACCCTCGTCCAATCGATCGGCCTCATCATGGGGGCCAATATCGGGACGACGACCACTGCCTGGCTGATCTCGCTCTTCGGATTCAAGGTCGATCTCGGGACGCTGGCTATTCCGTTGATTGCCTTCGGGTTTCCGCTGCTTTTCATGCGCAATCCGCGCACCCGGTCGTTCGGGGGATTTATTATTGGTTTTTCATTGCTTTTTCTGGGGCTCGACCTGATGAAACGGTCGATGACCGGATTGCAGGAGGATCCTTCGGTGTTGCATTTTTTGGCCAATTTCAGTAATCAGGGTACGTGGTCGGTGCTGTTGTTCGTCTTTATCGGTACGGTGCTGACGATCATCATCCAGTCGTCGAGTGCGACGATGGCGCTGACGATCATTATGTGTAACAACGGATGGATTCCGTTCGAGTGCGCCACGGCGATGGTACTGGGCGAAAACATCGGTACCACGATCACCGCCAACCTTGCGGCAGTGGTAGCCAACGCCGATGCCCAGCGAGCGGCTCGGGCACATTTGATATTCAACGTGATCGGGGTGATTTGGATGCTGTGCATTTTCCCCTATTTCCTCAAACTAATCACGGCTATCGTCGAAGCGTTCGGCAGCAATTCGCCGATGACCGATCCCCAGTCGCGGCCGGTAGCGTTGGCGTTGTTCCACACGCTGTTTAATGTGGTCAATACAGCTGTGCTCGTGTGGTTTACGCCTCAGATCGCCCAACTCTCGTCTAAAATGGTGCGGCAAAAGAAAGATAAGCCTCAGGCCCGGATGACCCATATGGAGTCGGGGATGCTTGCCGCTCCCGAGTTGTCTATTTATCAGGCATACAAGGAACTGGTGAGCTACAGCAAGCAATCCTCAAAAATGTTCGGCTTTGTCCGCACGCTGTTCCAGGAAACCGATGCGGCCGAATTCGAAATGACCTATGAGCACATCGTCAAATACGAAACGATCAGCGATACGCTTGAATCTGAAATGTATAACTATCTTTCGCGGATGGCCCAGGAAGATATGGGGGCCGAAGGGTTCAGCCGGGTGCAGGTGATGTTCAAGGTGATTTCGGACATCGAGATCATGTCCGACTGCAGCTACAAACTGGCCAAGGCCATCCGGGATAAGCGCAAACGCGGTATTTGGCTCTCGCAGGATATGCACGACGGGGTCAACCGGATGTTTGACCTGATCGACCGCTCGATTCTGCTGATGGATGCCAACATCAGCCACGCCTTTGATGAAAAGCAGCCTATCCGCGACGTCTATGCGCTCGAAAAGCAGATCAACGACCTCGAAGAAGAACTGCGTGAAAAATACCTCTATTCGATCGACAGTCAGGAAGTGACCTTTGCGGCCGGGATTGTTTTTTCGGAAATCATCGGAGAGGCCGAACGTCTGGCCGACACGATCGAGCAGATTTCGGAGGATATTTTGAATATTGTTCCGCATACCCAGAAAGACAAAAGCAATGACGGCGATTGATCCGGTGGCCGGATTCCTTTCGGCGGCTGTCCGGCACCGCTTGCGCTTGCATTTCTTCCCGGAAATATCCTCTACGAACGACGAAGCCCGTGGTGAATGTTATCACCACGGCGACATCGTTTTGGCCGACAGCCAGTCGGCCGGGCGAGGACAGCGGGGCAACGCGTGGGCGAGCGGGGCGGGGGAGAACCTGACCTTTTCGGTGGTGGTCGAGCCTGCGGCGTTGCCGTTCGAAAAATCGTTCCTGTTGTCCAAGGCCACGGCGGTTGCTTTGGTCGAAACACTGGGTGATTTCGGCATCGGGGCGACGATCAAATGGCCGAACGATATTTATGTCGGCGAGCGGAAAGTGGCCGGCGTGCTGATCGAAAACGACCTGATGGGCGAGCGGTTGACCAAAAGTGTGATCGGGATCGGTTTGAACGTCAACCAACAGGCGTTCGATCTCTCGTTGCCCAATCCGGTTTCTATGGCGCAGGTGGGCAGAAGTGCCTTTGACCGGGCCCAGGTATTCGAAAAGTTGCTCGGCCGGCTCTGGACGCGGTTTTCGGTATTTTCGGATGCAGATTTTAATGCAGCGGCGCTCGAAGCATGTTATTTTTCGTTGCTGTATCGCCAAGATGGTTTTTCCCCGTATCGCGATGCGGTGACCGGTGAACTTTTCGAGGCCAGGATCGAGGCTGTCCGTCCGTCTGGGGAATTGATCCTCGTGCGTCGGGACGACACCCGGAAAGGATTTTTTTTCAAAGAGGTCGAGTTTCTTGCCGTTGGCGAAGCATGACCGCCACCGATGAAAATAAAAAAGAGGAGCCCGAAAGCTCCTCTTTTTTTGTAGGCTGAGTCAAACCCGGTTAGCGCTTCTTAGCCGGCCAGATTCCGTTCTTGATCTTTTTCGTATCGAACTGCGCGGGATCGAGCACAGCGTGGACGATGCGCAGGCGGCGCCAGGTGTAGACCACGTGTACCAGCCCGTCGGAAGTCTGAATCACCGATGGATAGGAATACTGGCTGACCTGCGAGTCTTCGAGCACGGCCGCCGCTTCCCAGTTCTCACCGTCCTTGCTCACCGAAACGTTGAGCGGGGTACGCGGGCCTTTGATCTCTTCGCCCGGAGGCAGCACGTGGTTGTAGGCCAGCAACTGGCGTCCGTCGCGGAGCGTTACGGCGTCGGTACCCGAATTGTTATTCGGCAGGTTGGTCTTGGCCAGGGGCGACCAGGTCATCCCGTTGTCCGAAGACCACGATTCGAGGATCGCCCGGTTCTGGCTGCGGCAGAGGATCTGCAGGCGGCCGTCCTTGTGGAACAGTACGCTGGGCTGGATGGCGCGCATGGTGCCTCCGCTCATGTCGACAATCTCGGTCTTGCCCCAGGTTTTGCCACCGTCTTTGGTGTATTCCATCAGCACACGCCATCCGCCTTCGCCTTCGCGGCTGGTGGGGCAGAGGATCGTGCCGTCGGCGAGCATCACGGGCTTGTTCTTGATCGGGCCCTGGAAGCCGTCGGGCAGGCGTTCGGGCGTAGACCAGCTCACACCGTTGTCAGTCGATCGCATCAGGTAACCCCACCACGTTGACGGGCTCGGCCCGGTCTTGTAGAAGAGCCACAGTTCACCGCCCGGTACTTGGAACAGTACCGGGTTCCAGGTCGGGTAGCGCTTGCCGTCGGGTTCGATGCCGTTGGCCACGTTCATCCCTTCGGTCCACTGGCCGTCGACGTAGCGGCTCACCCAGATGCAAACATCGGGGTTACGCTCCGCCGTTCCGCCAAACCAGGCGGCCACCAGACCCACCGGGGTTTCGGCAATGGTCGAAGCGTGGCATTGGGGGTAGGAGGCCGTGGTGTAGATGAACTCCTGCTTCAGTACTCCGGGATCAAGCCGGAACCCTTCGCGCTCTTGGGCCTTCAGCGTGACGCAAGTCAACCCCAGGACGGTTATCATGAAAAATTTCCGAATCATCAGTGTGTCGTTTTAAGGGAAAGAATGTAAAAGTTGGCTTCTGGAACCGGTACGCTGCCCTTGTCGAGTACATAGTCTTCGTAGGCCAGATTGTCGGGCGTCGGGATCTTGTTGGTGTCACCCGTGCGGAAGACGATGCGCGAGAATGAGTTCATCGGGGCGTAGAACGCCTGGTTAGACGGGCGGCCGCCATTGACGGTGAGACGGTAAGTCATCGTGGTGGCGTCGACTTCGAGTTTGAAATCGCATTTCTGGCCGGCGGTGTATTTGCCCAGGTCATTGAATTTCGCACCGCGCTTGGCCCGGATCACGCCGTCGTCCTCAAACAGCAGGCGGATGGCCGGCAAGCCGGCTTCGTTCTGCAGTTCGATGTGCAACAGGCCCTTGTCGTTCTGGGCGGGCATCACTGAAAATTCGACCGTGAATTTTTTCGAATCGGGGAACAGGTGTTCCACTTTCGCGTAATCATACGGATCCTGGTCGGCGAGTTTCAGTGCATTCTGGCCGTTCGGGGCCTTTTCTACCGTTACGGGTGCCCACACGGGCGAGTAAACGTTCCAACGGGCCAGGTCGCTCACTTTGTTGTATTTCGACAGGTCTTCGTTGATCGGGGCGGTGGCGACGGTCTGTACGGGCACGGTGACGCGCATCGCCCAGATGTCTTCCTTGTTCACGCTGTAAGCGAGCCACATGTTGTTGTCGGGTACCACGCCGTTGCCGGGCATGATCCCGCGCAGGTACTGCGGACCGTAGGATTTTTCGTTGCCCGTGTAGCGCATCGGCGAGATGTCGCCGTGTACGCTATACATATTGTCGTAGTTCAGCCCGTCTTTGCTCAGGCAGATGGCCATCGGCCAACGGAATTTCGAAGGGTTGTAAACCACGGCGTAGGTGCCGTCGGAAAGGCGCTGGCCCCATTCCTTGGCCGTGCCGGTGAAGAAGCCGGGAGCGGCATACACTTCGCCCCAGCTCTTGCCACCGTCCGAGCTGAACGAGGTGAGCCAGTTCTTCCACATAGCCACCAGGCGGCCATCCGCTAAAGGATAATAGCAAAATGCCTGCAACGGACGTTGAAGCGGAAGGATCTCGTCGCCACGGTTCTCTTCGGCCCATTGCTGAACCATCAGCGGGTCGGCCAGCAATTCGTCGCACGCTTCTACGAATCCTTTGTCCTTGCTCGTTTTGTAGAAGGGGTAATCGGTGTTCTTTTCGTTGAACCCGGGCGAGTAGCGGATGAAATAGATCGGGCCCATCGAGCCGTCCTTATACACCTCGCGGATCACGCGGCCGATGCCTTCGCCCTGGTTGGGGCTGTCTTTGTGGGTGATTGAGATGCCGTAGTAGCCCAGCGTGAACAGGCGATTACTCTTCTTACTCACGTACCAGCCCATGCGCTGGTGCATCACCGAATAGAGGTTTTTGCTTGTGCCGTAACCTTCGTGGGTGATGCCGTCGGGCACCTTGTAGATCGGGAAAGCCACGTTGGGGAACGTCCAGTTGTAGCCGTCGGTCGAGCTTTGCACCAGGGTTTGTCCGGGAGGGTAGTGCTCGCCGTGAGGATCGCTCAGGTAGTTGATCCAGAACGTGTCGTTCCAGTAGGCGATGTTGGCCCCGTGGTTGTAGGTCCAGCCGTAGCCGTCGGCATACTGCGGGTTTTCGCGGTTGGCACGCATCGTCTGGATGTTGTGCACGCCCATGATGTGGGGCAGAGCCCCGTCGTGGTAGTCGATGTTGGGAATCGTTTTACCCGTGTAGCGCACTTGGTCCTGCGCCTGGGCCGCACCGCCGGCTATCAGAGCCGCGGCGACAAACAAACTGATTTTCTTCATACTCATAATCACTCTCGGTTATTGTTGTTTTGTAAGGGAATCGGCAGCGGCGGTTGCAGCAGCTTCGGCGGCAGCGGCCCGTGAGATCGAATCCTGACGGATCTTTTCGGGGGCGGCGGCTTTCAGGCCGTTCAGGATCGATTCGGTGGTCATAAAGACGGTCCCGTGCTTGTGGCCTTTCGGGATGTCGATCTTGTCCGACACATCTGTAAAGTTCTGGAAATCGGTCGTCAGGTGGGCGCCGAAACGGTACTGGCGGTAAGCGTCATAATAGATCAGCCAGCCTTCGGGTACCTTACACCACGTCGGGCCTTCGGAATACTCGGGGCCGAACGGGGTGGTTTCGCCGCTCCAGGGACCGCCGGGGGTGGTGCCGAACGCCAGGTGGATGTTGCTGTAACCTGGTTTGCGGTTGTCTTTCACGGCCAACACATAGTCGTCCTTGCCGCGTTTCATGACAGCCCCGTCAATGGAGTTATAACCGGGGTCATAAAAAAGTTCGGCAGGCGTAAAGATCAACCAGTCCTTCGTTTTGGTGTAATACTGGCGGTGGCCTTCGTATTTGCCGGGGATCGCGGAAGACCAGTAAATGTAATAGTATCCGTCGGCATCATCATAGAAAAGTTCGGGGGCCCACACGTTGTTGGTCAGCGTGTCGTAGGCCGTCATCACGTCGATGTGGTCCTGAGGCGTCCAGTTGATCAGGTCTTTCGACGAAGAGTGGCCAAAACCGTTGTCCTGGCGCCAGCTCGAGGTCCACACCAGGTGGAACGTGCCGTCGGGACCCTGTACGATCGAGGGGTCGCGCATTACCTTCTGGGTACCCACTTCGGGAGCGATCCACACACAACCCAGATCAGTCCAATGGTAACCGTCATGGCTGTAGATCAGGCGCATCCCCGAGTCGGCCGGTTCGTGAAAACCAGTCATCATATAGACGTTTTTCGGCTCTTCTTTCGGCCCGCAGGCGAAAGCCGAAAACGCTACGGCCAAAAGCACTAAAAACTTTTTCATCGTTGTTTCTGTTTAGAAATTTTCGTGATTAGGCTTTACTTCTTAGTATCCAGCAAAAGTACCCAGTCGTTCCCGTCGGCCTTTCCGCCCGGAGGGGTGAACTCGATGATGCCGCTGTTGGGGAACACGTCGATCTCGGTAACGACGCCGTCGCGCGGGGAGAACCAGCTGGCTTTCACCTGGTCGCCGGCGATTTTGCCCATGTTCACGGAGAAGGGACGACCGGTGTAGGTGTAGAACATAGCATAGTCGTCGCCGCGGGTGGCGGTGATGTAGTCATACTTTTCACCGTTTTCACCGGCGATAAGCGATTGGTCGGGCACACGCACGAAATAGGGACGCGACAACATCAACTCTTTCATAAAATGCATTTGGGTAGCGGCTTCGGAGTACATGGCTTTGTTCCAGTCCATCCAGGCGCCGTAGAGGGCTTTGGGATCAGTGCGTTTGTCGAGTTCCGACTGGTGCAGCATCTGCATCAGCGAGCTTTCGCCGTAGGTAAAGCCTGCACCGCCGGCAAATACCGACCAGTAGGCATAGCGGCGGATGTCGGCCGCTTTCCAGTAGCCGTTGTCTTTGTCGTGCAGGCCGATCGGAATGTTTTCATACGAAGGTTCGCCGTCGAGGGTCGGTTTGGCCGGCACTTTGGCGTAGTCTTCCTGGATGTATTTCCAGTTGTCTTCGCCGTATTCACGTTCGCCTTCGTTCTGGCCCTGGGCATAGCTGCGGTGGCCCGACTGGAACATATTGAAATCGAGCCACTGCTCGTCGTGGAACCACATCGATGATGTGGTGCGGCCGCGCGGGTGGTAGGTCATCAGATGGTTGGGGTCAGTGCGGCGGATGGCTTCACCCAGTGCCCGCCATACTTCAATCGAGTCCTTGCCCTGGATGTCGCCGCCGTTCAACCAGATGATGTTCGACTGGTCTTTGTAGCGGTTAGCGATCCATTCGCCGTAGATCTTGGCTTGTTCCTGGTTCACATGGCCGCTACCTACGTTCGACCCCCATACGGGAACGAGTGCCATGTAGAGACCGTTCTTCTCGGCTTCATTAATGAAGTAGTCGAGGTGGTCCCAGTAATCATACTGGAGCGAATCGGCCGGGTCGTTGCCTTCGGTGGTGACCGGCTGGGCCACGTTGCGTTTCAGCAGGGCGGTGTCGCCGTAAACATTGACATTGCGCACGTTATGGAGCACCATTACCTGGATCACATTAAATCCCTGTTCACCACGCACTTTGAGGTATTCGGCGCCTTCTTCGCGGGTCATTTTGTTAGGCAAGAGCCAGCCGGTGTCGCCCAGCCAGAAGAAAGGGCTGCCGTCTTCGTTCATAAAGTAGCGGCCGTTTTCCGAAATTTTCAGTGCCGGCAGGCGGCTCGATTCGGCCTGTTTTGTATTGCTCGTGCCGCAGGCGATCGCCGCAATACCCAATAACAAGAGAGCTAATTTTTTCATAGCATTTCGTTTAAGTGTGGGTTATTTCTTAAAATAGTCTTTCGAAGCATCGGTTACGACCAGCACCCAGTCGTTGCCCACGCGGTAGCGGCCCGGGGGATAGAAGCGGGCGCTTTTGCCCTCATACGAGCCGATATAGGTCTTCACGCCGTCGCGCGGGTTCATCCACCAGGCGTCTTTCTTCGCGCCCGAGATCTTGGTCAGGTCGACCTCGATGTCGCAGCCGTTATAAGTATAGGCCAGGATGTAATCGTTGCCGCGGGTGGCGCTGATGCGGTCGTAGCGCTCTCCGTTGTTGCCGATCAGCACGCTTTGGTCGGCAACGCGGTCAAAGAAGGGGAGGGCAAGGATTAGGTCTTTCAGGTATTTCATCTGCATCGCACCGGGCGAGTAGAGGGCTTCGGTCCAGGGGGTGTTGTTGCCGTAAGCGCCGCCGTAGCCCGGACGGTAGAACTGCATGATAGCGTTGCTGCCGTAGGTGTGGCCGAAAGCGCCGCCGAATACCGCCCAATAGGCGAAGCGGCGGGCGTCGCCGGCTTCCCATACCGGTTCGTCATAGTCGTGCAGCCCGTGCGGGATGCCTTCATAAGACGGTTCGCCGTCAATGATAGGGCGCAGCGGATTTTTCGAAAAGGCGTCGTCGATGTAACGCCAGTTGTCCTCTTCCTGGAATTTGCCCGTGTAGGGCTTGTTGCCGTCGCGGCGCAGCATTTGGCCGTAGCGGCGGTGACCCGACTGGAACATATTGAAATCGAGCCACGGCGCGTCGTTGAACCAGGTCACTGAGTTGGTGCGGCCGATCGGGTGGAAGGTCATCAGGTGGTTCGGGTCATACTGTTTGATCGTGTTGCCCATCGCGTTCCAGATATCCATCGTGCCTTCCGGAATCAGGTCGCCGCCGTTGAGCCAGATGATGTTCGGCGAGTCTTTGTAGCGCAGGGCCAGGAATTTTACATAAGCTACAGCTCCTTCTTTCGAGAAAACACCCGATTTCACAGGGCCGCCCCAGGTCGGAACCATCGCGATGTAGATACCTTTCGAGGCAGCTGTCCGCACGATGAAGTCCACATGGTCCCAGTAGCCGTACACACCCGGCTTGTCGATCTGGTCAAAATGATCGGTGTCGGTAAACGAGTATTCCCCATAAACGTTGACGTTCGGAATGCCATTAACGGTCTGGATCTGAACGACGTTAAAACCTTGTGCGGCGCGTTCGGTCAGGTAGTGGCCCACCTCTTCGCGGTTCAGGCGCTGCGGCATCAGCCAGCCGGTGTCGCCCAGCCAGAAGAAAGGCGTACCGTCTTCGTAACAGAGGTAGCGGTGGTTGTCGCTCACCTTGAGTTTGCCGTGGCTCCACGGTCCGCGGTCACGTTGTTGCGCTTGCAGGGCGGCGGCCGAGCATATGCATACCAGGGCGATCAATAAGATCCGACGAATGGTTTTCATAGTTTTTCGTTATTTTTTGGGTTTTTAATTAGTTTGGTTTCTTTTAGCGCCGGGAATCAAGGAGAGCAAGAAGCCCACGAGGAAAATGGCCGTGGTGCCGAAGACAATGGTTAGGTTCATGTGGAACTCGCTGCGGAAACGAACCCAACTGCCTTCGAACACGAACGGGCTCAGGCTCATCCAGGCGATCACCAGGACGCCCACAATGACTCCCGCCACCGCGTGCGGATTTTTTGCTTTTTTCGAAATGAAGCCCAACAGGAACAGCCCGAGCATCCCCCCTGAGAAAATCGAGGAGAGTTTCCACCAGGCATCGAGTACGCCAGTGACCTGCATCATCAGCAGCCCGACGATCACCCCGCCCAACCCCAGCAGGGCCGACGAGCCGTAAAGCACGGCCATGTTGCGCTTTTCGCTCACTTTCTTGGGCGAGAGGCGGTTGACAAAGTCGGTCAGAATTACTGTCGATGCGCTGTTGATGCTCGTCGAAACGGTGCTCATCCCGGCAGCGAAGATTGAAGCGATCAACAACCCGGTGATGCCCGTCGGTAGCCCGTAAATGATATAATAGGGAAACACGCGGTCGCCCGAAATCCCCGCAGGGAGCAACTCGGGACGCGCGGTATAGTAGGCAAACAGTGCAGTGCCGATATAGACAAACAGCAACGAAACAGGGACATACAGCATTCCGCCGAACAGCGTCGAAAACTTGGCGCTGCGTTCAGATTTGGTCGTCATGTAGCGTTGCACGTAGTTCTGGTCGATCCCGTAGTTTTGCAAGTTGATGAACAATCCGTAGATCAGGATTACCCAGAAGGTCGGTTCTTTCAGTGAAATACCGAAGCTGCCGAGCGAGAATTTGTCGTGTTCGCGGGCAATCTCGAACAGTTGCGAGGGGCCTTCGGGCATCGAGAACGTGAGCACGATCGCACAAGCCAATGCGCCCACGATCAGGATGATCCCCTGGATCGTGTCGGTCCAGATCACGGCGGTGATGCCCCCCATCATCGAGTAAACGAGGGTGGCGATGCCGGCGATGATGATGATCGTCGGGATGTCCCAACCCAGCATATAGTTCATTGGCAGGGCCATCAGGAAAAGGATCGACCCGGCGCGCGCCAGCTGTGTGAGCAGGTAGCACGACGAGGCGTAAGCCCGTGCCCAATAACCAAAGCGCACTTCAAGGTAGTTGTAGGCCGATACGCTGTTCATGCTGCGGTAGAGCGGTACGAACAACTTGGCCGCCAGCCATGAGGCGAGCGGGATCGATAAACTGAAAACGAACGGGTTCCAGTTTTTCATGTAGGCATCGCCCGGCAGCCCCAGGAAACTGATGCTGCTGACGAACGTGGCGAAGATCGACATCCCCACCACCCACGAAGGCATATTGCCGCCCGCCGAAGTGAAATTATTGCTGGAGCGGCTGCGAAAATAAAAAGAACATCCAAGGACAACTACGCCCAGGACAAAAACGAAGAAGACGATATAGTCGAGTGTGGTAATTCCCATTGCCATCGCTCAGGTCATTTTATGGGTTTTAGTTAGTAGTCTGGTCTGTACTGGTCTGTTTCGCGTAAACAATTAAGGCTGTTCGATTTTTACGTCTAAACGTTCCAGGATCTCGCGTACTTTCGCACGCTCTTCGGCCCGGAATTTCCGGAACGGGGCAGCCGCAAAATCGTTGCAAATGCCCATCAGCGACAGCGAACATTTTACGCCTTTCAGGAAACTCGAACCATATTTGCCTATTTTATATAAGGTGGTGCTGATCTCCATCACGCGGGCCTGGAGTTCGCGCACGCGGTCGATGTCACGCGCCAGAGCAGCATTGTAAAGGTCTACGTAAAGTTTCGGGAACATATTGGCTCCGCCGTTCACACCGCCGTGGCCGCCCAGCAGCACGCACTCGGCTGTCAGTTCTTCGGGGCCGACGAGTAGCGAAAACTCGGGTTTGTCGCGCATGATGTGGACCAACGAGTTGAAATAGACCATGTTCGACGAGCTATCCTTGAGGCCCACTACATTGGGGTGTTCGGACAGGGCGCGGACGGTCTGCGGCTCGAAGATCACTTTTACGTGCGAGGGCATATTATATAAATAAAGCGGCAACGGCAGGGCGTCGGCCAGTTCCGTATAAAACTCGATCAACTCCTGTTGGGCCGGAGCAAAATAGTAGGGTGGGGCAGAAACCACCGCCGACGCGCCGCAGCGGGCTGCGTGTTCGGCCAGGGCGAGGCTTTCCGAGATAGAGGTGTCGGTGATTCCCACCAGGACGGGAATTCTCCCGTTGACGATTTTGCAAGAAAGCTCGACGAGCTGGTAGCGGATGTCGTAGCTCAGGCTGGGGGCTTCGCCGGTGGTTCCGAGTACGAAGAGGCCGTGGATGCCCCCGGCGATCATGTGCTCGATCAGGCGTTCTACGCCGGCTTTGTCGAGGGTGTCATTGTCGATCAGGGGAGTGACCATCGGGGGGATGATGCCCCGCAGCGGAAATTGGTTTGCAATCATAAGTTCGGATAAGAAAATATTTTCTCAAAAATAATAAAAAAACGAAAGAAAACGAAATTTTTCACTGTAAAATGGCCCGGGGATACGACAAAATATGACTTTGGACAAAAAAATAACGGAACACACCGGGTCCCGTTATTTTTTTGTATGGTGCGGTGCGTCCCCGCACAGGGAAATTCTCTTTGCTTTGACAAATTTTCCCCGTGCAAGAACGCCGCTCACCGAGGTAAGTATTTAAATTCCTTATTTGGCGGCGATAGCTTCGATCTCGACTTTCACCCCCAGCGGCAATTTTGCCACCTGGTAGCAGGCGCGGGCAGGGAACGGTTCGGCGAAGAATGAGGCGTAGACCGTGTTGACCGCCGCAAAGTTGTCCATATTGTCGAGCAGGACGGTGGTTTTGGCCACGTCGTCCATCGTGTAGCCCGCTTCCGCGAGGATCGCTTTCAGGTTGGTCAGCGCCTGGGCGGCTTGTTCTTCGACGGCGTCGGGCACATTGCCTGTGGCCGGGTCGACGGGCAATTGTCCCGAAACGTAAAGCGTGCCGCCGGCTTCGATCGCCTGACTGTAAGGACCAACAGCCTTCGGGGCGTTGGAGGTATTTATTCTTTTCTTCATCGTTTTTTTGAATTTTATTATACGTTGGAAGTTTCGGCCTTTAGGGCTTTGAAGAACTTTTCGGAAACGATCACTTGCACCGCGCGGTCTACTACTTCAAATTCAAAAGGAGAGTAGCCGAGCGCTTCTCCGTCGACCTCGATCGCAATCTCGGGAGAGGATTCGATCTTTATTTTGCGCCCGCGGTTCAGTGAAATTTTCGGAATTTCGTAAATCCGGCCGTTATAAAGCGATCGAAAATTCCAGATCACGCCCAGGCGACTGATCTTGCGGATCACCGTCAGGTCGAACAGGCCGTCGTCGGCCACAGCATCGGGCACCTGGAGCATCCCGCCGCCGTTGAACTTACCGATGCCGATCGTCGCGCTGTAGACCGGCTCGTCAACCACCTGCCGGTCGTCGACCGTCACCCGCACCCGTGTCGACGAATAACGCAGTACCGCTTTGAACGAACTCCAAATGTAGAGCCACTTGCCGTGACGCCCCTCTTCTTTCAGGTCATTATACTTGCGATTGACGAACGCGTCGAACCCCACGCCGGCCACATTGGCCATATAGCGCTTCTGGTGAAAATTGCTTTTGTAATAGGAAACGACGCCCACGTCCTGCAGGAACGAGTGGCCTTCGACCATCGCCCGGATCGCTTCGGTATACTTGCGCGGGATACCGAACATCCGGATCCAGTCGTTGCCCGTGCCGACGGCGATCACCGCAAGCAATACGCTCGCCGTCGAAACGGCCTGTTGAATAAAAAGGCCGTTGATCACTTCGTGGATCGTGCCGTCGCCGCCAACGATGATGATCCGGCGGTAGCCGTTATTGACCGCTTCGACCGTCAGCTCGATGGCGTGGTACTTCTTCTCTGAAAACGCAAAGTCGAACGCGATGTGGTTGTCACGCAGCAATTTGCTGATCACGGGCCAATCGGTCAACCCCCGGCCTTCACCGGCCACGGGGTTGACAATGGCAAACCAGCGGTTTTCGGTGTCAATGACCATCTCGTTATTTGGCTGGTGCGTCTTCTAAGGTGGTCGCCAGGAATTTCCAGAATTTTTCAACCGAGGGGACGAGCACCTTCTCGTCCGGCGAATGTGGGAACCGGATCGTCGGCCCGAACGAGATCATGTCGAGGTTCGGATAGACGCCACCGATGATGCCGCACTCCAGTCCGGCGTGGATCGCCTTGATTTCCGGAATTTTCCCGTAAAGTTTTTGATACGTCGCCTGCATCGTTTTCAGGATGGGCGAGTCCATATTCGGGTTCCAGCCGTCGTAGCCGCCTGTCAGGTTGATGTCGGCGCCCGTCGGTTCGAAAACCGACGATACCATCTCGCCCAGGTCATGCTTCGCACTGTTGACCGAGCTGCGCAGCAGGCACACGATCTTGACGATGCCGTTTTCGGAAACGACGCGGCCCACGTTGATCGACGTTTCGACCAGGCCCGGCATCGAATCGCTCATCCGTATCACGCCGTTTGGGCAAGCGTAGACCGCATTGACCAGCTTGCGCTGCGAGGCGATGTCCATCACCTGCGTCGGTTCGGGGCTGACGGCAGCGGTAAAGTTTATTCCGTCTTCGACCGCTTCGTATTCCTTTTTATAGGTGGTTTCGTAGGATTTGACGTCGTTCAGGAATTCCTGTTCGTGCATTGCGGGCACCAGCACCGTCGCTTTGGCTTCGCGCGGAATGGCGTTGCGCAGGCCGCCGCCGTCGATCGACACCAGGCGCAGGCCCAACCGGCGGTCGGCGTATTTCAGGAAGCGAACGAGCAGCTTATTCGCGTTGGCTCGCTGCAAGATGATCTCGAGGCCCGAATGACCGCCACGCAGTCCTTTTATGAAAATATCATAGGATTTGTATCCAGCTGGAAATTCTTCCATTGTATATCTCATCTCGATATTCGCATCAAGTCCTCCGGCGCAACCGACATAGAGCTCACCTTCGTCTTCCGAATCGAGATTAAGCAAAATATCACCGTTCAGTTCCCGGGCTTTGAGGCCGAAAGCGCCTGCCATTCCCGTTTCTTCGTCGAGCGTCAGCAGCGCTTCGAGCGGGCCGTGCTTGAGCGTGGTCGACTCCATCACAGCCAGGATCGCCGCCACACCAATGCCGTTGTCGGCACCGAGGGTCGTGCCGTCGGCCTTTACCCAATCGCCGTCGATGAATGGGGCCAGCGGATCTTTTTCGAAATCAAACGTTTTGTCGCTATTTTTCTGGGGTACCATGTCGAGATGCGCCTGCAGGATAATGCCTTTACGGCTTTCCAGTCCGGGGGTGGCGGGCTTGCGTAGAATGACGTTGCCTGCACTGTCGACGGTGTGGTTGATATTGTTTTTCTTTGCGAAGTCGACCACGTAATTGCGAACCTGCTCCTCATGTTTCGACGGGTGAGGAATCTGTGTAATCGCGTAGAAATGGCGCCAGACCGCCTGGGGCTCAAGGGATAATATCGGATTTGCCATTGTTTTTGATTTTTTGATTTGATTTGCAATTTAAGAAAATAACCCGAATATCCGTCCCTCGTCAGGAGTTTTTGGGCTAATGGCCGTGGTGGTGAGGATGCTGGAGCAGTACGGTATGGGGCACTTCGCCATGGGAAATCACCTGGAGGGGGCAGTTGTAATTGGCTAATTGTTCTGCCGTTATGATGTTCGAATTGTGGCGGTGGACGGTGCGGTTGACGCACACCACGGTCTTGATGTAGCTGGTGATTGTTCCTATGTCGTGCGATACGACGACGATGGCCATCCGCTGACTCAACTCGCGGAGAATAGCGTAGAGCTCGCCCTCGAAACGGTTATCGACAAAATTATTAGGCTCGTCGAGGATTAGCAATCGAGGGTCGGAAATCAACGCACGGCAGAGCATCATGCGCTGGGATTCTCCTCCGGATAATTCGCCTATCGATCTGTCTTGTAGGTGAATTATCCCTGTCATATCAAGCAGTGATTCTGCTTTACGGCGATCATCAGAAGTGTAATGCCCAAGAAACGTTTTAGTCGATTGCAACCCCGAAAGCACCACCTCACGGACCGAAATAGGAAAAGCCTTGTCGATCGAACTCAACTGGGGGAGGTAGCCGATTCGGCATCGGTTGTTAACCTCGATATAAGGCCCGTAATCGACATTGCCTGTGTAAGGTATGTTTTTCAGAATGGCCTTGATCAACGTGGTTTTTCCGCCGCCGTTGGGGCCAATAATGCCGATAAAATCGTGATCCCAGATTGTCAGGTTGACCTGATGCAGTACCTCTTTCTCTTCATAGTGCACGGAAAGATTTTTTAGAGAAACTAATGGTTTTTGATTTTCCATGTCGGATTATTGGGGCATTGACTCGTATAATTGCCTACTGATATTCAGTAGATTTTCGTTCCATTCATAGGCAAGAGGATCAATCGGTTGCATTGCCAGCCCGACCTCTGCGGCAAGGGCTTTTACCACTGCGCTGTTGAGTTGTTTCTGGTAGAAAATGGTATTCAGTCTGTTGTTTTTTGCTACTTCGACTAGCTCCTTAAGATGGGCGGCCGAAGGCTCTTTGCCGTCCTCTTCTACCGAAAGCTGCTCCAGGTTATAGTCACGGGCATAATAGGTGAGGGCAGGGTGGTATATGATAAATTTTTTGCACGGTATATTACTGAAAATATGGCTAATACATTGATCAATAGAATCAATGGTTTTTGTCAACGCATCCTTGTTTTGTTGATATTTCTGAGCCGAATCGGGCTGTATGCGACAAAGCTCAGAACAGATCGTAGCAGTCATTATCCGGACAATCCGGGGCGAAAGCCACAGGTGGGGATCAATGCCATGTGAAAGACTTTCAGATTGACTATCAATATTATGCGTGTGTCCACAATCGCCCGTAATCAGTTCCACTCCTTGAGAGAGATTGACAATCTGCAAGGTAGGCACCCCGAACAGAAAGCCATCAGTCAAAGCTTGTTCAAAGTCAATCAACCCGATCTGAAAATAGAGCGAAGAATGAGCCAACTCTTTCATCTGCTGCGGTGTAGGTTCGTATGTTTCGGGATTAGAACCGGGTGGCACGATCACATTGACTTCGAAATCACCGCCAGAAATCTGATCTGCCAGGAATTGCAGAGGTAAGATGCTTACACTGATCGCCGGTTTTTCCTGCTTTTTGGCCGTTCGAGAGCATCCCCACGCAAAAAACAAGACAAAAACCACTGTAAAAATTGCCGAAAAATATCTCATAAGTATTCAAATGCAATATGTTTGCCAATGATTTCTGAGAGTGATTCCAGCCCCTCGATGTCTTCCTGTGAAAAATCGTCCAAGCGGTCACTGTCGATATCGAGTACCGCTACGACCTCGCCGGTCTTATTATATATAGGCACAACGACCTCGGATCTCGATCTGGAATCACAAGCAATATGTCCCGGGAATTTCCCCACATCAGGTACTAACTTGCTCCCTTTTTCTTTCCAGGCCGTTCCGCAGACACCGCGACCGAAAGCGATCCGACTACAGGCCAAACTGCCCTGAAAAGGCCCCAGCACAAGTTGATCGCCCACGACACGATAAAAGCCCACCCAGAAAAAGCCGAACGCCTCTCTCAGTAAAGCTGTCAAGTTGGCCAGATTGGCTACCGAATCACTTTCTCCTACAAGCAGGGCTTCGGCATAGGGGAGCAGGGCTTTATACGACTCGGCCCGGGACGCCTTCGTTGTAATTTCAGGTAGGTTGATCTGCATTGACATTAATTCCATGTTTTTGTCAAAACAAAGATAGGTATTTTCAAGACGAATGGGAATTATTTGAACAAAAGAACCATCAAGGCGAAGTGTGTGTGACCATGGAGTAGGGGAAAAGCACGAGTTACAGTTGTAATGTACAGAAAAAAGCGAAACAACACACAGACACCATCATTAAAACACGATCATTAAATCAGCGCAAAACAGATAATAAACTACTAATATTCAGGTAGTTGCGGTGATTACTTAGGCTATAAAGTAATGAATAAATTTTACCATTACGTGCAGTTGTGGCATGAGAAAACAAAATACATATATAGCAACTCTTAACAACCTGCCTTTCATCCACTTACATTGTTTACATGGATTTTTTAAATACATAATTAAAACAAACGGAAGACGGACGAAAACGGCACGGCCCATGAATAATAAATCACACGGAAGTGGGGGTAGGTACAAATGTAAAGTATCCGGGTGTGGGGTAAGTAATCACAGTATTTGCATATGTAAAGTGTATTTATTAGCTTTGTGAAAACACACACCTGTAATGAAGGATAGATTACTGGCATTCATGCAATACGAGGGCTTGACGGCCCTTCGTTTATCAGAACTTTTAGGGGTTCAGCCGTCGAGTATTTCCCATATTCTTTCAGGAAGGAATAAGCCCGGATTCGACTTTATAGATAAGTTTATCCGGAGATTTCCAAATGTAAACATTGAATGGTTGGTTAGCAATCAAGGCCAAATGTTAAAGGATGAAATGTCCGTAGAAGTCACTCCTGTCGGGACTGATTCGCAATCGCTGTTCGATAGTGCATCTGCTTCCGTTGCGCTGCCGTCAATCCCTGAACAAATTTCGCTCGCCACACATGAACAGCAACACCGATCAGAGGAAAAACCGGTGGCGCCTCAAACGCCTGCCAGAAATACTACAGCCGAGAACTGGAAATCGGAAGAGATCGACCGCATCATGATCTTTTACAAAGACAAGTCATTCGCAGTTTATCACCCCAAAGAATAACCTCCTTGTGCACTTAACATAATCTACATTGATTTATTCGGATATCCGGCGGGGTTGTTGTTCGAGAAAAATTATTCTGCTGTCGTTTTTATTACGAGGCATAAGCAGCGTGTACGTCTTGCCTTTGCCTCACACGAACCACGGGAATGACGCCCGGTGTATTATTTTAACTATTTTTTTGCGAAATATAATATATATTATGTTAATTAAAAATGGGGAATACACTAAATATCGCGTGTGATTGTTTTTGCGATGGCGTTATAATTTCCCCCCTGTGATTTCCCGAGGATAATGGCCTTTCGCGTTCGTTGCCGGAAATCCCGGGCTGTGCTACAATTTCAAAAACATTTGCGTATCTTTACCCGTTCAACTTTTCACCAATGAGTGACGACCAACAGAAATATATCGACATCCGCGGTGCCAGGGTTCATAACCTGAAAAATGTGGATGTAAAAATACCTCATAATCAATTTGTTGTGATTACCGGCTTGTCTGGATCCGGCAAGTCTACCCTGGCCTTCGATACGATTTTTGCCGAGGGCCAACGGCGCTATGTCGACAGCTTGTCGGCCTATGCCCGGCAGTTTTTGGGAAAAATCAACAAGCCCGATGTTGACTTTATTTCGGGCATTGCTCCGGCCATAGCGATTGACCAGCAAGTAAATACGCGGAATCCGCGATCGACGGTCGGCACCTCTACCGAGATTTATGACTACCTAAAACTGCTCTTTGCCCGCATCGGGCACACCTACTCCCCCATCTCGGGCGCCGAGGTGCGAGCCCATAGCGTCGACGATGTGGTTGATTTTATCCTGAAGCAACCGGCAGATACCCGGTTTTTTGTATTGTCCCCGATCATATTGGCAGATAATCAGGGGATTATCGAGAGATTGACCTTGTTGGTGCAGGATGGATTCCAGCGTGTAATGGTTGATGATCAGGTACTTTTCATCGAAGAGTTGTTGCCTGAAGTCGAAAAATATGATTCGGCAACGATTCGTGTATTGGTCGACCGTGGCCGTGTTTCCGCCGATAAGGAGTTGGCAAGCCGCCTGGGCGATTCGGTGCAGAGTGCTTTCTTGACAGGTGTAGGAAGTTGTCTGATAGGTATTTATAAGGAAGATGCCCTGGTGCTGGAAAAATTCAAAAATCAGTTTGAGACTGATGGGATCGTTTTTGAGCGGCCGAGCGAGGCGATGTTTAGTTTCAATAGTCCGCTCGGGGCTTGTCCGCGTTGCGAAGGCTACGGCAAAGTGATCGGGATCGATGAAGACCTGGTGGTGCCCGACAAAACCCGCACGATTTATGACGATGCCATTGCCTGTTGGAAAGGCGACACGATGAAGTGGTGGAAAGAACAACTGGTGCGCAGCGCCGCCCGCTTCGACTTCCCGATCCATCGTCCGTTTTACGAACTGACCAAGGCGCAAAAGCAGATGCTTTGGAAGGGAAATGACTATTTCCAAGGGCTCGATGCGTTCTTTCAATATCTTGAAGGTGAACGATATAAAATACAATTTCGGGTAATGCTTTCGCGTTACACCGGCAAAACGCAGTGTCCCGATTGCGATGGTCACCGGTTGCGGCCCGAGGCGCTTTATGTCAAGGTCGGCGGGCAGACGATCGCCGACCTGGTGACGATGCCCGTGGGGGCATTGCTCGACTTTTTCGATCGGCTGGAACTGGACGAATATGATGTGCATGTGGGCGAACGTATCTTGATCGAGGTGCGCAACCGGTTGCAGTATTTGGTCGATGTGGGGTTGGGCTACCTGACGCTCGACCGCCTTTCCTCTACCCTTTCGGGCGGTGAAAGTCAGCGCATTAACTTGTCGACGTCGCTCGGGAGTGCGTTGGTTGGGTCGCTTTACATTCTCGACGAGCCAAGCATCGGGTTGCATCCGCGCGACACACACCTGTTGATCAAGGTATTGAAGCAGTTACGCGACCTGGGGAACACGGTGATTGTGGTCGAGCATGAAGAAGAGATCATCCGGGCGGCTGACCTGATCGTCGACATTGGCCCTGAGGCGGGATATAACGGCGGTGAAATCGTTTTTATCGGCCCACAGAAGGAACTTGAAAAATCCAAAATCAGCCTGACAGCCAAATATTTGACCGGACAGGAAAAGATCACTCCCCCGGCTCGCGTGCGCAAATGGAACAGCTATATCGGCATCAAGGGCGCGCGCGAGAACAACCTCAAGGGAGTTGATGTAAAAATCCCGCTGGGTGTAATTACTTGTATCACAGGGGTGAGCGGTAGTGGAAAATCGTCGTTGGTCAAGGGTATTCTCTACCCTGCCCTGCGTCGCGAACTATATGAGTTAGGACTCAAACCGGGAAATTTTGAAGGGCTTTACGGCGATACAGGCTTGGTCAAACAGGTTGAGATGGTCGACCAAAACCCCATTGGAAAATCATCGCGCTCGAATCCGGTGACTTATATAAAAGCTTACGATGAAATACGCAAACTATTTGCAGATCAGCCGTATGCAAAACACAATGGAATGACCCCGTCGCATTTCTCGTTCAATATTGCCGGAGGCCGGTGCGAAGAGTGTCAGGGCGAAGGGGTGATCAAGGTCGAGATGCAATTTATGGCCGATGTCGAACTGACCTGCGAGGCGTGCGGCGGCCGGCGTTTCAAGGACGACATCCTTGAGGTCAAGTATTCCGACAAGAACATCTACGATGTGCTTGAAATGACTATAGATGAGGCTATTGTCTTCTTCGCACAGGAAAAAGGCGGGATGAACAAGAAGATTGTCGAAAAGTTGACCCTATTGCAGGATGTCGGACTGGGTTACATCAAACTTGGCCAGTCGTCGTCGACCCTTTCCGGGGGCGAAAACCAACGTGTGAAGCTGGCGTCGTTTCTGATCAAGGAAAACAGCGCCGATCCGACCCTCTTTATTTTCGATGAGCCGACCACGGGGTTACATTTCCATGACATAAAGAAACTGCTGCAATCGTTTGACGCGCTGATGAAAAAGGGGCACACGATCATTATCGTCGAACACAACATGGATGTGATCCGGTGTGCCGATTGGGTGATAGACCTGGGGCCAGAGGGAGGCGATGCTGGTGGTTATGTGGTCTTTGAGGGTACTCCGGATGACCTGAAAAAATGCAAGGAGAGCTATACCGGGAAATTTTTGGCGCAACGGGAAGGATAATATGGAATATTTGGAAATCGTTGAGCTGCCTAACGGCATCACCTGCATTCACAAGCCGGTGCGTTCGGCCGTGGCCCATTGCGGGCTGACAATCAACACCGGCAGTCGCGACGAACTGGCGTCGGAACACGGCCTGGCCCACTTCATCGAACACTCCTTCTTCAAGGGCACCCAACGCCGCCGCGCGTTTCACATCAACAACCGCCTTGAAAACCTGGGCGGCGAGCTTAATGCGTTCACCACCAAGGAGGAAACGGTAGTGCATGCCACCACCCTGCGGGGCGATTTTCCGAAGGCGGCTGAGTTGATTGCCGATGTGGTTTTCCATTCGACCTTTCCGCAACGCGAGTTGGATAAGGAAAAAGAGATCGTTGTCGACGAAATCAATTCCTATAAGGACTCACCTGCGGAACGTATTTTTGACGATTACGAAGACTTGCTTTTTAAGGGTTCGTCTCTGGGGCACAATATCTTAGGAAGCAAAAAATCGCTGATGCGCTATACCACGGCCGATATTTTTGCCTTTACCCGTCGCACGCACAACACCGACAAAATGGTTTTTTCTTCGGTTGGAAATTTTAGCGGGAAACGTTTTCGAGATATTTGCGAGCAATATTTTTCGGATATTCCAGTCAACTTGCGGGCGTTTGAACGCGACCAAGTTCCTGGCTACCAGTACTTCGAAAAGACCGTCAACAAGAACACCCACCAAGCTCACTGTGTCCTCGGCACCCGTGCCTACTCCAACCGCGACGAACGGCGTGTCGAACTTTCGCTGCTGCTTAATATGCTAGGGGGGCCGTCGGCCAATTCGATCCTCAATGTGGCTTTGCGTGAGCGTAATGGCCTGACTTATAATGTCGAGGCGGGTTATTCCGCTTTCAGCGACACTGGCATGGCATCGATCTATTTTGCCACCGATCCCGAGAATCTCGACCGTTGCCGCGAGCTGATCGATAAGGAATTAAAGATCATTACGACCGAGGGTATTACCCCTCGCCGATTGGCGGTTGCCAAGAAGCAATTCGTTGGCCAGTTGGCGATTGCCATGGAAAGCAACGAAGGTCTTATGCTGGGTGCGGGCAAAAGTTATTTGATCTACCGCGAGGTCGACACAATGGCCGAGATGGTGAAGCGCATTGACCGCATCAGGCCCGAAGACATTAATCGTGTGGCTGATGATATTTTCCAGAGCAATCTCTCCGTCTTGATTCACAGGTAGATATTGGCAAAAATTCAACAAAAACGCCCGGAGGCCTATAGCCTACCGGGCGTTTTTCGTATTATTTCAAGATGCAGGGCGCAGGAAAAGCACTACAGGTCGTCCGTGTAACGTTCTGCGGGGAAGTCGCGCAGGTTGTAGTTCGATGACATGGCCCGGCCATAGGCCCCGGCCGAAAAGAGGGCGAGCAGGTCGCCGCGCCGGGTCGGGGGCAGGACGATGTCGCGGGCAAAGACGTCGGTCGATTCGCACACCGGGCCGGCAATGGTGTAGGTGTGTTGTCCGGCGGCGGTCGAAGTGAGGTTCTCGATCCGATGGTGGGCTTGGTAAAGCGCCGGGCGGATCAGGTCGGTCATGCTCGCGTCGACGAGCACGATATCGGTGCCGCCGGCCGTCGTTTTGTTATAAAGCACACGGGTGACCAGCGTACCGCACTGGCCAACCAGCGAACGGCCCAGTTCAAAGTGAATGGTTTGTCCTGCTTTGACTTTTAGGTGTTTCTGAAAAACCTCGAAATAGCTTTTGAAATCGGGGACCGGGTTGGTTTCGGGGTCGTTGTAATCAATGCCAAGGCCGCCGCCCAGGTTCAGGTGCGAGAGATGAACACCCTGCTCCTCAAACCACGCCTGGATCTCGTTGACCCGTTGGCAAAGTTTTTCGAAAACGCTGATGTCGCAGATCTGTGATCCGATATGAAAATGAATGCCGACAAGTTGCAGGTGGTCGAGGTTAGTCAGCGATGCGATGGCCCGGTCAATCTCTTCGTAGGATATGCCGAATTTATTGTCGGCTTTACCGGTCGAGATATGGCGGTGGGTTTTTGGGTCGACGTCGGGGTTCAGTCGCAGGGCAATCCGCGCTATCTTATTCATTTTTCGTGCAATCCCATCGATCACCTCAAGCTCTTCAAACGATTCGCAATTAAATGAAAAAATATCGTTGCGCAGGGCGTAGGTGATTTCGTCGTCGCTCTTGGCTACGCCTGCAAAAACTACTTCCGAAGCCGGAATCCCAGACTCGATCGCCTTGCGTACTTCGTTGCCGCTCACGCAGTCGATCCCCATCCCCTGCTTGCGCATTTCGGCGATAATGCGGTCGTTGAAGTTGGCCTTCAGTGCGTAGTGAATCTTATAGTTGTATTTTCCAGCTTCGGCCAAGGCCGCGTCGAGTGTTGCCCGCAGCAGATCCATGTCGTAAAGATAGAATGGCGTAGGCAGGTTTTTTAGCTTTTCGGTATACTCTCTTATGCTCCTCATCACTTCAATTAAAATTCGAAAAGACCATCATTAAGACTCTGTAAAGCAGCTACTTTGTTTTCCGTACTAATCAGCACAACCATGCTTCGGTGGCTAGCCCCGTAAGAGATCATTTTGACCGGTACGTTGCACAGGCAGTCCATCACCCGGGCCGCAATGCCCGAGTACTCGCGGCCCATTTGGCCCACCACACACACGATCGTGTTGTTGCGTTCGATCTCGATCGACCCAAACTCCCGCAACTCTTTTTCAATCGCTTCGAGGTGTTCGTCGTTGTCGAGCGTGAGCGAAATCGACACCTCAGACGTGGTGATCATGTCGATGGAAGTCTTATTACCCTCAAAAATTTCGAACACCTTTCGCAGGAAGCCGTAGGCCATCAACATTCGGGCCGAGTGAATGCGCACGACCGTGATGTTGTCCTTGGCCGCCACCGCCCGAAAACCATTGCCCAGGTTATTCTCGTTGGCAATCAACGTTCCAGGGGCCGTGGGGTCCATCGTGTTCTTCAGTCGCACGGGAATCCGGTGGTCCTTGCACGGTTGGATCGTGGCCGGGTGGAGGATTTTCGCCCCAAAATAGGCCAACTCGGCCGCCTCGTCGAAATTCATTTCGCGAATAGGGAACGTTTTGTCGACAAACCGCGGGTCGTTGTTGTGCATCCCGTCGATATCGGTCCAGATCTGCACCTCGTCAGCGCCGATCGCAGCCCCCATCAACGCTGCGCTGTAGTCGCTGCCGCCGCGCCCCAGGTTGTCGGGATGGTGCGTTGCGCTGTTGGTCGAAATAAACCCTTGCGTAATATAATAGATATCGGCGTCAGCCACCAGTCCCGGCAGCACCGTGTCAATGCGCGCCGTGTCGGGTTTGCCGTCGGCGTCGGAATGAACAAAATCGGGAGCGTTCAGCAGCACGGCCTTCACTCCCGTTTCTTCGAGGTACATCGTAAAAATCGCCGAGGTTAGCAATTCGCCCTGTGACAGGATCGTCTTGTCCGAGGTCCCCGGGAGAAATTGCGCTACCTGGTCGCGGATAATCTGGAACGAAACGTTCATCCGGTCCGTGGCGCGGGCCTTGTTCGCAGTGAGTAAGCCCTCGATGCAATTCGTGTATTTTTCGGTCAGGCCGGCCATCACGGCGTCGATTTCCGCCTGCTCGTTTTTCTTGGCCAGTTTGCTGATCTTCACCAAGGCATCGGTCGTGCCCGACATTGCCGAAAGCACCGTGATCCGCGCCCCTTCACGCTGAATGACGTCGGCCACCCGCTTCATGTTCTGGGCTGAGCCAACCGAGGTTCCTCCGAATTTTAAAACTTTTATCATATGTTTTACGCGCTACATTTTTAAATTACAACAAAGTTGTCCGTTTTTCCACAAAAAAGCCGACGAATAGTTGGTAATTTAAAAATTAAGTTGTTTTTTTGTGTGAAATTTCGACATCGCAATAAATTTTATACGTTGTCATCGATTTCACCCGCTGTTTGCGGATTTTTTTATGCCGCAAATATACAAACAAAATCAAGAACCCACAAACAACGCCAATTAAAAACTATTTGTTAGTTTTTGAACGACTTGCACTTAATAAGTAAAAACATAGATTATGCTTACGATCCCGAACGCAGTTGAAGAAGTCATTAAGAAAAAGCCGTTTCTCGAAGGAGCGCTCCTCGAAGGCCTGATCAACCTGTCGGCCCTGGCGCGAAAACTCAAACCCGAAATCGAGAAGAAAGTCGGCAAGGAAGTCAACGACAGCGCCGTCATTATGGCGCTCAACCGCCTCGTGCCGCGCCTTGAACTGATGTCGGCCATGAAATTCAAAAAAGTGGTCGAAAACATCGGCGACATCATTGTCCGTTCCAATCTGGCCGACTTGGCTTTCGCCAATTCCCCCACCCTGTTCGAGAAACAGGCCATTCTGCTCGACCGCGTACGTTCGATGAAAGACGTTTTTTGTACCTTCTCGCAAGGTATCTACGAAACGACACTCGTCGTCAGCAGCTCCATCTCGAAGCTTGTCGAAGAGATCTTCCAGGAAGAAGTCATGATCGCCAAAACCGACCTGCTGTCGTCCATCACCGTCAAACTCCCTACCGAAAACAGCGTCTGCCCCGGCGTGTACTACTACATCTTCAAAGAGTTAGCCTGGGACAATATCAACATCACCGAGGTGATCTCAACCACCAACGAATTCACCGTAGTCATCAGCGACGAGGATATTCACCGGGCATTCACCATCTTGATGGAAGCCAAACGCCAAGCCAGCCTACAATAACCTCCGGCTGGGACGGCAGCCTGGAACTGCGCCGGTTTATAAAAAGGCACCCCAATCGAGGTCGTTGCGCAAGCAACGGCCGAGCTCTGCGAAGCAAAACTTCGTTTTTTTACTCGGTCTTACAAAAGGTTTTTAGACAGAGAAGGCCCATTTTCCTCGTAACGATCGCAATTCCGATCTGTTATGGGAAATGGGCCTTCTCTGTCTAAAAACCTTTACTAAAACTAAGCAAGGGCCGTCAAGGAAAGCGAAGCTTTCCAGAAAAGTTTTTAGCTCCGCTGAGCTCGCCCGCCTTCGGTAACCTCGGTTGGTGCCGCTTTTTACAAAAAGCGGCAGTCCCGGGCGATGACCCAGCCGGAGGGTATTAGTTGCCTTGTTGGGCTTCTTGGATCATTTTTTTGTTGGCGGTGATGTAGATTTCGACACGACGGTTTTTGGCGCGGCCTTCGGCGGTTGCGTTGTCGGCTACGGGTTGGTCGTAGGCGAGGCCTTGGGTGAGCATACGCGAGCGGGTTACGCCTTGGTTGGCAAGGTAGTTGGCTACCGAGTTCGCGCGATCTAGTGACAGTTTTTCGTTTACCTGACGGCTGCCGGTGTTGTCGGTGTGGCCGTAGATGGTCACGTCGGTGTCGGGATTAGCCGTGAGCGACTGTGCGAATTTTGAAAGTTCGTTCATTGAAGTGCCCGAGAGGTTGCTTTTGCCGGTAGCGAAAAGAATGCCGTCGGCAAAGGTTACCTTGATGGCCTGGAGGCCGTTCTGGTCGGTAACGGTTTCGATCTGTGCGTCTTTCATCTGGGCTTCGAGTTCGGCCTGTTGCTTGTCCATTTTGCGGCCGATAAGGGCACCGGTACCTGCGCCTACTGCGCTACCGATAGCTGCACCGATGGCTGCGCCTTTGCCGCCGCCGGCGATTGCACCGATGCCGGCACCTATTGCAGCGCCGCCGCCGCCGCCGATCAAGGCGCCTTTACCGGTGTTGCTCATCGAGGAACAGCCGCTCAACAAAATCAGAGATGCCAGGGCGGCTACGGTTAATGTTTTTGTTTTCATAAGATTGTATGTTTGTATGTGGTTTAAGTTTTTTTGAGATAGGTTCGTGCAATTATTGTGCCTTGCCGTTTATCGGACGATGGTTTCCTCGCGGTCCGGGCCAACGGAGATAATGGTGACCGGAACGCCGGTTTCGCGCTCGATAAACTCAATATAGGTCTTAAATTCCTGCGGAAAATCTTCGTACTTGCGTATTGAGTTGATGTCCTGGTTCCAGCCTTTGAACGTCTGGTAGACCGGCTCGATCGGCTCGTTGGTTTCGTAGGGAAACTCTTTTACGGTTTGCCCGTTGATTTTGTAGGCGGTAGCTACCTCGATGGTTTTGAGGTGGTTCATCACGTCGGCCTTCATCATGATGAGGTCGGTCACGCCGTTGATCATCACCGAATATTTGAGCGCAACCATGTCGAGCCAGCCGCAGCGACGGGGGCGTCCGGTGGTCGAACCGAATTCGCGGCCGATCTGGCGCAGCGATTCGCCTGTTTCGTCAAACAGTTCGGTCGGGAACGGACCGCCGCCCACGCGGGTGCAGTAGGCTTTGAAAATCCCGTAGACTTTTCCTATTTTATTGGGAGCGATCCCTAACCCGGTGCAAACGCCGGCACAAACCGTGTTCGACGAGGTGACGTAAGGATACGTGCCAAAATCGATGTCGAGCATGGCTCCCTGAGCCCCTTCGGCGAGGATCGACTTGCCGTCGGCAAGCATTTGATTGACCTCGTTTTCGGAATCGATCAGCGTGAACTTCTTTAGGAATTCGATGCCCTGAAACCACTCTTTTTCGTAAGCGTCGATGTCATACGGAAAATCGTATTGTTTGAGCAGGTCGATATGCTTTTGTTTCAGCATTTCATAACGTTCGCAGAAATGCGGCGAGAGAATATCCCCCACCCGCACGCCGTTGCGGCCCGTTTTGTCCATATAGGTCGGCCCGATGCCTTTGAGCGTCGATCCGATCTTGGTCAACCCTTTGGCAGCTTCGGATGCGGCGTCGATAATGCGGTGCGTGGGCAGGATCAGGTGGGCTTTTTTCGAGATGCACAGCTTTTTGGCTACGTTTACGCCTACTCGTTCCAATCCTTCCACTTCGTGCGAAAAGATCACCGGGTCGATCACCACGCCGTTGCCGATGATGTTCATCGCGTCGGGGCGGAAAACGCCCGAAGGAATGGTGTGCAACACGTGGGTCACTCCGTCGAACACCAGCGAATGGCCCGCATTGGGCCCGCCCTGGAACCGGGCGATCACCTGATATTTCGGGGTTAACACGTCGACCACTTTCCCTTTGCCCTCATCGCCCCACTGGAGGCCGAGCACTACGTCTGCTTTCATTTTTTTCTTCTCAAGTTGATTATCACAAAACCGCGCTAAGATACATAAAATTTTGGGATTTTCCGAGTTTTTCCCGATTTGAACCCCATGTATCGTTATTCCGGACTTTTTGCTATTTTTGTCGGATATAAATCTCCGGGCGCTGTAATGCACTCACCTGATCAAATCCGGCAACCGCCTATGAAAAAGGGGCTTTTCGTATTCTTATTCGCTTTATCATTTTTCACCTTTGATAAGGCGAATGCTCAATTCGACAAAGACTACTTTTTTTATGTCGGCCGCAATTACCTGATCGACAATCGATACCGCGATGCGATCGACATCCTGAACATCCTGCTAAAAGCCGACACCACCGCCTACGAAGGTTTTTTCCTGCGGGGGGTGGCCAAATACAACCTGGATGACTTGTTGGGGGCCGAAGATGATTTTTCGCGCGCTATCCGCAAAAATCCGGTCTATACCCTCGCCTACCACTACCGCGCCATCACACGCTCGCGCCTGGGCAACTACGACGATGCGCTGGGCGATTTCCAGGAAGCGATCGAGCTGCGGCCCGATATGGCGGGGCCTTACTACAGCCGCGGGGTAACCTACCTGCTCAGCCGGCAATTCGAAAAGGCGATCGCCGATTTCGACCAGTTTCTGATCCAGGAGCCCCGGGTGGCCGACGCATACATCAACCGCGGCACGTGCTACCTGTTATTGAAGGACACCACGCGCGCCTACGACAACTACAACCAAGCGATCCGCACCAACCGGATCAGCCCCGAAGGGTATAACCGGCGCGGCGGGCTTTACCTCTCGCAGAGTAAGTATGAGGATGCGCTGGCCGATTTCAACACAGCCATCCGCTGCGATTCGACCTACATGCTCTCCTATTTCAACCGGGCGATCGTTTACGCCAATACCAAGCGGCCGGTGCAATCCATCGCCGATTTCGACCATGTGCTGGCGATCGACTCGACGCTTTCGATCGGCTTCTTCAACCGGGCCATCCTGCGTTCGCAGATCGGCGATTTTAACAATGCCTTGTTAGATTATGACAAGGTGGCTAAACTGAATCCCAATAACGTACTGGTTTACTATAACCGGGCAGCGCTCAACGCCCAACTCGGTTTTCTCGACGCCGCGATCCGCGACTATTCGCAGGCGATCAAACTCTATCCCGATTTTGCCAATGCCTACCTGAACCGGGCCGAGTTGCGCTACATCCAGCACGACATCGCCGGTTCGCGCGAGGACCGCCGCCTGGGCGAACAGAAAATCGCCGAATACCGCTCTAAACTGACCGACAGCACTTTTTCGGAGTATGCGGATACAAGCAAGCAGTTCAATCGGTTGCTTTCGTTCGATGCCGATTTTGGCAACCGCGATTTCGACGACGTGTCGGGCGGCCAGCAGGTCGAGATCACGCTCCTGCCCCTGTTCCGCTTCTCGATGATGAAGCCCGACTCGGTCGAGGTGATCGCTTCGCGTCGCTATGTAAACCAGGCGGTCGACGAATTTCTGCAACAGGCCGGGGTGCCCCGCCTGAGGCTGACCAACCAGGAGAGCGACCTGCCCAACGACTCGCTTTTTGCGTACGACAAGCGGGCGAGCGACCTGTTGACGGCCGATCCCCGTTCGTGGAGCAACAATTTCGGGCGCGGGGTGACCCAGTCGCTGATCCGCCAGTATACCAATTCGATTACGAGCTATTCCAAGGCGATCGAGCTCGCCCCGTCGAACCCGTTCCTCTACATTAACCGGAGTACTACCCAGGCCGAAATGACCGACTTCATTTCGTCGATCGACAACAGCTATCAAAAGATATCGTTCGACAACGACCCGGCCGCCCGCCTGCGGACCACTTCGACCCGCACGTACAGCTACGACGATGCGATCTTCGACCTGAACAAGGCAGCCAAGCTGCTGCCCGACTACGCCTATATCTATTATAACCGGGCGAACCTCCATTGCCTGTCCGGCAATATGCCCGAGGCGATCGAGGATTACACGCGGGCGATCGAACTGTTCCCGAACTTTGCCGAAGCGTATTATAACCGCGGCCTGGTGCAGATCTACCTGAAGGACACCAAGAAAGGACTGCTCGATGTGAGCAAGGCGGGCGAACTGGGCATTTCGCAGGCTTACGAGGTCCTGCGCCGTTACGGGAACAACAACTGACCGACATAAGAAAACTAACCTATATTACGAAAAAAAATGACAGAAAGAATTGCAAGGAGGATGAATGACTCGAAGGCGTTCCGTTGGGGCGTGCTGGTGTTGATCTCCTTCTCGATGATGTGCGGCTATATCGTCACCGACGTGATGGCCCCGCTCAAAACGATGATCGAACAGACGCTCCACTGGAGCAGCACCGAGTACGGCTTCTTTACCAGCGCCTACGGGTGGTTCAATATCTTCCTGCTGATGTTGATCTTCGGCGGGATGATCCTCGACCGGATGGGGGTGCGCTTTACGGGCATCGCGGCCATCCTGACGATGCTCGTCGGGGCGGGGATGAAATACTGGGCCATTTCGACCGAGTTTGCCGACCCGACGATCCTGCTGCCATTCGGCATCGGTGAGCTGAAAAAACAGGTGCTTTACGCTGCGCTGGGCTTTGCCGTCTTTGGTGTGGGCGTCGAAACGGTCGGTATTACCGCCAATAAAGCCATCGTAAAATGGTTCAAGGGCAAGGAAATGGCGCTGGCTATCGGGATGAACACCGCCACCGGACGCATCGGGACAGCTTTGGCGCTGTTCGCATCGCCGCGTATCGCCGAACATTTCGGATCGGTAAGTTCACCGATTTTATTTGCCTTGGTGCTGATGTTGATTGGTCTGATGGCTTTCTTGACCTTCTGCATCTTCGACCGCAAATTTGATAAGGAGTCGCAGGCACACAACGAAGAACCGGAAGAACCGTTCCGTTTCCGCGACCTGGGCAAAATCGTCTTGAACAGCGGTTTTTGGTACATCACGATCCTTTGCGTACTGTTCTATTCGGCCGTGTTCCCGTTCCTGAAATATGCACCGGACTTTATGTTCCAGAAATTCGGTATGCCGTTGAAACAGGCGGGCGACATTCCGTCGTTGTTGCCCTTCGGAACGATCCTGCTCACGCCGCTTTTCGGCAGTTTGTATGACCACAAGGGGCGCGGGGCGACGATCATGCTGATCGGTTCGGCGCTGCTGGTGATGGTCCATGTGCTCTTCTCGGTGCCGATGCTTAACAATTGGGTGGCGGCTATGGTGCTGATGATCGTGCTTGGTATCGCATTCTCTCTCGTGCCTTCGGCGATGTGGCCTTCGGTGGCCAAGATCATTCCTCACCGAATGTTGGGGACCGCTTATTCGATGATCTTCTGGGTGCAGAACTGGGGATTGGCCGGGGTGCCGCTGCTGATCGGCTGGGTGCTCGACAAGTATTGCTACACGGGCGAAATCATGGTCGACGGCCTACCGACCCCGACCTACGACTATGCCCTGCCGATGATGATCTTTGCCGGTTTCGGCGTTCTGTCGATCTTCTTCGCCCTGCTGCTCAAGCGGGCCGACCGGGTCAAGGGCTACGGGCTGGAATTGCCGAATATTAAGAAATAGTCCGGCAATCAAAGAGGGAGGGCCGCATCATCGATGCGGCCCTCCCTCTTTGATTGTTATTCTCCTCCCTACAGGGAAATATCCATAATTTCGAGGGTCATCATGCCCGAAGGCACGGTCACTTCGACCTTTTCGCCTTTTTTGCGGCCCATCAACGCTTTGGCAATGGGGGTGCCGACAGAGAGTTTGCCCTCCTTCAGGTTGGCTTCGTTCTCCGGCACAAGGATATAAACGGACGTCTTGCCCGTCGAGTGGTTCTTTACCGTGACGCGGGTCATCATCTGCACCGTGCCGGTGTCGATCTGCGATTCATCGATGATGCGGGCGTGGGCAAGCGTGTCTTCGAGTTTAGCGATACGCATCTCAAGCAGGCCCTGCGCCTCTTTAGCCGCGTCATATTCGGCATTTTCAGACAGGTCGCCTTTGTCGCGCGCTTCGGCAATCTGGGACGAAATAGCCGGGCGCTCCACGCCTCGCAGATGCTCCAGCTCCTGTTTCAGTTTTTGCAAACCGCTCTCCGTCATGTAAACTTTAGGACTCGACATACTTTTTGTGTATTAAATTGCTGATTAAGCGACCATTGGTTAATCTTTCGCCTCCCTCAGCAACAACAAAACAATAAAGAATTCTGACCTGTTGCCAAGTCAGAACCCTTTCCATCTTTTGCAAATGTAAGAAAAAGTTTCCACAAACCAAACTTTTCGTGTTTAATTTTTCGCAGCACGGGAATTGTGGCGTATTTGGTATGAAATATGGTAAAAATGTGGTAAGTTTGTTTTCGAAACCTGCCGGATATGACGCTCCCTCTCCTCCTTTCCCTGTTCAGCATGGCCGACCTGAAACTGATCATTGCGGTCGTTTATGTCCTGTTCGTGCTGGCCAACATCATGGTGATCATCCACGACAAGCGCGACCCGGTCAACGCCCTGGCCTGGATCACGGTGGTGGCGCTGTTGCCCGTGCTGGGTTTTATTCTGTATATGATCTTCGGGCGCAATTACCGCAAGCAAAAGCTTTTCAACCGCAAGGAGATCGAAGACATCGAGCTGACGCTCGAAACGCTCAGTGCGCGCCAGATCTACGAATTGTCGAACCCCACGCTGCAACAGCGCCGCGAGGTGTTGCAAAACAAAGAGATCATCACCCTGCTGCTCAACAGCAACAAGTCGCTGCTCACGCTGCGCAACCGGGTCGAGATCTTGAATGACGGCGAAGAAACTTTTTCGTCCATTAAAGAGGCGCTGCGTGCTGCAAAATCATTCATCCACCTCGAATACTACATTTTTGAGAAGGACAAACTGGGGAAAGAAATTGCAGCCATCCTGGCAGAAAAAGCGCGTGCCGGGGTCGAAGTGCGGCTGATCTACGACGACGTGGGCAGCTGGGGACTGGGCGGCCCGTTCCTGCACCGGATGCGCGATGCGGGGATCAAAGTAAAGTGTTTCATGCCCGTCGTCTTCCCTTGGTTGACCAGCAAGATCAATTATAGAAACCACCGCAAGATCATCGTCGTCGACGGCGAAGTGGGGTTCACGGGCGGCATCAACATCGCCAAGCGTTACGTATCGGGCTACAAGCACGGCAACTGGCGCGACACCCACCTCAAGATCGAGGGCGAGGCGGTCACCTCGCTGCAACTCACTTTCGCCACCGACTGGTATTTCGTGAGCGGCGAACGCCTCGACCACAACCTCGACCACTATTTTCCAAACATTCCGATCGACATCGAAACGCCGGTGCAAATCGCCACTTCGGGCCCCGACTCCGACTGGGCGTCGATCATGCAGGCCTTTTTTGCCGCGATCACCACGGCCAAGGACCATATCTACATCTCTACCCCCTATTTCCTGCCCAACGAAGCGATCCTGACGGCGATCAAGGTGGCCTCGCTCAGCGGCATCGACGTGAGGCTGCTGATCCCCGAGCATCCCGACTCGAAGATCGTCCACTGGGCCACCCGCTCCTACGTCAGCGAATTGCTCGATACCAAGGTGAAGGTCTACTTCTATCAGGCTGGGTTCAACCACTCGAAACTGATTATGATCGACGGGATGTTTTCGTCGGTCGGTACGGCCAACATGGACATCCGCAGCTTTGAAGACAACTTTGAGATCACGGCCATCCTCTACGACCGCGACAAAACCCGCCAGCTTGAAGAAAAATTCATGGAGGATCTCAGCAAAAGCGAGCTGGTCACGGCTGGCGACTGGGCCAAACGCTCGTACTGGCACGTGCTGACCGAGTCGTTCGCGCGGTTGTTCAGCCCGCTGCTTTGATTTTTGTGCCGGGGATGCAACATTTTGCATAACATTTGCATCATTATTATATGGACTTAATTTAACGATTATGAAAAAAATTATCCTTTTGGCTGTTGCGGCGCTTCTGCTGGGCAGCGGCGCTTCGGCCCAATTCCTGAAATTCGGCGCCAAGGGCGGGATCAACTTCAATACGTTTGACGTAAGCAGTGTCAACGGCTTCATCGACGGCACACAAGACAAACCCGGCTGGCATCTCGGCCTGATGAGCCGCATCGACCTCGGCGGCCTTTATGTTCAACCTGAGTTGCTCTATAACTCGAATACGTATGAGTATGACTATGTCAATTCTGCCGTCTCCTCGACGACGTATAATTCAGTGGTGCGTCGCCAAACGCTCGACTTGCCGGTAATGCTCGGCTTCAAACTCCTTTTCCTGCGTCTTGAAGCGGGTCCGGTCTTTACGCTGGGCGATTGGGACAAGATCACCTCGGGCGAAGACCGGGTGAATATCGATTTTGACAATCCGGTCTGGGGTTATCAGGCCGGCGTGGGTGTCGAAATCAAAAAAGTAACGCTCGGCCTGCGCTATAGCGGTTATTTTTCACGTACCGAACAGGAGGTCTATCTCCCCGACCAGACCGAACCGTATAGCTTTAAATCGAGCCGCGATGGCCGCTTTATGCTTTCGCTCGGATATTTCTTTTAATGTTCATAACTTCTTATAGGAAGGAGGGGATAAGCCCCTCCTTTTTTATTATCTTTGCCGATGCTTTCGGCATCCGAATTTAATCCCGGTAACGTAAAAACACCGGGTGCCGGGAGACACGCGTAATGAGTGAAAAAATAATCCTGATCGAAGGCATCGACCTGCAAGAGCTTTACGGCCCCAAAAACGCCCACATGGAACAGATCACGGGAAAATTCCCGTTGCTGAAAATCGTGGCGCGCGGCGACCGGATCAAAACCGTCGGTCCCGAAGAACAAATCGACCTTTTTGAGAAAAAACTCAACGCACTCATCGGCTACGTCGAAAAATTCGGACACCTGTCCAAGGAAGTGATCGACCAGGTCTATGACCGCGGCATGCAGGGTTTTTCGTCAGATACCGTACCTGTGGATAATAACGTGATCGTATATGGCAACGGCGGCATCATCGTTCGCGCCCGCACGGTCAACCAGGAACGCCTGGTCGAACTGTCGGACACGAATGATCTGCTGTTTGCCGTCGGCCCGGCCGGCTCGGGAAAAACCTACACGGCGATTGCCTTGGCTGTAAGGGCATTGAAAGACAAGACCGTGCGGAAAATCATCCTCACTCGTCCGGCTGTCGAAGCGGGCGAAAAGCTCGGTTTCCTGCCGGGCGATATGAAGGAAAAGCTCGACCCTTACCTGCAACCGCTCTACGATGCGTTGAACGACATGATCCCGGCTGCCAAGCTGGCCAAGTATATGGAGGAAGGCACGGTGCAGATCGCCCCGCTGGCTTTCATGCGCGGACGCACATTGGACAATGCGTTCGTGATCCTCGACGAGGCGCAGAACACCACCCTGCCCCAGATCAAAATGTTCCTCACGCGTATGGGCAAGAACGCCAAATTCATCGTCACGGGCGATATGACCCAGATCGACCTGCCGCGAAAGTCAGATTCCGGTTTGGCTCCTACAATCGGCCGATTACGAAAAATCGAAGGGATCGGCATCGTTGAGTTCGACCAGCGCGACATCATTCGCCACCCGTTGGTAAAATATATTGTCGAAGCGTTCGAGAATTTTTCAGAAAACCCCTAACTCGTAATTCGTAACTCCTAACTAATATGGCACAGGCAATCACAAAAACCAATTTCAAGTTTGACGGACAAAACAGCCTCTACGTGGGCAAGGTGCGTGACGTGTATGACATCCGGGGCGAGTACCTGGTGATGGTCGTGTCGGACCGCATTTCGGCTTTCGACGTGGTGCTGCCCAAGGGCATTCCCTACAAGGGACAGGTCCTGAACCAGATCGCCTCGAAATTCCTCGACGCGACGTCCGATATTTGCCCTAACTGGAAGATCGCCACGCCCGACCCGATGGTGACCGTGGGCTACAAATGCGAAACCTATCCGGTCGAAATGATCGTGCGGGCTTACCTGACCGGCAGCTCGTGGCGCGACTATAAAGCCGGCGCACGCGAAATCTGCGGTGTGAAACTGCCCGAAGGGATGCGCGAACACCAGCGTTTCCCGCAACCGATCGTCACCCCCACGACCAAAGCCGAACTGGGGGCCCACGACCAGAATATTTCGAAAGAGGAGATCGTTTCGCTCGGGTTGATGCCTGTCGCTGAATACGAACAACTCGAAAAGTACGCCCTCGCACTCTTTGCCCGCGGGGCGGAAATGGCCGCCAAACAGGGGCTGATCCTGGTCGATACGAAATATGAATTCGGCAAACGGAACGGAGAAATCATCCTGATCGACGAAATCCACACCCCCGACAGCTCTCGCTACTTCTACGCCGACGGCTACCAGGGACTTTTCGACAAAGGGGAACAGCAGCGTCAGCTGTCGAAAGAGTTTGTGCGCGAATGGCTGATGGAACGTGGTTTCCAAGGCCGTCCGGGCGACGTGATGCCGGAGATGGACGACACCTTTGTCACCAGCGTCAGCGAGCGCTATATCGAGCTTTTCGAGAAGATCACGGGCGAGAAGTTCGTGCGTGCCGAAGGCGAAAACATCCTCGACCGCATCGAAGCCAACACGAAAAATATGCTGGCCCGCCTATGAGGATAACGCTGCTCGGAACGGGAACGTCGCAGGGAGTGCCGGTCATTTCGTGCCGGTGTGTCGTGTGCCGCAGTGCCGACAGCCACGACAAACGCTTGCGTTCTTCGGTATTGATCGAACATCGTTCGAAAAACATACTGATCGACTGCGGTCCCGATTTTCGACAGCAAATGCTGCGCGAAGAGGTGATGCACCTCGAAGCCGTGCTGTTTACCCACGACCACAAGGACCATATCGCCGGTATCGATGACGTGCGGGCGTTTAACTACACCTCGGGCCGCGCGGTCGATTTCTATGCCGAAGAGTATGTGCAGCACAGCATCCGGCGCGAATTCGCCTATGCTTTCGACGAGCACAAGTATCCGGGAGTGCCTGAAATCGAGTTGCATACGATCGACGATAAACCGTTTCTGCTTGGAGTGCCCGACGCCGAGGCTGCCCGCCCGGTCATGACCGATGCTCCGGTGCTGGTCGAAGGGGCCGATCCGTCGGCACCTCCTGCCGAGGTGATTCCGATCCGCGGGTGGCATTACCGCTTGCCCGTGTTGGGCTTTCGGATCGGCGGGATGGCCTACCTGACCGACATGAACCGGATCGACCCGTGGGAAATCGAAAAAATCTCCGGTGTTGACGTACTGATTATCACCGCCCTGCGCAAAGAAAAACACCTTTCGCACTTTAACCTCGAAGAGGCCCTCGGGGTGATCAAAAAAGTCGCGCCGCGCCGTGCCTACCTCACTCACCTGTCACACCAGATGGGGCTTCATGAAGAAATATCGAAAGAACTTCCGTCCAACGTTTTCCTGGGCTACGACGGGTTGACGCTCGAATCGACCGACTAATTTCAAGAAAGACCTCCACGCCACGGCCCCTACCTCTCCGCTATGAAAAAATCGATCTTGCTTGTTACCCCGCCCTTGTTGCAACCCAATGCGCCCTACCCTGCCACGGCTTATTTGGCTGGTTATCTCCGACGAAGAGGGTTTTCGGCTGGGCAAATGGATCTTTCGGTCGAGTTGTTGAATGCTGTTTTTTCGAAAGCGTTCTTACACGGGATTTTTCAGCAGGAACCTGCGACAGACGATGACAACATTCTGCGGATCTACGATCTACGCGAAAAATATCTCGCCACAGTCGATCCGGTGATGGCTTTTCTGCAGGGCGAAGACCCGACGTTGGCCAACCTGATTTGCGCCGCTGACTTCCTGCCCCAGGCCGGGCGGTTCGAAACGATGGAAGAGATCAGTGAAATTTACGGGACGATGGGTGTGGTAGATTGCGCCAAGTACCTGTCGACGCTTTACCTCGAAGACTTGACGGATTATGTCCAGGCTGTCGACGCTCCCGGATTCGAATTGACAAAATATTCCGAAAAGCTCTCATTATCGGTCGATTCATTTCATTTTCTTGAAGTGGAGCTTGAGCATCCGGTCAACCGGGTAGAACAGCTAATGCTGGGATTACTGGAAGCCCGGATCGCCATGGAAAAACCTGACGTAGTGGGTTTTTCAGTACCTTTTCCGGGTAATTTGTTTGCGGCTGTGCGTTGCGCCCAACACATCCGGACCCGACACCCCGACACGAAAATAGTCCTTGGCGGCGGCTATCCCACGACCGAGCTTCGCTCGCTGACCGACAAAAAAATCTTCAAATACATCGACCATATCATCCTCGACGATGGCGAAGGGCCGCTGGAACAACTTCTTTCGGGAGAAGACCCAGCCCAGACGTTTTCGGTATCAGGCGGTAAGGTAACCTGTTCCGGTGATTCGAAAACGCCGGTTTCGCACCGCGACCGCGGTTGTCCCGATTTCACGGGTCTTCCTCTCGGAAAATATTTTTCGCTAACCGACGGCATCAACCCGATGCACCGCTTGTGGAGCGACGGCCGGTGGAACAAACTGATGGCCGCCCACGGCTGTTATTGGGCGAAGTGTGCGTTCTGCGACACGTCGCTCGATTACATCTGCCGCTACGACGCGGTCGACGCCGTAACGCTGGTCGATTGGATGGAACAGGTGATCGCCCAGACCGGAAGCCGCGGATTCCACTTCGTAGACGAAGCCCTGCCGCCGAAACTGCTGAAAGAGATGGCATTGGATATCCTGCGCCGGGGATTGGTCGTATCGTGGTGGGGCAATATCCGGTTCGAGCCGCACTACACGGCCGACCTATGCCTGCTACTGGCCGCTTCGGGATGCATTGCCGTTTCGGGCGGTGTCGAGGTGGCTTCGGATCGCCTGTTGGCCTTGATGCAAAAAGGGGTGACGATCGAACAACTAACCATCGCCCTGCGTAATTTTTATTATGCGGGCATCATGACACACACTTACCTGATGTACGGTTTCCCGACGCAGACGCTGCAGGAAACGGTCGATTCGCTCGAAGTGGTGCGCCAACTGTTCCGGGCCGAGCTGATCGGATCGGCCTATTGGCACCGCTATGCGATGACCGTCCATTCGCCCTCGGGCACCAATCCCGAAGCGTTTGGCGTGCGGCTGAAATCGCCCGCTCCGAAACCGTTCGCCAACAACGAAGTGGCGTTTGCGGAAACCCGCACCTACTCGCTCGAGCAAGCTGGAAACAGCCTGCGCACAGCCACTTACAACTATATGCGCCAGGCCGGCCTTGACAAGGGGGCCGAAAAATGGTTCGAAGGCAAGGTCCCGCACACACAAGTCGAACCCACGCTCATCACCGACCACCTGATCAAGCCCGACGCTTCCCGTATTTTTTCGGAAAACGCCCGCTTGGTCTACATCGGCGCACGGTCCCGCCCGGTCGACGGCGGCTTGCTCTTCCGCGGCCCCTCGGGCGAAAAGATGGTCAAATGTAACGACACGGAGCGGGCGTTTTTTGTGGAATTGCTCACCCGTGCGTCTGATCTAAATCAGGTGGTTACTTTCGGCGAAGCCGCAGTTGATTATATCCCGTCTGAAGGGAAAGACAGCGGATCGTTCCTCCAACTCTATCACGCCAAGCGCTGGGACCTGATGCGGGGCTTCGGTCTGCTACAGATTTAGTCCGGGATATTTACTTGTAATATTCGGCCGCTCCGACCTGGGCACGAACGCCTGCTATCTCGGTAAAATGTAGGTCGGCAGGCTTTCCTGATAGGATGGGCTGAGGGCGGTGATGGCGTAGCGATATTTCTCGAAATTGATTTCCGTGGCAGCGAAAACGAGGTCTTCTTCGGTCGTGATGCGCACGATGTACTGCGGGTCTTCAAAGGGGTCGTCACCCGGCCGGTTCGGAAAACGGTAAAGGACAAAACGCCGGTCGTTGGTTTCGGAATGCCATCGAAAAATCCATTGGCCGCCCTCACGCACGGCTTCGGCCCGGGAAGGAGTAACGGGTTCTACCGGATCTATGCGCGGATTTTCGGGCCAAATGGCTTTTTGAGCGTAGTATTTTTCGGTCAGGGCATTTCGAAAATTGTCATTAGCCAGCGAATTGGCGCTGTACAGGATCGAACCGTGAATGTTCAGCAACGTGCGGTTCAGGGCTACCTGACGCACGATTTCCTGGGGCGTCTGCCACGACTTGTTGGTCGACTTCGGATCGATCAGGTACGAGGCATGACCGATGTAGAGCGGCGTGCCGTAATTGTGGCTGTTCCACCACTCGGCGATCGTTTTATAATCGGCCAGCGAGTGTCCGATGTGCCAGTAAATCTGGGGAGCGATGTAGTCGACCCACCCCTCGCGGCACCAGGTGAGGATGTCGGCGTAGAGGTCGTCGTAGTTGGTCTGTCCGGCGCGGGTGGCAGAGCCGTTAGCGGGGTCTTTCGACGCATTGCGCCACACGCCGAAGGGAGAAACACCGAATTCTACCCACGGTTTGACGCTGTGGATCGTGTCGTGCAGTTCACGAACGATGCGGTTGACGTTGTCGCGTCGCCAATCTTCCTTGCTGAGCCCGCGCGGATCTTTGCGGTAGGCGTCGTCGTCCGGAAACTCTTGCCCTGCAATGCGGTAAGGATAAAAATAGTCGTCCATATGGACGGCGTCGATGTCATAGTTCTCGACCAGGTCAGCCACCACGCTGCACACATATTTTCGTGTTTCCTCGAGTCCCGGGTGGAGCATCAGCGTTTTTCCATAGGCAACTACCCAGTCGGAATATTTTAGACAGGGGTGTTGGGGATCTATTGCCCGCTGAATATTGGCCTTGTCGAGCCACACGCGGTAAGGATTGACCCAGGCGTGTACCGCCAGCCCCCGTTTGCCGCACTCGGTGATCAGGAATTGCAGCGGGTCGTAGGCCGGCACCTGCCCTTGCTTGCCGGTAACCCAGTGCGACCATGGTTCGTAATTGGAATAATACAGGGCGTCGGAAGTCGGCCGCACTTGGAACACCACGCAATTGAGGTTATAGGCCACCGCCCGGTCAAGGATCGTGAGCAGCTCTTTCTTTTGTGCTTCGGCATTGGTTCCCTGCGACTTGGGCCAGTCGATATTGGCCACGGTGGCGATCCACACCCCGCGCAATTCGCGCTTGGGATGGTCGGCGGTCTGGGCCCGGAGCGCACCGGAAAGCGCCGCCAGAAAGACTAATAAGGTGATATATCGAAGGGGCTTTTTCATCGTCAGTTTATACGTTGCCTCGCAAAAGTAGTACTTTTCCAGGGGGTTTTCGTGATTCCCTGAATTTTTTCATAATTTTGCAGGGGATGCTTGAAATCGAATCTCTCTGTTTTTACAAAAAACACTACAACATTAAAACGATAAAAATGAAAAAACTGATCTACATCATTGCCCTGTGCGGCCTGGTGGCCTGTTCGAAGAGCAACAAGGAGTGGGTGGTTGAATTGGAAAATCCGCTCGATATCGCCCGTGTCGACGAGTCGTTCGTGCTGACCCGCGCCCAACTGAACCCCGCTGACCTGATGTGGCCCGCTGTGGTCGACGCCGAAGGCAATTACGTGGCTTCGCAGGTCGATGACCTCGACGGTGACGGCGTGTGGGACGAACTGGCTTTCGTGACCAACCTCGACCCGAAAGGAACCGCCTCGCTCAAGATCGTGTGGGTGGCCGAAGCCGACTACCCGAAATTCACCGTCCGTACCAACGTGCGTTGCGGGGTGATGCGTGCACCGGGCACAATTGAAGACATGAAGCGCGATATGCGCTACCGCGAACCGGTCTATTTCATCAACACCGAAGGTTATCCCTACCAGATGGACGGCATCGCGTGGGAAAACGACAAGGTGGGCTGGCGCCACTACTACGACGGCCGTAACTCGCGCGACTATTTTGGCAAACGCGTTGCCGACATGGTACTTGACACCGTAGGTATTAAACCCGATGGCACACCGGGCGATACTTACCACGTGTGGGCCGACTGGGGCCGCGACATCATGAGCGTAAGCACCTCTTACGGGCTGGGCGGCATCGGTGGCCTGCTGAACGACACGACGTTCGTGCGGATGGGCCGTCTGGCGACCGACTCGCTCAATGTTATCGACTCGACCGAATTTGTGTTGATGGCCGAAGGCCCTGTGCGTTCGCGCTTTGGACTCAACGTTTACGGCTGGGATGTCGAAGGCTCGAAAGTCAATATCGATCAGGAAGTGACCATATGGGCCGGCAAATACGGCTACGAAAACAAGGTTGTTGCGAAGAACCTGCCGGCCAACATGACCCTGGCTACCGGACTGGTGAAAAACTTCAACGACAAGGAACTGGAAACCATCAAGTCTGAAAAATGCACGGTGATGGCCACGCACGATATGCAGAGCTACAACAAAGAGTTCTGGTTCGGGATGGGCGTGTTGATCCCCAATGACAACCTGGCCGGGTTCGACCTGCCGACCACCGGCGAACTGAACACCACCTGGGTGGCCAAGCTGAAACTCGTGTCCGGCGAAGCGTTCTTCAAGGCCTACGGCGCGTGGGAATACCAGGACACGATGTTCCGCAACCGCGATTTCTTCATGAACCTGATGAAGGAAGAGGGTATGAAATATGACCAACCGGTCAAAGTAACCCTGAAATAGGTGCCTCCCGGCACTCGGGTGTTTACCAACACTCGGAGATTTAAAAACGAGCGGCGAGGTTTTTCCTCGCCGCTCGCTTTTATTTGGCCGCTACCCTATCTCAAAAAAGTTTTTCGATTTGGGCCACGATATCTTCTGCGGCATTGGGGGTGGCTAACGCCTTGATCTTTTCGGATATTTCGGTCAGTCGGGCACGGTCGTTCAGCAACGCCAACGCTTCGGGAATCACCCGCTCGGCCGCTTCATTGTCGGGTACAAGCAAGGCTGCACCGACCGACGACAACGCCCGGGCATTTTTCGTCTGGTGGTCTTCGGACACGTTGGGCGACGGCACGAAGATCGTCGGTTTGCCCAACAAACAAAGTTCGGACACGGTCGAAGCCCCGGCCCGCGAAACCACCAAGTCGGCCGCGGCGTAGGCGTAATCCATCCGTTCGACAAACGCTCCGCGCCAGACGCCGCTCATCATTCGCCCATCAAGTTGCGCACTAAGCTCTTTCTCATAAAATTTGCCGGTTTGCCAGATGATCTGCACCTCGCCTTTCGCCACCACGTCGTCGAGGTATTTCAGCACGGCATTATTCAATGTACGGGTGCCCAGGCTGCCGCCCACGACCAACAGCGTCGGCTTAGAGGCATCCAGCCCGAAATACGAAAACGCTTCGGCGCGTTTTTCATAAATATTGCCAAAATTGCCCCGCAACGGGTTGCCGGTGAAAACGATCTTCTCAGCCGGAAAAAAGCGTTCCATCCCGCTGTAAGCTACACAGATGCGTTTGGCCTTGCGGGCAAGCAGTTTGTTCGCTACCCCGGCATACGAATTCTGCTCCTGGATCAGCGTCGGGATCCCCATCCGTTGGGCCGACCACAGGATCGGCGCACTGGCATAGCCGCCAAAACCGGCCACCACGTCGGGTTTGAAGTCGCGTAACACCCCTTTGGCTTTCCGCAGGCTCTTTAGAATTTTGAAAGGCAACGCGAGGTTCTTTGCCGAAAGACGGCGTTGCAGCCCGGCCACGGGCAGGCCGACGATCCGGTAACCCAGCGCGGGCACGCGTTCCATCTCCATTTTGCCTTCGGCGCCTACGAAGAGGATTTCGACTTGGTCGCCGTATTTTCGTTTCAACGCTTCGGCGACAGACACGGCCGGGTAGATATGCCCCCCGGTTCCCCCGCCGCTCAGGATCACTTTTTTCGTCATTTTTTGTTAATTTTCGTCAATTAGAGCCTGGCCGTTTCAGTGCTTGTTGATCCTCGATTTGCCGGCTAACCCCGAGGATCAGCCCCAGGGCCAGGCAGATGAACAAGATAGAGGTTCCCCCTTTGCTGATGATTGGCAGCGGTTGGCCGGTCACGGGGATCACCCGCGCTCCAACCGCCATATTGGTCATCGCCTGGATTACGATCATCAAGGCTAATCCGACCACTAAAAAACTCGGGAAAGCCGTTTCGCACCGCCGCGAAATCAGCAGCGACCGGTAAAAGATCCACAGGTAAACGAGCAGGACAAAGATGGCCCCCAGCAGTCCGTATTCCTCAGTAATGAAAGCATAAGCGAAGTCGGAATAAGGCAGCGGCAGGTGTGTGCGCTGGGTGCTGTTGCCCGGGCCTTTGCCGGTGATGCCGCCCGAGGCGATGGCGATTTTGGCTTGGGTTTCCTGATAGGCTTCGTCTTCGGGGTTGGTAGCCATGCGGGCGTCGCGTTCGCGCGAAGCGGCCGTTTCGATACCCACGCGGCTCAGCCACGTGTCGGCGCGCCCCACCCCGGCCACCTTCATTCCGGCGACCAGCAGTACGACCAGCACCAGCGACAGGGCCAGCAGCCGCCCGACCTCGCGCATCGGCACCCGGCCGATGATCAGCATCAGCAAGCAGGTCAAAAATAGCAGCCCCGCCGTCGAAAAGTTAAACACTAGGATCGACAGGCAACTCAGCGCCACGGGCATCAGGATCGGCAACGTCGTGTCGAAAATGATATTGATGTTCTCCTGTGTATGGTAGCGCCAGTCGCGCGGCCGGAACGATGGCAGCAACTTTAGCTTATGGATAAACCGCTGCCGCGAAGCCAATTGCTGCGCCAGCAGGATCACCACCGAGGTCTTTAGCAAGTCCGACGGTTGGAAGGTCAGGTTCGTAAACGGGATTTTGATCCAACGGTAAGCCCCGTTGACCTTCTGTCCGATGCCGGGCACGTAAATGAGCGCCATCAGGAAAAGACTCATCCAGAACACGAGCCGTGCAAAGCGATTATAATCCTCGATATTGACCATGTGAGCGAGGTACATGATGGCAAACCCGCCGCCGATACACCCCAATTGAAACAACAGCTCATGGGACGTATTGCCTCCGTAGCGGGCATAAGCCAGCGCCGCCGTCGACGAGTAAACCACCAGCAACGAAACGGCCGAGAGCATCGCAAAGATGATCCACAGCACCTTGTCGCCGCCAAACAGGCGCCCCACATTGATTTTTCTTGACATCAGGTTCATACGGCGCGTCGCTATGCGTTTTCGTCGACCCAGGCCTTGAATTGCCGCCCGCGGTCTTCGTAGTTTTTAAAGAGGTCAAAACTGGCGCAGGCCGGAGAAAGCAGTACCACGTCGCCCGTACGGGCTTCGGCCTGGGCCGCGGCCATCGCTTCGGCCAACGTGTGGGTGTTGTAGACGTGCGGCACTTTTTCGGAAAAGGCGTCAACCAGCTTTTCATTGTTCAACCCCATGCACACCAGAGCCTTTACCTTATTCCTGGCAAACTCGTGCAACGGTTCATAGTCGTTGCCCTTGTCCGTGCCGCCCGCGATCCACACCACGGGACGTGTCATGCTTTCGAGGGCATACCACACCGAGTCTACATTGGTCGCCTTCGAATCGTTGATCCACGCCACGCCGCCGCGTTCAGCGACAAATTCCAACCGGTGTTCGACCCCGCCGAAACGGTGCAGCGTCTTCTCGATGCTTTCCGGGGAAACGCCTGCTGCCAGTGCGGCCAACGAAGCGGCCATAGCGTTGTAGGTATTATGAATGCCCTTGATCTTCAGTTCGTCCGGATGCCAGGAAACGACCTTGTCTCCTACTCGCGCTACGGCCTTCGTCTGGCGGATTTCACCGCCCTCACCGCCTGTGCTCTTTCGCACGCTGAACGGCAGGGTGTGCATCGGCAAATCATAGCTTCCGATATTTTCAGTAGTCAACGGATCGTCAGCACAATACACAAAAGAATCATTTGGCTGCTGATTGCGGATGATTCTAAATTTGCTGTCGACGTAATTTTGTAAATTGTAGTCGTAACGGTCGAGGTGGTCGGGCGTAATGTTCATCAACACACCCACATCGGCCCGGAAGTCGAACATCCCGTCCAACTGAAAACTACTCAGCTCGATCACATACCAGTCGTGGTCGCGCATGGCGACCTGGAACGCAAAACTGTCGCCGATGTTGCCCCCCAAACCGACGTTAAACCCCGCTTCGCGCAGGATTTCGTAGGCGAGCGTCGTGGTCGTCGTCTTTCCGTTGCTGCCTGTGATGCAGATGGTTTTGGCGGTGTTATAACGTCCGGCAAACTCGATTTCCGAAATGACGGGAATCTCTTTTTCGCGGACCGCCTTGACAATCGGCGCCTTGTCCGGGATCCCCGGGCTTTTGATGACGAGTTCGGCATTGAGGATCAATTCCGGCGTATGCCCGCCCTCTTCGTAAGGAATACTCCACTCTTCGAGCAGCGCCGTGTACTTTTCGGAAATCGTTCCGAAGTCGGACAAGAACACGGAATATCCCTGTTTTTGGGCCAGCACCGCCGATCCAAAGCCGCTTTCGCCGCCACCCAATATAACTATACGCTTTGTTTCCATTTATACTGTTCTAAAACTCCCTGTGCGGGAACGCACCGCACCTTATCGGATCTTCAATGTAACGAGGGTGATGGCGGCCAGCAGCATCTGGATGATCCAGAAACGCAGCACGATCTTCGACTCAAAATACCCCTTTTTCTGAAAATGGTGGTGCAGGGGCGACATCAGGAAAATGCGCCGTCCCTCGCCATATTTTTTCTTCGTGTACTTAAAGTAAACCACTTGGAATACCACCGAGAAGCCTTCGACCATAAACACGCCGCAGAGGATCGGCAACAACAACTCCTTGCGGATCAGCAGGGCAAAAACGGCGATCACCCCCCCGATAGCCAGGCTGCCCGTGTCGCCCATAAACACCTGGGCCGGATAGCCGTTATACCACAGAAAACCCAGAAGTGCCCCCACGAAGGCGGCGGCATAGACCAACAGTTCCCCGCTCTCGGGGATATACATAATATTGAGGTACTCGGCGTAAATGACGTTTCCCGATAGATAGGCCAATATCCCCAGCACGACCCCGATCGAGGCCGACACCCCCGCAGCCAGCCCGTCCAATCCGTCGGTCAAATTAGCGGCGTTCGACACGCCGGTGATGATCAGGATGGCGATGAAAATATAGAGCAGCCAACTCACAATGTGGTTCGGATTCCAACTGTCGGGCACCAACATCGAGTAATCGAATTCATTGTCCTTAACAAACGGAATGGTGGTTTTAGTGCTTTTCTCGGGTTGCGAGAGGTAGACGGTCTGGGCGGTACCGTTGTTGTCGACCGACACCACTTGGGCGCTCGGTGTGCGGGCTATCTTTTCGCGCACGACGACCGTGTCGCTGCTCCACATCGTTATCCCGACGATGATGCCCAGCCCCACCTGGCCGATGATCTTGAATTTTCCATGAAGCCCGGCCTTGTTCTTTTTGAAGACTTTGATGTAGTCGTCGATAAAACCGATCAATCCGAGCCAGATCGTCGAGGCGATCATCAGGATCACATAGATGTTCGACAGGTTGCCGAACAGCAGGATCGGCACCAGGATCGACGCCAGAATAATGATGCCCCCCATCGTGGGCGTCCCTTTTTTCTGGAGTTGCCCGTCAAGGCCAAGATTCCGGATCTCTTCGCCAATCTGACGTTTCTGTAACAATTTGATGATCTGTTTTCCAAAGATGATCCCGATGATCAGCGCGAAGATAATCGCCATCGCCGCCCGGAAAGAGAGGTATTGGAACATCCCGGCTCCCGGAATGTCAAAATGGGTTTCGAAATATTTGGATAGGTGGTAGAGCATTTTTCGTAAATTTGGTCAGTGAGTTTTCTTGAGGTTAGTTCTTTTCGAGCAAGGAAAAACAAGCGGAAACTTCTTCCTTGTCATCGAAATGATGTTTCGTTTCGCCGATGATCTGGTAATCTTCGTGGCCTTTGCCGGCGATCAGGACAATGTCGCCGGGGGCAGCCATCAGGATTGCGGCCTTGATCGCCTCGCGGCGGTCGACCACCGTCAGGTAGCGCGTCGCGGCAGTCAGCCCGGCAGTCATATCGGCCAGGATGTCTTCGGGTTTTTCCTTGCGGGGATTGTCGGACGTGAGGATGGCGAGCGAACTGTTTTCGACCGCCACACGGGCCATCACCGGACGTTTCGTCCGGTCGCGGTTGCCGCCGCAGCCGACCACTGTATAGAGTTTCTTGTCGCCCGGCAAGATTTCATGAATTGTCGCCAACACGTTGCTTAACGCGTCGGGGGTGTGGGCGTAATCGACGATGGCCGTTACCCCCGTGGCCGAGCGCAGCGTTTGGAAACGTCCGTTGACCGGTTCCAATTGGCTCAGCGCTGTCAGCACCTCGTCGGGCCGGGCACCGAGCAATACCGCCGTAGCGTAAACGGCCAACAGGTTATAGGCATTAAAACCGCCGAGGAATTTTACCCACAATTCGCTGCCGTCGATGTTCAACAGCATCCCTTCGGGCACTGTTTCGATGATCTTGCATTTGAAATCCGACGCGCTTTTCAGCGAATAGGTTTTCACGATAGCCTTTGTATTTTGCACCATTACCCGCCCGTTTTTGTCGTCGACGTTGACCAGCGCGAACGCCTCTTTCGGCAGCTCGTCGAAAAAGCGTTTTTTGGCCTTGAGGTATTCGGCGAACGTGCCGTGGTAGTCGAGGTGGTCGTGGGTGATGTTCGAAAAAATGCCGCCCCGGAACGTAAGGCCCGCCGTGCGGTGCTGGACGATGCTGTGCGAGCTGACCTCCATAAAACAGTAGTCGCAACCGGCATCGATCATCTGGGCCATCAGCTCGTTGATCCGGATCGGATCGGGCGTGGTGTGGGTCGCCGGGTAGGTCTTGTCGTCGACTTTGTACACGACCGTGGAAATCAGCCCGGCGCGATAACCCAATTTGCGAAATAGGTCGTAGAGGAGCGTCGCCGTGGTGGTTTTGCCGTTGGTGCCGGTCACGCCCACCAGGGCCAGGTCGCGGCTCGGATGGCCGTAAAAAGCCGAGGCGATCAGGCCCAGCGCCTGGTGGCTGTCGGCCACTTGTATATACGTAATGCCTTCAGCCTGTTTTTCGGGTAATGTCTCGAAAAGCACGGCCGATGCCCCTTTTTCGACCGCCGCGCCGATGTAATCGTGTCCGTCGGACTGTTCGCCGCGCAAGGCGACAAACAACATTCCCGGGGCCGCCGCCCGCGAGTCGAACCCCAGCGTCGTGATCTCCACCGCGTCGGGCCCTGTCCGGGAAAGTATCTCAATACCTGTCAATAACTCTTTCAGGTTCATATCTCTTGTGTATTTGTTTTCAGCACAATGTTTACGGATTGTCCGCGGGCGATCGGGGTGCCGGCCGTGATCGACTGCTGCGTCACCGCCCCCTTACCGCTAAAGGTGACCACCAGGCCTTGCGCTTCGAGCAACCGCAGCGCATCGCGCAGGCCGAAACCCGTTACGTCGGGCATCACCCCCCGGTTCTCCTCGTAGCCCACCATGCGGAACGTCCCCGTTGTGTCACGGTCCACCCGCGCCATCGCCTGTAGCGACCGGTTGTTTTCATACGGAATCCCGATCCGCGAAAGCGTCGTGCGGATCTCATCGGCCGGCCCTGCCTTTACTTTCGGCAGGTCGGCGGAACGTTCGGCCATCTTTGAAACTGGTTCCTGCCAGTCGAGGCTTGCGCCGTAGACCCGCTCGGCGATCGCTTTGAAGACCGGGCCTGCCAGCGAACCGCCGTAATAGTTCGCTCCCCGGCCCGACCCAGAAAATGTTTTCAGGCACACGATGCAGGTATACTTCGGATTGTCGGCCGGGAAATAACCGACGATCGTCGCCAGGTAATTCATCGCTCCCGGCGCGCCGTAGCCCCGGTTCTGATTCGGGATCTGGGCCGTGCCCGTCTTGACGGCGATCTCCAACTCCTGTATTTTTAGATTTTTCGCAGTTCCTTCCGTGGCGACACCTTTCAGGCATTCCTGCACCTTGGCCAGGGTTGCAGGCGAACAGATCGGTTCGCGGATCGTTTCCGTCGAGTAGGTCTTTAGCGTTTGCCCGTATTGGCGCAACTCGTTCACCACGATCGGACGGATCATTTTTCCGCCGTTGGCCACGGCATTGTAGAGCGCCAGCGTTTGCATCGGAGTGACCTCCAATTCATAGCCGTAAGACATCGAAGTAAGCGTCAGTCCGCTCCATTTTTTCGCGTCACGATGGAAATAGGGACCGCGCTCGCCCGCCAATTGGAAGCGGAGCGTGTCTGCGATGCCGGTCTTGATCAGTTGGTCCATAAACCGCTGCTGGTCGCTGCGGTAGTGATCGTTCACGGCGCGGGCGAAGCCGACGTTCGACGACACCTCGAACACCTGGCGCAGGGTCAAGCGCTGGTAGCCCAGGTGCGAGTCACGCACCCGTTTGCCATAAATCATCACGTCGCCCCCGTCGATGTTGATCATGTCGTCGAGGCTCATCCCGCCGTCTTCGAGCAGGACGATCAGCGAGGCCAGCTTAAACGTCGATCCTGGGTTGATGCGCTGGGCGATAGCGTGGTTCAGGTCTTCGACGCAGGTGCCGTCGCGGCGGCGCGAGAGGTTGGCCATCGCCCGAATTTCGCCCGTGGCGACCTCCATCAGCACAGCCGTCCCCCAATCGGCCTCTTCGGCCTGTAACTGGGCGCGGAGGGCACGCTCGGCCACGTCCTGCAATTCGATGTCGATCGTCGATACCACATCGATCCCGTTGACCGGTTCGCGATTGCCGTCATCGGCCACCGGCATCCAGAATGAGCCTGAAATGCGTTGCATTTTCATCATCCCGTCGGTCCCGTGCAGGTATTGGTCGAACGAACCTTCGATGCCCCACTTCACGCTATCGTTGACCACGCGCCCGATGGTACGTGCGGCGATCGACCCGTAAGGCAGCATCCGCCGGTTGACCCGTTCGGGCAAAAAACCGCTCCGGTTGGTGTTTGGAAAACGAAGGATCGGGAAAGCCTTGATCTGGCTCAATTCGAAATAAGAAACCAGGCGCGGAGCGATGCGGTAGACGCGTGCCCCCGAGTTTTTCGCCTTTTGCCGGTTACCCACCAGCATATTTTTATAGGCCTGCTGGCTCTTGTCGCCAAAGAAACGCGACATATGAAACGCCAGCGAATCGACGTTTTTATTAAAGATGGAATCAGTCAATCCGGTTGCCAGGAAGTCCATTTTCAGGTCGTACGAAGGCAGCGAGGTGGCGAGCAACCGGCCGTCGAACGACAAAATATCGCCGCGTTCGGCTTCGATCACGCTTGCCCGAAAAGTGCGGGCGTTGTTGGCTTGTCTCCGTAATTCGGCCCCCTCGGGCCCATACTGGATATAAACCAAACTGCCGATGATGCACAGCCCCACCACGACAAAGAGAACGAAGACCAGGCTCGATCTCCGCATGATTTGTTCTTTGACAGGGGATATTTTTTCCATTGTCTCTGGTCGGCGCTATCGTTTCAACTCTTAATTCCTAACTTATACTATTCCACGACCCGCGGCGGGACAATCGACTCTTCGAGCATAATCCCCCGTTCACGGAGCATCCGCATCACTTCGCTCTGGCGTGTGGCGGTCATCCGCCGTTCGTTGACCGAGAGCGACTTGGTGCGTAATTCTTTCACCTCGGACTGCAGGCGGCTGAATTGGCGTTGCAGGTGTTGGTTGCGGTAGCCGTTGGCGATGTAAAGCAGCATCAGGAAAACCACGAAAAAGGCATAGGGCAACTGGCGCCGCACACCCGGCCGACGCAGAATCTCCCCGGATATGATGTTGCGCGCCAGCCGTTTCCCTCCCTTCTTTCGAGGGCGGGGCGCCGGGGCGGGATCATCATGCTGCGGGATTTTCGCTTCTTCCTCTGCCATGTTTTATCGCTTGGCCGCCACGCGGAGCTTTGCGCTCCGCGACCGCGGATTTTTCGTGATTTCTTCGTCAGTGGGTATCGCCGCCTTTTTAATGATCAACTCGAAAGGCGACGAAATATTCCCGTAAAAATCTTTCTCAGCTATCCCCGAGAAATTGCCGTTGCGCATAAAATTCTTCACCAGCCGGTCTTCGAGCGAGTGGTAGGTGATCACCACCAGCCGACCGCCCGGACGCAACACGACCAACGCCTGTTCGAGCATCATCTTCAGCGCCTCCATCTCGCGGTTGACCTCGATACGGAGCGCTTGGAACAGCTTGGCGAAAAATTTACTCTCGTCGTTGCGGGGGACGCAGTGTTGTACGGCCTCTTTCAGTTCGCCGATCGTGTCGATCGGGCGCCCCCGGCGGAAGTTGTCGATCGCTTTTACGACCTGCCCGGCATTATCGAGTTCGCCGTATTCCCGAAAAATCTGGCGCAGGCGATCGGGTTCGTAGGTATTGACCACTTCGCGGGCGGTAAGTTGCGCTTCGCGGTTCATCCGCATATCGAGGCGGGCATCGAAGCGGAACGAAAAGCCCCGTTCTTCGGTGTCGAAATGGTGCGACGACACGCCCAGGTCGGCCAGAATGCCGTCGACCCCGCCTTCGGCGGGCACACCGGCTACACGCAAACATCCCCGCAAAAAGCGAAAATTGTTGCGGATAAAGGAAAAGCGTTTGTCGTCGGGAATATTAGGCAGGACGTCGAGGTCCTGGTCGAAACCGAACAGCCTCCCCTCTTTGCCCAGCCGCCGCAAGATCTCGCGCGAGTGGCCGCCGCCGCCGAAAGTGAGGTCGGCATAGGTTCCGGACGGGTGAATGTCCAGATAATCGACGCTCTCCTTGAGCAGGACAGGTACGTGGTATTCGCTCATTATCAGGGTGCCTCCCGGGTGCTTTCCTGCATTCGGGATTTTAACTTTACTTCGATGTAACAACTAAAAACTTAACTTGGACAAAGGTATGAAAAAGTTGCGTGTCTAAAAATTATTATTTTACTTTTGTAAGCAGGAAACAGCAAGATTTTTATGATGGAAATCGACCTCGAACAAATCATTCGCGACCGGAAGCCCGGACTGGCCCGGTGGATGCCCCGTTTCGTGATGAATTACATCAAGCGGACCGTCCACGTAGACTGGATCAACGACGTGTTGCGCCGTTTCGGACACTTGTCCGGAGCACCGTTCGTCGAAGCCATACTTGACGATATGCAGGTGACGCGCATTGTCGAGGGCGTCGAAAACGTCGATCCCTCGCGTCGCTACATATTTGCCTCGAACCACCCGCTGGGCGGCCTCGACGGCCTGGCCATAGCCGCCGAATTTTTCAGGATTTTCGGCGATACGAAACTGATCGTCAATGACCTGCTGATGAACCTCGGTCCCCTGCAACCGTTGTTCGTCCCCGTCAACAAATACGGCAAACAGCCGGCCGGCTATGCCCGGATGCACGAAGAGCTCTACCGTTCCGATGCCCAGATCGTCGTTTTCCCGGCGGGTTTTTGTTCGCGCAAAATCCACGGAAAGATCCAGGACATCCCCTGGAAAAAGAATTTTATTTCGAAAGCCATCGAATATGAACGCGACGTGGTGCCGGTCTACGTCGAAGCCCGGAATTCCAATTTCTTCTATAACTTGTCCAATTTCCGCAAGCGCCTGGGACTGCCCAACATCGAACTCTTCTGGTTGCCTGACGAACTCTACCGCCAGCACGGCCGGACGATCCGCATCACCATAGGACAACCCGTCGCATACACCCGGTTCAAGGGTGAAAAAAGCCGCGACGCATGGGCCCAAACCCTGCGCGAAATCGCCTACTCGCTGAAAAAAGAGTAGTTTTCTGATAAATTTGATTAATTTTGTTCGGGACTATCAAATGTTTATCCGGAACACCGGAAAGCGCTTCATAGCCTGTAACCGAAAGGAACTGCCAATATGAAACCAATCATAGAGCCGGTCGAGAGGGAGCTGATTGAGAAAGAATTGACCGCTGACCGCTATTTGCGCGAAACAAACAACGGAGGAAACGTTCTCTATACGCTCACCGCGAAAAACAGCCCGAACACGATGCGTGAAATCGGGCGCCTGCGCGAACTTTCGTTCCGCGAAGCAGGCGGCGGCACCGGCCACGAAGTCGACATCGACGAGCTGGACACCGTCGATGGCGGTTACACCCAACTGATCGTCTGGGACCCCGGCGCCCGCGAGATCATCGGCGGTTACCGCTACATCATCCCCCGCGACCCCCACAGCAAAAATCTTTCGACAGAACACTATTTCCGGTTCAGTGAAAAATTCCGGCACGAGTTCCTGCCTTACACCCTTGAGCTGGGCCGTTCGTTCGTCCAGCCGAAATACCAGGGCACGGGGCGCAACCCGAAAGCGATCTACTCGCTCGATAACCTGTGGGACGGCCTCGGAGCGATTGTCCAGCAAAACGCTGACGTCCAGTATTTTTTTGGCAAGGTGACGATGTACACCACCTACCCTGTCGAAGCGCGCAATATGCTGCTTTACTTCCTGAAAAAATATTTCCCCGATCCCGACCACCTGCTCGAACCGATCTACCCCGTCGTGCTGGAAATGGACACCCGGAAGATGGAGGAAATTTTCACGGGCGGGAATTACCAGGACGATTACAAAATACTCTTCCGTGAGGTGCGGAAATTCCAGGAAAACATTCCGCCGCTGATCAATGCGTACATGAGCTTGTCGCCGACGATGCGTGTTTTTGACACGGTTAAGAATCCCGATTTCGGCGACGTCGAGGAAACGGCGATCCTGATTACCCGCAGCGACCTCTATATGGAAAAAGTCGAGCGGCATTTTCGCTAATGTGTCCCCGGTGCGTCCCCGCACAGGGAGATTTTTCTGTTTATAAGTCCGTTATCCGGTGCCTTGCGGGCCGCCCGCTGCCTATCGGCGTGTGAGTGGACTTTTCTTCGCCCGTATTCGTATCATCCTACACGGGGTCGACATCGACGACCACTGTTAGGCTGGCATATTCCTTATTACCCAATAGCTTTTTGACTTCTTCCCCGGCCCAGCGGCGGGCTTTGGCAAATGATTTATGGCGCTCGATTTTCAGCAGGAATCCGCAAAGGTGTTCGCCGCGGATCTTGTCGACCGCCGGCGTTTCAGGCCCGAGCAGGCGTGCGCCGAACAGTTTTCGCATGGCCTGGTCGAAATCGGCCGCGGCTCGCGTAAGCACTTCTTTTTGTTTGTGTTTCAACGTGAATTTGATCAGGCGGCAAAAAGGAGGGTACAAAAACGCCCGGCGCTCGGCCAGCTGCATCCGCACCATCGCCTCGTAGTCGCCGGCCTTGACCTGGGCAATCACCGGATGGTCGGGCTGCGAAGTCTGCACCACGACCAGCCCGTCGTCGTCGCGCCGCCCGGCCCGGCCCGCTACCTGCATCATCAACTGGAAACTACGTTCGGAAGCGCGAAAGTCAGGATAATTTAAAAGGTTGTCCGCATTCATAATACCCACCAGCGCCACGTTCCCGAAATCGAAGCCCTTGGTCACCATCTGCGTGCCGACCAGCAGGTCGATTTTTCCAGAAGCGACAGCCGAAAGGATGCGTTCGTAGCTGCGGGCGGAACGGACAGAATCAAGATCCAAACGACCGACAGCGCGTTCCGGGAAAATGCTGAAAAGTTGTTCTTCGATCTTTTCGGTGCCAAAGCCGCGGGTTTGCAGATCCTCTGAGCCGCACGAGGCGCAACGCGAGGGCATCGGCACGGCATAGCCGCAATAATGGCATTGCAGCATCCCCGGGCCTTTATGAAACGTCAGGCTGACGTTGCAATGGGGACAGGTGATCGCCGTCGCGCAGGCCCCACACTCGACGTAGGGCGAAAACCCGCGGCGATTCTGGAACAGGATGGCCTGTCGTCCGGCCGCAGTGACCCGTTCGATCTCGCGCAACAACAGGTGCGAAAAATGGCCGTCGCGTTCGCCGCGGCGGGCGGCACGGGCTGTGTCGGAAACGATGACACGGGGCAACCGGCCCGATCCGTAGCGCTCTGTAAGCCTGACCAACCCATACTTCCCCGCCTCGGTGGCATTAAAAAAACTTTCGAGCGAGGGGGTGGCGCTGCCCAGCAAGCTTTTGGCACCGCACAGGCCGGCGAGCACCAGCGCTGCGTCGCGGGCGTTGTAGCGCGGGGCGGGATCCTGTTGTTTGTAGGTGGTTTCGTGTTCCTCGTCGACGATCACCAACCCCAGGTTTTCGAAAGGCAGCAGCACCGACGAGCGCACACCCAGCACAAGCAGGGGTTTGCGGTTGCTGTCAAGTACTTTCAGATAGGTTTCGGCCCGCTGCTGATCAGTGAACCGCGAGTGGAAGACCGCCATCCGGTCGCCGAAATGGTTTTTGAGGCGGTCGATCAGCTGGGTGGTCAGCGCGATTTCGGGAAGCAGGTAAAGAACATCCCTACCCTCGCGCAGCGCACTGTCGATCAAATGAATATAGATTTCCGTCTTCCCGCTCCCGGTGACGCCGTGAAGCAGAACGGCATCTTTTTCCTTAAAATCTTCATCGATTTCGCGCCGGGCGGTTTCTTGCGCCGGGGAAAGCTCGGGCAGCGGCGAAAGCCCCGCCCCATAATCCTCCAACCGGCTAACTTCCGCTTCAAATAATTTTATGAATTCTTTTTCTTCCAGCGACTTAACAACAGAAGGCGAACAGACGGCCTGCCGCATAAAACCGGCCTTTGCTGGTGCATTCTCGGGCGGTGAACCGACGGGGAAAATTTCGACCAGCCGCAACAACACTTTTTGTTGAGCTTTCGCTCTGCCTAACGAATCAAGCACTTTTAGAAAGTGTTCTTCTGTGGAGATCTGATCGCCCCAGGCGATCCGGACTTCTGTTCGCGGCTGATAATCATCCGTGAAAATTTCGAAAAATCCGGCGGGCTTCAGCGCCGACGGTAGGGCGCATTTCAACACCTCGCCCTCGCTGCACATATAATAATCGGCAATCCATGCCCAGAATTTTTTCTGTATTTTCGTCAGTACAGGCTTTTCGTCAATGACCTGGGCGACGTCCTTGACCGTGCGGTAAGGCGGACGTTCACCGTGAATGCGAATCACCACACCCGTATAAAACTTCCGTTGCCCAAGCGGCACCACTACCCTGCCGCCGACGACAGCCGACGCCTGAAACGCCTCGGGAAGCGCATAGGTAAAGGCTTCTCCGACCGCCAGCGGCAACAGCACATCGACGTAGCTTTTCATCATTTTTTAGAATAGCGTGGGTTGCTCCGGCTCTTTGAAGGCAGGTGCGGGTTTTGCGGAATCTGCGTTTTTTTCAACAGCCGCCGGTTCCACTCCGGCAATCATTTTCAGAAATTCCGCTTCGGACAACAGGGGGACGCCCAGTTTTTTGGCCTTGGCCAGTTTCGAATCGCCCGCCTTTTCACCGGCCAGCAAATACGACGTGTGGCCCGATACGGCCGCCAGGTTCTTGCCGCCGTGCAGCTCGATAAAATCCTTCAACTCATCGCGCGAGTGTTTTTCGAATGTGCCCGAAATCACGAACGACTTGCCTGCCAAGGCATTCGATCCGCCGACAGCTTCCTGTGCTTCGAATTGCAGCCCGGAAGCGCGTAAACGATTGACAGTCTTGGTGTTTTCCCGATTCTGAAAATGAGCGATCAGGCTCTTGCCGATCACCTCGCCCACCTCTTCCGTTTCGAAAAACTCTTCTTCGGTGGCGTTCAACAAGGCGTCGATCGAGCGGAAATGGGCCGCCAGGTTTTTGGCGGTCGTTTCCCCGACATAACGGATGCCCAATGCAAAGAGGACTCTCGAAAAAGGCACGTTTTTCGAATTCTCAAGCCCGGCGAGGATATTGTCGGCCGATTTTTCACCCAGGCGGGGCAGCCCGGCGATCTGTTCACGTTTCAGGTCGTAAAGGTCGGCGCAATCGTCGATCAGCTTCGAATCGTAAAGCAGCTGCACTGTTTCCTCGCCCAGCCCCTCGATGTTCATCGCCTTGCGCGAGGTGAAATGGGTGATGCGGCCTACGATCTGGGGCGGGCAATGGAGGGCGTTGGGGCAATAGTGGCGGGCTTCACCCTCGATCTTTACGAGCGGCGTGCCGCACTCCGGGCAATTTTCAATGAAGTGCAGCGGAGCGCTGTCTTCGGGGCGCTTCGAAAACTCGACGCCCGTGATTTTCGGAATGATTTCGCCCCCCTTTTCCACATAGACCCAATCGCCGACACGGATATCGAGCAGGGCGATCTGGTCGGCGTTGTGCAACGAAGCCCGTTTGACGATCGTCCCGGCCAACGGCACCGGATCGAGGTTGGCCACCGGCGTCACCGCCCCCGTGCGTCCCACCTGAAAATCGACAGAACGCAGGCAGGTCAGCGCAGCTTCGGCTTTAAACTTATAAGCCACAGCCCAGCGCGGGGATTTAGCCGTCATCCCGAGGCGTTTGCGGACGGCATATTCGTTGACTTTGACGACCACGCCGTCAATATCGAAAGGCAATTTCTTCCGCCCCTCATCCCATTGGCCGATGAATCGAAAAACGGCATCGAGCGAGTGGCATTTCTCCATGTGGGGCGACACCGGAAAGCCCCATTTCCGCGCCCGTTCGAGGTTTTCGAAATGTGAGTCAAACGGCAGTCCGTCGCCCTGAATGTCATACAGAAAGCTGTTCAGGCCGCGTTGGGCCACGATCGCCGGGTTTTGTAACTTGAGCGTCCCGGCGGCCGCGTTGCGCGGGTTGGCAAACAGCGCCTCGCCGATCTCGTCGCGCTCGGCATTCAGGCGGTTGAACGAGCTGTGGGGCATGAAGATTTCACCCCGTATTTCAAAAAATGCCGGAAAATCGTTGCCGAATAATTTGAGCGGGATCGCCCGGATCGTGCGCACATTAACCGTCACGTCGTCGCCCTTTTCGCCGTCGCCGCGGGTAACAGCCTGTGCCAGCACGCCGTTCTCGTAGGTCAGGCTGATCGCCGTACCGTCGAATTTCAGTTCGCACACATACGAAAATCCCTCGCCCACGTCCTTGACGATGCGGTTGTGGAACTCCGTGATCTCGTCACGCGAGTAGGTATTGGAAAGCGAAAGCATCGGCGTGCGGTGGCGCACCTGCTTGAATTCCTTGGTCAGGTCGCTTCCCACGCGGCGGGTGGGCGACGCCGGGTCGGCCCACTCGGGGTGTTGGCGTTCGAGGGCTTCCAGTTCGTGGAGCTTGGTGTCGTATTCGAAATCGCTGATCTTCGGCGCGTTCAGTACGTAGTAATTGTAATTATGCTGGTTTAGTTCGCGCGTAAGCGCTTCGATCTTTTCTTTCATCGCTCTACAAAGAATGGCCCGGTAAAGATAGGCAAATCCGGACAGAAAAAATACGTTACGCGGCACGGGAAATGCCGTGAATATAAAAAAGAGGTATTTTTTTGGTGAAAACGGTTGCTTTTCCAAATTTTGTGTATACTTGTAAAAAAAACATCACGTTTTTATGGCATCATCGGAACAGCCAAAGAAAAGAGTAGTAATCAGTTACAAGAACCTTTCGGACGAGTTGCTTGACCTGGTAAAGAAGAAATATCCCTACGGCTACACGGACAGTATGATCCGTATCGACAAAGGCCCGGGCGATTTTTTCTATGCCATCATGCTCGAAACCGAAGACGTGAGCTACCTGATCAAAGTGGATGTCAAGATCGACTCGAAAGTGGAAGAGGAAGAAGAGAAGGATTATTACGACGACGATATCAAGGGTGCCGAAGAGCTGGCCGACGAGTCGGACGAATCGGACGAATAATCTCCGCACCATTCTCACGTTTCCCATTCCCCTGACCGGCACCCGCCGGAACGATTCTTGCATCTACGTTTTCCGGATTTTTGATTATATCCGGCTTATGCATTATGAAACTGATTGATCGGACCCTTTTCTACCACACCGACGAGATCACGATCCGTTGGAACCAAAGCAAATGCATCCACGCCGGCATCTGCTACTCGCGGTTACGCTCGGTTTTCGATCCGGTGCGCCGCCCCTGGATCGACGCCAAGGCCGCCCCTGCGGCAGAGATCATCGCCGTGATCGAGGCTTGTCCATCGGGGGCGCTTTCCTATGTACGGAAAGGCGATCCGACGCCCGAAGAGGGCGAATAACATTGTGCAAATACGTTTTTTTCGTATATTTGTCGTATTAGAAACCTACGACAATGAACGGTCTGCTCCCATTTAAACCTATAGATCCCTCGCAAGTGACCGCCCGGCTGGCTGCAGCCGAAGCACGGGTCGCCTCGTTGCGCCAACCCGAGATCTTTCAGCATTGCTATGCGTGCCTCGACCTGACCTCGCTCAATCCGCTCGATTCAGCGTTGAGTGTCAAGGTCTTTGTTGACAAAGTGGCCGCTTTCAAAACCCACTTTCCTGCAATCCCCCAGGTGGCAGCGGTATGCGTTTACCCCGAGTTCGTCGAGGTGGCCGGACTGGAACTGGGCGATAGCGAAGTGGCCATTGCGGCGGTGGCGGGTGGTTTTCCGTCATCACATTCGTTTCTCGAAGTGAAAATGCTGGAATGTGCGATGGCCGAAGAGAACGGGGCCGACGAGATCGACATCGTACTGAATCTCGGCGAATTCCGCGACGGAAATGACGAAGCGGTAGCCGGCGAAATCGAAACGATCCGGGCCGAACTCGATGCTGAAACGAGGCTGAAAGTGATTCTCGAATCGGGCCTGTTGCCGTCATTGAGCGATGTCTACCGTGCATCGATCGACGCGATGTGCGGCGGCGCCGATTTCATAAAAACCTCGACGGGCAAGAACGGGCCGGGGGCTTCACCCGGGGCTTTTCTGACGATGTGTCTTGCCGCGCAAGATTTTCATGCCGCGACGGGTCGCCGGGTCGGCGTAAAAGTAGCGGGAGGCGTGGCTACGGCCGGGGATGCGATCCGCTATTATGCCATTGTCCAGGAAGCGCTGGGCGATGCATGGCTCACCCCCGAATTTTTCCGGATTGGCGCCAGCGGGCTGGCCAACAACCTGTTGAGTACAATCAAAGGAGAACAGGTTTTCTATTTTTAACGGCGAACCGTGAAATAAAGAGGGCGGAAATAGTATCTATTTCCGCCCTCTTTCTATGCAAATAATTTTATTTCACTTTGCCGAAAACGCCAGCAATTCGTCGATCACCGGTGCGGAAAATTTTTCCATCAGCACGGGATCGGCAGCCTCGCCTGTTTCAGAAAAGTTGTCCTGCACCTCGATCATCGTACAGAACGACGGCACGGCACACGCCCCGAGCTTCATCACCAGCGTCTGGATCTTCTGTGCAGTGGCAATCCCTGGTGTTTTCCCATAAGTGACCGACACCACGCCCACTGGCTTGTGAACCCATTCTTTGACGAAAACGTCGATTACGTTCTTGAGCGCTGCCGGATAATCGGCGTTATAGACCGGCGACACGATCAGCACCCCGTCGGCCGCGCGGAAACGTTCGGCGTAATCGTCCAACCCCGCCGGCCGCACCTTTAGTAAGGGATAGCGCTCGGTGAAGAGCGGAAAATCAAACGCTTTCAGGTCGAGCATATCCACCTCCACACCGCGCCCTTTCAGCAGGGCCTGCATAAACAACGCCACCCGGTGGCTGTTGCGTCCCTCGCGCACACTCGAGGATATGATCGCTATTTTCATCGTCAAAAACTGCTGGAGTTATCCCAACAATGGGTGCAAATCTCGCTTTTCGGCAACCCGATCGCCTCGACCATGTCTTCGAGGCGCTGGAAACGGAGCGAATCGAGGCTGATGGCCTGGCGCATCACTTCGACCATTTTTTTATACCGATCGGAGTCCGGATTAGCATACTCCTGCAAAATCTCGTCCGAAAAATCGTCGCATCCTTCCAGGTCGCGGATAATGCGTCGTGTATAAAGGTCGAAAGAAGATCGCGACGACGAGAAATTCAAGAAATTACACGGGAAGATCAACGGCGGACAAGCGATCCGCATATGAATCTTTTCCACCCCTGACTCCCTCAATTTCACTACGTTGTCTTGTAATTGAGTCCCGCGCACGATCGAGTCATCCAGAAAAATGATCCGTGCCCCGCACGTCAGCGCTTGGTTCGGGATCAATTTCATCTTGGCCACCAGGCTGCGCATATTCTGGTTTTGCGGCATAAAGCTGCGGGGCCAGGTGGGGGTGTATTTCACAAAGGCGCGTTTGTAGGGTTTGCACGCCTGGTTGCTGTAGCCGATCGCATGGCCCACGCCCGAGTCGGGAATGTCGGCCACAAAGTCGTATTCGGTCAGGTCATCGCGCCGTGCCAGCGCCGCGCCGCAACGGTAGCGGGCTGCTTCGACGTTAATCCCCTCGTAATAGGACGACGGGTAACCGTAGTAGACCCACATAAAGGCGCAGATCTGGTTCTTCTTCCCGGGCGAAACGACCGTTTTCGCTTCGTCGGCCGTAATGAAAACACCTTCGCTGGGTTTCAAATCACGCACGAGGGTGTAATCGAGGTTGGTGAACGACGAACTTTCGGTCGCCACCACAAACCCCTCGGCATTGCGCCCGAGCACCACCGGCGTGCGGCCGTTCTTGTCGCGCACAGCGTAGAGTCCCTTGTCGGTCAGGATCAGCATACTGCACGACCCTTTGACAATTTTGTGTACCTCTTCGATCCCCTCTTCAAACGTATTGGCCAGGCTGATCAGGATCGCCACCAGTTCCGTAGGGTTGATCTTCGACCCCGACAGTTCGGCGAAATTGATGCGTTTTTCCAGCAGTTTTTCGGTGATCTCGTCGAGGTTGTCGATGCGCCCGATCGTCACCAATGCAAAACGCCCCAGGTGGGACGTCAGTGTAATGGGTTGCGATTCGGTGTCGCTGATCACCCCGATGCCCATGCGGGCGCCGACGAAGCGGTCGAGTTCGGGTTCGAATTTGTTCCGGAAATAGGCGCTCTCGAGACTGTGGATCGACCGGATAAACAGTTCGTTGGTATAAAACGCCATCCCCGCACGTTTGGTGCCCAGGTGGGAATGGTAGTCCGTTCCGTAAAAAACGTCAGAAACACACTCTCTCTTCGAAATACAGCCAAAGAAACCGCTCATTTTTTTCGTATTGTTTTTATAGGTTTTCGCGCTGGGATCAGCGCAGTTTGTTGCTGATTAAATGAATAAACTCCTCGCGTGTCTGCATCTGCGAGAGGAACACGCCGGTAAAGGCCGACGTGGTGGTGGTTGAATTCTGTTTCTGAATGCCGCGCATCTGCATACAGGTGTGCGACGCCTCGATCACCACGGCCACCCCCATAGGGTTGAGCGCGCGCTGGATGCAATCACGGATCTGAACCGTCAGCCGCTCCTGCACCTGCAGGCGCCGGGCAAACACTTCGACCACACGGGCGATCTTCGACAGGCCGGTAATATAGCCATTGGGGATATACGCCACGTGGGCTTTGCCGATAAACGGCATCAGGTGGTGTTCGCACAGCGAGTAGAGCTCGATGTCTTTGACGATCACCATTTGTTTATATTCTTCCTTGAATTTTGCCGAGAGGAGGATCTCTTCCGCGTCCTGTTCGTAGCCGTTGACGAGAAAACTCATGGCTTTTGACACGCGCTCCGGGGTCTTCTGAAGGCCTTCGCGGGTGGGGTCTTCGCCGATCAACTTCAGGATTTCACCGTAGTGAAACATCAGCTGTTCTATCTTGGGGTCGTTGTACGACTCTTCTTTGCGATAGTTCTCGATGAAATCTTTTTCCGGCATAGTGCTTTTGTAAGCCACAAAGGTAATTTTTTCTGTTCTATTTTGAAAGCGAATTTTTCGTCGTTTCACTAAAACTTTTGCAAGGTAAAGTCACTCAAGAGAGACAAAGTTTCTCAGAGAAATTTTTGCGGCGCCTTTTATAAAAAGCGGCTATTCTCTCGGCGTAGCCCAATGTGCGGTGGCCACACTCCCCAGAGATTTTTATGCCGAATCCGGCTTGGAAGAGGTTACTTTCCATTGCATAAAAATCTCACGGCGGGCATACGTCAATGCGCAGGGCAAAGCCCTGCGCGCAATAAGCTGTTTTTCCGCTCGCGACGGGCTTTTGTATATCGATCGTTAGTGCGTCGTTACTTTCTTTGGCTACCACCCAAAGAAAGTAACCAAAGAAAAGCCACCGCTTTAGCCAAATGGCTAAAAAATATTCCGAAAAGCTGCTGCGTCCACAACTCGCTACGCTCAAACAGTGGACTCCGCTTACGCTTTTCTCCATATTTTTTTCACGCCATTTGGCTATAGGCGGGATTGCAGGGCTACGCCCTGCGCCTGTCGGCACTTTGTGAATGGGCTATTTTTGTGTTTTGCAACAATTTGCAGCGCTTGGTCGAGTTGTGTTTCGAGAGGTTGCGTGCCGTCGATCCAATGGATTTTGGCGCCGCGGCGCTCCATGCCCCGAAACCATGTCATCTGGCGTTTGCTGAATTGGTGGATCGCCGTTTCCAATTCGCCGACCATTTTTTCGTAACTGAGTCGGCCTGTCAGGTAGAGAGTCAGGTATCTGTATTCAAGGCCATAATAGGCGAGGTCTTCTGGTGAAATACCCCGGTCGAGCAAGCCCCTCACCTCCTCGACCAGCCCCTCTTCAAGGCGGGCGTGCAGGCGCCGGGTGATCCGCTCACGCCGTACCTCGCGCGGCACATCGATCCCGAGACAGAGGTTTTCGATCGACGGAAATTCGGGAGCGGCTTCCGGATGTTTTGCGATATACGTTTCGATCTCGATGGCGCGGATCACGCGCTTTTTGTTGTCGACGTCGGTACGGTTGTGCAGCCGTTTCATCACCGCCAGCTTTTCGGAAAGCTCCTCCAGTGAAAATTTCTCAAGCTCGGCACGCAGCGCATTGTCGGGAGGCACAGGATAAAGTTCGTAACCCTCGGTCACGGCCTCGATATACAGGCCGCTGCCGCCGCAAAGCAATATGCCCTTGCCTTCGGAAAGCAGTTGACGATATACCCTGAAAAAATCCTGCTGATATTCAAAAAGATTATACTTGTACCCGGCATCGTGAATGTCAATCAAGTGAACCGGCACAGGCATCCCGTCCACCTGATACTCCGAAAGATCTTTGCCGGTACCGATGTCCATTCCGCGGTAAACCTGGCGCGAGTCGGCGGAAATGATCTCCATCCCCAGCCGGGCCGCGATGCGGACAGCCAAGGCAGTCTTGCCGGAAGCGGTCGGGCCAAGCAGCGTGATCATTCCCCGGAAAAGGTTTAACGGCCCAGGGCCTTGTCGATGGCGGCCTGCACGAGCGCCTCCATTACGGCATAACCCGCCGCGGTGATATGCACCCCGTCGTAGGTATATTCCGCGATCAGTCCCTGGCGACCATCCTCCATTTTTTCGTAATAGTCCACGTATGGGATCCGCTGAAGATCAGCATAAGCCTTGATACGGTCGTTCAACTCGGCCACCAGCGACGGATCCCACACCAACTCTTTGTTCCACGGAATGACGGCTGCCGGCAACACCGAGGTCAGGATAGGTGTGATCCCATTGGCCCGGGCCAGTTCGGCCATCGAGCAGATATTGCCAAAGGTCAGGTCGGCATTGTATGCGCCCACTTTTTCAGCCATGTCGTTGATCCCGCCGCCAATCACCGCCACGCGGGGGCGGAGCTCGATCACGTCGGTCCGGAAGCGCGACAGGAATTGCGGTGTGGTCTGCCCGCTGATGCCGCGCCCGACATAGTTGTTCTCCGTGAAAAACGCCGGCCGGGTGCGTGCCCACCCCTCCGTGATCGAGTTGCCCATAAAGACGGCGACGGGAGGTTCCGGACGAGTTTTCAGTTCGGCGTTGGATTGAGCATAGCGACTATACCCCATCCATTTATACTGGTCTTGTTGGGCCAAACCGGGCAGGGCAGCCACAACGGCCAACAGGGCTAAAAAAAACTTCTTCATACATGGGTCGGTTAGCGATTTCGACAAATGTAGCTTTTTTCATTGTTTTTTATCAAATTCGGATTGGTTTTTGCATTATTTGAAATAATTTCCTAATTTTATAAGTATCCTTAAAACTATGGATTATGAAAACGTCTGATGCATTGTTGTTTTTGAGCGGGGCTGCCATTGGAGCCGCCGTCGCACTGTTGTTTGCTCCCGAAAAAGGCTCGCGGACACGCCGGAAAGTAATGGATTTCATCGAAGACGAAAAGGACAAGGTCGAAGACTTTATCCGCGAACGGATCGACAAGTGCTGCCACGACAAAGCGGCGGTAGACGAACTCTAAAATCAGCCTCACCGACCTTATGGAAAATCCGCAGGAAGAGAAACAACCCAACCGCCTGGAGCAAACCGCCCGGGAGTTGTATGATTATGTAAACATCCGCACCGACCAGATCAAGTTGGGATTGGTCGAAAACCTGTCGAACTTCTTCAGCGTGATGTTCGGGTTGATTATTTTCACCATCCTGATGAGCGTGACGCTCTTTTTCGCGGCAGCGGCGGTGACTTTCTGGCTGGGCGGCGCTATCGGTTCGTTTCCGTTGGCGATGGTGCTGATGGGCAGCCTGTTCCTGATCGGGGCGATCGTGGTGTTTGCCTTGCGCAAGAAACTGATCGCCAACCAGGTGGTCGGCATTTTAAGTAAAATTTTCTTCGATAACGGCAAAAACACCACCCCCGATGAATAACCGCAGGAGCCAGTATGCCAAGATGAAAAACCTCGAGCAGGTGCGCGCCGAGCGGTTGCGGATCGAACCCGAGGTGAAACGCGCCGAGGAGCGCGTCGTGCGGAGTTACAATCACTTGCGTGATGCGTTTACGATCCCGTATATCGTAAGCAGCGCCATCGAACGGGTGACGTCGGTCGTGACGGCCGTGCGCACGGCCAAATCGAGCTACGACACGGTGCTTGCGCTGTTGGGCAGCGGGAAACGGAAAAGAAGGAAAGAGCGGGAACGCGACGAAGAGGAAGATTGATTTTCCGCGCTTCTCAGACGAAAGAGGGGAAGCCGTTAGAGGTGCTCTCTACAGACGCTTATGGATGAAAATCTGTAAGCGTCTGTTTTTTCAGGGGGTTATTCACAGAAGTGATTTGGTGACGTTATTATTCCTCCGCGTCGCGCAGCAATTCGTCCAACGTTTCATATAATTCGGGGCCTTCGCCCTTGAATACGTGCAGCACAGTTTTGTCCGGGGCGAGGATCACGGTTGTCGGGAACAGGTAAATTCCGAATAAATATCGCGGGCTATTCGCCGGAACCGACTGGTCGTCTCGCAGTTGCAACCAAGGCAACTCATGCTCTTTGACCGCTTTTTTCCACCGCGACTCGCTATCGTCTATATCGATACCGATAAATTCAACCCGGGCATTATATTTTTTATAATATTCTTTCATCTTGGGAAATTCGGCGATGCAGAATTTGCACCAGCTCCCCCAGAAATCGAACACCAGGTGTTTATCATCCGGATATTCCGACTAGGTGAAGCTATTTCCATCGATATCAGGAAGCGTAAAATCCGGACACGGCTGGCCGACATAATCCTTATGCCTGTTCTCTTCAAACATCTTATGAATCTGAGCCTGAGCCTCTTTTTTCGCGGCTCGGGAACCGCAGCCCGTAAAGGCACCAAGCAGTGTCACGGAGAGGCCCACGAAAATCAACGTGTAAATCAGTCTTTTTATCTATTCCTATTATTATCAACAGTTCGAGATTATGAGATTTTTGCGCTCTTTACACCATTGACTTCCCCTCTCGTTTGGGCTTTGCTTGAAAAATCGCCCGGTGCGTGAGCACTACCAGTTGAAGCGGTAGCGCAGCGCCACCCGCACCCCGAGGTAAAGCTCGTTGCGCGAATCGATGTCGAATGTCTTCAGCGAACAGAACGGCCCGAACAATTCTTCCCCGCTTTGGGCAAACTGCCAACTGAGCGTCGGTGCAGCGAGTATCGAAAATTTCTCGGAAATGTTGTAGCCAAAATTCGGGTAGAACGAAACGATCGAATTCGATTTCTCCTTGAGCGTAGACAAGAAATTCGCTTCAGGATTGAACACCCACGGCCCGTGGCCGAGCGGTACCAGCGACCCTACCCCGCCCCCGACGGCCACCGCGTCATGGCTCGCCCCCGGGTTAAAGGCAAAGATCACCGACGTATAAAAATGTTCGAGCCCGGTCTTGAGCGATAGGTTGACCGGATACACCGCGTCAGCGCTCACCTCCAACGCTTGGTAACCGCCCTCCTTAATAATTGAGAGGAAGCCGATGGGTACCCCCGATTCATAGCGGTCGGCCACGTTCAGGAAGCCGATCTGGACACCGTTGACCACGGGCGCACGGTTGACAAAGCCAAACTGCGCCCCTCTCAGCGGTTTCCCTGCCGCGTTCACAAAACCGAACTGCGCTCCTTCGACCTTGCGTCCGGCCAGGTTGACAAAGCCGAATTGGGCTCCGTGGACCCCGCCTCCCACCAGGTTCGCAAAACCGAACTGGGCACCGTCGACGCCCTGCCCCACCATATTGGCAAAGCCGAATTGCGCACCGCGCACACCTTTATTCACCTGGTTGGCAAAGGCAAACTGCGCCCCGTCGAGCCGGCCGCCGATGTGGCCGTAAAACCCCATCTGCACGCCTTGCAGGCTGCCGTGGGCAATGTTGATGGCCCCGATCATTACAGGCATCCGCACTCCTTCGGCCGCTTCGTTGTAAACGAACGTGTAAAGCACGCGCGGCCGCGAAGCATCCTGTGCAAAAGCTCCCGCCAGGCAGAATTGCAGGATCAGAAACAGTAAAATTATCCTTTTCATAGTTCCGTTTATTAGACCTTTTGCAAGGCATGGTCGATGCGGCGAAGCGTTTCTTCTTTTCCGATCACGGCACAGATTTCGAACATACTCGGCCCCATACTGGCGCCGACAACGGCCAACCGGAAGGCGTTCATCACCTGTCCCATCGGATATTCGCGGGCCACGATCCAATCGTGGACGGTCTTTTCGGTGTTTTCGACCGAGAAATTTCCGATGCCGGCCAATACCTCGCGCAGGGCAATGATACGCTCCTTATTCTCCGGTTTCCAAAATTTTGCGACGGCCTTTTCGTCATACCCCTTGGGAGCTTCGAAGAAATACGCGGAAAGTTCCCAGAAATCGGAAACGAACGTCGCACGTTCCTTGATCAGGCCGCAGATTTTAGCCAACGTAGCCGGATCTGCCTTAACGCCTTTCGCATCGAGGATCGGCTGATAGAGCGCCGCTAATTCCTTGTCCGACTTCGTTCGCAGGTAGTGGGCGTTAAACCACTGCGCCTTTTCGGGGTTAAACCGTGCGCCGGACTTGCTGACGCGATCCAACGAAAATTGTTCGACCAATTCTTCGAGCGAAAAAATCTCCTGTTCCGTCCCCGGGTTCCAGCCAAGCAGAGCCAACATATTTACAAACGCCTCTGGAAAATATCCATCCTCACGATATCCCCGGGAAACCTCGCCTTCGGGCGATTTCCATTCGAGCGGAAAGACAGGAAAACCGAATTTGTCGCCGTCGCGCTTGCTCAATTTGCCTGCGCCAGTCGGTTTTAGTAACAGGGGCAAATGCGAAAACCACGGGCGACGGTCGTTCCAACCGAACGCTTCATAGAGTTTGTAATGCAGCGGCAACGATGGCAGCCATTCTTCGCCGCGGATCACGTGGGTGATCTCCATCAGGTAGTCGTCGACAATGTTGGCCAAGTGGTAGGTCGGCAACTCGTCGGCCGATTTATAAAGCACCTTGTCGTCGAGCGTCGAACTGTTGACGGTTACCTCGCCGCGGATCAGGTCGTTCATCGCAATTTCTTCGTTTTCGGGCATCCGGAAACGAATCACCCACGGTGTGCCGTCGGCCAGTTTTTTCTGCACCTCTTCGTCTGAAAGCTTCAGCGAAGTGTTCAGCCGCTGACGCACATCGTAATTATACGAAAACGTGCGGCCATCGGCCTCATACTCGGCACGCAGGGCATCGAGTTCGGCCGGGGTATCGAAGGCGTAATAGGCGCTGCCCGATTCTACCAACTGCAAGGCATATTTCAGGTAGATCGCCCGGCGTTCGCTCTGGCGGTAAGGCGCATGGGGGCCGCCTTCGCGCACTCCCTCGTCAACCTTCAGCCCGCACCAAGCCAGGGCTTCGTTGATATAATCCTCAGCCCCCGGCACAAAGCGCTGCGAGTCGGTGTCTTCGATACGGAGGATAAAATCGCCCCCGTGTTGCTTGGCGAACAGATAGTTATAAAGTGCAGTGCGCACCCCGCCCATGTGCAACGGCCCCGTGGGGCTGGGCGCAAAGCGCACGCGGATCCTTCGGTTTTCCATTTATTGGATGGTCGTTTCTTAAGTTTATTTCAAGTGATATTCGAGCTTCATCGTGATGCTCGCTTTCTTGTTCTTCGAATTGGCATTGTAAGCCCCCCCCCATGAGTAGGCCTCGTTGGTGTTGGGGGCCGTGATCTGGATCACGCCCATCCGGCCGCTCTTGAGCCCCCCCAGACGGGTGCCCGATTTTTCGGCGATCGCCTCGGCCCGGGTGCGGGCGTCTTCGGTGGCGCGGTTGATCAAGTCGATCTTTAAGTCGGAAAGTTTTGAATAGTAATATTCAGGCTCTTGCGATTCGATTGCAATGCCCTGTGCGATCAGCTCGGACACCTCGCGCGAGAGGCGTTCGATCTTTTCAACGTCGGCCGATTCGATCCGGAAATTCTGGTTGAGCTGATATCCCGAAAAGCGCGTGCCAACGTAATCGCCGCCCGAATAAACCGGTTCGTTCTGCTTCCACACATTAACGAACGAGAAGACAATCTCGGACTCTTCCACCCCCTTATTCACCAGATATTGCTGAATGGCGGCACGGTCAGCGTCCAGGGCTTTGTAGGCTTCTTGTAGGTTTGTGCTGGTCTGCGAAAAACCCGCTTGCAGCACGATCAGATCCGACACGAATTCCACCTCGCCCAAGCCCGTGACCGTAATCACATCCTGCGATTTGTACTTGTACTTGTAAGCCCCGCCCAAAATCAAGGCACAAACCACCGCAGCCACACATACGGCCACCACTCCCATTCCTGTACGCAGTTTCATAGTCATTAGTTTTTAAACGTTAAACCTAAAATGCATAATATCACCGTCCTGCACCACGTATTCCTTGCCTTCGACGGCGATTTTTCCGGCGTCGCGGCAGGCCGATTCCGACCCTAAGGTGGTGTAGTCGGCATATTTGATCACCTCGGCGCGGATGAAGCCACGCTCGAAATCAGTATGGATAATCCCCGCAGCCTGAGGCGCTTTCGTGCCCTTGGCGTAGGTCCATGCCCGGGTTTCCTGTACGCCGGTGGTAAAATATGTTTCCAGATCGAGCAAAGCGTATGCCGAACGGATCAGGCGGCTCACGCCCGATTCAGTCAACCCGATCTCTTCGAGGAACATTTGGCGCTCTTCATAGGTTTCCAGTTCGGCGATCTCGGCTTCGGTGCGGGCGGCAACAACCAGCAGCTCAGCCTTTTCATCGGTTACCGCCTGGCGAACTTGCTCCACAAAAGCGTTGCCTTTGGCGGCGCTTGCCTCGTCGACGTTGCAGACATACATCACCGGTTTATTCGTCAGCAGATGCAGGTCGTAAACTAATTTCTCATCTTCGCGGTTGTCGAGCACCACCGTGCGGGCCGATTTTCCCTGCTCAAGCACGGTTTTATATTTTACAAGGATGTCGTAGAGCCGCTTCGCCGCTTTATCTCCCCCCGTCTGTGCCTGTTTCTGCACCCGGACAATGCGGCCTTCGACCGTTTCCAGGTCTTTCAACTGGAGTTCGGTGTCGATGATCTCTTTGTCGCGCACGGGGTTGATGTCACCGTCGACGTGGGTGATGTTGCCGTCTTCGAAACAGCGCAACACGTGGATGATCGCATCCGTTTCGCGGATATTGGCCAGAAACTTATTGCCCAGCCCCTCGCCTTTCGACGCCCCTTTCACAAGGCCGGCGATGTCGACGATCTCGATCGTCGTCGGGATGATCTTTTTCGGATTGTCAATTGATGCCAACCTGATCAGCCGTTCGTCGGGAACGGTAATGACGCCCACGTTGGGTTCGATCGTACAAAACGGAAAATTAGCAGCCTGCGCCTTAGCGTTGGACAGACAGTTGAAGAGGGTCGACTTGCCGACGTTGGGCAGCCCCACGATACCACATTGTAATGCCATTCTTTCTTTTTATTGGAAAACAGTGGGCAAAGATAGCGATTTTGCCCGCACCGCACAAGCCCCGCCTCAAGCTCTTTTTGGAAGAAGGGCGCCTACTCGGCCCAAAGCGCTACATCTTTAACTTTCGTTCTGATTTTCAGCCAATTTATCACGGTTTCCTTTTGGTCGTTCGAAAATGCCTTTTCGGAACGAAGCAAACATACGAGCAGCGTATCCTGCGGCGCACCCTTCGCATCGTAGCGCACGCTGCGCGACAGGGCCACATCGGCAATCCCCGGCATCAGCGCCGACAGTTCACGGGATATATCGGCCGAGGCCAACGTATCGGTTTCGTAGTGGGACAAGGCGTGTTGTAATTCCACGATCTGGCGGTTCTTTTCGACCACCAGTTCCGCGTAGTTCTTTTGCAGGAACGAAAGATCAATCGGATCAGTAGCCGACGGCTGGCGCACGGTCAATGTCACATTGCCCAAATTATACAACGGCATCTGGGCCTGAATGTTCTCGATGGCGTCGGCTGAAACAAGATCCCCTACCAGTACCAGTTCCACCTGACTGCCCTTGCGGCCGTTGTAGGTCTTTTTACAGTCGATCACTTCCGATTTTTCGAAACGCACCACGTTCGACACAAAGCGGTCGACGTTATTTTCAAACACCGACCGTTGCACCAGCTGATAAGCTACAATCACGCTCGGCACAAGCGTAACGACCAGGATGGCGGCCATATATTGCTTTACTCGCTTTTCACGCTTCTTATCCAAAAAAACTTTTTTCTGGTAGTTGAGCAGGCGCACCATAAAGAAGGTGGCGAAGGCGATGAAGACCGTGTTGATCAAAAAGAGGTAGAACGCCCCTATGAAGTAGGTGAACTGTCCGGTAGCCAGTCCGTAACCCGCCGTACACAAGGGCGGCATCAGCGCGGTGGCGATCGCCACGCCGGGGATCACAGTCGAGGTTCGGTCCTTGCGCGATTGCGCCAAAATACCCGCCAGGCCGCCGAAGAAGGCGATCAGCACGTCGTAGGTCGTCGGTTCGGTACGCGCCAGCAGTTCACTGCGCGCATCGCTCAGCGGACTCAGAAAGAAATAGATGGTCGAGGCCAGGATAGCGATCAGCACCATCAGCAGAAAATTCCGCACCGAACGTTTCATCAGTTCGAAATCGTTGATCCCCAAGGAGAAACCGATACCAATGATCGGCCCCATCAGTGGCGAGATCAACATCGCGCCGATAATCACGGCGGCCGAATTGACGTTGAGTCCAAGCGAGGCGATAAACGTGGCAAAGATGAGGACCCAGAGGTTGGTACCCCGGAATTCGACGCCGCGGTTGATGTTATCCTGCACCTCGTCCTGCGAGGCGCTGTCCATATGCAGATTGAAGCGGTCGCGGAAAAACCGCCTCACCTTGACCAGAAAAATCTTTTGCTTTCGACTGCGTGCCATTCTCTTTTCGATTTTTTTGTTCAACAACAGGACCACAACCCTATGTCCCCTGGCAGCCCGTCTTTCCAGGGCCCTATGTCAGTCATCATCGTCGACCGTGCGTTTGCCCTTGCGTTCTGAGCCCGCCAACACGATTACGAATTCACCCTTGGGCTCGCGCTCAGTAAAATGGGCGATCGCTTCGTCAAGCGTCCCGCGGACAGTCTCCTCGAACATTTTGGTGAGTTCGCGCGAAACAGAAACCGGACGCTCTCCTCCAAAGGTTTCTTTGAATTGGGTCAGCGTTTTGACCACGCGATACGGCGATTCATAAAAAATCATCGTGCGTTCTTCGGCAGCCAGGGCTTCGATCCGTTTCTGCCGCCCTTTTTTTTGGGGCAAAAAACCTTCGAAGCAGAAGTGGTCGCAGGGAAATCCGCTGTCGACCAGCGCCGGCACCAGGGCTGTCGCCCCAGGCAATGTTTCCACCTCGATCCCTTTTTCGAGGCACGTGCGTACAAGCAAAAATCCCGGATCAGAAATGCCCGGTGTGCCGGCGTCGGACACCAGCGCCACCTTCTTGCCTTCGGCAATCGTCGTGGCGACCGTTTCGACGGTCTTGTGTTCGTTGAATTTATGGTGCGAAACCACCGGCTTATCCAGCCCCAGGTGCTTGAGCAAGAAACGCGTCGTGCGCGTGTCCTCGGCCAGGATCAGGTCGGCCTCGCCCAACGTGCGGATCGCCCGCAGGGTGATGTCCTCCAGGTTGCCGATCGGGGTCGGGACGACGGTCAGTTTCGACATTTTTCGACAGGGTTGGTTTTAGCTATACTTCCGGTTCACCAATTCGACCAGTAATTTTACGGCTTCGCTATTGGGATCAAGAACGAGGTGTTCCTGCAGATATATAAATGCTTCGTCGATGTCGGGCAGGGAATTGAGTTCGCTCAACACGCGGTCGTATTCGGCGGCGTTACCCGCAAACAAATCGCGGATCAGCAGAAAGCGGTCGTTCAGGCCGATCGACTTGCGGATGTCGGTCACCGCCTGGGCCGAGAGTTTTGTGGCGATATCGGCCTTCTTTTCGGGGGCGATCGTTTCGTTGAGCGATACGCCGCTGTTGCCGATCACCTCGCCCAATACTTTTTGATGGGGCGGTTTTTCGGGCGCCGGATCGACAGGCGCAGAGGCCACAGGAGTTACGACAGGCACCGGAGCAGAGACTGCCGATTCTGCTTTGGTCTTGGGCGCAGACTCGCCAAGGGGAGCGTCGCCGTAAAGCGAATCGATCACATCGCGGCCAAGGGGCTTAGCGAGGAAAGGATTGGCGGCTTCCGTCGCGGGTACCGGTCGTGCCGGGGCTGCGGCCGGTTTTTCAACGACTGGTTGCTCCGGTTCTTTCGGCTTGGCTTCTGTAGCGACAGGCTTCGGCGCCTCGGGTGCTGCCTTAATCGGCATATCGAACGGCAGGGGCGCTTCCGGATGGAACGACGATTTCTCAACCGGCTCTTCTTTCGGCTCGGCCGGCACGGGAACAGGAGTTGGTTTCGGCGCTTCCACCACAGGCTGCGGCCTGGGTTCGGGGAGCGGCTGGGGCTTTGGGGCAGGCGTTTTCATCGGTTCGGGGCGGGCGGTATCCGCCGCTTTGAGCCGCACGTAGATCGACCGGAAGCGTTCCAGTACCACATCGCGATCAAGTTCCGAGAGGTGCCCTGTCTGTCCTGCGTCGGAAACGGTTTTCCACACCTGTTTCAGGTCATCAGCAATTTGCTCCAAAAAACCCTTGTTTTCCATTTTTTAGCGTCATTTTAAAACTGATGCCAAAGATAGGGTTTCCCAAAGGGAAATACAAGTATTCTGACACCTTTCGGCTCAGAAATTTCCAAAAAATCGCAACGAAAATTCGCTACCGGCAGAAGTAGCGGTCGAGAATGAAACAGAGGGCGTAGGCCAGGCTCGCCAGACCGTTGACCGTACCGAAAGCCATCCCCACCCGGTCAAGCCGCCGAGGGGAAACGATCAGGTGCTGATAAACCAGCAATAAAATAAAGATTCCGGCGCCGAGGCGGTAGAAAAAACGGCCGTCGACCATAAAGCCAACCTTGAGCACAAACCACACCGTAAGCAAATGCAGGAATGCGCTTGCACCCAACGCTCCCCAAGCCCCCAGCCGCGCCGGGATTGAAAAGACACCGTTGGCCCGGTCAAATTCAATGTCCTGCAACGAATAAATAATGTCAAAGCCAGCCACCCAGGTAAACACAAGGGCCGAAAGCCAAATCATCTCCGTCGAAAAGTGGCCCGTCACGGCAATGTAAGCGGCCATCGGGGCGATCGACAGCGCGAGCCCGATCACCAGGTGGCACAGCCACGTAAAGCGTTTGGTGAGCGTATAGCCAAGCACCACCAGCAGCGCCACCGGCGATAATTTAAATGCCAGCGGATTGATCCACGCCGCGACGGCGATAAACAACACCGCATTGACAATCGTAAAACCCAGCGCACTGCGTGCCGAGATCACCCCGGCCGGAATTTCCCGTTGTTGCGTGCGGGGGTTGAGCGCGTCGATCCGTCGGTCGGCATAGCGGTTGAAGGCCATCGCCGCATTACGCGCCAACACCATACACAAGATGACTTTGAGCAGCAACACCCACGGGAATCCCCCGCCTTCGCTCTGTACCGCATAAAAGAACGCGGACAACGCAAAAGGCATCGCAAAAACGGTGTGGCTGAATTTGACTAAACGGGCGTAGTCACGAATACGGGCGAGCATCAATGGTTAATTATGTAAAACGGGAATACAAAGCAAGCAAATATTTTTCGAAAAATGCGTACCTTTGTGCGCTAAACAACGAATCACGGATGAAAAACATACGCAATTTCTGTATCATCGCCCACATCGACCACGGCAAAAGCACCCTGGCCGACCGCCTGCTCGAAACGACCAACACCGTCTCCGAGCGCGAGTTACAGGCGCAGGTGCTCGACAACATGGACCTGGAACGCGAAAAGGGCATCACCATAAAAAGCCACGCGATCCAGATGGAGTATGTGCGGGACGGACAGAAATACGTGCTGAACCTGATCGACACCCCGGGCCACGTCGATTTTTCATACGAAGTGTCGCGCGCCATCGCCTCGTGCGAGGGGGCGCTGCTGGTGGTCGACGCCACGCAGGGCATCCAGGCGCAGACGATTTCAAACCTCTACCTTGCCCTGGGCCACGACTTGGAGATCATCCCCGTGCTGAACAAGATCGACATGGACGCCGCGATGGTTGACGAGGTGAAAGACCAGATCATCGACCTGATCGGTTGCGACCGTGACGATATTCTGGCCGTTTCGGCCAAGACCGGCGTGGGCGTTCCCGAAGTGCTCGAAGCGATTGTCGACCGCATCCCCGCCCCTAAGGGCGATGAATCGGCCCCGTTGCAGGCGCTGATCTTCGACTCGGTGTTCAACTCGTTCCGCGGCATCATCGCTTATTTCCGCGTGTTTAACGGCACGCTGAAAAAAGGCGACAAGGTGAAATTTTTCAACACCGGCAGCGAATACGCTGCGGACGAGATCGGCGTACTGAAACTAAAAATGTCGCCGCGCGACGAGATCCGGGCGGGCGACGTAGGGTATATTATCTCTGGAATAAAAACGTCGCACGACGTGAAGGTGGGCGACACGATCACCCACATCGCCCGACCGTGCACGGAAGGCATCGCCGGTTTCGAAGACGTCAAGCCGATGGTGTTCGCCGGCCTTTATCCGACCGACAGCGACGAATATGAAGACCTGCGGGCTTCGCTCGAAAAGCTTCAGCTTAACGACGCTTCGTTGACCTTCGAGCCGGAATCGTCGCTGGCGCTGGGCTTCGGTTTCCGGTGCGGCTTTCTGGGGTTGCTCCATATGGAGATCATTCAGGAGCGCCTGTATCGCGAATTCGACATGGACGTGGTGACGACCGTCCCCAACGTGTCCTACATCGTTCACACGAACAAGGGCGAAACGGTGCAGGTGCACAACCCCTCGGGGCTGCCCGAACCGACGATGGTCGACTACATTGAAGAGCCGTACATCCTTGCACAGATCATCACAAAAACCGACTACCTCGGCGCGGTGATGAAACTCTGCATCGACAAGCGCGGCACGCTGAAGAACCAGCATTTTATCACCACTGACCGGGTGGAAGTCAATTTCGAGATGCCGCTTTCGGAAATCGTCTTCGATTTTTACGACAAATTGAAAAGCATTTCGCGCGGCTACGCTTCGTTCGACTACCACCAGACGGGCTACAAGCAATCGAAACTCTCGAAACTCGACATTCTTTTGAACGGCGAAGGGGTCGATGCGCTCTCGTCGCTGATCTACTACGACCACGCCTACGACTTCGGCCGGAAAATGTGCGAGAAGTTGAAAGAGTTGATCCCGCGCCAGCAATTCGACATCGCCATTCAGGCGGCGATCGGGGCCAAGATCATCGCCCGCGAAACGGTCAAGGCCGTGCGCAAGGACGTGACGGCCAAGTGCTACGGCGGCGACATTTCGCGTAAACGCAAACTCCTCGAAAAGCAGAAGAAAGGGAAGAAGCGGATGCGCCAGGTGGGCAACGTCGAAGTGCCGCAGGAAGCATTCCTGGCAGTGCTCAAGATGGATTAAGTGCGGTGCGTCCCCGCACGGGGAAATTTTTCCCGGGTTCGGCAGGGAGCAGCGTATTTATATCAAGTCTAAAAAATCCCCCTGTACGGGGACGCACCGGGGACGCACCACCGAAAGTTTTGCAATTCTGACTTTTTTTCCTATTTTTGACAACCGTTGGTGTTTTTTTCGCGGCCGAAAGACGTCTTGTCCCCTGAAACCGGGACAGTTACTCCGGTCTGATGAAAAAATGCCTGCACTATTATCCCCAACTATCATCCCCATAGTAGTTATTTCATAACTTATTAACCCGTGAGTACAGAGAGAAACCTGAAGATCGGCGTGTTCTACGATGGAAATTTCCTGCTGCACGCCTCGAATTATTACAACTACGTCCACTCCCAAAAAAGCCGCCTGAGCATCGGCGGGCTCCACGAATTCATCCGCCAACGTTTTTCGGAAGAGGAGAACGTGCCGGTCAAACAATGCCGCATTGCGGAAGCCCACTATTTTCGCGGCCGCTTGAACGCCGCCGAAGCCAGCCAGCGCGGCAACCAACTCTACAACGACCGTGTGTTCGACGACATCCTGATGTCCGAAGGCATCCAGTCGCACTACCTCCCCCTGCGCAACCTCCTAGGACGCAAGGAAGAACGCGGCGTCGACGTGTGGCTGTCGCTCGAAGTGTTCGAATTGTGCGTGTTGCGCAAACTCGATGTGGTCGCGTTGATCATTTCCGACACCGACTATGTGCCCTTGTTGCGTAAACTGAGCTCGATCGGAGTGCGGGTGATGCTGCTCCAGTGGGAGCTCGAGTACCAGAACGACGACGGGATGCGCGTGGTGACCAAAACGTCGCACGACCTGCTCCAACTGGCCGACTACCCGGTGGCGATGCACGACGAGATCGAAGAAGGGCTCAAACGAAACGACGCCCTGGTGCAAGAGATCTTCGTCGGCGGCGACAACCGGCCCGAACCCACGTCCGAAGGGCCCGAGGTCAGCGAGGTACTGAGCATCAAGAACGGTTTCGGTTTTATCAAATACCCCAACAACAACCTCTTTTTCCATTATCAGGACGTGATCGGTGATTTTACCGAACTGCGTCCCGAGGACAAGGTCGAATTTCTGATCGAAAAGAACGCGATGAAGCAGAACGTCGCCAAAAATGTGCGAAAACTGAGCGATGATGAGTTGTTTGATATGCGCATCCTCACCGGGCAAGCCCCCCAAGAGAAAGAAGATGATCCCGATTGGGCGCTGAAATGGTAGTGCGTTCCCGGTGCGTTCCCGCACTGGGAGTTTTATCCTCTAAAATAACTTTATCCTCTAAAATAACTTTGACAGAAAAGCCGCAGAAGAGTTTCGCGGCTTTTTTGTTTGGGATTATGTTATAGGCTATGCCCGGCGAGGCTGTAAAGATTTCCCCGTGCGGGGACGCACCACTAAAAGACTTCTTGCAGAATGTCGACCGATCGCACACCGTGAATCAGATCGGAGTGATACCCGATAAAGGCCAATAAAGCATTCAAAAAAGCGACCCGCTGCCCCCGGGCCAGCCCGATGCTGCCCAGTTCATCGACCCGGCACTCCATCAGCGTACCGAGAATCCGTGCGTTTTCAGCATCCATCGCCAGTTGGTGCCCGGGTACACCCGCCACGAATTCACCCCGCATCACATCGAAACAATCTTTCGGAGCATAGGCATTTCCGGGATAAAACCCCAAGAAGTAGGTCAACTTCACCAAGAACCACAAGTGAAAATTCGCCACCCCCTCGCCCATCGCATCGAGCGCGGCGACGCTGCTCTCCAGGAAGCTAAACAAGTGGGGATTGACCTCATGTTCGCGGATCAGCCGGTAAACCACCTCGGCCATGAACAAGGCGATGGTGCTTTTGCGGACGTCGAACGGCAGGGACGTGAGCGGGGTGCTTAACCGCAAATCTTTCATCCGGTGCATCTCGCCCCGGTGAGGCTCCAGACCCTCGAATTCGACGAGGAACATCGGCTGGAAAAAAGCCGCTTTGTTGCCTTTGCCACGCGACGAACGGACACCCTGCACCATATAGGTCTGGCGTCCGGCGTGGTCGGTATAGAGGTAGACGACAAGCCCCGAATCGCCGTACTTGATGGTGTGCAGCACGATTCCCCGGGCCTTGTACGGTTTCATCTTTCGACGGTTTTTTCGATAGTGTTCAGGAATTCGGCCAACCGTTCGACCGCCCGGCCGCGGTGGCTGATCCTGTTTTTTTCGGCCAGGGGCATTTCGGCGAACGTGACGTCGTAACCGTCGGGCTGGAAAATGGGGTCATAACCAAACCCCTCGCTCCCACTCCGCTCACGGCGGATGGTGCCGGTGACGATACCTTCAAAAAAGTACTCCACCCCATCAAGGACCAGGCAGATCGCCGTCCGGAAATGAGCGTTCCTGTTGGTTTCCCGCTCCAGTTTGGCGAGCAGCAAATCCATATTGTCCTCGCTCCGCTTGCTTTCGCCGGCGTAGCGGGCCGAGCGCACGCCCGGTTCGCCGCCCAAAGCATCGACCTCGAGGCCGGTGTCGTCGGCAAAACAATTCCGGGAAGTCCGGTCGTAAAGGTAGCGCGCCTTTTGGCGGGCGTTGCCCTCAAGCGTATCCTGCGTTTCGGGAATATCTTCGGTAATGCCCAGATCGGCGGGTGTCACCAAACGAAATTCCGGCCCCAGGATCTCGGAAACTTCCGCGAGCTTATGCCCGTTATTGGTAGCAAAAACCAGTTCCATAACGCGTCTGTTACTTCGAAAAGAGCTTTAGCACGTCGTTGCCGTTGGCATAGAGAATCAGGAAAAGCAGCAAAAACATCCCGATGATTTGCGCCCGTTCCAGGAATTTGTCGCTCGGCTTGCGGCGGGTGACGATCTCGTAGAGCTGGAACAGGACGTGTCCGCCGTCGAGCGCCGGGATCGGCAGCAGGTTGACGATGGCCAACATCACCGAAAGCAGTGCGGTAATGTTCCAGAAAGCATACCAGCTCCACGTGTCCGGAAAGATATTGCCGATGGCGATAAATCCGCCCACCGATTTATAGGCTTCGGTCTTGGGCGTAAAGATCAGCTTGAGTTGTTTTAGATAATTCCCTATTTCCGTACCTGCGCGTTTGAAACCGGCGGGAATGGCCTGCAACAGATTGTATTCGCGGGTGCTGATCGTCAGGATATCGGCAACGCCGACCGAATATTCGATCCCGATCGGGCTGCCTTTGGTGTAAGCCACCGGCAGGGTCACCTCGGTACGCACGCCGTCGACCGTGCGGGCGACGACCATCGCCAGCGTGTCGCCCGACACCTCGGACATCACCACGGGTAACTGTTCGACCGAAGCCACTTCACGGCCGGCGACCGACAACACCGTGTCGCCAACAGCCATCCCGGCCGCCCGGGCGGGCGATCCGTCCACCATATTAGCCACGATAACGGGAAGACGCAAGGTCAAGAAAGTCTTCTCGTTCAGAATGCGCGGAATGAAATCCGGGGTAATCGGAATGCGCACCGTCTGGCCGGCGCGTTCCACTTCGACGTAGCCCGCCTGGTCAAGGATCATCTGCAGCGTGACGTCTTTCGAGTCTTCGACTTCCAGACCGTCCACATTTAGGATCTTATCCCCATTCCGGAAACCCATTTCCTGAGCCAGCGGGCTGGCTACAAAGCCGTATTTGGCGTCTTTCGTGGCCACGTAAGCGTCGCCCCAGACATAGCTGATCCCGATGTAGATGAAAGCGGCCAACACGAGGTTCATCATCACCCCGCCCGCCATCACCAGCAGGCGTTGCCACGCGGGTTTAGTACGGAACTCCCATGGTTTGGGGGCTTCCTTCATTTGGTCGGTGTTCATCGACTCGTCGATCATCCCCGATATGGTCACGTAACCGCCGAACGGAATCCAGCCGATCCCATACTCTGTTTCCCCTTTCTTAAACTTGAAAAGCGAAAACCAGGGATTGAAAAAGAGGTAAAACCGCTCGACCCGGCAACCGAACCACTTGGCAAACATAAAGTGTCCGAATTCGTGCACGATCACGAGCAGGGAGAGACTCAAAAGCAACTGCGCTATCTTAATCCACATGTTTTGTCAAAGTTATTTTAGTAAAGTTTGTGCCTTAGGGCACTTTCGTAGTAAAACGGCCGGAGCGCCCTGGCATTGTATAAGAATGAATTATATCAGATCTTTTTCCGAATGATCTCTTCGGCCACCACACGGGCTTCGGCATCGCTCAGGCGGTAATCGTCGAGCGAAGCGGGATCCATCAGCGACGCCCGTTCCAAGGTGCGTTCGATCACCACCGGCATATCTGTAAATCCGATCTTGCGGTCGAGAAAAGCGTGGACCGCCACCTCGTTGGCCGCATTCAGCACACAGGGGGCATTCCCGCCCCGTCGCAGCGCCTGGTAGGCCAATGCCAGATTTTTAAAACGATCGAGGTCGACGTCATAAAAATTGAACACCCCGGCTTTCAGGAAGTCGTAGCGGTTTCCGGTCAGCGGCAGGCGTTCCGGAAAGGTCAGCGCATATTGGATCGGGATCTTCATATCGGGCGTGCCGAGTTGGGCTTTGATCGCGCCGTCCGAGAACTGCACCATCGAGTGGATCACCGACTGGGGATGCACCACCACCTCGATCTGCTTCGGGTCCATCCCGAAGAGCCATTTGGCTTCGATCACCTCAAAGCCTTTGTTCATCATCGTCGCCGAGTCGATCGTGATCTTGGCGCCCATCGACCAGTTGGGATGGCGCAGGGCGTCTTCGACGGTGACATCCTTGAGCTTTTTGATCGGGGTATGCAGGAACGGGCCGCCCGAAGCGGTCAGTATGATCTTTTCGACGTCGGCACGCTCGCCGACCAGGCACTGGAAAATCGCGGAATGCTCAGAATCGACCGGCAGGATCGGCACATGGAACTCTTCGGCCATCCGCATCACGATCTCGCCCGCCACTACCAGGGTTTCCTTGTTGGCCAGCGCAATTTTCTTCCCGGCACGGATCGCAGCCAGCGTAGGGAACAGGCCGCAATAGCCCACCAGGGCCGAAATCACGACATCGATCCCGTCCTTTTCGACAATCTGCTCCAGGGCGTCTTTGCCGGCGTAGACCTTGATCGGAAAACGGGCCAGGGCTTCCTTGACTTTCTGGTAGTGCGACTCGTTGGCCACCACCACGCTGTCCGGCAGGAACTCGATGGCCTGGTTGACCAGCAATTGCCAGTTGTTGTTAGCGGTCAGGACTTCGACCTCGAAAAGGCCTTTTTTGTCCCGGATGATTTCGAGCGCCTGTTTCCCGATAGATCCGGTCGAGCCGAGAATGGCGATCCCTTGTTTTGTCATACGCCTCTGCGAAAAGCGGTTAAAATACGATGTAATTTTCGGGGTCAACGGGCGTTCCGTTGCTCCACAGTTGAAACGTGATGTATCCCTCGTCCCGGGTGCTTCCCTCAGCATTCCCGGTAAAGGCGATCACTTCGCCCGCCCGCACGCGGTCGCCCTGCCGCTTGGCCAGCCGGCCGTTGTGGCTGTAGGCCGAGAGCAGGTTGCCGTGGTGTGCGAGGTAGATCGTCGGGCCTTCGTCCGAAACCCACGTGGCCAGCACCACCGTGCCGTCCATCACCGCCATCACGGGCTGGCCCGAAGCGGTGGCGATGGAGATCGCCTGGCGGCCTTCGCGCAGGCTGAACTTGCCGGTAACCACCCCTTTGACGGGGGGTACGAGGCTCACGATGCCCGTCCCGCGGCCCTGGGCCGTCTGCAATTTATACGGGCCGTCCCCCTCCATCTGGGCACGCAGCACAGAGTCTTCGGGGATGCGGGCCACCTGTTTCTCCTGCGCCTGCACCGTGTCCGAGGCCGAAGCCCCGAGCGCCAGCGGCGCTTTGCCGTCCATGATGCGGGCCAGGTTTTCGTAGTAGTTGTTCCAGAGGTTAAGCTCGTGTTCGAGCGAATCGAGCCGCATATTGTTTTCGATCAGCGCCGCACGCGAGCGGCTGCCCTGGTATCCGGGAATGTAGTCCATCACCGGGGTGTAGGCCACGGCCGTCACCACGCCGATGAAGACGATGATCAGGAAAGCCACCGCCCCGCTGACGATCTCCAGCGCACTGACATAAATATAAAACGATTCTTTGTCAGTGTGGGGATTACGAACGCTGATCCGGTAGCGTGACCGGAAATTGGCGAAGAAACGACCCACTTTTTTGAAAAATCCCATTGCGTGCCCTTTAAGCAAAACCGACGCAAATTTACGCTTTTTTCGGAATAATTCCATTACCGGAAATCCCTATTTTCAGAATTGCCGGTTTTTGTCTGTTTTTTACGGCAAATCGTTATCTTTGTGTTTTCTTCCGAAAACAAGTATTGTGCAATGAAAAAGCTCATCATCCCCATTCTGGTCATCGTTTTGTCGTCATGCGTCAAGGACCCTCCCCCGGTCACTTACCCACACGTGATGACCCTCCAGCGTATGGCGGTCGCCGAGTTCAGGCTTTTCGCCGGATCGCCCGAAGGGGCTGTGGAAATCTCCACGGACGGCATCGACCCGTCGCGCTTCTGGGGTGACCTGAACAGCCTCACGCGCCGTCCCGACCGGATCGTTTATGAAAACTCGTCGTCGCTCACCCTCCACTATGGCGACACCACCACCGATCCTTTTTGGGAAACCCGCACTTATAAACTTGAGAACGACTCGCTCTACACCCTAAACACCCGGGGCATGTGGGAAGCGATCGGCAAAGGATGTGTCAAAAAGGCGAAATACCAGCGGGGACTCTACCTGTCCAAAACCCATCACGGCGACACGTTTACCCTCGATTCGGGCAACGGCCACACATTCCCGTCGGCCGCCGACTTCCGATTGGACGAATTTACCGATGTCCGCGACACGCTGGCCATTGGCGGCGCATATTACTATTACGAATAACTTTCTCAGACTACATGAAACCAACACTACTCGTCCTGGCAGCCGGCATGGGCTCGCGCTACGGCTCGCTCAAACAGATGGACGGCATCGGGCCCCACAACGAAGCAATTATCGACTACTCGGTCTACGACGCCATCCGCGCTGGATTCGGGAAGGTGGTCTTTGTCATCCGCCACAGTTTTGCCCAGGAATTTTCGGAAGTATTTTCGGAAGCACGCTTTGGCGGGCAAATCAAAGTGGAATACGTTTTTCAGGAATTGGATAAATTGCCCGCCGGTTTTGCCGTGCCCGAAGACCGTGAAAAACCCTGGGGCACGAACCACGCGCTGATGATGGCCGCCGACACGATCCGCGACGAACCGTTCGCGGCGATCAATGCCGACGACTTTTACGGGGCCGAAGCCTACCAGACCGTGGGCGACTACCTGCGCTCGGTGGCCGGAGGGAAAAACCGATACTGCATGGTGGGTTACCGGCTGAAAAACACGCTTTCCGACTTCGGGTCGGTGTCGCGCGGCATCTGCTCGGCCGACGCTGCGGACAACCTGACCACCGTGGTCGAACGCACGCACATCGAAAAGCAGGGCGACGGGATTTTTTACAAAGACGAAGCCGGTGCGATGCAACCGATTTCGGGCGAGAGCATCGTATCGATGAATATGTTCGGCTTCACGCCCGACTATTTTCGGTATTCGCAGGATTATTTTCCGGAATTTTTGAAAGAGAATTCGAAAAACCTGAAAGCCGAATTTTTCATTCCGCTGATGGTCAACCGGCTGATTTTGCAGGGCAAGGCCACCATGAAAGTGCTTTCGTGCGAGGCCAAGTGGTTCGGGGTAACCTATAAGGAGGATAAACCCGACGTGGTGGCACGGCTCAACAAACTGATCGCCGCCGGCGTCTACCCGGAAAATCTGTGGAACAAATAAGAACCAAAGTGTTCTCTGCACTCACAACTTGCCGATAGGCGCAGGGCGAAGTCCTGCAACGCGCCTCCAAACAAATGGCATAAAGAGAAAATTGGAGAAAAGCGTCGCGGAGTCTACTGTTTGAGGCTCACAGCGCCGAGTTGTAGACGCAGCAGCTTTGCGCAGGTTTTTTTAGCCATTTGTTAAAAGTGCGTGACCTTTTGCAACTTTTTTTGTCAAGAAAAAAATTGGGCAGAAATCGTTCTTTAGGAATAGAGAGAGAAACTTCTTTGTGCGCAGGGCTTGCGGCCCTGCGTATGGGTGTAGGGCCCGCGCACAAGGGATTTTTATGCATTGGAAGGTTACCTCTGCTGGCCCAAATCGGGCATAAAAATCTCTGGGAGAGCGGCATCCGCACTTTTGCCTTTGAGGTAACCGGCGCTTTTTATAAAAAGCGCCGCAACCGAGGTCGCCGACGGCGGGCGAGCTCAGCGGAGCTAAAAAATTTTCCGAGAAACTTCGTTTCTCTTGACTGACTTTGATTAAAATGGAAATCGAACAGAACATCTGGGGCTTCTCGCCCGAAGGCGAAGCCATCATCCTTTACACCATGACCAACGCCAACGGCGCATACGTCCGCCTGACCAACGTCGGGGCAGCCATCGTTGCCGTCGGCGTTCCCGACCGCAACGGCCGGATCGAAGACGTCTGCCTCGGCTTTTCTAATTTTCAGGACTATTTCGGTGACAGCGCCTACCTGGGAAAAACCTGCGGCCGCTACGCCAACCGCATCGCCCGCGGACGCTTTTCGCTTAATGGGCAGGAATATAAACTGGCTGTTAACAACTCTCCGAATCACCTCCACGGCGGCCCCCGCGGCCTGTCGGAAGTGTTGTGGCAAGCCCGCAGCGAAACCAACCGCATCGTTTTTTCGCACATAAGCCCCGATGGGGATGAACGTTATCCCGGGACAGTTGGCATCGAAGTGGTCTACGACTGGAACGACGACTGCGAACTCGAGATCACTTTTTATGCCAAAACCGACCAACCCACTGTGTTAAATCTCACTAACCACGCTTACTTCAACCTTTGCGGCGAAGGCAATGGCGACATCCTGGGCCACGAGTTGCTACTCAATGCATCACACTACCTGCCGACCGACAAGGGCAACATTCCCACCGGCGAACAGGCCCCGGTTGCCGGCACGCCGTTCGATTTCCGCCAACCGAAAGCCATCGGCCGCGACATCGAGGCCGACGACGAACAGCTGCGTTTCGGCAACGGTTACGACCATTGTTTCGTGCTCGACGGCTGGGAATCCGGGCGCTGGGTCGAAGCCGGCTCGCTCTGCGATCCGGCGGGCGGGCGCCGGATGACCGTTCGCACCACACAACCCGGCATCCAATGCTATACCGGCAACTACCTCGACGGCGCAGGTACGAACAAGCAAGGGAGCGAACACGCCTTCCGCAGCGGCGTAGCCCTCGAATGCCAGCATTTTCCGGATTCGCCGAACCTTCCTGAATTTCCAACAACAACGCTCAATCCGGAAGAAGATTACGAACAACACATCATCTATCACTTTACCGTCGATAAATAATGAAAACGATCTTTGAGCACCGCTCGATCCGCAAATACAAGAGCGACCCGATCCCGGAAACCACGCTCGAAAAAATCCTGTTGGCCGGCACCCGAGCTTCGAACACGGGCAATATGCAGGTATACAGCATGATCGTCACGACCACCGCCGCCCTGCGCGAAAAACTTTCGCCCTGCCATTTCGGCCAACCGATGGTGACGCAAGCGCCGGTGGTGATCACGTTCTGTGCTGACGTGCGCCGCTTTTCGCAGTGGTGCCGCCTGCGGGGCGCCGAACCGCAATACGATAATTTTCAGTGGTTTGTCTGCGGAGCGATCGATGCCGTGCTGGCTTCGCAAAACGTCGCCCTCGAAGCTGAAGCCAACGGACTGGGCATCTGCTACCTGGGAACGACCACCTACACCGCCGACCGGATCATCGACGTACTTCAACTGCCAACGGGGGTAATCCCCGTAACCACGTTAGTTGTAGGTTATCCGGCCGAAACCCCACCCCTCACCAACCGCCTGCCGCTTGAGGGCGTAGTCCACCGCGAAACATACCGGGATTACACGGATGCCGACATCGAACACATCTGGGCTGCCCGCGAAGCATCGGACGAAACAAAAAAACTACTCGAAGTCAACGAGTTGCCCAATCTGGCCCAAATCTTCACCCTGCGTCGCTACAAAGGCACGGACAATATCGCCTTCTCGCGCGTATACCTCGACGTGTTAAAGAAACAAGGCTTTATGAATCAATGAAATGAGGAAGAAAACGAACAAAAACGAGTGGAGCAAGTATGTCGCCCTGGGCGGCATGTTCGTGGCGATCGGCGCTTCGATGAGTAGTTTTTCGAACGGCGGACATTCCTGGCTTTCGTTGGGATTCTATGTAGTCGCCATCATCTTCAGCACGTTGGGCCTGGTAAAATCCGTGGAGCAGCGCCGCAAAGAAAAAAACGAAACGGATGGAAATTAACGAATCGAAAAAGGATTACTGCGAGCCGATGCACACGGCCGAGCACGTGCTGAGCGGCACAATCGCCCGGATCTACGCTTGCGGCCGCCCCTTCTCGACCCACATCGAAAAGAAAAAGTCGAAAGTCGATTTTCGCCTCGACCACCAACCCTCGCGCGAAGAACTCGACCGGATCGAAAACGAAGTCAACGCCCTGTTGGCAAAAGCCTTGGACGTGACCGAAGAATTTTTGCTGCGAGACGAAGCAATAAGCCGTTACAACCTGGAGCGTTTACCAGAAGAAGCCGGAGCGACGGTGCGCATCGTGCAGGTGGGCGACGCCGACGCCTGTCCCTGCATCGGCGCCCACGTGTCCAACACGGCCGAGGTGCCGCCGATCCGCATCGTTTCGGCCGATTGCAACGGTGGGGTGTTGCGTGTGCGGTTTAAATTTCAATGATATTCAAAAAGCCCTCCGATGAAAAAACTTCTGAAAAACCCTCTTCCTGGTCGCCTGTAGGTAAGGTAAAATCTCAGATATTCCCGTTCGAAGAAGTTAATTTTCACTCGTTCTGCGGAATTTTCGACGTTGCACGGTGGAACATCGCGGGAAATCATTATTTTTGCCGCAAGAGCAAAATTGCTCGAAACTAACTAACATAACTTACGTAAAATGCCACACATTTCCGTCAAGGGGATTCAGGTCCCCCCCTCGCCCATCCGCAAACTGGTGCCTTATGCTGAGGCTGCCAAACAACGTGGGGTGAAAGTCTATCACCTCAATATCGGCCAACCCGACATCCATACCCCCGAGGTGGCCCTCGAGGCGGTGAAGCGAGCGGACGCGAAGGTGATCGAATACTCCCACTCGGCTGGGATCGAGAGCTACCGGCGGAAACTTTCCGAATATTACCACAGCGTGGGAATTGAGGTCGACTATAACCAGATCCTGGTTACCGTAGGCGGCTCCGAAGCGCTGATCACGGCAATGACCGTGTGTATGGACGCCGGCGACGAGGTGCTGGTGCCCGAGCCGTTCTATGCCAATTATAACGGTTTTGCGGTCGAATCGGGGGTGATCATCCGCCCGATCACCTCGACGATTGAAAACAATTTCGCCCTGCCGCCGATCGAAGATTTCGAAAGGCACATCACCCCCCGCACGAAAGCGATCCTGATCTGTAACCCCAACAACCCGACCGGTTACCTTTACAGTAAGGAAGAGTTGGAGCAACTGAGCAAGATTGTTAAGAAATACGACCTGTTCCTTTTTTCGGACGAGGTGTACCGCGAATTCTGCTACGACGGCGAGGTACACCACTCGATCATGAACCTCGAAGGATTGGAAGAGCACGCGGTGATAATCGACTCGGCGTCGAAGCGCTACTCGATGTGCGGCATCCGTGTCGGCGCACTCGTGACGCGCAACAAAAAGGTAATCGAGGCCGCCTTGAAGGTCGGCCAGGCCCGCCTGTGCCCGCCCTATTTCGCCCAGGTGGCGGCCGAAGCGGCCATCGACGCTCCGAAAAGTTATTTTGAAGAGGTGCACCGCGAATTTACCAAGCGGCGCAACTTTATGGTCGAGGCGCTGAACAAAATTCCGGGCGTCTATTGCCCGACCCCCAAGGGGGCGTTCTATGTGCTGGTGCGGCTTCCGATCGACGATTGCGACCGCTTTGCCCAATGGATGCTCGAAGAGTTCGAATGCAAGAAGCAGACGGTGATGGTGGCGCCCGCCACGGGATTTTATGCCACGAAATGCCTCGGACTGAACGAAGTGCGCGTAGCCTACGTGCTCAACGTCGAGAACCTGCGCAACGCGATCGAATGCCTGACCGAAGCGTTAAAAGTTTATCCCGGCCGCACGCTGAGGTAGAATACAAAACAACCGGCGAAAACGAAGGGAAAAGGAATTCTTTTTCCTTCGTTTTTTTGTGTTTTCCAGGCACCTTTCCCCGAAAAAATTCATATCTTTAATGCCTGACTTTTTTCAAAAAACCCACTAACCTGAATTGACATGAAAAACCTGTTCCGATCCCTGTTGGCCGGAGTGTTGCTGATTGGCAGCGCAATGACGGCGCAGGCCCATTCCGTTACGACACCCAACTCCCCGATCCACATCACCCCCGAGGGAAAAGTGGTTTACAAAGCCTATGACAACGGTGACCGTGTACCCGACTTTTCGTTCTGCGGCTACCGGGCCTCGGAAGCGGCGATCCCTTTCGTAGCGGCCCGGGTGGTCGTTCCTGCGGCTGAGGGCGATATGACCGGGCGCATCCAGGCGGCAATCGACCATGTGTCGTCGTTGCCGGTCGACGCCAACGGGTTTCGCGGGGCGGTGCTGCTTGAAAAGGGCACTTACACGATCGACGGCTCGCTGACGATCCGCGCTTCGGGCGTGGTGCTGCGCGGCACAGGCCCGGGCGGTGACGAAACCGTCCTGATCGGCGCAGGCGTAACGCGCGAAACGCTGATCCGCGTAGCCGGTGACAACAACCGCCGCGTGGGCGAAGCCGTCAAGACGGCAGCCGAATACATCCCGGTCAACGCTTCGGTCATCCCAATGCCCGCCAACCACGGATTTCGCAAGGGCGACCGGGTGATGGTCACACGACCGTCAACCGCGCCGTGGCTAAAGGCGCTCGGCACGGATAAACTGGGCAATGAGATGGAGTATAACTGGGCTGTGTGGCGTCCGGGGACGCACAACATCGTGTGGGACCGCACGGTGGTGGCTGCCGACGAAAATTCGATCACCCTCGACGTGCCCCTGACCAACGCGCTCGATCCGCAGTACGGCGGCGGCACAGTGGCCAAATACACATTCACGGGACGGATCAATAACGTAGGGGTCGAAAACCTGCGCCTCGTGTCGCAATGGGATACTAAAAACGAAAAAGACGAAAACCACCGCTGGATGGCCGTCACGCTCGAAAGCGTGGAAGACGCCTGGGTGCGCCGCGTATTTTCGGTCTATTTTGTCAGTTCGACAGTCGCCGTGTGGGAAAACGCCCGGCGGGTGACGGTCGAAGATTGCAAATCGCTCGAACCCGTTTCGGAAATTGCCAACCTGCGCCGCTACGCGTTCCAGACACGCGGGCAGCAGACACTGTTCCAACGCTGTTATTCCGAATACGGATACCACGACTTTTCGGTATGGACGACTACGCCGGGACCCAATGCCTTCGTGCAATGCCTCGCTTATCTCCCCTACTCGTTCAGCGGCGCGATCGGCGGCTGGGCCAACGGGATACTCTTTGACAAGACGACGATCGACGGCGGCGTGCTGAGCTACGGCTGGCTCGACATGGACGGCGGCGGCGCCGGTTGGACGGCGGCCAACTCGCTAATGTGGCAGTGCCGCGTGGCGCAGACCAAACTGGTCGCTCCGCCCACGGCCATGAACTGGGCCTACGGGATGTGGACCGAACCGTTCGGCAACGGCCATTACGAACTTTCCCACACGTTCATCACCCAAGTCGAAAGCATCTTCTATGATCAACTCATCTCGCGCACGGGCCGATCTACCGAAGAACTCAAAAAGATCTACGCCTACACGACCGACGAAACCGTAGCCCCCATGCCGGAATACGCCGCCTGGATGAGCGAACTGAGCAAAACGCCGCAGCCGACCATGTATGAATGGATCGACGAAATGATCGCCGCTTATCCCCTGCCTTCCGAAACAGGTAATCCCACCGTACTCACGTCGTCTGCCAAACCGGCCAAGCCCGTCACGAAAGCCCCCGAAATGACGATCGACCGCGGCTGGATCTCGCGCGGCAACAAAGTGATGATCGGCGGCACGGGCCGCGGTACAGGCAGCCTGACCCTCTACTCGCCAGGCCGTGAAGCGACTTACGGCACCGGGGAGACGATCGACCTCGACACCCTGGGGGTACAGATGTCGAAATCGGGCCCCTACGTGCTGTGGCACGGCCCCGACCTGTGGTACGAACGCCGCCGCGGCGACCACGAGCGCAACCGTCAGGCCGACGCCAACGTGATCGGCCCATTCTCGGAAATGCCTTTTTCGAGAAGTGGAATTGGGGAGGCTTGGGACCGCCTGAGCAAATACGACCTCGACCAGTACAATCCGTGGTATTACGAGCGCGTGAAAAAATTCGGTGAAGTGTCCGATCAGTATGGTTTTGCGTTCTTTAACGAACATTATTTACAGCATAACATCATCGAGGAAGGCGCCCACTGGGTCGACTACCCATGGCGTTCTGCCAACAACATCAACGATCTCGGTTTCCCCGAGCCGCCGCGGATGTCGGGCGACAAACGCATCTTTATGGGCGTCGAGTTTTATGATGTCGATCATCCTGTGCGACGCGCTTATCACGAAAAATATATCCGCCAGTCGGTCAATAATGTGGGCACGAGCCGCAGCACGATCCAGTCGCTGAGTTTCGAATTCACCGGCCCGAAGCATTTTGTGGATTTCTGGGTCGATGTAAACAAAGCGTGTGAGAAATAAAACGACCGCAACGAGCTGATCTGCATCACCGCCACCAAGGACGTGACCGACGCCATCCTGGCCGATCCCGCCCGCGGCGGCGACATCGACGTGATCGACATCCGCAAATGGTTTTATAGGGAGGACGGCACCGTTTTCGCGCCAGAAGGCGGACAAAGCCTCACCTGGCGCCAATACGTGCGCCTGAATATGCCCGCTAAGAGCAATTTCCAGGGAATTTACTCGGCCGTGCGCGAATACCGCGACAAATATCCCGATAAGGCTGTCGTTTACAACGCCGACCTGGGCAACGAGCGCATCCTGGGCGAATGGGCCGTACTGATCGCCGGCGGTTCGCTGGCAAAAATCCCCGCGGTAAACCATCCCGATTTCGGGGCCGGTTTCGCAGCGATGAAACCCGTGGCCGTAGATCCCTCGAAGCAATGGGGACTGGGAGCCGCCGGAACGGGCTACCTGTTCTACGGGGCGAACGGTGCGGTCACACTCGACCTTCCGGGCGACAACGCCAGCTACGTCATGCGTTGGATTGACCCGGCAACCGGTGCGGTCACCGTCGCCGGACGTGTCAAATCAGGCCAAACGCTCAAAACACCGGAAAAACCGGCCATCCTTTGGTTGAATAAAAAATAAGCCCCGCCATGACCCGCACCCACAACTGCCTTTTCGCCCTGTCGTTCGCTCTCCTGGCGATCGCAGGCACCGCCGTGGCCCAGACGGCCGAGGAACAAGCCTCGGTCCGCATCGCCACCGACGGCACGATCACCTACCGGCCGATGCCCAATGGCGACCGCATTCCCGATTATTCCTACGCCGGCTACCGGTCGAGCGAGGCGCCGATTCCGGATGTGGCGGCCAAGGTGCGCGTTCCGGCGACGACGGGCGACGCCACGCGCGAAATCCAGCGGGCCATTGACTACGTCTCTTCGCTCGCGCCCGATACCAACGGCTTTCGGGGCGCCGTCTTTCTTGAAGAAGGCACGTTCCGGATCGACGGCGGACTGGTGATCCGCGCCTCGGGCGTGGTCTTGCGCGGGGCGGGGATGGACAAAACCATTCTCGTGGGTGCGGGGCTGGACAGACAAACGTTGATCCATATCCAGGGAAAGAACGACCGAAAGGTATCCGATTATCTGGGTGTCAGTGAAAGCTATGTCCCGGTCGGAGCCGTCGAACTGCCGCTTTTCCCCGGGCATGGCTTTCAAGAAGGCCAACGCCTGATTGTAAAGCGCCCCTCCACTAAAGAGTGGATCGAGGCGATCGGCACGCACCGCATCGGACTGTACGTCAATTACCAGCTTACCCATTGGGAATCGCACGATTTCGACATCGACTGGGAACGCACGATCACAGCCGTTACCCCCACCTCGATCGTCCTCGACGTGCCGCTGACCAATTCGCTCGACCCACAGTACGGCGGTTTTAAAATCGCCACTTACAACTGGCCGGGCCGGATCAACAACGTAGGCATCGAAAACCTGCGATTGGTTTCCGAGTATACTGCCAAAAACGAAAAGGACGAAAACCACCGGTGGATGGCCGTCACGGTTGAAAACGCCGAAGACGTGTGGGTGCGCCGCGTGGTGACCGAACATTTTGTAAGTTCGGCCGTAGCCGTGTGGGAAACCGCCCGGCGAGTGACGGTCGAGGATTGCAAATGCCTCGCCCCGGTGGGCGAAATCGGCGCTTACCGCCGGATGGCCTTTCAGACGCTCGGCCAACAGGTGCTTTTCCAGCGCTGCTATGCCGAATACTCGTGGCACGGCTTCTCTGCCGGTTTTACTACGCCCGGACCGAACGCTTTTGTGCAATGCTACGACTTCAAACCCTATAATTTCAGCGGCGCCGTCGGCGGCTGGGCCAATGGCCTGCTGTTCGACAAAACGACCATCGAAGGCGGCAATCTGAGCGTCGACTGGCGCGACGCCGACGGCCAAGGCGGCGGCTGGAGCGGGGCCAACTCGCTCTTCTGGCAATGCCGAGCAGGCAAGCTACTGATGCCTAATCCCCCGACGGCCCAGAACTGGGCCTTTGGGATGTGGGCCCAAGGCTATGGCAACGGCAACCACGAACTCCCGGCCCGTTTTCTGAAACCCGAAAGTTTTTTCTATGCCCAGTTAGAAGCACGTACAGGCAAAGAATCATCCGAAACCGACAAAGTGCTCGTTTACCGCATCGACGGTTACAGCGCCCCTACCCCCGCACAGTCGCACATGGCGAGTGTCCGCGCCTATGTGCCCGACGTGATCATCGCCGACTGGATCGACTCGATGGTGGCCCGCTACCCGTTGCCGGTCGATGGCGGTCACGCAACGATTATCTCTCAGGTAGATTTCAAATCGCTGGAATCTACAAAAGGCCCCGGCCCGACCCTTTCAGTAAAAAATGGCGTAATGTTACTCGGCACGAGCGAAGCCAACGGCCGCGTGGGCCGCACCGCCCTGTGGCGGGGCTCGACGCGCCTGCTCGAACGCTCGGTTGCCGGAGCGCACCTGACCCGTTACGTTCCCGGGCGCACAGGCCGCGGCCTGACCGACGACATCGACACCGTCGCTGCCGGGATGGTCCGTAGCGGACAGGTGGCATTGATGCACTTTCCGGCCCTTTGGTACGAACGTCGCCGCGACGACCATGCACGGACGATGCGGGCCGACGCCGATGTGTGGGCTCCGTTCTACGAACAGCCTTTCGCTCGCAGCGGCCAGGGCGAAGCGTTCGACCGTCTGAGCAAGTACGACCTCGACCAGTGGAACGCCTGGTACTGGTTGCGCCTCAAGCAGTTTGCCGACCGCGCCGACGCCAACGGATTGATCTTCATCCAAGAACAATACCTGCAGCACAACATCATCGAAGAGGGCGCCCACTGGGCCGACTACCCGTGGCGCACGGCCAACAACATCAACGACCTCGGTTTTCCGGAACGCACCTACTACGCCGGCGACAAAAAGGTTTTTATGGCCGAACAGTTTTACGATATTACACAACCCAAGGTGGCGCAATATCACCGCCAGTATATCCGAAAAAGCCTCGACAACTTCCGGGGCAACCGCAATGTGGTGCATCATCTGGGCTATGAATACACCGGCCCGCTGGCGTTCGTCAACTTCTGGCTGGACGTGATTGCCGAGTGGGAACGCGAAAATGCGACCGACGTGCTGGTGATGCTGCCCGGCAACCGCGATGTGCAGTTGGCCGTGTTGGCCGACCCGGTGCGGTCGAAAACGGTCGAGATCATCGACATCCGCCAATGGAATTACCGCGACGACGGCAGCCTCTACGCTCCTCCCGGCGGGGTAAGCACAGCCGAACGCCAGTATGCCCGCCTCGAAGATCCCGGCATTCCGGGCTTTGCGGGCACATACCGCACCGTACTCGAAATCCGCGCGCAATATCCCGACAAGGCGGTTTACTACTCGCGCGGCGGACGCAACGTAGGCTGGGCCTCGTTTATGGCCGGCGGATCGCTCTCCGGCATCCCGGCGGTCAAAAACCCCGCTTTCCTGGCCGAAACGGCGACGATGCAGCCCGAAGCTGGCGATGCAGGACAATATGTGCTGAAAAATCCAGGCATAGGCTATGTTGTTTACAGCGAACAGCCGTCCGCAACCATTGACCTAACGGCCGACAAAACCAACTATGTCGCCCGCTGGATCGATCCCCGCACCGGTGACGTCGACCCGGCCAAGATCCGGGTGCAGGGCGGCCGCGTAACCACCCTCACGGCGCCCGCCGGCGGAGAGGCGGCCGTGTTATGGATTTCCCGAAAATAATCTCTAAACAGAAGGATATGAAGAAGATGATGATGTGCAAAAAAATCCCGGGGGTGGCGCTGTTGGCGGCAGCCTTCCTCTTTTCGGCCGGAGAGCTTTCGGCCCAGCTGCCCAAGGAGCCCTCGCCCCTGGTGCGCGGGAGCGACGGCAAATTTACGTATAAGCAGGACGAGCGGGGCAACTGCATTCCCGACTATTCCTTCGCCGGATATGAACTGTCGGAAAAAGGCATTCCGGTCGTTCCGGTCAAAGCATTTATCCCGGCGATGTCGGGCGATGCGACGGAAACGATCCAACAGGCGCTCGATTACCTGGCGACGCAACCGGTGGATGCCAACGGTTTCCGCGGGGCGGTATTGCTCGACAAAGGCACATTTGAAATTGCAGGGGCGCTGAAAATCAAAACGTCGGGCATCGTCCTGCGGGGTTCGGGCTTCGGCAACGGCGGCACGACCCTGCTCGGCACGGGTGTACTGCGCCAAACGCTGATCGAGGTCGAGGGCCGGGATAACCGCACGTATGGAAAAAGCACCGACGTGGCCGACGCCTACGTGCCGGTCAACGCTACGACCCTGACCGTGGCCGACGCCTCGGGCCTCAAAGCGGGCGACCGGGTGATCGTGCAACGGAAAACGAACCAGGCATGGATCGATGAACTGAAGTGCAACACCTTTGGCGGTACCCTCCAGACGATGAGCTGGAAGCCCGGTGACAAAGACCTCTTTTTCGACCGCAAGATCACAGCCGTCGACGGCAACAAGATTACCATCGACATTCCGCTGACCAACGCCATCGAGCGCGAATGGGGCGGCGGTGTGGTGACGCCCTATACCTGGACCGGCCGGATTTCGCAAGTCGGCATTGAGTTCCTGAATCTCGAATCGACCTGGGACGGCAAAAACGTGAAGGACGAACTCCACCGGTGGATGGCCGTTTCGTTGCAGAACGTCGAAAACGCCTGGGTGCGCCAGCTGACGTTCAAGCATTTTGCGTCGTCGGCTGTTTTCGTGCAGGATAACGCCTCGAAGATCACGGTCGAAGACTGTATCTCGACCGACCCCGTTTCAGAAATCGGCGGACAGCGCCGCTACACGTACCACACCCTCGGCCAGCAGGTGCTTTTCCTACATTGCTACGCCGAAAACGGATACCACGACTTTGCCGTCGGACAGAGCGCTACCGGGTTGACCGCCTTTGTGCAATGTATGGCCGTTACCCCCTACAGTTTCAGCGGGCCAGTCGAAAGCTGGGCCACGGGCATCCTTTTTGATATCGTGAACATTGACGGCGAAAACATAACATTCAAAAACCGCGGCCAGGACGACAACGGCTCGGGATGGGGCGGAGCCAACAGCTTGCTGTGGAACACCACCGCCGCACGCATCGACAACTACCGTCCGCCCACGGCCCAGAACTGGTCGTTCGGTTGTTGGTCACAGTTTGCCGGCGACGGTTATTGGGAAGATGTGAACAGCCACATCTCGCCGTTCAGCTTCTTCTACGCCCAGTTGGAGCAACGCCTCGGCCACCCGGTCGACGCCCAGGCCCGCCTGCAGCCCAAAGACCGCAACGAGGTGACCAGCCCGACCTATGAAAAGGCGCAGGAACTCACCATTCTGGCCCGCAATCCGTTGGTGACAGTCAAGGATTGGATCCTGCTTGCCACCCCGCCTGCCGGCGCCCTTGACTATGCGAAAGAGAGCGCCTGGACACTGAAAAAGGCCGCCACACCCGAGAAACCCTACGCCATCGCAGAACCCCTCGCCGTGAAAAACGGAAAACTCGTGCGCGGTGAACGATTGTTGACCGGCGCCTCGCAGGGCATCCGCTATTGGAACGGCAGCCTGAACCGTTCGTGGACCGAAACCGTCGCCCCCCACCTTACCCGCTACGTTCCCGGACGCACGGGCCAAGGTTTTACGGATGACCTCGAAGCCGTAGCCCAGGGGATGATCGACCAGAACCGCGTCGTGCTGAACCACAACTACGGCCTTTGGTACGAACGCCGCCGCGACGACCACGAGCGCATCCGCCGGGCCGACGGCAACGTGTGGGCGCCCTTCTACGAACTGCCGTTCGCCCGCAGCGGCGAAGGACGTGCGTGGGACGGGCTGAGCAAGTACGACCTGACCAAGTACAACCCGTGGTATTTCGACCGCCTGGCCCAATTCGCAGCCGTCGCCGACCGCACCGGTCTGGTGCTTGAAAACCAGCACTACCATCAGCATAATATCATCGAAGCCGGCGCCCACTGGGCCGACTTCCCGTGGCGTTCGGCCAATAACATCAACGACACCGGTTTTCCAGAGCCGGTACCCTATGCGGGCGATAAACGCATCTTCATGGCCGAACATTTTTATGATTTGAATAACCCCACCCGCGTAGCGCTTCACAAAGCCTATATTCGTAAAAACCTCGAAAACTTTCCTGAAAACTCAGGGGTAATCCACTCGATCAGCGCCGAATTTACCGGCCCTGAGCACTTTGCCCGTTTCTGGTTGGGTGAGGTAAAAGCCTGGCAGCAGGAAACCGGCCGCGATGCTATGATCTCGCTCGCCACGACCAAAGACGTGCAGGACGCGATCCTGGCTGATCCCGAACTGCGTGCCGTGGTCGACATCATCGAGATCCGCTTCTGGCACTACCGGGCCGACGGTTCGCTCTACGCCCCGCCGGGCGGTGTCAATATGGCCCCCCGCCAGCACGCCCGCCAGGTCGATCCCGGGGAAAGCTCGTTCGAGCAGGTTTACCGCGCCGTCAGGGAGTATCGCGAGCGTTATCCTGAAAAAGCTGTTACCTACTATTCTTACACTTACGACATCGACGTGGAGGTGCCCTCTTTCGGTTGGGCCGCATTTATGGCCGGCGGATCGATGACTGCTATTCCCCGCATCGCCACTCCGGCGTTCCAGAAAGAGACGGCAGGCATGGACGTCCTGCCCACCGGCGAAGGCCAGTATGTATTGGGTAAGTCCGGCACTGGCTACGTAATCTACAGCACCACCGGCACCGCTGATATTACCCTCGGCGGCGACCGCGCGGGCTACCGTGCCTACTGGATCGATGCCGAGAGCGGCAGCCTCACGCCCCTGCCCCGCACCGTCCGCGACGGCGACAAGCTGAAAGTCGACGGCCCGCGTGTCCTCTGGCTGACCAAAAGCCGGTAAGGCGCGACGCTTTTAAACAAAAACGGGATGCTTTCGGCATCCCGTTTTTTAGTAATATATCCAAAGAAGGACAGGTGGAGATGCAGACCCGAGCAATCCGTCGAGCGCCGTCATCGCCTCGTCGCTGACCACCGGGCAACCGAGGCTCCAACCCATCGGCAGGTAGCGCGGCCAGACTTCTTCGGTTGGCATCGGGGTATAGGAGTGGAGGACGATGATGCGTTTGTAGGCGTTGTCGTTCGTCGCCTCGAGGCCGTGGAGCTTGTAGTGTACATGGATACCCCACTGGCTATAGGCGCGGGCGCCGATCCGGTATTTGCCCAGTGAGGTGCAGTAGCTGCCGGGGACATTGCTGAATACCGGTTGGGCGATGGTGCTTCCCCCGCCGTAACCGTGGCAGCAGAGCGACGAAACCGTCGCCTCGCCCTTGTCGAAATCCCACACCCAGAAACGGTAACGACCCGCGTGTTCGGCCATATCGACCAGTACGCAGAACTGTGTGTTCATCCGGTGCTCGCGGCAATAAACCAAGGCAGAATCGGCTTTCGCCCGCAGGCGTTGTTCTGCCGTTTCTTTCTGCTGGCCGGCCTCGGTTGTCGTTTCGGCTTCAGATCGTCCTCCTTGCGCCCCGCAGGAAAACGAGGCAAAAAAGAGCAGCAGGAAACAAAGCAGCCTGAACATCGGCACAATCCGAAGAAATTATTCGACCGTCACCGACTTGGCCAGGTTGCGCGGCTGGTCTACGTCGCGCCCCTTGTTCAAGGCGATATAATAAGCAAACAACTGCAACGGGATGGCCGACACGATCGGAGCAAAGCATTCGAGCGTGCGCGGGATTTCGATGCAGTAATCAGCGATTTCGCTCACCACGCGGTCGCCTTCGGTGACGATCGCGATCACGCGGCCTTTGCGGGCTTTGATTTCCTGGATATTGCTGATCGTTTTCTCGTAAATGCTGTCGGTAGTGGCGATGGTCACCACGGGCATTTCGGCGTCGATCAGCGCGATCGGGCCGTGCTTCATTTCGGCGGCAGGATACCCTTCGGCGTGGATGTATGAAATTTCCTTGAGCTTCAGGGCGCCTTCCAAGGCGCCCGGATAATTATACCCGCGCCCCAGGTAGATAAAATTGTGGGCGTAGGTAAATATTTTCGACAGGTCGGAAATCTGGTCGTTGAGTTCAAGGACTTTTCCGAGTTTTCCGGGAATGGACTGTAACTCCTGAATATACGAATGGTAGACATCGGGCAAGAGCGTTCCGCGGAGCTTGGCCAGCGTAAGAGCAAGCATCGAAAGCACGGTCACCTGGCCGGTGAAAGCCTTGGTCGAGGCTACCCCGATCTCAGGTCCCACGTGGATGTAGGAACCCGAATGGGTGGCGCGGGCAATGGAAGATCCCACCACGTTACAAATCCCGTAGATGAACGCTCCCCGCTCCTTGGCCAGTTCGATCGCAGCCAGCGTGTCGGCGGTTTCACCCGATTGCGAAATGGCGATCACGATGTCGCCCGGTTCGATCACCGGGTTGCGGTAGCGGAATTCCGAGGCGTATTCGACCTCGACCGGAATGCGGCACAGGTCTTCGATCAGGTGTTCGCCGATCAGCGCCGCGTGCCACGAGGTGCCGCAGGCGACGATGATGATGCGCCGCGCCTCTTTGAAGCGCTCCTTGTTGTCGAGCACACCCGACAGGATTACGTCGGTCCCCTCGACATTGATTCGGCCGCGGATGCAGTCGATGATCGTCTGCGGCTGCTCGTAGATTTCTTTGAGCATAAAGTGCGGATAGCCGCCCTTTTCCATCTGCGAGAGGTTCATTTCGAGGGTCTGTACCTCAGGGGTGATCTCGATGTCGTTGAAATTTTTCACCTTGAGGGGTTCGCCGCGTTTCAGGATCGCCAACTCGTTATCGTTGATGTAGACCACCTTATCGGTATATTCGATGATGGGTGTAGCATCCGAACCGAGGAAAAATTCGTCTTCGCCGATGCCCACCACCAGCGGGCTGCTCTTGCGGGCAGCGACCAGCAGGTCGGAGTTGCCTTTCTCCATCACCACGATGGCGTAAGCGCCGATGATCTCGCGCAGGGCCACCTGCACGGCCGAAACCAGGTCGATCTTGTTCGTGTTCTTGATATACTCGATAAACTGCACCAACACTTCGGTGTCGGTATTGCTCCGAAACGAAAAACCTTTGCTGGTGAGCATCCGTTTGATCACGCTGTAGTTTTCGATGATGCCGTTGTGGATGATCGCCAGGTTTTCGGACTGGGAATATTGCGGGTGGGCATTTACGTCATTGGGTTCTCCGTGGGTCGCCCAACGAGTATGGGCCATCCCGACGGTGCCCGAAAGGTCGGCGTGGGCCACGGCGTTTTCGAGGTCGGCCACGCGGCCTTTCGTTTTGTAAATATTCAACTCGTTGCTGCCGTTGATCAGGGCCACCCCGGCGCTGTCGTAACCGCGGTATTCGAGCCGGTGCAGGCCTTTGATCAGGATGGGATAAGCTTCTTTATTGCCAATGTATCCTACGATTCCACACATATTTTTTGTCGTTTTTTGCTGTTTTAATAGGCCAGTTTGCCATAGAACGATTTTAGCGATTCGTTGCCCGGGGCGCTCGTGAAACCTCCCTGGAACTTGCGCGGCCCGCGGAGGTTGGTCTGCAGTTTCAGTACGGTCGCAAACCCTTCTTGAGATAAGTCGGAATACAGAAATATCCGGGGATCGACCGTGGCTTCCCAGTTTTCCATCACCTCCTGCGAAGGGTTGGCGGGGAAATAGACGTCTGTATTCCAGTAGTTCTTCGCCTGTTCATAAGCCACCGGAAGCCGGGTTTCCAGCTCCTTCATCCGGTTGTAAGCATGATAAATACAAAAACCTTCGCCGGCGTGTCCGCCCAGCGAGCGCATCACCACACACGAGTAATTGCGGCTGGCGTAAACGCTGTTCTCGACCCGCTGCAAGTGCGAGGCGAGCCACGCCGGACGATTGCCCAACGTGCCGCCTACAGTCAGACTTTCGCCCGTGAGCGACGAGTCGAGGTTGGCCTGGTCGCAAACGTAAAGCCCCAGTTCGTTGCAAAGCTCATACAGGCGGGCTTTCATCGGGTGGTAGCCCACGCGGATCGCGTTGACGTTGCCTTGTTTGAGGCGCAGCAGGTAGTCGCGCATCGACTTCTCGTCGGCTGTGACGGCCGTGGTCGCGTAATTCACCCCTTTGAAAATAATCGGCTTACCGTTAATGCACCAGTTGCCTTTGCGGTAATCCAACTGGCGAAAACCTACTTTAAACGGGATGTACTCTCTGAAACGGCCGCCGTAGTTCGTTCGGAGGATCACCTGATAAAGGTTCGGAGATTCGGCGCTCCAGGGCTTAATCGCCCCGACGGGATATTCAAAGCGGATCGTATCGAGGCCGCGGCCGGCGATCTCGACCTCTTTGTAGCTGTAGCGGATCACCTTGCCCTGCGCGTCTTCGAGGTCGAACCAGAACTGCGCCTTTTCGGCATTGTTAAACCCGTTGGCGGCGATGATGTCGATCGCGAAAATGCCCCGGGTAAGGGTCGAATCGAGCGTGGCACGAATTTCAAAATCCTGAATATGAATCTTGGGTTGGGAGTACAAGTAGACCTCGCCTACGACACCCGAGCCATTGAGCAGATTGTTTTCGAGCCACGCGCCGGTGGTCCATTTATGGAATTCGAGGGTCAGCGTGTTCCGCCCGTCGGTCACATAGTCTGAAATTTCAAATTCGACAGGCGCCCCCGAATCTTCGCTGTAGCCCACGGCGCGGCCGTTGACGTAAAGCGTGCCGCCGGGTTGCAGGCCGCCGATATGTACGTAAATCGCCCGGTCGAGCCATAACACCGGTATGTCGATGGTTTTTGAAAAACGGGCCACCGGATTTTCTGCGGGCAGGGCGGGCGGTTGCAAACCTTTCAGCTCATCGGCCGAGGCTGTCGTCCAACGACCGGGAAACTGGGTCGGAGGGGCGTTTTCGCCTCTCCATTCTCCATTCAGCGATAAATAGTAAGGTGACTTTTCGTTCTGAAAAGTTTCGGCGTCTTCGCGGCGATCATAGGCCATAAACCGCGTACGCGATGCCTGACGGTTGACGGCCGGAGTGGCCGGATCGCTCCAAGCCGCTTCGATGTTTTGCCCCCACCCTGCGGTTACGGTCAACCAGGCGGCAGCCAGCAGAATCACCTTTTTCATACGCATTTCATTTTGTCCCGATCCATCAAAGATACTAATTCTTTTCTTTAAACATCCGGGATAAGAATTGGCCGGTGTAACTTTCCTTGACGGCAGCGACGGCTTCGGGTGTGCCGGTGGCAATGATGCGCCCCCCCCCAGCCCCGCCTTCGGGACCGATGTCGATCAGGTGGTCGGCCACCTTGATCACGTCGAGGTTGTGCTCGATCACGATCACCGTGTTACCCTTTTTGACCAACTTGTCGAGCACGCCTAACAACACACGCACGTCTTCGAAATGGAGGCCCGTGGTAGGTTCGTCGAGGATGTAAAGGGTGCTGCCCGTGTCGCGGCGGGCCAGTTCGCTGGCCAACTTGATGCGCTGGCTTTCGCCGCCCGAAAGCGTGGTGCAGGGCTGACCGAGGGTCAGGTAACCGAGGCCCACGTCCTGGATCGCTTTCAACTTGGCATGGATCGCCGGGACGGGTTCGAAAAACGCGACCGCCTGGTCGATGGTCATGCTGAGCACCTGGTCAATGTTCTTGCCTTTGTAACGTACATCGAGCGTTTCGCGGTTATAGCGGTGCCCGCCGCACACCTTGCAGGTGACGTAAACGTCGGGCAAAAAGTTCATTTCGATCGTCTGCACCCCCGCCCCACGGCACTCTTCGCACCGGCCGCCTTTTACGTTGAAAGAGAAGCGCCCCTGCTTAAACCCGCGGATCTGGGCGTCGGGCGTCATCTCGAACAGTTTTCGAATATCTCCGAAAACGTTGGAATAGGTCGCCGGGTTGCTGCGCGGCGTGCGGCCGATGGGCGACTGGTCGACCACGACCAGTTTGTCGACGTTTTCGAGCCCCTTGATCTCTTTGTAAGGTAGCGGAACGTCGTAAGAGTTATAAAGATGTCTGCTCAACACCGGGCGCAGGGTTTCGTTCACGAGCGACGATTTTCCGCTGCCGCTTACCCCCGTGATACAGATCATCAGCCCCAACGGAAAATCGACCGTCACCTCTTTCAGGTTGTGGCCCGTAGCGCCGACTACGGTCAGTTTTTTACCGTTTCCCTTGCGGCGTTCGGCGGGAAGCGCTATCTGGCGGCGGCCGGTCAGGTAGTCGGCTGTGATCGTATCTTGTTGCAGGATTTCGTCAAAGGTGCCCATCGCGACTACATCCCCCCCCTGGAGACCGGCCAACGGGCCGATGTCCAACACCCAGTCGGCGCTGCGCATCATCTCCTCATCGTGTTCAACGACGATCACCGAGTTGCCGGCATCGCGCAAATCCTTGAGCGAACGGATCAGCTTGACGTTGTCACGTTGATGGAGGCCGATGCTCGGTTCGTCGAGGATGTAAAGCACGTTAACGAGTTTCGACCCAATCTGCGTTGCCAGGCGGATGCGCTGGCTTTCGCCGCCCGACAGCGACCGCGAACTGCGGCTCAGCGCCAGGTAGCCCAGCCCTACGTCCAGCAGGAAACGGGTGCGCTCACGGATCTCTTTCCATATTTCGTGCGAGATCTTTTTATGTTTGTCCGACATCCGGCTTTCGGCCTCGTCGATCCAGTCAAAAAAATCGGTCAGACTCAGGTCGGACACCTCGGCGATATGCCTCCCATCGACCCTGAATTGCAGCGACTCGGCTTTCAGCCGGCTACCGCCGCACACCTTGCAACGCTGCCGGCGCACAAACTGTTCTCGCCACTTGCCGCCGCGGCCGTTTTCCTCTTCGCTCTTTTCGATGTAGCCCGCCACGCCGTCCCACGGCACCAGGCGGCGGCCCGAGAGACCTAGGTCTTTCAGGTCGATCTGAAGCGGTTCGGGATCGCCGTACATAATGGCGTTCAACGCCTCGTCAGAGAGCGTTTCGATGGGATCGCCCACCTGGAAATCGTATAATTTCCCCAGCGCTTCGAGTTGCGCCAGCAACAGCCCTCCCGGCTTGCCAAGGGGTTCGATCCCACCGGCAGCAATGGTTTTACGGCGGTCGGGGATCACGCGGTCGAGGTCGAAAACCGCTTCTTCGCCCAGGCCGTTGCAATGCGGACAGGCCCCATGCGGCGAGTTGAACGAAAAGGTGTGCGGGGCCGGTTCGTTGAACGCGACGCCCGAGGTGGGGCACATCAGGTTGCGGCTGTAGTAGCGGGCCGTGTCGTTGTCGTAGTTGTAGACCATCATCGTCCCCTTGCCCTGCCGCATCGCTTCCTGCAGGCTTTTCAAGAGACGTTCCGAAGAACTATCCCCCGCCATCAGGCGGTCGACAACCAATTCGATGTTGTGGATTTTATAACGGTCGAGTTTTTTACCCGAAGTCACCTCTTCGATCTTCCCGTCGACACGGGCGTAGAGGTAGCCTTTTTTCAAAAAACTTTCGAACAGTTCACGGTAGTGTCCCTTGCGGCCCTTCACAATAGGAGCCAGCAAAGCTATTTTTTTGTCAGAATAATCTCGTAAAATCAGGTCGACGATCTGATGGTCGGTGTAACGCACCATCTCTTCACCCGTAACAGGAGAATAGGCAATCGAAGCCCGCGCATATAAAAGTCTCAGAAAATCGTTGATCTCGGTCACCGTACCCACGGTCGAGCGCGGGTTTTTGTTGGTCGTCTTCTGTTCGATAGAAATGACCGGGCTCAGGCCGGTGATCTTATCGACGTCGGGACGCTCCATCGTGCCGATAAACTGGCGGGCGTAGGACGACAGCGTTTCCATATACCGCCGTTGGCCCTCGGCGTAGATCGTGTCGAAAGCCAGCGACGATTTTCCGGAACCGGATAAACCGGTGATTACCGTCAGTGCATTGCGGGGAATATCGGCGTCGATGTTTTTCAGGTTGTGCACCCGCGCGCCGTAAACGTGTATCGTGTTTTCTTCCATTAGATCTATAACGTTTTCCGGGCGCTTTTATTGGAGAAAATCCTTGATGAGGCCCGAAATGCTGATCAGCCCGAACATATCGCCGATCGTCACCAGAATTACCCCCACCAGGAACCATTTTAGAAATACGATCCCGAAACCGGAAGCGTAACGAGAAGCGACGTATGCCCCGATGATATTCCCCACCGAGTGGATCAGGCCGTAGGTGTAGTGAACCTGTCCGTGCAAAGCAAAAATGAGGAATGAAAAGGGGATGGTCACCAGCACGACAAAGCCTTTCAGTGCGTTGGCCCGCATAATGTCATAGCCCATACCGGCGATCAGGGCGCCCAAAATCAGGTAGCCCAGCCCCACATAAATATATCCGTCATAAAACCCGATCAACAGGAACCACAGATAGTGTTTCCATTGCAGCGGTTTGGGCTCCGAGCGGTTGAGCCTCCGGGCCGGACTTGCCAGGATGAAGGCAAGCACCCCGAACAACACCACCCCAAGGCAAATCTTAAAGATCGCCTGGTTGATCGTCGAGGCAATTTCAGCACCAATCACGGCACCGACGATCATCGGAGCCGATATTTTCAGGCCGACGCCGATGTCAAGCATCTTCTGGCGCCGGAAATTGATCGACGAGGTAAGCGTTTGCAGGATCACCGGCAGGCGATTGGTCCCGTTGGCCATCGTCACCGGCAGACCGAGCATCATAAAGACGGTCATCGAAATGACCGTCGCCCCGCCGGCCAATGTGTTGATGAACCCGACGAGTATCCCCGAACAGGCCAGAATCACAATCACCCCCGTGCTTATATCCATCGTGGTTTTCGAAAAATTAATCCTGCAAAAATAGCGATTATTTTCCAGAAATTTGCCCTTGCACAATCCCTTTCCTTGCTTGGGATATTAACTTTTCGTAGTTTTGTTTGAAATTTTTCGGATAATGTATATTGCAGGCAGGTTTTATACGCTAAAAATAAACCGCGTGTCGGAGTACGGACAGTACCTGGTCAACGACGAGGCGGAAGAGGTACTGTTGCCCAACCGTTACGTGACCCCGGGGACGGACGTGGGCGACGAAGTCCGCGTTTTTGTCCACCACGACTCGGAAGACCGCCTGGTGGCCACGACCGACACCCCGCTCGTGGTGCCGGGCGAAGCAGCTTACCTGCGCGTGGTCGACAAGACGATCCACGGCGCGTTCCTCGACTGGGGGCTGGCGAAAGACCTTTTCCTGCCCGTGCGCAATATGATCGGGCGGGTCGAGGCGGGACACAGCTACGTCGTTTTTGCCTATGTCGACAGCGTGACCGGACGCATCACCGCCACCACAAAGCTCAACTCGTTTATCCGGAACGAAGAGCTCACCGTGCGTCCCGGCGACGAGGTCGAGATCCTTGTGGCGCTTGACAATCCGCTGGGATACCGCGTGATCGTCAACAACCGCCACTGGGCGATGCTGTATAAAAATCAGGTTTTTTCAGACATAAAACTCGGCGATAAACTGAAGGCCCATGTGCGGCGCATCACCGATGACGTGCGGATCGACGTCGCCCTGCAACAACAGGGCTACAACGAGGTGAAAGACGCCGCCGACCGCCTGAAGGGCCTGCTCGAAGCCGCCGGCGGCACGTTGCCCGTGAGCGACGGCAGCACCCCCGAAGCCGTACACGCCCTGACCGGCATGAGCAAAAAAGTGTTCAAACGTAGCGCAGGCTACCTGATGAAACAAGGTCTTTTGGAAATTGGCGACGGAGCCATCACGCTGAAAACAAAAAAATAACCCGCCATGACCTCAAACTACCGCAAACTGCACCCCCACGAAATCGACACGATGACCGCCAACGGCTGCTCGGCGCTCGATTGGGACAACATACAGGTCGACCTCGAGTTTCAGGCCGGACAGGTGCGCGATTGCCGGTTTTTCGGCGAAGTATGTATCGGGAAAAATGTAACGATCGACGGCGTGCGCGGCGGCATGGCCAATTATGTGATCGGCGACGGGGCGACGATCGTCGGCGCCGAATCGCTCATCACCGCTTCTGAGAATTTTTCCGGAGCAAGCCTGTTCGAACGCAAACCGGTTACGTTCGGATGCGGCACGCCGGTCAACGTACTCAACGAATCGGGCGGGCGCACGGTGCTGATCCACGACCGCCTGTCGGCCCAGGAAGCCTATCTTTCGGCCTTGTGGCGCCATCGCCCGGCACTGACCGACGCCTTAAACGGGTATGCCCTGAAACGCGCATCGGAAGTGGCCTCGTTGATGGGAACCGTAGGCGAAAACGCCAAAATCCTGCATTGCGGACAACTCAAAAATGTAAATATCGGCGTGAGGGCTACCCTGCAAGGCGTGGCCGAACTCTCGGACGGCACGGTCAACAGTTCGCCCGAAGCCCCGACGTTCGTCGGCCGCGGAGTGATCGCCCGGCGGTTTATCATCGACACCGGGTCGGAAGTGACCGACGGTGCAATGCTCGAAAGCTGCTTCATCGGCCAGGGATGCCTTGTCGGAAAAGGATTTTCGGCAGAGCATTCATTGTTCTTTGCCAATTGCGAGTGTTTTTGCGGAGAAGCTTGCGCGGCGTTCGCCGGGCCACATACCGTCACACACCATAAATCGTCGCTGTTGGTCGGCGGCCAGTTTTCGTTCTACAACGCGGGCAGCGGCACCAACATGAGCAACCATATGTACCGCCTCGGCCCGGTGCACCAGGGGATAATGGAACGCGGCTGCAAGACGGCCAGCAGTTCTTATGTCCTCTTCCCCGCCCGCATCGGCGCGTTTACCGTCGCCAAGGGCCGCCATTACGGGCATCCCGACACGGGCGATTTTCCGTTTTCTTACCTCATCGAAACGAACGAAGGCTCGTTGCTGCTTCCGGCCGCCAACCTGGCCACCGCCGGCACGGTGCGCGACACCGAAAAGTGGGCTGCACGCGACCGCCGCACAGGCGAAAAACGCGACCTGTTGCGCCCTACCCCCTGGACGCCCTACCTGATCGAAAAGATCCGCCGCGCCGCAATCCTGCTCGAATCGTTCGAAGGCCGCGGGGCCCAAGTAGCCGGTCGCGGCGTGAAGATCAAAACGGGCGACATTTCAAAAATGCTGAACGTTTACAAAAACGCAGTCAACCGATATATCGGAGACGTACTGGTGTCAAGAATATCATCCCAAAAATCGCCTACCGCACCGGCCCTGCCAGTTAACGGGCCGTGGATCGATGTGGCGGGGCTCGTCGCCCCGCTGCAAGAAATCGAGGCCCTGGCCGTTCAGGTCGAGAACGGCATCATCACCTCGTCCGGAGGACTACAGAAAAAATTGTCGGCCCTCCACGAAAATTTCTCAGAGTGGGAATGGACATATGTCCGCCGCCTGATCGCCGGCGACAGCGCACAGATCGACACGGTGCAACTGGCCGAAGCGATCGACCTGTGGGCCTATGCCGTCAGTTTCCTGAACGAGTTGACTCTCACCGACGCCCGTAAGGAGTTTTCGGGGGCCACCCTCATCCCCTTCGGCGCGGATGGCGATGAATTCATCCGGAATCTCGATTTCCAAGCCGTCCGGGGTGATTTCGAGAAACACCCGTTGGTCGAAAAGCTCAACCGCGAAACCGAAGCCGCACAGCAGACCGCCCACGAGCTGATCGCCCGATTAAAAGGGGTTCTTTAGATTTTCAATAATTTGCTGGAACAAAATGAATAATTCCGTGTGTCGGAGGACACCCGGGAGGCACCTTTTGCATTTCCCCTGAAAAATCGTACCTTTGCCGCCCTAAAACCAATGCAGTTATGAGCATCGTAGCTATTGTAGGCCGTCCCAACGTGGGCAAAAGCACCCTTTTTAACCGCCTGGTCGGGATGCGCAAAGCGATCGTCGACGACATCGCCGGCACCACCCGCGACCGCCACTACGGCAAGACGGACTGGAACGGCCGCGAATTCTCGGTGATCGACACCGGCGGCTACGTCGTCGGCTCGGACGACGTTTTTGAAGAAGAGATCCGCAAGCAGGTCGACCTGGCGCTCGAAGAGGCCGACGTGATCCTGTTCCTGGTCGAAGTGTCCACGGGCATCACCGACCTCGACGAGATGATGGCCGACAAATTGCGCCGCAGCAAGAAAAAGATCTTTCTCGTCGTCAACAAGATCGACAATAACGACCAACTATACGGCACCCATGAGTTCTACGCCCTCGGCCTGGGCGATCCCTACCCGATCGCGGCGATGAGCGGTAGCGGCACCGGCGAACTGATGGACGACCTTATCGCCGCCCTGCCGGACGAAAAGCCGTCGCCCGAAGAGCTCGACCTGCCCAAGATCGCCATCATCGGCCGCCCCAACGTCGGCAAATCGTCGTTGACCAACGCCCTGCTGGGCGAGGAGCGCAACATCGTCACCCCGATCGCCGGCACGACCCGCGACTCGGAGCTTTCGCGCTACAACAAGTTCGGCCTCGATTTTTACCTGATCGACACCGCCGGGTTGCGCAAAAAAACCAAGGTGACTGAAGACCTCGAATTTTACTCGGTGCTGCGCTCTATCCGTTCGATCGAAACGTCGGACGTCTGTATCCTGATGCTCGACGCCACCCAAGGGGTAGAGTCGCAGGATATGAATATCTTCAGCCTGATGGTCAAGAACAAAAAGGGCTGCGTGATCGTCGTCAACAAGTGGGACCTTGTTGAAAAAGAGACCAATACGATGCGCGACTTTACGGAAAACATCAAGCGTAAACTCGCTCCCTTCAGTGACGTGCCTATCATCTTCACCTCGGTGTTGAACAAGCAGCGCATTATGGACGTGCTGCAAACGGCGATCCGGGTCTACGAGTCCCGTAAACGTGTCATCAAAACGTCGGAACTCAACGATTTCCTGCTGCCGATCATCGAGGAAACGCCGCCGCCCGCGATCAAGGGCAAGTATATCCGCATCAAGTATGTGTCGATGCTGCCTTCGCCTACGCCGTCGTTTGCATTTTTTGCGAACCTGCCGCAGTATATCCGCGACCCTTACCGCCGGTTCTTAGAGAATAAGATCCGTGCGCACTGGGATTTTTCGGGGGTACCCCTGCAACTGTTTTTCCGGGCTAAATAGTTTTTCCCTGGTGCCGGGAGGCACTTCTCCCCAGTGATGGGAAGCACCAACTTTTTTTCTTGACAAAAAAAGTTGCAAAAAAGTCAAGCGCTTTACCCGATTGGCTAAAAAAGTTTGAAAAAAGCTGCTACGTCCACAACTCGCCCCTACGGGGCTCAGACAGTGGACTTCACGACGCTTTTTTCAAACTTTTTTTTACGCCAATCGGCTATAGGCGCGTTGCAGGGCTTCGCCCTGCGCCTATCGGCACTCAGAAATTTTTCAAAGTGAAGAAAATCCCCTGGTGCGGGGACGCACTTCCTGCAGGTAAAGCGACCAATCTTTCCAAATCGGTTCCAAGTTTTTTGCGCGGACGGCCACCTCGACTTCGGCTGGTGTGCGGTCGTCATTCACAGAAAACTGTTCGAGAGCCAAGTCGTCGGTATCGGCATATCCGCCTGGCTGCGTCTTTGATCCGGCGCTGATCGTAGTGATACCGAAGGGCATTACCTTATCGCGAAAAGCGGCGCTCTCGCGCGTCGACAGGGAAAGCTCGACGTCTTCCGAAAACAGGCGATAAGCGCAAATCAACTGGAAAAGATTTTTTTCGTCGGCCGGATGTGCCGGGTTGAACGCCCCCTCGCCCGCAAAGGGACGCAGGCGCGGAAAAGCGATCGAATACTTTGTCTGCCAGTAAGTCGTTTCGAGGTAGCGCAGGTGCAAAGCGGTAAAAAAGGCTTCCGTGCGCCAATCTTCGAGACCGATCAGATTGCCCAGCCCCACCTTGTGAATGCCTGCGCGGCACAACCGGTCGGGCGTTTCGAGGCGATAATGGAAATCCGTTTTCCGTCCGTGCAGGTGGTAGGCCGGGTAACGCGCCTCGTTGTAGGTTTCCTGGTAGATATAGACCGAATGCAGCCCCTTTTCGATCAGGCAGTTGTATTCTTCTTCGGCGAGCGGCTGCACCTCGAGCGAAACCTGCGAGAAATAATCGCGCATGATCTCGATCGCACGGCCCATATATTCGATCCCGGCACGGGCCGGTGCTTCGCCCGTGACGAGCAGGATGTGCTGGAATTTGTAGCGGGCGCGGATTGCTTCGGCCTCGCGGCGAATTTGATTCTCGCTCAAAACCAGGCGCGGAATCCGGTTCGTGTGGTTAAACCCGCAGTAAACGCAGTGGTTGGCACAGTAATTCGACAGGTAAAGCGGCACGTAAAGTTGCATCGTCTGCCCGAAACGGCGGCGGGTCGTGCGGAAACTTTTTTCGGCGATCCGGGACATAAACGGCTCGGCCGCCGGTGAAACCAGTGCAGCAAAATCGTCCATCGATAGGCGTTCGGCCGCCAGCGCCCGCACCACATCGGCCGTAGTCGAGGCCTGGATCTGTTTTGTTACTTCGTTCCATTTCCACGCACTGAGCTTTTCATAAAACGTATTCATCAGAGCAAATCCCCCAGTTCATTCAAAAAATGGGTCAACGGGCTCGATGCGTGGGCCGTGTGGCCGACCGGAGCCAGTTGCGCCTCGCAGGCCATCCGTCCCGCCTCGACCGCCATCTTAAACGCGACGGCCATTTTTACGGGATCGGCCGACACGGCGATGGCGGTATTTACGAGTACCGCATCAGCCCCCATCTCCATCGCTTCGGCTGCGTGCGACGGGGCGCCGATACCCGCGTCGACCACCACCGGAATATGGCTCTGCTCGATAATGATCCGTAAAAATTCGCGCGTAGCCAGCCCCCTGTTCGATCCGATCGGGGCGCCAAGAGGCATTACACAGGCCGCCCCGGCATCTTCCAATCGTTTGCACAGCACAGGGTCAGCGTGGATATAAGGCATCACCACAAAGCCGTCTTTGGCCAACTCCTCAGTAGCCCGGAGCGTTTCAACAGGATCGGGCAACAAGTAGCGCGGATCGGGGTGGATTTCCAGCTTTACCCAATTCGTTCCCAAAGCCTCGCGGGCCAGTTGGGCGGCAAAGACCGCTTCGCGAGCCGTGCGCACGCCCGAAGTATTGGGCAGCAGGTGTGCGCCTGTCTGTTGCAGGTGGTGCAGCAGGTCGTCGTCGCTGTCGCCAAGGTCGACCCGCTTCAGGGCCACGGTCACCAGCTGGCTGCCGCTCGCCGCGACGGCGTCGCGCATCAGGGCGTTCGACGAAAATTTGCCGGTACCGGTAAACAAGCGCGAGGCGAACGTGCGCCCCGCAATTACTAATTCTTTCATTTTTTCGGATTAATTCTTTCTAAAAATTCAATGGTAGCCGCCGTCGGATCGAGAGCGTTGCTGATCGCGCCAGAAACAGCAAACCGCTCGATACCTGCGGCTTGCAGTAGCGGAACATCGTCCGGCGTGATGCCACCGATGGCCAGGATCGGTTTTCGGTCGGACAGAGACGCCGTTTCGGAGAGAATCGTTTCATAACCGGCAATGCCCAGCACAGGGCTAAGCCTCTTTTTGGTCGTCGTAAACCGGTAAGGTCCCAAGCCGATGTAGTCGATGTCGAACGACGACAGCCGGACGACGTCTTCGGCCGTATTGGCCGTCGCACCGATCAGGACCGCAGGGCCGAGCAGGGCGCGGGCTTCACCGGGCGCCATATCGTTCCGCCCGAGATGTACGCCATGGGCCCCTATTCTTTTTGCCGCCAGCGGGTTATCGTTAACGCTCAATAACGCGCCGTAACTTTCACACAATCTCAATAAGGCCGCTCCTACGCGTACGATCTCTTCCTCTGCCGCCGCTTTCATCCGCAGTTGCACCCACCGGCCGCCGCCTTCGAAAAAGGCCCGGGCTTCAGCCAAAACAGCCCGCTCGTCGGTGCGCTGGGTGACCAGCAACAGCGGGGCTACTGCAGGGCGTTGCACCGGTCCCATTCCCCTCTCAATTTTTCGTAATTTTTTATCGTTTGGTCGATATCTATCCGACCGTCCTCGCAAGCCCACACGTTGCCGAGCGCCGCCACACCTTCGAACCCCATCACACAGACCGCCGAAAGACGTTCCGGCGCAATCCCCCCCAAAGCCACCACCGGCGGCCGGGTTTTCAAATGCAATTTTCCGGAAAGATCGGACAGGTTAAATCCGGCTGAATAACCGGGCTTGGAAATCGAATCGAAAACAGGGCTCAGGAAAACATAATCGACCTTTCCGGTCAGCGCCGCGACCTCCTCCCACGCATGGCACGAAGCGCTTTTTCGAAGACCGTACGGCACCGTGGCCCAGTCCGCTCCGCGCAGGTGTACCCCGCCAAGTCCGTATTGAACAGCCAGCGCCAAATGGTGGTGCAGGGTCAGCGCCCCGCAATAACCCTCGCCCGACACTTTTCGCAAAAGGGCGGTCAAATCGCTTTCGGTCGCCTGCGGTTTTCGCACGTGGATAATTCCCGCCCCGGCATCGGTCAGAGCCCGAAAAGCTTCGGGCTCGTTGGGATAACAGGCCGGCAGTGTGATGACGATCGGCGCAGCAAACAGTTTCATATTCAGCGAATCAAAGAATTCGAAAAATTCAGCCGCCGCGGGTGGCGCGGATAACGGTTATGTGGGCATCGGCTTCGAGCGGCGTGTCGTCCCACGCGCCGCGCGGCACGACGCATGCACCCACGGCCAGGGCCATCCCCCGGGTGTCGAGCGACAATTCGGCGACCAGTTGCGCAAGGGTTTCGGCTTGCGTGACGGTGATCTCGTCGTTTACGTAGATGATCATTTCCTTGTCTGTTAAGATCGGTGATTCTGACAAGGAAGGCGGCGGGCCTGTGACGAAAAATCTGGAAAAATCCCTACGGCGGCACTACCCGCATCAGGTTCCGGAGAAACGTTTTCTCTCGGGGTATGATCTCAGCCTTACACGATAACCTTTCGAAACAGCACGACGCCTGTCTTACACAGCACCTCGTCCAGATTCCGACGGCTTCCCTCGCCAGGCACCCCCGTCTTCCTTTGATGAGAACAAAGATAGTCGTTTATTTGGACAATTGGGGGGATTCCCGTAATTTTGAACATTCTTTTTTAATGTGTGAAAAATACGATGACTAAATATTTCGCCCGGGCGCTTTGCCTGGCTACTGTACTACTGCTACTAACAGGGTGCGGACAAAAGCAAAAACCGGTCACCACCCTCGCTTTCGACGGGTTCACGCAGGGGACCACCTATCACATCGTGGTCAAGGGCACCGAGATTCCCGACCTCAAACCGGGTTTCGACAGCCTATTCCTGGAGATCGAGAAGTCGCTGTCGCTCTTTGATGAAAACTCGCTGCTGAACCGGATCAACCGCAACGAGAGCGACCGGATCGACCACCACATCCGTACCTGCATCGAAGAAGCCAGGAAGATCAGCGTCGAAAGCGGCGGTATGTACGACATCACGATCAAACCGGTGACCGCCGCCTACGGCTTCGCCGGAGGCAATGCCGAGCTGCTGCCCAACATCGACTCACTGATGCAGTTCGTCGGCTACCAAAAGATCCGCATCGAAGGCGACCGACTGATCAAGGAAAACCCGGGGACGCAGATCGACCTCAATTCGATCGCCCAGGGCTACACGGTCGACTACGTGGCCTCGTGGCTCGACGGCCTCGGCTACAAAGAATACCTCGTGGAAATGGGCGGCGAAATTTTCAGCAGAGGACTCAATGGCGAGAACAAACCCTGGAAAGTGGGGATTGACAAACCGATCGAAGGTAATTTCACGCCGGGCGAAGAAATTCAAGTAATCGTCGAATTGTCTGACCGGGGGCTCGCCACATCAGGCAACTACCGAAAATTTCACACCGATGAAACCGGTCGAAAAATCGTCCACTCGGTCAACGCTCTTACCGGCGAACCGGTAATCAGCAACCTGCTGTCGGCAACGGCTGTGGCGAAAAATGCCACGCTGGCCGATGCCTACGGCACGGTGATGATGCTGATCGGACTGGAAAAGAGCAAGGAATTCCTCGCCCTGCACCCCGACATCGACGCCTACCTGATCTATGTCAACGACGCCAACGAGTTCGAGGTTTACGCGACTCCCGGATTACACATCAAGCAATAACCAGCTGGGATTATGAAATTTGTAAAATTCATTTACAACCCCGCTTCGGGCGACGGGCGGTTCGGGCACGCGCTTGACCAGATCGTTTCTATTTACCAGAAACGCGGATACACGCTGATCCCCTATCGGCTCACGTTTGACAAGAACGAACCGGAAGAGCTGGTCGACGGCATTGAAAATTTCTGCCACCACCTGCTCATTGCCGGCGGCGACGGCACGATCAATTACGTGGTCAACATCCTGCAAACGAAAAGCATCAAGACACCGATCGCCGTGTTGCCTGCCGGCACAGCCAACGATTTCGCCAGCCTGCTGGGGGTGCCGCTCAGCATCCCCGCTGCCTGCCGCGCAATTCTGAGCGGCGAACTGCGCGAGATCGACCTGGCCCGGGCCAACGACCTCTATTTCGTCAATGTGTTCAGTTGCGGCCTGTTTACGGACGTGTCGCAAAAAACCCCTACCCGGCTCAAGCACACCTTTGGGAAATTCGCCTACTACTTCAGTGGTATGCAAGAATTCCCGAATTTTAAGAAACTGCAGATTACAGTAACTTCCAAGGGCAAAGAAATTTACTCGGGATCATCGCTGCTCTTTTTCGTTTTCAACGGACAAACCGCAGGTAATCTGAAAATTGCCCGGCTGGCCGACATCGAGGACGGGTTGCTTGACCTGCTGGTGATGCGTGACGACAACATAGTCGAAAACATCCGCACGGTGACCCATTTCCTGCGGTTGAGCGCTCCCAAGGCCTATCCCAAAGGGGTATTCCACTTTCAGGGCGATGAGATGGTCATCTCGTCGCGGGGCAATGAGTCGACCGACATCGACGGCCAGCCCGGCCCGTCATTCCCAATCCGAATCACCTGCCTGCCGGGCGCGCTGAAAGTCCTCTGCCCGAAGGCCAAAAAGAAAACGTCCAGAACGACGGCCAACGACGAAACGATCGTCCCCCCCGTAACGCTCTTATAGATAAACTCGTAAAAACTTCCTGGGCGGAGGACGCACCGGGGACGCATAAAAATGTCGAAAGGAATAATTCTGGTTGTGGGGGCGTGGCTGTTATCCGGTGTGTGTGCATTGGCCCAGACCGATACAGTTGCCTTTCGCCACGACATGGACCGTATCGAAGTTTACGCCGAAAGGCCGCAGGATGTAGCCCTCACCCGGACGAAGATCGACTCGTCGGTGCTGGCAGAAAAACAGAACCTCTCGCTCTCGGAACTCCTTTACGAAAACACCACCGTCTTTATCAAACACTACGGCCGGGGGAGCGAGGCCACCGCCTCGTTCCGCGGCACGGCCCCTACCCACACCCAGGTGTGGTGGAACGGGATCAAGATCAATTCGCCCCTCACCGGGTCGGTTGATTTTTCGAACATTCCGCTCTTTTTCGTGTCGGATGTAAGCCTCAAGGCTGGCGTGTCGTCGGTGCAGGACGGGGCGGGAGCATTAGGTGGGAGCATCAGAATCGCCAATAACCCCGATTTCAAAAACCGGTTCAGTGCCGAGGCCGTGCAAAGCATCGGCAGTTTCAATACATGGGACACCTACGCGGGCGTAAAAGTAGGGTCTGAAAAATTCCAGTCGGCCACGCGATTTTTCCGCAGTTCGTCCAACAACGATTTCAAATTTGTCAACAAGAGCATTATAGAGGATCCGGGCGGCGAACGCTACCACCCGGTGCAACGCTACCAGAACGCCGGCTATCTCAAGTACGGGGCGATGCAGGAGTTCTTCTACCGACCCCGTCCCGAGGATGTGTTCAGCTTGGTCGTGTGGGGACTCTCCTCCGACCGCGACCTGCCCTCAATCACAAGCTATGAGGGATCGCAGGCCCAGAATATATCAGAACAGGACACAAAAAACCTGCGCTTTTCGGCCAATTACAAGCACTATGCGCGAAAGGCCGAGTGGGAAATCCTGGTCGGGGGTGATTTTGACGAACTCGATTTCATGCAGAAGAGCCGCGTGTCGTCAGGCTACCTGACGCAGATCGACTCGCACGGCACGGGGCACACGCTCTCTGCGGCATTCAACCTCACGCTGCACCCTTCCGAAAAACACCTGATCTCGCTTTCGAGCCAAGCGGCATCGGTAGGCGTCGACTCGCACAACCGCACCAACGGCCAAGGATTTTCGAAAAAGCGGGGCGAGATCTCGCAACTCGTCGGGCTGTACAGCTATTGGAACAGCCGCCTGGCGACAAGCCTCATCTTTCGCGGATCGGTCGTCGGCGAAAGCGCCTTTGCCGTGCCGGTTGTCGGGATCGAATACGCTTTTCTGTCGCAAAAAAACCTGCGGGCCAAGTTGCAGGTGGGCCGCAACGAAAACCCGCCCTCGCTGAGCGACCTCTACTACCTGCCCGGCGGCAACCCCGACCTCAAAAACGAAAAAGGCGGCTCGGGAGAAGCCGGACTCGAATACGAATTGCGAAGCAAGCGCAACACGCTGAAAATCGGCGCCGACGCCTACTATTCCGAAATCCGCAACTGGATCCTGTGGCTCCCCTCGCCCAAGCAATACTGGACACCGGTCAACGTGAGCCGGGTCGAAAGCTACGGCCTCGAAACCAACCTTTCCGACACATACCGGCGGAGGGATCTGAAACTCTACGGATTGGGCACCTTTGCCGTCACCCACTCCATCAACCGGGGCGAGCCCCAAGGGCCGGGCGATGAATCGGTCGGCAAACAGTTGGTTTACGTCCCGGTCTATTCCGCCAACTTTTTCGGAAAGGCCGACTACCATTCGTTTTACGCGGGCTACCAGTTCTCCTATTACAGCCGCCGTTACACCACTTCGTCGAACGACCCTTCCTCGCGCGGGTCGCTGCCCCCTTACTATATGCACGACATTTTTGCGGGATGGGATTTTTCGCAGTGGGGCTCCATCGAATTCAAGGTCTACAATCTGCTTGACGTTTCCTACGAAACAGTGATGAAACGCCCGATGCCCGGACGCAACTACGCCCTCATCCTCCGTCTAAATTTTTAGGTGCGTCCCCGCACCGGGGATTTTTTAACGCAAAGTGAATTTCAAGAAAGCGTGGCTTTCCTCAAAAATTTGGTGCCGTTCTTTATAAAAAGCGGCTGTTTCCTCGGCGTCGCCCCAAGCGCGGTGGCTTCGCTCCCCGGAGATTCTTATGCCCGATCCGGCCCGACAGGGATCACCTTCCAATGCATAAAAATCTCTTGCGCGGTGTCCATAAAAAAACGGCAGGGCAAAATGCCCCGCCGCTCTTTTCATAACCACACGATTACTGTGATTTGGCCGTCTTAAACTTCGACAACACAGCATCGCGTTCTTCCGGACTAAGGCTTTCGATGCTCTTCTTCAGCACCCAATGGGTGGTCGTCGTTGTCGATGTACTGCCCGAACTGCCGGAAACGTCTGCTTCGACATAGGCCAGCACCAATTCCCAACCGTCGGCACCCATCCAGTTCATCGCATCGATCATCGAATTGAAAACGATCGGTTTGCCGTCATCACCCCGCAGCTTGTTGGTGGCAAAAAGCGAGGTTTCCTGACCAAAGTCAATCAGGACAGTCACCTTGCTGCTCAACACCTTGTGCGAGCCGATGATCTTGCAATAAATAAATTCCGGCACGGGGTGGGACTGAGCCGCAGCCGCAAGTGCCACCACCGAACAAGCTATCGCCAACAATAATTTTTTCATCTCACACTCATTTTAACGCTTATCCATATTTACCGGCAAGTTTTGTACCGCTCCCTACCAGTTCAAAATCTTATAAAAATCATACGCTTCCGGATTAGCGAGGTAAGCCTTGGCCCCTTCGTAATCGGTCGGAGTGATGAAGTTCAGAATGTGATTGACGACCGACTGCACACGGTTCGACTCGATGTCGACCAGGCGCGGCGGAATTTTTCCAGAGATCGGATCTTGCAGATCCTTGAGGTAGAGCGGAGATACTTCGCCCTGCGGATTGACGTAAACCATACAGCCGGTCTTCCCTTCCTTGAAGAGCGTGTAAACGCCCATGCCGAGCAACGAACAGTAGACCAGGTCGAACGCTACCGGCGTGTGGCAACGCACCTCGTATCCGATTTCCACCGGACGGCATTTGGTCTTGAGTTTCAGCTCGTCGAGGCGGTTTTCGATCAGGCCGCTGAAGACGTGGGCCTTCGAAATTTTGCCGAGTTCGGGGTGGCCGTGCGAGTCGTAGGTGAAATGCACCCCGGCCTTTTCGACCTCTGCGGTGCTCAGGTCGTGGAACACGCCCTCGGAAATGATCGCCGCGCCGTAGTTCATCCCCATCAGCTTGCGCTTGACGATCGACGAAACAACCAGCTTGACGATCTTATCGACCGTAATTTCGGTCTTATTAAACATTTCGGGAATGACGACCATCGGATAGTGGCACGCCGTGCCGATCCCGAAAGCCAGGTGGCCGGCCGAGCGGCCCATCGCAGCGACGATAAACCAGTTTTCGCTCGTGCGCGCGTCGACGTAGAGCGTGCGGGCGATCATCGCCCCCTGATTCTGCGCCGACTCGAACCCAAACGTGGGCGAGCCCGGAGGCAGCGGCAAGTCGTTGTCGATCGTCTTCGGCACGTGGATGTTCGAAATAGAATACCCCTTGTCAGCCAAGAATTTGGCCACGCGGTTAGCCGTCGAAGCGGTGTCGTCACCACCGACCGTGATCAGCAGTTTTATGTTGTTGTTTACGAAAAAATCGTAATTAAAATCTTCCGCGAAGTTTTTATCAGTCGGCTTGAAGCGGCTCATTTTCAGGTAGGATCCGCCCCTGTTGAACATATCGTCCGACAGCGAAAAATCGAGGTCCTCGCAACGCGGCGTTTTCGAGAACAGGCCGGTGTAGCCTTCGTGGAGGCCGATCACGCGATAACCGCTCTTCAGAAAAGTTTTGGCAACGCTGCCTACGACCGAGTTCATACCGGGGGCAGGGCCGCCGCCGGTCAGGATAGCAATGGCTTCTTTCATGTTGTTGTTCAGGTTTTTCGTTTTTCCTTTTTATTTGACAAAGCAAAGGGCCTGCACTTGTGCGAGGCCCTTTACTCGTTTGATTGCTTACAGTACGTCGATCGCGTTCAACTCCTGGAACGAAATTTTCAGGCGGGCGATGATCGACTCTTCGCCCTTGCGCAGCCACGAGCGCGGGTCGTAATATTTTTTGTTGGGTTTGTCCGCCCCTTCGGGGTTGCCGAGCTGGCCCTGGAGGTAATCCTTCTTGTCGTTGTAATACTTGTGGATGCCTTCCCAGAACGCCCATTGGATGTCGGTGTCGAGGTTCATCTTGATCACCCCGTAAGTTACCGCTTCCTGGATCTTTTCAGGCTCCGAGCCCGAACCGCCGTGGAAGACGAAGTTCACCGGTTTGGCAGCCGTACCGTATTTTTTCTGGATAAATTCCTGCGAGTTCTTGAGGATGATCGGGCTGAGCACCACGTTGCCGGGTTTGTATACGCCGTGCACGTTACCGAATGAAGCGGCGATCGTGAAGTTGGGGCTGATCTTGATCAACTCTTCGTAGGCGTAGGCCACGTCTTCCGGACGGGTGTAGAGTTCGTCGTGCGAGCGGTGCGAGTTGTCGACGCCGTCTTCATCGCCGCCGGTGATACCGAGTTCGAGTTCGAGGGTCATCCCCATCTTGGCCATCCGGGCGAGGTAGGTTTTGCAGATTTCGATGTTTTCTTTCAGCGGCTCTTCCGAGAGATCGAGCATATGCGAGCTGAAGAGCGGCTTGCCGGTTTCTTTGAAGAATTTTTCACCGGCGTCGAGCAGACCGTCGATCCACGGAAGAAGTTTCTTGGCGGCGTGGTCGGTGTGAAGGATTACCGGAATACCATAGGATTCGGCTACGGTGTGGATATGTTTAGCCCCCGAGATGGCCCCAAGGATCGCCCCGGCCTGGCCTTCGAGGCCGATGCCCTTACCGGCATAGAAAGCGGCGCCTCCGTTCGAAAACTGCACGATCACCGGCGCGTTGGCCTGTTTGGCGGTTTCGAGCACGGCGTTGATCGTATCGGTACCGGTCACGTTCACGGCCGGAATGGCAAATCCTTTCGATTTGGCATACGCGAGGAGTTCCTGCATCGGCTGTCCTGAGATCACTCCTGCGGGGAATTTTTGATTGCTCATAATCTATTCTTTTTTTAGTTGGTTACTGTCCTGTGAAGCAGTAAATGTACGTATTTTTCCCGGGGATTTTTGCCCCAGTTTAAAAATTTATCATTTTCGTAATTTACCCATAAATTTCTCACGGTCGACAATGAAACGGGCGTGCGTTCCTCGACCGATTTCGCCCTGCGAATCGCTGGCTACGACGTCGAATCCGAGTTTTCGCCCGTCAACGTTGGTCAGCGTGGCGGTCGCCGTCACCGTATCGCCCAAGGGGGTGGCGCGGGTGTGGGCAATGTTGACCTCGACGCCTACCGTATCGCTTCCTTCGGGCAAACAGGGAGCTACGGCGGTCATCGCCGCCAGCTCCATCAACGCCACCATCGACGGGGTGGCGAAGACGTCCAAACCGCCCGAACCGACGGCACGTGCCGAATTTTTATCGGATGCCAATACACTGACCGTATGCGAAATACCTTCTCGTAATTCCATAATTACTTTACTCGATTACCCGTTTAGCAATTTCAGCGGCCAGCACATCACAAGCGGCTGTCTTTTCAGCCGTAGGCGCCCCGTGGATCTCGGCCGCCGGAGCCGCCTGCTCCCAACCGATACGGCCGGCAAAGTCGTTCAGGCTACGCACCCCGCCGCCGTTCCAGCTGTAGGTGCCGAAAAGGCCGACGTGCTTGTTTTTCACCCCGAGCAGTTCCAGTTCGCGGGTCAGCGCGTCCATCATCGGGTGCATCTGCGTGTTGTAGGCGCAACTGCCCAGGATCAGGCCGTTGTATTTCCAGATTTCGCTGATCAGGAACGAGGCGTGGGTTTTTGACACGTCGTGCACACGGATGTGGCGCACGCCGCCTTCGCTCACCTTGCGGGCAATGTAGTCGGCCATCCGGGCCGTGTTGCCGTACATAGAGGCGTAGGCGACCACCACCCCATGTTCGCCCTCCTGCTTGCTCCAGCGGTCGTAAAGGCCGAGTACGCGCAACACGTCTTTCCGCCAAACCGGGCCGTGGACCGGACAAATCGTCTTGATCTCGATGCAGCTCAATTTCGCAAAGGCTTTTTGCACCATGTTGCTATACTTGCCGACGATGTTCGAGTAATAGCGACGCATCTCGCCTTCGTAATACGAAAATTCGACCTCGTCGTCGAACACTCCTCCACCGAGCGCCCCGAAACTGCCGAACGCATCACCCGAAAAAAGTACCTTTTCGGTCAGGTCATAGGTCATCATCGTTTCGGGCCAGTGCACCCATGGGGTATAGATGAACTGCAACTTATGGTGTCCCACATCAATCGTTTCGCCATCAGCCACCTCGACCAGATTTTCCGTAATACCGAAATAGGCCTGCAGGACATTAAATGTCTTTTTATTGCCGACAATCTTCACGCTCGGAAACGTGCGGACGATGTTGCCGATCTCGCCCGTGTGGTCGGGCTCCATATGGTTGATGACCAGATAGTCGAGCGTGCGGCCGGCGAGCAGCGCCTTGACCTGCCCGACGAAATCGCCGTCAGATCCCATTTCGACGGTGTCGACCAGCACGGTCTTCTCGTCCAGGATCAAGTAGCAATTATAGGAAACCCCCTCGGGCAGGGGCCACATATTCTCGAACAGGTGTTTGCGGCGGTCGTGTGCGCCGATGTAATGGATACGGTCTGTCAGGCGGATCGTCGGGTTCATGGTAGAATTTTTATAGCTTTTGGTGGATATTTTGCCGCGTAAAGGCTCAATATTTAGCGCACTTGTGCGTTTTGATTGGCAAAGAATATTTATCTTTGCAAAGGTAAGTTATTTTGCCGAACCCGAAAGAAAGCGATGCGAAGTTTTTCGATAAATACCGTGGTGTGGGGAGCGATCGCCTGCCTGTTCCTGTTGCTGGCCATGCCCGGTAAATCGGCCGCGCAGACCGGCCCGCCGCCGTTCGACCCCAATAATCCGGTCTACCGGATCCGGCCGTGGAACCTGGTCGATTTCAATATCGAGAACGGCGACACCGTGCCGGTCATCCACCTCAGACCGCTCTACGTATTCGAGCGGAAAGTCGATATGCGCCGCTACGAGCGGATGATCCGCAACCTGAAGATCGTCTACCCGATTGCCCAATATGCCAACTGGAAACTTCAGGACATGGAGCGCCGGATGGCTACCATGTCGAAGAAAGAACAGGACAAATTTGTCAAGTCGGTCGAAAAAGAGCTCAAAGAACAATACACCCCGATTCTCAAGCGGATGAGTTTTTCGCAGGGGAAAATGCTGATCAAGCTGATCGATCGCGAAACGGGAAACACCTCTTACGACCTGGTGCGCGATTTGCGCGGCAAGATGAGCGCATTCCTGTGGCAGGGCGTGGCGCGGATTTTCGGCGCCAACCTCAAGGACACCTATGACAAGGACGGCGAGGACCAGGTGCTCGAAAAGCTGATCAAGCTTTATGAAGCCGGGCAACTCTAAATCCGGCACGCACCGAGGCCAGTAAGCACAGTGCGGCGGGCAAATGCCAGCCACACTTTTTAGTGCACCCCACGCGACTCTAAAATCAGAGAGAAAATTTCCACAAAGCGGAAGCAAAATTTTCGGAAACAAACACTTTTCGGAATAAAATCCCCTCCAAAATTAAATTGAAATTAAAATTTTCAGTATGTGCCTGGGAAAGCACGTATAAGCATTGCATTCCGGCAAAAAAACCCTATCTTTAGGACAATTTGTTTCAAACGACTAACCCAAACCTAATAACTATGGAAAAAATTTCACGAAGAGACTTCTTGAAGCAGGCCAGCCTTGCTTCCGCCGGATTGATGGTCGGCGTAGGGATCAGCAACAAAAGCTATGGTAACATCATGGGGGCCAACGACCAGATGCGCGTGGCGGTAGCCGGTGTCAACGGCCGCGGTAAAAACCATATCGACGGCTATTCGAAAGTACCGAATTGCCAAGTCGTAGCGCTGGTCGACGTCGACCTGAACGTCGCCAACGAACAGCAAAAGCGAATCAAAGACACCTACAAAAAAGACGTACAGGTGTACCAGGATTTTCGCAAAGCACTCGAGAACAAAGACATCGACTGCGTTTCGCTGGCCACCCCCAACCATTGGCACGCGCTGCAGACCGTATGGGCTTGCCAGGCCGGCAAACACGTGTACGTCGAAAAACCGGCGACCCACAACGTGGCCGAAGGCCGCAAGATCATCGAAGCCGCCTACAAATACAACCGCATCGTGCAGCACGGGGTGCAGCTCCGCAGCTCGACCGCCATCCGCGAAGCCGTGCAACTGCTCCGCGACGGGGTGATCGGTAACGTATATATGGCCCGCGGACTGGTGTACCGCTGGCGTCCGAGCGTAGGCTATCAGGGCATTTCGGCCGTTCCGGCAGGGCTCGACTACGATATGTGGAGCGGCCCGGCACCGATGCGTCCCTTCTCGAAAGACCTGGTACCCTACAACTGGCACTGGCATTGGGATTACGGCAACGGCGACGTCGGCAACCAGGGGATTCACGAAACCGACCTCTGCCTGTGGGGCCTCGGCGTAGATACCCTTCCGGAAAAGATCACCTCGATGGGCGGCAAATTCCTGTGGGACGACGCCAAGGAAGTTCCTGAAGTGCAGACTTCGATCTACCACTACCCGTCGCAGAAGAAGATCATCCAGTTCGAAGTACGCAACTGGTGCACCAACCTCGAAGACGGCGCCGGCGTAGGGAACATTTTCTACGGCGACAAGGGTTATATGGTCATCAGGGGTTACGACACCTACGACACCTACCTGGGCGAAAAACGAGAAAAAGGCCCGTCGGGCAAAGCCGGCGGCGACCATTTTCAGAATTTTATTGATTCATGTCGTGCCAATGACAAGAGTATGCAACACGGGCCGGTCGAAACCGCCCACCTCGCCTCGGCCCTTGCCCACCTGGGCAACATTGCCTACCGCGTGGACGCCGTGCTGAACTTCGACCCGGTGGCCGAAAAATTCATCGGCAACGAAGACGCCAACCGTATGCTCACCCGCGAATACCGCGCACCGTATGTGATGCCCGCACAAGTATAATTTTTAAAAAACAGAGATAAGACAGAGATGAAAAAATTACTCGCCGTTGCGATGATGCTCACGGTTTCCGTGGCTTGCGCACAAAAATCGAATAACGTGGAATTCAAAAGCGTTCCGGCCGAAAAGAAAGTGGAAGTGTACGTAGGTGGCAAACTGTTCACCAACTACATCTATCCCGACAATATGGAAAAGCAGGTATTGAACCCGATCTACACCGCTTCGGGGATTGAGATCACCCGCGGTTATCCGCTTGCTCCGCGCGCATTCGAACGCGTTGACCATCCCCACCACGTGGGCCACTGGTTCAACTTCGGGGACGTGAACGGCCTCGACTTCTGGAACAACTCGTTTGCTATCCCGGCCGAGCGCAAGGACCGTTACGGCACGATCAAATTCGTGAAGATCGAAAAGATGGACAACGCCAAAGGCGAACTGGTCGTACTGTCGAACTGGTGCAACAGCAAGGACGAAGTGCTGATGGAAGAAGAAACCACGTTCATCTTCGGCGGTGACGCCAAGAACCGCTGGTTTGACCGCACTTCGAAATTGACGGCCAAGACCGACGTCACCTTTACCCAGAACAAGGAGGGGATCGTGGCGATCCGCATGGACCGTGCCTTTGAAGAACCCTCGACCAAACCCGAAAAGTTCCTTGACGCCAACGGCATCGAAACCGACGTGCCCATCATGAACAGCGACGGTGTGAACGGCGTTTACCACAACGCACAAGGCATCCGTGGTGGCGACGTATGGGCCAAACGCAGCGAATGGGTAGCCCTGAACGCCACCAAAGACGGCGAAAACATTACCGTGGCGATCATCGACAACCAGAGCAACCCGAACTATCCGGCGTGGTCGCACGCCCGCGGTTACGGCCTCTTTGCCACCAACAGCATGGGCGGGCAGGCTTTCGACAAAGAAGCCGAACCGGTGAAACTCGAGCTCAAACCGGGCCAGAGCGTAACGTTCAAATACCGGATCGTGATCGGGACTTATTCGGATGACGAATTGAACAAGCAGGCCGCTTCGTTCAAATAATTGAATTCGCTTTTATAATAAAGGGCGCATCTTCACCGATGCGCCCTTTTTGTTCGGAAAAATTCTTCGCTTCACTTTTGCAAGGATACAAGAACTTTTCATGAGTGACTTTGCATAGCCTCCCGGTGTGAGAACGCACCGGAATACTGCCTAAGCACCTTCCATAAAAGAAAGGTGGACTCTCGCCCACCCCTCTTTTTCACTCTCCCCTTTATCCCTGGGGCGGCAAACACTTGTCGATGTTCACCTCGCGTTCAAAGGCTTTGCAGAGCGACATAAACGTTTCTGTCTGCGAAATCCCTTTGATTTTCAGAATATTATCAAAGATAGTATGCATCAGGTGGTCGTTGTCGAAGCAATACATCTTGATCAGCAGGTTATATTTCCCCGTGATAAAATGACACTCAACCACTTCCGGGATCAGTTTCAGCGAATCGACCGCCACGAAATGGAGGCTCGGATCGGAAATCTGAATTCCGATATATGCACACATCGAATAGCCCAATGCAGCGGGTTCGACCTCAAGGCGCGACCCCGAGATGATCCCAGACTCTTCCAACTTCTTGACACGCTGATGGATGGCTGCTCCCGAGATACCGCACTCGCGGGCAATTTCAAGAAAAGGCATTCGAGCGTTTTTAATCAGGTGCGACAGGATTTTCTGGTCAATCGCGTCGATGGGGTACTTTGCCATAGTTTTTTTTGCCATTCAATTACAATACGTCACAAAAGTAGTGATCTTTTTTAACAATCCAATTTTTTCAACTCCCAAATAATTACAAATACCAACCTTGGGTATTATTTTATGACGTCCAACTCGCGCCCCACCTTTTCGAAGGCGGCCACGCAACGGTCGAGGTGTTGGCGCGAGTGGCCGGCCGACACCTGCACCCGAATGCGCGCCTGCTCTTTCGGCACCACCGGATAGCTGAAACCGGTCACGTAAATTCCCTCGTCCAACAGCCGTGCCGCAAATTCCTGCGCCACCCGCGCATCGTAAAGCATTACAGCACAAATGGCCGACTGCGTAGGTTTTATATCGAATCCGGCGGCCAGCATCCGACCACGGAAATAATCGACGTTTTCGGCCAGTTTTGCATGCAATTCGTCCGACTCTTCAAGCATCTTGAAGAGCTCAATTCCAGCCCCGACCACAGCCGGCGGAATAGAGTTCGAGAACAGGTAGGGACGCGAACGTTGGCGCAACAGCTCGATGATCTCGCGCCGCCCGGTGGTAAACCCGCCGATCGCGCCGCCAAAGGCTTTTCCGAGGGTACCTGTAATGATATCGACCCGGCCCCGTATCGAAAATTGTTCGGTCACGCCGCGGCCCGTAGCGCCCACAACCCCAGCCGAATGACACTCATCGACCATCACCAGCGCATCGTACTTCTCAGCCAGTGCACAAATTTTGTCCATCGGTGCCACGTTGCCGTCCATCGAAAAGACGCCGTCGGTAACGATCAGGCGGAAACGTTGCGCCTGCGCCTCTTTCAGGCATTCTTCGAGTTCGGCCATATCGGCGTTGGCGTAGCGGTAGCGTTGCGCCTTACACAGCCGCACGCCGTCGATGATCGACGCGTGGTTCAACGCGTCGGAAATGATCGCATCCTCCTCGCCCAACAGCGGCTCGAACACGCCCCCGTTGGCATCGAAGCAGGCGGCATAAAGGATCGTGTCCTCAGTGCCGAAATAGCGGGCAATCGCCGCCTCGAGTTCCTTATGAATATCCTGCGTGCCGCAGATAAAGCGCACCGACGACAGGCCGAAACCGCGTTCGTCCATCGCCCGTTTGGCAGCCCCGATCAACCGCGGATTATTGGAAAGCCCCAGGTAATTATTCGCGCAGAAATTGAGCACCTCAGCCCCCGTCGAGATGCGGATCGATGCCTGCTGGGGTGAAATGATAACACGTTCGCGCTTGCTCAGGCCCGCCGATTCGATGGCGGCCAGCTCATCCGTCAGATGTTGTTTGATTTTTCCGTACATTGTAATTTACAATTTGGATTCAACTCCAAAATTAGCAATTTTCTGAAATATTTTTAGATTTTTCAGAAAAAAAATTAAAAAACGTAATTTTTTGATATACGGTTTTGAGTCTATTGAACGAGCCAAATATATTCTTTGGTTTTTCGACGAAAAATAAATACCTTTGGTGGATAGTTCCATCTTTCGGAAGACACTAAAAAAACTAAATACAAAACGTTATGCAATCGATTGACACCTACGATTTTAAAGGCAAGAAAGCGATCATCCGCGTCGACTTCAACGTACCCCTCGACAAACAGACCAAAGAGGTAACCGACGATACCCGCATCCGTGCGGCCATCCCGACGATCAAGAAAGTGCTGGCCGGCGGCGGTTCAGTGATCCTGATGTCGCACCTGGGACGCCCGAAGAAAAACCCTGATGCCGATTTCTCGCTGAAATTCATCATTTCGTGCGTGGAGAAGAACCTGGGGATGACCATCGACTTCGCCGACGATTGCATGGGCCCGCAGGCTGCAGAAAAAGCTGCTGCGTTGAAACCCGGCCAGGTGTTGCTGTTGGAAAACCTCCGCTTCTATGCCGAGGAAGAAGAAAAACCCCGCGGACTGGCCGAAGACGCTTCGGACGAGGAAAAAGCCGCGGCCAAGAAAGCCACTAAGGAGAGCCAGAAAGAGTTTACGAAAAAACTCGCTTCGTATGCCGACTGCTACGTCAACGACGCTTTCGGCACCGCCCACCGCGCCCACGCCTCGACCGCGCTGATCGCCTCTTACTTCCCGAACGACAAGATGTTCGGCTACATCATGGAGGGCGAGATCAAGGCGATCGACAAGGTGCTCGAACACCCCGAAAAACCGTTTACCGCGATCATCGGCGGCGCCAAGGTTTCGTCGAAAATCACGATCATCGAAAATCTGCTTAAGAAAGTCGACCACCTGATTGTAGGCGGCGGCATGGTTTATACGTTCATGGCGGCCCAGGGCGGCAAAGTCGGCAACTCGTTGTGCGAAGCCGACCAGTTCGAGGTGGCCCTCAACATCCTGGCCAAAGCCAAGGAGCTGGGTGTGCAGGTACACCTGGGCACCGACGTGGTGTGCGGTCAGGAATTCAATAACGACACCCCGCAAAAGGTATTCCCGGCCAACGCCATTCCCGACGGTTGGATGGGCCTCGACGCCGGCCCGGAAACGGTAAAAACATTCTGCAACGTGATCGAATCGTCAAAGACCATCCTGTGGAACGGCCCGGTGGGCGTGTTCGAAATGCCCAATTTTGCCAACGGTTCGCGCCAAGTGGCCGAAGCCATTGCCCGCGCTACGTCCAAGGGCGCATACTCGCTTGTGGGCGGCGGCGACTCAGTAGCCTGCATCAACCAATTCGGATTGAACAAGCAGGTGAGTTACGTTTCGACCGGCGGCGGGGCGCTGCTCGAGTACATGGAAGGCATCGAACTTCCGGGCGTAGCCGCGATCCGCAAGTAATTCTTCACTAAATAGGTCAGTAAAAATCATGACCCATTTCACAAAAACCATCATCCCGTTGTTGTGCCTGGTCGCGACAACGGGATGTTCGTCTTGCGGAAACGAACGGCCGCCCAGATATGCGACCGAAACCGCAATGGCAGAACCCGCTCCGGCCGAAGACGACGAGGCATGGTGGAGCGCCGACGAAGTAACCGACGACGAAGAGTATGTGGGGGATGCGGAAGAAGAGGAAGGCTATTATGACGCTGGTGATGACAGCGACGAAAGACCCGACTTCCCGCGCCTTTATGCCCGCAGCAAACCGGTGGCCGACGCCATTGTCAAACTGCGCGAAGAAACTGCCTCCCGTCTCAAAACCATGTCGCCGGCTGAAGCCGATGCCTGCTACAAAACCTATCGTGACCGGCAAGAGCAAAACGTCGAAAAACTCTTCGACATCAACGCCGGGTGGATGGGGGTCTACGGCGAGTGGGCCGGGTCGAGCAACGTCGTGTCGAAACTGTTCCGCGACACCGGCCTTAAAATCTGGGGTATCGGCGAAGGATACAACGAGTTAAAGTTCCGCAACTACCACTACTGGAACCTTTTCGGCCCCTACCTCTCCCCCGCCCTGCGCAATTTCCTAAAGATCATTGAAGACGAGTCCGTAAAACTCTATTCGGCCGACGCCGGCATCTGCCTCACGTGGGATGAGGTCGGCGAACGCGTCGTCCGCTGGGAGAAATATATCGACAAATATCCCGACAGCGCCCCAATCGACCAGGCCCGCGAAAACTATATATTCTACCTCCGGGACTACCTTTTCGGCGAAGACAACACGCCGACCTTTTATTTCGAAGACGGCAAGCTGAAAATCTACGACGAATCTCACCGCAGCTACCAAGCCCTGTTGAAAAAGTATCCCGATTCGATCACCGCGCGCCTGCTCGAAACGTTTCTGAAAGAGGCCCGCAATCAAAAGTTCAACAGCGACGACAAATACCCTTTCTTCGACGAATTCTACAAGAGGGTCATCGATATGGCCGAAACGGCCATCGGGATGCCCGGCTGATGCATTGCATAAATCCTCCCGGTAAATTTCTGAAAATGATGAAAAATATCGTTTACATCCTGATCGTCTTTGCGCTGACCGCCTGCCGGGAACAGCCCGATCCCGGCTTGCAAGCGCAGGCCGAAGCCCGGATCGACTCGCTCGAAAATCTACTGAAACGCACGGTCACCGAGCGCGATTCGCTCAACGCAGTAACCGAGCAGTTGAAATGGGAGCTGAAGCGGGACAATTACTGGTTCGACAACGATTCTGAAGGGCGCACCCTCTCCGCAAAGGGAATTAAAGATCCGGCCGCATTCATCGAAGAATCGCTCAAAAGCCAGCCGGAATTGATCCCCGATCAAGCCATTCTGGGTGGAACGATGCAATTCTGGAAAATCGAGCCGTTGGGCGGCCGTTGGGTGATCGCCGACTACTCGGATGGACACATTGCCGGCCGGGCGATCTACACCTACCGACTGGGAGCTGGCAACCGGCTTGAATTCAAACTGCTGGCTAATTCCGAAGAATAACTCACCGGTCGATCACGCCCGACCCGATCAGCTCTTCGCCCGAATACCAGGCGGCGAACTGGCCGGCGGTAACGCCCCGTTGCGGTTTTTCGAAACGGATATACGCGCCGTCGGAAGTCATGGTCAGCGTAGCCCGCTGCAACGGCTGGCGGTAGCGGATGCGGACGTCGAACGCAGCGCTTTGTCCGGCCGACAGGGCCAGGTCGGGACGCACCCAATGCACCTCGTCGGGGCGGATGTTAAGTACCGAACGGTACAGCCCGGGGTGGTCGTCGCCCTGCCCAACGTAGATTACGTTGTTCGGGATGTCGGTGGCGATGACGAAAAGCGGTTCGGGTTTTCCGCCTACCTGCAGGCCCTTGCGCTGGCCGATGGTGAAGAAATGGGCGCCGTTGTGTTCGCCGACTTTCATGCCATCCGACGGGTGGTAAAGGATCGGCTCGGCAGCCTCTTCCAACGGACGGTCAGCAACACCGGCGACGGTATATCCTGAAAAATCCCGGGAAATTTCAACGATGTCGCCTTTCTTGGCGGCCAATTTTTGCTGCAAGAACACCGGAAGGTCTACTTTGCCGACAAAACAGATCCCTTGCGAATCCTTGCGTTCGGCCGTCGCCAACCCCTGTTCGGCGGCGATGCGCCGTACTTCGGATTTCAGCAGGTCGCCGATCGGAAACAGCGAACGCGAAAGCTGTTCCTGAGACAGTTGACACAGAAAATAGCTTTGGTCTTTGTTGGGATCAGCTCCCGCCAACAACCGGTAACGCACCGCCCCATCCACGAAAACTTCGTCGCGGCGGCAGTAGTGGCCCGTCGCCACGTAATCGGCCCCCAGGTCGAGGGCGGCTTTGAGAAAGGCGTCGAACTTGATCTCGCGGTTGCAGAGTACGTCGGGGTTGGGCGTACGGCCGCGTTCGTATTCCGAGAACATATAATCGACCACCCGCTGGCGGTAAGGGCCGCTCAGGTCGATGAAATGAAACGGAATGTCGAGTTTTTTGGCCACCAGTTCGGCAAACATCCGGTCGTCGTACCACGGACAGTCGCCGGCCAGGGTGCCGGTCGTGTCGTGCCAGTTCTGCATGAACATCCCGACCACCTCATATCCCTGCTCCTTAAGCAGATATGCGGCGACACTGGAGTCTACGCCCCCCGAAAGTCCGACAACGACACGTTTCATTGGTAATATTTTATGCAAAGGTACAAAGAATTCAGCACGTGGCATACGATGCGGTACGGTCTTTGCGTTTGTAGTATATAAAACGGGAAAAATCTATCTAAAATTCTATCTAAAATTCTATCTGTTAATTGTATCGAAAACGTTATTTGGCATAAATATTGTGAAATACACAATAACCGTCCTTAGTCGAGCGTTTGATTAAGGAAGAGTACAAATAGGTTTCTTCATTTATTTAAGTTTGGGTTAGTAGTTTTGGGGTTAATCCCCGACGGAAGAGGTTGCCGCGACGGTTCCCTCTTCCGTTTTCTTTTGTGCCTGTAGCAAGCGCCTGGTGACAAACTGTCGGTTTACAGGCCGAATTGGCGGAAAAATGCCCAAAGAACAACGCCGGCTGACACAGAAACGTTCAAGGAGTGCTTGGTGCCGGCCTGGGGGATTTCGAGGCAGCCGGCGCACCGGTCGACCACCTGCTGGTCTACCCCCCTCACTTCATTGCCGAAGACGAGGGCGTATTTCCGTTCCGGATCGATCCGGAACGCATCGAGCATCGCAGCCCCTTCGGCCTGTTCGACGGCCAGGACAGTATAGCCCTCTGATTGCAGGAGATCCACAGCATCCGATGTTTTCAAAAAATGGCGCCAGGCAACGGTTTGCTCGGCCCCGAGCGCCGTCTTGTGGATTTCTTTATCGGGGGGCGTGGCAGTAATCCCGCACAGATAAAGGGCTTCTACGGCAAAGGCGTCGCACGTGCGGAACATCGACCCCACGTTGTGCAGGCTGCGGACATTGTCGGCCACGACCACCACCGGAAACTTTCGCATTTCGAAAAATTCCTCCTGCGTCGGGCGCCCCAATTCGTGATTCTCGAGTTTTCTCATCGAGGCAAAGATAATAAAGCGGCGAGAAAACATGCGCCCCATTAGAAATATTCTGGGTGCGGGCATGTCCCTTAACCCAGACTAATAAAGTCAAAATTCCCTGTGCGGGCACGCACCTTAGTCGCCCAGCTTTTCCTGGACGCTCTCCTTGTATTTCCGCGAAATTTCGATCGGCAGGTCGTCGCCCAGATAAACCGCCCGCGAATCGATCCGCGTCACGTATCGCCGGTTGACGATAAACGAGCGGTGGACCCGCACGAAGCGGTCGTCGAGGGCCAGCTCCCATTGCGAGATTTTCATCCGCGTCGGATACGATTTTCCGGATGCGGTCATCACGTACACGGCGTAATCACGCGATTCGACGTAGGTGATCGAGTCGAGCTCGAGCGCCACTTTGGCCCGTTCGGAAGTAAAACGAATATACTTCTCTGGCGGCACATCGCCCATAAAATGCGACTTGATGAGCGCCTCGATTGACAGCAGCGAAGCAAGCACAAACCAAATAAAAAAGGGATTGAGTACCATCTCGAGTTTCTGGAAAGATTCGAACCCGTGCAGATTCCAATGGACAAAGATGATCGCCAAATATTCGGTCAATGAAGCGATGGCAACCAGGTAAAGCGTGTGCAAGACCCCCTGCTTGCGGTTCTTGTAAGAAATGTCTTTCGATAAATACTTGACCAGCAATACCCCCGGCAACAGCATCAGCGACAGGAAGAGCGCAGATCCGAATGAACCCATCGCACTCCGCAAGATCAGACTGACGAGCAGCACCATCACACACCAGTAAAACAGGCCGAAATATTTTCTCATCACCATAGATTTCGATGTCTAAAATAGAGATTTCAGCGCAAAAAACGGCATCCCTCCCCCACTTTTCGCCCAATCGCCGGATTCGACACGCCATCGACGGGTTTCGTCACGCCCGAAAAGCACCGATCGCCGACGACGAGGTTACCTTTGTATCGAACCTAAACCCTCACACGCTATGTTCAATTTGTTTATCGAAGGTGGTTTCTTGTGGATGGCCACACTGACCATCGAATTCATCGGATTATTCCTGGCCGCGTGGAAAGCGCCGGCCTGGACCAAAGAGATCGGACTGATTGCCCTGATCACCGGGTTTATTGGCACATTGGTCGGCATCTACCAGATGTCGGGCATTATTCACGAGTTAAACGGAGAAATCTCCAGCGGAATTATTTTCGGTGGGCTGAAAGTGGCGCTGATCACCCTGATCTACGGGTGCTTTATTTATGGCGTTTCACTGGTGATACGGATCATTCAGAAACCCAGACTGGGTTGATCCGTTTTTTGTTAGTAGTTATTTGGGATGGGGCGGCCTGGTGGGAAGGCTGCCCCTTTTTCGAGAACGGTGAGAAGCGATCAAATTCGAATGATTCCAATGAGGAAGCCAACGCCTAAATATCACCCTGTTTTGCAAAACCGGAATAAATCCCTACCTTTGTGACTCGAAAAAGAAGATTCCGTAGCTCAGCAGGTAGAGCACAACACTTTTAATGTTGGGGTCCTGGGTTCGAGCCCCAGCGGGATCACTTTAAAGTACTGAAAATCAAGGAAAAGCACTGTATTTCACGCGAATACGGTGCTTTTTATTTTTACCGTAGATGCGTTTTAAAGCACTTTGACGCAGATTTCACCGGACAAAATCGTGGACACTTTTTCCATGAAAAATTTGTCCACGATTTAGGTTTTAATGTGCTGTTTTTCATTATTTTGCATAGCTGCATAATGGTCGAAATGAATTATGTTT